>NZ_DGLI01000011.1 GCF_002387895.1 Clostridium sp. UBA4548
ACAGACTTATTTACACACTCTGAAAAATTATTTTAAAAAAAATAAAGCTACAATATTGATATCTTTAGTGATTTTACTTTATTTCTTTTTGTCAGTAGATATTCGAAAAATGAAGATGCCTACAGTAGATGAATTTATATATTTTTTAGGAATGGTTCTACCAATTGTTTTTTTTACTTATAAGCTTTTAAAATATGGTAAAAAAATTATTGAATCAGACAACAAAAAAAATAAACAAACAAAAATGTTCATCGTATTTTTCTTTGGTTCAGTTTTTATTTCAATGATAAGTGTAATGTTCAAAGTACTTTTTTTCGAATAACAAACAATATTTTAGTTATTTCGTTGTAGTTGTCATTTTCCTCAACGAATAATAGTGTATACTAGCTTATTCAGCTAATGATATAAAATCACTTTGTATTGTTCAAAATTAAACTC
This sequence comes from Clostridium sp. UBA4548, assembly GCF_002387895.1. GTDB lineage: Bacteria > Bacillota > Clostridia > Clostridiales > Clostridiaceae > Clostridium_J. The sequence goes on from NZ_DGLI01000011.1 coordinate 439, forward strand.
TATACAATATAGCCTCATCAAATTTAACATACGATAACTGTAAGTTAGAAAAAATACAGGAAGGTAAGTGGATATGAAGAACTATTTTCAAAAGAACCGAATAAAAATATTAATATCTTTGGGAGTAGCTATTTATTTTATTTCCGTGATAATTACTGAAACAATGCAGATTCCTACAAAAAATAACTTATTAGCATTTATAATAACTATAGTATCTTTTACTCCTATAATTTGTGGACTTTGGATATATAGTAAAAAAGTAAGTGAATCAAAGAAAACTACTAGCAAAATTATAAAATGTTTGATTATATTTTTCATAGTAGTAATTTTAGGCACAGAGCTACTTTCTTTGTATATAAAATTATCTCATTAGAGCATTTTAATTATATAAGAACCATACCTTAAGTTAATTTTAAAATATATAAAATAAAACTAGAAACTTTTCTAATGTTTTAAAGATAATTTGAAAAAACTTAATTTATTAATTATTATAAGTAATAAAAAGGAAATATAAATGCTATGTCTATTACACCTTTTATTTTAGTAAAGAATTATTTAATGTATAAAACAGGCGTTATTTTTAAAGGTTTTAACAATGTAACAAATGACCCAAACTCATTTAATAATTTTCATCCAAGAGGTTGTGACAGATAAATGTTAATTAAATTTTACAATTGAGTTTATATAAGATTTGAATGTGTAATGATAAATTACTAAGGTGCTAGAAGGTGAATTCAATGAAAGATAGAAAGATAGACTATATAATAGGCTTTTTCATATGCCTAATAATTAATAGTTCACACTGCTCACTACCTATTAAGTTTAAAGATATTTTTGAGTTGATATGTGGTTCTATAGTATTTGGTATAATTTTTGGAGGTATAACTAATTTTGTTTTTAAAAAAAGAAAAAAATAAAATTAGTATTAATAAGATATTTCGTCGTATAGGTTAAATAAATGAAGGATTTAGGCTAAATGGAATGGGGATTAAGAGAATAGCACTCGTAATCCCCATTCTATTCATATCATGGACATAAGAGAATAAGTATAATACCGACACAGACCTTTATTACATACAGAGTAGATATTATAACCCAGAGTGGGAAGGTTTATTAATGCTGATACAATTGCTGCTGTAACAGGTGATTTGTTATCTACAAATATGTTTGCTTATACAAAAAATAATCCTATAAATATGAAGGACGACCATGGATTTTTATCTTCGAGTGTTTTGGAGAAGGTGGAGAAGGTACGTAGAAATTACAGGATTTGGCAAAATGAGCTGGCAATTCTGCAAAAGAAGTAGGAAAAGGAGCTGCAATAAATGCGAGTGAAGAGAGTTTAAATAAGGTTACAATTTACAGTTCCACGACAAAAGTTGCAACACGAAAAAGCACAAAAGCAATAAGTGAAGTAACGCTTTCTGCTAAACATCTTGGAAAAGCTCTAAAGATTGCTGGAGGAATAAGTGCAGGCATATCAATTGCAGATAATTTTTCAGGAAGATACAGTACTAATGCCGCTTTAGTGAGAAATTTATTTGATGTTGGTGGATTTGTAGCAGGCGTTATTGCTGGAGCAGCATTAGTAGGTAGTGGTGGCATAGTTATTGTAGGTGTTGGTATTGGAATAGCAGTAGCGACAGAAACATTTAAACTTGGAGCTACATATTTTATTGATAAAAAGTTTTAATTAATTTTACAAAGAGGAGTATATTAAATAATGAAACAGTCTCAAAGTAATATGTATTCGATTCTAGGTATATTATCATTCATTATAGCTAAATTTTTGCTAGATAAAATAGGAATTGAGAATATACCTATTCAAATTACTATTTTAGTATTATTCATTTCAAATATTGCAGTCATCATGGGAATAAGAAAGCGAAAATTTGATGATAAAATCAAAAAATACTATACAAGAATAACAATACTTTTCCCAATACTTTCATTAATGGCAACTATAATACTAGTGTTTGTAATTATATATCCATATCTAGTTGATAAGTATATAACATTTCTCTGGATATGTTTAGCAACATGTGTTGGTGCTTTTATTGCATTTACTACAACATGTGTTAAGATTATAAAAAATAATAAATAAGAATATAGAAGTTAAAATAGGGATGTCTGAAAGTTATGCTTTTAGGTATCCCTTAATTATTAATTATAATAAGGATAGTAATAAAAGTAATATGGTAAGGTGATATAATTGGATTAATAGATAAAGCAGGAACTCAAGTTGTATCTTACACCTATGATAGTTGGGGCAAACTAATTTCTATAGATGGAACACTTAAAGATACTGTAGGAGTTAAGAATCCTTATAGATATAGAGGATATAGGTATGATACCGAGACAGGATTATATTATCTACAATCCAGAGTTTTGTCGCATGTTAAATGCGGATGATACAGATGTGTTAACATCTACGTTAGCTGACTTAACAGATAAGAACTTATTCAGCTATTGTGACAATAACCCTGCAATGCGTGAAGATAGTGATGGTGATTTTTGGGGATTTGCACTTGCTGGAGGTGGTGCATTAGGAGCATCTTGGTCACTTGGTGGTGCGAATTTTTGGAATCCAGTTGGATGGGTTGTATTAGGAGTTGCTACTGTTGCAACTATAGGTTATGGAGGTTACGAATATTATAAAAGTAAGCAAAATAAAATTAGTTATTCAAACAAAAATGATTCGCAAACAGTGAATAGTCCAATTGGAAGCGCTAATAGAAAACAACAAGGACGAGAGGTAAATGAGAAAAAGAGAAAGAATAAGAATTTTGAATCGAGAAGTAACAAAAACTCGAACAGAGGAATGAAAAAGCATACTCCTTCTAGAAAAGGACATAAAAAATATTGATTAAGGAAGGGATTACTTATATGTTGTGTGGTGGATTAAGAATTAGATGTTTAGATGAAATTGAATTACAACTAAGGGAAATAGTAATAGAATTTGGAAAATGGATTAGGGGAAAGTTGGATTTTCCTGTTACAGTTACAGTTTATATAAAAAGCAAGTATATAAGTAAAATAAATAATGAAGAGATTTTTTTAGCATCATTTTTCGCACCAGATAACAGAGGGCATAATCCTTACATTAGAGTGGATGTGGAAAATCACAAAGATAACTTAAATGATGTTAATGAATTTAGAAAATCAATATTAATATCTATAGCTCATGAAATAATACATTATATGCAATGGCTTGAAGAATTGGATTTTTGCGAAGAAGATGCAGAGAATAAGTCTGAACAGTTAGTAGAAAAATTTCTAGAAGATAGGGGATACAATTTAACAGTAACTTTTAAATCAAAAAAATTATTAGAATTAGCAGATTTAAAAAGTTCACACGAAAATATTAATGAGGCAATTTCATTGTATAAAGAGGCTATAAAAATAGGTTGTGATGATGAATCTGTATATAATTCTATTGCTTATTATTATGATTGTATAGAAATGTATAATGAATCAGTATACTATTACGATAAGGCTATAAAAATTAACCCTAATAATTCCGAAATATATACGAATAAAGGTTATGCATTATATTGTTCTGCAAAATATAATGAATCTATAGAAAATTATAATAAATCTCTGACTATTCAGCCTACTAAAGAAACCTATGTATTTAAAGCTTATGCAGAAGAAGATCTAGGAAATTACACGCAAGCTATAGAGTGCTACGATAAGGCTATTCACTTAGAATCTGATTACGATATAGCCTATAATAGGAAGGGACAATTGTTATGTCATATGGGTATATTTGATGACGCTAAACAAGCTTGTAGCAAAGCAGTTTCTATTAGTTCTGACTATGCTGATGCCTACTATAATTTATCAGTAATATGTGCAAAGTTGGGTGATTTTTATACAGCAACTAACTATTTAAAAACTGCAATAAGCATTGATAAAGAGTATATACATTATGCGCAAGACGAGGAAGTTTTTAATGATTATAAAGAATTATTTCAACAAATTTTACTTAACTAATTATTTTGTAAATTAAGAAAAATAGTCAATCACCTTTTTTACCGCCTTTGCATAAGCAAGGGCGGTTTTAATTGGATAGATGGAACAAATGTAACTAGTCAGCTATTAAAATAATTTCTCAGATAACTTGATAGTTATACTAAATAGTGATTTCAAAAACGTGGTAAAATATCGACTACTAAACCCTTTGATAGGCAAAGTCTTGAATATATGATAATAGAATTTTTTTATACTTAAGACAACATGGAAGATGCTATGTTAGCAAGCTACCTCTTCACATAGCTGAAATGGAAGTGCATCATAAAAAACCTAGTGAGTAAGGAAAAAGCAGAAATTTAGTATGCAATTTAGTTTATTTTACATTGATCTCCTTAAAAAATACTTTATTTTTCATTCATAATCCTGTAAAATATAGGATATATTGATAAAATTCTGAATAATGTTACACTTTTCTACAAATACGGAGCTTTTAGGAAAGTTCATGGAAGATAAAAAGCAACACAATTTTATTAGTGAATAGGTTAAGTATCTTTAGGGTGGTACAAGCTAGTTCTAAAATTACTAAATAAATGCTTCATTTATTATCTTCAGGTTCTAGGCTTTATAGTAATTATTTTTAAAAAAGAGCAGCATTAAACTATATTTTGAATTTATCATTAAACAAATACTTAGGTTATGGGGGAGAAAGATGGGAACAGACAAAAATGGTCAGAGACAAAAGAAAAACAAGGTTTTATTAGGAATTATTATAGGGGCAATTGTTTTAGCAGTATCGATACCCACTGCGGTTTATTCCTATAGCTCAAATCAGTACAACAATCTTGTGAGCTTAGGGGATAAGGCTTTGGAAAGTGAAAACTTTGATGAAGCAGAAAAGTATTATAAGGAAGCACTAAATCGTAAAAATAAAAATAGTAGCGAAATAGATGAAAAGCTTTCCATGGTAAATTCAATTAAGGAAGCAAAGGAGCTTTATAGTGAAGGTGAAAAACTTTTAGCTGATAAAAATTACTTAGAAGCAATAGATGTGTTTAAGAAGATTAAAAGTGTAGGAAGATATGGAAAGGACTCTCAGGATAAGATTACACAGGCCAGCAGAGCATATGTTGAAGAGAATCTTGCTAAAGCTAAATTAGAAATAGATAATAAAAGATATAGTGAGGCAATTGGGTTTCTAGATATTATCTTAAAGTTTGACGAAACAAATAAAGAGGCTTTAGCATTAAAAGCTGAGTACAATAAGGAACTTGTAGGTATGACAGAAAAGGAAAGTGATAGCAAGGGGACAAAGGTTACAGGGAGAAGCACAAGTACTAGTACGGGAACAGCAAAAGGCAATACAAATAGTTCTAGCAAAAACACCAATACAAGTTCTGCACCAAACCCTGCGCCTGTAACAGTATTCAGCTATGGCAACACTACAGGCAATATAATAAATGGGTCAGGAACTGCCTTTGATGGGGAGTTTATATATTTTACTAACAGGAGTGATGCGGATAAAATCTATAAAGTTAAACCTGATGATTCTGGGTTAACAAAAGTCACTGATAGTCCAGGATACAGTATAAATATAGTAGGGGAATGGATTTATTACTCATCAGGCATGTATGACATGGGCATATATAAGGTTAAAAAAGATGGGTCTAATAAAGCTAAGCTTGTTGACGGCATGATAATGTCAATTAATGTGGTAGGTGAATGGATATATTATACTTATCCACCGGAAGAAAATGGTGTTGGAATATATAAAATTAAAGTTGATGGATCTAATAAAACAAAAATCTCTGTAAATGATAATGACCTTGATACAGATGATAATTTAGAAATGGTGGTTGTAGGGGAATGGATATACACCAATCTTCTAAGTAAAAAAGAGGCTAAGACATTACTATGTAGAATAAAAATAGATGGTACTAAGGTAGAAAGAATACTAGATAGTGGTACACGTCGTTTGGCCATTAGCAGTGACTGGCTGTATTATGTAAGGTATAATGGAGCTATTGAGAAAATGAAGGTTGATGGAAGTAATAGAGCTACAATATACAAGCCTAATAAATTTGAGCCTAGTAGCATAAATATTTCTGGCAATAAGATCTTTTTCAGTGCTGATAATGAGAGCGCTAGTGAAAGAGAGGAGCATTATGGTTTATATAGGATAGACATGGATGGATCAGGATTTACAAGGTTATCTAAAAGCTGGTGCAGATACTTCGCTATATCCTCAAACTGGATTTATTTTAGTGCAGTAGATGGTGAAAGATGGCGAATAAAAACAGATGGAACTGAAGAAGGAAAAGTTTCAGAAAAGCTAGTTAGGTAAAAGAATATATTATAGGTTAATTACATTTAAAGAAGTTATATAGTATAATTTAGCAGATAGGTTAAGCCTATCTGCTTATTTTTTTCTAGTTAGAGTATAATAGTTATGACATAGCAAAAGTAAAACCATTAGAAAGTAGGAGAAACCTTAATGAAAAATATAAAACTTACACTTCAATATGATGGCAGTAAATATAAAGGCTGGCAAAAGCAAAAGGAAGAGGATAATACCATTCAAGGAAAGTTAGAAGCTCTTCTTAGCAAGATGACAGAAGAGGAGATACAAGTTCATGGTTGTGGTAGAACTGATGCAGGAGTTCATGCTCTAAATTACGTGGCAAACTTCCAAACTACCAAGGATTTAGCCCCAGGATACATATTAGACTACTGCTATAAATATCTACCTCAAGATATACAAGTAACTGAGGTGAAAGAAGTGCCTTTAAAGTTTCATGCAAGATATAATGCTAAAAGTAAAACTTATGTGTACAGCATATATAACAATAAGTATAGAGATGTGTTTAATCTTAAGCACTGTACTCATGTAGAAGAGCCTCTTAACATTGATGCCATGAGAGAAGCTACTAAGTACTTAATAGGAACCCATGATTTTCAAAGTTTTACAACTTTAAAATCAAAAACTAAATCCACTGTAAGAACAATAAACTCTATAGAATTCACAAAAGAGGGGGATTACATCAACATAAGCTATACAGGAGATGGATTCCTAATGAACATGGTAAGAATAATTACAGGCACCTTAATAGAAGTAGGTCTTGGAATTATAACTCCAGAGGAAGTTGAAGTTATAAGAGATAAAAAGGAAAGAAAGTATGCAAAGGCAGTAGCCGAAGCTAAGGGCCTTTTCCTAAAGGAAGTTAATTATTAATAAAAAAAGCGTGCTTAATGAACTAGACCCTATTTTTTG
>NZ_DGLI01000051.1 GCF_002387895.1 Clostridium sp. UBA4548
CAAAAAATAGGGTCTAGTTCAAAAGGCACGCTTTTTATTTGTTGTGTAGCTTCAATTGAAGTATTTTGAACTTTACTATTCAACTGCTTCTTGAAGATGGAAAGTTGCTTTTTGAAATTTAGTTGTTGGCATAAAAAATACCTTCCTTTCCTTTGGCTAGAGTATAATTGTGGATTTTGGGCGACAAAAAAGACACCTGTTGTGTTTGTACCGTAATCAGATTTACGTGCAAAGCACCACATGTGTCGTTAACTCAAGCATATTATTTAATTTCTTAGAGATTATACTATAAAATTTTCTAATAAGTCAATGTAATTACTTCTAAACTTTAAGTAGTTAATTAACTAAAAAATTAAAATCTATTGTAGCATTTGGGAAAGGGATGTATATCTTGAATTTCATCAAAGGTATAATGTTTTGTTGCAAATTGTGCATGATATAAGTATTCAAGTAAGTATATTTCTCCATTTTCTACAGAGCAAAGAATGCCTGAAACTCCTTGGCCATTTGCTAGAGAAACCCCTACAGGTTTGTTTATTAAAAACTCTAATTTTATTTGCCATGGCATGGTGATCACCTCCTGATAAATAGTATATTCACCTTTAAGAGAAGGGGAACCAATCAGGAGGCAAAACTAACAAAAGGAATACTCGTAGCTATTAGAAAGGAGCATAACTTTGTTGTGACCACCATTGATCAAGTAAATTTTCATATTCTCTAGAGAAGATTTCTAAATGTTGCTTTTCCCAACTTGCTAAAATTTTATAAAGTTCTTTAGCTTGTTTAATAGAAGTATTTTTTGCTGAGTTTTCATAAAACTCCACAGCAGCTTTTTCAGTTTGAATTGCTATGCCGAATACTGAAACAGCAATGGTTGCACTTTCCCTATCAAGGTTATCCCATCTAAAGATCCTTGGTGATGGAAGTGGCTCTATAATTGATAAATTAAAATCATCCTCTTTATCATCCTTTATTTTTTCAAAAAGAGTCTTAAGCCAAGTAATATGTTTTACTTCTTCTTCAGCTAAAGAAAGAAATTCATTTTTAACTTCTTCAGCGATTCCTTCCTTTGCAGCAGCTAATTTATAAAACTCTGCTCCCTCAACCTCATTAATTATTGCTTGTTTTAATATTTGAAGTTCTTTAATATCCATAGAAAAACACTCCTTATTTATTATAATAATCATTATTCTTTAATAAATTATATCTCTTAAACTTATTATATCACTATATAATGAATTTACAAGATAATTATCCAAGATAAACCAGTTAAGAACAATAAAATTTAGTTTGTTTCACCTGTAATTATATTATTTCACCTAGGACTAAAATTAACCTTTTCATTGAAAAATACTGTATAATAAACATAAAACATGCAAAAAAATGGGGTTGATTATCATAAAGTCTGTCTATAATATTGGTAAAAAGATTATTACAATTTCTGAAATACAAGAGTACTTTAAAATAGAAAACTACTTAAGTCTGGTTGAACTAATAAAAACTGAAGTGGCTAAGGGAACTTTAAGTGGGGTTGACAAAAGTAAGTTTAATGGAATGGAACCACCACTTTATAATAAGTATAGGATTAAGCTCAAAGAGGAAGATTTATCTCACCTTGAAGAGGAAATAAATTATAGTTTCCCATTAAATTTTAATAGGGAGTACTATCTTAAAAATCTTAAGAAATATGAAAATCATAGAGAATATGTAGAAGCCCTCATTGATTATTTTAGAAATAAAAAAAGTGAGCTACAAATTCCAATGTCCATAAATGAAAGAAGCTTTAGAATTTGGGGACTTGAAAAGTTCTTAAAAGAAGGTTGTGGACAAAGCATATTACATAATGTAGGTTTGAGTATAAGTGACTTAAATATTTACACTACTCCAGAGCCCTTTGTTTATTATTCTTTTAGAAAAAACCAAAATCAAAGGGTTTTAATTCTTGAAAACAAGGACACTTGGTACACCATGAGAAAGCTAATGCTAGAAGGACAGCATAGTTTTTTGGGGGAAGCAATAGATACAATTATTTATGGTAGTGGTAAGAATATAGAAAAATCCTTGGAGGATTATGAAGCTACTGTAGAGGAATATCTTTTTAACCCTTCAAAACTTTTATATTGGGGAGATATTGATTTTGAGGGTATTGGCATCTATGAGAGATTAAAGCAAAGATACTCTGCTACCTTTAAAATAGAGCTTTTTAGAAATGCTTATATTTCTATGGTCAATCTAGCAGAAGGAAGAGTTTTGCCTCCATGTAGTGAAAAGCAAAATAAAAATATAGATGTGGTATTTTTGAAAGAGTTAGAGCCCTATGAACATAGGATTTTAAAGCTGTTAGAAGCAGGGGTTTACATACCACAGGAAATAGTAAATTACAGTGAGCTTAGAGAGGAATGAATTAATGTACGATTTTTTAAATAACTTTCATAAGAGAATGGAAAAGCTTTCTTACTCCTTTTTAATTGATAGTAAGGTTTCCACTTTGACTACCTTTAAAGATAAGTTTACACCCTTAGAGCTAATAAACTTAGTTTATAGTTTAATGTGCTTTGTACTGGATAAATCCCTTAAGGATGAGGAGTGTACCCTGAGCTCCATGTCAAGTCTTTTAGAGGATTTAGTGGTTGGTTATTATGATAAGACCCTTCAGGAGGAAGAGGCTTACAATATTACTCATTTTATTGTTTACAAGATTTTAAGAAATGATGGAAAACCTTTTGTTTTCACTACTTTAGATTACTCCACTGGGGAGAAAAAAACCTTTGATTTTCATCTTCTTCAGCAAAAAACTTCTAAGAAGGATAACAATAAAAGTACTTTTCACTTAACGCAAGAGGGGTACAGACTTTTACTTGGGGCCCTAGAGGTAGATGAAAAAACTCAAATTGATATAAATCAAATGGTATTAGAACTCAGCTTGAAGAAAAAGAACTTTGCACAAGGACTTTTAGCCATTGAAAATATAAATAACCTTATAACTGCTCAAATTAATGTGGTAAACAATTTTATATATAGAACCAGAGAAAATATTTTTTCCATTGAGCAAAGGAGTTTTGAAGAAAACTTTTTAAAGAATATTGATGTTTTAAAAGAACAGAATAATAAGTTTGATGAACTAAAGGAAATTATCGTCTTAGAGGAAGAAAGACTCAGCTTAGCCACCAGTGAGCTTCCTAAGGAAACTTATGAATCCTTGAGGCAACTAGGAAAAATAAAAGAACTTTTAACAAATATTTCTTATAAAGCTTCAGAGTTAATCACTGGTCATTTCCAGTTTAAAGAGGAATACAAACGGGCTTTAGAGGAAGCAAGTTTTTATTATAATAATAAGAGAATTAGCATAAAAGAAGATTTAGTAAAGCCACTAGAGAAAAATCCCGCAGCTTTAGGAAGTATTTATAAGCTTTTTAATCCACTTCTTAATGTTAAATTACCTAAAAGCTTTAATATTAACTATATGCTAAAAGAACAAAAACTCCTTACAAAAGAAGAGGAGGAAGAGGAAACTTTTATGGATATAGAGGAAAGTGAAGATAAAGACCTAGTTGAGAAGCAGAAAAATAGGGAAGAGTATAAGAGCATTGTAACCACTGTTTTAGAATTTTTAGTTAGTAATAAAGATACTGACTTAAAAGCTTTAGTTCAACTTTTTGAAAACAAAAGCACTGAAGAGTATTTGAAACTTGTTCCTTCAATTAGAAAGTTTTCAGAGGTTTTTATCGAACTTTTAAGAATTGGAACCATAGATGTTCAGGAAATGATAAGGGAACAAGAAAACACTTATGACAATGAAGAAATTGAGTTTGATTTAAGAAAACTATTGGTTGACGATATACAACATAAATATAGCCATAGTTCATTTAACACTATGAATTTTTATAAGTGCAGTAATGGAGAAAAAATTACAATAAAAGAAAAAACAAATAACACTTCACAACAGGAGTTTGTAACAATAGAAACTTTAAATTGCCCAAATATTATTATGAAATTGGAGTAAAAAAATCATGTATATATTAGAAGATATAAGGAAAGCAATGAGATTATATAATTATCTTTTAACCCATGGAGAATTATCTGCAAAAGAGGATAAAGAATTATTTCAATGCTTTAGCCATAGTAAAGTAAGAGAAATCCTAGAAGCTTTTGAAGAAGAAGCTAAAGTAAGGATTAAAAAGTTTGATGACACAATTTATTTTATCCCAGAGGTGGACAATGACTTTTTAGGGTATAAGAGATTAGAATTGAAAAAAGAAATATTTCCAAAGGGTGAAATGAAAAACATAGATTTATTTTTAGCTATGTACATAATGATACAACTTACTTCTGAGTTTTACGGAGGCACTGGGAAAAAAGTAAGTTTAAGAGACATAATTCAATTAGGTGAGTTAGATGAAAAGATAACGGAAAGACTAGAGCTTTTTAAAGATATGGAAGATAAATCATTGGATGAAAGCACAGAGCTTGCAATGACAGATATAGCAAAATACTGGTTTAACCTAATTAATGAAGATGATGCCACAGCCTTTAGAACAAGAAGATGGTATATAAGTCAAGTGATGAATTTCATGAAAAAAGAGAACTTAATTAATATACAGGATGACACCGTGATTATACCTACCGCTAAGTTTAATAGATTAGCCACTAATTACTTCTTAGATTTTCAAAGACTTGAGGACATCAATAGAATACTAAGGGAAAGCACTATGATGGGGGAGTAGCATGCCAAAGTTAAATAAAACTAGGATAATAAATTTAAATTACAATGATGGTAAAAGAACCATTTATGATGAGATTTTTGATTATGGACAAGGTAGGAATACCTTATTTTCCATGGAAAACGGCATAGGCAAAACTGTGCTTATACAATTCTTCCTTCAGCCTTTTATAAGAAATAAAAGAGAACTGGCAGGAAGAAGCTTCGAGGATTACTTTACAGGTAATGCACCCACTTACATACTCCATGAAATAGCTTTAGAAAATGGAGAAAAACTTCTTGTAGGAATGATAATTAAAAAGGATAACTCCGAAGAAGATAAAAATAAGCTGAGAATTCTCACCTTCTTAAATAGGTATTCCATAACAAGTGATTTTGACTTAATTAATGCACCCTTTGTAGAGGGTAAGAGGATATTAAAGTTTTCAGAAGCTGAAGAGAAAATAAAGAAATACAAAAGTGGGAAGTTGAATTTTAAGTATTTTAACTTCAATGATAGCAGTAAAAAAAGTGAATACTTTGAAGAGCTAAGAACTTATAAACTAAATTATAAGGAATGGGAAGATATTATAAGAAATATAAACAATGATGAATCTGGACTTTCCAATTTATATGACAAGCATAAAACCGATGAAGCTCTTGTAAGAAATGTGATAGTACCTCTTATTGAAAGTAAAATAAATGGAGAAAAAAATATTATAGAAGCCCTTAAAACAAATTTAAGTGCTTACATAGAAAATTATAAACAAAATAAGGAATCCTTTGACCAGGTAGAGGTTTTAAAACAATTTACCTATGAAATGACTCCAGTATTAGAACTTTTAAAACAGGGAGGATTAAAGGAAGAGGAAAAACATAGCTTATATAAAACTCTTTCATATATTAATAATGCTTGTGAAAAGGAGCTTTCAAAAAAATCCAGAGAAAGGTTTCAGCTAGAAGAACTTATTGAGGAATTAAAAGGAGAGCTAAAAAGAGTTTCCTACGAAGAATATTCCTTAAATTACTATAAACTTCAAGAAGAACAGGAAGTTTTAGAAGTAACCCTAGAACAACTTAGGGACAAATTTAATAATAAGGATGGAAAAAGAAAAGAACTTCTTAAAGAGAAATTTGTACAAGAAGGAGCAGAGGTTTACGAGGAGATTTTAGACAAAGAAGCAGAGCTGGCACAGGTTAGAGAAAGAATAGCTAACTATGAAAAAGATGACTCTGAAATTGCTCAAAACATAAGAAATTACAAATTTTCCCTAAAAGGGATTTATGAATTAGAGGTTCAGGAGTTAAAGGAAAGTGAAATTCAGTTTTTAGAGGAGAAGGAAAAGCTGAATAAGAGTCTTAAGGAAAATGAAGAGCAACAAGGTGAAATGTCCTTAAACCAAAAAGAAAATCTAATAGCAATTACAAAGGCCGAGAGTGTTGTAGAAAACTTTGAAACCTATGAAGCAGATTTTATAGTGAAATATGCGGATTTTGATTTAGTAAGAAATCCTTTGTTAAAAGAATATGAGGATAAGGAACTAGAAGACTTTAATGAAGCCATTGAAAACAATATATGTGATAATTTAAAGGCAGAAGAAGAGCTAAAAAAAGAGAAGTTAGCCTTAGAAGTTGAAAAAGAAAACCTAAGAAAAGCTATTGAGGAAATTAGTGAAGATTTAAGCTTAAACAAAGAAAAACTAAGCTCTAAGAAGAATGAGTTAGGCACTTTTGATAAGGAAAGTAGTAAAATTATCGAGGTTTTAAGGATTAAAAATCTTCCTCTAAATATAGCAGGAGAAAAGGAGAAACTGAAACAGTTAATTATTAATGAAACTCTTAAGCTAGAGGAAACCCTCACTGGTGAGGAAAAGAAATTAAGAAATATAGAAGACACTATACATAGGTATGAAACGGGGCTAATCCAGCTACCTAAGGAGGTTTTAGAAACCTTTGAAAATAAGGGGATTTCCTTTGAGTATGCTTTAAATTGGCTTCAAAATTACAAGGGAAGCAAAGAAGAAAAGGAAGCTTTAATAAAGGAAAATCCCTTCTTTCCCTATGGAATCCTTTTAAGCAACAAGGATATAACCTTATTAAAAGGTGAGAGCCTTGAGGTGTACACCTCTATTCCTATTCCTATAATAAATAAAAGTTATTTAAATAAGAGCATAAAGGTAGAAAAAAATCATGATGTGCTAACCCTTGAAAATGCAGAATTTTTACTAGCTTTTAACAACCTTTTAATAGATGAAGAAAAAAGAATTCAATTAATAAATAGATTAAAAGGGGAGGAAAACCAGCTACAGGAAGAAATCCAAAATATTAAAAAAGCCATAGATAGAAATAAGGGCTATAGCTTAACCTTAAGGGAATACCCATACCTTGGGAATGAAAATGAAATATTAGAAGAAGAAATTAAGACCTTAGAGGAAAGAATTTCAAAACTTCAAGAAGAGTCAAGAACAAAGGGTGAAGCCTTAGTAAATAACGAAAATAAAACAAAGGCTGCAGAGAAACAGCACAGTGACCTTGAGAAAAGTTTAGTTTATCTTAAGGAAAAGAAGGATAAATTTAACCACTTTAAAAAAGAATATAGTAACTTTAAAGATAATAAAGTTAAACTTCAAAGTCTTAAGAAACTTCAGGAGAATTTTAAGAAAATAGAAGAAGAATTAAAGGTGGAAAACAAAGACCTATACAATTCACTAACAGAAATGGCAATTAAATTAGACAATCTTAAGAAGACAATTAAAGATGCAACATCGAAGTTAGAGCTATACAAAAGTGCTAAAGAAGGCGTAGTTATCAAGGAAGAAAAAAATATCCTAGAGGGAAAACTTTTATCCTGTGAGAAACAACTAGGAGAAGATAAAAAGAGAGATAAAAAGGACGAGGAAACCCTACTTAAGGACTTAGAAAAGCAAAACTCAAGACTTAAGAGAATCATAAGTGATGGCGGTTTAAGTCAGGAGTACAAGAAAATAAGTTTTTCAGAAGAAACTTTAGAAGTAGTAAAAAGCAAAATCAAAGCCTTAGAAGGCGAGCTAAAAACTTTAAACGAAGAAACAACTAAGGTAGATAAGAACATAGGCATAATTGAAAGTAATAAGAGTTTTCAAACGGAAAATATGGAGAAGTTAGGCTATAATAATCCCTTGACGAAAGAGGAAATAAGGGATTCTAACTTTAAAGGACGAGAAAAAAAGATTAAAGAAGATTTAGGACAAAATGACTTTATAATAAAAGAATATACTAAAGAAATAGAAAAACTAAGAGTTTTAAAACAAAAGCTTGAAGAGTACAAAGGAAATTATAATGAGGAAGATTATAAGGAGTTTAACTTTGAAAACCTACAAGCAGCAAGCAAAATAGTCTATGAGTATATAGCCTCTTATAACATTCTAAAACAAGAACTTCAAGGCTTAGAAGCTCAAATAGTTAAGGACATAAATAGAATTTATGAAACCTACAGGGATAAGAATAGACTCATTAAGGAGAGGATTTTCAGCTACCTGAACAAAGAAAATAAGCTGGAAAGCTCCAACGAAATAGAGTACTTCCTGGAAACTGTTCAAAGGAAAATCAGTACCCTAGAATTAGAACTAAACCATATTAAAGCTGAAGAAGAAGTTGTAATAAATGATATTTTAAGATATGCAAAACATATTTTAGATGAGCTTAAAACCATAGATAAGAAATCTACTATTAAGCATTTAGGAAAAACAGAAAGACTACTGCAAATAATCCTTCCAGAAGAAGTAGAAGAGGAAGGCTTAAGGGAATACATCAAAGATAAGGTTAACTTTTATGGAACTATGGAAGATTACAAAGCTTTACTAGATAGCGACATTGAAAGTTCAGAGCTATTAAGTAAGCTTATAGGAAATCTAAATAGAATCAGAGTAGAAATTAAAAAAATTGAGAAAACAGGTCTTACCAGAAAAAGCTGGAAGGATGTGCTGTCACAAAACTCTGGAGGAGAAAAGTTTGTATCCATGTTTATACTTCTTTCAAGCCTTATGTCCTATATGAGAAAAAGAGAAGGGGACATAGATAACAAGGAAGAAAAGAAAGTAATAATAATGGATAACCCCTTTGCCAAAACCAACGCAGAGCATCTGCTAGAACCCATGTTTCAAATAGCTGAAAAGTATAACATTCAGCTACTTTGTTTCTCAGGAATAGGAGGAAGCTCAGTTTACAATAAGTTCGATAAGATATATGTGGCTAAGGTAATTTCTGATAAATTTAGAAATAAGGAAAATGTATCCTTCAAAGCAGGAAGTGAAGAAACCTTAGAAATGTCGGACTTTACTATAGGTAAAGAACAGATATCTATGTTTTAGTTGGGGGATGCCATAAAGAATCACAAGAGCATTTATACAGTTGAAGGATTTATAAGTTAACATAAAAAGGGTCTCATACATTATGTATAAAGCCCTAAATAATATGAAAGCTATGGATAACAGATAAGTAAATACCTGTTACCCATAGCTTTATTCTTTTAGGTTAACTCCATAAATAAGCACACAATCTAGTTTTCCGTTTTCTTCTTTGCTAGCCATTAGGGTTATCGCTTTTATTGAAGTAGAAATTCTTTACAAGTTATTGAGGGAGTTTATTGGTTATGTAAATAAACAACTATTTATTTTTGTGTAGTAATCGTTAACAAAGTGTTTATTTGTAGCTGTTTTTATTATGTGGTAATATATAGTAAATTTATTTTTAAGTTAATCTGTGATAATGACTACTTAATTGAAAAACTTTATTTTACACTGATTAGCTACAGGGGTTAAAGTAAAACTTATGGCATGCATCTTTAAAAACTTTTAAGGGAAGTTGAACATATTTATGCATTAGTTAAACTTTAAGTCAGCTTCTTTATAAATCCAGAAGGGGGATATGGGTTAATGAAAAGAAAAAATCTATCAATTATTTTAATTATTGTAATTTTATTAGTAGCAGTTGGTGTGTTTGGAGTTATGAAGCATAATAAAACGCTACAAGCTTCTAAGACTGTTAATGGAAAAATTGACATTGGAGGTTATGGACTAAATGTAAAGGTTGAAGGAAAGGGAAAGCCTATAGTGATTTTTGAATCCGGGTTAGGTGGAGGTTATAGTGATTGGGCAAGGGTGCAACCAGAAATTGCTAAGATTACAAGAACCTTTTCCTATGATAGAGCAGGTCTAGGTGGCAGTGATAAAAGTAAACTGCAAAGAACAGCTTTAAATCAAGTAAAAGAACTTCATGGACTTTTAGAAAATTGTAAAGCTAAGGGCCCTTATATAATAGTGGCACACTCAATTGGCGGTCTAAATGCAAGACTCTTTGCAGATGTTTACCCAAATGAAGTTGCAGGAATTGTTTTTGTGGATTCTTCCCATGAAGATATGCTTAATATCTTTACAAGTAAAGCACCAGAAGAATATGAAGCTATGAAGGCTCAGTTTTCATCTCCAGAAGGGACTTTTGAAGATCTACTAAAAAGCACAGATCAAGTAAGAGAAGTAAGAAAAAAGGATGCTCTAAGAAACATACCAATTATAGTACTTTCAGCAGATAAAAGTGCTATGGAAATTCAAGATCCAATAATTAATGAGTGGCCTAAGCTTCAAGAAGATTTAGCTACCTTATCTGATAAAAGCAAGCACCTTACTATAAAAAATGCCAGTCACATGCTTCAAAATGATAATCCACAAGCTGTAATAGATGCAATTAAAGAAATTATTGAAACAGTAAAAGAGTAATTCAGTGGATAATAAGAGGCTTTTTATCATAATATCCATCAAACTCTGAAAAGGACTAGGGGGATTCTATAAATTAAAGTTTTTACTATCAAATGAGTTCCTTTAACAACATTTTGGAAGCTTCAAGTCTGCCATCTACTAAAGTGGCAGTTGCTCAGTCTAGATAAGTTGCTTTGGTAGCAGTCTAAATCTGCTTCCAAAGTTGTTAACAAAATGAACTTGTTCATTATTTAATTTTATGGAGAAGTTCCTTCAGGATAATTGAAGGAACTTTTCTACATTTCTTTTACAACTGTATATCCATAAAGTAAAGTGGTGAAGCATTTAAAAGTTAGTTTAATTCCTTTAGGTTAACTTTATAAATAGGCACACCATTTAACTTACCATTCTCTTCTTTACTAGCCATTAAGGTTATGGCTTTTACTGGAATAGAAATTCTTTCATACTGGGTTAAGTTGTTAGCCACTATAGAATTTGGAGGCAGTTCTACTCTGCGACCCAAAGTTATATGGGGCATAAAAAACTTATCATAAAAGGGGAGCTTAGCTTCTTTTAATAGAGTGGAAAGTTCTTTGTGAAGCTGAGAAAGCACTGGGTTTTCTTCTATTCCAATCCATAAAATATTTGTCTTCTTTCTTGTAAAAATACCTAAGTTACCTACTAACAATTCAAAGGGATTTACCTTTAAAACTATCTTATCTAGCACCTCTTTTATTTTTTCAATTTGAAGATCATTAGCTTCACCTATAAATCTTATGGTCATATGAAAATTATTCTTTGTTGTAAAACTGCCATGAGTGCAGTGTTTTTTTATAGAGCAGGTTATTTTATCAAAATAATCCTTAACCTTATTTTCAAAATCTATAGCAATATAAACTCTCAAGATTTTATCTTCCTTTCCTTTAAACCATATATTCTAATAAAGTTTGTGCACTCATAATTAAGGTTTTATTGAGACTATCATTAGTAAGATGAATCTTTATTAATGGAAAATATCTATGATAATTATAATTCATATTTAGGAAAGGATGAAGAGGATTTTATAAGTAAGCTGTTGTTAAGGGATATATATTTAGGATTAAATAAGGTGAAATTAAGTATTGGAATTTAAAGTGTACTCTCTGTAGCTACTAATTGAATCATTGAAAAAGAAGGAAGTTTTTGCTTTATAGGAAATCAGAATTATATAAGGGGACCCAAAATTAAAATAGATTAGGTTTATCATTTGGTGAATTTGGTATATAATATCTATATAAATAGGTTTTTCAGGAGGTATTGTATATGGAAAATAAAGAGACTAGTTTATATGATATTTTTCTAAACTATTCCTATAATGATATTATGAAGTTATTTCAAAAATCAAAGACTAAAGAAGAACAAGATTTTTATGTAAATTTAGCGAATATGATATTGCAGAGAGAACAGAAGAAAGTTATAGGTAATAAGTAATAAGTAGTAAAATTACAGTAATTTTACTACTTATTTTTATAAATATAATAAAAACTTCAAATGGAAAAAAGTTTCATTTGAGATATTCTATATATTAGGCTCAGTTCTTAAGATTTCCTACATATTCTTCAAAAATTTTATTATATAACTTAAGGTGTAAAATTCTCTATCAACCTTTGTAACAATTAACTTTAGTCCTGTAATTATTGTTTCTTCAGTAAAGTTTTCTAGTAGAAGCATAATATTTAAGGTATTTAAGCCCCCGTCTTTTGTATCAAGAACTCGTGATTTCTTTACATATTTGTTTTCCATAGCTGTTAAAATAGCAGCTCTTAATTCTTCACTGATTTCAAGTTTAGGCATTTCTTCAAAAATTCTGATGCCAGGAGTGTTTACGGTTAGTTTTTTAGCTTTGCTTATATCAGTAGATAAAAATATTGTATTTATAAATTTGGCATCCTTGAAGTTAGCACCTTCTAATTTAACTGAGTCAAAAATAGCATTTTCAAATACTGCATTTCGAAAATCACTGTCTTTTAAATTTGTTCCAATAAATTCTGCATATTTAAAGCTGCATTTAAAGAATTTAGTGGATTTAAAATGTGCTCCTCTAAAGCTTACAAAATCAAAAATTGAGGCTGTAAAGTCGCAGTTATAACAGTTGCTTCTCTCTAGATTTTTGTACATGAA
The DNA here is from genome assembly GCF_002387895.1 of Clostridium sp. UBA4548. Classification (GTDB taxonomy): domain Bacteria; phylum Bacillota; class Clostridia; order Clostridiales; family Clostridiaceae; genus Clostridium_J. The sequence goes on from NZ_DGLI01000051.1 coordinate 12,592, forward strand.
ATTTTTATCTTTTTTCTCTATATTATTGTAGTTGAAATTTCCAGTAGTGGTTTTATTTATAGACATAGTTCTATTCACCTAATTCCCTTCTCGGTATTTTAAATTTAATAGCTTTTTCAATTTCTTCAAGTCTAAAGCTGTCTTTTGGGTCAATGAATAGGCAGGTATAGCCTTCCTCTCCAGCTCTTCCCGTTCTACCAATTCGATGTATATAGCTTTCTACGCTTTCAGGTATGTCATAGTTATATATATGGCTGACTCCGCCTATATCAAGGCCTCTAGAAGCCACATCTGTTGCTATTAAGTATTGGAAATCTCCCTTTTTAAAGGCTTTCATTATTCTTTCACGTTTTGATTGAAGGATGTCACTATGGAGCTTTTCACAGTTGTAGCCTCGTTTATATAGTGCTACCTCTAAATCATCTGCTCTTCTTTTAGTTCTGCAAAAGATTATAGCCATATATGGATTATCTTCATTGAGCACAGTGCACAGAGCATCTTGTTTTCTTCTATCTGTAGTTTCTACCACCTGCTGCTTAATAGCCTCAAGAGTTACTTCTTCTTTATTTATTGTTACTGTTGAAGGTTCTTTCATGTATCTATAAGCCAGTCTTTTGACATCTGAATTTAAGGTTGCAGAGAAACAAAGGGTTTGGTGCTTTTTAGAAGTTTCTTTAATTATTGACTCTACCTCATTTTTAAAGCCCATTAAAAGCATCTGATCTGCTTCATCTAGTACAAAGGTTTTTAATTTACTCAAATCTATGGATTTTCTTTCAAGATGATCAAGAAGTCTTCCTGGGGTTGCAATAATAAGATGGATACCTGTTTTTAGCTTTTTAAGCTGAGATCCAACATCCTTGCCACCATAGGCAGCTAATATATTAATATCCTTAGCTTGCTTAAGCTTTAGAGCTTCCTCAGTTATCTGAAGGGCAAGCTCTCTTGTAGGAGTTAAAATCAAGGCCTGAACTGCATCCACCTTAGGTGAAATATTTTCAAAAATAGGTAGCAAAAACGCCAGGGTTTTTCCTGTGCCAGTTTGAGATTCCACTATAACATCATGTCCATCTTTTATAAGACTAATGCTTTCGGCTTGAACTGGTGTTGGCTCGGTGATACCGTTATTTTTTAATAACTTTACTATATCTTCACTGATTCCTAATTGATTAAAATTCATTATTTTCTACCTCTCTTGTTATAGGGTTCTATTTTAAAATTGTTGCTCCCACTCAATGGAAGCTCAATTATAACCTTCTACTTGACATATCTTTTAATCATATACTATCCATTAGGATTATACAAACAATTTATAAGGCAACTGAAAATAAATAATAATTTAAAGCTGTGAAAGGTATTTTAAGTTAGATAAGGAACCTATTGATGCAGTATGCTCAAAATAGGTGAGGATACTAACTTATTTATTTTTTGAAGATGCCTAAATACACAAATTAAAAAAACTTGCTTTATCTAACAATATATGTTAGTATTAACTTGTATTTAAATTTATAGTTAACAATTCAATAAAATATATTTCGGTTTAGTACTTTAAATGTATAATAGTATGATGATATGGAAATTTTATTAGTGAATTAGTTTGATGAGTTTAAAAATAATAAAATTTCGGAGGTACAGTGAGATGACTGGTACAGTAAAATGGTTTAATTCAGAAAAAGGTTTTGGATTTATTACAGGAGAAGATGGAAATGATGTGTTTGCACATTTTTCTCAAATAAAATCAGAAGGTTATAAGTCTCTTGAAGAAGGTCAAAAGGTTTCTTTTGATGTTGTTAAAGGACCAAAAGGACCTCAAGCTGAAAATATTACATCTATCTAATTTAAAATAATTTAATTAGTGTATATTTCAACCCTCAAATAGTATTCTATTTGAGGGTTTTTTACGTGGATTATGATAAGAGAAATCTAATCTTAAGTATAGGGTGTAAATGTAGAAAAAGATAATAAGAAGGTTAAGTGCTTACCTTGAGAGGTCTTATATATCTTTGAGAACACAGGTAGGAAACTGGGTAAAGAAATGCAGTTTAGTGATAAGATAATATTATGAAGTGAGTTACCTAAGTTGTATTTGGTGACTCACTTTTATTTATGAATTAAGTAGAAGGTTGTTCAAGGAACTGTATGGATGCTATTATAAAGGTGTGCTAATAAGGATTTTAGGTATCTGAAAATAATTATTGCTTATTTTTGAAGATGCCTTAAGGGGGATAGCTATGAAATATACTTATATGAAAGATTATAAGGATAATGATAAAATGCGTAAAAGTCTCAATGAATTAACTGAAAAGACTTTTGGCTTTAATTTTGAACAGTGGTATTCTAATGGTTTTTGGGGAGAAAAATATATTCCACATTCTTTGGTGGATAAGAATAAGGTTATAGCAAATGTGTCTGCTAGTATAATGAGTTTTGAACTAGATGGTATAAAGAAAAATTATATTCAAGTTGGTACAGTTATGACAGATAAAGATTATCGAGGTCAGGGCCTCAGTGGTTACCTTATGCAAAAGGTAATTCAGGAGTATAAAGAAAACTCAGAGGGAATATATTTATTTGGAAATCATAGCGTCATGAATTTTTATCCTAAGTTTGGATTTGTAAAAAGTAAAGAATATCAGTATAGCAAAGATATTTATTCAGTAAATAATGTAAAGAAGATACAGCAGGTGAATATGAATAACCGAGATAAATGGGAAGCTTTTTTCAATGCTGTAAACAATAGTATAAGTAATGATAGGTTTACCATGAAGAACCCAGGCTTAATTGCATTTTGGACAAGATGGAGTAATTCCGTTTATTACCTTCCTGAAGAGGAGGCATATATTATAGCAGAAGTTGAGGGAGAAGACCTTTTTATTAAACAAATAATAGCAAGTCATAAAGTTGACCTTGAATTAGTAATTAGCTCTTTTGGTAGTGATATAAAAAGGGTGACTCTTGGATTTACGCCTTATAACGAAGCTGGGTATAACATAAGTGAATACCACAAAGAGGATTGTACACTATTTATTCTAGGAAAAGATTTAGAAATCATAGAAAATAGAAAGCTAATATTTCCAGCTTTATCGCATGCATAAGCTATATTATAAATTAACCTTATTTGTAGCTTCCCTTAATTTATAGGAGGATTAAATGTATAGAACAAGGAAATGTTTTAGGAACCTTTAATAAGTTAGTAATATAGCAATAAAAGGATGAAATTAATGGTGTACAAGGTTTTATAAATGAATTTAAAAGCTACATATAATACAAATCATAATAGTTGGGGGATGAGAAAATGGCAATAGAGCAAATGAGCGACTTTTTTACTGCTCGTGTTGAGGGTTATGATGATCACATGATTAAAACCGTGGAAGGATGCAAAGAAGGATATATAAAAATGGCAGAACTGCTGCCAAAAGAGGCAAATGAATTATTGGATTTAGGTTGCGGCACTGGGCTAGAGCTTGATGAGATATTTAAGATTAAACCTTTAATTAATGTAACTGGCATAGATTTGACTCAAGCAATGCTGGATAAACTAAAAGAAAAACATACTGACAAGAATTTAGAACTGATTAATGAGAGCTATTTTCATTATGATTTTGAAATTTCTAAATATGATGCTGCAGTATCCTTTCAAACCTTACACCATTTTTCACATGAAGATAAGTTAAAATTATATATAAAGATTTTTAATGCATTAAAACCTAATGGAGAATACATTGAGTGTGATTATATGGTAGAAAGCCAGGAGGACGAGGACTTTTATTACAGTGAAAACAAACGAATACGAGAAGAACAAAATATACCTGAGGGTGAATTTTATCATTATGATACCCCATGTACAATTGATAATCAAATAAAGCTTCTAACTAAAGCCGGTTTTAAAATTGTAAAAATGAACTGGAGGATGGAAAACACTACAATAATTGTTGCTAAAAAGTAATTATATATGGGAAGAATTAAATGGAGCTTTGGCCTCATACTTATTTATGAAGTAAGTATGAGGTTTTGTACTTTATATAGAGATGATAAAATATATTTAGGAAAAAGAATGGAGGAATTTTATATGATGGTAGATATCTTTAGTGCATAGCAAAGGCTATTGCATTATTAAATAATGAACAAGGAATTTGTAGAGTAACTTTGGAGGCAGATTTGGATTGCGTATAAAGACAGCACCTTTGAAGCTTTCAAGATATTGTTAATAATGAAGTGAAATAGCCTTTGCTAATCCTAAAAATTTATATTGGGAGGCGCAAAATGAGCTGTTTTAAAAAACATCAATGGGAGTTAGTTCCTGAAAATTTACCTGTTGTAAAAAGGAACTGTCCTAAGTGTAATGAAAAGACAAATTATATAAGTAGTGAAAAATTTAGAGTAAATGCAAATAAAAACAACCTTGATATTTGGTTAATTTATAACTGTGAGAAATGCAAATCAACTTGGAATATGACCATATATGAAAGAGTAAAACCCAGTAGTATTAACAAGCATGAATACGAGAAATTTCTTTCAAACGATAGAGAATTAGCAAGAGAATACGCCTTTAATTTAGGTGTATATAGTAAAAATAAAGCCGAAGTGATTCTAGATAATATAAACTATAAACTAATTCAAAGAGAATCAGAGGCATATTATATAAAGAAAAATGAGCTTGTTATTGAAGTTGCTTGCAGGTATCCAATAGAAGTGAGGGTAGATAAGATTTTAAGTGATGCACTTGGAGTTTCAAGAAGCAAAATAAAAGAAATGCATAAAAAGGGAATAATATTTATTAGTGATGATAAAAACACATTAAATATGAAAGTAAGACATGGAGTGGAGATACATGTTTTAAAGGGTGTAGAAAGTATAGAAATTTTAGAGGCTATAGTATAGGCTTTTATATATTAATTGCAAACAGTTATTGAAATTATGTGGAAACCTTGATAAAATTTGTATAGTGGTATTTGAGAAAGGGGCAATGCTTTATGACAATGGATTTTTGTTATGCATAGCAGGGGCTATTGCATAAGTATAGATAAATAAGAAGTACAAAAATAGCCTTTGCTAATCCTAAAGCAATATTATATTTAGGAGGAGCATAAAATGAGCTATGCAAATGCCAGGGATATTTTCCCTGATGAGATATTAGAAATAATTCAAAACTACGTGGATGGTGAATTCATTTATATACCTAAGAAAGATGAAAATAAGATGGCATGGGGTGAACTCACTAAGAGTAAAGAAGAACTACTAAGTAGAAATACTGAAATATATAAAGATTATTTAGAAGGAATGTGCACACAAACTCTTTCAGAGAAGTATTACTTATCACGTAAAACCATACAAAGAATTATTTTAGAAAAGAGAAAATGTCAAAACATAGAATGTGCTACCTAGGTTATTTAGGTGGCACATTTTCACATTAGCATAAGATTAATAATAAGGATAATAAATAGAGGATTTTACTTGTTTATGTATAATACCTTGATAAATGGGAGGTGGAGAAAATGAATAACCTTAAATTTTATTACCAAAGCTCTAAGCAAAGACTATCTTAATGTTAAGTCTACAACTTTGTTTAGAGATATAATTATAAAGTAGATAAAAGGGCTTAACATATGGAAGTCTTTGTAGTTAATTCATAAAAATAATATGAGTTAAGGAGAGACATTGAGATGAAATATGTTAGAGCAGAAAAAATTTTACCAGAGTCAATAATAGAAATTATTCAAAATTATATAGATGGTGAATATTTGTATATACCTAGAAAAAAAGGTAATGAGAGATCTTGGGGAGAAAAAAGTGGAACAAAAGATTCCTTAAAAGCTAGAAATAAAGAAGTTTTTAAGAATTATAAACAGGGATATAGTATTAAGGAGTTATGTGAAAAGTATTATCTTTCTGAGAGTAGTATAAGAAGAATAATAAGAAGTGGAGAACTCACTTCTAAAGAAAAACAGCAGAACTTGTAGTCTGCTGTTTTATATTGCCTAGGAAATGAATTTTTAGTGGTGAAATAATATTTTAGAAGCCTTGAAATAGGGGGGCAGTCATAAATAGAAAAACAAGACATACTGTGTAGGTAGCATGCAGGGGTTACATAACGATTTTAAGTCGTATATAGAAAAACAAGTAGACTCAGTTTCTCTAAAAGGAGTTAGAAATTCATACACTTCTGCTATCTCTATACTAATGGGAAGAATTATAGTTTAATAATTAGATAATGAACAACTTCATTTGGTATAGCTGTTTTGGAAGTAGATTTGAACTATCATGTTGCAATTTAATATTCAAACTCAGTATAGAACCGTTTGTGAATATGAATAGACAACGAAATCATGTTATAATTTGTAGGTAAAAGTAGTTAGTAATGTAAACAACTGGGGTAAATGTTCATGGGGAGATAAAGCAAAAATAAGACACCTGTTGCAGTGAAGTTTTTACATAAAGGGGGAGCAGACATGAGAAAGTATTTAAAGAAGATAAGAAAAGAACTGGGGATTTTTATATTTTTAACATTTTTAAGTTATTTATTTTATTCATTAATTCCATATTACACAAAGATTTTATTTGAAGGAGAATACAAAAAAACAATAATTGGTTATACAGTGTGCCTCAGTGCCTTTGTTATACTAGCTTATTTTTGTAATATAACTCAAACTAAGTACAAGTTAAAGTTTGATAAGGTGCTGAAGGAGGATTACTTCAATAAAGTCATAAGCTTAAACTATGAAGACTTTTCAAAGAAGAAAGTGGGAGAATATATATCCTTTCAAGCCAATGACATCACAGAAATAGGCAATGATTATTTAGCACCTTTAATGGGAATTGTTACTCAAACCATAAGGGTAGTTACATATTTTGTTATTATAACCTTATCATTAGATCTTAAAGTAGGGTTAATGTTAATTGGGGTGTCATTTCTTGGAGTGTTGTTTCCAAAATCCTTAGGAACTGAAACCGCTAAAAGGCGAAATAACTATTTGGATTACCAAAAGAAATATTATTCAAAGATTGAAGAAATATTCAATGGCTTTAAGGTTATTAACTTTAGAACTAGAAATAACATTAGAAAGGAGCATAATGATAATTTAAAAAGAGTTTTAGAGGAAAGGTATAAATATGGAAAAGCTAATGGATTAATGTGGGCTTTAAATGGTTTGGGCTCTGAAAGCTTAAATTATATTACCTTTCTATACTTAGGATATTTGACCTTTAAAGGCAATATTTCTGCGGGGTTTGCTATAGCAACCTTTCAATATGCTCAAAGCTTGATGGAACCAGTACATGAAATACTTTATTATATGAACATGACTAATTCTTCAAAGGAGCTAGTTAATTCCTTTTTAACCTTTGTTGAAGGTGATAAGGAGGAAGATAAAAACACACCTATTAATGCCTTTAAGGAAATCACAATGAATAATTTAAGTAAAAGCTACGAGAACTTTAGCTTACAAAACATAAATTTTAAATTAGAACAAAACAAAAAGTATGCTCTAATTGGGTTAAATGGTTCAGGGAAGAGCACCTTGTTTAATATTCTATCAGCATATATTAAAGATTACTCTGGTGAATTTAAAGTTGATGGCAAAGCCATAAAGGAAATTGAAACAAGCTATTTAATTGGAACTATGAATCAAGAGTAATATATATTTTCTCAAAGCTTTCAGGATAATATTACTGTTTTTAATAGTTATGAAAATGTAGATAGTAATCCTTTCATTAGTGATGCTGAAAAGTTAAAAGAAAGTAATAATTGCAGGGTTTTAAGCGGAGGGGAAAAGAAGTTAATAGCCTTATCAAGACTAATTAACAAAAATACCCCAATAATCTTATTAGATGAACCGTTCTCAGCGGTGGATGAAAGCAAAAAGGAAGATCTACTCAATAAAATTTTATCCCTAGACAAAACTGTTGTTATGATAACCCATGACATAGGCGAAAATCTAAAGAGCTTTGATGAAATTTTATTTATGGAAGGTGGAAAGCTAATTTACACATTGCCTTATGAGGAGTTAAAGGATAAAAAAGAATTCAAGGTGCTACAAAATGCAGTAAATATATAAATTTGGAATAATATGGGGTATAATTAATTAGGCATATGAAAATAAATAACAAGTGAAAGATATGAAGGATATTTTCAGTTCACAAGCAAGCTTGTGCGGCAAGGAAGCAGGGGCTATTTATAGTTGGACTATTAATAGGTTCTGTGGACGTAATATAACACAAAAAGGACCAGGATACAGACTTATTTATTTTTAAAAGATGCATTAAATAGAGTTTTGGGGGTAAGGGTATGATTAATAGTGAAATCATAATTAAAAGACTTAAAGAAGAATTAGAACCTCTACAATATGTTCACGCCATGTGGCTTGAGGGGGCAGATGCTATTGGACAAGCAGATGAGTATTCTGATATAGATATTTACATTGATATTGAAGATGAACATGAACAGGAGGCAATTCATAAGGTTGAAAAAATACTTTCAAGAATTTCTGAAATAGATTATAAATATGTAATGAATCATGGTCATCCTAAGCTTCGTCAGAGGATTTACCACCTTAAGGGCAGCAGTGAATATCTTATGATTGATTTCTGTTGGCAGCTACATAGCAGGGATAAAGAGGAGTATGTATATATAAAAGGTAACACAATTGAAGCAGCTAAAGTGATTTTCGATAAATCGGAGGTTATTAGGTATAAAGATTATAAGGAAGAGGACTATAGACGGTTGAATGTAGAGGACCTGGAGGAATGCAAGTACCGCTATAGCCAGCATTGCAGAGTTACAAAATATATTCATCGAGGGATGTATCTTGAAGCTTACGCTTACTACAATAAATATGTATTAGAGCCATTAATCCATGTGCTGCGAATGATATATACACCTGCTCATGCACATTACTATCTAATTCATATTTCTCAGCATCTTCCTAAGAGTGAAGTGGAAAAACTCCAATTTTTTGCACAAGTATCATCACTTAAAGATATTGAGAATAAAATTCCACAAGCTAAAATTTGGTTTTCAGAATTAGTGGGAAGATTAAAATATTTAGGAATGGAATAAGAGAATTTTACAGAGAATATGCCAGGATATATAATGAGCTACCTAAGTTTTTAGGGGGCTCATTTTTATTTATAAATTAAGTATTAGGTTGTTGTAGTAAAAAATTCCATGCTATGATATTTATGAAGCTTGATTTAGTGATTAGTGAATAGATCATAGAATCTACCAGGTGGAATAGTTTTTATTGAAAGGAATGATAAGTGTAATGTCTAAAAGTACAACTACACATTTATATAACCAAGACTCACAAAATGTTTTTACAATAGAATGTAAAGATGTAGTATTAAGGGAATTTCAAACAGAGGATTTTCATGCAATATATAATATTACTTTACAGCCTGAAATCATTGAATTCTTGCCAGATTGGATATGGCCAAAGGAAGGCATAAGAAATTGGGTAAGTGAGTATGTAATTAAAGAAAACCAAAGATGTTTTGAAGTATTTCCTAATTTACCAAATTCCAATGAATATATTCTTCGATTAGGAATAGTGTTAAAGGAAACAAATGAGTTTATTGGCTGGATAACTTCTGGGCTAAAAGAGGAACTACCTCCGCCAAATAGAGAAATAGGATATGCAATATCCAAAGATTACACAGGCAATGGATATGCCACTCAAGCAGCGAAAGGGCTAATAAAATATTTATTTGAGAACACAAATATTGATGTGTTAAATGCTACAGCATTAACTTATAATACACCTTCAAACAAGGTATTAGAGAAAAGTGGGTTTAACTTGTTGGGAACCACAAAGATTGAGGGACACGATTATTACTATTACAAACTTTGTAAAGATCAGTGGAAATTCGAATAGCTTTAAATCTCATACTGGTGTCAAAGTGGTTAGAGATTCCAAAATAGATAAAAATCGCATAATATATAAAGCAATACCAACAGGGTGATAGATAAAGTATATGGGGGAGCTTGTCGTAATGGGAAAGTTAAATTTATAAAAAATATAAAAAATATATTTTCAATGGTATATATTGATAATATATTTAAATGTTGACATGATAATTGCGTTGTAGAGTTATAAAATATTCCAAACTAACTCTTAGAAAGGTAAGCAAATTATGAATGATATAAAAGAAAAATTAATACTTGATTTAAGAAGGATTAGAGAAAATAAGGATCGTATAAATCCAGATGAAAACATACAAGATTATGTTGACTTAATGCTTAAATACATTGGAGATACCAATTTTGAACTTCGTGAAAGATTAATTACCAGCATGTTGTGTAATTGGATCATAGATGACTATATCACAGAAGAAGATATTAAAAAAATATTTTACACTGTAATTAGAGAAGAAAACTTGTTATATGGAATTGGAAAAGAGAATGATGATTCTGTTTATACAAGAAGTATTTCTGTACTACTTGCAGCATGTATTTTGTTTAGACATTTACAAAAGAGTATTTTTAAACAGGATGAATTTGTTCTTATTAAAGATAAATTAATAGAGTATTATTCATTGGAGAAAGATTTTCGGGGATATGATCACAAAAATGGATGGATTCATACTGCTGCTCATGGTGCAGATGCACTGGGAGAATTGGCTTTATGTATAGAAACAGATGAATTAGTTCATAAAGAAATTTTAACAGTAATAAAAAAGGTTATCTTAAATGGGAGATATACATTTACTAGATTAGAGGATGAACGTATTGCTACAACAATTACTAAAATACTTAGTAGAGGGTTAATACCTTATGAATATTTTAAAAACTGGTTAGAAGGATTATGTGCTTGCTCACCAAATTTTGAAAATTGGGATAAGGAAATAAGTTCATGTTCCTCTACAAAGAAATTTTCTCCTATACCCTATAGAAAGTATAATAATATTAGAAACCTTATTCGTTCCCTGTATTTTAGATTAATACATGAGAAAGATAAAACAGAAATAACTGATGCTTTAATAGAAATTGAAAAAAGATTAAATGCCTTTATCGAAGATTAGATTACCCATTGTTAAATCATGAAATGTGATTCTACTAAAGGTAGTCCCATGTCAGAGAGGAAACATAATGATGAATCCCAATGAAGAAGATATTAAAAGCATTCTGCAGTGAGCAGATGAAATTATTTTTGAATCTATCAGAGCAATACTTATAAAAATACTTAAGGGGTCAAAAGAAAAAATTATTAGAAAGAGAACTTCAAAGACAGTTAGATAGTGTATATTTTGAAAGATATATGTTGTCAACTTTTAATAATGTAAAACCATTAGCATTAATATTAAAGCTAATGGTTTTACTATTAATGGTGACATATAAGGATTGTCTGATAAGTTAAAAGATTATTATAGTGATATCATTAAGTTATAAAATAAGTATTTGAAGGAAAAGGAGAGAATAATTTTCTTCTTAATTGCCTTTAGAAACCGAGTTAAGCTTATCTAGTGGCAAGTAATAATCAATGTATTGCCTGAGTACAATGCCAGTTGTTGGGATGCCGGGTGTTACCTCTTGGCAAAGCACTTCTGAACGTATTAAGACTTCAGGCTCATTTATTCCAAATAGTAACCTCATGGCTGTAGAACTGCTGAATCTGGGATTTATTTCGAAAATTACTGGATTGCCATCTTTAAGGCGTAATTGAATATTTATAGCCCCATAGGCTCCCAGTGTACTTGCAACCATGGCACAATAATCAGCAATGGGGTGATAATCATCAGAAACTGCAGCAATAGAAACACCCTCAAGCAAATACCGCCTTAAAGCGATTTTGGAAATCACCTCTCCCTTTTGATTTATGCAAATTCCTACGGTAAACTCCTGATCCTCATCTGTAAGATATTCTTGTATAATTAGGCTTTTCTTACCCTTTATATTTTCAAGGAGCTGCTCCTTATCCTTAACTAGAACAACACCTACTGAGCCACGTCCAAAACGGGGCTTCACTATCAAGGGAAACCCAGTACTTTCAATAAAAGAGGAGAGTGTACCAGCATCTTCAGGATACCTGATAGTTGCAGGAGTTTGAAAACGGTGGTGTGATAAATGGCACATGGTGAGCCACTTATCGGTACAAAGCTCTATCACTGCAGGAGAATTTACAAACACCTTTGCTCCTGTTGATTTTTCAAGAGATTCTCTATTTTTTGAATAAAAGGGAAGCTCCGCTGTAGAGCCGATAAATATGGCTTTAATCTCATGATCGATACAAAGATTTTTAATAAATATATAATAGCTTTCTTCATCTGCTACCTTTGGAGCGATAAAGCTTTTGTGGGCAAAGAATAAACCTAGAGAATATGGGTTAGAGTCAATTGCTATTGTTTCAACAGGAAGCACAGATTCTTTCAGTGACCTAATAATACCATGCCCGTATACGGAACCTGCACCTGTAACCAATACACTGAGAGTACCATTAATTTCATTCATATTTTTGCAAACTGCTGACAATGTAATCAACCTCCTGTTCTGTTAATCCTGGGTGAACAGGTATCGAAACTACCATTTCTGCAGCTATTCGGGCATTTGTGAAAGAACCAAGGATTTCTCCCTGCTGATACAGAGGCTGGTCGGGGATAGCTGTGGGATAATGGATACCATAGCCAATACCCTGTGTTTCCAGGAATTCTATGAAGCTTCTGCGATTGTTGACCCCAAGGGTATATTGGTGATATACATGGTCAAAACCCGGTAAGCATACAGGCTTAATAAAAGCGGGGTTAGTTATCTCCCTTGAATATCTCTCTGCAATAGCTTTGCGTCTTTCATTGAAGTAAGGCAGCTTTCGTAGCTGTTCTATGCCGATTGCTGCATGGATATTGGTCATCCTGTAATTGTAGCCAAGTACATCATGCCTATATTTGGCTATCTGTCCATGGTTTATGAAACTCCTGGCCTTATGAGCCAGATCTTTGTCACAGGTTACAACCATGCCACCTTCTCCACAGGTCATGTTTTTTGTAGGATAAAAGCTAAAAACCCCACAGTGGCCAAAGGTTCCTACTTTCTTGCCATTGATGGATGCACCGTGAGCTTGTGCACAATCCTCTATCACAGGCACCTTGTATTCATTGGCTATTGCCATTATCTCAGCCATAGGCGCAGGATAGCCGTAAAGATGAACTATTAGGATTGCTTTTGCATCAGGATGTTTTTTTATGGTATCTTCCAGCGCTTCAGGCGAAATGTTGTAATCCTGCAGATTAATGTCACAAAACACAGGAATAGCTTGCGCATAAAGTATGGCATTTGAAGTTGCAATAAATGAGAAAGGTGTGGTTATAACTTTGTCCCCTGGTTTAATATCTAAAGACAGCAGTGCCACATGAAGGGCTGTGGTGCCTGAAGAGGTGGCGACGCAATGCTCGCTGCCCTGGAATAGGGCAAAGTCTCGTTCAAACCTTTCTACATATTCTCCATGGGCTAGCTTTCCACTTGAAAGAACTTCACTCACAAGTGTTTTTTCCTCTATACCAAGTAAAGGTTTAGCTAAAGCGATCATCATTACACTCCTCATAAATTTTTTTGCATAGTTCTAGATTTAACCGGTGACCGGATCTGAAACCTATCACATGTCCCTGTAACCTTTTCCCAAGTAGACTAAGATCTCCGATAAGGTCAAGGACTTTATGCCGAGCAGGTTCATTGGGACATTGCCAGGACATGTACTCAGCCCCAGATTTCACTACCAATACATTTGAGCTGACTTTCCCAGTTAGGTTTACAACCTCTTCAACCTCTGACTCAATTATATAAGAACGAGCATCTGACAGCTCTTTAGCAAAGGTTTCAGGAGTTATGTCCATTTCAGCTACTTGAGAAAACTCAGGCACATTGGGATAGTCAAGGACATAGGTTAGTTTAAATCCATGGTAGGGAAGAGCTATAAGAAACTTTTCATATTCCATATCCCCTAAACTTTCACGCTTATATACAATAATGGGCTTAAGTATTTTTATGGTTTCCTTCTGGGCATTTTGCTTTACTATCCCAGCTCCTGTCAGGGCTCTTTTGAACTCTTTACTACTGTAGTCCTCTGTTACGGGCAGGCTGGCCTGTTCCAGCTCAATAAATACGTTGTCTAGTCCTAATCCTGATATGGCTGCCAAGGCATGCTCTGTGTGTTCAATGCGAACATCTCCATCAACAAGAGAAGTCCATCTGTAATCAACCTTTGCTTTTTCAAATGAGCATTTTACTTTAGGGCAACCAGGCAGGTCATTACGGATAAATATTATACCAGTACTTGGCGGGGCTGGATAAAAAGTTACCTTTGCATCAGTTTCCCCAGCAATGCTGGTACCCATTACAGAAACTCTTTGTTTAATAGTTTTCTGATTATCCATTTCAATTTCAATTCCTTTCAACTAAATTGCAAAAATCAAGAATTTGTCTGGCCCGTTCCTTATAAGTATGTTTTAAATAAACCTCCCGCTGACCATTGCGCGCTATCTCTTGCCGTGCTGCGGTATTTTTAAGAAAATAATTTACCAGGTTAACTGTATCTTCTGGGGAAGAGGCACAGGATAGGTGAACATTATTTGTAAACAGCTTGGTGACAGATTGTGTTGGTACCGTAAGCAAAAAACCGCCGGAACCCAGCACTTCAAAAGTCCGAGAGGTTAACATGTCATGGTCATTTTGTAAACCTAATATAATTCTAGCTGAATTATATACTTTATTTGTTTCCTCATAAGGTAGTTCACCTTTAATCATATGAGTTGGGATCTTAAAACCCATTAACTCCTCATTAAAATGGTCCCAGCGCTTACCCCAAATAGCAATGTTATAGCCCTTTTCCACCAAAGGCTTAAGTAATATCTGAACGCTATTCTTACGATATGACTTCCACTCTCTTCCTCCATTGCCTATTAAAACTACATCATAATCATATTTACTGCTTGGACGTTCATTCTTATTGAACTGAGGATTGCAGCCAAAATCCAGATGCTCGGCAGGAAGCCCAAGCTCCCTGTATTTATTTACACTACCAGGATGTATGGTCATAACTGCATTAGGTTTATAGGTTTCAATACACCTGAAGGAACACTTTTCCGTCCATCTTGGATCTTCAGTTGCCCAATAGACATGTTTTACCTTATATTTAGAAGCTCTTTTCGTAAGCTCGTCTATATGCTCACGGCTATACCTGCGATAAGCCCATCCCATTGTTATCATAATATCAGGCCTAAAGTGGTCAACTGCCTCTTCTATAGATCTTCTACTTAAATCCCTCAGGATAAAAACAGGGCAGTTCAGGTCTCTAAAGCCCTGGGGCAGCCCAAGAGTATATTTAGAACTATGGGCAAAAAACAGTATTCTTTTCATAATTACACCTCTTTCAATAAAAGCTTGCGTGTGCCCTTTGGCCCACAATTAAATAACATATCAACTATAGACAAATTGGGTATAAAATTGCCCCAAAGTTGCGGATATGCTATAGGTTCATAATCCAAATACTCTAATTTAATACCTTGTTTTTCAAAAATCTCTGGCTTAATATATGCCTTTCCTCCAATACCGGACAGGTAACTGTCAGCAGAAAAGTGTCGGCAAATTGCAGCTATTAGTTCATTTTTTCGAAGCTCAGAAAATTGAGGTAAATCTGATGTAAACACAAGCTTTGTTTTAAGTTCAAGCAGTTCATGTACCAGCTTGATAAAACCTATGTTAGTATCTATAAGATATCCGGTATCTTGCAATACCTGCTCCATTATGGGGAAAACTTCTTTGAAATAAGGTGCCTTTGCATAGTTTACTTGGAGTGCCATAAGATGATTGCTTTTAAAGCCTGGTATCACAGTAACTTCATTAAACCGCTGCAAGCCCATGCCTTTGCGTTTCACCGGTACAGTTAGCAGCTGAGTCCCTTGGGAAGTTTTGATAAGATTCCTATTATCTAGTGAACTGCCTGTTTGAAACTGAGCAGTATCTAAAATAAAAAAAATATCACACTGCGCCATCTTAACAAAATACCCAGGCCAGGGAATATAATTCGGTTGATGACCTGCTAATTTCATTGCCTTACTCCTTTCAATAATGAACAAGTTCATTTTGTTAAGATTCATTTTAATGAAGCACTTTGGAAGCAGATTTTTACCGAACAAACGAAGTTTGTTACATCAAAGCAACTTATATCCGCTGAGCAAACTGCAAGTCTGCTAAGCAGACACCTTAGAAGATGGCAGACTTGAAGCTTCCAAAATGTTGTTAAGTTATTTGTTATGGTTTACTTCATACAAATAGCATTCCCTGAGTACACCATGCCCTCCATAGCCTTCTTTGAAACGGAACAGCCCTGTATTGACTCTACTTCCTTTTTCCTCAGTGGAAATACCCCAATCTAAATATGAAAAACCATTTTTTATTCCCCATTCCATCATATGACCAAAAATAAGGTTTAAGGGTCTAAGGTGCTGAAAACCATCGTGGTGGGCAATATAAAAACAGTTTATAACTCTGTCGTTCAGTAAAAATGCCAAAACACCCGCTGCAGGAGTTACTCCTTCATATGCTGCAAAGAGTTTTATCCTGTCTGGATAAAGGGTTTTTAGATGTTTGATTTCATCTAATGTATGTGCGGGCTTTGCATTATGATTATGTTTAAGTTTATATTCCAAAATAGGCCAAAAATCATTTATATCGGCATCTTCTACCACTGATAATCCACTTTTCAATGCCTTCTGATAGTTTCGAAAAGCTGAGTCACTCATTACCCGCTTTACTAAAGATTCCTCACCTTTTTTTAGCTCAAGTACTGTGGCTAGCTCTGTATACTCAAGCCTAAACCCAGAAAACCTTAAAGCAAAGTCAAGTTGGCCCGAAAGCTCCTTATGATAAACCTTCGGAACAGGCTTTAGTCGTATATAGTCAAAACCAGCCATGGTGCTGTATTCCACAAGGGAACTTACGAGCTCCAAGGATTTTTTAGTACTTAGACTGGACTTTATTATGAGTCCTCCATGGGAAGCGCCAGGATGGGAAATCAGGATTCTTTTATCCTCTTGTTGTACTACGGCAGCAGGAAGAACAGCAATGATTCTCTTATCCTCCATAAATATTAGGGAATGATCTGAAAATCTGCTTGAAGGATGATAACCAAGGAATTTTCTCTCCTGCATAAGAGTGCCGTTAACTGAGGAACCCACAAACTCCTCCCACTCATCCTGAAGTTCTTTTGAATAGTTCTTTACAATTAACATAATTTCACCACACTTTCTTGATTATAATTCTTATGGTATTCATCAGTTGATGATGATTTTTTCTCCTCCTTTTTCAAGAGAGTCAAAAATGCAATCAATTATTTTTGCCACAAATTCTATATTTTCTCTGCCACTAATAGGTTCCTTGTTTGCTCTAATGCATTCCATAAAATGAAGACACTCCTGTGTCAGAGGTTCCGAATTGTCTTCCACTGCCAAAAAATGTTCTTGCTCACCCTTATGGAGGATTTGGATTTTTCTATGGGCAGTCTGCGTATCGTCAAATACCAATTTTGTTTTCGAACCAACCAGTGTCATTTTCCTGGTTTTTTCTCTATGAATAAAGCTAGCAAATATAGACGCTATTTTACCATTGGGGAAACCCATCAGTATGTTGATAACATTGTTGTAAGGACTCTGAGTATATCTTTCACCATGGGCAATTACCCATATAGGGTCCATCCCGATGAGGTGGCGGGAAAGATAAATATCATGAATTGCCAGATCATGAAGAACATCTACTTTTGGAGCTTGAGAAATGGAACTGGTTCTGGACATGTTGAAGTAACATAAATCATCAGTAATATCTTTTTCTTCCAGAAGCTCCTTTATCTTTTTCACAGCAGGATGGTAAATGAGTGTATGGCCCGCCATTAATAGGGTATTTTCAGCAGCAGCCAATTCAATTAGATCATCACTATCTTTCCTGTTAATTGTCACGGGCTTTTCTACGAGAACAGCTTTGCCTTTGCTTATTGCTTCCTTGGCCAATATGTAATGACTTTCAGGTGTTGTGGCTATAATAACCCCTTGTACCTCACTGTCATTGAATATATCTGTTTTATTTTTAGTGAACTTGGTCTGAGGGTAAACAGCAGCTGCCTGATTTAGCTTTTCATAGTCTAGGTCGCAGGCCCACTTCAATTCACAGTCCTCTATTGCATTTACAGTTTTTAGATAATTTTTTCCCCATCTTCCACAGCCTATCAAAGCAAGCTTCATCATTCCAATCACCTCTCAATTACATACTAATTAAATGCCGGATCACCATGTATTAATATATTCATCACTAATAGAATTTGTTACTTACATTGAGGATCCTCACCTGGTAAAACCAAAAAAATAAAAGGGGCTAGTAACTGAGTTCAGAAGGTTCAAGAGGAAGCATTACACTTCTAGACTTAAGAGATAACATCACCAAAGTAGATGTTTCAGCAGCTATGGATGTGGTTATAGCATCCGACGGAGATTTGAAATCCAAGGATGCAGCTCAGATTGCTGAGAGGAATGTTACTGATCCTGTGGTGAGGGGAGCCTTTGTAATAGCAAACGAAACTAATAGGTGATTTGTGATATAAGTTACGGCTTAAGTGATAATTAAAAGGTATAATAAACAATTAACGGATGTTTCAAGTATTGTTGGCTTATATAATAATGTAAAAGTTTATAAATTTAATTTTATCACGAAGGGAAGAAAGATATGAAAGTTGCAATTTTAGTAAACGAAGATACCATGGATAGATGTACTGGAAAAGGATGTTTTAACGCCTTTAATAAAAGAATTGATTCCTTTAAAGGTTATGATAATGAGGTAGAACTAGTAGCATTTACCCATGTAGGGGGAGACTTAGAACGTAAAATTGAAAAATTAATCAATAGTGATGTTGAAGTAGTACATCTTTCAACCTGCCTTAGAGCAAGGTATGAAGGCTATGATAATTTAGCTAATCGCCTTGCCCAGCATTTTAAAGTTGTGGGATATACCCATGGATCAGAAAATCGCAAGAATAGAGCTACAATAAGTTTGGAGCAATGCAAGGAATGCAAACTATAAATATGGTGAATCCTACCACAAATGATGATGGTTATTAGAGATATGTTTTTGCATAGGGCCAGGTGGTATGTGGAGTGTTTATAGAGAGAGTTTCTTATGTTTCCTTGGACTTATATTTTTAAGGAAATTTCTTGCATATGAATTGTATTCACACATATGAAGGATGCCTGCATATATTGGCAATAGTATAAAGTTAAAGGGATGTTATAATATGTGGAATAGTAAATACATTCAGGATGAAATTGAAAGATACTTACCACCTATGGCTGAAATTGTCTTACTGAATAAGCCTTATAAAAGTCCAGCAGTAGGTATGGCAGATTTGGATGGAGACGGTGAAATAGAATTAGTTGGTGCATATTATTGGCAAGGTGAAATTTATATTATTGTATTAAAATGCTCTTATAATGATTGGTATGTGGCAGATACAAGAAAAGGCAAGGGCTATAATATAACATATTTTGGAGTGGCTCCAATAATTAGTAGGAAAGAAAATAACTTAATAGTGGGGTGGCAGGTTGGAACAATATGGTCAGATCTTAGTGTTTATGAATGGACAAATAAAGGTTTAAAGGATTTAATTAATGGAAACAAATATTTTAGTAGGATAGAAGTAGAAGATATAAAAGGCACTGAAGGCAGTGATGGACTGTATGAACTAGCCCTCTGGAGTCATGATACTGGAGATGCTTATAAGATAGATATATATAGGTGGCTGAATGGTAAGTTTATATTGGCACAAGATTTATATCCACAATATTATAAGAAAGTAGTTAATTACTATAAGAAGCTGTTGGAAAAAAAGGATTCAACTACTTATTGGTATTACCTGGCAGATGCCCAAATCAAAACAGGTAACACTAAGGAAGCATTGAAGTCCATTGAGAGGGCTTTAGCCTATGAATATCCCTATCCATCAAAAGAAGAGTTGATTAGTTTAAAAAATCAAATACTAGAGAATAGAGTTTATCCCAATCAGTTAGGGATAGATTTTTCATCAGTAAAATCTATTAACTCTGAGACTAAGAGAGATTTAAACCTTGAAGAAGCTATAAAAAAGGAATTTGATTTAAATGAAGAAGTGAAAAATATAAGATATTATTATAATAAAATAGATCTTAATGGAGATGGGATTCCAGAAGTATTCGTATATCTAGTTGGCCCCTATGTCTGTGGTACTGGTGGATGCAGTGGGGTAATTTTCAAACAGGAAAATGGTGAATATAAAGTGCTGTCAAGATTTTCGCTTGTGAGAAATCCAGTGATTATAAGTAACACTAAAACAAAGGGATACAGAGATATAATTATGTATGTAGCAGGTGGAGGTATAGAAAACTTCTATGCACTGGTCAAATATGATGGTACAACATATCCATCTAATCCATCTATAGAACCTAAGGTGAAACCGGGTACAAAAGTAGATGGAGTAGCAATTATTGCTGATGATATATCCAAAAATCCAGGAATAAGCCTGAGAGTTAGTGGTTAATTAATCCCAGGCGTAGGATTTCTCACTGTATAAGAGTTAAGATTAACTTGTTTTTCATGAATGAATATCCCAAAAATTACCGATACAGTAGTTAGAGTATTCCATATCATGAACAATACAGAATGATTTATGATTATATACTCACCTGCTCATGCACATTACTATCTGAACCATATTTCTTAGCACCTTCCTAAGTTTGAATTGGAAAAGATTAAAAGAATTAGGATGGAATAAGAGTAGTTTACGTGTAATATATGTCTATTTATTATATAAACTCTTTAAAATAATGCAAGTTAAAAAGTCGCAAGTTTTATCGTAAAATCCACTATAACTAAAATAAAGTGGTGTAGTGGATTTTTATATTTATAGAATGATTAGCAAATTAATATTAACCTGAATATAATGTAATATTAATTTAAGGAGAAATATATAATGAATAATAGTATAAAAAAAGATTATAGGCCAATAGGGCCAACTAATTTGTACACTTACTTTATTGCAGAAAACCCAGTTACTTCATTTAATCCTATAAGTGTATATCCTGAAATAAGTGAAAGTGCATTTATAGGGCCATTTTCAAGTGTAATAGGTGATGTAGTAATAAAAAAGAATGTATTTGTCGGTGCTAATGTAGTGCTAAGAGCAGATGAGGGAACTCCATTTTATATAGGCAATAATTCTAATATACAAGATGGGGTAATATTTCATGGGCTAAGAGATGCTAAATACTCTGTAAATGGTATAGGGTATTCGATATATATTGGTAATAAAGTGAGTATAGCTCACGGAGCATTGATTCATGGACCAGCTATTGTAGGAAATAATACATTTGTTGGATTTAATTCAATTGTATTTAACGCTATAGTAGAGGACAATTGCTATATCGATACTGGAGCAATAGTAACAGGGGGAATTAGGATAGCTGCAAATAGATATGTTCCAATTGGTGCAATTATAAATACACAAACTAAGGCAGATAATCTTTTAGAAGTACCAAAAGAAAGATCAGATTTTTCAGAAAAGGTTATTAAAGTTAATGTAGAGCTTTCAGAAGTTTACGACTTGAAATTTGGTGATACACGTTGTAGTTGCGGTCTTTGCTGTAATCATAGTACCTTAATTCACAATTAGAAAAAAATCATAGTTAATAAGTTGTTTTCTCATTAATGCAAGCAATACTCTATACATTTGTCTGTTATAAAAGGTAGGATATGCAAATATTCTATTTTTTTTTACGGGCAAAAAAACCGCACTTGGTACCGTTAAGGTGCTCCATATCATAAATAACACAGAATGATTTATTATTATATAACTTTAGATATTTATCCATATAATTTATCAAGGAATAGATTATATTAGCAAGTATATAAAAGGATATACTGTTAGTAATCTAGCTGAGGAATTTTTCCTTTCAGAGAGTAGTATTAAAAAATTACATATAAAAATAACAAATAGGTACAAGCTACCACTCTTACAATGGGTGGTAGCTTTTGTGTTAAGAATGATATAGAAACGATTATTACCTTTTATTTTCATATGGAGAAACATTAAAATTATATAGGCATCTTCAAAAAATAAATAAGTCAGTATGCTCGGCTATTTTGTGTTATACAGCGTCAACAGAACCCTTAGATAGCTCTACTATCTGCGGAACCTGTTTCATTGTCGGCGCAAGCTTGCATGTGAACACAAGCTTGCTTGTGAGCTCAAAATATCCATCACATCTTTGACTTGTTATTTATTTTCAGATGCCTAGAATGCATAATTCATTAAAATTATGAGGGTTAATATGTTTTGGGGAGTGGGATAGATTTGATTGAAAACAGAGGTCTTATAGATGGTAATTATAAAAGAATATCCATTTTTAGTGTTGTTAAATTATGTGCCACATATTCACCCATGCTTTTTATAATATGCTCTGCATTAACGGTGATGGATGGGTTACTAGTGCCTATAATGATGGTGATTGTTGGGGATTTTATTGATTCTGCAATAACATTAGCATCGAAGGATCCTCAAACTTATATAATGCTAAAAAATACTATGTTTATGGGGATGGGCTATTTCTATATGCAGTTTAGTGAAGAACTAAAAATTTACTTTTATCAATTATTCGAAGATGCATTGAGAAATAAATTAAAACCAGAAATTATAAAAAAGCAATTTTGTATAGATTATTTATTATTCGAATTAACTGAAACACAGGATTTAGTATTAAGAGTTACTAATAACATAGAGAAGAGATTCACTGAAATTCTCAAATCAAGTAATTTGATTATTTCTATAGCTATACAAGTAATCGCTATTTTATATGTATTGTATAAATATAATTGGTGGATAGACACAATTTTTATTTTTATTATAATTCCAATAATTTTCCTGACTTTTAAGGGGGGGAAAGCGATTTATGAGTCAGAGAAAAAAGTAGGTTTTATAACAAGACAGATGAATTATATATCTGATGTATTGTCAAATAGAGAAGCTAGTGCTGAAAGAACCCTATTCAATTATTCGGAGGTACTAAATAAAAGATATAAAGCTGCCCATCTTTATAGATCAAACTTTAATACAAAGAAGCTAGCAAGCGAAACTTTAAGAATCAAACTATGCAATATAGTGATGAATATATTTATCATTTTAATAGTTGTGTCCTTATCTCGACAAGTATCCAATAAACTATTAAGTGTTGGTTTATTTACATCAATACTAGGTAATATGATAAATTTAACAAAAGTCATTTCTGTTCAAGTATCAGAACTTTTCTTTGAGTTTTCTTCACATAAGGAATATGTTAAGGACTTTAAGAAGTTTATAGCATTGGAAGAAAATAAAGAAGTATTTAATCATAAATATGAAAAGTTGAAATTTGAAAGTTTGCACATTAAAAATTTGTATTTCAAATATAAAGACTCAAAAGATTACATAATCAAAGGGTTAAATTTATACATAGAAAAAGGTAAATCATACTCTTTAGTGGGCTTAAATGGGGCAGGAAAAACAACTTTGATTAAAATATTAGTAGGTTTATATAGAGATTTTGAAGGCGAGGTTTTAGTCAATGGTAAGAATATAAAACTTTACAACTTCAATGAACTGCAAAGTATGTTTTCCATTGTTTCTCAAGACTATGCCAAATACTATGTTTCTCTAAAAGATAATATTGCCTTTGGAGATCATGAAGCGGACATTAATTCTGTAATAAAAAGCCTTGAGCTGAGTGACTTGATTAATGATTTGCCAAGTGGGGAAAATAGCTACTTAGGAAAAATCTATGGTAATGGAATAGATATCTCAGGGGGACAGTGGCAAAGAATCGCTATAGCTCGAGCTCTTTATAAAGATAATCCATTTATTATTTTAGATGAACCAACATCAAGTTTGAGTCCAACTGCTGAGAGCAAAATTTATAGTAATTTTTCAAAAATAGCTAAGGATAAAACTTTATTGATGATTAGTCATAGGTTAGGCTCAACAAAAATATCAGATGAAATAATAGTACTTGATTGTGGCACCATAGCTGAGCAAGGTTCTCATGAAGAATTGATGAGAAAAGATAATATATATGCAAAATTATTTAACAAGCAAAGAGAGATGTATTATGAATAAAGGAAAAGGAATGTCTAATATCAAGGTTTTTTTAAAATTAATTAAATATACATGGCTCGCAAGTCCACTTACCTTTTCGGTGCTTATAGTTGCTTCACTACTATTTAGTGTCTTACGGTATTCAGAGATAGTAGTATTACAATTACTATTTGATAATATATTAAAGGTTGCCAATGGGTGGACCTATGATATTATGATAACACCTATATTAGCTATATTAGTTATCTTAATTCTAAATCCAGTTGTTGAATGGTTAGAATTTTTAGCACAAGGCTATTTTTGGAGACGAGGTAATGGATACATGCAATCACTGTTTCATCATCGCATAAATGAAATGGATTTAATTGATTATGAAGATGTAAAAAAGTTTGATGACATTAAGAAGGCAAGCTTAGGAAATCAAGAAGCACCAAATGGAATTCGTATTATTGTACAAATATTATTTTTATATTTACCTTTTATATTAATAACATCATTATATCTGATTTCTATAAAACCTATGTTGGTATTTGCAATAGTGCTAATATTTGTTCCAGTACTAGCTTCTGAATTAATTAGAATGGGTTTTAATTATGATTTTGAAGATAAAATAGCCAATAGAAGAAGAAAGACTGAGTACTTTGAAAGTTGTATTGTTTCTAAAGAATATTTCAAAGAAACCTTAGTTAACGGATCATTTAACTATTTTTATAGCCTGTTTGTGAATTCTAACAAAAAGTTTAGTAAAGAATTTGTTGATGTTAAAAACAAGCTTCTAAAAATTGCTATAGTTATGCGAATTATAAATACCTTAGGATACCTTAGCATACTAGCTCTATTAGTATACTACTTATATAATGGTTCTATCTCAGTAAGTCAATTTGCAGCTGTTTATTATTCCATAGATAAAATTACCACTATGTTAAGGAACCTTATTGCAAACATTGGTGAAGCTTTGGCAGGAATTTCAACTACATCTTTCCTTGTTAGATTTATAAATGAAGAAAAAGAAATTGAAATTGGAGAAGAACTCTCTAAAACTGGAGATATTGTATTAAAAGATGTGTCTTTTATATATCCAAATACAAAGAAGAACGCTTTATCAAATATAAACCTAAGGATAAAAGCTGGTACATCCTTAGCAATCGTTGGGGAAAATGGTTCTGGTAAAAGTACATTAACAAAAATAATCATGGGTTTGTATAAACCATCCCAAGGAACAGTGCAGTATGATGGGAAAAATATAGAAAAATACTCTAAGTCCTCTAAATTCACAAATATTAGTGCAGTATTTCAAAATTTTATAAAGTATAAATTATCAGCAGAAGATAACATAAAAATTAGTAATTTTTCGTCGCAAGACTCAATTGGAAATGTTTCTTCACAGATTAATCTAAGCTTTGAAGATTTAAAAATCAACAATGAAACTATTTTATCTAGAGATTTTGGTGGACAAGAGCTTTCAGGAGGTGAATGGCAACGGCTAGCAATTGCACGTGGCTTATATCGGCCACATAATTTAATTGTTTTGGATGAACCCACTGCTGCTATTGACCCTATTGAAGAAGCTAACGTGTTTTGTACTTTTAAGAAATTAAGTGATGATAGGACGTGTGTCTTTGTTACTCATAGATTGGGATCAACCCAAATTGCCGATAAAATCATTGTAATGGAGGACGGCAAAATAGTGGAAGAAGGTACAAATCAAGAGTTAATTAATTTAAAAGGAAAGTATTATAATTTATTAGAATCTCAAGCTAAATGGTATAAACGCTAATCTGTACTTAAAATAACGAGTTATTTATTGAAAAAAATATATCCCTTAGATGCTCATTATAAAGATGAAAAGTCTATGTTATACTTGTTGATGTGCCCCCTATCATAAATAACACAGAATGATTTATGATTATATAACTATAGATATTTAGTGATATAATTTATCTAGGAATAGGAGATTACAAATAATGGAGGCACCGATATGAATAAGTTACATGTATTAGAGTTGAACTTTGAATTTAATGGAAATAAGGAGACCATATATCCTGTGTTGTTAACTGATAACAAGGAAATGGTTTTAATTGATTGTGGATATCCTAATTTTTTAGTATTAATTGAAGAATGTGCAGCTAAAAATAATATAGATATAAACAGTCTAACAAAGATAATTATAACGCATCATGATTTTGATCATATGGGGGCATTAGGAGAATTTAAGAGAAAGTATCCTCATATAAAAGTAATGGCAGCAAAAGAAGAAGTTCCATACATTGAAGGAAAGAAAAAGTCTTTAAGACTACAGCAGGCTGAAGCTTTATATGAATCATTACCCGATGAAGAAAAACCACAAGCAGAGATTTTTCATAAAACTCTTGAAGCAGTAGAAAATTGTAAAGTAGATGTGGCTTTAAACCATGGTGACTTTTTAGATATTGCTGGAGGGATTGAAGTTGTAGCCACTCCAGGCCATATGCCAGGACATATATCTCTTTATCATAAACAGAGTAAATCTATGATTGTAGGTGATGCATTAGTTCTAGAAAAGGATGAACTAGCAATTGCATTGCCTAAATATACCCTGAATATTAAAGAAGCCTTGAGGTCAGTTGAAAAACTCTTAAATTATGAAATAGATAGAATTATATGTTATCACGGGGGAGTATATACAAAAGACATAAAAAGAGCACTTAAAGACATTATTGCAGATTTGGACTAAAGGGGAAAGGTCTTAATCATGGGGGAGATATAAATAAATGGATAAAGCATCAAAGCTAATAATACTAAGAGGTAATTCAGGTAGTGGTAAAACTACAACGGGTAAGGCCTTACAAAGAAAATTAGGCCATGGCACAATGCTAATTTCACAAGACATTATTAGAAGAGAAATGCTATATGTGAAAGATGGTCCAGATACAGAAGCAGTTGAACTATTAAAGGAGCTTGTAAAGTATGGGAAGAACCACTCCAAGATTATAATTTTAGAGGGTATTTTAAATTCAAGTTGGTATAGTAAACTATTTGAAAATTTGCATGAGGAATTTGGAAATGGAATCTTTGCATATTATTTTGATATACCCTTTGAAGAAACCTTAAATCGTCACAAAGAAAAACCTAATGCTCATGAATTTGGAGAAAAGGAAATGAGGGACTGGTGGAAGGAAAAAGATTTATTAGGCATCATTACTGAGGTATGTATACATAAAGAATTAAGTTTGAATGAAGTAGTGGATATGATTTACGGAGAAGTTACAAAGTAAAATTTGAAGTGGGGAAAAAGTTATGGGGGTAAAGAAATGAATTTTATGAGTATTAGAAGAGAATCTGAAAGACTTGTGGTAAGGCCAATGAGGGACACTGATTTTGAAACTATTCTCAAGGGCTTAAAAGACCAAGCACCAAGACAAAACAGACACGAAGAGGAAACAGAGCTAACGGATATTTTCACAGAAGATTTTTGTAAAGAAACTGCAGATAAGTTAGAACAATATGCAAAAAATGATAGGTGCTATGAGTTTAGGGTTTTCAAAAAGGAAGATGGTAGTTATGTGGGTGGAGTTATCGTAAAAACCATTAAACGAGGTGGTTTTCAATGGGCAGAAGTTGGGTATTGGCTACTTAATCAGCATTGGGGGAAGGGGTACGGAAGTGAAATGGTAAAGGTTATGAATGATATAGCTTTTAAAGAACTTGGCTTCCATCGATTAGAGGCTCATGTAAACTTAGATAACATAGCTTCTCAGAAGACAGCAGAAGCAGCAGGAATGAAGTTTGAGTGTATAAGGCAAGGATTTATTTTCGAAGATGATGAATGGACTGATAATATGGTTTATTTTATTAATAACACAAATTCTAAGGAACTATAAGCAATGAATTTAATAGAAAGTATTCTTAAGGCTTAAAGAAATATCTTTAAGCCTTTCTTTATTTTACTAAACTTTTGTGTATTGAAAAATGATGTGATAGCAAGGCTTAAGTAGTATATCCTGTTTTTAAGCTATGGTTTATAAGAAATACTTTATGCTAGCTACCATAAACAGTATTATAAACAAAAAACATTAGATTAAAGTAGATTCATTTAGGCGTAATCAAAGCACCTAAATTGACACAAAATTTGAGTAAGTCAGAATGATATGGTAAAATTAAACAAATAACAAGAATTAATCCATTAATTAAGTCTCATATAAAAAAAATAGGGGTGTTATAAATATGTAAGAAAGAATCAATTAAAAGTTTAAATTGAAAGTTATATAAGGAGATGTTAGTTAATGGATTTAATGTGGAACTTAGATAAAATTTATACTTCGTTTGATTCTGAGGATTTTAAAAATCATATGGAATTAATTAAAGAATATATACACGCTATAAAAAGATTAGATATTCATAGTTGGGCAACGGATAAAAGCTGCGTTTTAAAAATTGAAGAGTTTTTAAAAACTATCAATGAGTATAAAAAGATATATTCGAGATTATATTCCTATGGATACTTAGTTTTCAATGCTGACTGTGAGAACGTGAAAGCAATGAATTCATTAGATTATTTAGAGAATATGAACTCAGAACTTACTGATATATTTATAAAATTCAGCTGGTGGCTTAAGGATATTGAAGATTTAAATGAAATAACAAGTGCTTCTGAATATCTTTCAGAACATGAGTTTTACCTTAAGGAGCTTATGGTAAAGTCAAAGTATCTGCTAAATGATAAAGAAGAAACTATTATTTCTAGGATGAAAAATACTGGATCTAAAGCTTGGGAAAGACTTTATATGGAATTAATTGCTACCACTGAAGAGAGCATTACTATTAATGGAAAGGTGGAAGCTTTAACAATAGCTGAACTTAGAAATATGCAGTATGAAAGTGATGGACATTTAAGGAAGGCAGCTTATTATAAAGAAGCTGATTTATGTAAAGGGCTATCACAAGTTTGTACAAAATGTATAAATGCAATTAGTGGGGAAGCTTTAGCTATTTGTGAATTAAAAGGGTACAACTCACCCTTAGAAAAGGTTTTAATAAATTCAAGAATGGATATTGAAACATTAAACACTATGATGAAGGCAATAAAAGATGCCTTGCCAGTGTTTCATAAGTATTTCGTAAAAAAAGCTGAAATCTTAGGATATGACTCCAAACTTCCTTTTTATGAAATATATGCACCTGTTTCTAAAAGCACTAGAAAAGTAACTTACATGGAAGCTAAGGATTTAATTGTATCCAGCTTTAACACTTTTAGCGAAAACCTTGGTAGTTTTTCAAAAAAGGCTTTTGAAGATAAGTGGATTCATGCTGAGCCAAGTAAAGGAAAGGGTAATTTTGGCTTATCAGTAGATATTTTTCCAATAAAAGAAAGTAGGATAAGCACTAATTTCAGTGGAAACTATGTGGATGTAAGCATATTAGCCCATGAGATTGGACATGCATATCATAGCTCCAAACTTTATGAAGAAACCATGGTAAATACAGATTATCCAATTCCTATTGCAGAAACAGCTTCAATTTTCTGCGAAACAATATTAAATAATGAACTAGCAAAAATATTGCCTGGCAGTGAAACTCTAACTATTCTTGAAAGAAGTATTTCTGATGCTGCATACTATATTGTAGATTTTTATGGAAGGTATTTATTTGAAAGAGAGCTATTCAAGAGAAGGAAATCAGGTCCATTGTCTCTTGAGGAATTAAATGAATTAATGATTCATTGTATGAGAAAAGCTTATGGCGATAGTATTGAAATTGAAACTATTCATCCTTACATGTGGATGAATAAGCCAGGATATTTCATGGTTGATAACGAATTTCTTAATTTTCCATATTCATTTGGAGTATTGTTTTCAAAAGGGTTATATGCAGAGTATATAAAAAGAGGGCAAGGGTTTGTTCATGAATATGATAAGTTTCTAGGTGAAACAAGTAGAAGTACTGTTGCAACCCTGGCAAATATAATGAGTATAGATGTTAACTCACTAGATTTTTGGAGAAGTTCTTTAAGTCTTATTGAAAGCGATATTGAAAGATTTATCAACATTTAATAAGCAAGGATACTGATTCATAACGAATAACCCTTATAAATAGTACCAAAGCCATAGATAAATGGAGATAACTTCTCATTTATCTATGGCTTAATTACGGTGTTCTAAGATAAAAATTCACTTTATCTATCTTAAAGTTATCATTTTATATTGTTAACATCTTTTAAAAGCTTCTCAAGGTTCTCGATAGATACAAGCTCCTCATTACATTTCTTGCTATTTAAGCAAATATCAAAGCCTATGGAACGGTAAGCCCCTTCAGAGGTATTAGCTGTTTTACATATAGGGGAAACAAAACCTACTTCACTTGCATCACCTTCATGATTACAAAGGATACATCTATGAGCATTATTAGAGGTTTGATTTGAAATTCTACATGCCATACCTACAAGCTTACCATCCATATTGTAAGCTATAAATAATTTTCTAATGGATTCATCAATCCAACCTAAATATACATTTTTTAAGTTTTGCTCCTCTTGGGTTGGTAGCTTAAATTTCTTTTCCTTCTTAAATAGTCTGCCAATTTGGGCATTTGTAATAACTGGCATCCCATATACATATTCATTTAACTCATCTAAATACTTATCAATGTGATAGGGGTTAGTTATTCTACTAATATTAAGGAACTCTTTTTCTTCCACTGATAAATCACTAAAAACACTTAGTATTTTATCTTGTATATATCCTTTAGTAGCTTCAATAATATTAATATCTACACAACCTATAAAAGCATTACTTAAGTCGATTAAACATTTTTTTATATAATTATACTCATGTTTTTTTATAAAAGCTTCCATAGAAGCCAACACCTCTTTTCTTAAAAATTTCCAAACAAAACCTTAGCCTTGTCCAAAGCAACTTGTTATTTGAGTCAATAGTACCTGCTTAGTGCAGCCTGTTTTCATTTACTTTAGTTAAAATCAGTCATATATTATAAAGTCCATCTATGAAAATATTCATACTTGAACATGAGGAAACTTAAATAATTACTAGACTATTAAACAAGAAGGTTATTGTTGGGCCATAACTTATTTATTTAATTTTTTTAAACTCATAAGAATTTATGAATGAGAAATTTCAAGGACTAACCACAATAAAATCATATCAGAGTTAAGTGAAGTCCTTCAATCTAATTAATGGTTCTGTAATGTTTAAGAGCAAAATATTTATGGAACTTATCTTATAGAGGTTTAAAGGAACAGAGAATATATAAGGGGATAAGGTCTTTAGGGACTGGGTTTTATTAGAAATAAAGTATGTTAAAAGGCGACACAGGTGAATATGTAGCAATTTTGTAAGAGGATCCTTAGTAATAGACTTTAGTATGATATTCACTACTTTGTTGAAATTAAATATGCTTCCAAAGTCTTTTGAGAAAAGGAGATTTTTGATTATAAAATTGATATTGCGGGAAAAACCTTGTATAATGTAATTATTATATTAAAACATAATTGGGAATAAGTATTTTTGAAAGGTATAAATAACTATGATTTATAAAAATGAATCTGGATTAAGATATACTCCTTGCGAAGGCCATAAGAACTAAATCGGCTATGCTTTGCTTGGAGGGGACTTTATTAAAATAGCTGATGTTGAATTTTATGGTACAGTAAGTTCTTTTTTCATGTATATTAAAGGGCTTTATTTAGTGTGCAAATTTTCAGCATCATGTTATTTGAACAAGGCTTTTCATATATTTGTTTCTTCGTATATTAAGGGAAACTGTTGCAAACATAGCTTTGTAACAGTTTTTTTGGTCTTTGCTTCAAGAAAAAAATAAGTTTTTCGAAGGAGTAAAGATATGAAATATATTAATGCACATAAAATTCTACCTAAAGATATAATTAAAGTAATTCAAGAATACGTGGATGGAGAATATTTATATATACCTAGAAGAGAAGAAGAACAAAAGCGATGGGGCGAAGAAAGTGGCTCAAGAGAAGCGTTGAAAAGAAGAAACATAGAAATATATGATAAATATCTAAAGGGCGCTAAGATTATAGAACTTAGCGAGGAATATTACCTTTCAGATAAAAGCATAAGAAGAATTATCAGTGACCAAAAGAAAATTATATTGAAAATAAGTGGTGACCCATAGAAATATGCCTAATGGTATTAATAAGCTGCTTTATATAAGTGCTTGAAAATATTTCGTAAGGAGTAAAAACAAGCATATACATTTAAACTTAGATTTAAGTGAACCTAATTAAAAATATTAGAATTGATGCAGCTATTTATGTGAATTTATTAGGCTATAAATTGAAAAATAAGTTAAAGATACTCTTTATATATTGTAAAGGGTATTTTTTATTGTTAAAATTAATTATATGAATATATTTACAGAAGTTCCTGTATATTCAATAAAGGGGATAGTTGTTATGAGGGAATTGAAAAAGGATGAATTTAATAACATTGTGCAGTTATTAAATGTAGAAAAAGTACACTATACATTTGCATATTCAGTGGCCGAAGGAAAACAACCTGGCCGAATTTTTGTAGATAATCCAGTGGAGCCAAAGTGTTGTTTATTAACTTGTAAAAGTGGAAAATATTTAGTTGCAGGATGTACAAGCAATATTGGTTTCAATGAATTTTTGAAGGTTTTTTTACTTCATAAAGAAAACCATGGTAATTATTTTGACATCTACAGTTCCTCAAAGGAATGGGTTGTTAAATTAGATGAGATCCTTGGAGATAATGCAGCAAAATTGAGTAGACAAGTATTTAGCTGGGATCATGAAAGCTTATCTGTAATTTCAAAATGGAGTGAAAGCCTACCATCAGGATTTGAACTAAGAAAAATGGATGGGGTTTTGTTCCAAAAATATGCAAAGGAAATAGATTCATCATACATGGACTTGTGGGAAACTGAGGATAACTTCCTCTCCAATGGGGTTGGCTTTTGTATGTTAAAAGATGGTGACTTTGTTAGTGTATGTAACTCATATTATGTAAGACAAGGCTATGCAGAAATTGATATAGTAACAAAGAGTGAATATAGACAACAAGGCTTTGCGCTAGCTACCTGCGCTGAATTTATAAAGTATTGTGTAAGCAACAATATTGATCCTGTATGGGATTGTGATAATGGAAATGAAAACTCTAAAAACTTAGCAAAGAAACTAGGCTTTAAGAGAGTAGAAACCTATGAAATGCATTGGTGGCATAAAAATAAAACTTTTGTTGAAGAATATTTAAAAAAATATCAATATACAGTATAAAGCAACTGTACAGCTAGGTAATTAATTTAAAAGTTTAGCCCTAACCATGGATATATCTTGGTTAGGGCTTTTAGAATTACATAATTCTATTTAGCTATAGGATTCCATCATGGAGTTTTAATTTGTTCAGTATTATGAAAAAAAGGCTGTGCACTAATTATTTAGTGCCACAGCCTCAATAAATTCTTAGGGAACCCGGGGAGGACTCAGGTACAAATTAAATATTAACACGGCTTCACTAAGATGCATTAAATTTTGTTTTTAACTGTATTTTTAAAGCCAACATAAGTTGCATAAAAGTATCCACCGTATATTACAATAAGACCTAAACCTATCATAAGAGAAGAACTTCCAAGGAGGCTCTTGTTATAGGCTCCAAACAGTTTATTAGTTACACTTATGCCAACTATTGAATGTATAATGGCTAAAGTTAAAGGTACCATAAAATAAATCAAGTTCTGAACTAATATTGACTTATTTATCATTTTTTCAGTAACACCTATTTTTCTAAGAGAGTTATATCTATCTAGACTATCACTTGCCTCAGATAATTGCTGTAATGCCAGCACAGCAGCACTGGATATCAAAAATACTATTCCTAAATATATACCTAGAAATACAACCATTGCTGAGGAACCATACACCATGGAATGTAGTTGTTCTAGTGTATTTCCGAATAACAGTATAGATTGCCCATTATAGGTTCCAGTATCTAAAACATCAGTAAACAGCTTTGAAAACTTCTCTTCCGATTTTTCAAAGTTACTGTTATCAAACATTACATTAAATTTAGAGCCTTCTGCCTTCAAATCTCCCTGAAAGTTATCTGGGATTATGAAATAAAGGAATTGCAAATTAGCTCTATTGCTAACTATATTCTCTTTTATTGGAGTGGTATTTTTTATTGTGTAAGTTTTATTCTCTAACACTACAGATTTTTCATTCTTTATAAATTTACTAAATATTTTATTGTTATCCTCATAGTTGGATACAACTAAAATTTCATTTTCTTTTAAGTCTATAGGAGACTTATCTAAAAGCTGAGTTATTGAGTTATACTCAGAGAGTTTTATAGCAGATATAGGGTGATCGGAATAGGAATCCTTAAGTTCCTTAATTTCTTTTTCAGTTAAATACTTACTTAGTAATTCACTTAGATAAATAGGAAGTTTGTATTCAGTAAAAAAGGAATACTTTTCAGTAGCATCAAGCTGAAAATTTATTTCATCAAGAGCCTTTTTAACATCCTTTGTTTTTTCATCATCTTTACTAGGATAAAGAGCACCAGAGGCGTGAAAAGAAGTATTTCCCTTTAAGGATTTGTCAAAGATGCCCTTATAGCCAAACATAGTAAATAAAAGTGTGATAGTTAAAAACAGCATAAGACATATGGTGGTCATGGATAAAAAGTTAGTAGTTATTTTATTATTAATTTGTCTTAATACAAAGATATTTAAATTTTTAAGATATAGTTTTTTATTCTTTTGTATAACTTGGATTAAAAAGTTAGAGAGACTAAAAAAGCATAATAGAGTTCCCACAACCCCTAAAACAATTGAAATAATAAAAAGAGGATCCTCAGGCTCTAATCCAACCTTTAACACAAAAGTGTAAGCAGCTATAAGGGATGCCAGTGAGAAAAGGAATATAACTACTGAAACAACAGGGTTTGTAACCTTTATTACTTCATTTTTCTTTGCTGCATTTAGCATATCTATAAGCTTATATTTAGAAATAATAACTTGATTAAATATCATTACTAGAATAAATATTATCCCAAAGTATAGTGCAGATTTAACTATTGCACTCATTGATATAATAAATTTATAGTTAGTCATATTTACTGCTAAAAGCTTAGCTGTAACAACAGATAAACCTTGGGACACAATAATGCCAAGTAGAATTCCAACAACTAGAGATAATAAGCCAATAAGAAAAGTCTCAAAAATTAAAATTCTAGAAATTTTACCCTTTGACATACCTAAAGTCATGTAGATACCTAATTCTTTTTTACGTTTTTTTATAAGAAAATTGTTGGCGTAAACTATAAGTCCTCCTAGAATAAAGGATACAAATACGGAGGCTCCAGCCATAAGTTTGTTTATTGTTATCATATACTCTGCAGTGCTCTTACTTATATCCAGCAGAGATTTTTGTGCTTCAATAGAATTAAAGCTATAAAATATACATACTGCAAAGGTTAGAGTAAGAAAATATATAGAATAATCCTTGAAGCTTCTTTTTACATTGTTCATTGCTATTTTAGAAAACATCGCTAGCATCTCCTCCAAGTAAAGTCACAACTTCAATTATTTTATTAAAGAATTCCTTTCTAGTATCATTCCCGCGAAGTAGTTCATTAAAAATCTTACCATCCTTAATAAATAAAATTCTATGAGCATAGCTTGCGGTAAAGGCATCGTGAGTAACCATCAGTATGGTAGCTTGAAAATCCTTGTTTAGCTTTTCAAAGGAGTCCAAAAGAAGTCTTGAGGACTTAGAGTCTAAAGCTCCAGTAGGCTCATCAGCCAGTATCAGTGAAGGCTCAGTAACTAGAGCTCTAGCAGAAGCCACTCTTTGTTTCTGACCCCCTGACATTTGAAAAGGGTATTTAGTTAAAACATCTAAAATTTCTAGCTTTTCTGCTACTTTTTTAATAAGTTTATCTATTTCACTAGGTGTTCTCTTTTGTATTGTGAGGGCTAAAGCTATATTTTCATAGGCAGTAAGAGTATCAAGAAGATTAAAATCCTGAAAGATGAAGCCTAACTCATCACGTCTGAATTCCTCTAAAGCCTTAGATTTAAGTGTGGTAATATCCTTGTTATTTATGATGATATTACCTGTTGTAACAGTATCTATAGTTGAAATGCAGTTTAATAGAGTGGTCTTACCACTACCCGAAGGTCCCATTATTCCCACAAATTCTCCCTTATCCACATTAAAGCTTATATTATCTATGGCTTTTGTTATGTTGCCTTTATTACCATAGTATTTTTCAATTTTTTCAACCCTTAAAATATTCTCCATTACTTTTCCTCCATAATTCTTCTCCCCTAAAGGGGGTTATTCATCTGAGTAACTTGTTGATACTTTAATTTTTCACCTGAAATTTCACCATCTTTTCGATGATATCATTGCCAGCATTATAGATTGTAACTCCATACTCACCTTCTTCAAGCCCTTCAGGAACTGATAGCTTAGCATTAAAATATCCACCTTTAGTTATTTCTATATTTTCTTCTGTTTTAAATCTATTCTGTGTTAATACTTCACCTTTGTACCATACCACCGTTGCCTTTTTAATAGCCAGCTTTTTACCCTTTGCAGAAAGATAAACCGTATCCTTAGAGGTAAAAGTATTAGTAGGTGCGGTAGGCTTTCCTTTGTCATCTACACTTTTAGTCGTTGTAATTTCTACAATTTTAGGGCCATTAAAATACTTATAAGCTGCGCCCCCTCCACCTATTATTAAAACTATAATCAATACAGGTATTAACAATTTTTTCATAAAAAGTTCCTCCAAACTTTAATTTTTATTTTCTCTACGGTTATTATTTTACTAGGACTTCACTTGGATACATATTAGTTTATATTTCATTAAAGTTACATTTTTGAAAGATTTGAAAGATAGGGTGAGTTTCGTAAAAGAAAAAATAATGGATTTATAGCTATCATAATTCACAATAGCTATGAATCCATTATTAACACAATTAATTCATTAAATTAACTTTCCCTAGGGGGAAGATAATACTAACCTTTGTACCTTCTCCAAGCTTTGAAGTTAAGCTAAGACCGAGACCCAGTTGATCACAAAGCTTTTTGCATAGATAAAGCCCTATGCCAGTAGACTTACCAAGCTTTCTTCCATTATCTCCAGTAAAGCCCTTTTCAAAAACTCTATTAACATCCTTGTTTATTATACCTATACCATTGTCCTCTATAGTAAGGACTATATTGTTTTCATTTTGAACAGTATAAACTCGGACCTTACCTTCTTTTTCCCTACTATATTTAATAGAATTTCCTATGATTTGATTTAAGATGAACTCAAGCCATTTTCCATCACTGAATACAATGCCTTCCACAGCTCCTATGTCCACTGAAATTCTTTTATTTATAAAATCCCTAGAATTCTTCTTAATAGTATTTCTTACTACAGTAGCTAAGGACAGCTCTCTAATAATATAATCCTTGCTTACATTATTACTTCTTGAGTAATAAAGCACTTGTTCAATATAATCCTCAATTTTCCTAACTTCATAGTTAATACTCTTAGTAACCTTATCCTCATTGTTTTCTATTATTAGCCTTGTGGAGGAAATTGGAGTCTTTATTTCATGAACCCAGGTTTCTATATACTCCCTATATTCACTTTGCATATCTCTATATTTTTTAACATGTTCATGCATACTTTTGTTAGCTTCCTTCAACACATCATACACAGCTTTGCCTTCAATAAAATCTGGTTCTTCTATAATTTCAGATAGGAGATACTTTTTATCTAGGGAATCCATAATGCTAGTTATCTCATTATAGAATCTTTTCGACTTAACATATTCTGCAATAATAAAAGAAAAAAGGGGGAGAAACCATATAGAAAAAACAAGAAGAATTATATTAGCACTAAAGTTAACAAGGACCATTATGGCACTTATGATAATGAATAATATAAAGTTAATTAAAAGAAATAAAAACCTGTCTTTTAAATAATCTTTTAAACTCATGGCAGTATATACCCAAGTCCACGCCTAGTTTCTACGGTTTCCTTCATTCCAACTTCCTCTAGTTTCTTTCTTAATCTTGTCACATTAACAGATAAGTTATTATCATCCACAAAAATATCTGAGTTCCACATAAAATCCATTAGTTCATCTCTGGACACGATTTTACCTTTATTTTTAATCAAACAGGAAAGTATTTTGAGTTCATTTTTGGTTAATTCCACAGTACTTTCCTTGTAAGTAATTGAACTATTTGATAAATTAAGTTTTAAATCATAATAATACATGGTGTCTTGAGGAGCGGAGCCTTGAGCTCTTCTTAAAATAGAAGCAATTCTTGCTAAAAGAATTTGAGTGTTATAAGGTTTTGTAATAAAATCATCAGCACCTAAATTCATACTCATAAGTTCATCCATCTCACTGTCTCTGCTGGTTACCACAATAATAGGCATATCTGAAGTTTTTCTTATCTCTCTACATATATGATAGCCATCAAATATAGGAAGATTTATATCTAAAAGCAATAAATCTGGAGCTTCTTTTAGTATGTAATCCACAATGTTTTCAAAACTTGATGGAGCAAGAACCTCATAGCCGTATCTTGTTAAAAAGACTTTTAGTTCTTCCCTTATGGTTTCAGTATCTTCTATAATAATTATCTTTGACATAGATTCACTTCCTTTGTAAAAATCTATCAGCTTAAGGATATTATAGTTTATTATAAGTATTACTGCAAAAAATAAATCTAGGTATATAGAATTTACTTCAATTCAAATTATAAATTCCAAGAAGTGCTTCCTCTAAAACATAGCCACTATTAAAAAAGGATTCTTTTAAGCTCAATGTGCTGTAACTATATAAGTATTCCTAAGATAAGTGAATTCCTATGCTGAAAACATGCATGAGGCTTTGAACTTGTTTATATATTAATACACCATAGGAAAAGTTAAAGTAATTTATACAACTATTTTAAGCAGAATAATATAAGGTAATAAAACATAGGGGTATTTATGGTTAGGTATAAAAGAGTGAGATACTTAGTGGCTTTTAAGGTTTTCAGAATTTAAGATCTGCTTCCTGTAAACTTTCATTAGGGAAGAAGTAATTTGGATAAATATTTTAAAAGATTTAAATATAATAATGATTAGTTTAGAAGTGATAGTTAAGAAGCTGGCAGTGTCTTCTAAAAAACGGTCAGTGGATTTATAATAAAAATATAAGCTGCTGACTGTTTTGGTCAATGAAGGAGGATATAATGAATCAATCTTATTTTCAGTTGCCAATAGACAAACAAAAGAATTTAATTAATGCTGGATACAAAGTATTTGCGGTATCCCCCTATAATAAAGCTTCTATGCTTTCAATTTCTATGGAAGCTGGAATATCTAAGTCCTTGCTGTTTTATTACTTTAGAAATAAGGAGGAATATTATTTATTCTTATTCGATACTGCCATAGAATTTATAAATGAATACAAGGTACAACTAATCGGAGAAAAAGCATATGACTTTTTTGATTTAATTAATATAAAAATCCAAGGAAGAATGAAAATCATAGCTGAGTATCCATATTTATATAAATTTATCACGAGAGCCTACTATGAAACTAATGAAGGTGTAAAAAGTAAATTACATGAAAAGAAAAGAATAATAATGAGTACAGAAGAGGAGGAGTTTTTGAAGGTTGTTGATTATAATAAATTTAAAAATCCTGGAGATATAGCAATTTTGCTTAAATTAGTACTTTCTGTGGCTGAAGGTGTCATGAGAGGCAGAGAAGATTTAAATACTGAAAAAATTCTTCAGGGGGTTAGAGAGTTTGAAGTTATGATGGAATCCTTGAAGAAGCATTATTATAAAGAAGATTATTTAAATTTATCGGAAGGGAGATAATCAAATGGACAAGAGTATGGAGCATTTAACATTTCATAATTTGAATTGTGAAATTCATTATTGGTATAGAAAAGGAACAGAAGATAAATGGGTTATATTTTTTCATGGTGCTGGTGTTGATCATGAAATGTTTGAAGAGCAATATAAGATTTTTGATGACACCTATAATATAATTGCATGGGATAATCGTGGACACGGTTTATCTAAATTAAATCCAGAAGCAAAGTTTTCCTTTAAAGATATGATTAGCGATTGTAAAAAAATATATGAAATTTATAATATAAACAAAGCAATTCTTATTGGACAATCTATTGGAGGAAATTTAGCCCAGGAGATAGACTATATTTATCCCGAACTTGTAGAGAAATTAATACTAATTGATTGTACAAAAAATACTGGAAAACTAACATTTATGGAGAAATGTTTATTAAAAAGTAGTAGGTTTATATTTAACTGTTACCCTTGGAAGGTTCTAATAAAGCAAAGTGCTAATGCCTGTGCCAATAAAGAGGAGGTAAGGGAATATGTTAAACAATGCTTTAATAGAATGGATAAAAAAACCTTCATTGATGTTATAATGGAGGCAACAACTTGTCTTCATTATGACCCAGAATATAAGTTCAAAAATCCTGTACTGTTGCTCTGTGGGGTAGATGAAAAAACAGGCAATATAAAAAAGGTTGCTGAGCCTTGGGAAAAAAGTGATAGCAACTGCACTCTACATTTTATTAGTAATGCAGGTCATAACTCAAATCAAGATAATCCAGACAGGGTTAATGAACTTATTAGTAATTTTTTAAGAAGTTAATTATTTTTCTATTAGCTAGTTTTGATTTAATGCCATGATATTAGTAGTTCAACGTTAGCATAGTCACTGAGAAATACACTTCAGGCTATGATTATGTAGCCCTAACTATTGATATATTGGTTAGGGCATTTTTATAAGTGAAAACACCAAACGATAAGTGATAAGAGAATAGAATCATTGTATATAGTATTTAACAAAAGTGTTATATTATATATAAAACAATTAATTTACATCCATGTTTTAACGTTAGCATAGGGAATTATTTATGGGGGAGATTTTAATTATGAAAGAGTTATATACAGAGCGTTTAATAATACGCAGATTTTCTAAAAATCATGGGGAAGATTTATATGAATATTTTTCTAATCCAAAGGTACTAGAATTTGAGCCATATAAACCTTTTACGAAAGAGGAAGCTTATGAAGAAGCTAAAAGACGCGAAAGTGACGAGAGATTTTTTGCTGTATGCTTAAAAGATGGGAAGCTTATAGGAAATCTATACTTTTCAGAAGGAGACTTTGGAGCTTGGGAAATTGGTTATGTTTTTAATGATAAATACTGGGGAAAAGGCTATGCTACAGAAAGCGTCCTTGAACTAATGAAATATGCATTTACCACTCTAGGGGTAAGAAGAATAATTGCACATTGTGATCCTAAGAACCCTAATTCGTGGAAGTTACTTGAAAGGGTGGGTATGAGAAGAGAGGCAATGCAGCTCCAAAATGTTTATTTCTTTGAAGATGAAGAAGGTAATCCTATATGGAAGGATACTTACCAATATGCAATTCTTCAGTCTGAATTTATAAAGTGATAAATTAAAAGTTGGCAATAGAATGGGAGAATAATATGCTTAATTTGCAAATAAATTATCCATCATTTAACTATAAAAACTATATTGAATCTGTCTATGAATTTTGTAAAAATAATAAATTCTCACTGATTTTAAAAGGGTCTTTAGCAAAAGGTACAGCAACAAAATTTTCAGACATTGACTTAATAATTTTAGGTAACCTGGATAGTTCTAAAGTTGATGAGATTATTTCACTCTATGGTAATCCTGTAATGACAAACTTTACTGAAAATCCTAAAGGTATATTAATTTTAGTTTATCAGGATAGCACTTCGGTAGATTTGGAAATAAGAGAAACAATTTTTCAGAAAGACTTGGAAAACAGTATAGTTCTTTTAAGATATGATGAAAACTTCATTATAGACAATAAAAATATCATAAGAAAACAGATAGAATCTAACTATATGCCAAATAGACCAGAATGGTATAAGGTGCTAAGATTACTTCATAGAGGAACTATAAAATATCTATCAAATAAAACTCGCAGTGCCTATGAACTTTTAGATGAAATTAAAGAGGCGCTTATTTCATTAGGAATTAGGAATTTAAGTTATAGCAATAACTTTGAAGAGGATATAAAATTAATATTTCATAGGTTTTGCAGGGAATTCCAAGTGGATTCACAAATAAAAGGCTTGTTTCACAATCTTTTTAAAGAGTTCTCTCTTAGGGTTATTGATAATGAATAAAATTAATTTCCCTCTTTAAAGTCTTTAGAGATATAACCAAAATTTTAGCCTTACTAAACTAATTTGAACTTAGCTTAGTAAGGCTTTATTTTTCTCTAGGCACTTTCCTTATTTTTATGCTTTTCATCAATATACTTTTTAACCGCAAAGGCAAAGGCAATTAAGGCGGCCACTCCACATACAACCCAAAGACCTAGTTTGGAAGCCTTGTCTATGTTTTCACCTAGAACAGAATATACAATGGTTGCTGGAAGTTGCCCCAGTCCTGTGGACCATAAGAAGTTCCAAAGGCTCATGGTTGTAAGTCCAGCAGCATAACTTACTGCATCAAAGGAAATAAAAGGCAGAAGCCTTGCAATTAAAATTGCATAAGGACCATATTTATCAAAAAATTTATCTGAAATATCAAGAGCCTTAGTGCCTACAAACTTTTCAGCAGTAGGTCTTCCGTAAAGTTTTGAGATATAGTAGCAGAGGATAGCACCAAGCATAGCACCACTCCAAGATAATATTGCACCAAAGAACCAGCCAAATAACCAAGCGTTGGCAAAGGTTATTATAAAGGCAGGAAGAGGGGCGGCGATGGATTGGAACATCATAAGTATAAGTGATACCACTGGGGCCCATGCTCCAAAGGATTTAATATATTCCTTCATAGTACCTATATCAAGCATAGAAAATAAAACTATCATCTGCTTTACAGTTGACCTTACCTGTGGAATAAATAAATATAGGCATATAATTAGAAGTAGAAAACCCAATTTAATTAAAGTAGATTTTTTTAGTTTCAATATAATCCCTCCAAATTTTAGTTGAAGTGTCTTAAAAGTTAACGTGCATAGAGCACTGCTTTGCTAAAATCTAAAACTAGATGTACTAAAGAATTAATGGGGTAAAAATTCGTGCCTGAAGTAAACCCTTTTAGTTCAATATTTTTAGACCTTATAGAATAATAAACTCTGTCACCGGCATAGCTTAAGCTAGAAATTATTCCTTCAATAGAATCGGAAAGCCTTTCTTTAGAAATATGTATATATTCCATATGAAGCATGGCTGTAACTTCACTTCTATGAGAAGCAGTATCTTTACCTAAAACTTCATAATTATGTCCAATATTAAAGCTTCCAAAACAGCAGATAAATACCTGATCTTCTATAGTTCCTTCTATATAATTTTTTTCACCAAGAAAATTAGCTGCTTCTAAAGTTTTAGGCCGCTCATAAATTCTTTGAGGAGTATCACACTGTTCAATACTTCCATGAAGTAGCAGTGCAATTTTATCAGAAAGCATAAAGGCTTCTTCCTTGTCATGAGTAACTAAAATAGTAGTGATACAAAGACTTTGGTGAAGGTTTCTTATAAGTTCACGCATTTCCTGTCTTAGAGTTATATCAAGGTTTGAGAAAGGTTCATCTAAAAGAAGTACCTTAGGATTTACAGCTAGAGCCCTTCCTATAGAAGCCCTCTGCTTTTGTCCTCCTGAGAGCTGATCAGAATATTTTTTTTCACAACCCTCTAGCTTAAGAAGCTGAATTATTTCTTGTACCTTTTCAGCCCTTACTTTTTTATTAACTCCAGCCATTTTCAATCCGAAACCGATATTTTCCTCAAGATTTAAATGAGGAAAAAGTAGAGGTTCTTGAAAAACAATAACCGTACCTCTCTTATCCATAGGAGTTTTCTTAATGGATTTGCCATAAATAAGTATATCACCAGCTTCAATAGTATGAATTCCAGCTATTACTTTTAAAAAGGTACTTTTGCCGGAACCAGAGGGACCAAGTAGAGAAAGAAATTCTCCTTCTTCAACAGAAAGATTAATGTTACGAAGTACCTTTTGTCCATTAAAGCTCTTAGAAATATTAATAAGTTCAATTTTTTTCATAGTTTAATCACCTTAAATATATAAATGTCCTTCTAGTTTGTAATAGTGTTTAACCATCTTTTCAAATATAAGAAGAAAAACAAAGGAAACAGATATAAAAACCATGCTCAGGGCTCCAGCCATAGTATGGTCTCCTTCTTGTATGAAAGGAAACATAACAACTGCTAAAGTTATAATTTTTCCGCCACCAATTATCAGGGTAAGAAGGTACTGGCTAAAGGATACCACAAATATAAGGCTGGAGGCAGAAAGGATTGCAGGAATCAAAATAGGTAGAGTAACATTTAAAAAAGTTTTTAGTTTTGAAGCGCCAAGGACTCTAGCCTGAATTTCATAGCTATTTCCAATTGCCTCATATACATTTTTAAGCATTCTCACTCCATAGGGCAAGCAAGGAAAAATGTGAATTATAATAACTCCCAGCAAGGTATCTGCTAAACCTAATCTTATAAAAAACACATGAATACCCGTCACAATAGT
Organism: Clostridium sp. UBA4548; assembly: GCF_002387895.1. GTDB lineage: Bacteria > Bacillota > Clostridia > Clostridiales > Clostridiaceae > Clostridium_J. The sequence goes on from NZ_DGLI01000051.1 coordinate 57,294, forward strand.
TATTGAAGGTACTATAAGAGGAGTCAAAATCAGGATTTCAATAAGTCGCTTTCCTTTAAACTTATAAACTCCAAGGGCCTTTGCAGCAGGGATGGAGAGTAAAACCGTAATAAAGGTTACTGAAAGAGAAAGTCCTATGCTTAAGAGGATTACTCTTAGCAGGTTTTGACCATTGCCTAATATATATTGGTAGGCCCTAAGATTGAAGCTTTGAGGTAAAATACTTGGCCAATTCCACTTGCCTGAAATACTCCATAAAAGGAGCACAGTTATTGGAAACAGGCTTAAAAAGGCAAAGCTTAAGGCAAAACAATTTGCAGCATGCTTAAATACTTTATTCATACAACCCTCCTGTATTACTTTGTTGAGAGCAATAAGCTTTAATTTTCACCACCCCTTTGAGAATGGTTAGAGATTTTAAGGATTTTATCATATAAATATATTAAAATAATTGAAATACAGGTAAGTATTATGTTTATAACCATAGCATAAGGTCTACTGAATAGATCTGCTCCTGTATATTCCATGTAAGCTTTAACTGCTAGAGCCCTTGGAAAAGTAGGTCCTAAGAGATAGGGCACTTCAAAGGCTCCAAAAGAAAAGGCAAATATTATTATAAAGGCTGATAACATGGAAGGCAGGCAAAGGGGGAGCATTATATGGAAAAAAACTTGCCTTTTGTTTGCCCCAAGGTTTCTAGCAGCAAAATAAAGTTTATGATTTATGTCTTTTAATACAGTGTACACAACCATTGCTGTGAAAGGAATTTCCTTCCAAAGGTAAGTTAACATTATACCTATGCCCTGCCTATCAAAAATAAAAAGAGGCATATGTTCCATTGAATTTATAAACCTCAGTTTAAAAAGAAGCCTAGCTAAAATACCGCTTTGAGCTAAAATACTAAAGGCAGCTGATGCTGCAATAATGTGTGGCACTATTATTGGGAGTTTAAAAATAAACTTTTCTAGGGCTTTTCTACTACTGCTCATATAGACACAGAAGGCAAGAGTAGTACCTAAGAATAAGGCTATTAATGATGAAGTTAGAGAAGTTATAAGACTAAATCTTAAAGAACCCATAAAATCACTATGAAACAACACCTCTTTGTAGTAAGTAAGGGTTATTCCTTTCATTCCATAAGCTTTTGAATAACCAAAGCTCTCAAAAAGAGCATTGGTTATTCCTGGAATTAGTATAGCCAAAATCAGGGTAAGGGTCGGTAGCAAAAGCATATAAGGTTTAAGTTTTTCTTTCAATTTAATCTTCCTTTGCTACATTCTCAAGCCATAGTTTTTCTATTATTGGCACAAGTTCTGCTCTTAGCTCAGGAATTCTTTGTTTCAGCATAATATTCTGAGGTATGGAATCCTGACCTAATTTAATATTGTCAAAAAGTTTTTTCTCCTCAGTGTTTAGCTTGTCATAAGCAATTACAGGAAGGTCTCCCCAGTTTTTAGGATTATACTTTAAGGCTTGAGCTTCAGCGGTTAGTATTTCATTGATAACTGCCATAGCTCCAGCTTTGTTCTGAGAATTTCCTGCAATGGCAAGAAAGTGAGTATTGCCTACAGTTCCCTTATCTAAAAGCAGACTTTTAGTTCCAGAGGGAAGTTCCCCATTTTCTATTCTGCTTGTAGTGCCATAAGGATTATAGGTCATAGTAGTTAATACTTGCCCGTCAGCATACATACTGTCTAACTGAGCAACCGTTGAAGGATAGCTCTTACCCTGATTCCATAAGTAAGGTTTTAACTCCTTTAAGTAGTCTAAAGCAGGCTGAATAACCTTTTGAACTTCTTCTTTATCAGCTTTAACAGTTGTAAGCTTGCTAGTGTCAACCAGATTGCAGATTATAGTTCTAACAAAAGCACTACCTGTAAAATCAGGAGGGGCAGGGTAGGTGAACTTTCCAGGATTGGTTTTTACAAAATCCATAAGTTCATTGGTATTGTTAAAGGCTTTTGAGGTTTTATCAGAGTTATTAAGCATAACAAACTGTGCCTTTCCAAAAGGTACCTCATAGCCTTCTACAGGAAATCCAAAATCATGAGTAACCTCAGGAGAGGACTTATCTACCTTTTCCTTAAAGTTTGGTAGGTTATCAGAAAAAGGTCCGTAAAGTAGATCAGCTTTTTTTGCGTTATAAAAGTTTTCTCCATTTATCCAAACTATATCTATGGAACCTTCCTTGCTACCAGCTTGTTTTTCTGCTAAAAGTTTATTTAAGATATCATCAATATTCATAGGAACTCTTTTAAGGGTTATGTCATATTTGTCCTTAACTGCTTTTGCAAGGTAGTCATCAACCCATTTGTTAGTAAGCTCGTTGCCACCCCAGCCATAAAAGGTAACAGTTGTACCTTTAGAAGTTTTAAGTACAGCATCCCAGCTTGAAAGATCAACTTCTTTATTGGCTTCAGAAGTTTTTCCGCTACATCCAATAAAAGAAATTGCAGTAATTAAAGATAGAATAAATGTTAATAGACGTTTCAAATTTAATACCTCCAAACAAGTAATTGAGAATACAAACCTTAGTTATTATATCATAACTTTACCTGTATGTAGCACAATTGAACTATTGATAAAAGCAATGGTTAAGGGGTTGTTTATTATAAATTCCCATAAGGAATTATAGACAAGCTATGGTAATATAGTTATGGAATTTGATATTTTTGTTTACATATCCAAAATAGGAGGAAATAAGTATGAAAAAGATAATAAGCTTAGTAATGACAGCTGTATTAGTAGCAGGATTAGCTGTAGGCTGTTCAACAAAGAAAGATACAGGAGCAACACAAGCAGCAGGAACTCAACAGGCTTCAGGAACTCAACAAACTCAAACAACTGAAGCGAAATTTAAATATTACACAGCTGATCAGGTGAAGGAAAGCATTGAGAAGAAAAAAGATATGATTCTTTTAGATATTCAAGTAGAAAATGAGTATAAGGAGCATCATATAAAAGGTGTTATTCCAACTTATGCTTATCCAGTTAAGACTGATGAAGAGAAGAAAAAGCTTGATGGTGCACTTCCAAAGCTTGAAGGCAATGCACCTATAGTTATAGTTTGTCCAGGTGGAGCTGGTGGAGCTGAAAGAACTTATGAATATTTAAAGACAAAAGGAATAAAAGAAGAGAGATTATTTATTCTTGAAAAAGGACAAAAGGCATGGCCACATGCAGACCTTCTTGAAAAATAAATATAAGAAATTTAACGACATTTTGGAAGAATAATTCTCCTAACCTCTTTAGGTGGGAGTTCTTGACTAGAAAATAAGCTTTGGTGGGAATCAGACCTCCTTCCAAAGTCGTTGAACAAATGAACTTGTTCATTATTTAAAGAGGCCTCTATTTAGCAGTAGGTGTATACTAAACTAAATAGAGGTTTAGTTTTCGTTAAAGGAAGGAACCAGATGAAAGAGCTTAAACTATCAAATGAAATTAAAGAAAAGATAAAAATTGAAGAGAGTAAATGTACTGGCTGCAAGCTATGCATGAAGAACTGTCCCATGCTTCCTACTTATTGCAATACTCCAAAAGAGCTATTAAAGAATGCAGTAGATAACAAGGCAATAAGCGTTGAAATACCTTATTCTTGTGCCTTATGCGGCTATTGTACTGAGGTTTGTCCTAAGAAGGTTGATCTTAATGAACTATTTTTTCAACTTAGAAAATCAGCTGTAGTAGAAAATAAAGGAGTGCCAAAGGAGTTTGGGAGAACTTCGGTAAAATACCATCAAAAGAATAGTTTTTCAAAGGCTTTTACCACTGGTATAAAAACTTTACAAGACTCAACTGCTGAAACAGTATTCTTTCCAGGCTGTAGCTTAACGGCCTATAGCCCAGAGTTGGTTCTCAAGGTTTATAATTACTTAAATGAAAAACTTCCAGGCACGGGAATAATGCTAAAATGCTGTGGAAAGCCAACTCAATTCATGGGAGATGAGAATACCTTTCAGGAGTATTATTCAAAGGTGAAGGCTGACTTTGAGGCTGGAAAGGTTAAAGAAGTTATAACAGCCTGCCAAAACTGCTATAAAATAATAGTTAAACAAAGTCCTCATATTAAGGTCACCTCTTTATGGGAAGTTATTGCAAGGGAGGGTGTTCCAGAAGGAATAACCAATAGAACTAGAGAACTAGGTATAAGGTTTGCTCTTCACGATCCTTGTCCAACAAGAGACGAAGATAAAATTCATACCTCTATAAGAGAAATATTAGCTATGCTTGGTATAGAAATAGAGGAATTAAAGTATTCAAGAAGTAATACCTTATGCTGTGGCTCAGGAGGTATGCTGGGTGTAACCAACAACGATCTGGCACTAAAACACATGAAAAAAAGAGCGGATCAAGCTAAAGCAGAGCATTTTGTAACCTATTGTGAAGAATGTGTGCAGTCTCTTAAAAGAGGAGGAAAAAAAGCTGTTCATATTTTGGATTTGTTATTCAATGAAGAAATGTATGCAAGCAAGGACTTTAATCAAAGCAGTCAAGGTACTTTAAAAAGTTGGATAAACAGATATAATGGAGTAAGGCTTATTAATAAGCTGAATAAATAACAGGAGGCTGAAGTTATGAAAAACACATATATTAAAGGGATTAAATATATGGGCCTTATAGTAGCTATAGCTTTAGTTGTATATTTTTTAAACAAATTTGAGCTATTTAAAAACTACAATTCTAAGGATATTAAACTATTTTTAGATTCACTTGGGCTACTTGCCCCTATAGTTTACATAATACTATTTACCTTTGTGCCCCTAACCTTTTTCCCAGACTCTGTGCTTGCTATTGCAGGAGGCATGGCCTTTGGACTTTTAAGAGGAACTGTGCTAACCATAATAGGAGCCCTCTGCGGAGGCAGTTTGGCTTTTTTTATAACAAGATATCTAGGGCAGGAAGTTATAAAAAGATTTGTTAAAAAGGATATTTCAATATTAAGTAAGCATGCTAAGGAAAAGGGATTTTTAGTTGTTCTTATTTTAAGGCTAATACCATTGGTGCCTTTTGATGTAATAAGCTACAGTGCTGGCTTGTCTGAAATCAGATATAAGGATTTTTTATTAGCTACTTTATTAGGCATAATACCTGGAGTAGTAGTATTTTCAAATATAGGAGACAAGTCCTTAGAGGCAGGAAGTCCTGGATTTTATATATCTATAGCACTTCTTATAATACTTTTAGTTACATCAGTACTAGTTAAAAATAAGTTCTTTAAGAAAGGTATTGGAGACTTAGATAAAACTAGAGAGGAGAAGATTTAATGCTAGATACTTATGGAAGAAAATATGCAAACCCCATAATAGATAAAACTGCAAGGGCATTGCTGAAGGTTGGCTTAAAGCCCGACCAAGTTACAGGTATGGCTTTTTTTATAGGACTTTTGTCGGGGATTTTTCTTTATTTTCATTTAAACCTTGTAGCTGTAATTCTCCTATGGGTTTCAGGTTTTTTAGATGCTGTAGACGGAGCAATGGCAAGAATAAGTAAAAACACTTCAGCATGGGGAACACTTATGGACATAACCTTTGACAGAGCTGTTGAAATGGCTATAGTGATAGCTTTAGCTCTAAAGTTCCCTGAAGCTAGAATTTATCTACTAATTTTAACTATTTGCATTTTGTTTTCAATGACAATTTTCCTTACTGTAGGAGCTCTTTCAGAGCAGAAGGGCATGAAGTCCTTTTACTATCAAGCAGGTTTAGCAGAAAGGACAGAGGGGTTTATAATGCTTTCTTTAATGAGTTTACTAACTCCATATCTAACCATAATAACAAATATATTTTCCGCAGCAGTGCTGTTTACAGCGCTTCAACGTATGAGTGAAGCAAAAAAAATTTTAAAGTAATATAAGCATCATAGAAATAAAATTAGAAAAAATTTTAGTGAAACCTGTTATACAAAAACGAGGGTTTCACTAAGTTCAGATAAAATGAGGAGCAGAAAAGCAAAAAGTGAATATTACAGGGAAGTTACTTCCTTAAGGAATGAGCTATGAATACATAGGTGAGACTACAGAATTAAGCTCACAGAGAGTAAAGGAAATAGCTAAAGAAGTAATAAGTTAAAACATGAAGCCATGTAGGTAATACTACATGGTTTTTGTCATCTTCAAACAATGAACAAGTTAATTTTTGATTAGGAACTTTGGAAGCAGATTTAGACTGCTACCAACACAACTTATCTAGACTGAGCAACTGCCACTTTAGAAGATGGCAGACTTAAAGCTTCTAAAATGTTGTTAAACTTTTTACCAAAAACTTTATTGGGCAATAAACCTTTTGTTTTATAAATGTTATAATATGAATTATAATGTAAAAAATGGAACTTAACTATGGGGGTAATGAATGAGTATAAATTTTAAAGAAATTACTATAGAAAATTGGGAAGAATGCATTGAATTGAAAATTTCTAGGGAACAGGAAAAGTATCTTCCACATTCAAATCTTAAATCAATTGCAGAGTGGAAGTTTAATCCACATTGGGCTGCCTTAGGGATTTATATAAATGATAATATGATAGGGTTTTCTATGTATGGTACAGTACAAGATGATGATCCCACATATGATGGAACTATGTGGATTATGCGTCTGATGATTGATGAAAGATATCAGGGGAATGGGTATGGAAAATTAGCTTTAAGTCAATTAATAAAAAAAATTAAAAATCAGGAACAGTATGAAGATATATGGATTAGCTTCCATCCTGAGAGTAAGACAAATTTAAACTTATATTCATATTTTGGTTTTAAGCAAGTCATTACTGGTTTTGAAGCAGATGATGAAGTCTTTTATAAACTTGCATTATGATTTTAGTAAAGATAAACATACTGACTTATTTAATTTTTAAAAATGCCTTAGTAACTTCCAATGGTGAGTGGAAGAAATAGATTCTTAGAAAAAGAAAATAAATGGTAGGTTTCTAAAAAGCTAAGTCTTAAAGAATAAGATTTGGCTTTTTATTTTATAGTAAAGCTATAGGAAGATTTTATAAAATATATACATAAAAATAAAACATACCTTGACAGGTGAGGTATCTAAGAATATAATATATATATAATCAAAAAATGGGAAAATAACATGGCGGAGAGGAGTGACGGTATGTCAATAACCTCAGATATCATAAGAGGACATACAGAAACCATTATTTTATCATACTTGGCAGAAAAGGATAGTTATGGGTATGAGATTAATAAATCAATTCAACAAAAGACAGACAATAAATATGAGCTTAAAGAAGCAACTCTTTATTCAGCCTTTAGGAGACTAGAGGAAGCTACTTTAATTACTTCATATTGGGGAGATCAAACCACAGGAGCGAGAAGACGATATTACGCAATAACGCCACTTGGGAGAGCTGCATTGGAGCAATATAAAACAGATTGGGAAGATGCAAAAAAATTAATTGATACATTAATTTATGGGGGGAGTAAAAATGATTGAAAAGTTTCGTGTTAAGTTAAACGAATTATTTGAAAATGCGCCACAAACAAGTAGGGCAAGGGAACTTAAAGAGGAGCTACTAGCAAATCTTATGGATAGGTATAATGACTTGTTAGCTAGTGGGAAAAGTGAAGAAGAGGCTTTTAATATTGCCATAGCAGGTATTGGTGATATTGATGAAATAATAATAGGCCTAAAGGATAGTTATGAATTTAACCCAGAGCAGATGAGAAAAGATCGTGAAAAAAGAGCATTTATATTATCCACTTCTATAGGAATGTATATTATGAGTGTTGTTATTTTAATAATGCTTACTAGCGTGTTTAGAGTAAGTGGAGACGTTGCAATATGCATAATGCTAACAATAGATGCTTTGGCAACTAGTCTATTAATATATAATGCAGTTTCTCGTCCTAAATATATTAAGGCTGATGATACAATTGTTGAGGAATTTAAGGAATGGAAGTCAGCTAATAATACAGAAAAAGAAGTGATAAATTCAATAAAATCAATAATGTGGCTAGTTATAATAACTTTATATTTCCTTTTAAGCTTTACATTACGTATATGGTCATTTTCTTGGATTTTATTTATAATTGGTGCTGCAATTGAGAGAGTTATTACATTAATTTTTCAATTAAGGAAGCAAAGAGAATGAATAGAACTTTAAAAATTATAAGAATTGCCATGTGGAGCCTTGTTGCACTGGGATTAACAGCAATTTTGATCCTTGGTATTACTAATTCAAATGGAATCAGTGGGGTTTTTCATTTCACTAATATAATAGACTCTAATATTGCAGTTCAAAAGGACGAAAAGCTAGAGATAAAGGGCGTAAATAAAATAGTTGTTGATTTTTCAAGTAGTGATATAATAGTTAAGGTTACAGATGAAGATAAAATGAGAATAATTCAAAAATCAAGTAACAATTTAAAAGAGGATGAAAAATTTCAAGTAATACAAGGGAATAACCAAATCACCATAGAAAAAAGAAAGTTTGGGAATTTATCTAATACTTGGAGCTTTGGAAACTTTAAAGAAGTAATCGAAATATACCTTCCTAAAAATTATAATTCAGATTTAGATATTAAAACATCTTCAGGAGATATTAAATTCGATTCTGATATAATATTAAGTAATGCAAACTTTTCTGCTAGCTCTGGAGATATTGTATCAAAGTATAATTTACAGGTTAAAGGTATTAATATAGAAACTAGCTCTGGCGACATTAGTATAGAAACTTTAACGGCACCTACCTACAAAATAAAAGCCACTTCTGGAGATATTAGGATTAACTCACTAACTGGATCAGGTAAGGTTGACACATCTTCAGGGGATATTAAGGTAGAATACAAGGACATTGAAGAGTATTCAGAAATAACTGCTACTTCTGGTGACGTTAAGCTTATAATAAAAAAGGGCATAAGCTTTGAATTTAAAGGTAAATGCAGTTCTGGGGATATAAATTCTAACCTAGACTTAAATTACAAGGATGAAAATCATCATGAAGCAACTGCCAAGATTGGAAATGGTCCTTATAAGAAAATTAGCGTAAATACAAGTTCTGGAGACATCAGTATTTCTGATTAGATAATTAGAATATAATATAATAGCTATCTAACTATTATTAACAGTGAGACAACTAAAGAATCAAAGGAGTACTATAAACTTATATGGATTAAGAAGGAAAATTTAAAGCCTCTTAATTCCAGCTGTTGAGCTTTTAGTGACTGAAATTATAGAGATGGAAGATTCAATAATGGGAATGAGTCCACAGTTTATGGTTATATCATAAAATAAATTAGGAATAAAAAAGATTAGTAAATAAACTTAAATTATCAGGATTCAATAAACTTGCATATATTAGTTTTATAGAAATAATAAATATTAAAATTATATAGGTTTATTTTCTATCAAAATTTGATATAATATAAATAAGAAATACAAATAATAAAAAAAGTAGAGTGCGTCAACACTCTACTAATATACAATTCTAGTTGCTTAGGCAACTGGTATCACTAAATTTTTAGTTTATAAAAATAGTAGCTTCCAATTGCGAGTCGGGGCTACTATTTTTTTGATATTTTATCCATAAGTAACACTATAAAGGTTAATAGCGCCAATAGAAATAATCCACCAGTAAATAGTAACGTTAAAACATCATTACTCATTAAGTATCACCTCCCTTCAAAAAAGAGGTAAGTGATACCAGTAGCCCACGATTAACTATTGAATTGTACTTTACAATTATACCATAATTATGCAGGATATATACAGAGAAATAAAATGAAAAAAGCTTATGATATTCTTAGGGATGAAATACGTAAACCAATAAGTGAGAATAGTAAAAGTCTTCAAGCTGGGCTTCAGCAAGGTGACCACTGTTAAACTTTTGGTTAAAAAATGCTATAAAAAAGCTATTGTTACGATGATTCCTGAGCTCCCTTTGTGGTATATAGTTTAAGTACTAAACTGTATACCATAAAGGGAGCTTTTTAATAAGAATACATATCTTTTTATGCGAACATATGTTTATAAAACTAATTTTATGGCAATAATATTTAATGAAAGGAAGTGAGTTTATGTATTACTTAAAACATGGCAATGTAATAACTTTAGTTAGAGAAGAAGATTCAAATTATAAAAGTGATACAAATAATTCTAAAAAGACTTCATTAAATATGGATAGCATAATGAAGCGATTATTTACTCTTAAAAATAAGAAGCCTATTATTGATTTTCTAAACTCTATTTATGGTGATGACATTGGATATGATGCAGAGCTTTATTATCCCAATGTAGAAAACCTAAACAGAAATATAGACAACGGCATCTTAAGCTTTAGAGCAGATTTATATATTGAAGTTACATATAAGGATAAACTCTATGACTATGCCATAGAATTACAAACAAAATATGAAAAAGAAATGGCAATAAGAATTTTTAGATATGGCTTTGACAAAGCAGTTAAACGTTTTAAAGAGTTAAATAAAAACACAATAACCATCAACTTTCCAGAGCCTTATCTTATAGTGCTAGAAAAGGAAAAGGGGCTAGAGAATAAGATAACACTTAACATAAATTTCCCCAAGAGAGAAAGTATAAACTACGAAGTTAAGGTCTTAAAATATTGGGAGTATGATTTAAGTAGGTTATATAATGAGAACAAATATCTACTTTACCCATTACAGCTTTTTAATTATAGAAGATTTATGGAAAGATTAATGGAAAGTAAACAACCAGAACACCAGAAGAAGCTTAAGGTAGAAAAAATAAATGAACACATATTAGTAACAATAAAAAATACTCTTGAAGCTATCAGTGAGGCCTATAAATATGATAAAATTACCTTAGAAGATTATAATGAAATGCTAGCAGTAATACAGAATTTGAATGATTATTTTATAGATAACTATAATTACTATAAAGGATTAAGTAAGGAGGTTGAAACTATGTTTAAAAGTTTTTATGACCCAGAAGTTGAAAAAAGGGGTGAGGAGAAGGCAAAGGAAAATATAGCTAGAAATTTGCTAAATGATGGCTTAAGCTGTGAACGTGTTGCAAAAAACACTGGGTTAAGTATAGAGAAGGTTAAAGAATTAGCTAAAGTAATACTGAATTAGAATCTTAAATTATAAAGGTTTGAGCGAGGAGATTAAGACTATGTTTAAAAGTTTTTATGACCCAGAGGTTGAAAAAAGGGGGATGAAAATAGGAGCAGAAAAAAATGCAGAGCGTATAGCAAAAAATCTATTACTTAAGGGTTTTGATATTGAAATTGTGGCAGAAACAACAGAATTAAGCTTAGAAAAAGTAAAGGAACTTGCTAAAGAAATAGTCAATTAAAATGTCAAACCATGCGGGCAATACTGCATGGTTTTTGTTATCTTCAAACTTCATTTATCTCAAAATACAAGTAATTTCTATAAAATGCTTCAAATCAGTTTTGCCATCGGGTATGAGAAGTAAAAATCCTTGACATTAACCTTACGTAAAGCATTAAGCTGTTATATAGGGAGGCGATAGTATGGAGAAGTTAAGAGTCAACTTAATCAATAGCTTAGAGTTCTATGAGAAGTGCTTAGATGGAAAAGGTAGTGAGAATTCTTTCAGATATGAATTGATGCAGCCATTAAAAACAATGTGGGACTATTTAAATGTACCTTTAAAGGCAGCAACACCTAATGGATACGATGTTGTTATGGCATCAGAGATGTTAGGAATTTGGACGCCAAGAAAATCAATTCAGCAAGTAAGCAATAATTTACCAAAATTTATTGAAACTAAAATCTTTGAAGAATATGAAGAAGCAATAAAAAAGGGAGTTCGTGAATTTGAGAACATAGGTTATTCTATTCCACTAGAAGAAATTAATCTAAGTATTCTTTTAGGTGATGAAGATAGTAAAGAGATGGAAGCCAATAAAGGATACTCAGGATTTGGGGGAATACCTGGATATATTATGCTAATGGTTGTTCCTAATGAATTTAATAAAAATAGGTTAAAATCTGCTTTAGCTCATGAATTTAACCATAATGTTCGTTTTACTTTTGAACCATTTAATCATGGTGATGTGTCAGTTGAGGAATATTTGGTAATAGAAGGTTTAGCTGAATGCTTTGCAGAAGAAATCTATGGAACAGAATTCATAGGGCCTTGGATTGAAGATTTTGATGAAGAAGAAATGGAATACTCAAGGGAGGTAATTAAGGAGGGCAGAAAGACTAAAGGCTTTGGAGAAGTATCAGCTTATATGTTTGGAGATGAAGTTGCTAAAAAGCAAGGGTATAATCCAGTAGGTTTATCAGCTAATGCAGGCTACACAATTGGTTACCACTTAGTTAAGGAATATTTAGCTAAGAGTAAAAAGAACATTGCAGAAGCAACAATTACTCCTTCAGAAGAAATAATTAGCGTTTCTGGATTCTTCCATTAAGTATTTTAAGGCTTTTACAAATAGTAAACAACTTAATTACTTCAAATAAAATGTCCAAACAATTAAATTTATAATTGTTTGGACATTTTGACATTATTCAACAAATCTTTAAGTTTATAGGTGTTATAATATGAGTTATAATGTAAAAAATGGAAGTTATATGTGAGGGAAATTTAAATGTCATTTCTAGAATTTTTATTTGGTGAAGGTAAAAAGATTGATAAGCCAATATTTATTAAGGATTTTAGTAAAGAAAATAAGCAGCTTAGTGACTTAGAGGACTTATGTGAGAAGCTATCTAATAGTGAGAAGAAGGAACTCATTGAAAAGGATATCATGCTTCTTAAGCAAGGCTTAGTAGGAGAAAATCATGTTTACTTTGAACTAAAGAATTTCTTTGTGGTTCCACTTTATATTAAACAAAACGGTGCATAAAATGAACAGCAAATGAGTTTGTATTTTGCTATACTACAACTTGAAAGGGGGTAATTATATGTCATTTATAAGTGACTTTGAAAGTGCAATTGAATATATAGAAGAGAATCTTACCACTGATATAGAATTCAACATGATTGCACAAAAAGCAAAATGCTCTGTTTATCATTTTCAAAGAATGTTTTCTTCCTTTATTGGAATTCCATTGTCTGAATATATTCGTAGAAGAAGGATGACATTAGCAGCAATTGAGATTCAAAACACTGATAACAAAATCATTGATATTGCACAAAAATATGGTTATGATTCTCATTCATCGTTTACACGTGCTTTTCAGTTAATTCAAGGTGTGACTCCCTCAAAAGCGCGCGTTGTGGGAGTTCCATTAATGGCATATCCACCCATTGCCTTTCAATTAATATTAAAAGGAGTAGAAGCAATGCAATATAAAATTATTGAAACGCAAGCACACAAATTATTCGGAATGGATGTCGTTCAAACAGATGGATGGACGGAGGAAAATTACTTAGATTATGCTGACCGTGTTATTGAAAACGGTAGCCATGATGCGACAAATACTGCAGCTGGATTCCCTGGATTAGCATTGGAAATGATAGAAAAAAACCAGTGGGATGTAACAAAAATTCACTTGTTGCACGCTATTCACTTTTGGGATGAGACTGGAAACAAATATATGATGTATGGTTGGGAAGTACCTGAATCAAAATTAAATGAACAATTTACTGTTTTAGAAATACCAACTTCTTTATGGGTTGTTGTCATGGTTCAACTTGATGGAGACCGCTCCGCCATAGTTAGATGTTACAATGATTTGTATATGAACTGGTTCCCAACTTCAGGATATGAGCAAGCACCAGGACGTCCTGTTATTGAAAAGTATAATGATAAAAATGCTGAACTTTGGATGCCGATTAAAAAAATAATCTAATTACGGTAGCTAGTGGTGTAAATAACTTATAACTTAAGTTAATTTAGATTTTTGGTGCGGCCTCATCAATTATCAGTTACTAGAATATCTATTAGGAATAACTGGTAACTGAAGAGGCGGCCACGATATGTTTTTCTACAAAATTAAGAGCCTATTTCAAGTCATCTATTATGTCTTTTACAGCTTTAAGCACCCGCGATCCATCTAAGGGGTGCAGCTATAGCAGTGCTTTAGGAATAGTGTTTTATGTTTCAGACCTTGGTGAAAAGCAAGAATGGCACTTGCTAACGATACGGAGAACTGTATCATAAGTAACGTAGATATAATTAAGAAAAGATATTAAAAGGGGGAATTTGATGATACAAGTAGAGAAAGTAATATCACCAGAAGAAAGATTTATTTTGAATAAAGAGTATATTAAGACTTTAGCATCGCCAATAGATGGTTACTGGGAAAATGTAATTATTGGGAATTCCCAGTGCTATATAATTATTTATAATGGAAAGAAAGTAGGTCATTTTTTCGTCGATTCCAAAAAAACTTTAGTACAATTCTATACTTTTACAGAGCATTTTATACATGCACCAGAGATTCTTGAATATATTATTGTGAATAATATTGCCGAAAATGCTACAGTTTCTACTAAAGAGGCAGAGTTTCTATCTTTGTGTCTTGATTATCAGAAGAGTATATCTATAGATTGTTATCTTTTTACTGATAACAAAAATATAAAATATGAGTTGGCTAATTTTAAAGATGTGTCCTTTAAGTTAGCTAAAAGCAATGATATAGGCGCTATAAAAACAAAATGTGACCCTGCATTTGAAGGTTATTATGAAGATTTAATAGAAAATAATCAACTATTCGTACTATATAGTGGGGACATTCTACTAGGAATAGGTGAATTTAGAATATTTAAATCAAATGAACAATATGGTGATATAGGAATTATTGTAGCAGAGGAATATCGTAAAAAAGGTGTTGGAACACATATTATAACTCAGCTAAAGGAACATTGTTATAGAAATAATTTAAAGCCGATGGCTTGCTGCAACCCTAAAAATATAGCATCAAGAAAAATATTGGAAAAATCAGGATTCATCTGCAATCATAGAATTATATATGTAACTTTAAAGTGATGCTGCCATGAATTATCAACTTAAGGTAACACCAATCATATGAGTAATGAGTTTTTAAAAGTAATATTTAAAAAATACCAAGTAAAAAAATCTATGCTATAACCGTTACAAATAAGCGTAGAATGAGTGGTAGCAATAAAATAAATACCCTCATGAGTAATATAATTAAGGCAATTGTAAGGAAGTGTTGAACAGGGAATAAGCATTTTAATAATCATGCTACAATTTACAGTTGAAGATATTCAAAACTCCCTCCCAATATGTTAAACTATTGCCGAGGTGTTTCAAATGAAAAAACTAGTTAAAGTTGTAGGTGCAATTATTGAAAATAAAAACTCAGAGGTTTTATGTGCTCTTAGATCCACGAAAATGTCAATACCAAACCTTTGGGAGTTTCCTGGTGGTAAGGTTGAGCAGGGTGAGGAAATCAGTGACACTATAGTTAGAGAAATTAGAGAAGAACTAGGCTGTCACATTGAATTTAAGGAAATTTTTCATGATAATACTCATGAGTATGATAATTTTATTGTTAATTTAATTACGGTTAAGTGCCGTATTGTTGAAGGTGAGCCTATAGCATCGGAGCACGATAAGCTTATATGGCTTAAGAAGGAAAACTTAAAGTCCCTTAACTGGGCTCCAGCAGATGTGCCAGCTGTTGAGCTTTTGGGTAAGGAAATGCTATAAAAAAAGCTATAGCTACAATAATTCATGAGCTCCCTTTGTGGTATACAGTTTAAGCAATAATACTGTGCACCATAAAGGGAGCTTTTTAAAATCATGCTATACCTTTTTTACAAATTCATTATATAAGCTTTGAGGAATTTCATGTTCCAGTTTTAGGTGCACAGTAATTGGCTTTTCACCACTAAAGTCAAAGGTATCACCTTTACCAATGTAAATATAAGGCTCAACGCTTCCATCAATTTCTTTGTACTTTCTTATGAAAAGGTGGAGATTAATATTTCTATTCCTATTAAAAATGATATTTTTACCTCTTTCAGAACCTTGGGAGGTATTATTTGGTGTTTGCCACTGAAAAACTCTTCTGCTTATAAACTTATCTTGATAATTAATGCTTTCTTTTATATCCTCTTCTTTATGAAGGTCAATATAAAGGAAGTAATTATTACCATTGGTTATAAGACCGCTACCTCTGAAGGAGCTATGAATTTTAGTGTAATTAGAAAGTAGAGCGGCCTCCACCATTTGATATTGTTCATAAAGTTTAAAGAAGGGCATACCATGATAGTCAGTGCCAAATTCTTTTTCGTATCTTACTATGCCATAGTTAAGTACATCCTCAATGTAAAATCTAAACTTATCCACTGAAATTATAGCTCTAAATTCCTCTGTAGTATGTAAAGTACAATCTATAAGATTAAAGGATTTAATATTACTTTTAAGCTGCGAGGAATCATAAAACTCTCCATTTAAGAATCTAAAGCTATGGATAATGTCCTCATCCGACACAGTAGAAATGTACTTTAAGATTTCATTTCTGCCTTGTTCTAGGGAAATGCTGTGATGATTCAAGCAATATTTTATTATGGCAAATTCATAGACTCTTTTTAAAGGAAGCTTACTAGAAAGTTCTTTTAATAGCTTAAAGAAATCACTATTATAAAGTAAACCCTCTAATTCTTCATCCTTTTCCATTTTAGCTAAGAATCCTAAGTAAGTTTTTTCTCTTTTAATGAATTTATTAGGGTCAGGAGCTCCTTCATATTTAATGTAATCCATTAAGGAATAAGGCACCTTCCCATTACGCATTCTTTTAAATTCTAGATATTCCTCCTTTAAATACTTCATGGAGTTAAAGTTTTCATTATTAAGCTGCTGAAGTATTCTTTCTTGAGATATTCTATCCATTTGGATATGAGTGCACCCAGGAACACTGGCAAATTCAGTGGCAACTGCAACTTTTAAACTATCCTTGTCATAGAATCTAGATCCATTTAAAGCTATGGCAATTAGAAAAGCCTTATTGTGATTTCCTATAAAGTCCAAAACCGTTAAAAAGCTTTTATCCTGATGCTTTCTTAGACCTCTACCTAGTTGCTGTATAAAAACTATAGGAGAGTCTGTGGGTCTTAGCATTAATACTGTATTTATAGAGGGAATATCCACCCCTTCATTAAATATATCCACAGTAAAGATTACCTTTAAGTCATCCTCATCATCTTGAAGCCTATCTATGTATTTTTGTCTTTCTCCTGGTTTATCATCTCCAGTTAGGCATACACTGTTTATACCTCTTTTATTAAATTCCACAGCCATAAACTCTGCATGTTCAATACTAGCACAAAAGCCTACACACTTTAAGGAATCTCCATCATGACCATAAAAATTCATCTTATGGATGATAAAATCCACTCTTTCATTAATCTTCAGTCTCTTAGTAATTTCAGTAATATTATCAAGGCTAACTCCACTAAGATCTACCCCTTCTACATCGGTGATTCCAAAGTAGTGAAAAGGGATTACTAGGTTTAAATCTAGTGCTTCATGAAGTCTAACCTCTAAAGCCACGTTATTATCAAAGATTCCAAACACATCATCACTATCACTTCTCTCAGGAGTGGCAGTCATTCCAAGGAGAAACTTTGGCTTAAAATAATCTAAAATTTTCTTATAAGTTGGACTTGAAGCATGGTGAGCTTCGTCGATGATTAAATACTCAAACTCATGAGGATAAAATTCTTCTAAGCTATTGAATAGGGACATAGTTGAAGCAAAGAGATAATCTGCTTTCTTTTCTTTTTTAGCACCTGTTAAAAGTCCCATAGTTTTTGTTTTATTCTTGCAAAGTCTTTCAAAGGTACTAGCAGCACTTTTTAAAATCTCTTCTCTATGAACCACAAAAAGCATCTTTTCAGGCTTATAATTAATCACATCAAAGGCAGACATATAGGTTTTACCAGTACCTGTTGCTGCAATAACTAAGGCCTTATTTTCTCCATGTAATCTCAGTCTATGTAAGTTTTCTGTTGCCCGAACCTGCATAGTGTTGGGCTTTATAATTTTAAAATTATCAAATTCCACTGTTTTTCTTGAGTCAATAGCTTTAATTTCCTTAATAAAGTTTTTATAAGTTTCTAAAAAGGTGTCATCAACAATGTCAGTGCAATTCCAAAGACTCTCATACTCTTTTAGCACATCATGAGTAAATTCATTATCCTTCTTAGAAATAACCTTAACATTCCACTCTACATTGCTCTTGAAAGCCTTTTGAGTAATATTAGAAGAGCCAATGATGATTTTATACTCATCCTTATTTTCAAAAATATAAGCCTTAGTATGAAGCCCACTTTCCTTTGAAGCCACAAAAATCTTTAGATCAATATTATCAAAGGTCTTAATTTTCTCCAAAGCTTTAGGCTCCGTAAAGTTTAAATAGGTAGAAGTAATAATCTTCCCCTTAACTCCAGCATCCTCTAAATCCTTAAAGGTATCTAGTAGTAGCTGAAGGCCACTAAAATTTATGAAAGCCACACAAAAATAAAAGCTTTCACATTCCCTGAGACATTTTTTAAGCTCATTTAATAGATTACCACTTTCAGAGTTTACAATGAGCTTGTTATTAACTAAGTAGGAGTTATTTTCAATACCCTTTGGCTCCACAATTAAAGGTTTATTCTCTAAAATCTCCTGAGCAAATAACTTGCTAGCTATATTATCCATACCCTTTACCCCATATCCACAGTAATTCTAATAATATCATTAGTATATTGTAATTTTATCATGTTTAGCTTATTATCACCAGAAACATAGTAGATATATAAATACAAATATATTTTGCACAAACCAAGGACGCAGGTTTTATTTATGGTTTGGCTATTAATAGGTTCTGTGGAGGTAACATTACGCAAAATAAGCGAGTAGGATAATTGATTTTTTCACCAGGCCTAAGTTGCTTTTAATTTATTAAGTAATTCAGAAATATTGGTGTAACTTAAATTTTGGACATATAAGGTTTGAAAATATATACGAACATATGTTTATGAAATTGATTAAATGGTAATAATATTTAATGAAAGGAAGTGGGTTTATGTATTACTTAAAACAGGGAAATGTAATAACCTTAGTTAGAGAAGAAGATTCAAATTATAAAAGTGATACAAATAACAATTCTAAAAAGACTTCATTAAATATGGATGGTATTATCAAGAGACTATTCACCCTTAAAAACAAGAAGCCTATTATTGATTTTCTAAATTCTATTTATGGTGATGATATTGGATATGATGCAGAGCTTTATTATCCCAATGTAGAAAACCTAAACAGAAATATAAACAACGGCATTTTAAGCTTTAGAGCAGATTTATACATTGAAGTTACATACAGAGATAAACTCTATGATTATGCTATAGAATTTCAAACTAAATATGAAAAAGAGATGGCAATAAGAATTTTTAGATATGGCTTTGATAAAGCAGTTAAAAGTTTTACAGAGTTAAATAAAAATACTATAACTATCAACTTCCCAGAACCTTACCTTATAGTATTAGAAAAGGAGGAGGGGTTAGAGGATAAGATAACACTTAGAATCAATTTTCCAAAGAAAGAAAGTATAAACTATGAAGTTAATGTCTTAAAATATTGGGAGTATGATTTAGGTAGGCTATATAATGAGAATAAATATCTACTTTACCCATTACAGCTTTTTAACTATAGAAGGTTTATGGAAAGGTTAATGGATAGTAAACAACCAGAACACCAGAAGAGGCTTAAGGTAGAAAAGATTAATGAACACATATTAGTAACAATAAAAAATACTCTTGAGGCTATCAGTGAGGCCTATAAATATGATAAAATTACCTTAGAAGATTATAATGAAATGCTAGCAGTAATACAGAATCTAAACGATTATTTTATAGATAACTATAATTACTATAAAGGATTAAGTAAGGAGGTTGAAACTATGTTTAAAAGTTTTTATGATCCAGAGGTTGAAAGAAGGGGCGCACAGAAGGAAAAAGAAAATATAGCAAGGAACTTTCTTAGGGATGGAATAAGTTGTGAACTTATTGCTAAAAATACAGGATTACCTCTAGAAAAAGTAAAGGAGCTTGCTAAAGAAGTGTTAAATTAGAATCTTAAATTATAAAGGTCTAGGTAAGGAGATTGAAACAATGTTTAAAAGTTTTTATGATCCAGAGGTTGAAAAAAGAGGGATGAAAATAGGGGCAGAGCAAAGTGCTGAGCGTATAGCAAGGAACTTACTTAGAGATGGATTAAGTTGTGAAAGTGTTGCAAAAAATACAGGGTTGAGTATAGAAAGAGTTAAAGAATTAGCTAAAGAAGTAATGAATTAAAAGACGAAGCCATGTGGTAAGTATCGATACGCTCCCTTTACGGTACATAGTTAAGTAATAATACTGTGCGCCATTAAGGGAGCTTTTTAAGATTTGACCTAGGCTAATATAATCGAAAAGTTAAAATGCATGTCTTTACTCTATGCTCTCTTTGAAAAGTTTGGAGATAGGGAAAGTAAGAAAAAGTTTATGGAGGTGTTTACAATGACTGAAATTGGTAGGATGATAAGAGAAAATGGTAAAGAGGAAGGGAAGCTAGAAGGGAAAATAGAAGGAAAAGCAGAGATGCTTATTAAATTATTAATCAAAAAATTTAAATCCTTACCTGAAGAGTATAAAAATAAAATTAAAGGTCTCCCTGAGGAAACTATAGAAGTTATTGCAACAGAGATTTTTGATATAACGAGCTTGGATGAATTAAAACAGTATTTTGCTTAATAATAGTTAGAAAGATTTACAAAAAATAAATATAGGTTTGGGTGAATTAACTAAGAGCCAGGCGGAAACATTCTACCTGGCTTTACTTATCTATAATTTCAATAAAATTGAACTTTTTATATAAATTGTAGGCAGGTGTATTATCCATGTGAACATCTATAATAAGGTCTGTTACATTGCTTGCACACATATCATTTATACATTGAGATAATAGTGTAGAGCCAATACCTTTATAACGATATTCTGGTGAAATATGTAATGAGTAAATATGTAATAGTTTCTCTTTTTGGGGTAGTCCTATTAGAATACCAATAGTTTCATTATTATCATGTGCAGTGATAATATATCTATTAGAAAAATCACCCAAAATACCCTTTTGAAGATTACTAATAAACTTATCTGGATTTAGTCCTGCAGTATCTGGGTCTAATATTCCTACTATAAATTTTGATAGGTAGCACTTTAGTTTTTCTTCTAATTCTATACCCTCTAAAAGTAATTTCTTTACTTGAAACTGAGATGAAATTTCTACGGGCTTAAGTGAAGTTTTTTTCAGTTGAATTCTCATTGATTTACCCTCCTATTTTTACAATAATATTTTATAATTCCAAACAAACTGCAAGTAAATTATACCATGACATACTAAATGTGGATATTGCAAAGCCATTAATTCCATGTAAGGATCAAATAATTCATCACCTACAAATGTTATAAAAGTGGTGAAATAATACTCCTATAATGTTAAAAGGGAATTTATAGGAAGTAGAACTTTTTATAGGATTCACAAAAAGAATAAGCATAATTTTCACTTAAATGAATTATTTTTGTGATATAATAGAGAAAATTATATAATAAAATTATTTAAGTGAGGATTTTTTATGACCAAACATAATATATATACAATGAGTATTGCAAGAGTGTATCCTCTTTTGGTTGCAAAGGCAGAGAAAAAGGGACGTCAAAAATCAGAAGTGGATGAAATCATCTGTTGGCTCACAGGATATAGCCAGGAAGAATTAGAATCACAACTAGAAAAAGAGACAGACTATGAAACTTTCTTTGCTGAAGCTCCTAAGCTTAATCCTTCAAGGAATTTAATCAAAGGTGTGGTTTGTGGTGTCAGGGTGGAAGATATGGAAGAATCAACTATGAAAGAAATTCGCTATTTAGATAAACTTATCGATGAGTTAGCAAAAGGAAAAGCCATGGACAAGATTTTGAGAAAATAATAACTAAAAAGAATAAGCACTGATTTCATGTAAAGAAGTTCTATTAAAGTTTATACTTTTGTAATTAGGGTTGTGATTATTTAATAATTGCTAAAAAGTATTTTTCTTACTAGAACATATATACAATACAAAGAAACAGTGTTTTTTTGAATCCACAATATTAGTATTAATTATAGAGAAACCACTTCAACATTTGAAATATTACTTCCAAGAAGTGATTTCTCCCAAAAAATCAGCACAAAATAATATCAATTCCTTTCAAGCTCAAATTACTGTAATTATATAAGATATTTAAAATATCAATAGATTTTCAGACTTAAAAATATTGCACTTGTTGAGCTTGTATATCTATAAATATAAGGGGATGTACTGAATGGGATCAGAAGAAAGCAAAAAAGTTATGCAGTACAGGACAGATAAAAAAGGCAACAAAATATCTATCCTTGGTTATGGTTGCATGAGATTTACGAAAAAAGGTACTAGCATTGATTTGGACAGAGCTGAAAAAGAAGTGATGGAAGCCATTGAAAGTGGTGTGAATTATTTTGATACGGCTTATGTTTATGGAGGAAGTGAAGTAACCCTTGGGGAAATACTTAAAAGAAATTCCTGCAGAGAAAAAGTGTATATTGCAACCAAGCTTCCGCATTACATGGCTAAATCCAAAAGCAGCCTGGAAAAATATTTTCAAGAACAGCTAAAGAGGCTTCAAACAGATTATGTGGATTATTATTTAATGCATATGCTCACAGATGTGGATACCTGGCAGCGTTTAAAAGCTTTAGGAGTAGAACATTGGATAAAGGAAAAAGTGGATAGTGGTCAAATCCGAAATATAGGGTTTTCCTATCATGGAAATACTGATATGTTTATAAAATTAGTAGATGTCTATGATTGGGATTTTTGCCAAATTCAATATAACTATATTGATGAGCACAGTCAGGCTGGTAGAAGAGGCCTTGATTATGCAAGTAAAAAGGGGATACCAGTTATTGTAATGGAGCCACTTAGAGGTGGAAGACTTGTAAACCTGCTTCCAGAAAAGGCAAAGGATATTTTCAAGCAGGATTTAAGAAAACGTACTCCTGCTGAATGGGCCTTTAGATGGTTATGGAATCAAGAGGCAGTTACTTCAGTTTTATCTGGCATGAATTCTCTTGAAATGGTAAGAGAAAATATAAAAGTTGCCTCTGACGTTAAAGTTGGTGAGTTTTCAAAGGAAGATTTTGCTTTAATAGATCAGGTTAAAAGCGAGATAAATAAGAATATAAAGGTTGGATGCACAGGTTGTGGCTACTGCATGCCTTGTCATAAGGGGGTTGACATTCCTGGAGCTTTCCACAGTTACAATATGATATACTCAGAAAATAGAAAATCAGGTTGGCGTGATTATATAATGTGTACTGTAATGAGAAAGACACCAAGTAGTGCATCTCAGTGTGTAGATTGTGGAAAATGTGAAAAGCATTGCCCTCAGAATATTGAAATTCGTAAGGAACTAAAAAATGTAAAAAAAGAACTTGAAACCCCAGTGTATAAGATTGCCAAAGCAGCAGTGGGATTATTTAAGTTGTGGTAATAGGCTTTGTAAAATACTAAGTTTAGACATAGATATTAATCTTATAGGAAAAGACCATACAGAAACCAAGGTATGAGTAGTTTATAAGATAAGTGATGACTTTCATTACCTACATTTATGAAAGCAGTATTATTAAATTAGTATATTAAAAATAAGGAGTGGATATATATGACAAATCAAGTTATGGACATAATCAAAGCTCGTAGTAGTATCAGAGCATACAAAGGAGAATCTTTAACTGAGGAGCAAAAAACAGTTCTTCAGGAAGCTGCACTTGCTGCACCAAGTGCTATGAACCTTCAGCCATATAGGTTCATATTTATTAACAATAAGTCTGTTTTAGAGGAAATGGAGCAGGATGTTGTTGATTTTTTTGTGGCAATGGGTAATAAGGAAGTAGTAGAGCGCTTAAAATCTAGAGATAATAAGGTGCTTTATAATGCTCCTTGTGTTATTGTTATTGCAATTGAAGAGAAGAATTCCTATGCAAAAGTTGATGCTGGAATAGCAGTGGAGAATATTGCTTTAGCTGCAAAATCAATAGGTTTAGATAGTGTTATTCTTGGAATGCCTGGAGTAGTTTTTAGTGGCGAAAAGGCTGAA
Source organism: Clostridium sp. UBA4548 (assembly GCF_002387895.1). GTDB lineage: Bacteria > Bacillota > Clostridia > Clostridiales > Clostridiaceae > Clostridium_J. The sequence continues at coordinate 81,362 of NZ_DGLI01000051.1, forward strand.
TACTGGAGAAACCGCATTAATATGCCTGAGGGCTATGTTTATGGAATTGGTATAGCTGTTGGCTATGCTGACATGGAAAAAGCACCTCATGAAGTTGATCCATCAAAAATAATTACTATTGATTAAGGAATCTTAAGAAAAATAAATAAGTCAGTATGCGGGTCTATTTTGAGTTGTACTGCATTATAGAAAATCTTAGATAGGTCTACTAGCTGCAGGACTTAGTTCCTTGTGGGCACTAGCTTCCTTGTGAGCACAAGATTACTTGTGAACATAAGCTTGCTTATGAACTCAAAATATCCTTCACAGCTTTGACTTGTTATTTGTTTTAACATGCCTAACACTTTGAAAGCTATATGCTTAAGTATTAATACTAGAAAACTAGAAATTTAGAAACCCTCAGCCTTGTAATTTAGGACTGGGGGTCTTATTTTAGAAGGAGTACCATAACAGCAAGAATGAGGACGAAATGAACATGAGTTACTTGTTAAAATGAACTCAGCTAATATTATTAGAAAAGAAAAATGCACAACCTAAGGTGAAAGGAAGTGGTTAAATGGTGAAGAAAATTAATCTCTCCTTTGAAGAGATGTGGGAGAGAATCATGGCTTGTGATAGTAAATATGATGGCCTATTTTTTACAGCAGTTAAAACAACGAAAATTTACTGTCGTCCTTCATGTAGGTCAAGAAAGCCCAAAAAGGTAAATGTGGAATTTTATCAGGATATAAAGGCAGTTGAAGAAGCGGGTTACCGTCCTTGTAAAAGATGTCAGCCTGAAATTGAGCTATCCCCACATCAAGAGATTGTGAGAAATATCATTACCTTTCTAGTTAATAATTATATAAAAGACTTAAAATTGAAAGATATATCGGAAAGTGTTGGGTTAAGTCCTTATTATTTAGAGCGTTTATTTAAACAAGAAACCTCTGAGACTCCAAGGACATATCTAGAAAAAATACGTATTGATAAAGCTGGTCACCTTCTTAAAAGTACCACTTTGACCAACCTTGAGATTTGCTATGAAGTGGGATTTCAGAGCCCTTCAAACTTTTATAAAGCTTTCAGAAACTTGAAAGATTGTTCACCTAGCGAATATAGAAAGGGGCTTCAAAATGAATTGGATTGATCATGAAACTTATATAGAGATACTTCCACCAAAGGAGTTTAATTTTCAGGAGTGTTTAATCTTTTTAGGAAGATCTAATCAGGAAGTACTTCATAAAATTAAAGATGGCTCTTTATACAAACTAGTAAAGGTAGAGGAAGCCCTAATCTTTTGCAAAATTAGTTATAAAAGCAACTCCATAAGAGTAGAATTTCCAGTAAGCAAACCATCTAGTTACCAGCGGGAAAAAGTAGGAGAGTATATTTGGGAATGGTTTGACTTAGACCAGAATTTACAGGACTTTTACCAAATGGCTAGTGAAGATAAAGTTTTAAATTTAATTGTACATAAATATTATGGCTTACGGATTATGTGTATTCCAGATTTATTTGAGGCTTTAGTATGGGCGATTATTGGACAGCAAATTAACTTAACCTTTGCTTACACCTTAAAGGAAAGATTTGTTGAAGAGTTTGGTGAATTTATAACCTTTCAAGGGGAAAAGTTTTGGGTATTCCCTTCATTTGAAGCTATTGCAGCCTTAAGTGTTGAGGATTTAAAGAACCTTCAATTTACCACTAGGAAGGCTGAATATATTATTGGTATTGCTAAGGATATGAAAAGTGGAAATTTAACAAAGGAAATGCTAAGGGAGAAACAAGATTATCATGAGGTAAAGAAAGTGCTAATGAATATAAGAGGTATTGGACCATGGACAGCAGATTACGTAATGATGAAATCTTTGCATGAAACCTCATCTTTTCCAATTGCAGATGTTGGTCTACATAATGCCTTAAAGATTTTATTAGGACTTAAGGAGAAACCAACTATAGAAGAAATAAAAGAATATGCAGTAAATTGGGAAGGTTGGCAAGGCTATGCTACCTTTTATCTTTGGAGGTCGTTATATGATAAAGAAATATAAGTTACACTATGAATCACCCATTGGCATAATAGAAATAGTAGGGAGTTTCGATGCCATCAGCTCCATAATGTTTATAGAAGAAAATAATAAAATAAATTCATTACAAGTTGAAACCCCTCCAGTTTTAATAGAATGTTATAACCAATTGGAGGAATACTTTAAGGGGCAACGTTATGATTTTACATTTCCCTATGAGTTTGAAGGAACTGAGTTTCAAAAAACAGTTTGGAAGGCTCTAACCAAAATACCTTACGGCGAAACTGTAGCTTACCAGCATATTGCTCGTTCAATTGAGAATGAAAAAGCAGTTAGAGCTGTAGGCAGTGCAAATGGGAAAAATAAGTTAAGTATTGTGATTCCTTGTCATAGAATTATCGGGTCTAACGGAAAGTTAACTGGTTATGCAGGTGGTTTATGGAGAAAGGAATGGCTCCTTAATCATGAAAGAGAATTTAAAAAGGTCAGGGCTTAAAGCCTTATTAACCCTTAGTTTTTGATTAACTGGCAGAAACTAAGGGTTATTTTAATGGAAATAAAAAATCTATTAATCTTACTTATAGGTATATTGATGAAAGGCATCATAATATAATTAAAAGTACAACATTATCATAAGTATTGGGCATTTTAAATAATTGGTATATAAAGAAATATTAATTAGAGCTGTGAAAAATCATCAAATATAAGTCAGATAAGCTTTCACTGGCTGAATTATTGTAAAGATAATCTACAATTTGCAGAAGTTATTTACTTGTAACTATTGGGGTAAGCTGATAAGAGAAAAGAGAAAAGAGAAAAGAGAAAAGGGGAAATCTCCTTACTTCTGAGAATACCTTGACAAAAGGATAATGATTGAATACAATTAAATTTAGAACAATTGAAATTTAACCATGTGAAATACCATAAACATATATACAATACTAAAGGAAAAACTAGAAAAAATTTAACTTAGGTACAACATAAGCTATAAAAATCTAAATTAAGGGTTTCAAGAAGGAATTTTAACTTATTCAGTATGAATGAATCTATATCCAATAACCTATTAAGGGAACCAGGTTAGGACTCACGCGTAAGTTAAGTTTTAAATTTGGTTTCCTATATAGGGTTCCTTGGTC
>NZ_DGLI01000043.1 GCF_002387895.1 Clostridium sp. UBA4548
TTCAAAGACCACTTCATCACTTCACCACTTTAAACTTGTTAAGTGATGACTTTTACTATCTTATCATCATTCTAAACTATTGTCAACAATTAATTAAGTTCTTTTCAAACTAATTATTTATTCTAAAGTTCAGGACAATTACTTTGCCGCATCTCAGCGACAAATGTTATTATATCAGCAATATTTCATCCCATTCCTCATTTTACCCATATTACGAGATATTATTCATAGATTTCATTAAATACCTATGAATTCCTTATTATTTTAAATACTGATACGCTAGGATAAGTTTGTATATCCTTCATTAATTTAATAAAAATAACCATGAGATTAATCTCATGGTTATTTTTATTAAATTTTAAAATTATTTATTTCTTGTTCTAGTTTCTCTGATAATTCTTGTAAGTCCTGAGCATATTGAGTAAAATCATTCATCGTAGCTGTGATTTCCTCGGTTGAAGCTGAAACCTCTTCAGTTGCTGAGGCAGTTTCCTCTGATATAGAAGAAATATTTTCTATTTGACCTACTACATTTTCCTTCTTATCTTGTATGTCCTCTATAAATTTTTGAACTTCCCCAACCTTATCTGTCAGTGCAAAAATGCCATTAATAATATTATCAAATATTTCCTTAGTCTTTTTTACTACTTCTGTTTGATTATTAACTGCAATTTCATTTTCATTCATAGCTTTAACAGCAGCTATAGATTTATGTTGGATTTCATTAATTATGTGTTTTATCTCTTCAGTAGAGTTTTTAGACTGCTCTGCTAGCTTCCTTATCTCATCTGCCACTACTGCAAAACCTCTTCCGGACTCCCCTGCTCTTGCAGCTTCTATGGATGCATTTAAGGATAGTAAATTTGTTTGTTCTGTAATTCCAGATATAACATCAGATATAGCTGTAATTTGAACCATACTATTATTAACATCATTTACTAACTTCCCTACCTCTAAAGCAGAAGTTTTTGTTCCACTTGATATATCCATTAGCTCCTCAACCATAGTAAGTCCAGTACTACTTAGCTTTTCAGTATCTGAAGATATTTGTCCCATGTTTTTTGTAGATTCAGATATTATATCAAGTTTGGTAGATAAATCCTCCATATCCGTTGCACCCTGAAGTGTGCTTTCAGCCTGTTTTGTTGCTCCTATAGTTATTTCATCCATAGCTTGAGCTACCTGATGAACCGCTGCTGTAGTTTGTTCTGACATAGCAGCTAAGTTACTTGCTGTTTCTAATACATCTTTTGAAGAGGTTCCTACATTCTTCATTAGTGACGATATATTTTCTATCATTTTGTTAAAAGCTTTTCCTAGAATATTAAATTCATCCTTTGATTTAATATCTACACTTACAGTTAAATCTCCACTAGATGCCTTTTCAATTACCGCTTGTATCTTTTTCACATTTCCAGCTATACCATTACTTAAAAATACTGATAATACTATTACTAGAACACTTACTATTAATACAGCAATGGTAATTGCAAATAAAATTTTATTTGTATCTGCTGAAAGTTCACTTTCACTTAAGGTAGCAACCATTTTCCATCCCGTAAACTCACTAGTTTTGTAAACCGCAAATTTTCTTACCCCATCAAGTTCATACCTTGCAAATCCACTTGGATTTACTTCCATTTCACCCCAAAAACTCTGTTTTTTCATTATATCTGTTCCAATGTATTCTTTTTTAGGATGTGATATCATAATCCCCTTATCATCACTTACAGCTACGTACCCTTGATCCCCAACTTTCATAGCTGCTAAACCTTCTGATAACTTTTGAAGAGATATATCCATACCAACTACTCCAACTATTTTACCCTCAACTTCCACAGCTTTAGATAAGGTTACTATATAAGTCTTTGTAGCTTTATCTAAGTAAGGTGGGCTTATAGTCACTTCACCCTTTTTACTAGCAGATGCTTTATACCAATCAGTTGTTCTTGCATCAAATCCAGCTGGTAATTCTGCTTTTGGATAAAGAAAAAGATTTCCAGTTTCAGTTCCATAAAACACGGTGGTGATATTAGAATCTGAAATTTGAGTATCTTCTAGAAAAAGATTAATATACTTATCCGATTCTGGTGCAGTATTATAGTTAGTAAAATTATAGTTAATTGCTAAAATATCTAACGGATTAGACATAGCTGAAAAATAATTGGATAAGCCTCGATCAATTTCTCCCAATGTTTGTGCACTGGTTACCTCCAACTTTTTACTTAGAATAGAGTAGGATTGAGCATAGGTAAAAATACCAAGCGCAACTAATGGAATTAAGCAAATAGCTAAAAAGCTACTAATAAGCTTGACACGAACCGATTTAACACCAAGCTTACTATTATTTTTCTCCTTTTTCATCTTTACTTCCCCCTTAGAAAGTTTTCTATCATTTATAAGAACTAATTACCTGTAAACCAAAAGTAATTTGCTTTATATATTTATCGTAAGAAGAAATCATATATTAATAGGGGTTTAGTCGAATTTTGTATTTTTTTGCTGGTATTTTTTTCATACGTGCCCTTAATAAGGCTATTACCTCTAAAATAGATCTTATTATCTATACTTTTATAGTAAAACACTGCCTCTATTAAATAAATTTTATAACCTTTGACTTTTTTTATCACCTATGCTAACATAATTGTAAACTGCTTATGTATTACAGGTTTACAATTATGTTAATCTTACTGTTACTTAAAACCTTGCTTTGGTTTTAAATATATAATTTCAGTGTGCTTTTGCCATTATATATTTTATTACTTTGATTTTTAGTTTATTTATTGCAAGAATAATTATTGAAAGAAGGTATTTAAATGAAACTCTCAACTCGTGATTTAATTTTAGCTGGATTATTTGCTGCATTAACTGCAGTTAGTTCTTACATTTCTATCCCCATAGGGCCTGTACCTATAACCTTGCAAAGCCTTATGGTTATACTATCTGGCATTATCTTAGGAAGTAAAGTTGGTGCCTTATCTCAAATCACTTATGTACTTCTTGGATTAATTGGACTACCTATTTTCTCTGGAGGAAGTGGTGGCTTTGATTCAATATTTCATCCAACCTTTGGTTTCTTATTATCCTTTATATTAGTAGCCTATATTGTGGGTAAAATAACTGAAAAACATAAATCTTATAGTAATCTTATTATTGCTGTGACAGTAGGCAGTTTATTAATGTATATCATTGGAGTACCTTATTTTTACTTTATCTTTACTTCTTATATGGGTAAAAGTATAACCTTTTATGGAGCCTTGAAGATGGCTTGTATACCATTTATTCCTGGAGATGCTGTAAAAGCTATTATTTCAGTAGCCCTTGGTAAACAATTAATAAGAAGACTTTCTCGAACTTCCACTACTATATAACACATTTTTTTTATAAAAGATAAAATTTTACAATATAAAGTTGACTAGCAATTTCACTCTTGTATTTAGAATCAGAATTATTAAGATATCACTCTTATTAATTCTGATTTTTTATATAGAAAATAACAACAAGTAAACAATAATAGCTATTACTTGAAAAAAATTAATTATATGGTATCATATAGTAAATACTATATTGTATTTATGTGATATATACCTACAATAAAACAATTTATGGTTATCACAAGACTAAAGTAACTTTGCATTTATATATTTTCTTTATTTTAGAGAATCCAAAATTAATACTTAAAATCTTCATAAACTTACTTAATTTTATCTAATACTTTTATCAATGGATAATGGATGTTTTCATTAAGTAAAACTACGTATTACAAAATACTGAAATATTTATTATTTTGTTTATATGTGATTTTAATGTATATAATATAGTTGGAAATTATAAATGTAACCTATAAAACCTACACAAACCTAAAGCTTTTGTTTTCTACTTTACTTTAAATGAGATAACTTACTTTGGCAAATATTTGAGTTATTTCTAAATACATAAATTATAAATAAATTAAATGTATAGGAGGATTACATAATGATAAGCGAAAGATTATTCAACGAACTTAACAAGCAAATGAACTATGAATTTTATTCATCTCATGTTTACTTAGCTCTAGCAGGCTACTGTGCATCTCAAGATTTAGACGGATTTACTAACTTTTTCACAGTTCAAGCAGAGGAAGAAAAATTCCATGCTATGAAATTTTTCAATTTTATAAAAGAAATGGATGGAAGAATCAATTTTGAGGCTATTGGTGAACCTAGAAACGAATATGACTCAATTTTAGATTCCTTCAATGTGACCTTAGAGCATGAGAAATCTGTAACAGATAGAATCTATAACCTGATGGATATTGCTACAGAAGAAAGAGAACATGCAACTATCAGCTTTTTAAAGTGGTTTATTGATGAGCAAGTGGAAGAAATGTCTACAGTTGGCAATATAATTAAAAAACTTCAAAGAATTGAAAATGATCCTCATGCTCTTTATTCTCTAGATGCTGAACTTGCTACAAGGACTTTTGTACCTCCTGTAGCTCCATAATAATTTTTAATTCAATAATAACATTAGTATTGACATGAATTATTTACCATGATATTCTTATAATAACAAATAATTAAAGTACTTATTATGAGTTAGGGTAGAGAGTTAGCTCGTTGACCCTATACCAACCTACAAAAGTAAGGTGGTTCAGCTAACAACGATAAGAGGGAAATTGCTTATATTTTTAGAGATATAAACCTTCTTAACTTCGTTGAGAAGGTTTTTTATTTTAGTCAAATAATACTCATATCTTATATTTGTTGATATGTTTGTTTTTTTCTTTGAATGGTATGTGTAACTCAAAGGGAAAAATACATTGTTAAGTCAATGGAACTTCTTTAAATCATTGTGATTTGTATAGGTAAAATAATACTTATTGTTTTGTGAAGATATCTATATTTCATAAGTCACTAAAAATATCATAATTTAGCTACCATTAAAATTTAATATAGTCATTCTTATTTAGAGTGGTGGAGGGACTGGCCCTATGAAACCCGGCAACAACCATATATTTAACATATATGGAAATGTGCTAATTCCTGCAGCCTAAAGGCTGAAAGATAAGAACTGTGTTTTATGGATTTTTTGTAAACTAAAACCACTTCTTATGTTTAAGAAGTGGTTTTTTAATTTATAGCCTTCAAGATGAAAGTTTTTCTTATCTAGAAGGCACCTTAAGCAACTGAAAGTAGAAGTACTTTATTGCAATCAATCACTTGGTGTTGCTTCGATTTAAGTCTTTTACGAGTAAAGAAAATTATTATTAAAGGAGGATTTATAAATGATTAATTCATGGAAAAAAGAAACTATATGTGTTCAAGGAGGATATAAACCAAAGGTTGGTGAGCCAAGAATACCCGCTATAGTTCAAAGTACAACTTATAAATATGAGAATCCAGACCACTTGGCAGAACTTTTTGATTTAAAAACTTCTGGTCATATGTATTCACGAATCAGTAATCCAACAGTAGAAGCCTTTGAATCAAAGGTTGCTGCACTAGAAAAAGGCGTTGGTGCTTTAGCAACAGCTTCTGGTCAGTCTGCTACCTTGTTATCTATCCTTAATATTTGCAGTTCAGGTGATAGTATATTAGCGGCTTCCACTCTTTACGGTGGAACCTTTACCCTATTCTCTTCTTCCTTAAAAAAATTTGGAGTTGAGGTATCCTTTATAAATCCAGACCTGCCAGCAAGTGAAATTTTATCTTATGCTAAAGAAAATACTAAGGCTATTTTTGCTGAAACCATTAGTAATCCTAGTTTAAAGTTATTAGATTTTGAAAAGTTTTCCTATATCTCAAAGACTTTAGGAATCCCATTAATAGTTGATAACACCTTTCCAACTCCAGTTCTTTGTAATCCCTTTGAACATGGTGCAAATATCATTGTTCATTCAGCCACAAAATATATTGATGGCCATGGCACTAGTATTGGCGGGGTAATTGTAGATGGAGGAAATTTCAATTGGTGCAATGGTAAGTTCCCAGAACTTACTGAGCCAGATCCAAGCTATCATGGACTTTCTTATGTGAAAGAATTTAAAAACCTAGCTTATATAACTAAGGCAAGAGTTCATCTTCTTCGTGACTTAGGACCTTCATTAAGTCCTTTTAATGGCTTTTTATTAAATTTAGGCTTAGACTCCCTTACTCTTAGAATGGAAAGACACAGTAGCAATGCTCTAAACCTTTCAAAGTTTTTATCTACCCACCCTAAGGTTAGTTGGGTGAACTATCCAAAATTAGAGGATCATCCTAGCTTTGAACTTTCAGAAAAATATCTTCCCTTAGGTGGAAGTGGTATTGTTACCTTTGGTGTAGAGGGAGGAAGAGCTGCTGCAAAGAAACTTATTGAAAATCTAAAGCTAGCTTCATTGGTTGTACATCTGGGTGATGTTCGAACTTCTGTAATTCATCCTGCCAGCACTACCCATAGGCAACTAAGTGATGAGGAACTTGCTGCCTCAGGAGTACATGGTGATTTAATAAGAGTGTCTGTTGGTATCGAGCACATTGAAGATATAATAAATGACTTTGCTCAAGGCTTAGACTCCCTTAAGGAGGAAATATAGTGCCAATTATATTGGATAATGCTTTGCTTTCTTGTGAATCACTAACAAAAGAAAATATAAGCTTATTATATAAGAAGGATTTTAAAAAACATCCTACAAACACTTTGAAAATAGCTATTTTAAATCTCATGCCTAATAAAATAGAGACAGAGCTACAAATACTAAAACTTTTAGATAGCCCATACTTTTTTGTTGAGGTAACCTTTTTATACCCTGAAACTCATAAGACTAAGAATACATCTATAGATTATTTATGTAATGTTTATAGTACTTTTTCTCACATTAAACATCTCAGCTATGATGGGTTAATTATAACTGGTGCCCCCTTGGAAAAAGTTGATTTTAAAGATATAGATTATTGGGCTGAACTAAAATACATAATGGAATTTTCAAAGACTAAAGTTAAATCTACTATTCACATATGCTGGGCATCTATTGCTGGTCTATACTATCATTATGACTTACCTAAAAAGTTAGTAAGCAAAAAAATTTTTGGAGTTTATCCCTGTTATGTTGAAAGGAAACAGAACTTATTATTAAAAGACTTTAAAAAAAATCTATGGATTCCCCATTCAAGATACTTTTTAACAGATAGTTATTGTATAGAAAATATTGAAAGGCTTCAAGTTCTAATTTCTTCAAAAGAAGCTGGAGCTCACTGTATAGCCTCCTTGGATTATAAACAAATCTTTTTAACTGGTCATTGGGAATACCAACCTAAAACCCTAATAAACGAATATAAAAGGGATATTTCCAAAGGCTTAGACCCTATATTTCCTAAAAACTATTCAAGCAATCTTCTTCCCTACTATATCTGGATGGAGGATTCTCTGCTATTTTTTAAAAATTGGCTTAAGGTCATTAGCAAACTATAATAGAAAGGAGTTTTTTTATGATAAATATTGGTCTACTAGGTTTTGGAACTGTTGGTTCTGGAGTTTATGAATTAATTACAAATTACAAAGCTCTTAAAAATCATACCGATGAAGAGGTTGTTATTAGTAAGATTTTAATAAAAGATTTAAGTAAAAAAAGAAATTCTAAAGTTCCTAAAGAACTTTTTACTGATAACTTTCGAGAGGTTGTAGATAATCCCCAAATAGACATTATAATTGAAGCTATTAGTGGTTTTAACCCAGCCTATACTTTTTTAGTAGAAAGTTTAGAAAGAGGTAAACATGTAGTCACAGCAAATAAAGCTGTGGTAGCAAAGCATCTTAAAAGCTTATTAGTCTTAGCTGAAAAAAATCATAAAGGATTTTTCTTCGAAGCTAGTGTAGGTGGTGGAATTCCAATTATTAAACCTTTAAAACACCACTCTGCCTTTAATGAAATGAAAGAAGTAAAAGGAATTCTCAATGGTACAAGTAACTTCATCTTAACACAAATGAATGATAATGACTTAACCTTTGAAGGTGCTTTAACTTTGGCACAACAGTTAGGATACGCAGAGACAGATCCTAGTGATGATATAAAGGGCTATGACGTGAGAAGAAAGCTTGCAATACTTTCATCCATAGCCTTTAAAAAACAAGTATCAGAGGAAATGATTACTTGTCGAGGAATAGATTATGTAACCTCTTTTGATATGTCTATATTTAAAACAATGGATTGCACAGTTAAACTCTTAGGAAAGGCTATTAATTCTAACAATAGGGTATCAGCTTCTGTAGAACCTGTTTTAATGAAAAATGACTCATCACTCTCCAAAATTAAAAATGCTTGTAACCTTATATCTGTAACTGGAAACATTGTGGGAGAGCTTCAATTTGTAGGAGAAGGAGCCGGTAAAAATCCTACTGCAAATGCAATAATATGTGATGTCATAGATATTCTAGGGGAATCCTATAAACATGATAATCTTTTATCTAAAAAATTAGACTCTACAGTAACTATCCAACATGTAGCTTCAAAGTATTATGTGAGACTTTCTCCATATAATTATAATTACAAAGTCACCCTTGTAAAAGCCTTAGAGGAAAAATCTTGGATTAAAAAAGTCTTAAGTTACGATAAAGATATAATCCTTTTTACAGAGAAGCTTTCTTTAATAGAATTAGAAGAAAATATTCAGTGCCTAAAATTCATGTATAAAAGTAGCTGCTATGTAAGGCTTGAGGAAGATATTGAAATCAAAGCATAGCATAGTATTATGAGGCTATAGCTCAAATTACGAATATAAATAAATTCCCTCCTAGCTCTTCAGGAGGGAATTATTAAATAATAAATAAGTTCAAATTGTTCTAAGGTACAATAATAAAATAAATAAAAATACCATATAGTAATCCGCTTAACATAAGCATAAAAGGGCTAATAGTTTCTTTCATCTCCAAGTATAGATATTGTATTAAAGCTGAAATTAGAGTAAGAGTCATTATAAAAAGAGAAGTAATATTTAGAGCCCAGTTCGTTGCTGCAAGACCAAAAGCAACTGGTATAGTACTTTGAAACACCATGGCCCCAGTGATATTTCCAAGAGCTAAATTGTCTTTTCTACTTCTTATCCACATTATAGAATTAAACTTCTCTGGTAATTCCGTTACTATTGGTGATATTATCATCGATAAAATAAAGGAAGCTATACCCAAAGTGCTTGATATTCTATTAATATTATCCACAAACTCCTCACTAGCTAATACTATACCTATAAGAGATAGCATCAATTGAAGTATGATTGCTATAATCCCATTATTTCTGATAACTCTACCTAACATAAGTGTAGGCGTCCCTGCCTCCTTAACTCCTTGGTGTTTAAGAGTCTTTACTATGTAAATAAAATATAGTAGTATCAAAAACATAGCTCCAGAATAAAAAATCGATCTATTTTTTGTAATTGAAATTAAGATTGTGGCTAAATAGGCAACTATAAAAAAAGAAAAATCTCTTGAAAATATTTTTTTATCCGCATTTATTTTTATAGTTCTTTTATTAATAAAAGAGTAAAAAAACACTGCAAGTCCTGTAACTAAAAAACCTAAGGTTGATAACATAAAGGGAGCTCCTAAAATGGCACCTGTACTTATCCCATTTCCTGATGGTTTATTACTTAGTACTGCAATGATAGGTATCATAGTCTCTGGAAGGGCTGTCCCAACTGCAGACAAAAGGCTTCCTACAACTCCATCTCCTAAGTTTAATCTTTCCCCTAAATTTTCCACACTATTAGAAAACATATGACAAAAAAATAAAATAAGCCCTATGTTTACTGCTATTAAAAGTATAAAACTCCACATATATTATCCCCCCAAAAACCTCATACCTTATATATATAGAACTTGTACTAAAAAAATGAATAAACAAACACTTATTTAATAAAAAAACATATGTTTATATCCCTTAAAATTATTAAACCTCAATAAAAAAACTGAATTTACTTTTCCTATATAAGAAAAAGGATGTAGATAATTTAAATTACCTACATCCACCCATAATCAACAAGGTTATTTGATTAGCTTTTAACTACTTTGTTGAAAAGTGTTGTGTTGCATAAACATAGTTACCTTGGCTGCTGAATACTACTCCTGCACCCATTTTTGTCCAGTTTGCACTTAAGATATTTGCTCTGTGCCCTGGAGAGTTCATCCATTGGTCAACTAAGTATTTAGCTGTAGTTGTAGCTTCTGGGTAACCTTGACTGTAGAATATATTCTCACCATATCCATTAGTATTATACTTGAAGTATTTAGTTGCTAAATCCATTGGGCTAGCATTATTTAGAGATGGTGTGTTGTGTTCAAAATAGTTATATTGAAGCATGTTATTAGATTTATATCTAGCAATTGGTCTCATGTTTTCTTCCCAAGCTAGTGGCTTAAGTCCAGCCTTAGTTCTTTCCTGATTCACATAAGTTAAAATTTCTTTTTCTACCGCATCTAGATATTTAAAGCTCTTATTATTTGGATTTGTTGGTACCCCACTTGGTGTAGATGTACTTGGGTTAGTAACTGGTTTCTCCACCTTTGGTGCCTCTGTTTTTGGTGTTTCAACTTTTGGTGCTTCAGGCTTTGTAGTTCCCGTTCCTGGAATCTCAGTTTTTGGTGTCTCTGGCTTAGTTACCACATTTCCAGGCACCTCTGCTTTTGGCGCTTCTGTAGAAGGTGCTTGTCCTTCTGTTGGATTATTTATTGGAACTTCAATAACTTGTCCATTATTTACTTTGCCCTGACTTATTTTTTGTACAATTGAATCTAACGGAAACTTTATAAATTGGCTGTTATTTGCAACAGTTCCTGCAGTAGCTCCCCCTATTGTACAAAGTGATAAAATTAAAGCTAGTATCTTATTTGTTATCATTAATCAACAACTCCTTATTTTTTATTTTGCTTTTACTTCCATGGTGCTATTACTACTCCATTTGAGAATTGGAAGCTTTTATTTCTTCAGTTCCTTGCTGATGTGTACATGATAACATGAGGCTTGTACCAAAACAACCCTTTTCCATCACTTTCATATTCAACCCACAATAACCCATAGTGGTTTAATTAACCTTTTTATACTGTTTCTGTGACTATAATTTTATTCTTGATAAATCTTTTTTAAAATTGAAAAATCAGTTTTAATTCCTGCAACTTATTGAATTGTTTTAATCATATAATCTTAATGAAGCTAATTAATATATATCAAGGATTAATATACTCTTTGACAGCATAAATACTATACATTTCCCTTTTATTATCCTCTTTTTATTAGTCTTCAAACCAATATTCTTTTAGTATTTGCAAGGTTTCTACATTTATTTCATAACCAGATACATCTCCTAAAACACTATCCATATCACACTGAGGGCATTTAGCAGTTCTTCCCTCATCCATCCACGAGCTAATTTCCTTTGGGTTAAATATTTTTAAACAATAATAACACCCACATACTGAACTTTTTTCAACCTTCTTTTTATTATATATAGAATGTCTTGATGCTTCTTGTATCGTTCTCATTGCTACTCTCCTTTTACCCCTTAATAATATAATTTCATTTCCTCTCAAGTATTAAATCAAACTCAAAAACTTATTGCTGATTTAAGTACTTCCACTTACTTATTGTCATTTCACTATAATCTTCGTGCCAATTTGAGATTTAATTTATACTGAAAGTATTGGAAATTCTACATATTATTAGTGGTTATTAGCCTTATAGCACTTCTCTTTCACAGAACTTAAAATATTTTATACACTGAAGCAATTGTTAACTTTATAATTTGTTTCTATATACTTTAATATTAATTTCATAATTTACTTCAGCATACTAGTTGCTATACTTTTACCTTATAGTTTTTATAAAAATTTAAAAGTTAGCAAGGATTTTTGTTCCCTGCTAACTTTTAGCTTATATTACTTTAATCATTCTATTATGAAAGTTTAAATTTACCTACTTCATCTTCTAACTTTTGAGAAAGCCCTTGTAATTCTTCCGCATAATTTGTAAATTCAGCCATAGATGCACTTACCTCTTCAGTGGAAGCAGCAACCTCTTCAGTAGCCGAAGCTGTTTCTTCAGATATTGCAGAAACACTTTCAATTTCTTGTAATATAGAGTCCTTTTTATCATTGATTTCTAGAGTAGATATTTTTATTTCTTCCACCCTATCCGTTAATATAAAAATTCCATTTATAATATCATTAAATATTTCTTCAGTTTTATTTACTACATTTACTTGTTCTAAAACCGTGTTTTCAGTCCCGTTAATTGCCTTAACAGCCTTTTGTGATTTACTTTGAATAGCCTCTACAATCCTTCTTATTTCCTCTGTGGAATTTTTAGATTGCTCGGCAAGCTTTCTTATTTCATCAGCTACTACTGCAAAACCTCTACCTGATTCACCAGCTCTAGCAGCTTCAATAGATGCATTTAATGATAAAAGATTAGTTTGTTCAGTTATTTGAGCTATAGTATCGGATATAGCATTAATTTGTGTCATACTATTATTTACATCTTCAACTATTTCACTTACTTCTGTAGTAGATGTTTTAGTTTCCATAGATTTTTCTGTAAGCTCTTTTACCATGTTTAATCCGCTAGAACTTAGCTCTTGAGTATTTTTTGATATATTCCCCATTTCCTGTGCTGATTCAGTAACTCTTTCTAGTCTCTGTGAAAACTCTTCCATACTAGTAACTGCTTCAAGAGAACTATGAGCTTGTTTAGTAGCTCCTGAAGAAATCTCATCTACTGCTTGTGATACTTGAGTTATGGATGCCGTGGTCTCTTCTGCCATTGCAGCTAAATTAGTTGCAGTATCTAAAACTACCTTTGATGAGGCATCTACACTTTTTAAGGAACTGGATATATTCACCATCATTGAGTTAAACTCTTCACCTAAGGCTTGTATCTCATCCTTAGATTTAATATGTACTGACACAGTTAAATCTCCACTTGATGCTTTACCAAATGCTTTTCTTACTTTGTTGATATTAGAAGACATCGCTTGGCTTATAATATATGAAACTACTATAGATACTGCAAGAACAAGTAATACTGTTAAAACTATCATATTCCTTATACTATTTGTATCTTTTATAAGTTCCATTTCTTCCATAGGAGCAATTAACTTCCACCCTGTTGCTTCATTAGTATCAAAAGAGGCAAACTTTTTGTGTCCTTGAAATTCGTAATTTCCAAAACCTCTAGTATTAACTTTTGCTTTTTCCCATATAGCTATAGTAGTTGGGGAATCTCCACCAATTAAAGTGGCATCTTTATGAGCTACCATCTTTCCATTACTATCAGCTACAAAAACATAGCCACTATCCCCTACCCTTATTTCTGCCAAAGAGCTTGACAACTTTTCTAAATTCACATTCATAGCAACTACACCAATAAGTTTATCCTCTTTCATAATAGCCTTTGCAACGGCTACCACAGTTTTTCCTGTAGATGCACTTTTAAATGGATTAGTAATAACTACCTGACCTTTTTTAGCTACTGCTAAAGTGTACCAATCTCTACTTTTATGATCATAGTCCTTCCCCATATCTGCTTCTGGGTAGATTGCAAATTTCCCTGATTCTGTTCCAAAATACATATTTGATATATCCTCACTACTACCTTGGACATCCTTTAGTAAAGACTTAGCAAAATCAATATATGTTGGATTATCATCAACATTAACAAAGTCAAAGTTCCCTGCAAGAGTTGTTACTTGGTTTGACATAGCATTAAAATAGTTACTAAGACCTCTATTAACCTCTAATAAGGTTTGTGAACTAGTAACCTCTAGCTTTTTACTAATTATTTGTTGTGCTCTAACATAAGTTGCACCCCCCAAAGCAATTAGCGGTATCAAACATATTGCCATAAAACTGAACATCAGCTTTGTCCTAATATTCATCCTCATTTTCTTTTTCAATTTTTCTTCCTCCCAAATCTCAATTTTTAACTTTTTCCTCCATATTGTACCATATGTTTTCAAATTATTACATATTTTTTATTTTATTTGTGTAGCTTTTTTGTAAATAATATAATTTAATTCACTAAACAATTGAAAGTTGCCAGTTCTGTTTGTCCCAACAATACATTTATCAATTATTTCAATATTATTACCACATTTGATATCTTTTAAAAAGACCTTTATTTTTTCATGAATTGAAATATCTTGTTCAAAACAACAACCATTGTCCATAAATCAAATTTTCTGAATTATTTCCCAGGTAAAGTTATTGTATATTAGTATTAATTTTCATCTATTTATTTATAAAAATAATAAAATAAGAAGATAAAATAAGTTGTATTTCCCACTTTATTAACTCTAAAGTGACTTTTAATTTCACTAATTATTATGCACTTTTATAATTCGTTCATTTCTACAAAAAGTTTATATATAAAGTTACAAAATACATTTTTTTGTAATATATCCTTATAATTTGTATTAATTTGTCTTTATGATTATAAATTGTATAATTAGGTTTCAACTTATATATAAACTCTCTAAAAATTCACTACTGTTTTATTTAAATAATAATATTTATGGTTATAAAGCTCCTGTTGAATAAACTTAGATTAATTTAAAAGCTTTCGGTAGTTACCTTTACCGAAAGCTTTATTTAACATTTTATTTCTATTGTCATGTTCTCTGCAAACTCTCTACTTTTTTCTTCTATTCCTTCCACTTGAAAAATAGATTTTGGGTCGTTTGCTATAGCCATAAGTGAAAAGTATGGAGGTAATCTAAATCCTTTATTAATATTTAAAGCTCCAATTAGTTGTTTAGCTATAGAATCGCTGCCTGAATTTCCTGAAACTATTATTGCAAAAATGCTTTTTTCATGAAAAGACATTTGCCTATATAATACGGTTAGCCTATTTATTACTGCTGTTAAGTTTGCAGCTACTGCATCATTATAATTGGGACATAGCCATACTATAGCATCATATTTTTCAATTGCTGGAAGTACTTCTTCTGCCATTATACCTCCATAAAAACACCTATTATTTTTCCCGTAATGGTTACAAAGCTTATAGGCACATCCATGACAATCCTTTACTTCACCTGCTTCAATAAGTAATTCCTTCACCTCATAGTTTTCCAGATGCCTAGATACCATATGCCATAAATCTAAGGTATTTGAAGTTTTGTGTGGACTTGAGTATAATGCTAATATTTTAGGATTTTCTAAAGTAACAAATTTGCCTTCTAATAATCTCTTTGTCAGTTCTCTACAATTTTTTAGGCATATTTCTTCTAAGGATAAATCTAGATTTTTTTGCCAAGTAAGAAAGTTCTTCAAAGAGCTTATAGCTTCAACTAGTGGATGGCCAATGAAACTACACCCTAACCCATTAGCAATAAAAATAATATCCTGTGCTGTTCTTTTAGTACCCTGCTCTGTTTCGCTATGTACTAAAACTGCACCCATAGATCCACTAAAACAATCCTTGCCTTTTTCCATAATCTTAGAAAGAAAATTTAGCATAAACAAGTCTGTACCAAGCTCATTAACCTGAGAGATAAATAATAGTTTTTTATTTCTCAAATTAGGGATGTTTTGTACATCATTTACCAAAACATATTTCCTATCTTCTATAGCCGCTCTCAACATATTTTCTAAGGTATCACTTATGGGTGTATTGGGCAATATTACAAATAACTCCTCCATACCTGCCTCCTTTAACTTAAATTTTTTCAAGGCTTAACTACTAGATCAGAATTTTTTTAGTTTATCTTACTTAATTTTCTTTTGCTTTCTTTTTCACTTTTCTCATACACCAAGTGGGTGATTTCTTATTTTCATGGTTTTCCCTGCACTCTCCACAATTGCCATGGCGAGGACAGTTCCTTGTACATGGGCAATTAGGATTTAATGTTATAAGCTTTTCCTTCTTCATAATTTTTTACCTATTATAAAGAATGTCTAGTAATTCATAAGTATGCTGAAGCCTCTGAAAAAGCTCCTGTGGAAGCTTTAAAGTTTCTAGTTCTGTGCATCCATCTATAAGTTTATTTCTACAACCCATAAAAGTACCTCCAATAAAGGTAGCACTATAATGCCACTGAGAATTTATTGTACTTAATAATGATAGACTTCCTGAGGACAAAGCTGGTGCAATATAGGGTTTAAAGCCTGCACTTCGGACTTCTAGATTAGCTGTTTTAGTCTTTTCAGTAAGTTCTTCTGAAAGTTTTTCATTATAATTTTCAATGCTATTTGCTATTATTAGACCTTCTCCATGAGGCCCAAACGCTCTTCCTTCTAATGGATACATTTCTGTTTCCTGATTTTCCATAGCATAATAACAGGCTCTTGCATTCATAACTCCTAGTCCATATCCTCTAATTTGTTCTGGTGCTAATCCTTCAAAATCCATATTTCCCATTTCATTCTTATTGCTTTCTTCATATGCAACTTTGCACAATAAATCAACCGGGTCTGAAACCACTGCAAAAACGCCTTTAAATCCACTTTCCCTTGCCTTTCTTGCATAGGAACCTAGAATTTTGGAATTCCCCTTAAATTGTACAAGTCTTACATCTTCTCCTTCTTTGCCTACCTCTGGAACTCCAACTGATACACAAAATACAAACATATCACAATTAAAAACTCCCTGTTCCTTAAGGCTTACCATCTTTATCTCTCTTTCCATCATATCTGGAGATAAAACTTGCCCTAATTCTAGTTTCCAGCGTTTTATCTTATTTTCATCCCTATCATAAAGCCCTAAATGAGAAATTCTTTCATGACCTAAAAGTTTAAGTCCTGTTAAAAGAATTCCTCCCACATCCCCCAATCCTACAACATTTATTCTCCACTTTTTAGGTTCTTCATAATCTACTACTCCTGGCCAGCTGTGGTAAGCCATATTTAAAGAGATGACTCTTCTATCTTCAATAGCTTCTACTATCCATTGAGGGTTCAACACGTTATTTTCATCAACCTTTTGTCCCTTACAGTTTCCATATTTTATAGGGTTTTTAAGTAAATTTAAATTTTCTTCTTCTATAAATAGCTGTTCTTCATTAGTTATAATAAAACTTCGCCTTGAAAACCTAGGGTTAAGCAAATTTAATGCAAATATTTTCCCCTTATATCTTTGTGCTTCAGCTTCTGATATTTGAAGAAAATCCTTAAAGTTATTTTCTCTTAAGCCAAAATAGCTTTCTTCTTTATTTGCATAATTACTTATATTGTTGTTTATGGAATTATAGTTCCTATATTCTTCATAGCTTCTATTTGAAATCATTAATTTATCTTTGTATTTATAATAAAACATATTATACCCCTTTCTTAAAACATGCTTTCCATTCTACTCAATTGTTCTAAATCATTTTGAAGATAATGAGATGGATACATACTTAAATCATAATACATATCCCTACCTATATCAGGGCGGCGAGGAATGGTTAGCACTTCTCCAAGTGAACTTAAGGTTAAATTACGAGTATATAAAAGATGATATTCGTTTTCTAAAGCTCTCAATATTTCAATAGAATTTTCTATGCAAACCTTTGAAAGTTCATAAATACTTTTCTTGCTTGCATTTCTTATAAAGATTGGATAGGTATAGGGCATAATTGAAGTAACGGAAGGAATTAAATTTCTTCTTGGATAAATCCCTCTCCACAAGGCATCTCCTCCAATAAAAGGATACATTGAATTTTCATTAAACCAAACCTTTAGCTTTGGAATAAAATACACTGCATCTACTTCCCTATCCTGCATATCCATTAAATCCTTTCCTCTTCCGGACAAAACTCCTGCAATGATTTTCTGCACCTGCACTCCTTCTTTCTTTAAAAGGGGATCAAGTGCTTTCATTCTGTATCCCTTATGAAGAATGTTATCTACAAGTATTACTGGTCTGTTAAAGGATCTTATCATTTTTATTTGATTTTCTAAATTTAAATAATATGGAGACTCTCCTATAAAAAAGCTTTTCATATCTGGACTATAATATTTTTCTGTATGCAAAGCCTTTGTTACTGTATTAGGTACCACGTACCGATCTAACATATCTCCATAGGGTACACACATAGCAGCTCCATATTCCTTACTAGTACCTAATTTAGTTGATACTCCATTCTCCTTACAAACCTTTTTAATCATTTTTTCATGCAGTACGTGAGTGTCAAAGGGCAGTATAAGTTCACCAGGATATACTTGTGTTAAAGTCTCCTGTAACCTTTTTCTAGTTGAAGCAATCACTGATTTTACTCTTCCACTACTTCTAAAGGGTTCTTTTAATACATTCTCTATATCTAAATTAAGCACACATGGATTGCTCATGTTCACCCCTAGAACTGGTATAGTTTCCTCAATAGTCTCTAATTCCTTAAATCCACAGAGCTTCATACTTTCTAGGGTAGATAGAGAGTAAAACTCCTCAGCTTTAGGCTTAAAAAGTGCATACTCATAATCCTTTGCTATAGCATAAGCTAAAGTTTCTGTAATTAGTATTTCCTCTAAGGCTTTATTTTTATCTTTATTATTTACATAAATAGCATCAATAAGAATAAGTCTTCCTGTACCACTTTCACGAACATATCTGGATACCTTTTCGCACAGTACTTCATTATAAAGATTATTAGATCTAACCCAATGTAGTGCAGAAAATCCTAATACCTGATGAGTTTCAACATTTTTAATAATCACTAATTTTGAAGCAGTTTTTTGGGAATGCTCTTTTAAAAACTGAGAAACTAGCTCCTTATCTTTAGAAGAGTTACCTATGATTTTAATTAATCCCTCTGTAATTTCTTCAGCAAACTCAATATGGATATTAGAAGAGGTTAAAGCTAATTTTTCCAAAGGCTCCCTTTGATAAAATCCATTTTCATAGATATATTGCTGGACTAATGGATCTATCAAACTAGATATATCTCTATTTCTATCAATATAATCTCTTATTTGGCTTGAACTAATGGTTGCATAGCTTGGCGGAAGATTTAAGATCATTACTTCTCCCTGTATTTTCTTTTTAGCCTCCTCTAAGTACTTACTTTTTCCCCGCTCAAAAATTATATGTGGAAAACTATGAATAGAGTTTTCACTATTTTCTCTTCTATAACAAGAGGCATTTAGTATTACATCACTTCCAGCTACAAAATATACTTCTGAATGACTAAAATTTTCTTTTAATCTTTTTAAATCCTCTGAATTAGAAATATTAGTTTGAAATATTTCTGGGTAGATAAATATATCTAATTCATCTGCAACAGACATATTTATTAAAATCTTTCTCAATAAATTAGGTAAGGTTTTCTTAGACCAAGAAAACTCATCCACTGCTAAATAAACTTCAAAGCCTTTATCTCTTATTGCCTTTGCAATAATTTTATGGCTTATGGAAAATGGGTCAAAGGTACCTGGGAAAAAGGCTATTTTCGATGATATGGGTATATCTATTTCTCCTTTAAAAAAGCTATAATCTGATATAAATCTATATATATGATTTAAAGCAGCAGAATTAGTTAGAAAAATAATTCTGTCTCTTTCATCATCAGTAATTAAGGTAAGGATTTTCTTACCAACAAGCTTGAAAATATTATACTTTTCTTCCAAAGACAAAGTTTTTGCGCCAAAGATATCCTTACCTAAACTACTTATAGCAGCTTGTTTAACTCTAATTTTATAGTCACCTAGACCATTTAATAATATTCCTATCATATTTATAAGACGTTTATGACTTGCTTCCTTCTTCTCAATAAATCTACTCTGGTATTTTCCATAGCCTGCTACACAAGTTCCAATAGTTTTGAGAATTAGAGGCTTAATATTTTCCTCTGAGGATTTTATTTTATATTTAAAATCCTCAATAATCTCATTTAATTCTTTTGGTTCTAACCATAGAAGAACTTCTCCTAACAAGGGTGGAATATACTCAGTAAACCTGTGCTCATCTATTTCTAAGGCTCTTAAAAGCTCTACTGCTACTTCATTTCTTTCTGGTAAAGTTAGGTGAGGCATAATTCTAAGTATAGCAAAACCAGCCCTTTTTCTTACAGTTTCTATTGCACTTACCTTTATTAAATTACAAAAATGAATAGCTGTATGAAGTCCTGTAATTCCTATGTTTTTAAGAGTGTATTCTAAAAGTAATTCAATTTGGTTTTTCTTTTTAATCCAATCTGTCGCAGATTTTAAATTACTTAAAAATATTTCAGGAATTCTAACATTATCAAGGTCGCAGTATCTCTCAAAGATGATAATCTTTTCCCTCATATTAAGCTGAGTTGCTAACTTTAACTTCAGCAAATTCTCTGTTGGAATTTTACTTCTACTATTTGATATAGAAAGATATTCTACTGCCATTTCTCTAAGTTCATCATTTGAGTTTGATTTTTCTAAAACCTCACTCATAACCTCTAGAGCTGCTAATCTTAAAGTAGTATTCCTTTTTTTAGCCATAGAAATTATATAATTAAATAAAAGCCCTAGTTTTTCCTCATAAGGTTCCACGGGAATATACTTAGCTGTTTCTAATAGAAACAACTGGGTTTCATTGCTTAAGTTTCCTGTAGCACTATAGTAATCCATCAATATACTTCTATAAGTAGCTATAAAGGTTCTTCTGCAGTTTTTAAATAGTGAATTTACCATAATTCTCGTGCTGTAGCCTATCCAACTTCTATGACTTGCGATTATTTTATAATTTGGATAAAGCAATAAATCTAAATATTCCTTAAATAATTGACCACTATTAATCTCTGACTTTTCAAGAATCACATTTTTGGGAATTTCCTTATTGTAATCCTCATCAAAAATCCCAATTAAAATTCCTATAAGTTCTGCACAATGTCTTCTTATATCATCTTCTGGGTGAGTAAGATTGTCATACAAAAATCTCATAGTTTGTATCTTTTGTTTTTGTGTTAAATAAGTAGAGTATTCTTCAAAGACCCTTATGTATTGTCTTAAATTCTTCCAATGTTCCTCACTTCTTGCTTGCTCAAAAATTTCCTCAATAGAATACTCATCACGAAGAGCATGCATAAGCTTGATATTATGGTTTATTGAAAGGTACCTTAGATTCTGAACTACCTCCTTCCCCTGCATTAAGGAGTAAATAGGTTTATCAATAAGAGTTAAGTTTTGATTTTCCTCAAGAGTGGTATCAACTCCAATACTTACTAAATAATCCTCAAAATCCTTAAGCTTTGCATAAACTCTTCTATATCTTTTTTCTTTCTTATCATCCAGATTTTCTAACTTATCTAAAATTACTCTAAAAGAATCAGCAAGGGAAAATATATGCATCTTTGCCCCTTTGTCTGTTTGAATATTTTTCACTCTGAAATCTGAATAAATTAAGATAAGATTCTCTAGTGAAAGATTCTCTAGTTCTAAATCCCAAGTTGAGTGATTTATTGCTACATTCCTTATATAATTAATATTATGTTTTTTAAACCATTGATCTGTGTAATAGTAATGAAGATGTGGAACTCTCTTAAGTTCCTCCCCTTTACAACCATACTTTCCTATATCATGACCTGCTGCAGCTCCCGAAACTCTCCCTAAGTCTACTGGGAGATTTTTAAGCTTCGCCTGTCGTCCAATGTATAAAGATAAATGATGAACTCCACAAATATGATCTAGTGTATTGTACCCAAATACTTCTCCGTTTAGCTTCATAGTTTCATAAATATAGTCCCTTTTAAAAGCTTTAAGAAACTTTACATATTCCTCATCACTTTCAAGTCCTCTGATTTCTCCCTGTGTTAAGAACTTTATAGGGTACAAGCTTTGCCAGGTGCTATCTTCTGTATTCTTTTGTACCTCAGATACAACTCTTAAAACTTTTAGGTACACTTCACACAGAGCATCATATAAGGAATTTAACTTAATTGGTACTGCTTCTGGAAAAGATTTCTTAAGCGAATAATTATATAAATAATTCAACCATTTATTTTGATTATCTTCTAATTGAAAATTTATATCTAAAGTAACTTCCTCTTCATCTTTATAAACACTTTTTGATCTATTAAATTCTAATATATTTTTCATTAACTCTTCACAAAGTAAAAGAGTTCTTCTACAACTAAAATCCTTTTCTTCCGCCATGGTTACTAAATTTTCTATATATGAATTACTTTTTAAAAATTCTCCAACTAATGCCTTCGAGATATTGCTAACTTTTAAGTATCTAGAGGTCAAAAGCTTTTTAGATATTTTTTGATTAAGCTCTTTAAAACTTAAATTTTCCATAGATGCCCTCCTAACAAACTCTACAATGGTTATTTGTTCATTTCTATTACCTATATTATATTTTAAATTATAACCTTCTAATCTAGTTATTTATAGTGTGTGAAAAATAAATAATCTTATATCTCCTCAATATAGTAGTAAGATACTTTATTTCACTGTATATATTAGCACTTACTGAATATAACCTTTTAACTTAAGAAATAATAAAACCATAGTTATAGGAGAAAGGAAGTTATATTCATGAATTTAAATATAGATAAATCCTTAGTATGCCCAAAATGTAATTCTAACCATTTTGAAATGAAACGAGAGGCTACTTATGTGTATACTTATGAGGTAAATCCATCTGATATGGTTTCTGATATTAAAGAAACAAAAGAAACTCCCTACTTATTTGATAATAGAGAACAGATCAATGAAAAAGAGTATTTAGTCTGTAAGGATTGTGGTTCCACATATCCTTGCTCTATTGATAGAAATAATAATAAAATTACTCTTACAATACTTCGAAAAGCCATTCGTGCAGATCATCAAGAAAAACCAGAATATTGGGGATAAAGTAATTCAAAAATGTTTTTAAAAACTGATTTAATTATACTTCTAGATAGAATGTCTGAAGACAATATATCTTTTAGCAAAATTAAACCTATTATCAAAAGCACTAAGAAATTGACTTTTTCATTACTTTTAAAAAGGGCTATCTCAAAATGAATATTTATTAATTTAATACTAATAAAGCCATGAATAGTAGAGGAGTTATTTATCTACTATCCATGGCTTTGGTATTACATAGGACCTTTATGCATTGTGCAGTATCCTCTCTTTTATAGTTTCAAGTTCTTTCAACATTTTTACTTATTAATATCAGGATACACATAGATATTTTCTGGTGTTTGAATTTTTTCCACCTTAGTTACTTCTATCAAAGGTAAGGTAAAAGCCTCATTATTTTCTAAAGAGCTATACTGGGTGCTTTGAATTACACCTTCTATATTAACCCATGTATCCTTTTCTAAATTCTTTGCTTCAGCCCATTTAGCCATTAACCCCATAACTTGAGCATCTGCAGCACAACAGGCCATAGACATTCTACCTACAACAAATTCACCCTCTTTGAAATCTTCTCGCTTAAATACAAAGCCAGTAATTACTACCTTTTTACTTCTGTATTTTTCTAAGTTTGATCCAATATCATTAACAGCTTTATAAAAATTACCATCATCTATTATTATAGTATTATCATTTGTTAAGGATAAGGTTTCTTTTAACTTATTTTCACTAACTTTTTCATCCTTACTATTTGAACTAGGAGCCTTTAATTTATCCCTATTGGTATAACTTGGCAAACTCATAGTTTTATTTTCCGCAATAGCTAAGTTTATTCCCTTTTCTGCTGATACAAATCCTATAATTAAAGTTAATAGTAATAATATATAGCTACTACTTATTGGTTTATAGTTTTTAGGAGAAAACACCTTATTTCCTTGATAAAAGGTTAATATAGTAAACATAATTAGTGCAAACATCATGTAATTTATCATTTTGGGACTAATAAAAGTCTTTATTTTTCCAGTAAAGATTAAGTAATAAAAAAGTGTTGAAAATCCTAAAAGAACAATAAAGGTGAAAAACTCTTCTATATTAAACTTCTTCATTTAATCACCCCAAACATTACTGCCACATTTGTGTAAGCAGCTATGATGAAAACTACTAATCCTATATAGACGGTCAAAAGAATAGCTACTTTGCCTTTAAAATTGCCAAATAGCATGAAGGTGTTTTTTATATCTAACATTGGCCCAAGAAGTAAAAAACCTAAAATAGAACCTACTGTAAATTGCGATAAAAAGGTTCTTGCTATAAAAGCGTCTGCTTCCGAACATATTGATAGTAAAAATGCCAGTGCCATCATTATGCCAATAGAAGCCATAGGCCTACTACCTAGGGAGGTCATTACATCTCTTGATACTAAGGTTTGAAATACCCCTGATATGAATGCTCCAAAAATTAAATACTTACTTATAGATAAAAATTCCCTAGTGGTATGATCAAGAATTATGCTAAGCTTTGATTTATACTTATATAAAGGATTATTAATGTCACATCCACAATTACATCCATACTCATCTTTATATCCGTTATTCTTAAGTGGAGATATGGCCTTCTTTTCCACCATAGATATAAAAATTCCAATGGTTATAGCCGCTATAATTCCAAAGCCACCTCTCATAATCACCATTGAAGGCTTATCATAAAAGGCATAATAAGTTGATAAAAGCACCACTGGATTTACTATGGGTACTGCCAGCATAAAGGTTACCCCCAAACCTAAAGGAAGGCCTTTTTTTATCAACCTTCTAGCAATAGGTATAATGGCACATTCGCATACTGGAAAGATGAACCCCATAAGTGAAGCTCCAAAAAATCCTAAAAATTTGTTCTTAGGTATTATTTTTGTTATGGTTTCCTCTGACACAAATACTTGAATTAAAGCAGATACAAATGCACCTAATAAAATAAATGGGATACCTTCAAGAACAATACTTGTAAAAATGGTTGCAAAGCTTTGAAGCATATTTGTATCTATGACTCCTATATTCTTCATCCTTAGCAAACTAAAAGCAATAACTCCTATTATTGCGATATAAAGAAGGAGTGTATATTTTTTTTCATAATTAACTCTATTTTCCACTATTCTTCTCCTTTTGATTTACAAATGATTTGCTAATTAAATTCTTCTCAATACTCGGTCTCTATTTTTTATTTATGCCCTTAATTTTTTTAAAAATATGTCCCATGTCTTTAAAATTCCTCTATGAAATAATTTACTCCTGTTAAGGGTTTCTTTTATATTGCTAATATGTTCTACTTCTAATATTGGTATAAACGCTTTATATACTTTAATAGTTTGTGTCACAGTATTTAGAGAGTCCTTATGAATATCCTTTGTATTATTTAAAATCACTAAATCGCTTATTTGAAGACAAGGTAACAAGAATCTTCCCATATTATTTAAATAGGTGATAAAGGTTACCGCCTCGGAAACAAAATAAGTTGTAGTTAACTTTGAAAGTTCCTTGATCCTTTTACTGTGAATAAGCTCTAGCAATTTATTAATGTCTTCTGTACCATTAAATTCTATGATAACTCTGTGTGGTGTTATCTTCTGCAGAATATCACTAAACCTTCTTTCAGAAAACTCTTCGTAGCTCATAGGTGCATATCTTATATTTTTATTTTTTATAAACTTTTCTTCAATACTTCCAGCTCCACATTCTAATTGTATTATTAAAACTTTCTCCTCTTTACCTAAAGTATGTTCTAATAAGGCGTTAATAAAAGTGGTCTTTCCTGAACCTATGAAGCCTGTTACAATTTCAATATCTGTTTTCATCATAATTTTTACCTCTATTTTGAGTTAAGAAATAACTTTTTAATTGCTTCCTTATTTAGTCCACTTCCAATAACACAAACCCGACCTGTATACTCAGGATAACTTTCTCTCATTTGAAATTCTTCTGGTACATAATCAAATTGAATCCACTTCTTTTCTTCAGTCTCCACAATACCTTTTGCTCTAAGTATTGTCCCGTAGGTTGAATCCTTTTCCATGACTTGTAGAAACCTTTCAAGAGATTTTTCACTAAAAACCTTTGGTGTTTCTATACCTACAGTTTGAAAAACTTCATTTGCCTTATGATTTACAGAATTTCTTATTTTACCTGCCAACATTGGCTTTTTAACTAAATTTACACTGTCCAAAGTGTCATTCCCTTTACTTTCACTAATAGCTATTATTTTCTCTGCTTTTATATTCTCCCAAGGTGTAGTAATGATATGTGCTTTGGTGTTGATAGTTTGTAAACTTTCTACAACCTCTAATAACTTATATAGAGAAAGCTTTTGACTTCTACTAATGATTAGTGTATTAGCATTTTGAATCTGATTTTTATAAAACTCACTAAAATTTTTAATGTAAGTGTGATACTTTAATCCATCTACTACTGTAATTATCATATTGATTATTGCTAACTCTTTTATTTCTTCTCCTTTACATACATTTAAAATATCAGATAATTTTCCTACACCTGATGGCTCAATTATTATTCTAGTTGGATTAAATTTTTCTATAACTTCTTTTATTGCCTTACTAAAATCTGAGGATACTGTACAACAAATGCATCCAGCATTTATTTCTCTTACTTGAACATTGGAACTCTTTAAAATACTTCCATCAATTCCCACTTCACCAAACTCATTCTCAATGATAACAATATTTTCATGTTGTAGTTTTTCACTGATTAACTTCTTAATAAGCATGGTTTTTCCTGCACCTAAAAATCCAGAAAGTATATCTATCTTTGTTTTCAAAATTCATCTCCCCCACTAATTTTCATATGATTTTATAATTAATTCATTGTAATCATCTAATGACTATTCTACTTGTGGTTTTTAATAGCACCCTAAAAACCCTTTGTACTCCTTTAAATTTATATTTGAACACCTGTAAGTTTATGCATAAACCTAACCTTATATATAAAATAAATTCCATAGTAAATAATGATGTTTAGACTAAATTTTTACTTTTACTTTAATAATATTCTAAAACAAAAAAGAAGTAAATGCAAATTATTTGCATTTACTTCTTTTTTGCATGATCTAAGTTAACCTCTAAGTAGTAATTAGAGTGATTCTTAGCTAATCATTTCCACAAAGTATTTGTGAAAACTTAAATCCTCAGTTAACTCTGGGTGAAAGGATGTTGCTAACATGTTCTTTTCTCTACAAGCTACAATCTTTCCATCAACTTCTGCTAAAATATCTACACTTCCCCAGACTCTCTCCACATATGGAGCACGAATAAATACTAAAGGAATTGGTTCTTTTGAAATTCCCCTAATAATCTTTTGTTCCTGAAAACTCTCTAATTGACTTCCATAAGCATTTCTTTTTACTTCTATATTCATAACCTTTAAATAAGCTTTTGGATCCTTATTAATTTTTTTAGCCAGAAGTATCATTCCTGCGCAGGTTCCCCAAACTGGAAGCCCTTTTTCTATTCTCTCCCTTAAGGGTCCTATCAAAGAAAATTCTTCTAGGAGTTTGCCAATAGCAGTACTTTCTCCCCCTGGTATTATTATTCCTTGAACTAAGTTTAATTCCTCTTTGGTTTTTACAACTATAGCCTTTACTTCAGTAAAACTGTGAAGTTTATCTATGTGCTCGCTTACTGCTCCTTGAATTCCAAGTACACCTACGGTAATCATAACTTTCTCCTTACCAGCCTCTATTAGCATATAAATTTGCTTCTGGAATTTCTCTAATATCTATACCATTCATTGCCTCACCAAGCTCCTCTGACACCTCTGCAATGACCTCTGGATTATTATAATAAGTAGTAGCTTTAACTATTGCTTGTGCTCTTTTTTCTGGATTTGAAGATTTAAATATACCTGAACCCACAAAAACTCCATCACTTCCTAATTGCATCATTAAAGCTGCATCTGCTGGTGTTGCTATTCCACCAGCTGCAAAATTTACTACTGGTAATTTTCCATGATTTTTTACGTATACAATTAAGTCATAAGGTGCTCCCATTTCCTTTGCAATGGTCATTAATTCCTCTTGAGACGCAAGTTGAACTCTTTTTATATCTGAAACCATAGTTCTCATATGTCTTACAGCTTCTACTACATTGCCTGTACCAGCTTCTCCTTTTGTCCTTATCATTGATGCTCCTTCACCTATTCTTCTAAGTGCTTCTCCTAAATTCCTAGCCCCACAAACAAATGGAACCTTAAAACCTTTTTTATCTATATGAAAAACTTCATCTGCTGGTGTTAAAACTTCACTTTCATCAATATAATCAACATTTAAAGCTTCCAAAATTTGAGCCTCTACAAAATGACCAATTCTCACCTTTGCCATAACAGGTATGGTTACAGCACTTTGAATTTCCTTAATCATTTTTGGATCAGACATTCTAGCAACACCACCTTGCTTTCTTATATCTGAAGGAACACGTTCAAGAGCCATAACAGCTACAGCACCGGCTTTTTGTGCAATTTCTGCCTCCCTTGCATTGATCACATCCATTATTACTCCACCTTTTAGCATCTGAGCTAGATTCTTGTTTAGTTCATATCTTTCATTCATAATAAACTCTCCTTTACAAATGTATACTGGCATTATACAATAATCGTATCGTTACAATTATTGTATAGCCATCTAAATTCAACCAAATTATTGCATACAATTTTTTCTGAGTCAATACAATTTAAAGGAGAAATGAAAATTATGGATATTATATCGATACAATTAAATAAAGAAATAAACACTCCTATGTATCTCCAACTTTCAAGTTCTCTTGGAGAGTTAATTAAAAGTGGAAAGCTAAAACCTAAAGAAAAACTTCCTGCAATCAGAAAACTTGCTAATGATTTAGGAGTTAATAATGTTACAGTGGTAAATGCATATAAACAATTAGAGACTAATGGATATATTAAGGCTATAAAAGGAAGTGGTTACTATGTACTTCAGTTAGAAGAGCAATGCCATGAAAAAAAAGCCACTGGAAATAGCTTGGGTGAGGATGAGTTTTTAGAGCATGAGGATATTAAACTTATGTCTAGCGGCCAAATAGAACTAACTTCTAGTACTATTAATTTTGCCAGTGCCACTCCAGATCCTAGCATATTTCCTATAGATGCTTTTAAAAATTCCTTAAATGAAGTTCTGGATAGAGATAAAGGATACGCTTTTGGATATCAAGAAAGTAATGGTTTTGAACCCTTAAGAGAATCCCTTTGTAACTTTCTAAATTTTTACAATAATATAAATGTAAAAAAGGAATATATACAAATAGTATCAGGTGCTCAACAGGGTATAGATATTATTGGAAAAACTCTTTTAAATCCTGGTGATTATGTTATTACAGAAAATCCAACCTATACTGGAGCAGTTTCCGTTTTTAAATCTAGAGGTGCTCAAATCGTTGGAGTTCCAATAAATGAAAATGGTATAGATTTGAAGGTATTAGAGAGACAAATTATTAGGTATAATCCTAAACTAATTTATGTAATGACTAGATTTCAAAGTCCTACTACAATTTCATACTCTAAGGAAAATCTTGAAGGTTTATTGAAACTTACTGAAAAATATAAGGTATATATAGTGGAGGATGATTCTCTTGCTGGACTTTCTTTTGAGAATTTCCATGAAAGTCCTTCTTTAAAATCCCTTGATACGCTGGATAAAGTAATTTATATCAAAAGCTTTTCTAAACTTCTGATGCCTGGTCTTAGAATAGGATTCATAGTATCTCCTGAAAATCTTTCTAGTGAGCTTCTTAAGGCAAAGCACTCAACAGATATTTCCTCATCTGGATTGATACAAAGAGCACTTCATTTATATTTTGAAAAAGGTCATTGGGAAGATCATATAAATTATATGAAGGATATCTATAAGGAAAAATATGAGGCCATGTTAAAAGAGCTAAATAATCTTAAAAAATATGGAGTAACTTTCATTGAACCTAAGGGCGGGCTAAATTTTTGGGTTACACTACCTCAAGGAGTGGAAGCTACTAAACTTTACCTTGAATGTGCAAAAGAAGACGTGCTTATAGTTCCCTGTAAAATTTTTTACGTAAATAACTACAGAAATAATGACAATACTATAAGATTAAGCTATGCTGCTACAAATCTTGAACAAATAAAAACAGGAATGAGAGTACTGGAAGCTTCCATTACCAAAATATTAAACAAGTCCAAAGGTCGAACTTATATGAGTCCTATGATTTAATCATATTCCAATAAAATAGTTCTCTAGCTCTTATGGATGTTTAAACGTGTTTAATACACAAATCACCAATTAATAATTTATTTTTTTAGTTAAGTAATAAGGTTACAACACTCCTTAGGAATAATATTGTTCATTATTCTCAATAAAACAGGGAATTCACGCTTTATGCAAAATTCCCTGTTTATCTTAGATTTCATTTTTTATTATCCCTACTATAATATTACTTCTTCGCTAGTAATATGTAGTAATATATAAGTTAAAATACACCGCTATATTAAGAAATTATTATAAATATATATTTAAGTATCCTTATATTTATTTCTTTATAAAAATATAAGAATACTTAAATAAAAGAATATATAGCACTTATGCGCTTTTATGCATTTTATACTAAATTTATAACCACTTAATTTTAAAAATTCTATTCTCCAGCAATATTAACATTTATAAGCTCTAACATCTTAGGTCCAGTAAAGCTTCCGTCTTTGTAAATTTCTTTTGATAAGAACATATTATTTTGTACATTCTTAATATTACCAGACATAGAACCTCCTGTTACTGGAGTTATCTTTTCTCCATCGTAGTAGAAACCAAGTCGAATTTCTCCTGCAAAGTCTCCTGTTAAAGAATCTATCTGGAAGTCTGAAAAGGCAACTAATTCTAAATATGGCTCCCTTGTCATTTCCACTATAGGCTTTTCTCCACACTTTACTACAGTTTCATCAAGATTACCTGTAGGTTCTACCTCTAAATAATGAGAAAATCTAGTGTTTCCATGATAAGTTTTTAAAACTCCATCTTCAATGATAGTTACTTCTTCGAGCTTAAGTCCATCATTATCGTAAGGTGCAGATCCTTTTAGAGTTATAGTAACCTTATCTCCCTTAATTTCATTACCTTGAACTCCTTCACCAGGCTTAAAATTTGAAAGTTTATTGTAAACTGCCCCTACGCTAGCCTTATCCATGTAATAAGAAAACATACTCTTAAGAGCCGATTTTCTTAAAAGCACTCTATAGTTTCCTGTTTTAACTGCATTATTAGCTTTAACTCTCCACTTAGTTAGTTCGATAGCATCTTTAACACTATCTGCAATTAACTCTTCATCTAAATCTCCATATCTAAATACATTGAAAAGCTCCACGTCTTGCTCCTCAATCCATTGAGTAATACACTCCACTTCGGAGGAAAACTTCACAAAAGTTACGTCTACACCTTCAGAGTTAATTATTCTTTTTGTAATTTTCTCTAGGAATATCTCTGAAGAATTGATTCCTCCTTGCTCACAGATATCATTTTTATAAAGAGCTTTTTGTATAGCAAGGGCTCCCGCTTCTAAGGTATATCCACTAAATTTTGATGGAAGGGTTATTTCACCACACTTCTCACCCTTTACTAATGGATAGAATTTATTTTTAACAAAACCTGCTGCATATAACCCATCCTTTAGAATAATTCCTATTTCATCCTCCTTCATAGTTGGATATATGTCCACCTCTGAAGAACCTCTATAAGTCTGGTCATTTTCCTCAAAATCCTTATAAACCGTTACCTTGTAATTAGTAATCTTCTTTTTTCTATTCATATCCAGAGCCTTTTTAATAAAAAACAACTCTACACTTTCTACAGTTTCTACGTTAATTTTATATTTATCTATATCAGCTTTCATTAATTCATTTATAATTTTCTCAACCATTATCCTAACCTCACTCTCGCCTTAATGTATGGCCCTCCACAAGACACTTTAACCCATTCTTTATATCCTTTTCCACAGAAGCCTGCTCCACCCATTTCTAAATCTTCTGAAACCATAGATATTGATTTTAAAAGGTCTGGAACGTACCCTGTAAGAATAACAGGCGAATAAACTTTTCCAGTTAATTTTCCATCCTTTATTTCCTTAGCCACATTAACCATGCACTGAATTCCCCAGTTCTTAGGATCTTCCATTCCACTGGCTGACTGTTCTAGTAAAAATCCATAATCAATTGAAGCTATCATATCCTCTAATTTATGTTTTCCTGGTGAGAAATAAGTATTTGTCATTCTAGTATACGCTTTTCTTTCATAGGATTCTCTTTTCCCATTGCCTGTAGGTTCTACACCTAGACTCAAGGCTGAAAGGCTATCGGAAATGCCTTGTTTTAAAATACCCTCCTCTATGATTATAGTATCCTGAGCTAGTACACCTTCATCATCAAAATTATAAGAAGAGGTTTCTTCAATCCCCTTAGCTCCATCATGCATAACAGTTAACTCTGAAGCCACATACTCTCCTAAATACTCCTTTGATTTTGCCCTATCTTTTAGGAACATATCCATCTCTACTCCATGTCCAAAAGCTTCGTGAGCAATAAGTCCAGTAACATCTGGGTCACAAATAACTTCATATTCTCCCGGTGGCATTGGCTCTGCATCTAATAAAACAAGCGTATTATTAACTACTAATTCTACAGAAGCTTCCATTTCCTCTAAAAGCTCACCACCCTTTAAGCCTGAAAAACCCTTATAGGAATATTTTGTATTTTCATCCTTAGAAGCAATGCAAATATTTGCTCCATTACCCCACATATAACTTTGCTCTAAATCCTTATTCTTTGAAAGATATAGCTTATTTACATGAAGATATTCAAATCTAACTCTATAATCTATTATTTTTTCTGATTTTACTAGTCCATTGTTCATTATAGCAGTAAGTCTTTTGATTACTTCCTCGTCCTTTAAAGTCTTTGGATTAATCTTCACTTCCTTGCTAAAGACTTTCTTCATTTCTTCTTCCTTAATTCTTTCATATTCATTAAATGTGAGTTTTCCCATAGCTTGCTTTACAAATCCACCCAAGTCTTTTCTTATTGTTTCTGCGATTTCAAGCACAGTATCCTTTGATATTTCATTAAAAGAGTACTCTGAATAGTTCACATCATTATGAATTCTTACCACAAATCCCCTTTCATTGCAGTCATTTCCTGAAATAGCTGAAGTTCTTCTAGTAACAGAATAAACCTTTCCTATACAATCCGTTGCTAATATAGATACATAAGGAAAATCTTTGGAAAGTTCTTTTACTAGTAATTTTAAGTCTTCTTTAATTTCCGTAAGAAAACTACTATATTTTAGTTCCATGTTTTATTCCCCCTTTTACACAAACTACTTTTTTAATATTCAGTATATTATTATAATGGTACTACTTTCTAGTGCTAATTACAATAAAATTCCATTTCTCTCATAGCTTATTCCCTAATCCTCTTAAGAATTCTTGTTGCTTATATTAAAAATTCGTAAATAATGTTATTTATCTAAACTTAGCTTCTAGTATCTAATAAATTTAAATAATTTTAAACACCACTATTCACTTAATAACTCCTAAGTTTTTGTATAGTGTAAAATTTTTGTAAAACAAAAAGATTTATTTACAAAAGGACTTTCATCCAAATTCATCAAACAAATGGACTTAATTTTTATTTAATTAAAAAAAGTCATTAAGCGGTGTAACCCTTACTCAATGACTTTTATCCTAATTCCTTTAATTATACAAATTTATCATAATAAAATTACTTCTTTATTGCTTCATTGTAATTTCAAAATTTATTTTTCTGGAAAAATTACATCCATAAAACTTATATTAATTTCTTTTGACAATTCTTCAAGTTTTGCCACCTGAGCCTCAGCCCCCTTAGCAACTTCGTAACCTTTTACCCCAGTAATTACTGCATCAAATCCATTCATGTATTTTTTATGAATAAAGCTTGCTTCTTCACTATGATTGATTCCATTAGCTTTTTCCCTGAGATCCATAAGCTTATTCACATTTTCGTTAACATTTTTGTTTTCCTTAATTTCATCAATTGCTTTGGACGCTTCTGTAGTTAAATTTTTCATTTCTTTTACATAGGCAAAGTCAGTTTTATATCTTTGGATTTCATAAGATACAGGCTTTTTGGCAATAAAAATATTATACCCACTTACACCTAAAGTCAGAATTAAAATTAAAGATATCACCGTTCTAATTACACCTTTAATAAATTTTATAACTAGAATTAAAAGGCCTAAAGCTACTAAAACCATGATAATATTATCCAAAGTAAATCCTTCCATATTCTCGCCCCCTTTTTATATTTTCTATATTATACCACGAACATTTACTATTTTCTCTATTATTACTATTCATCTACTGAGAATCCTACTATAGGTCGGGATTATTTTATTGTTATTAAAGCAATTTATATTGACTTACTAATTATATGTGGCCTATACAACTTAAAATACTGCTATTCAGTTTTGATGATTTTTGACGATATACTTATGGAGGTGTCATATTTTTCACTATACCAATTTATATTTTTTCTATTCTATTGATTATATTAAACTATAGCTATATAATTAATAGTTGAAAAATATTGGTAACATATAACTTTAAAAGAAAATTCTACATAATGTGACCTTTAAAATAATACTATATTTAACTAAATTATATAAAACACTTTCTGGAGGTATAAATATGTTCGGAAGAAAAAAAAATACTCCTTCTACAAATATTGTAGATACTACAATAGCAGTGAAAAACACTCCTGAGGTTAAACCTAACAGTAATAGCAAATTAGCTTTGTTAAAGTATAACCAACAATGTATTTCTCAAAGGATAGTTAATAAAGTTGGGGATGCTACCTCTGTTACAGAAAACCTTATAACTATGATTAACGATATTGCAGGTCAAGTTGAAGTTCAAATGAGCTCTATCGAGAAAGTATCTGACGGTGTTAGAGAGTATAGCGCCTTTGCTGAAGAAGTTATGGCTAATACTGATAATACTAGAACAATTGCTGAAGAAACTTTGACTACAGCAAAAAAGGGAACTGATGCTGTACATAAATCTATTGATGCCATGGATGAAATTAAATCTTCAGTAGACAATGTAAGTTCTTTAGTAAATAACCTAAGCCACAAAGCAACTCAAATTAATGATATGTTAGAGATTATTAAAAGCATATCTAAACAAACAAATCTTTTGGCTCTTAATGCTGCTATAGAAGCTGCAAGAGCTGGTGAAGCTGGAAAAGGCTTTACAGTTGTTGCTACAGAAGTAAAAAAATTAGCTGAAATGAGTGCAGAGTCTGCTGATCATATTTCTAAAAATATAGTGGAAATAAATAATAGTGTTGCTCAAACCCTAGACGCAATGAAGGTAAGCTCCTCTAAGGTAAATGAAGGAACAGAAATTGCTCACAATACATTACAAGTTTTTGATGAAATTACTGAAGCAGTAACTAGTACTACTGAAGTTGTTAAAGAAATTAGTAATGCTACGGCATCACAAACAAATATTTTAGAAAAGATAATGTATGCTACAGAAGATATGACTAAGGTAGCAGAACACCTAGAGCAAATGGCACAATATGCTTCTTTGAACACTGCATACACTAAAACTTCCTTAGCCGCTTTGGATGATGTGTCAAAGGATATGCAAGTTCTTACTAATGATCTTCTAAATGAAATTAAAGATGTTGAAGAGAAAAAAGAATCAGTACTTCATGCCTGTCATGGTAAGCCAATTACCTTAGATCCTGCAAATTGTATCGATTCTGATGGAAACCAGCTTTTATCAAATGTACACAGTGGATTAATTTCTCTTTCTTGTGAAGGTAATATACTTCCTGGTCTCGCTAAAAGTTGGTATGTAGAGGAAGATGGATTAACTTGGATATTTAATCTAAGAAAGGGTCTTAAATTTCATAACGGAAAAGAAGTTACCTCTGATGATGTAGTATATTCCCTTCAGAGAATATTAGACCCAAATTTAAAAGCTGATAATGCTTGGTATTTAGATTTCCTAGAAGGTGCCCATGAATTTATGACAAGACAAGCTTCTTCTGTTTCAGGTATCAAGGCTTTAGATAGATATAGAGTGAAATTAAAACTAGCTTCTCCTTACATGGGTTTCTTATTAAACTTAGGACAAGTAGCTACCTCTATTCTTTGCAAGGAAGATTGTTTAAAAGGAACAATTACTGGTTGTGGAGCATTTATTGTTAAAGAGTATAATGACAAAGAATGTGTACTAGAAACCTTTAAAGACTACTATGGTGGTACTCCTTATGTAGATAAGGCAATCATAAGCTTTAACACCTCTGGAGCCGTAGCTGGGTTCATAGATGGTACTCATGACTTCATAGTTACAGATACCGATACTGACATTACAGAGATAAAAACTAAAACCGGTTTAGATCCTAAGATTGCTGAAATATTAGGAACCTATTATTTCGGTTTAAACTTAGAGGGTTCTTCTCCTCTTGTTAAAAGTAAGGAAGCCAGAAAAGCAATTAATCTTGCTATAAATAAAGATAGAATAGTTAAAGAGATTCTTGGTAGATTAGGAGTTGCAGCAAAGGGTCCAATTCCTCCTGGAATGTTAAATGGAGCCACTGGAAAGGGCTATGATTATAACCCTACCCTTGCAAAAAGCATACTTCAAAAGGAAGGAATATCAAATAGAACTTTAAAAGTTAATCTGCGTGATACAGATACTGAAAACACAACTAACGGAAAAGTTCTTAAACTTATAGTTGAAGACTTAAATGCTATTGGTGTAAAGTGTGATATTACAGTTGTTAAAGCAAGTGAATATCTTACTCCTGCTGCTATAAAAAATTGTGATGGCTTTATGAGTAGATGGATTGCTGATACAGGAGATTTGGACAACTTCTTGCAACCACTATTCAACTTCGAAAATTCTACAAACTTTGTTCGTTATAATAATGAGGAAGTAATGGATTTGTTAAGCGAAGCTAAAAAAGTTATAAACCCTGTGAAACGATTAGAACTTTATAAGGAAATTCAAAACATTATTGTGGATGAAGCTCCATGGGTATTTTTATTCCACCCTCAAAGAGCATTTGTGCACAAAAGGGAATTACTTGGCTTAAGACAAACCATTACTGGCCACTATAAATATGACGATATAATCATATCTTAAAAAAAGCTTAAGGGAGCTTCACCTGCACCCTTAAGCTTTTTTCATCTAAGTATCAAATGGTTTGCTATTATTTTCATTATAAATAAAAACCTGTTGGTTTTGCATTATAGAAATAGTAAAGCTTATCACAGTTTTTTCTTTCATTATATTAAAAGTATCTGCCTTTGATAAAGTGTTTTTTAACATTTTAGTTTTAAGTTTTTTATTATATTCGCATATTTTCACATTTTCCAAGCTACAATAAATCTCATGACTTAATTTTTTACTTTCAACTGAGCTTTCTTTATTGTAATTGCACTGAGGTTCCAAAGGACTTAATACTTGAAGTATTATAGAATTATTTCCCTTAAAAGCTTCAGGACTTTTTGAAAACTTCAGATCTGAACAGCATTTAAAAGGAAGTATCAAGGTTGCATTTTTAATATTACCAATAATTCTATCACTATAACATTCATTAACTGTGGTATATTTTACTTTTTTTTCTATAATTCCTTCTAAAAATATGCTACTTGCATCTGGAACAATGCTGCAACTACTTACAATTAAATTCTTATCTATGTCTTCTATAGTGAAGACCTCTTCTGGAAATTTTGTAAGTGCTTCAATTGAAATTTCTATGTTTATTTGTGCTAGTATCACAGGGAAATTCCCTACTAAAGATTCAGGTACTATACTAATATCCACCTGCTCACTGACACATTGTTGAAGATTAGCAATAGTTTCAACAAACTCCTTAGGCCTTTCATCCTTGTCATTACGCAGTGATATAATTCCAATTGTGTTTTCCTTATTTTCTTCCTTATCTAATATGTTATTGCTAGTATCCCTGTCATTACCTAACTCTAACTTATCTACCACTATTCCTTCATTTCTAACTCTACTCTCACTAATATTTGCTTTTTCCTTTAATATACTTAATATGACTAACATAGCTTTGTTACGGTTCTCTTTAGGAATAGTTTTAGCTATTTGCTTTATGATATAATTTAGACTATTGTTTTCATTCATAAATTCTCCTCCTAATGCTTGCATAAATAAATTAAACCAAATTACCTTTCAACACTATATAAATTTGCTTATAAAATAGACTTTGGCAGAAGTATATTTTCTTCTTCCAAAGTCACTTAGCAACTTAAGGTTATTTGTTTTGAGAAGGAAACCCCGAAGGGTTTCCAAAATATATTTTAAACTGATTAGCAGCTTGATTTAGCCATAACTGAAAGTGATGGAGCCATTACGTCAAGAATATCAGAAACTCCGCCTAATGATGGGTTATTAGCTTCAATAATTTTCACATAGTAAGTGCAGCAGTTTGGACAGCTAGCACATTCACAGTAACTGAAGCTGAAAGAGGTTGTTAGCTCTTCAACTGGTGTGTCAACAAAGTTTACTCTATATTCCCAAGTTCCACATGGAATTTCTTCTCCATTATTATCGCAAACTTTAAATAATCCAAAAGTTAAAGTTGATGGAGCTGGAGATGCTACTATACGTCTATATTGGATTATACAATTAAAATCAAATTTCACTGTTGGCATTTTTAAGCAACTTGTATCTATTGAAACACAACCTAGAGATCTTGGCACCCAGTTTATTGGTGCTCCAGTTGTAGTTGTTGTTGATGGTATTTTAGCCATAGTACCATTATTGCATTCAAATAATATGCCATAAGCACATGGGCTCTTTGGATAGCAGTGTGAATATTTATGCTCTTCGCAGCATGGTTGGTGATAATCACATTTTTCATAGTGTTTGTCTTCTTGTCTATAATCACATTTTTTCTCGTCATATTTATACTCTTCTGGTCCATTGTAATTTAGTTTCATATATAAAATCTCCTTTTGAATTTAATTTGAATTTCTATCTATATTAAAAGAATAAATCTCTACAATTCTTAGTTAATGGTTTTAAGTTTCTTTTTTAACCTAACTATTTATAATACTTTACTAAGAGGCTTTCTTAGTATTTATCTCTTCTTATTGGTCTTGCTACCATTCCTTTTCCAGGTATGCAGCTTACTTCAATGTCGTCATAATAGTCACAAGAATTATGATTGTCTTCATAGTGCTTTTCTACCTTTACTTCACATTCAGGTTCTGGAATAAACACTTGTTGAGTTTGTAATACTTTAAGGTCTATATAAACTACCATTTTTTCAATGAAGTTTGTGAAACAGTTTACTGTAGAGAACTCTGTTAGGCATTCATTATTTCTATTGAAAATATCAGTTTCTAGAATTTTTGTCCACTCTACTTCGCAGAAGATTGGCTCAAAATATTGATTATAGTGCATCCAGTTGTCTTCTCCTTCATCTTGACAAACCATATTGCAATCTAAAACATTAGATTTCATTTTATAAGACTTTCCAAAATTAGGTTGTCTAGTAAATTTTACTGCAGTAACACACCTAAAATCAGCATTAATTACATGGTGCCTTATATCTCCACTGAAACTATTTGCGTTTTCTTGGTCAACAGTTGAATACTGTATATTTTTTTGAACATAACCTGCAAGGAATAATTTATTTGTATATGGTACTAAATGACATTGTGTTATACATACTTTTTTATCAATAGTTTTAATGTCATAAGCTGGTTCGTTTAAAACTACTTCCTTTTCAAGGTCTATTTGAACTTTAACTTCAGATAGAACTACTGGAACCTTAACTACCATTGGACCTGGATATCCATATGGATGATAGTGCTCGTTACTACATTCCCCTAAGTTTACAGGTTCAATTGTAGCTGGTGGGCACTCTCCACAATTACAATTATTAAAGGTTGCATGATTCTTAAACACGATTTCATCTCCATTTTTGTCTTCAAGTATATGAAAGCCTAAAGTTACATTAATTTTATCCAATAATCTACTTTTGATCTTTCACATTATCTGCTGAATCCTTAAGCTTCATATCTAATAATATCTTATTCAGTAATTTGAAAGTTGTTACAGCTTGTCACCTATTTTTAGAACTTCTTATTTACAAATTTTTTCGACAAATATAAGTTTTATAAAACACTATGTTTTAATTAATTTCATCTATTTATATTTCGCTTACCTAAGTATGCAGTGTATTTATTTAGATAATAAGTTCCATGCCTCATCAATAGATAAAGTGATTATACTATGTTCTAATTGAGTAAATATAAAATCTTATTCTTATGTTTAGTTTTTCACTTCTACTCTTCTTAATTATTTACCTTCATTAACTATAAAAAAGGAAAGTATGCATCAAAATGCTTACTCTCCTTATAGTATTAAAAAGTAGTTATTCATCTTCTACTAGTTTTTCTTCTTTTATATTACTTTTATCTTCTTTCCTATAATTGATTTTATCAAAATGAGAAATAGCTAGTGGTTGGTTTTGAATTATCTTTAAACCTATATTAAGTACCATCTTCATAAATAGCTTTCTACAATTTTTACATTCCTGTCCATTGTTCATATTCTCTTTTAAGGAATTCTCTAGAATATTAGTTTCTAAACTCTTTAACCACTCCAACTCACAGTAAATTTGTTCTTGGGGCTTGTTATAATAAAACCAAGAATTTTCTGTGGTCCCTTTGGCTAGTTCCATACTTTTCATCACACATATGGATTTATTTATAGTTTTTCCATATATAGGCTTGGTTAAAAAAGAAACTTCCGTAAAAGCTTTAAAAGGGATATTTACAGTCATATGTTTTAATTCTTTGCTAAGCAATCCCATGTTCCTATTTTCATAAAACTCAATATATTTTTGAACATATCCTTCTATAAATAATTTATTTGTGTAAGGTATTATATTACATTCAGTTATCATGGTATGTTTACTTTCAGCCCTTACATATGTTTTATTTTCTCCTAACTCTATTTCTTTATCTAAGGTTAATTCTATTTCAATTCCAGCTAAAACTATTGGAACATTTACAATAAAAGCATTTTTGCTTGTATCAATATTATATTGTTTGCTACGACATTTTACTATAGTATCACATTCTAATACCTTTGCTTCATGGTCTTCCTTGCAGTGTACGTGTTCTTTTTCATTATTTAATTTATTTTCTTCAGACATATTTTTCCCCTCCCCACACCACAAGCTAACATTATAAATCTAAATATACCTATGTCAGTATATCTATTTTACAGTATATACTATTCATTTTTCTTATAAATGTTACTATACATAGATTTTCCGTTGAAAAGTTAGCTTTATTCATTTTATAAATAAAACTACT
Organism: Clostridium sp. UBA4548; assembly: GCF_002387895.1. Lineage (GTDB taxonomy): Bacteria > Bacillota > Clostridia > Clostridiales > Clostridiaceae > Clostridium_J. The sequence continues at coordinate 41,179 of NZ_DGLI01000043.1, forward strand.
TTTATAGCTTTCTATAATAAAAATCACCTTATATCCTTTAGAGTTCTAAAGCATATAAGGCGATATAAATGAAAAAGCTTTAAGCAACTAGCTCAACTTCCTCTTTGAAAAGCTTGTTTCTTTTTAATAAAATAGTAAAAATTCCAACCATCAATATACCTTTAATAACACTACTCATACTAATACTCCACCATACTCCGTTTAGTCCTAAAATACTTTCTGATGCAAGGATATAAGCTGCAGGGACTCTAAGTCCTGTGAATATTACACTTATAACAGATGGTATCATAGTTCTCCCTAGCCCATTGAAAGCACCACTAACAGTAATTTCTATACACATAAACAACTGAGAGTATCCTAATATTCTCAAATAAACAATTCCGTATTTTATAGCCTCTTCCTCTGGTATAAATAATGAAAATACTGTTCTTCCTCCAAATGTCAGTAGCAAGGTTGCAAAAATACCTACTATAATAGCCATTATCATAGTAGCCCTATATCCCTCTTTAACTCTATGATATTTTTTAGCCCCATAATTTTGTCCCACAAAGGTTCCTAAAGCAGTTGAGAATCCACCTGCTGTCATCCAAGATATAGCTTCAATTTGAGAACCTACCTTTTGTACTGCAATTGGAATAGGTCCAAAGTTCGCAATAGCTCTAGCAATGAGAATGGAGAATATAGTGAATAATCCACTTTGTCCTCCTACCGGAAGTCCTAACTTGCAAATTGTTATAATATTTTCCTTATTAGGTTTAGAAAATATATTAAACTTTAGATATTGCTCTTTGCTTTTTAACATTACAAGTATAAAACATAAGGTTACTACCATTTGAGCTAAAACAGTAGCTATAGCTGCTCCTAAAACTTCCATTCTTGGAAATGGTCCAATTCCAAGTATTAATACAGGATCAAATACCATATTAAACACTAATCCTATTGAGTTAATGATAAAAGGAGTTCTACTATTTCCTGCCCCATTAAAAATTGAAGTGAAAACAGGATTTATAAAGTAAAATGCCATTCCTAAAATCATTACTATTAAATAAGTTTCTGCCATATTCACAATAGAAGGGTCCCCTAATTTAAAAAAGCCTAAAAGAGGTTTTCTAAACATAAATAAAACCGCCCCGTATGCCAATGCCAAAATTACATTTATTTGAATTGAACTGATAATATAGCTTTTAGCTGTATCATTATCTCCTCTTCCTAAACTTTGGGCAACTTTAACTTCTGCCCCAATCTTAGAAATCATAATAAATGCCATAGCTAACCAAGTAAAAAAACCTGCTGTTCCAACCGCTGCAACAGCTTTACTTCCCACTCTTCCTATCCAAATCATATCTGTCATGTTATAAGCCATTTGTATAAAAGAGGTTCCCATAATTGGAATTGCTAGCTTTATTAGACTTGTAAAAATATTTCCTTCAACTAAATTTATTCTCTTTTCCATGATTCATCTCCAGTCATTAATTTTATTTAAATTTTATTTATATTCTAATATTTTTCTTTTAACTAATAATCCTTAACAATTTATAGTAAAGAAAACATATATCAATACTATATATTAAAGAGTCTTTTCCTTAATTCTATATTCATTAGATAATGAGGTAACCCTATTTAAGATCTGCCTTTTAAATCACTCTTTATTAGTTTCCTTACGTTTTTTGTTGAAGAAAAGCACCATTTATTCTTGGAATCCTATGTACCATCTAGTGAGAGAACTTATACTAAATTTCATAATACAATACTTTTTTCTACTGTTTGTCTTTTTCCTTGATATAACCATTGATTAATTCATATATTTACACAAGTATATTTTATTTTGTTTAAATCAGATTGTCCACTAAATTAAATTATTTGAGAAAATTTGTTTGGAATATGAATCAAGATTTAAGAAATAATAAGTATTGTTTAACAAAACCAAACCTGTTCATTATTTATGAAACGGAGGAATAAAATGAAAAAAACTATTATAACTTATATTTCTACTGTATTAACTATATTTATAGTTTTAAACTATATATTAGTACCTAAAGTTAAGGCAATTACTTTAGATTCTTCCATGGATGAAAAAACTATTTACTTAACTTTTGATGATGGACCTAGTGTTTTAACAGGCGAAATTCTAGATATTTTGAATAAGTTTGATGTTAAAGGTACATTTTTTCTTATTGGAAATCAAATAAAAGGTCAAGAGGAAAAAGTTAAAAGAATACATAAGGAAGGTCATAGTATAGGACTTCACACTTACACTCATGAGTATAAGAAAATCTATTCTAGCCAGCAAAGATTTATTTCTGAAATGCTTACCACTCAAAAAATTATAGATGATCTTACTGGTGTTAAACCAAATATTATAAGATTTCCTTTTGGGAGTAACAAAAAATTAAGCCAAAGTTTTTTAAACAATCTACATAATCATAATTTCAAAGTATATGATTGGAATCTTTTTATGTCTGATGGTATCAATTGCAAAACCCCTCCCTATAAACTGTACAAAGAGGCAACTAAACCTGTAGAATCTGGTGAACCAGTAATTTTACTGATGCACTGTGATTACACCCATAAAAACACCTGCAAAGCCTTACCAGAGGTTATTAAGTTTTACAAAAACAAAGGATATGAGTTTAAAGTTATTGATGAAACCACTCCTGAACACTATTTCCCACTAAAAAAACAAGTGTAAAAGAAAGATATGTTGAAGTACAATTTCAACATATCTTTCTTTATTACACTTACAAATTGCATAAACTTGTATTCGTGTTTGCTTTTTAAATTGCAATTCTGTGATCTTTATAATTAATGTTATCCTATCCATATTTATAATGTTGTATCTGAACTTTATCTTTAGCTATATTTAAACTTATTCTTCATCAGTTGCTACCGGATTTTCATCATAACTTGACCAGTCACTCCAACTACCTACATAAAGCCTAGAGGGAATACCTATCTCTTCTAGCATAAGCACATTAGCACACCCTGTAACTCCAGACCCGCAGTGTACTATTACCTCCTTATAATCTTTTACTTCTTCAAATCTTGATTTAAGCTCTTCTAGTGGAAGTACCTTATCATCTCTAAAATTTAAAGTCCAATCATAATTTTTAGCACCTGGTATATGTCCTGCCTTCTTATCCATTGGCTCCACTAGTCCTAGATATCTTTCTTTGGCCCTTGAATCAATAATTACAATATCATTTTTTCCTAGACTTTCCTTTACATAATCCATTGAGCATTTCATTTCTTCTTTAAAGTTTATGTCTATTTTACCCTTTTCTTTTCCCCTGTACTCTTCTGCAGTAACGCTTCCCTGAGAAGTCTTCCAAGCTGTTATTCCACCCTCTAATAGATACACTTTATCAATTCCTACATATTTAAGCATCCACCAGAGCCTTGAAGGAGCAGCTAAATCACCATCATCATATATTAAAACTGTTGTATTGTTTGATACTCCTAGGGATTCCATAAACTTTACAAAGTCCTTCATATTTGGAAGTGGATGTCTTCCACCATGTTCTCCCTTTTCTCCTGCTAAATCTTTATCAAGATTTACTGAAATTGCCTTTGGGATATGGGCTTCCTTGTAAGCCTTCTCTCCATAGGTTGGGTCTTGAAGACTAAATCTACAATCAATAATTACTAAGTCATTATCCTGCATATGTTTCTTTAACCAATTTATATCAACTATATTTTTCAAAAAATCACTCCTTATCTAATACATCCAGTAATGATATATGTATAATATTAACAATTATCTTCTCATAAATATAATATCATTTAAAGAATTAAAAATCCACTTTCCCGCTCAAATATCTAGATTTCATTTACTTACATATGATTAACGATGAAGGTTATTCTCTGTTTTAAATTATTGTTATATAAAAAAACAGTAATCAGAAGAAATATAATCTTTTTCTTACTGTCCTACATTTAAGTAAATTGTATAACTATACCTACAATGAATTATTCATTATATCTTGTAGTATAATAAAAGCTTATACTATAAATTTCAAATTAAAAACAGATATAAAATTTAATTTTTACTCAACAATTATTAAATATCAATTTGTTTGCCTATATCTGCTTAAAATATGTCTCTTAAATTTATCCTTAATAGATCTATCCTCTGGTAGATTAATAGTGTACTTGTTTATCCATAGATTCTTTGCAAAATCTCTAGCTTTGATCTCAACTCGATTTTTATAAACATTAACTAACAGACCCTGCATGTCTCCTTCTAATACAGTTCCATCTTCTTCTAATATGTATCTTATAGCTCCTGTATTTACCACGGTAAAACCATCTTGGTATAACGTTCTTGGGTTATTTAATGGATAATGAGAATGTGCTGTAAATAATATTACCTGAGGATATTTTTTTAGTAAATTATATAACCTACCATCACTTAACCCTCCACCCCACTGTTTACTGCCATAAACTGTATTCTCAATAGGTTGATGTAAAAATATAAAGATTGGTTTATCAGGTTTTACTTTTATTTGTATGTTTTTTTCTAACCACTTATATTGCTCCTCTGAAATTACAGCTTTATCTCCAATGGTTTCATCAGACAAGTTAGATTTTTCCCCACCAAGAGCTATAAAATGGTATCCGTCTATCCATTTATCATAATAAACTCCTGACATTTGTGTTTGTCTTATAAATCTATCTATTAAAATTTCATCTGTAAGTCCAGGCTTTTTAAAAAATCTTCCCTCAAAAAATTCATGGTTTCCAATAGTAATAACTCTTTCTACCTGGGGGTTTATATTTTCTTTAAGTATCTTATTAAAACCACTATATTGCTCTTCTAAGCCACAGTCTGTCATGTCTCCAACTATAGCTATAACCTTATAATTTTGTGCAAGAATTTTATACTGTTGTAAAACTTTCTTAACTTTGTTCTCTGCTTCTCCATCACCAATATGTATATCACTTATTACTGGTATCTGTAAATTTGGCACTGTATCTTTTTCTTTGGCATCAAAAGATACACTAGGAAATACATTGAATATAATTGTAATGAACAAGATAAGTTTTATAAACTTCCTCACCATAGCACCTCCAAGTAAAGTTATAGATTATTTTGTGCTATAAGAGGAATTTTATAAGTTTTTATTTTCATTAATGAAGTAACACTTCAACTATCACTAAGAAATAAAAAAAAAATTTTCATATAAAATATTATTATACTTGAAATTAGTCTTTGTGTTTCAAATTTAGACTATTACTTCTATGTTTTCATTTGACACATATATTCTTTAGTAAACTTAATACTTTAAAAAGGTTATAATAAATCTGGTACATACTCCTAAAGTGCTTTGTGCTTCTATGATTCCACCATGAGCTTCTATTATAGATTTCGCTAGCGCTAAGCCTATTCCAACAGAGTTAGTATTCTTAGACTCCTTAGCTTTATAGAATCTTTTAAAAATATTAGGTAGGTCTTCTTCACTAATGCCTTCACCATTATCTTCAATTATAACTCTTCTATATACTGGATTTTCTATAAGACTTACGGAAACCTCTTTTCCTTGTTCACTATGTTCTATGCCATTTTTTATAATATTAATTAAGGCTTCTTGAAGCCAAAGAGCATCATGATTAAAAATCATGACCTCTTCCTCATGAAATTTCACTTTAATACCTTTTTCATTTGACATACTTTCTAAGGCTTCTACAGCTTCATGTATGGTTTCATTCAAGCTATAGTTTTCTTTATGAAACTCAACTGCCTTGGCATCTATTTTAGCTAATTTTAGCATACTCTTTATCAGACACTCCATCCTATGAAGTTGATTTTTGTTGTTCACTAAAAAAGTTGTTCTTTGATCATTGGATAACTCCTTACTTAGCATAATTTCATTGTATAAAATCATGGAAGAAAGTGGCGTTTTTAACTGATGGGATATATCTGCTAACAAATCAACTAAGAATTGTTTTTCTCTTTTTAAATTATGTAAATTACTTCTAATAATTTCTTTCATAGAATTAAAAGCTATTGCTAGTTTAGAGAAATCGCCTTCCTTATCTTCACTAATTGCAATATCATATTCTCCCTCAATTACTCTTTTAGCTCCTGTAGTTATTCGTCTTATCCTTTTATAAAAAAAAGTATGGTTAAAATAATTCACAGTTAAAATCATCAATAACATAGCTATAAATATAAAACAAATCAAATAATAATTTTCAGTTGAAGTTTTACTTATATATGGAAAGATAACTGTATCTAACTCTTTAGTAATGCCATATTTCCTTAAAAACTCCTCACCTTTCACCTTTTCTTCCTCTGACGCCTTGTTTAGTATTAGTGGAATTATATCTTTTTCTAGCTGAGGATCTTTCTCTATAATTTTTATTGCAATAGCCCCCAGTGATTTTATATATGACTGTTTTAACCGGTCATGTTGTAGTTTAAGAGCAAAGATTGTGATAAGAAAAAAAGTACTCATTAAAATTACAAGGAAAATTGAACTTCTTTTTAGCTCTGGATTAGTAAAGTACTTTTTCATAGCCTTACTACCTCTCCATTCCACTTATACCCTAATCCTCTTTGGGTGACTATATACTGAGGTTCTCTAGGATTATCTTCTATTTTTTCTCTAATTCTCTTTATATACACTGATAGAGTATTTTCATCAAAAAATACCTCATCGCCTTCAATAAGTTTGCTTAGTATTTCTTCTCTCTTCATCATTACATTTGAATTACTCATGAAAATTAATAAAAGTTTGTATTCTTGAGCAGTTAAGGTTATTTCTTGTCCTTTTTTCTTTACAGTAGTATCTAGAGTATTTATCTCTAATTCTCCACTTTTCATTTTAGTTCCACCAATTTGTGTTTTGCTACTTCTTCTTATTAAGGCCTTTATCCTAGATAAAAGTTCCCTCACTCTAAAGGGTTTTGTAATGTAGTCATCTCCTCCAATTTCTAAACCTAAAACCACATTTACTTCATCATCTAATGCAGTTAAGAATATAATTGGTACTTCACTTTTTGTTCTTATGTATTTACATAAATCATAGCCATTACCATCTGGTAGGTTTATATCAAGAAGAATTAAATCAAATTCTTCTTTTTCAAAGGAGCTCTTCCCCTGTGCTAAAGTTGCTCCTCGAACCACTTCATATCCTTCATCCCTAAGGGTAAACTCTATACCTAAAGCTAATGCTTCATCATCCTCAATTAACAATAATTTATTCATAAACTCACCTCACAAAAACATTTTAACCCAAAATGAGTATTGTTTAAACTATAAACAGAAAAAGAGTCAGTTACCCTGACCCCTTCTCATTATTTTTCCTTTTTATTTAAAAGTCTTCTCTTATACCCTCAATTAAATTCTCATTGCCAATTCTTTTTAATGGTGCCAAAACTGAAAGATATCCTATTACTAAAGCTGCAACACCTGCTATGCCTATAGCGTTCCAAGGAATTACCCACTTAAATTCCCTTGCAGCATTCATTCCACCGCCCATTAGGTAAGATAACCCTGTTCCAATTATGGAGCCATATATAGTTCCTACTACTCCATATAATAACCCTTCTAAAACAATTATCTTCTTTAATCCCTTTTGCGTTAATCCTATGGATTTTAAAGTGGAAAACTCTTTTTTTCTAAGAATAATATTAGTTGTTAAGGTATTAATGATATTTACACTACCAATTAAAGATACTACTGTTACAAAGCCATATAATAATATTTGTACCATTAATATAGAGGATTTAGCTTTTCTATTTTCATCAATATTATTTATTACAGTTAAGGCTGAATTTGTTTTTACTTTCTCCTCAATTTTCTCTTTTGCTTGAATCTCTTCTTTCGAATCTTTAATTTGAATATCTAAGCTTGTAGGTTTAAGTTCACCTTTCCCAACCAAGCTCTCAACAACATCTTTTGTGCTTATAAGATTTAAAGCTCTACCACTTCCCATATAGTAAAATGGACTAGTTTCAAGTATTGCCATGACTTTTACCTTTTTAGTATTACCCTTATTAAATTCTAAAGAAGTTTCCAATGAAGATTTATCTCTGTCATTATCATCCCTATAAGCCTCTAGCTCAATTTCATCCCCAACCTTTAAGTCTGCAATCTGACCATAATAGGTCTTTTTGGTTTTTCCATTAAATATTCTATTCTTACCAATTAGGATTACACCATTTTCTTTATTTAAGGCATCTTTATCTATAGATCCACTTTTTATATATTTTTTAGAAATTTCTAATGAATTATCATCATAAATAGTTATAGCACTATCTATTCCAAGATTGTTATCTCCTAGATTTGTTGACTTATAGACATTTTCTATGTTATTTACTTCTTCAACTTTCTTCTCTTTACTTATAGTTCCTTTTAAGTAGTCGGTATCGTACCTTTTATATATTTTCTCAACCATTGAAAGATTTTTTATATCCTCAGCTACCTTATGGTCAATAAATATTCTGTTCTCCCCATCATTGTACTCAGGCCAAACTGTAAAATGTATATTCTGTGATTCATTAAGGTCTGCAGATATATTTATAGACATGTCCATAAAAGATTTAAAGGTTATGAATAAAACCACACTAATTACTATAGAAAAGACAGTAATCCTATATCTTTTCCTATTTCTTTTCATATTCTTAGAAGCAAGTGCTCCTTCAAAGCCTAAAATCTTGCTAGCTACTCCTGATTTTCTCTTTTTAATTCTTTCTTTAGTAATAGTAGCTCTACTACTAATAGCAACTAAAGGTGATATCTTCCCTGCAAAGTGAGCTGGTATGAAGGCTGAAATATATATTGATATTACTCCAACTAATGCACTTATAGCTAAAACCATATAGGATATAGTTAGTCTAATATTCATAACTGAATCTGCCCCAATTAACTTAAAGGTAAGCTTTATTCCTAAAAGAGCTATAATTCCAAAGATTAATCCTAGAGGAATTGCAATTATTGCTACTGTGGTTGCTTCTTTAAATACTAACTTTCTTATTTGTTTTGGAGTGGCTCCTACAGCTCTTAAAAGACCAAATTGTTTAACTCTTTCCACAACACTTATCTGGAAGGAGTTATAGATAACTGCAATGGTACAAACTACTACTATTGCTACTATTATTGCTACAGTAAAATAAATTCCTTTCCATGATGAACTATCTTCTCCTGCTCCCTGTAACCCTAAAATCATATTATTTGTACTTACATTATCTTTTTCACCTAAAGCAACTAATTCTTTTACAGCTTTTTTTAAATTAGCTTTTGGATTTACTTCTACTAATAAAACTGCATTTTCAACCTTTATATTGTTACTATTAAATAGTATCATTGATGTGTTTTCTGATTGATTCTTTACATTATTTGCTAAAATACCCACTAGTAAATACTCATTATCTTTAATTTTAATTTTTTCTCCTACTTTAGTATTATTATCTATGTGTCTAATAGCCCATTTTTCAATAGCTATTTCATTTTCTCTCTCTGGAAGTCTTCCTTCTGTTACTCTATATGGGGCTAGTTCTAACGCCTTATCTGAAGCCACTACAGGATAAATCTTTAGCTTATCTGATATTTCTATTTCTTCACCAGTACTATATAAGCCAGTTCTACCAACCCTTGGATTATTTACTACCTTATTTACAAACTCTTCATTTATTTTTTTATATGCTACATGATATGAACCATAATCATGTTTGGCATCCTCTAATTCAGTTTGTTGTATGCTTTTAAAGAAAAGACCTATGGTGGAGATTAATGCTACAGACAATACTATTCCAATAATGGTTAAAATAGTTCTTTTCTTATTAGCCTTTAAATATCTACTTGAAAGCTGTTTAAATTCAGTAATCACCTTGCTACCTCCTACTTTATGTTACCTCTGCTGAGTCCTTAATTTTTATTTTGCTGAGAAAATATCTTAACATTTTATCTTTCTTTTTATTTAGCTGAACTTATTTTTAATGTGAACTTTAGAATAAGTATTCTAGCCAACTTTATTTCTTAAATATTTATCTGATGTTATTTCACCATCTTCTATTGTAATAACTCTATCTGCCATAGATGCTATATTAACATCATGAGTTATTAAAATTAAAGTTTGATTGTATTTTCTTGCTGTAAGCTTTAAGAGTTCAATAACTTCCTTTGAATTCTTACTATCTAAGTTTCCTGTTGGCTCGTCAGCTAAGATTATTGCTGGTTTATTGAGAAGAGCTCTTCCAATGGAAACTCTTTGCTGTTGTCCACCTGACAGTTCAGAAGGAAGATGACTTCTTCTTTCCTCAAGGCCTAAGATTTGGATTAACTCTTTTAAGTATCCCTTATCTACCTTATCGTTATCAAGAAGTGCTGGAAGAGATATATTTTCTTCTACATCTAATACAGGTATTAAGTTGAAAAACTGAAAAACAAATCCTATTTTTCTTCTTCTAAATATAGCTAACTTTTCTTCCTTGTAGTCATAAATACTTTCACCATCTATAATAACCTTTCCATTACTTGGCTTATCTAAACCTCCTAGTAAGTGAAGCAAAGTACTTTTTCCTGATCCTGAAGCCCCTACAACTGCTACAAATTCACCCTTATTTATTGATAAATTAATATTTTTAAGAGCTTCTACCTTATTATCCCCTTTACCATAAATCTTGCTTAAACTTTCTACTTTTAAAATTTCCATAAATTAATCTCCTTTTCTAATAATTAATTCTTTATATTAAATTCCTATAATTATTTTTTAAAAGCTACTTTCTTTACACTCATATGTTCTTAGCTTATATTCTTATTATAGCCTTTTAAGATTTCCTACTCCATTTCAGTTACCTTACAATAAAAATACTTATCTTACAATTTAGTAAGATAGGTTAGTCAGGATTTTACTCACCCTAAAAGTTAATATTTTTACAAACAAAAAAGTAATCCCTGTTTCTAGAGATTACCCTTTTTAATATTATTCTTTTTACTCTTCATCCTTTTTTGCTGTCTGTTTAATTAATTGATTAGTAAACACTGTTACACCTGTAACTAATATTCCTTGAATTACTGATGATACACTTAATCCCATTATAGCTATTGCACCTATAATTCCACCTGCTAATAATATATACGGGATTGTCCAATCCTTAACCGCTGGTGTATTCTTAAGAAACATACCTATAACATATAGTGCCGGAACAAGAATTAGAGCTTGGTCAATTATAAATTTTCCTAAGTCCATGCTTACCCCTCCCAAATAGATTAACAACCTATTTATCATATATTCTTTCTATATAATATGTTGTTAATCTATTATATGCTCCAGTATTTGATTTTATAAGAAAAAGAAACCAGTATTAAAAGCTGAGCTTTCTTTATTTAATCTAAACAAGATTTGAGTAATTTTTCAACACAACTCCTTTTATTTGATCATAAGTGATATAATCTGGTAGTTTTTCTTTAATAGGTTTTAACTTGTTTGCTCCCACTTCTTTTATTGCTTCCATTACTAAGTTTTCTGTTTTCTCATTAAACACATCAGTAAAATCTACTGAAAAATCTATGGGACTTCCTGTAGTAAGAAACTCTGTTACATGTGTTAAAACTGTGGTTAATGCTATTTCTCTTTCAACAGAAATCTGTCCTAAAGATTTTTTATCCCTTATCATACTAATAGTAACTTCGTAGGATTTTTCTTTACTTTTCTTTTCTGAATCAGATGTACTATTTTCATCACTAGTTTTGCTCTTATGAGTTTTAGTAATAGGCTCCTTATGCTCCTCCATATTGCCCTCTGCTTTAAGAATAGATGTAGCTTTTCCTTCTTTTTTAAAAGTCCAGGTAACCTGGATGCCATTTTCTTTTACATGTGCTTCTATGGCTTCAATAAAATAACTTGCATATTTATTTGCTTTTATTTCTCCAACTCCACTGATATCTAAGAACTGCTCTAGGTTGCTAGGATATCTAACACTCATTTCTTTTAAAGAACTATCTCCAAAGATAATATAAGGTGGTACCCCTTCCTTAGCCGCTAGCTCTCTTCTTAGATTTCTTAAGGACTCGAATAAATCATTATTTATTACTACCTTCTCTGCCTTTTTAGGTTCTTTAAATATTACTTTTTCTCTACCTTTGAGCACCTCTACGGACTTTTGATTAAGCTTTATAACAGGATACTCCCCCTCAACAGAGTCTAAAAAAGAGTGTGCAATTAGGGTATTTATAAACTCCTTTAATCCTTCTTTTGAATAATCCTTCATAATTCCATAGGTAGATAGTTCATCTAATCTTAAATCCTTAAGTTTCTTATTTTGTGAACCTCTAAGCACATCAATTATCATGTTAACTCCATAAGGTCTGTTCATTCTATATACACAGGATAAAACCTTTTGAGCATCAATAGTCTTATCAATAAGCTCTCCTTCTAGATTGCAACTGCTACAATTGTCACAATCCCTAGAGGTTTCCTCTCCAAAGTAATTTAGTATATAATTTCTGAGGCAAGAATTACAATGGACAAAGTCCATAATTTGCTTAAGCTTCTTATATTCATTAATTTTTCTTTCAGGATTATTAGTTCCAACATCAATAATATACTTTTGGGTATGTACATCGGAAGGTGAAAACAGTAGAATGCACTCACTTTTTTCTCCATCTCTACCGGCCCTTCCTATTTCTTGGTAATAGCTTTCTATATTTTTAGGCATATTGTAATGAATTACATACCTAATATTAGGTTTATCTATTCCCATTCCAAAGGCATTTGTAGCCACCATAATATTTACTCTGTCATAAACAAAAGCCTCCTGGTTTTCAGTTCTTTCACTTTCAGACAATCCTGCATGATATCTCCCTACGGAATAGCCTCTCGCTGTTAATGCTTCATAAACCTTATCTGTTTCATTTCTTGTCGCTGTATAAATAATTCCTGACAATTCACTGTTCTCTTTTATATAATTAAGCAAAAACTCTTTTTTACTTAACCCCTTTATAACCTGAATTTTTAAATTCTCTCTATCAAATCCTTGAATAAAAACTTTAGGTCTAGATAAATTAAGAAGACTTACAATATCCTCCCTAACTTCCTCAGTAGCTGTAGCTGTAAAAGCTGTAACAATGGGCCTCTTATTTAAAGATTTAATAAATCCTTTAACATTTCTATAACTAGTTCTAAAATCATGTCCCCATTGAGAAACACAATGTGCTTCATCTATTGCTACTTGTGAAATATTTATATCTCTTATAAGGGAAATAAAACTATTTGATTCTAATCTTTCGGGAGCAATATAAACAATTTTTAATTGTCCTCTTTCAAGTTTTTCTAATATTTCTACTATATCATTATTACTTAAAGAACTATTTATATATGCAGCCTCAACCCCTAACTCCCTAATACTATCAACTTGGTCCTTCATAAGGGATATTAAGGGGGAAATAACTAAAGTTACCCCCTCTAAAAGTAAGGCAGGCACTTGATAACAAATAGATTTTCCTCCACCAGTTGGCATGATAGCCACAGTATCGTTACCCCTTAATATTTCCTCAATTATTTTTTCCTGACCTTTCCTAAAGGAGCTATAACCATAATATTTATTTAAAACTTCTAAAGCTTTATTAATCATTCATTCCACCTCAAATTTTTTGTCCCTTACATTATACCATTGTTGTAGATTTTTATAAAAACTAAAATAAAAAAAGCTATTGTTTTAATTCAATAACTTTTGCAAAATAAAAAAACTCTATAAGAATTTCTTCTTACAGAGTTGTTAATTCAAATGATATTATCTTCTGAATCCGTTGTTTTGTTGCTTCTTTGCTCTTCTGCAATCAGCACATCTTTGTGGCTCGTTTTCGAATCCTTTTTCTTTGTAGAAAGCTTGCTCTCCCTCAGTGAATATGAATTCTTTTCCGCAATCTTTGCATGTTAAAGTTTTATCTGCCATTTAAACATTTCCCCTTTTCTTCGTATTAAGATTTAAAAACTGATTCACATTGTTCCGAAAAATGGAAATGTTGCTTATCAAATTAAATCTCTCTACAAGTAGCTTTTGCTACCTGACTATTTTAATATAACATGATTTAAAATATTATGCAAGTGTTTTTTTGCTAACTATAATCATAATTAAAATTCTTTCTTTAATTGAAATTATGAGATAAAATTTAATATATGCTATTTATTACAAAGGAGTGTTTACAATGAGCTTAGATAATATTAATACAACCTATAGCACTGCTATTTTTGCAGGAGGATGCTTTTGGTGCATGGTTTCTCCCTTTGATATCCTAGATGGAATTATTGAAGTGAAATCAGGATACATGGGAGGTCACCTGGAAAACCCAACCTACAAAGATGTAAAATCTCAAACTTCAGGACACTTCGAAGTTATTAAAATCACCTATGACCCTAAAGTTATAAGCTATGAAAAGCTACTACAAGCTTTTTGGAGACAAATTAATCCTATGGATGATGAGGGCCAATTCCAAGATAGGGGTTCTTCTTACAGAGCAGCTATTTTTTACACTAATGAGGAACAAAAGACTGTAGCTGAAAAATCTAAAAAAGAGTTAAATGAATCTGGTAGATTCCCTGATGCTGTAGTAACAAGAATATTACCTGCTTCTAAATTCTATGATGCTGAGGAATACCATCAAGATTTTTATAAAAAGAGCCCTGTAGAATATAAAAAAGATCGTTCCATATCTGGAAGAGATGAGTTTATACAACAATATTGGGGAGAAGATTACTATTCTATCTATGAAGAATAAATATTTTTAGCCACTTTTAATTTTTATTTTCTATAAAAATTAAAACTTTCCTTCCTAAACAAAATTTTGGAGAAAAGTTTAAAATCTATCTAAATAAAAAACTTCCATCTTAATATAATTGTAATCCTTGCAGATGACATTCAAATTTAAGATGGAAGTTTTATTTATTTTTATTGAGGTATTAATATATATCTTAAGATAAATAATGCTGCTAGTATATACATTAATGGATGAACTTTTTTTCCTTTTCCTACTGCAATTTTCAATATAGGGTAGCTAATTATCCCAAAAGCTATTCCATTTGCTATAGAGTAGCTAAATGGCATTATTGCTATAGTAAAGAAAGCTGGCAATGCTTCATCGAAGCTAGAAAAGTCAACTTCTTTTATTGTTTCTAGCATTAAACACCCAATAATTATTAGTACTGGTGCTGTAGCCTGAGCTGGAACCATCCCTACAAAACCAGCAAAGAATAAAGTTAGCCCACATAGTACAGCTGTTACCACTGCTGTTAATCCAGTTTTTCCACCTTCTGCAATTCCTGATGTAGACTCAAGATAAGTTGAAACTGTTGGAAGACCAAATAATGCACCAATTGTAGTTGAAATAGAATCCACTAAGAGTGCTCTGTTCATTCCTCTTGGCTTTCCTTCTTCATCATACAAATCACCTTTTTGAGCTGTTCCAACAAGAGTTCCTATAGTATCAAACATATCCACTAATGAAAAAGTTAAAATAACCATTATTACTGATGTTATTGCTGCAATAATTCCTGTGCCATTGTGAGTTAAAAGGCCAACAAAGTCCATTTTACCAAAGGTTGGCATCATTGATGGTGGCATTGAAAACAGTTGTACTCCTTGAATATTTGTTATCCCCATGGGAATTCCAATTATAGTTGTTACAACAATCCCTATAAGCATAGCGCCCTTAGTTCCTCTTGCCATAAGAATACCGGTTACTAAAATTCCTATAATAGTTAATAAAGTACTAGGATTTGTGAAACTTCCAAAAGACACTAGGGTCCCTGGGTTAGCTACAACTATGCCCCCACTTTTCAGCCCGATAAGAGCTATAAATAGTCCTATACCTGAAGTGATAGCAATCTTTATATTCTCTGGAAGTGCATCCACTATTAATTGTCTAAGAGAAGTTACAGTACAAATAATAAATACTATTCCTGAAATAAATACTGCAGCAGCTGCCTCTTGCCAAGTAAATCCCATAGTTAAACATACACCATAGGTAAAGAAAGCTACAAGTCCCATTCCTGGTCCTAAAGCATAGGGTAAGTTAGCATATAACCCCATAAATAAAGTTGAAATTAAAAATAACACACAAGTTGCAGTAAATATAGAACCTACTACAGGGTCATTTAAAATTGTAAGTGCATTTGCGGCATCTCCAAGAGCTCCTTGTGAATTCATTCCTGAAGCCTTTAAGACATTTGGTATAACTAAAAGTGCATAACCTAAGGTTATAAAGGTAGTCAAACCTGCAAGAACCTCAGTTTTAGCACTAGTTCCATACTTAGTTAAATGAAAAAGTTTTTCTAATAATCCATCTTTTTTATCTTGTACTTTGCTAGTAATTTGCATATCTATTCCTCCTTTGAAAATAAAAAAAACTACCATCGGATTATGAGTAAATCCAATGGTAGTTCTAAATCCAAAAAAGTTTGAAATCAAAAACTTTAAGAATAGAACTTGGATTCACCCATAGCTAAGAAGTTTACGGCCTCTTTGTAGAAACACCTGACCCCTATTGTCAGACCTATATGGATGGCTATTTAATTTATAGCTATTATAACAACATAATAACTATTGTTCAAGAGGATTTTTTTACATTAACTTATTATTTTAGACATTTTTATATAATTTATTCATTAATTTTTGCTTATTTTATAATTTCACTTAAAATTTAGTATATCAACTCTAATAAAGAAATTATATAAGTCCTTAGTTATATTTTACCTTCTACATATTAAAAATTACTTTCAACTAATTTTATAATGATTTAAAGGGTATTCTAGCCAATATAATCAATTGATCTCCTATTATAGTTTCTTTATATAGGACAAGTTGTTTTAATCTTAGTAATTCCCCCTGATTATCAATAATGCAATTTTAAATAATGTAAATTATCCACATTTTGTAGAAAAGTTTATAATTTTTTGATTTCAATCACATATTTTCCATATGAAGTTGATTATACTAAGGTTAAAAGAAAGGTACATCAAATCTCAATATAGTTTATGTATCCAATGAAAATCAACTTAAGTCTAGAAATTAAATTAATAATAAAAAAATAGGAGTGATAAATATGAAATTAGAAAAAATATCTGATAAAATAGTCTTTAATGAAAGTACAATTTCAAAGAGAATGCTTTTCAATACAGGCAAAGTTTTAAACTTTATGCTTAACTTAAAACCAGGTCAAAGTGTTCCTCCTCATAACCATGAGAATAGCGATATGATAATTTATATAGTAGCTGGAGATCAAGGTGAAGTAGTTACAGACGGTAATAAAACCGTAGTTGCTACTGGAGATGTTTTTCACTGTGATGGTATAGAAATGTTTAGTATTGCAAACACAGGTAAAGAAAATATGAGCTGTTTCGTAGTTCTAACTCCTAATCCTTCACAAATTTATTCTAAGGAATTCTAACCTTTAAACATTAGTAAATACTTCTTAGTAAGATTTTTCTACTAGAATTTTAAATTACTAAAATCACTATGAGTTTTAAACATATCATAGTGATTTTTAATTTTCTACAATTTAATAATCATATTAATTGAAAATTATTGTAATAAGTCCATAATTCTTAAAAGTAATCATAAATTTTATTAATATATAATACTAGGTTTAATAATTATATTTTTGTCATTTAATTATAACGAAATACTGAAAATTTGTGCTTGTATTCTATAAAAATTGTAATGAGCAACTTTTATGTGGATTTTTTTAAGAATTATAATTGTAAATCAATCATAGTTAACCAGGTGGAGCCAACATTGACATTTTGTTCTCTAATATTAAAGCCTCCTTAGGAAAGACTATTAATTGTAGCAGTAATATTGACTATTCAATTTTAAACTTGAATAAGTTAGCCTTCTTACTATTAAGTAAAGCTAATAAAAGTTAATATTATCACTTATAATTTATAATATTCGAGAAGTTAATGTAATCTTTATAAATTATAGGAAGTCTATGAAAAATAATTAAAATTTGAAGGGAGAGATTTTAATGAACAATAACTATTTAAATGAGGTAAAAAAACAAAATGCACAATCAAAATCAAATAGTAGTGGTTCTAATTATTCAAACAGCTCCATGACAAGTAGCTCAGAATTAAATAACTTTAGCAATTCAAGCAATCAATCCTATTTAAATGAGGTAAGAAGCCAAAATGCACAATCCAGATCAAATGGTAGCTCCGGTAATTACTCTAGCAACTCTTTAAATAGCTATAATCAAAGCACAAACTATACAAATGGAAGTTCAAATTATTCTAGTGGATCAATGACAAGTACTAGCGGAACAAATAATTTTACAAGTTCTTCTGATGAAGCTTATTTGCAAGAAGTCAGGAGAAAAAATGCTGAGTCAAGAAAAACTGACCCAACATACCAAGAAATGTATAGCATGTTTGGTATGGGCCAAAAGAAAAATTCCGAAAGTCAAAACAGTATGGAATAAAAAAATTAAAGTAGGTTAGTTAATGACTAACCTACTTTTAATTTAGCAGTATATCTAGTTTTTACCTATTACTACCATATCATAGTGCCCGTAATGAATTATTTCCTTACTTTGCCTGTAATCCTGCCATATTTAATATGCTCCATGGTTTATTAAAGTGTGGTTGGAAGAAGAAATCAACAAAGCCAAGTTCATCTATAGTCATTTCATTTTGAATTACTACAGACATTGTGTTAGCCATTTGAGTCATATCTGCCTTAGAAAGAATTTGTGCACCTAAAATCTTTCTACTTTCTTTTTCATATACCACTTTAAATTGAACCATTTCATAAGTTGGCATAAATTCTGGTCTATAATTATCCTTAACAATTACTGATACTGCATCTATTCCATTAGCTTTCGCAGAACTTTCTGTAAGCCCAGTTGAAGCTATATTGTATTCATATATTTTAATTCCTGAAGTTCCTTGAGTTCCTAAATGTTTTGTTGTAGGCTTTACTAGGTTTCTTGCAACTAAGGTTCCCATACGTACTGCATTTGTTGCTAGAGGGATATATTCAGTTTTTCCAGTAGGATTATATTTTAATGCACAACTGTCTCCTGCTGCAAAAACATCTTCTTTACTAGTTCTCATATACTCATCCACAATAATAGCTCCATTAGGAAGCATATCTACTTGACCCTTCAAAAGTTCAGTATTAGGTCTAAATCCTATACAAAGAATAACAAGTTCCGCTTCATATTCCCCTTTGTTAGTTATAACCTTTGTAACCTTTCCATCTTTTCCTTCAAATTTTTTAACAGTTTCTCCTAGAGCTAACTTAACGCCATGATCTTTAAAGGCTTGCTCTGCCACATCAGTGTATTCCTTATCTAAATACTTGCTCATAATTCTATCTAGGCTATCAATTAAGGTAACATTTTTTCCATTCATTTGAAAGGCTTCTACTAACTCTACACCTATATATCCAGCACCAACTACTACTATATTCTTTACATCCTTTGCTTTTTCAATAATAGTATTTGAGTGATAAAAATTCTTAGAAAGTAATATGTTTTCCAAATCTATTCCCTCAATTCTAGGAATTATAGGCCATGAACCAGTAGTTACAATAATTTTATCAAAAGTATCTGCAAACTCTTCATTTGTATCTAAATTTTTAGCAACTACTTTTTTTGTTAAAGTATCTACGCTGATTACATCATGTCTCATTTTAGTTTTAACACCTAATTCAGCTAACTTATCTGGTGATGAATAAAAAAGTCCCTGTGGATCTTTAACAACTCCTCCTACATAAAGAGCTATTCCACAAGATAAAAATGATATATTATCATTTCTCTCATAAACTGTAATTTCTGCCTCTGGATATAAATTAGCAGTATTTAAAATTGCTGCAGTCCCAGCATGTGTACATCCTATAACAGCTACCTTCATAATATTCTCTCCTTTAATAATTATTATTATCTAATATTTGTTATTATTATAACATAGTTATCCTCACTTGTCATTATATTAAATTGTAAATATTTCATGCTTATTTTTATCCTATCTACTTATAATTATTTATAGATGTATTGAAATGAACTTGTCTAATTTCAATACATTAACTTTGTTTTCTAGTTCACTTTTTTTTATATTCATAAATTATTCATAAGATTTTTGTATAATTATAACAATAAATTTTCACATTTCAGTACTTTAACCTGTTGTTTAGTGTGCCTATGTGAATAAAAACTTTGATTTGGCGTGTAAAATAAAAATATAGGGGGAACTTATGGAACTACAACAAAAATTCGAAAGGCTAAAAGAAATATTAAAAGAGGCAGGAAGTGGTGCTGTTGCATTTTCTGGTGGAGTGGACAGCACCTTCTTACTAAAGGTTGCTTACGATATCCTCGGTGATAGCATTATAGCTGTTACTGCTAGATCCTCAACTTATCCTGAAAGAGAATATAACGAAGCAAAAAAATATGTTAAACAGTTTGGTGCTAAGCACATAACAATAGTTTCTGAGGAATTAGATATAGAAGGTTTCTCAAAAAATCCAATAAATCGTTGCTACTTTTGCAAAACTGAGCTTTTTTCAAAAGTTAGAGAGGAAGCCAACAAGCTCAATTTAAAACACGTTTTTGATGGTTCAAACTTTGATGACATTGGAGATTTTAGGCCAGGTATGAAGGCGGCGAAGGAACAAGGAGTAATAAGTCCTTTAAAACTTGCAGAACTCACCAAAGCAGATATTCGTCAGCTTTCAAAAGACCTTAACATACCTACTTGGAATAAACCAGCCTTTGCTTGTCTTTCCTCTAGATTTCCCTATGGAAAGGAAATTACTGTTGAAAAGCTAAGTATGGTTGAAAAAGCTGAACAGTTCTTAATGGATTTAGGTTTTAAACAATTAAGAGTTAGACACCATGATGAAATTGCAAGAATAGAAGTTGCTCCAGAAGATAGAGAAAAGTTTTTTGACTTAGACTTTATGGATAGAATAGGGAAAGAATTTAAATCAATTGGCTTTAAATATGTGACCTTAGATATTATGGGCTATAGAACCGGAAGTATGAATGAGGTTTTATCAGAAGAAGAGAAAACTATGTAATAACAATAACTTAGGCTACCTGAATACAAAATTTAGGTAGCCTAACTAAAAAGTATTTTATTAAATTTCAATGTTATTATCTCTTTTATTACATATTGGACAACTTTGAAGACTTAAAGGTATTTCTAATTCACAGCTATCCAATAACTGTGAATCCCTAAGTATCTCTTCTGTGTTTCCATCAGCCACTATTTTGCCATCCTTCAACACTATAGTTCTTTCACAAAGGTCTAATACCATATCTAAATCATGGGTAGTTATTATCTTTGTATAGTCTAATCCTTTGAGAAGATTTATAAGCCTCCTTCTTGATTTGGGATCTAAGGCAGCGGTTGGCTCGTCCATAATTACTATTTCAGGCTTCATGGCAAGTACTGTTGCAATAGCAACCCTTCCCTTTTCACCACCTGAAAGCTTATAAGGTGGTCTCTGAATTAAATGTCCTGCACCTACTGTTTCTAATGCTTCCTTTACTCTTTTATCTACCTCTTCCTCTGAAACCTTATAATTTCTCGGTCCAAATGCCACATCATCGTAAACTGTTGGCATAAATAGCTGATCATCAGGGTTTTGAAATACCATACCAATAGCTTCTCTAATTTTTGATAAACTTCTCTTATTTAAATTCATCGCTTTAACTCTAATTTCTCCTTCACTAGGAAGTAAAGCTCCCATAAGATTTAATAATAATGTAGATTTTCCTGCACCATTATTTCCAACAATCCCTATGGACTCTCCTTTGTTTATTGAGAAATCAATGCCCTTTAAAGCTAATCTTCCATCACTATATTTATATTTTAAATTGTTAACTTCAATTATTTTCTCCATAACTACCTCTGTACATACATTATTTCACAATACAAATCACTTCTCTAATTTATAAAAGATTCAAGAATTTTAGGAAGATTATACCTTCTTACAAGAATAAAATACCCACACCATAATATTAAGTAAATTAAATCTTTCTTTTCTATTTTTAATTCTTTACCTACGCTATATTCTCCCTGAAACCCTCTTGCCAACATTGCCTTATGAATTCTTTCTGCTCTATCTAAAGTTCTTAAAAGTAGCCCCCCAACTAAAGATCCCCAGTGATTAAAACTTATTCCTTTCCCCTCATAGGAACGAAAAGAGTAAGCTCTAGTTGTTCGACCAATTTCTTCTATGAAAAGTGATATATATCTATAAGTAAAAATCAATTGCATAATAAATATATTTGGCACCCTTAATCTTTTAAGTCCCCTAGAAATATTTATGATACCAGTGGTTGCAATAAGAAGTTGTGCTGCCATTATAGCTAAAAACCCTCTTATTAAAATTGAAACAAAGGATATCCACCCAGCGGTTATATTTAATGTGAATAGTGATACTCTAGGAGTGGTATCAAAAAAAGGATTTAAAATTCCAATCCCAATTACTAATGGCATAGTTATTAAAGTTCTTTTCATTAATTCCTTAACAGGCACCTCTCCAACAGAACCTTCAATTATAGGGTAAAATATCAGCGGCAACATTGCACTTATCTCATATTTAGAAAAAGAAACGGTGACAAATAAAAATACTAAAGTAGTTAGTATTTTTACTGTTGGATTTATTCTATGAATCATTGTATTTTTTTCTGATAACTCTTCTAGAGCTCTTAAATTGTAAAAGGAA
Source organism: Clostridium sp. UBA4548 (assembly GCF_002387895.1). Classification (GTDB taxonomy): domain Bacteria; phylum Bacillota; class Clostridia; order Clostridiales; family Clostridiaceae; genus Clostridium_J. The sequence goes on from NZ_DGLI01000043.1 coordinate 63,853, forward strand.
TTCATTTTCTCTGACATATATTTATCCTTTTCTATAACTAAATAATGTAATGAACTTTTAAAGCTAATCTGTATATAAATTAATTTAGTTATTAGTTCTTTATATAGGGAAACAGAGTCGAAGCTTAACTTATACATGTGTCCTACCCTGGTTCTCTTAAGGGTTTATAAAGATGAATAAGTTAAAATTTCATCAAGGAACCCTATATAGGGTT
>NZ_DGLI01000049.1 GCF_002387895.1 Clostridium sp. UBA4548
AGGAACCCTATATAGGGTTCCATGATGGAATTTTAACTTATTCAGTATAAATTTATTCATCTTCATAAACCCCTAATGGAACCAGAGTAGTACTCATGTATACGTTAAGTTTTAACTCTGGTTCTCTATAAATTAACCCCTTGTACTAATAATATTTTTGTTTCATCAGAATAGTTGTTCTACTTTTAAATAATCCTAGTTGCTTTACTGTCAAAACCAGTTATATTAACAGTTATTAAGCATATATTCTATCACCTCATAAGAAATCAATGCTCTATTATTGTAGATGTCCACTAAGCTCTCTTGGTGACAAGCAAAAATTCCATGCTGAAGCATAGCTGCTCCAAAGTCTCTTTCTAGTGCACCATTATAAGTTGCCAGCACACAGTACTCTGCTGCATTTCCACAAAGTACAACAAAATCAACTTCTTTTTCTTTTAATATTTCTTCTAAATTTGTCCTCCAAAAACTGTTGCTAAAAGTCTTTAAAACTTCTATATCACTATCCTTACTAACCAGTTCTTCTACATTTTCAAAGGTACTATCATTACCACCTTCAATATCTCTAATCACTATGACTGGTTTACCAGCCTTTCTAAATAATTTAGCAGTTTCATTTATATATTCAAAAGTATTATGGTATTCCTGTTCTTCTTTTCTATGACCTATAAAAGCTTCTTGTACATCAATTATTAATAATGCAATATTCATTTTGCACGCCTCCTAAATTATATTTTAACTAATGAGGAACTTCATTTTGAACAGTTACTTTAGAAGAAAATATAACTTTCACCTTAAACTTGTTTTAAGAGACAATAAGCGTGGGAGAATTATCCTTCTAAAGCCTTGTTAAAATTGGGCATAAAAATGCCCGGATGAAATAATTACTTCTCCCGGGCAGCAATTTCAAAACATTTTTCACAGATTTTTAATAAAATGTGCCGGGAACTATGCTTATTTTTACTATACTATTTAAATTCATCATAATACATCGCTCCCTTCCTACAATTTATACCATAATTATACACTTACATATATATCCAGTCAACCCTATAAGGAAAACTAAACTACTTTTTTAAATCAACTCTAGAAACCACTCATATTAATGCTTTCATCATATTACTTTAAGACAAAAAACTTGAAGTTTCTATAATCACACCTTATAATTCCACTTTACATTAATTTAATATATACAAATGCCTCACCCTGCTATAAATAAAACTAAGCATTTTCACTACTTCAATGACACCATACTTTAACTTTTCAAGCTATAAATCTATAAAGGAAAACATAATCATATTAGCAAAATAGGAAAAGTACAACATTCCCATACGTGCTAATATGTATCTAATACTTACTACTTTTTCTTGGAGGAAAAATATATGAAGAAAATTAAACCTTACAATTTATATCTTATTATTACTTTAATATCCCAGATACTTTTTTCTCTTATTTTCACTGTTAACATTTTATATCATATAAATACAGCTAAATTAAATCCACTGCAATTAGTTTTAGTAGGAACAGTATTGGAAATAACTATATTTTTATTTGAAATACCCACTGGAATTGTTGCTGATATAAAAAGCAGGAAGTTGTCTATTATAATTGGTTATACCTTAATGGGCACTGGCTTTATTATAGAAGGTTTTTTTCCCTTTTTCTTTTCTATAATTATATCTCAGTTATTTTTTGGAATTGGTTATACCTTTATAAGTGGCGCTACTCAAGCATGGATTATTGATGAATTAGGAGAAGAAAACTCAGGAAATATTTTTGTAAAAGGATCTCAATTGGGACAACTTGGGGAATTAATTGCAATCCCAATTAGCATAATAGTAGGCTTAATAAGTCTTAGCCTACCAATTGTGCTAGGTGGAGTTGGCATGATTCTTCTAGCTATTTTTTTAACAATTGTAATGACAGAAGATGGCTATACACCAAGGCCTCATAAAAATCAATCCCACTGGACTCAAATATTAGATACATTAAAAACCACTAAGCAATATATTAAACTCAATCACCTCTTAATTCTATTGCTTGCTCTAGGTTTAGCTTATGGTTTATATAGTGAAGGCTTTGATAGATTATGGACTGCACATCTAATAAAAAATTTCAATTGGGATTTAATGAAGACTTTAAACTCTGTTACTTCTTTTGGCATAATTAGAGGCATCTCTATTTTATTATCAATAGTTGCCTTAGAAATATTAAATAGAAGGTTACATTTTAATAAATTAGCTTTACTTATTAAAGTACTGCTAATAAGTTCACTAATAATCATGCTTTCCCTAATTGGCTTTAGCTTGACAAAGAACTTATATATCGCACTAATCCTATTTTGGATTATCAGTATAGCGAGGAGCATTACAAGCCCATTATTAGATACTATGTTAAGCAATATTATTACTGATAATAACATTAGAGCAACTATTTTTTCAGTCAGAGGCCAAGTTGATTCAATTGGTCAAATTTTAGGTGGCCCTATTGTAGGTTCATTTGGAGTTATTTATTCAATTAGAACTGCCTTGCTTATATCAGCTATTCTTTTATCACCAGTTCTATTAATCTATAAATTAATTATTTATAATTTGAAAAAAATAATTTCTATAAAAATTAAGGAGTGATTTTATAGAACATATAAAATTAAGAATGAAAAACCCAAATTAAACTCCTCCATATGAAATAATATTGTCAACTGTACATTCAATAAGATTATTTATTACAGGCGATAAATATCATTGGGCCAGGATAGCTTATTTACTCACATCCACATGCTCTATGTTCCTAATAGATAAATAAGCAATAAATGCTCCTACAAATGAAAATATAATGGGTATTATAACTATAGAACTTAACGAAAATCCATTAGCATTTGAGCACATAACAGTTACAATTAATATGGAGGATATTATTGTAGTTGGCACTGATTTTTTTCTCATTCCAAAGTATAGTGGTATTAGTGACATAAAAGCAGAAGTTACTGCGCTAGTATTAATTGAAATTATTGCGTTTGATAAAATTTCTTTAGTAATTTCATCTGGTATAAAGTTAGTAAAGCTATTAATTGCAATTAAAATACCATCTATAAAAATATTAGACAAAAATATAGCTACAAAAGTGAATATGAGCACAATGATGAGTTTTGCTACAATGAGCTTTTTTCGGTTTATTGGATACATAAAGAGCAGTGTCATTGTGCCATTTTTATATTCTTCAATAATTAGTTTGGAAAGTAGTACTGATGCAAATATTATAAAAGTAGCTTTTACTGAAGAATCAACCATTTGAAAAGCAAAGTTATAATTATTTAGTATTAGATCTCCTTCACTTTTGGATATTAAAATCCCAGCTATCATTATTCCTATTATCACTAAATTAGCAATAATAGCACCTTTAATATATCCTGCAACTTTAAACTTTTTCATTTCTAATTTCATAAGCTTAAACATTTATACTACCCCCATTTAATAAATTTAAGAAATATTCTTCCAAGGATCCATTTTTCTTAGTTATCCCCTCTATGGATATATCACTGTTAATTAGTGTTTTAGTTATTTGATTTTGAGATATACTGCTATCATATATTCTAATTGTTTTGCTATCCAGAACCTTAAAATTAGATATATTAAGTTCATTTGACAGAATATAAGCTACCTTTTCAGCATCACTTACAATTAGCTCTATATATTCCGTATTACCTGCTCTAATACTCTCCATAGAAACCTCTTCAATTAACCTACCATTATTAATAACTCCTATGGTATCTGCTATTTGTTCAATCTCCGCTAAAATGTGGCTAGAAATTAATATGGTTATGCCATACTCTTTGCTAAGCATTTTGAACAAATCCCTAAATTCCTTAATGCCTATAGGATCAAGACCATTGATAGGCTCATCTAGGATTAACAATTCTGGCTTTGTAGTTATAGCTCTAGCAATGCCCAGCCTTTGCTTCATACCAAGAGAAAAATCCTTTACTGATTTATTATCAATATTTTTTAAATCTACAAGATCTAAGGCTTTATCTATAGCCTTCTTATCAAAGTATCCCATATACTCACAGTGAAGTTCTAAATTTTCCCTAGCTGAAAGTTTTTCATAAAATACAGGATATTCAATGATGGTTCCTAACCTTTTTAGTACCTCATAGGAGGTATCCTTTAGTTTTTCACCAAAGATTTCAATTTCCCCACTGGTAGGCTTAACTAAGTTAGTGAGCATTCTCATAAGGGTTGTTTTACCTGCCCCATTTGGTCCAAGAAATCCATAAATTTCTCCTTTTTTAACACTCATATTCACATTAGATACAACTTCCTTGCCATTATAGGTTTTTGTCAAATTATTAGTTTTTAATACATATAACATTTTTATCTCCCCATTCCAAATTTTCAGTATTTATGAACTGTCTATATTTATATTGTAGCAACTTGATTTATCTTTTTTTTTACTTAAATCTTACAAAATTCTTAAGTTTGCATCCAAAATAAAAAAGATGCTCAATTTTACTAAGCACCTTATTGACTAGTAGGTTATTTTTTTTAGCTTAACGGTAAATGCCGTCTTCTCATAAGGCTTACTTTCTAGGAAAATTTCTCCTCCTAAGGTTTCAACAAGTCTTTTTGTTATGGTGAGCCCAAGGCCACTGCCCTGATACTGCTTGTTTCTTGAGTCCTCAAGAGTATACATTCTTTCAAAAATCCTATCCTTATATCTTTCACTAATTCCTTTACCTTTATCCCAAATTTCTATATATACATAGTCCTCATCACTTTTTAAGGATAGTCCTAGATACTTTCCTGCAGCTCCATACTTAATAGCATTTGAAATTAAGTTATTTAAAATTCTATCTATAGCCTCTTCATTTCCCATAGAAAAAACACTTTCTTCTGGAACATCAATATGAACTTCAATGCCATTACTTGTTAAGACATCATAAAAACCTAAGAGGGTTTTTAAACAAAGTTCTTTTATATTAACTCTTGTTAAGGGAATATCCTTGTCCCCTGCTTCAAGCTTTGCTAAATCAAAGAATTTATTAATTAACTCTAAAACTTCTCTTGCTTTACCTTCTACCTTACACAGCAAAGTATCTCTTTCTTCTTTACTTATATCCTTATCCAGTTTTATTGTTTCAATGTATCCAAGTACCACTGTAAGCGGAGTTTTTAAGTCATGAGAAATGTTTGATAGCATTTTTTTCATTGCTATTTCTGTCTTTGAATAATCTGCCTGTACCTTTTGATTATACTCTAAGAGCTTATTAATTCTTGTTAATACTGAAATAAGTTCTTTATCATCAGTAAAAACTAAAAGTTTCTCATTTGTGCAATTATCAATGATGTTGTCTAGCTTCTCATAAGTGTACTTTAAATCAGCACTTCTTTTCTTTTGTGATATATATTGAAAACAAATTATACCTGCTAAAATCAAAATAATTATTGATAAAAAATATATCATTTAATTTCACCTAGCTTATACCCTATGCCCCATAAGGTTTTAATGTACTCAGGCTTTGAAGGATTATCCTCTATTTTTTCTCTTAATCTTCTCATATGAACACTTATTACATTCTCATCTCCAAAATAATCATCTTTCCAAACAAAACTATAGATTTCTCCCTTTGTAAAAACTCTGTTAGGATTTGAAATAAATAACTTTAAAATATCAAATTCCTTTGAAGTAAGCTGCAAGTTTACACCATTTTTAGTAACAGTATAATTTTTAAGTTCAATAGAAAGGTTGCCAAAGTTAATAACTTCCTCTTCTTTCTTCTGCTCGCTTTGTGAGTATTTAGTTGCTCGTCTTATTGCTGCCTTAATTCTTGCTGAAAGTTCAACCATAGAAAAAGGCTTAGCTATATAATCATCAGCACCTAACCCAAGACCAATAGCCTTATCAAAATCTCTATCCTTTGCTGACATAATTAAAATTGGTATTGAGCTTTTTTCCCTTATAATTTTCAAAACTTCCATTCCATCAAGGTTTGGCAGCATTATATCAAGAAGAATTAAATCAAAGGAATTGCTAAAAAACTTACCTAGACCTTCTTCTCCATTTAAAGCTGTAGTTAGGGTAAAACCTTCTTTTTTTAAATAATTCACTACCATTTCACTTATAGACACATCGTCTTCAATAAGTAGAATTCTATTTTCCATAAAACATAACCTCATTCTTACATAACAATTATTTCAATATTATACCATAGTATCCCAATACATACCAAATCCTTCACTTTTATAATTATTTTTCTACTTAACTGCATAAAACAAGGAGTGCTCCTCTAAATCTCTCTTTTATAAGCTGTTATTAAATGACTTATAAGCCCTTTTATATAATTTTTGTAAAGGTTTAAAAAAAGAAGTGAAATGAAGATAAATTAATGATAGAATATTGTTGTCAGCATAAGGCATTTTCAAATGCCTAATTATAAAAATCCCTCAAGGAGTATTTCTTGAGAAAAAATATTTTTTTAGAAAAGGAGCATTAATATGAATAAGCCAATTTTATCAGCTCACTTCGAGTCAAGAATGCCATCAGATGTAAGACTAGCTCAAATGAAATATGAAGAGCGTAAAGTTAAACCTGAAGCTGTAATCAACGTAGGTATAGGTAACGTTTCTCTTCCTACAAACCCAGCTATGATGAAAAGAATGTTTGAACTAGGTGCACCTGAAAGCCCATTTGCAAAAGGTGTTGTTAGATATTCAACTACTGCTGGTGTTCAAGAGTGCCAAGATGCTTTCAAAAACATCCTTAAGTGTGAAGGTTTTGATACAAGCAAATTATTTGTTCAAGTAACTGACGGCGGATCTGCTGCTATGGAATTGCTTTTACTAGGAGTTTGTGGTGCTGCAGGCACTGGGGACAAGCCACTTATGGTTATTGACCCAGCATACACAAATTATATTTCTTTTGCAGAAAGAATTGGACGTAAAATTGTTACAGTATCTCGTGATTTAAATGAAAATGGTAAGTTTAGTCTTCCAGAATTAAATAAAATAGAAGAATCAATAAAAGAGCATAATCCAGGAGCACTTCTTGTGATTCCTTATGACAACCCAACTGGACAATACTTTGATTTTGAAACTCTTAAAGAATTAGCTAAGCTTTGCGTGAAGTACAACATGTGGATGGTAAGTGATGAAGCTTATCGTGAATTATTCTATGATGTAAACAGTAAGCTTGTAAGTATTTGGGGAGTTACTGATGCTGAGGTTCCTGGTATTGAAGGAAGAAGAATCAGTATCGAAACTACATCAAAAGTATGGAATGCTTGTGGTTTAAGAATAGGTGCTCTAATTACAGATAGTGCTGAATTCAACAACCGTTCTGTTGCTGAGTATACTGCAAACCTTTGTGCTAATGTAATTGGTCAGTATATCTTCGGTGCTCTTGCTCATCAAACTAAAGAAGAAATTGCTCAGTGGTGCACTAGCATTAGAGAATACTACAAAGAGCAAATCTTCAACGTATACAATGGTCTTAAAAAGCAAGAGCCTGGCTTAATTGTTTCTAGCCCAGATGCATCTATCTACACAGTAATCGATGTTAGAAACGTAGTAAAACCTGGCTTTAACGGAATTGACTTCATTTTATACTGTGCTCAAGAAGGATCTGTTAACATTGATGGAGTTGAAACAACTCTACTTGTAGCACCAATGAAAGGCTTCTACAATGTAGCTAAAGATGCAGTAAACCCAGGAAATACTCAATTTAGAATTTCCTTCGTTGAAACTCCAGAAAACATGGCAAAAGTTCCTGAGCTATTTGTTAAGCTTTTAAGACAATTTGAAGCTCAAAGATAATTTAAAAATTATATAGTTTTAAGGGAAGCCAAAAATGGCTTCCCTTAATTTATATTTTAAGAAGAATCTATGCTAAATTTTTTTAAGTTCCTCTACTGTTCTTTCATTTCTTACATCTCCAGTGTTCAATGTTGTTTTTGCTTCAATCAACATCACATGTACTTCTTCTTCAGCAACTGGCATATGTTCAACTCCTTTTGGAATAATAAGAAATTCTCCTTCTTTTAAATAAACGTCTTTATCCCTAAACCTAATAATCAATAGTCCTTTTAGAACATAAAACATCTCATCTTCATTCTCATGTATGTGCCATAAAAATTCACCCTTGAATTTGGCAACTTTCACATATGATTCATTAACCTCACCTAAAATTTTAGGACTCCAATGCTCATTAAAAAGATTTAACTTCTCGTAAATATTGATTTTGTCCATTTTTATAGCTCCTTTGAATTATAAATTCATTGTATCTTATCTAACTATTGTTTCAGTACTTAATTGTACATCATAGCAATATAATTATTTAAATATTAAACATAACTAAATATAAATTGCTCCCCTAATTTTAATATCTTTTAATATAACTCTATATAAATAATTCTGGCTCTCTTCTTGAAGCGAAATCAACCTCTAGCTCATATTTATGCCTTAAGTAATCCTCATCATCATAATATTTTGCATCATTAGGACATTTTTTAATACATGCCCCACATTTAATACAAATTCCCTTTAGCATAAACACATCCCGAAAATCAATAGATCCCATTGGACAAACACCTACACAAATTTTACAATGATTACAGTTATCACTAGTCTTCGGAGTAACCTTCCTAATATCAACAGAAATTCCTTCTTTATTTTTAGGCTTATAATATGCTCTATAAGGCTTGTCTCCTTTTACAGCTAGGGTTTCAATTTTAGCTTCACCAGTTAATTTATCATATATTTTACTAGCAAAATCACTTACTATAGCCATATCCTTTTCATCAGGTCTATTTTCAGCAAGTGTCTTAGAAAATGAATGTTCTCCTATAAATGCACCTGCTGCTATGACCTTGAAGTCATTTAACTCTAGTATATCCTTAAGCTCTATTAAAGCATCATCATAATTTCTGTTTCCATAAACAACTACTGAAACAGCTAAGGCACCATTACCTTTTATGGAGTTCAAATATTTCAATAAAACATTTGGCACTCTTCCTGCGTAAACAGGAACCCCAATAATAACAATATCTTCAGCTGTAAAAGATAGCTGCTGCTCTCTATTTTCTGGTAGTGTAAAATTAATGTTATTTATAGTTATATTCTTATGAATATTTTCTAAAATCCCTCTAGCTATACCATCTACTATTTTTTCAGTAGTACCTGTAGCACTAAAATATATGACATTAATTTTTTTATTCATAGCTTATCCTTAGTGAGAGGAGGTATAACAAGTACCAAACTCCCCCTAAAACTCACCTCTTTTCTTTAACACCTTTTCTATGTATACCATTTATATTACTCTCTTATTTCTTAATCTTAAATTACACTGGCAACACCTAATAAGAATTTTGTGAACTAATTTATAATTTTTTGATAAAAAAAAATCTTACATGTTTGATATTTCTATTATGCTTTTTATGGAGCTAATAATTGGTACCAATAAAATTAATCCGCTTATTATCATTGCACTTATGGGTAGACTTTTCTTATAACCTTTTCGAGTAATTGCAATAATGCCTATCACAAAACTAACTAAAGCTATAGCAAACATAAAATTCATTATAAAGTAAGAAATAGCCAAACTCTTATTTAAGCCTGTACCTATTGGCGCCGACAAGTCTATGATTGTTTGAACAACAACATAGATGATAGGAATCAATGCTAATAAAAAAGATATAATTCCCAGTTTTGAATGTTTCAATCTTTCCATAATACACCCCCTCTACAAGTATTTCATAATATCTTACTAATATGTGGTTTTGATTTCCAACTATTCATTTCTTTTATTATACATCTTTTCCTTCATTTCTAGTATAGTGCATATAAGTAGACAATTAGGGTGAAAATGTTATGTCAATTAATTGTCAAAGAGAATTTGAGCTTTTAAAGCTCAAAATCCTATAATTATAAAAGCTACACTAAATTGACACAATTGAGACAAGGATGGAAAAATAAACAAATTTACATTCCCTCTTGACTTGCGTTAAAAATAAACTTTTATTACCCATATATGAAAATACTTTGGTACAATAGTAGTATCACATTAGCATTAAGGAGATATATTTATAATGAAAAATTTTTTCTTTTTGGTATTCACAATATTACAAGTGCTTCTTCTCGTTGCAGCATATGGAATACAATTTTTTTCCATGAAAAAGATGGGCATGATGAGGTATGTACTATTTATTAATAAAGAATGGCAATCTCAATATCCTATTTCATTATTACAATGGGTTTCTATTTCATTTTTAGTATTATTGTTTGTTGCCATTATTTTATATGCAAAGGTAAAAAGGGGTAACTATTTTAAAAGTAAGAAATTTTTATCAATGTTAATAATAGATACAATACTTACTTTTTCATATGTAATTTTTACTTTAACATATTCAACGGAAAGTTATCGTTCATATTATTTTACCACTTTAATATTAGCAATCACTACATTAATGCAGCATATAAAAATCCTAGTTTATTTAAAAGACAAAAAATAAAACCTTACATTGATGTTTTGGTTTTACTACGGTTATAAAAAAGTCCACTTGGTGGATTATGGTTAAGGTGTCCACAAATTTTAAATTTTATAAATTCCTAAAGAATAACAAAAAATGTCTGAAAGCCTATTGCTTTCAGACATTTAACTTATTTATGTTTAGCTGCTGCTTCTTCTGGTGTGATAGCCTGTATTGGATTTTTTTCATCCATCTGCCATGCGAACCATCCACCATCATATAATTTTACATTTTTCCATCCATTTTCATAGGTCATTAAGAATGGAATAGTTGCTCTCCAACCCGTACCGCAGTAAAATGCAATTTCGTTATCCTTTGTAACACCCTGTTCTTTCCACATTGCTACAGCTTTATCAAAGGAAATAAAGGTTCCATCAGCATTACGGTAATCAGACTCATCATGTCCCCATACAGCTCCTTGTGGTTCCCCAGCTCTTTTAATATAGTCATAACCACTTACTTTGCCTTGAAATTCATCTATACTTCTTATACTAACCAATCTGAATTTATTATTTTTTTCCATTTCAGCTATTACATCCTTTGGCATTGATAAAAGGTACTCAGGATGTGCTGGTATTGCTACACCAAAATCTTTTGTTGTAGCTACTGGATTTTCAATATCTTTATTTGTTTCATATCCTGCCTTTGTCCATGAACTCAAGCCACCATCAACTACCTTAACATTTTCAACACCAGCCCAAAGGCAAACAAATGCAACCCTAGTAGCACCTGAGTCACCACCATAAATAATAACAGTGGTATCTTTTGTTATTCCATAGCTCGCCATGACTTTCTTAATCTCTTCGCCTGTTCTTATATTCCAATAATCTGGCTCTTCTATTTCATCTGTATTTATATGTACTGCTCCAGGTATGTGAGCTACTTTATAGTCTTTTGCCTCACTAGCTGGACCCCAAGATGCTTCAAGGATTTTATAATCCTTTGATTCTGGCTGTTTACCATCAATTACACTTTTTACCCAATCTGCAGATACAAACACTTTTGTCTTTGCCATTGCCTCAACAGTCTTAGTATTTGTTGAACTATTTGCTGAATTATTTGTAGCTGGCTCAGGTTTAGAGGCACAACCAGTAGCTAATACAGTAAACATAGTTATTATAAGAAAATACAACATCAACTTCTTCTTCATTTTACCACTCTCCCTAAAATAAACATTTCAATATCTTATTTTAACATCCGATACATTATATTACTCCATGATTTAAAGTTAGTCTAATAGCACTTTTTAATGATAGATGCTATTACTATTGTTTTTTTCAATAAGTCTTGTATATAATAAATATTCACTTTAGTAGGTGTTAAGCTATTCTAAAACTTAAGTAAAATCATCCAATGTTAAAATTAATTTATACTATTATTTTTAATTTTTCTTCAACTCTAGTATAATGTATATAAATAGATAATTAGGGGGAAAATGTTATGTCAATTGATTGCCAAAGAGAATTTGAACTTTTAAAGAAAATTGGTTTTGTAAGAACTAGCGGCTCAGAAGAAGAGTTTAAAGCTGCAAACATGTTACTAGAAGAAGTTGCCTCCATAGGATGTGAAGGACACTTAGAAGCTTTTAAAGCTCCAACTTCTAAAATTGCAAAAGCTACACTAAAGGTAGTGGAACCCTATGAGAAGGAATATGAGATTGCACCTTACAATTGTGCGATTGGTACACCTGAAGGTGGAATAACTACTGATTTCGTATATATTGAGGATGGACTTGATGTAAATTTAGTGGACCTTAAAGGAAAATTTGTACTTATAAATACTCGTCCAAACCCTAAGCTTTATAAAAAACTTATTGATGCTGGTATTGCTGGCTATATAACTATGTCTGGTACTGCTATGGATGAGGAGGATAAAACTGATATTTCTATAGCTAGAATCCGTGAAAAAAATACACAACATGGAAAAATACCTGCTGTAAATATGCGCATGAAAGACTGCTTCGAAATTGTTAGGGACAAGGCTTCTAAAGTACATGTGGAAATAATCATGGAGGATATAGAACTTCCTTCTCAAAATGTGGTTGTAACCTTAGAAGGAACAAAATACCCTGAGGAGATAATTTCCTTCGGTGCTCACTATGATAGTGTTCCTTATAGTACAGGAGTATATGACAATGGAGCTGGTTCTGTTATCATAATGGAGCTTTTAAGACATTTTAAAGAAAATCCACCAATGAGAACTGTAAAATTTGTATGGTATGGTTCTGAGGAAGTTGGACTTCTTGGCAGTAAAGCTTACTTAAAAGACCATGAAGAAGAGCTTAAAAAACACCTTCTAATGATTAACGTAGATGTTGCTGGTTCTATTCTTGGAAAAGAAATGGCTTTAGTTACTGCTGAGCAAAGCTTAGTTGATTATATTGATCATACAGCTAAAGTTAAAGGATTCCCACTTAAAGTAGAGCAGGACATATACTCAAGTGATTCTACAGCTTTTGCTGATGCTGGAATTCCGTCAGTTACCTTCTGCCGCTTTGCCCCTCATGGTGGAGCCTTTATTCATACTAGAAATGATGTTATGGATTACCTAAGTGCTGAAGCTCTAGAAAAAACTACTATTATAACTAAGGAATTCAGTGAATCAATTATAAACTCAGTGGTATTCCCAGTTGAAAGAAAAATTCCAGATAAGATGAGAAAAGAATTGGACAAGTATTTTGATAAAGAACCTAAGAAAGAAGAGTCATCTGATAGTAAAAAATAATTATAACAGGGCTATTTCAAAGTGAGCAGTTAAAGCTCCGAGTGTGTAAATAAGTCTGT
>NZ_DGLI01000050.1 GCF_002387895.1 Clostridium sp. UBA4548
CTGCTAAAGCGACAGCCCCTTATATTTCTTTTCTTCCTTCTAGAGCCTTAGATAAGGTTACTTCGTCTGCATATTCTAAATCTCCACCTACTGGTACTCCATGAGCAATTCTTGTAACTTTAATTCCAAAAGGTTTTAAAATTTTAGATATATACATTGCTGTTGCCTCACCCTCAATATTAGGGTTAGTTGCAACTATAATTTCCTTTGGCTCACCATTTATACGAGTTATTAACTCTTTTAACTTTATGTCCTCTGGGCCTCTGCCACTCATAGGCGATATAGTACCATGAAGTACATGATATAGGCCATTAAACTCTCTAACCTTTTCCATGGTCATAATGTCTTTTGGCTGTTCCACAACACAAATGGTGCTTCTATCCCTATTTGGATTAGAGCATATGGAGCAAGGATCTTTGTCTGTAAAGTTTCCACATATGGAGCAATACTTAATAGTTCCCCTTGCTTTAATAAGTGCATTTGCAAAATCCTCTACTTCTTCCCTAGGAAGATTTAATACATGAAGGGTCAGCCTTTGAGCCGTCTTCCCCCCTATACCTGGAAGCTTTGCAAATTCTTCAATTAGTTTTTCTATGGCTATAGGATAAAAATCCAAAGTATTCACCTCTAAAAGGTCCTCTTTTGTTTAGAAGACTAATTATTAACTAATGAACAAGTTCATTTTGTAGAGCTGCTTTGGAAGCAGATTTAAACTGCTACTAAAGCAATTTTCCTAAACTAAGCAACTATCAATTATAGAAGCTTATTGACTTGAAGCCTCCAAAGTGTTGTTAAAATAATCCTGGCATGTTCATTCCACCAGTTAATTTACCCATTGCATTATTTGTATCTTCTTCAGCTTTCTTTAAAGCCTCATTTACAGCTGCTAAAACTAAGTCTTGAAGCATCTCAACATCATCAGCATCTACAACTTCTGGTTTTATAGTTATGTCTGTTAATTGTTTTTTTCCATTAACAACTACAGTAACTGCTCCTCCACCAACTGAAGCTTCAAAAGTCTTAGTCTCAAGATTCTTTTGCATTTCTTCCATTTCTTTTTGGAATTTTTGTGCTTGCTTTATTAAATTATTCATATTTCCGCCCATTCCTGGGAATCCGCCTTTTGCCATAATAGTGCCTCCTTAAAAATATAATCTCATTATATTAGTATATATAATAATATCAAATAATGTAACCAGTTTTATAATTTTATATATAAATTTTATTCATCAAGAACTTCTATTAATTCTGATGGGAAGGTTTCGAGTAAAATTTCTTCCTTTGATTTCTCCGCAACCTTATACTCACCCTCCATTGTATATATTACCTTAACTCTCTGCTTTAATACCTCCGAGAAGATATTATCCATTACCTTTCTACTTTCATCTTTCTCTAATCTATTCTTGTGAAAGCTATAGTCTTTTTCAAAGCCGATAGTTATAACTCCATTATCACAGGATACTACTTCCCCCATCATAAGAGCTGTTGCTAATACCATATTTTTTCTAGCCTTTAAAAGACCTTGTATGTCCTTAAAGGATTTTCTTACTTCTTCAGTAGTCAAACTACACTCACTATTTTCTTGAAATTCACGAACTTCAGAAGAGCTTTCCTCAACTTTTCTTTCTGGAACAGTATAGGCCTTTTTCACCTCTTTTATGGAGTTTTTAATTTCTGATGCTTCACTTACAGTAACTGCAATTGCTCCACTTCTTATACTTTCCTCTAATTTATTTATTCTACCTAAAATAGTCTCAATAGAAGTATCATATTCTATCTTACACATTTTAATTATGGCAAGTTCTAAGTATATCCTGCCTTGTTTCGTGAACTTAGCATTCTCCTCAGCCTCTTGAAGAATATTGATATACCTCATTAATTCTTCAACTCTAACTTGCTTAGCTTGTTCCTTTAGAAGTTCTATATTTTCACTAGACATATCTAAAACTTCCTCTGGATTATCACTAACTTTCGCCATAAGAAGATTTCTCATGTGAGCTGTTAAATCCTTAATAAAAATATTAATATCTTTTCCACTATAAACTATATCATTTATACTTCTTATAGCTCTTTCTGTATCCTTAGCTATGATTGAATCCATAACCTTAATTAATCCTTCATTGGTCATAAGCCCTAGCATTTGAATTAAGTTGTCATATTCAACTTTCCCACCACTCATAGAGATTACCTGATCTAGTACAGAAAGCGCATCTCTCATTGCTCCATCACAAATTCTTGAAATTAGCTTTAGGCTTTTATCATCAGCATATACCCCTAAGTCGCTTACTATGGTTCTAAGTCTACCAAAGATATCTTCACCCTTTATTCTTTTAAAATCAAATCTCTGACATCTTGATAATATGGTGATTGGAAGTTTTTGAGGGTCCGTAGTTGCTAAAATAAAAATAACTTTACTTGGTGGTTCTTCTAAGGTTTTTAAAAATGCATTTACTGCTCCTACAGATAACATATGGACCTCATCTATGATAAAAACCTTAAATTTTGCTTCCTGTGGAGGATACTGTACATCTTCAATTATATCTCTTATATTATCTACGCTGTTATGGGAAGCAGCATCAAGTTCAGTAACATCTATAGCTGTTCCACTATTAATTTTCTTACACATCT
Source organism: Clostridium sp. UBA4548 (assembly GCF_002387895.1). GTDB lineage: Bacteria > Bacillota > Clostridia > Clostridiales > Clostridiaceae > Clostridium_J. Next base: position 2,629 of record NZ_DGLI01000050.1, read on the forward strand.
CACACTGATTACAAGGTTCTCCATCCTGTAAATCAAGGCAATTTACTGCCTTTGAAAGAATTTTAGCCGTAGAGGTCTTACCAGTTCCCCTAGTACCACATAATAAGTATGCATGAGCTATTCTATCAGTTTTTATTGCATTTTTTAGGGTTGTAGTAATGTGTTCTTGCCCTACTACGTCATTGAAGTCTTTAGGTCTCCACTCTCTATATAAAGCTGTATATGCCACAGTGCCTCACCTCTTTTTCTATGTTAACTCTATTATATATCCTTTGTTAATATCTGTGAATTATATTATTTATCTTTAATATTTATAAACTTCATATAGACTTCTCAAAAATCTAATAGAATGAAGAAAAATGTACATAGATAAATTTTAAAATTTAATTCCTATGTAGCTAATTATACCCTTAATTTATTTCAATATAAAACAAAAAAGATGCCACAAAAGCATCTTGAATATCTTATTTAAGTCGTACACCTCGCTTCGATAATTAGCCTATGTGCGTTACCCATACAGTTAGCTCAAACCAGATTAATCCACGGCACATGGAAGTGTTCACTTATCGCTGCTTCCTTCCGGACCTGACGAGGTTCATGAATTTCCATTGCGTGGGACCCAGTTCTCAACACCACTTATATGGGTCAGACCACACAAGCTAAAACCTAGGCGAGGGATTCAACCCTGCTGTAGCGGATTGCAGGTTACAGGGCACCGCTAACTCCCCATCTAGTACGACATGGCGGAGAAAGAGGGATTCGAACCCTCGGTAGAGTTACCCCTACACACGCGTTCCAGGCGTGCTCCTTAAACCACTCGGACATCTCTCCATGTTATATTAAGTTCCATCAGTGATTGTTTAACTTACCACTGTGTAACATGATTATACTATTGTTACTCATATGTTGCAAGTAAAAAACTTTAAATCTTGTATATTAATTTTTTCTAATATTGTAAAATATGTTCCACATTTGAGATAATTTTATTATATGTTAATTATATATAAGTTATAACAAAAATCACATAAACCAACTTTAAAATAGTTATTATTCTATTGCTAATTAAGATGGTTTCAATGTCAGTAGCTCTTTGTTACATAGAATATCTCTTTAGCTATTCTATTAATTTTGTGTTTTACTTTATGGCAAACAAATAAATAAAGAGTACTGAAAACAAACATTTTCCCGTACTCCTTTAAATCATATTATTTTTTTATAAAGACTCTTTTCTACCTTTATAAATCATAAATAATCCTACTATACATATTACTATCCCTAAAATACTAATCAACTGAGCCGTTCTAATTGGTCCTACCATAAGACTATCAGTCCTAAGCCCTTCTATAAAAAACCTTCCTAGGGAATATAATCCTAAATAAGATAAAGCTACAACCCCTCTTTTTCTCACTTTATAAATTAAGTAAAACAGTACTAAAAATACCCCTAAATTCCAAATGGATTCATATAGGAAGGTAGGGTGATAATAGGTACCGTCTATAAACATTCCTTTTTGAATAAACTCTGGAAACATGCTTATAAATTCTTTAGATACTGGTCCACCGTGAGCTTCTTGGTTAAAGAAGTTACCCCAACGACCTAGAGATTGAGCAATTATTAAAGATGGAGCTGCTACATCGAGTAAAGCTAAAAAGTTCATTCCTTTCTTTTTAGCGTACAAATACACAACTAATACCGTAGTAATTATTGCTCCATGTATTGCAAGTCCTCCCTGCCTTATATTAAATATATCTCCTAAGTTGTCTTTATAGTAATTATTAAACTCAAATATTACATAATAAAGCCTAGCACCTATAACAGCAAGTGGAAATGTAATTAAAAAAATTGTTAATACATCATCATACTTTATATCTCTTAACTTACAGGTATATTCCGTTAATAATAATGCAATTATTATCCCTGTAGATATTATTACTCCATACCACATAATATCTATTCCAAATAATCTTATTGCCACTGGATCCATATTGCTCATCCCCCTTTGTATTTTTTTCTTATATTTTACCATATAAGAAATCAAATTTAAAATTTTACTTTCATTATTTTAATTAGATTCCTCTAAAGTTTATTAATGCTATATAAACTTTAGCTTTAATAAACTGTAAAGCCAATTTGAACTCTAAGTTTATTCTATTTCATTTGCTTCATTATATTGTTTTATAAGTTCTGCTATTTTTACTGAACATCTTCTACCCTTACATCCACCACTACCACTACCTGTAACCCTATTGACTTCCTCTACAGTTTTAGCTCCATTTGCTATTGCTTTCTTAATAGTTGATCTAGGAATTCCCTTGCATATGCATACCTTTGTAAGTTTATCTAGTATTTCTTCATTTAAATTATTCTCCATTTATTTTCTCCTTTCAATAAAAAACTGTTGTAATAAATTGCTACATTCCTCATCATATAACCACTTTACATTAACCCAATGATTTAATCTATGGTCTTGAGTTATGTTAAATACAGACCCACAAGCTCCTGCCCTTGGATCAAAAGTTCCAATATAAAGGGTTTTTATTCTACTTTGTATAATTGCTCCCGCACACATGGCGCAGGGTTCTAAGGTTACATACATGCTACAATCATTGAGCCTCCATCTGCCTAATACTTCACTAGCCTTCCTAATTGCTATAATTTCAGCATGGTTAGTAGGGTCCTTAGTCTCTTCCTTTAAGTTATGTGCTACGGATATTACCTTATCATTCTTTACTATTACCGCTCCCACTGGAACCTCAGCTTTTTCTAAGGCCTTTTTCGCTTCCTCAATAGCAATCTTCATATGTAAATTTTCCATAAAAACTCCTTAATAAATTTTATTATACCTATTTATAGTAAAATTAAACCTCAAATAACCTATTCATCTATATATACTTGAAATTTAGATGAAATATTTCCTCAAGGTTATTCTATATAATAAAAAAACTTAGCAAAGCAAAGCCTTACTAAGTTTGGTGCGCACGAGAGGAGTCGAACCTCCGGCCTTCCCCTTAGGAGGGGGATGCTCTATCCTACTGAGCTACGGGCGCATGAATTATAATTATATTATAATAACAACTGGTTTAAAATGTCAACATATCTTCGTATTAAAATTTTATAATTTAAATTAAAATAATTCATGAATTTTAAGCTATTTTTTAGGATAACCTAATATGGAATGGATAATTTTTCAGAAAAATAAATGATTTGTTGCAGATTTTTATAAAGCTTTATGTTAAAATATTAATGATTAACTAAAATATTACACTATGTACATTTTATTTAGAGGTGATTTTAATGAAAAAAATTCATATAACTGAGACGGTTCTAAGAGATGCTAATCAATCTCTTATTGCAACTAGGCTTCCTTATGAGGAGTTTGCTCCTATACTTAAGGAATTAGATGATGCAGGATATTATTCATTGGAATGTTGGGGAGGCGCAACTTTCGACTCTTGCCTAAGATACCTAAATGAGGATCCATGGAATAGATTAAAAAACATTAAAAATGTAGTAAAGAAAACTCCTCTTCAAATGCTATTAAGGGGTCAGAACATATTAGGTTACAAACATTATCCTGATGACGTAGTAAGAGAGTTCATAAAAATGACTGTATACTACGGAATGGACATAATAAGAATATTTGACGCCTTAAATGACTTTAAAAATATTGAAGTTGCCATGGATGAAACAATAAAACAAGGTGCACATGCTCAAGGAACTATAGTTTATACCGTGAGTCCTATTCATGATGTAAATAACTATACTCATTTAGCTAAGCGACTTGAAAATATGGGCGCTCACTCAATATGTATTAAAGACATGGCAGGTCTTATAATGCCAAATATAGCACATGACTTAGTTAAGAGCATAAAAGAAACTGTTAAAATACCTGTATTCTTACATTCACATAGTACAAATGGTCTTGCTGAAATGTCTTACTTTAAAGCTGCTGAAGCTGGTGTTGATGGTATAGATTGTGCAATATCTTCATTTTCTAGTGGTACTTCTCAGCCACCAACAGAAACTCTTCACCAAGCATTAACTTCTGCAGGATATGATACAAACTTAAATATTGAGAAATTAACTTATATAAATGACTTCTTTAAACCTATAAGAAATGATGTTTTAGCTTCAGGTCTTCTCGATCCTAAAGTTTTAACTCCTCAACCTGAAGGTTTAACTAACCAAATTCCTGGTGGTATGTTATCTAACATGATTTCTCAACTTAAAGCTCAAAACTCTATAGATAAGCTTGATGCAGTGCTTGCTGAAGTTCCAAAAGTTAGAGAAGATTTAGGATATCCACCACTTGTAACTCCAATGAGTCAAATGGTAGGAACTCAAGCAACTGTTAATATTTTAACTGGTGAAAGATATAAAATGGTATTAAAAGAGGTTAAAGCTTACTGCAAAGGTGAATATGGAACTGCTCCTGGTAAAATCAATGAAGATGTGCTTAAAAAAGCCCTTGGAAATGAAGAGCCTATTACAGGAAGATTTGCCGATACTTTGGAGCCAGCCTTTGAAAAAACAAAAGAAATGCTAAAAGATGTGACTACAAGAGAAGAAGATGTACTTTCTTATCTTGCATTCCCTCAAATTGCTGAAGAGTTTTTCAAAAAAAGAAGCGAAAACCCATCTAATGATGATATGCGAAAAATTACAAATAGTGAAGTAATATAATAATCTTAATAAAAAGTTAGCGAGTTAATACTTGCTAACTTTTTTATATTTATCAATAATAAACCTCCTTAATAATGTCGCCTTATGAAATTTTCTGTATATTTAGTGAATTTTTTATCAAACTTGTTTAAATTTTCAAAATTGTGTGCTAAACTAGTTTTGAGAACAAGTTTAATCAATAAGGGGGATTTATCATGGACTCATTATTATCAATTGTTGAAAGCATTAACTCAGTGCTTTGGAGCTCCGTTCTACTATTCTTACTTTGTGGAACTGGTATTTACTTTACTTTTAAAACTAGGTTTATACAAATTAGAAAGTTTGGAGAAAGCTTCAAAAGCGTTTTTGGTGGTATTACTTTAAAGGGGAAAAAGGCAGATGAAGATGGAATGTCATCCTTCCAATCACTTACAACTGCTATTGCTGCACAAGTTGGAACTGGTAACTTAGCTGGAGCAGCTACTGCTATTGCTCTTGGTGGACCCGGTGCAATATTTTGGATGTGGGTCAGTGCTTTCTTTGGAATGGCCACTGTTTATTCCGAAGCTGTATTATCTCAAAAGTTTAAAACTAAGGTTGATGGAGAGGTTACTGGGGGACCGGCCTATTATATTAGTAATGGACTTAAAAATAAATCACTCGGTAAATTTTTAGCTGGATTCTTTTCTATTTCTTGTGTATTAGCTCTTGGCTTCATGGGTAACATGGTGCAAGCAAACTCTATTGCTGATGCCTTTAACACTGCTTTCGGAATGAATCCTATAGTAGTTGGAATCATTGTTGCTATTCTTGCAGGTTTTATATTTATCGGTGGAATGGGCAGAATTGCATCAGTTACTGAAAAATTAGTTCCTATAATGGCTGGATTTTATATTGTGTTTTCTTTAGGAATTTTAGTTATGAACATAGGAGAATTTATTCCTGCCTTAACTTCTATAGTAGTTGGTGCCTTCAATCCGAGTGCTGTAGTTGGTGGTGTTGTAGGGGTTACAATAAAACAAGCTGTACGATATGGGGTTGCAAGAGGATTATTTTCTAACGAAGCTGGTATGGGTTCAACGCCTCATGCTCATGCAGTAGCTAAGGTTAAACATCCTGGTGAGCAAGGTGTCGTAGCTATAATAAGCGTATTTATTGATACATTTGTAATTTTAAACCTAACTGCTTTTGTTATAATAACTACAGGAGCATTAAGTGCTACTGATGGTTCAGGTAAAGCATTACAAGGTATCCAATTAACTCAAGAAGCCTTTGCTAGAGGGCTTGGTGGCTTTGGTCACACCTTCATAGCAATTTGTTTATTATTCTTTGCCTTCTCTACAATTGTTGGATGGTACTTCTTTGGAGAGCTGAATATAAAGTATATGTTTGGTAAGAAGGGTCTAACTCCATATAGAATATTAGTATTATTATTTATAGTTGTAGGCTCTACATTAAAGGTTAACTTAGTATGGGAACTTGCTGATATGTTCAATGGATTTATGGTATTCCCTAACTTAGTAGCACTTCTTGCTCTTAGCCCCGTGGTAATATCCATAATGAATGAATATGAACTCTTTAAGACTTCAAAAAAGGATAAAAATATAAATTTATAATTATATAAAAACACCCTAGTTTAGGCTAGGGTGTTTTTTATTGATGATAATCTAGTTTTATACAGAAAAATAGTAAATAGCTTCATAGTTGGTGTGTTTATTTATTGATTTGGCTATAATATAAATGTTGATATTATATTTTTAAACAAGTAGAATATAAATACTACTATGTTGGAGTTGGTAAAATGATTAAATTTTATAATAGAAAAGAAAAGCGTTATGAAATAGAAAAAGTAGCTGCGGGAAAGTTTATTAACTATCTTTATACTAATGCCTTAGGAAAGTCCTTTTTAGAAATTATATTTAAACGGAAATTTTTAACCTTTCTTTATGGTAAGTACTGCGATAGCTTCTTAAGTAAAAAAAGAATTAAGCCTTTTATTGAAGAATTTGGCATGGATATGAGTGAGTATGAAAGACATGCTGATGATTATAATAGTTTTAATGATTTTTTTCACAGAAAGCTAAAACCTGATTTTAGAGAAATAGCAATGGATGCTAATACTTTAATTTCTCCCTGTGATGGTAAACTCACAGCTATAGATAAAATTAATGAAGATACTACTTTTAAAGTTAAAGGCTTTACTTATAGTGTAAAAGATTTATTAAAAGATGAAAAACTTGCTAAGGAATATAAGAATGGATATTGCTTGATCTTTAGGTTATGTCCAACAGACTATCATAGATTTCACTTTATAGATAATGGAACTTGTTCCCCAGGTAAATCTATTTCAGGTCATTATTACTCTGTTAATCCTGTAGCCCTAGAAAATGTAAATAGAGTGTTTTCAGAAAATAAAAGAGAATATAGCATACTTCATAGTGAGAACTTTGATGATGTAATCTACTTAGAAGTTGGTGCTACCTTTGTAGGATCTATTATTCAGACCTATAATCCTAATGCGCGTATACAGAAAGGTGAAGAAAAGGGATACTTTAAATTTGGTGGCTCTACTGTAATACTTTTTCTTAAAGAAAATATGGTGAAATTGGATAAAGATTTACTTTCAAATAGTCGAAATGGTATGGAATCTCTAGTAAGATTTGGAGAAAAAATAGGAGTGAAGGCTTAGCTTCACTCCTATTTTTATAATTTAAATTTAGATGTAATATTGTTAATCTTTTCTGCACTGTTTTTATTTTCTACAGCAGTAATTTTAATTTCATCAATCTTTTTAACTATGTCATTAGTTTTATTAGATACATTGGAAACTCCTAAAGCACCCTCACTTACAGTTGTTGAAACTTCCTCTATAGCCCTTACAATATCACTAATATTTGAAGTTAGAGCTCTTGCCTCTTCATTAAATTCAGTCATAAACTTATTGAACTCACCAGCATCATTAGAATATTGCTCACCAACTTTAATATTTCTTTCATAGTCGTTTCCAACATTAATCTCCATAAACTTAATCATCTTTTCTGAACCAGCAGCTAGATTCTCCACTGAATTGTGAACTACTCTAACTACGTGCTGGATGTCTGAGGCTGTTTTTCCTGACTGCTCTGCTAGCTTTCTTACCTCATCAGCAACCACGGCAAAACCCCTTCCAGCATCTCCAGCCCTTGCTGCTTCTATGGCTGCATTTAAGGCTAAAAGATTGGTTTGCTCTGTAATTTCTAAAATTGAATTAGCAAGTTTATGAATTTGGTTAACTTCTTTGGAACCGTTAATTGCATTTTCTAGTTCAGTTTTAACTTGACTATATACTTCTTCTGTTTTTTCCTTTGATACTAATGATGTTTCTTTAATATCTTGGGCTTTACTTAGAATTTCCTCAGTAATATCATAACCAGAGGATGCTCCCTCAGAAATTTTATTAACCCTGTTTAACATATCATCAGAAGATGCTGAAATCTCCTCAGCAGTAGCTGCTGTTTGCTGTATTCCTGAGGATATGTTTTCAGTTTCTAAAAGAGTCTCATCTGCTTCATACTTTAAAATCTCTGCAGATTCTTCAACTAAATTTGCATTCTTAGTTAAGGTTTCACCAGCATCCGTTAACTCATTAACTACCTCTCTTAGAGCTGTTCTCATATTTATAATTGACTTCCATATTAATCCTATCTCATCCTTTGACTTCACTGTATTTTTTAGATCGTCATTACTTAAGTCAAGCTCTGAAGTTTTATTAACAAGATATGTTACCCCTATAATCGGTTTAACAATAATATTTGCCATCACTAAAGTTATTAATACAGCTCCTATTATTACTAGAATTGCTACAATAAAAATCACTCTAGTCATAGCTTGTACAGGTTTTCTTATTTCATCTCTATCTGCATTAACAACAAGTAACCAGTTTGTTTTAGGGGTTACTCCATAGGCAGATAAAATCTTTTTATTCTCATATTTATATTCTATAGCAGAGGTTTCCACCTTACTGCCTTTCATTACTTTACCTATAACTTCCTCAATTTCCTTTGAATCCACCTTTTGCCCTATCTTTTCACTAGATGGATGATAAATAACGCTTCCTGCTTCATCTACTAAGTATGCAAAGCTAGATTCTGTATTATTTACCTTAACTTTATTTAAATACTTTGAAAAACTATTTGAATAAACATGAAGTGCTACATAGCCAACACATTTTCCATGAGCTTCCTTATTAAGTACAGGGTATGTAAATACCACTACACTTTTTTTCCCATCTACAGATTTAAGAGTGTCACTTATACTATTTCCTCCACTAGAGCTAGTAGCATGATATTCAGTGTCATTTACACTGCTTCCAATTAAAGATTCTTCACTATCAGAAATTATCTTACCAGTTATATCAATTAAAGATATTCTATCAACATGAGCATTAGCAGCTAAATATTCCCTAAAAAACTTATTATTTATGTTTATAAGACCTATATTACTACTAAGTACATTAGCATCCTTACTTTCATTATTCTTTAATATCTCACTACTCTCTTTTGTATTAGCAAGGGCATAAGCTTCACTAACTTCTTTTTCTATCATAACTGATATAGTTTCTATGGATCTAGTAATTAGTGATTTCATCTCTTCTTTACTCTGATTGAAGATTGTAACTGATGAGCTTATGTACATTATAGTGCTTGTTATTAACATAGCACAAATAAGCAATGCTGTTATATTGAAAAGTAATTTGTATTTTATCGAAATCCCTTCAATTTGTAGCTTATTGCTCTTAAATATTTTACCGTAACTCTTTTTCTCTCTCTTTTTCTTCTCAGGTTTTGTCCCACTTCTTTTAGAAAAAAAGAGTTTTAGCTTTGAAAGCATTTCTTTAGGTTTCCACTTAAACTTCATCCCCATCACATGTCCCCCTTAAAGCATATAGTATATATTAATTTGTCTTACCTAATATAATAATACCATATTTTGCAGAAATATATAATAAATTAACTAAAATATGTGAATATGCTTAATATTTTATATATTTAAATAGTTATATTGAATTTTTATTTTAATACTGGCTTTTTTAGTTCTTTTATTTTTTCTATAAATACTCTTACTGCTTTTGAAGGAGTAGTATCAATAGGCAGTATATACGAAAAATGTCTTGTGTATTTTTCCCCTAAAGGTACTACTGAAATTTCTCCATTTTTAACATCTTTCTTTGTTACATGAGAAGAAATAACTGTTATTCCTAGTTCATTTTCTACAGCCTCTTTTACCGCATAATTACTTCCAAACACTACAATATTTTTGGGAATAATATTATTTCCAGATAAAAACACCATTAAATACTCCTGTGTACCTGAACCATCTTCTCTACTAATCCAAGTCTGGTTTTGAAGACTTTCTATGGTTAAAGATTTTCCCACTAAGGGATGCCTATTATACACAGCAAGAACCATTTCATCCTTTAAAAAATCCTCATACTGAAATTTAGATGAAGGTACCACCCCCTCAATAAGGCCTATATCTAATTCCTTATTCTTAATCATTTCACAAACTGAAGCGGTATTTGCAATTTTAACTTCTAAATTTAAATATGGATACTCCTTAGAAAACTTACCAAGGAAGGCTGGAAGTATATATTCCCCTATAGTAAAGCTTGCCCCTATACGTAAAGTTCCACTAACAGTTTCCTCATAGTTTGTCAGTTCATTTTTAGTTTCCTCTAAAATATGAATTATTTCTCCAGCCCTCTTATAAAGTAAATATCCTCCACTGGTTATTTCTATTTTCTTTTGCTTAATTGATCTTTCAATAAGCCTAATTCCAAAATACTCTTCAAGATGTTTAATATGTAAACTTACACTAGGCTGAGATAGTTTTATTGCCTCTGCTGCCTTAGTAAAATTTTTATACTCAACTACTGCTATAAAGGTCTTGAGTTCTTCAATCATTTTCTAGCTCCTTTCTATTCTGTAAAAACTATAAACTTTATTACTATTTTTATCATCCTTTTTATTTTAAAATTATAACAAGAGTTCTCTATTAAAATACTTACTAATTATTTCACACAAACTACATCTAATTAGTAGCTTTAGAGCTTTAAGGCCTTTTTTATAACTTAAATTCAGCCTTAACTTTAATTTAACCTCTTAAATCATTAATTATTTTAATTATAACAATTAAAATAATATATTTTTAATATATTACTTTAATTGTTATAATTCTATATGGATATATTGTCCCCAAGATTTAATCACATGGATAAAATCTTATTGCAAAAGTTTATAGGAGGAATAGACATATGACGCTATCAAAATTAAAACATGATTTTATTGAAATGTTCCCTGGATTAATTATGTGCATTATAATTGCTTATACAAGTAAATTTATAGGAAGTTACATCCCTATGATAGGCGGTGCAACTCTTTCAATATTAATTGGTATACTCATTGGAAACACTATTGGGAAAAACAAGATTTATGGAAAGGGTACGAAATTTTGTGAAAGTACTTTACTTTCTTATTCTATTGTTCTTCTTGGAGGGACCTTAAGCATAAAAACAATTTTAAACTTAGGAGTTTCAGGTTTAAGTTATATTGTAATTCAAATGGCAATAACAATATTTGTAGCTATATATCTTGGCAAGAAATTTGGCTTTTCCCAGGACTTTGGACTTTTAATGGCTAGTGGTAATGCAGTATGTGGTTCTTCTGCCATAGCATCCACTGCCCCAGCTATAGGTGCTAGTGACAAAGATAAGGGGATTGCTATTACTATAGTAAACTTAGTAGGTACAATTTTAATGCTACTTTTACCACTTATATGTTATGCTTTGTTCTCTTTAGAAACCTTAAAAACTTCTGCTTTAATTGGGGGAGTGCTTCAGTCAGTAGGACAAGTTGTAGCTAGTGGAGCTTTAGTTAATGAGAGAGTTAAAGACTTAGCTACTATCTTTAAAATAGTTAGAGTTATATTTTTAGTATTTGTAGTTTTAGGTCTTTCAGCTTTTAAAAACCACTCTGTAGAAAGCGCTAATAAATCCCAAGCTAAAAATAAGAAAATTAAAGTTAAAATTCCTTGGTATGTTACAGGATTTTTTATAATGTGTTTTTTATTTAGTTTAAGTATTATTCCAGCGGAAATATCAAAAATCTTTAAGACAATTAGTAACAACTTTGAAGTAATAGCTCTTGCTGGTATTGGAATGAGAGTTAACTTTTCAGATCTTATGAAGGAAGGTTTAAAAACATCCCTTTATGGATTATCCATTTCCGCCTTTCAAGTTATCTCTGCACTAATACTAATCACAGTATTAATTTAACTTTTATATTAGATATGAATATAATTTAAAAATCCCTAGCTTAAAGTATAGGGATTTTTTTAATTAGTTTTATGAAAAAACTTCACTTTCCGAATTATTGCCAAGGAAATGTAAATTAATAAAACTATGTATTCTCTAAAACTTGGACAAATTATTAAAATTCTATTAACTTATTTAGTTATACTCCCTGATTTTTTGAATATAAATTACTATATCAATTTAAAGGGGGAAATTATATGAGTTTAAACTTAGTCCCATTAATTATTGTAATTGTTTATCTAGGTCTTATGCTTTTTGTAGGTTTTTACACAAACAAGTTCTTAATTAATGATAGTACAGATTATATGCTAGCTGGGAGAGCTTTACCTGCTATTATGGTAGCTTGTAGCTTAGCAGCAAACAACATCGGTGGGGGAAGTACTGTTGGTCTTGCAAGTAAAGCCTATGGTAACTGGGGAATGTCTGCTGTTTGGTATGTGCTTGCAGCTGCAATTGGTATTATTCCAATGGCCTTCTTTGCTCCAAAGCTTAGAAAAATAATGGCTTACACCATTCCAGAAGTAGTTGGTAGACGCTTTGGAAAATCAAGCCATATAATCACATCTATATTAAATATTATTTCTCTTTTTTGCTTAACAGCCTCTCAAATTCTTGCTTCAGGAATAATTATATCTGCTCTTGTTGGAATAAATGTTAAAGTTGCTATTTTAATAGCTGGATTATTTACAGTAATCTATACCGTTATGGGTGGCCTTTGGGCGGATGCCTTTACTGACTTATTTCAATGGGCAATTATATTCTTCGGACTTTTAATTGCAATTCCTTTCGTAATTAAAGGTGCTGGTGGTTGGTCAACTATAGTAGCTAAGGTTCCTCCTACAAAAATGTCCCTAAACGGAATGGGCATTGCTACAATAGTTAGCTTAATTGGTCAGTACTTCATTACCTTTATGTCTGGTCCAGAAATGGTATCTAGAGTTTTTGCTGCAAAGGATGAAAAGGCTGGAAAGAAAGCCACCTTAATGTCAGCATTATTTATGGGATTATTTGCTTTTATACCTGCTATTATTGGTATAGCAGCCTTCGTTGCTTTTCCATCAATAGATCCAAGCAAGGCACTTTCAACTGCTGTATTTAGTTTAGCACCTCAATGGGTTTCTGGTCTTGTTTGTGCAGCAATTATTGCTTCTACCATGTCTAGTGCAGATTCAGATATGTTATGTGCTTCAACTATAATAACAAAAGATTTATATCAAAAATATATGAATCCAGATGTCAGTGACAGCTCTATGATTAAAATGACTAGAATAAGTAATGTTATAATTGGACTTCTTGCAATGTGTATAGCTCTATTCCAAATTAATATAATAACCCTTAATATATTCTCCTTTATGCTTAGAGCTGCTGGTCCTTTTGCAGCCTTTATACTTGCAATATCCATGAAAAAATGTTCAAAACATGCAGGTATTGTTTCTATATTAGTAGGTAGTGCTGTAGGAATCTACTGGCAAATAATGAAAGAGCCTTATGGAATTCTAGCAATAATCGCTGGTTCTGTAGCTTCAATTATTGCCTTTATGATTACTTCCTTTATTGAAACAAGAGTTACTAATAAAATTGCACCACCACTAGAAGAAATTTAATTATTCCATCTTAATTTCACTTGTTTCCCTTTAACTAGGGTAAAACAAAGTACTAGGAGCTTTCTCCTAGTACTTTATTATTTATAAATCTACTTTATTATCTATTAAGCATGCCATTCCAAAGAAGTATGCAACTGAAATCAAACCTAGCATTATTATTCCCGTAATGTTTATATTTGTAAAAACAAACCCTTGGTCTAAAAACATAGAAATACTTTCTTGCGATAAGTTAAACTTTCCATCTACTGCATTATAATAAAGTGGCATAGCTATGGCTGTCTTGATTGTTATATTTAAAAGCACAATAAATTGAGTTAACCATAAAGTTCCCGCAATAACAAACTGAGTAAACTTAGATTTTCCTCTATAAGCTATTTTGCTAATAGTTTCTGAGAAATAACCGCTAAGCATGAAGTAAATATATAAAACTAAAATCATGAAAAATCCAAAGATCATTAAATTTATTAAGCTTTTAATATCTCCCTGTAACAGGCTAATATCAAAATGAAAATCATCAATTTTTAAAGAATCTAACCTAAATGCTAGTATAATTGCACTAATAGCCTGTGTCACAACAATAAATATTATCCAAATAGTAGTATTGAACAACTTTGCTAAAATAAATTTTTTACCACTTATAGGCAAAGTAAAAGTTAAAAATCCTCTATCCTCATTAAACTCCTTAATAAATGAAGTTGTTAAGTGGTAAAGAATTACTACCACAATAACTATATTTGTAAGAATTAAAAACACTGGTACCAAATCACTTGTTATAATTTGAGTTAAATCATAAAAAAATATATTTAATAAAGACATTATCAAAAGACAAGGTCCTAATATTCTTGTACTTTCCTTAAAATTATACTTTAATAACTTAAGCATTTAAACCCCTCCTAAACACCAAATATTTCCCTATATATATCTTCAATAGTTTTTCCATGAGATGCCCTTAAATCTTCTGCATTCCCTTTAAGGAATATCTCACCCTCTCTAAGATAAATGACTTCATCAAATAATCTTTCCATATCTCTAACTAAATGGGTAGTTATTATCATAGAGCTTTCTCCATCTAAGTTATCTACTATCATGTCTAAAATCTCTTCTCTTGCCACAGGATCTACTCCGCCTAGAGGCTCATCTAAAATAAATAGTTTAGCTTTTCTTGAAAGAACAAGAGATATATTCAACTTTTCAAGCATTCCCTTCGAAAGAGCTGTAACCTTTTCCTCCATTGGTATATTCATTTTATTTAATAAGCTCACACATTTACTTTCATCAAAATCAATATAAAAATCTTTAAACAACTCTATAGTTTCTTTAACCTTCATCCACTTATAAAAGTAGTTTCTGTCAGGCATGTAAGATACTATTCTCTTTGACTGAACTCCTATATCTTTATCATCAATCTTTACTACGCCAGAGGAAGCTTTAATTAACCCAGCAAGGGTTTTAATTAATGTAGTCTTTCCACTACCATTTGGTCCTAAAATACCTAAAACCTTTCCCTTTTCTAAAGTTAAACTTACTCCATTTAAAGCTCTTTTAGAAATAAATTTTTTTGTTAGATTTTGTACTTGAACTATACTACTCATACTTACTCCCCATCCCCATCAATTTCTTCTTTTAATAAAGCTAGTATCTCATCCTTACTAAAGTGAAGTTCCTTAATTTGATAAATAAATTTACTAACTATATCTCTTGCCATAGTTTTCTTTAAGCTATATAAAATATCCTTATCTTCTGTAATAAAAGTTCCCATTCCCCTTTGAGTATAGGTAAGCCCTTCTCTTTCTAGCTCCTGATAAACTCTTGAAACAGTGTTTGGATTCACTTTTAAATCACTAGATAATTCTCTCACTGAAGGCAATTTGTCTCCCTCCTTAATTTCTCCTATAACAGTCTTTTTCTTTATATAATCCATTATCTGAATGTAAATAGGAAGGTTCTCATCAAACTTTAAACTCATATCACACCTCCTAAAGTATTAGTGTACTATATTGATAGTACACTAATATTATATTCTAGTCAATAGTCTTTAATACCTAAAATTATATTTTTTTGTGTTCTGTTCTTAAAGCCTTTTATATCAACAAAAACTTACAAACCAAAATAGAAAAACCCAGAAGCTTTAAAACTCCTAGGTTTTTTATAAACTAATTAAGTATTTTTATTTTTCTATTAGATATATTAGATTTAGAAAATTATAACCTTAGTAAATTAATGATAAGATACTCGAAGAAATCTATAATATATAAAGTTGTCCCTATGGATATTAATAGGTATAATAAACATATATATCTTTTTATCTATGTGAAACCAAATAAGTTATTACAACACTATTTATTAACAAGGATAATAAAATTCCAGAAACTTAATTAAAATAAAGATTTGGAGGAGTAATCATGGATATAGGTGCATTATCAATAGCTATGAGCCAATCAAGAGTACAAGAGGCAGCTGGACTAGCAGTAATGAAGATGGCTATGAATAGGGGCAAAGAAACTTCTACCCAATTAACAGAAATGCTTAAAAGTGCTGCTGTAGATCCTAATTTAGGAAATCGCTTAGATACACGAGCATAAATTTTAGAAAAGTATCTTCTTTTAAAGATATCCTTAAGGAGTTCTTTGAAGGAAGTTCTTTTTTTGAAGAATTCCTTAAATAATTTATATTATATGTAATTAGGCAGTTTCTCTTTTAAAATTGAAAAAGGGGATATTTAAACAATAATACTAGTTTAAATTACCCCAATGAAATTTAAAGCTGCATGATATATGACTAATTTAAAGATTAAGTTACCTATCAATAAAATTCAAACTTATTTTACATTTAAAAGCTCTATGTTAATTTCACATTTAATTCTCTATTTCTATTTTATAAATCCCATAAGTCTTTTAATATTATTACAATTTTCCTCACTTGTTAATACTTCAAGAAGTTTAAAAGCAACATCAAAAGAAGTAGATGGATTGAAGGATGTTATAATATTTTTATCTACAACTATTGGCTCATCAGCTATAACATTAGCTTTAAAATTAGCAAGCTGTTTTTGTCTATGTCCATTAGACAAATTATAGGTTGTTGCTTTTCTTCCTTCTAAAATACCACTTTTACCAAGAATTAAGGCTGCAACACAAATTGTTGCTATTGGTTTACCCTGATCATTAAATTCCCTTACAACCTTTAAAACATCTTCCCTAAAGGCATCTTCGTAAAAATTAGATTCTTCAAACCCTCCAGGAATTGCAAGGGCATCAAAATCTTCAACTCTTAATTCACTGATATGCATCTCAGGGGTAACTAAAAAATTCCAGGTGCATTTCAACTTATCTCTTGTACCAACGGTTATAACTTGGGTGGTTCCATCCCCTTCACTCTGATTCCATCCAAGAACATCTGTAAAAACACTTGCCTCAACAGCTTCAAAACCATTTGGCAGCAATAAACAAACTTTTTTCATAAAAATTATCACTCCTTAAATATAAAATTATTTACAACAATTGTTTCTTCAATTAGAATTATAAATTGTAAAAATACTTCTGTAAAATTGAAATAACTGAAGATATTGTTCAGTTATACTGATATTAAATTAAGAATGATGAGGTATATTCATGGATATAAAACAACTGCAAACCTTTAAGACAATTGTAGAATTAAATAGTTTCACTAAGGCTGCTTCAAGGCTAGGCTATGCACAATCTTCTATAACAGCACATATACAAATGATTGAAGATGAATTAGGAACTCCAGTGTTTGAACGGCTAGGAAAAACCATAGCTGTCACCAGTGCTGGAAAGCAATTATATGATTATACTGTAGAATTACTAAGCACCTATTCAAAAATAAAGAGCATATCAGCGGGTAGCCAAGATATTAAAGGAGATTTAAGGCTAGGTTCCTCTGAAACCTTCACAGTGTACAGGTTAGGATCAATTTTATTCAAGTACAAGGAGAAGTTTCCTAATGTAAATATCACTTTAATAAATGATAACTGTGAACAACTAAAAAAAAGACTATTCACTGGAGAATTAGATATAGCATTTACACTTGAACCTAAGGTAAAGGAACAGGATTTAGAAGTAAAGGTATTAACAGAGGAACCTTTGGTATTTGTAAAAGGTCATAACTACAAATCACTCAATATAGGAAGTGAAGAAAGATGCAAATCAAAGGAAGAATGTATGATATTTACGGAAAAGAATTGTTCTTTGCGGAAGTTTTTTGAGAACTATTTAGATCGTAATAATATAGCAGTTAAAAGCACCCTAGTATTTTCAAGCATGGAGACTATAAAACAATGTGTAGCAAGTGGGCTCGGAATTAGTCTGCTCCCTCTTGTTAGTGCAAAAAGTCTAATTGAGGATAACAAAGTTATGGTGATGGATGATTATGATATGAATCTTAAGCTCTATGGACAGATGATTTATCATAAAGACAAATGGATTTCTCCAGCTATGAGAGAATTTATAAATCTAACCATAGAGCATCTTATGTTTGAAGATTAGAAAATATGTTTTAAGAAGTTTAAGTCCTATTTTGTTAGGTAGTTATAAACTAATATAATTTTATATTGAGAGGCTATCATAACCAATCACTCCTTAAGTTTCAATGTTTTTGTAATAATTACTTGTTTAATTAGAATTATATATTTTAAAAATATCTCTATAAAATTCAAATAATCGAAGCTAATATTCAGTTTTATTGATACCTTTCTTATTCTATGTGGCATTTTAACCTAAAAATTGTAATATAGTCATACTATTTTCCATAAAAAAAAGACCTTGTGAAAACTCACAAAGTCTTGATTTTGGTGCGGCGGAGAAGATTCGAACTCCCGACCAACTGGTTCGTAGCCAGCTACTCTATCCAACTGAGCTACCGCCGCATATTAGGTTTTAGTGGCGGAGAAAGAGGGATTTGAACCCTCGCGCCGGTTACCCGACCTACGCCCTTAGCAGGGGCGCCTCTTCGGCCTCTTGAGTATTTCTCCATACCTAAGTTATTAAAAATATTTATAAAGTAAAATTTCCTTATATAAAAGAAAAAAATACTAAGTTTAAGCCTTAAGTATTTTACAGTAAAAAAATGGCGGAGAGACAGGGATTCGAACCCTGGGTACGCTCACACGTACGCCGGTTTTCAAGACCGGTGCCTTAAACCAACTCGACCATCTCTCCGTATCATTTGACATGATTATTTTATCAAAATCTCAATACCATGTCAATGTTTTTATTTAATTTATTTTAACATCACTAATCAAGTGATGATGAATAGGGTGTTAAAACAAAATCAAAGATGCTCTAGCTTAGAGCATCCCTGGCGGAGAAAGAGGGATTTGAACCCTCGCGCCGGTTACCCGACCTACGCCCTTAGCAGGGGCGCCTCTTCGGCCACTTGAGTATTTCTCCGAATATTGGCGGAGAGAGTGGGATTCGAACCCACGGTACGCTCACACGTACGCCGGTTTTCAAGACCGGTGCCTTAAACCAACTCGACCATCTCTCCATGTCTGCTGACAAAGACTATTATAACAACTTTAATGACTTTAGTCAACAGATTTTTTTATGAAATTTAAAGTAATTTTACCTACATTTTGTTTTATTTTTTAATTATTTCATTATAGTTCTTCCAGCCATATATGGTCTTAAAGCTTCTGGTATTGTTATTGTTCCATCTTCATTTTGGTAATTTTCAAGAATTGCAGCTACTGTTCTTCCTACTGCAACCCCTGATCCATTTAATGTATGAGCAAAGTTTGGTTTATCCTTTGGAGTTTCCTTGTATTTTATATTAGCACGTCTTGCTTGGAAATCTTCAAAGTTGCTACAGCTTGATATTTCTACATATTTGTTGTAGCTTGGCATCCAAACTTCTATATCGTAAGTTGTAGCTGAAGAGAAGCCTAAATCACCTTTACAAAGTTTAACTACTCTATATGGAAGTCCTAAACCTTGAACCACCTTTTCTGCATCTCTAGTTAATTTTTCAAGCTCCTCATAGGATTGTTCTGGTTTTGTAACCTTAACTAATTCAACTTTATTAAATTGATGCTGTCTTATAAGACCTCTAGTATCTCTTCCTGCTGATCCAGCTTCTGCTCTAAAGCAAGCACTGTAAGCAGCGTGCTTTATTGGAAGCTCTGCACCGCTTAATATTTCATCTCTATAAAGGTTAGTTACTGGCACTTCTGCTGTAGGAATTAAGAAGTAATCTGTATCCGTAACCTTAAAAGCATCTTCCTCAAATTTTGGAAGCTGTCCTGTTCCCATCATACTATCCCTATTTACCATAAATGGAGGTAATATTTCTGTGTATCCACTTTCCTCTGTATGAGTGTCTAAGAAGTAGCTTATTATAGCTCTTTCAAGTTTTGCACCTAGCCCCTTATATACAGTAAACCTTGAACCAGTTATTTTACCTGCTCTTTCCCAATCAAATACATTTAAGTTCGTTCCTAAATCCCAATGGGCTTGTGGTTCAAAGCTAAAGCTTGTTGGTTCTCCCCACTTTCTAATCTCTACATTATCTGCATCAGAAGCTCCTTCTGGTACATCTCCATTTGGAATGTTTGGAAAGCTTAATAATATATTCTTAATTTTTTCATCTATTTCAGCTACCTCAGTATCAAAAGCTTTAACATCTTCTCCTAACTTCTTCATTTCTGTCATTATAGGAGCTACATCTTCTCCTGCTTTTTTACGCTTTGGTATTTCTGAAGAAACTTGATTTCTTCTGCTTTTTAAGTTTTCTACTTCTACTAGAATTCCTCTTCTTTTTTCATCTAAACCTATTACTTCATCTACTAAGGAAACATTAAAATCCTTACTTCTTCCAAGTAATCCTGCTTTAATTTCATCTGGGTTATTTCTTATTCTTTTTAAATCTAACATATCTATTCCTCCTATGTTTTATATATTTATTTTCAAGTTTATTTTACAAGATTTTTTATAAAAAAGTTTATTACGGAACAAGTCATTTTTAAGATGGACTTTGAAGGGAGATTTAATTTCCCAAAAGCTTATTCTTTTGCCAAAGTCTTCCCTGTAAAATATACAGGGTTATCCTTATAAAGAGTCCTTAAATAAAACAAAAAGAGCCTCTCATCCCCAAAGGGACGAAAGACTCCGCGTTACCACCCTAATTGAACAAGTAAAATACTTATTCCTCTTAATAATTTAACGACATTGCCGTACTGCTCATCACAGTCCCTCAGAGGCGGATTCACAACATAAAGTGTATCAGCTTCCACCAACTGCTGACTCTCTTTAACACTATATTATTGTTACTATTCTCTTCTATGGTTTAACTATTTTATTATATAGTATAAATTTTATGCCAAAATCTATACAAGTACTTATATTTTATATAAATTTTATTATCTTACCTAGGATTTGTCAATGACTTATTATAAAATCATTTCTTATCTCTTGGTATATTTTTAGTACATATGATATCTATTCCAGTATTTAAGATATTCTTGCACACTATGTCTCCAATATTCATAGGAGGACCTACGTGAATTCTACTTAAAGCTTTAGAACATTCTATCCAAAGTTCCTTATCTATAGGTTTAGAACTCTTTACTGGCATCACATCATGTATTGAAGAACCCTTTACTCTAACTATACTAGTTAATATATCTTTATCCTTCATCAAACTAATCATTCCTTACATAGTATCAAATTCTTTTATTCTTCCTAGAATAATCCTAGAGTTTTTAGAGTGCTTAACAATCTCTGTTATTTTCTTTCCTGTTTCTCTTGCTAGTATGGAAATTATCTGCTCATTACAGTAACAACCTCTACAGCTCCCAAAACCTGCTCCAGTTCTTCTCTTGATGCCTTCTAAGGTTCTAGCTCCTAAGGGTCTTCTTATAGCATCTACAATTTCACCCTCAGTGATGCTTTCACAGGCACATATAACTTTTCCATACTTTTTATCTACCCTAATTATTTCATTTCTATCATCATTGGAAAGCTCTTTAAATTTGTAGTATTCTCTTCTTTTATCAATAAAATCTTTCTTTAGCTTACAATTTAAATTACCAACTACTAAGTTACAAATATTAAGGGCTAGAGCTGGGGTCATGGTAACTTGACCATAGTGTCTAATCTCTACATTGATATAACCATTTTCATCTACATTATTGTCAATTCTCACTGGTTCATCAAATAGGTGCCAATCTAATACCATCTTTATTCTATTGCTATCTATTGATTTTAGCACAGGGGATAATCTTTTTATAACCTTATCATAGCTTACATTTTTATCATTACTATATGCACCAATAATTTCACCAGCTATGGTAGGCCTAATATAAATTCTTTCTTTCCCCTTTATATCAAAGATTATATTAGAATATAGCTTTTCATACTTTTTATCCAGCATAATATATTTTAAGTAATTCCTATTGTATGTTCTTTCTGGCTTGTTATCATAACCTCTAGTTAGCTTCTCATCTAGTGTAGTGTTTATTACAATCTTACAAGTAAACTTATTCTTATTTGTTTCTACTTTAAAGCCTTTAGTAAGTTTTTCTATGCTTTCTACTTCTTCTTCAAGCTTAAACTTTACTCCATTATCAAAAGCAATTTCTCCATAGGCTAATGCAAGATCATAGGAACGAAGTACTCCAGTATTAGGAATATAAAGTATCTTTTTTATATCTTTATCCAAACTTGGCTCTAATTTAAAGATATCCTCGCCCTCTAAAAGTTTTACATCTTCAATTTTTTTCTTTTGAGCTCTTTTATACATGCTATCAATAAACTCTTCTTGCTCTTTATCCTTAGCAATATAAATAGAACCACATCTTTTATAAGGCACATTAAATTTACTTGCATATTCCTCTATCATTAAATTGCCTTTTCTTATAAGTTTTGAAGATAGTTCATCTTCACTCTCTAATCCATCATAAATAGTTGCTGTATTTATTAAAGCAGTGTCACTTCCTATATCATAATCCTTCTCTAATACTGCAATATTTAAGTTGTATTTTGAAAGTTCATAGGCAAGGGCACAACCTATGATGCCCCCACCTAGTATTAATATATCATAATCCATAGTATCCTCCAATAAGGTCAGTTATTGTGATAAACTGTTGATTAAGTTTCCAAGTTCAGTTATATATTCACCATATTTTGCCCAATCACCATTTTTTTGAGCTTCTATGGCCTTACTATAGATTTCCTTAATCTTGTTCATATCTCCTGTTACTACAGGTTGCCCTGGAGTATTTGGTTTGCTACCACTCTCATCTTTAATATTAAAAATATTTTTTAGAGCAGTTTCTATATTAGGAGCTAATACTAGTTTATCCCCATACCCAACTATAACATTTTTCATCTCTGGTATGCTCTTTTCACCTGAAGCTCTAAGATAAAGTGGCTCTACATATAATAGTGAGTTTTCTATTGGTACTATTAATATATCTCCAAATTGAACTTCGGAGCCTTTTGTATCCCAAAGAGATAACTCTTTAGAAATAACTGGGTCTTGATTTATCTTTTGCTTAAATAGCATTGGACTATATACTGTTCCACCTGTTGGGAATTCATACAAGAACATCTTTCCATAGTTTTCTCCATCCATTCTAGCACCATACATAGCAACCATGTTATCTCTACCCTTAGTATTAAAGTATTCTAAAATTACCATCTCTTGTTTACTTTCATTTGGTAACTTCATAGTAACATAATCTGCTTCATTAAACTTCTCTTCAACTTCCACTTTTTCCTTATCCTCAGCAATAGACCATACATCATCACCATTATAAAACACCCCTGGGTCTGATACATGATATTTAGATAACACATTAGATTGAATTGTAAATAAATCCTCTGGATATCTAAAGTGAGCTTTTAAATCCTCAGAAAGTTCGCTGCTCTTCTTGAAAAGCTCTGGAAATATTTTTGAATAAGTCATTGCAATAGGATCACTTTCATCAACTACATAAAAGTTAGTGTCTCCATTATAAGCATCAATAACCACTTTAACTGAGTTTCTTATATAGTTAATGCCATCCATAGGTTGAGAAAATGGAAACTTATCTGAAGTAGTATACCCATCTACTATCCAATAAAGTCTATTATCACTTATAACTACATAAGGATCTTTATCATATCTTAAGAATGGAGCTATTTTATTAACTCTTTCCATAATATTTTTATGAAGAATTATTTTACTGTCACTAGTTATATCATTAGATAATATAAACTTAGGATTTTGTTCTTTTAATGCAAAAATTAGTTTATTTAAGAAGGTCATTTTTATTCCTGCATTACCATCATAGTTATTAGTAGCATTTTCACCACCAACTGGATAATCAAGTTCACCAAGTTTAGTATTTACAATGCTATAGTCATTAGAACCCTCACCAAAATAAATTCTTGGGTTTTCAATTGGTATATTAGTTTCATTTGAAATTGGTATATTACTCATTATAAAGTCTGGCTGTCCTTCACTAGTAACAGAATTAACCTTACTCATTACAACTCCATAGCCATGAGTATAAGCTAAATGTTTGTTTTGCCAAGTAATTGAGTTATCATCTAGCTTTTCAAAATCTAACTCTCTTGCTGCTACAAATACTTGATTATATTTGCCGTTAATATTATATCTATCAATATCAATATCATTAAACTTGTAATAATATCTTATATATTGAAACTGATTATAGAACTCTAGAGCTGGTCTATAGGAGTTAACTTTAATGTTATCTATTATTTCTTCATTTTCCTTTAAATTTTCACTACTTAACTCATTCTTAATCTCAAAGTTCTCTTCTTTTATTTCATCAATATTGAAAGCCTTTTTTGTGTAGTTTATATTATGTTCAATATAAGGTTTTTCTAGAGACTTTTCATTAGATTGAACTATAAACTTCTGAACCACTCCAGCTGCTAAATTTTCTCCAATCATTAAAATAACAATTAAAACTACAGAAATTATAATAGGCTTAACCTTCTTAGCCATAATACTAAAGAACACTACGAAAGCTCCAACTAAAGCTACTATTGTTATAACCTTAAAGAATTTTAAAGACACTGCTATATCTGTATAACTTGCTCCAAACACAATTCCTCTTGGAGAGTAAGCCAAGTTCCATCCACTTATCATGTATCCAAGAGATATAAGAAGCATTATAAATGCAGCAACTACAGCTAATTGTTTTCCTGCAAAGGAAGTTATTCCACTAGTAAGATTTTTTATATTTCTTCCATCTACTTGTACATTTTTACTAAACATTTTATCCTTTGCTGTAAGTATCATGTAAATAACAAAGGTACCCACCACTAAAAGTATCATAAAAGATATTGAACTATTATATAGAGATTGAATTAATGGTAGTTTAAAAACAAAGAAAGAAATATCCTTGTTGAAAATTGGATCTGTTAAAGAAAATTCTGTGGAACTTGTATACTCTAATATTTTATACCAATACTCACTAGAAAAAACTATGGAAAATACCATAGAAATTATAAAATTTATAACAAGAAAAACCTTAAAGCTTCTTCTTTCTTTTACCTTATCTATCTCAATTACCTTTTTAATTTTTCTTATATTAGGTATTAAACTCCTATAATAAATGGTTATTCCTATAAATACAACTAAAAATACTGGAACAGTAAGTTTTAATACTGCCATAATTTTTGTAAAGTATACAGAAAGGTATCCTAACTCTTTAAACCATTGATAATCAATGATTATATTTATACTAGATGCAAGGATAGCTATAATTACTAAAATTCCTAATATTACGGACGTTGCTACTTTTTTAGTTTTCACTCATATCACCTCTTACCCTTATTAATTATTTTCCCTAAAGAACTTTGTTTTGTTTCAATTGCTCCCACTGGGCATAATTCTTGACAACAAAAGCATCTTATACATTTTTTCATATCCCACTCCGGATACTTTTTACCATTTTTCCCTGTCATTTCTATTGCCTTTGGATTTTCTGGACATACTTCTTTGCATCTACTGCAAGAAATACACTTCTCTGGTATTAAGTGCGGACTTGGAGCAATAAGCTCTCTTAAAAAGTTTGTAACCTTAGGGTTGATAAAATAAAAATCTCCACCCTTCCTACAAAGTTCAAAATCCTTAGCTTTTAAGCTTTCCATTTCTTCTCCTAGTACATCTATATCCTCTGGCAAAACTGGTCCATATCCAGAATCATAAGCCTCCTTTAATACTGGTGTATCTAAAGGATTGTCATAACCTATAAGCCTTACAGCTGTTGAATCCACTGCAGTAATACTGCTTCCCATAATTAATGTATTAAGCTTATAGGGGCTTCCTGATTTAGGTCCATTTCCCTCCATGGCAACTATACCATCCATAATGGCAAAACTAGTTTTAACTACAGAATTTAGGTCTAAAAGCATTTTACAAAAGTTTTCTGCCTTAGGCATCCTAGTGTGCCAAGTAGCTTTTCCTGTTCCTGGTATACAACCAAACTGGTTTTTTATTGCGCCAGTGAAATAAGCCATAGCATGAGTTTTAAGTTTAGGTAATGTTATAACCACATCTGCTTCATAAGGTGCCTTGGCCACAGTCCAAGTTTTGCATAGCAACGAATTTTCTAGTTTTGCATTTACACTTTCATTGAAGTCTACATATCTTACATTATACTTTTCAGCAACAGCTATTAAACCACACTTTTCTGCTGCTTTTCTTCCATCGCCAAACCCTGGAGAATCACCAAAGACTATATTGTCACTATACTCCCTAATAACCCTAATAACTGCTTCAAAAACAGCATAATGGGTTACTACAGGAGATTCCTTATGCTCTACACTAAGTAGGTTAGGTTTTAGTAGTACCTTACTATTTAAGGGAATTAGCTCTCTTAAAAATTTTTCTCCCCCAAGAAGTTTAAAGCCTTCTCTAATTTTACTTTCTATTAAATCTACATCATAGCTTTCACATTTTAATAATGCAACCTTTTCCAAAGCCTTTCCCCCTAAAATTATTTATGTCTCCATTAAAGTGATTTATTACACTTTTAAATTAAAAGTATTTTATTTATGCTTAATTAATTATAATTACTTCATAGGAAATTTAATCTTTAATCTTTATCTTTAGCATCAGCTAAATAGCCTTTTATGCTCAGCTCATTGATAATTTTATTTAAAATATCTTCACTATCACAACTTATTGTATGCAAGTGCACACCATTTGTTATAGATGATAATGGTTCTGCAGCATAGTCCTGAAACTTTTCTACAAAACTTTCTAAATCAAATAAGTTTTTTATCATAAGCATTGCCTTTATTTCTCCATAAAGAGGATGTTCAACTATAACATCTTCAATAGTTGCACCATACTTTATAATAGTTTTTAATTCATCTTCCATATGATTTTTAGAGTGACTTACTGCTATAACTCTCCTTAGGGCATTCGAATTATCTGTTGGCGTGATATAACCTTCTGGGGTGGCAATAATATTTAGCCCTTCTGCCCTTATGATAGCTATATCTTTTACAATTACTTGCCTTGTTACATTGAACATTTCAGCTAAAACTTGCCCCTTTAAAGGCTCTTTATTATTTATGAACAATTCTCTTATTTTATCTCTACGGCTCTTAGAACTCATATTTTCCTCCACATAATAATCCTTGTACTATTTTGGTCATACAAACTTGTAATTTTACCTATAAATATATTTTATCATTTAATGGTAAATAATATAATAATTTTCCCCTGCTATATAAAATTATTATAAGTTTAGCCCTTATAGTTTTAAACTAGAAGGGCCTATAGTAGAATTCTATTTATTATTTTTCATTAATTATATTACTTATTTGCAAAATAATCAAATATCTTCATTATTACATAAAGAATAGGAATTATTATATATATCTTTATATTTAAAATTACCATTGTCTCTAATTTTAAAAATCTACTTCCTACTAAGATTAAAAAGATAATAAAAAATATTAAATAATTAATTCCAAATTCCTTTAACTTACCCTTCTTATCACCTTTAGCTGGTTTGTCACTGCTTCTTGCAAATTTAAATACAATAATCACTAAGATAACTGCAATTAAAACTTGTAATATAGTGTCTAGGCTCACTGAGTAATTAAGTAGCATAGTTCTATTTTTTATAAAGTTTTCGATAAAATTAATACCATAATTAATAGCTATAATAATTGTAATTATTAGAAATAACATAGATATATTAGACAATATAATTCTTTTTTTATTTTTAGGTATACTCTTTAGCTCTGCTATTATACTTTCACAAAAATCTTTATAGCTCCCCCCTATAACTTCATCTACAGTTTTTCCTGCTTCTTGAGCTTCTAAGAAGTTACTCAAAATATCCTGTATGGTAACTTCTATTTCCCTCTCTGGTAAAGCTGAAGTTCTGAAATATACCATAATCTCATCAAATATAATTCTATACTCCTTATCTAACTTCTCCTTATGAATATTGGTATCCTTTATATAGTTTTTTACTATCCCCATAACTAATCCTCCATAATATTACTTACAACCTTACTTAGATACTCCCAAGCACCCTTAAAATTTTCTAGTTCCTCTTTTCCTTTAATTGATAAACTATAATATTTTCTTTTAGGTCCAAAAGGAGAGTCTTTCATTGTAGAATTTAAAAACTCATTTTTCTCCAGTCTTATAAGAAGTGGATATATACTCCCCTCACTTATATCTTCTAATCCGTAATTTTTTAACTTCTCAACAATTTCATATCCATAGGTTTCTTTTTCATTTATTATCTTAAGAATACATCCTTCTAAAATGCCTTTAAGAAGTTGCGTTTTATTAGCCATAATATCACCTACCTTGCAATACAAGTTACCTTATAGCTACATTGTATTGCATAGTAGCTATAAAGTCAACCATCTTTGATAAACTTATGAAATATGTAATGTAATTTTTCAATGACTTCCTTTCATTAAGTTCCAAGAAGTTTTTGCATTATATAAAAATGAAAAATAAAAACCTCTAGCATATATCTACCTTATCGGTAAGATTATATCCTAGAGGTTATATCATTAATTTTTGTCATCATATTCCTTAATAATTTTAGTGTAATCGCAACTTATATCTTTTTTATGGTGGTCTCTTATGACATTTAAAAACTTCTCACTATAATTTTTATGTTCTAGAAGCTTATAGCCCTCTTCTCCATGATTATAATAAACATGGACCTTTTTAAAGTTGCTATAGTTCTTCAATTTTCCCTTGGTAAATTTATTTAATAGCACTAATACAGATTTATCTATTGGGTTAAGCTTTTTATAGGATTTTCCTATATCATGAAGTAATGCAGCTTTTATTAAAGTCTCATAGTTAAAATCCTTATTGTTTTTATTAAAGTTTTCTTTGTTTACTTCTCTCATAATATCCTTAGCCACATTAATGGAGTGTTTTCTGTCATATATGGGTAGTTTATTGAAAAGCTCTATTTCACTATGATTTAGATACTCATTAATTAAAACTAAATCTTCTTCTGTTATTTTTGCAGTGATAGCATTAACAAATTGTTTTATTCTATATACTGCCATATATTTCTCTCCTTAGAAATGAATTACTTCAGTGATTATTAAACTCTTTGCTCATTGTAGTTCTGCTTTTATTATTGGAATTCTTACTACTAGCTATTTATTAATTATTATATAGCTATAGATTATTATATCTAATAGTCATTTTTTTATAAAGTAAAAAAGCAATCCAAATGGATTGCTTTTGGTGGAGATAAAGAGATTCGAACTCTTGACCCCCTGCGTGCAAGGCAGGTGCTCTCCCAGCTGAGCTATACCCCCAAGTATGGTGGACCTTCAGGGACTCGAACCCCGGACCAACCGGTTATGAGCCGGTTGCTCTAACCAACTGAGCTAAAGATCCATATATTACCTGGCGACCACCTACCCTCCCACAAAGTCTCCCTTGCAGTACTCTCGGCCGTTTAGATCTTAACCTTCGTGTTCGGTAT
>NZ_DGLI01000003.1 GCF_002387895.1 Clostridium sp. UBA4548
CTGCTAAAGCGACAGCCCCATTCCATTACTTAACGTATGAAGCTCCTATTTCTAGTGCTTTTTTGTTAACTTCAAAGAATTTCTCTTTTCCATGTTCTCTTAAAGATTGAAGTAAAACTTCCATAGTAACTATGTTAGTTTTAGCAACTAATGCTCCTAAAAGAACCATGTTAGCTATTTGCTTGCTTCCTATATTAGCTGCTTCAGTTTGAGCTGGTATTTTTATAACTTCTACATCATCTCTTGCTGGCTCTCTGTCTATAAGGTCGCTATCTATTATTAGTAATCCACCTTTAACTAATTCTTTCTCAAACTTGTCAAGAGATGGTCTGTTCATAACTACAACAGATGTTGGCATAGTTACTATTGGAGAACCTACTTGATCATCTGTAAGAATAACAGAACAGTTAGCAGTACCTCCACGCATTTCTGGACCATAAGATGGTAACCATGAAACGTTCATATTAGCATCCATTCCAGCATAAGCTAAGAATTTTCCCATGGATAATATTCCTTGTCCACCAAATCCTGCAAAGATTATTTCTTGTGATGCCATATTACTTTACCTCCTCAGTGGTATCTTTTTTAACACCTAGAGTATAGAATGGCATCATGTTGTCTCTTAACCATTTCATTGACTCGTTTGGTGATAGTCCCCAGTTAGTTGGGCAGATTGAAAGTACTTCAACTAAAGAGAAGCCTTTTCCATCTATAGCATTTTGGAATGCTTTCTTTATAGCTTTTTTAGTTTTCATTACATTTGGAACGCTATCAGCTGATACTCTTTCAACATAACAAGCTCCATCTAATGTTGCTATCATTTCCGATACTCTTATTGGGTGTCCTTGAAGTTTCACATCTCTTCCATATGGAGAAGTTTCTGTAACTTGTCCTGGAAGTGTTGTTGGAGCCATTTGTCCACCAGTCATTCCATAGATACAGTTATTTACGAAGATAGTAACAATGTTTTCTCCTCTAGTTGCAGCATGAACTATTTCAGCTGTTCCTATAGCAGCAAGGTCTCCATCTCCTTGGTATGTAAATACTACTGAATCTGGGTTTGATCTTTTTATTCCAGTTGCAACTGCTGGTGCTCTTCCGTGAGCTGCTTGGAACATATCACAAGCAAAGTAGTCATATGCTAAAACTGAACATCCAACTGGTGCTACCCCTATTGCTTTATCTAAAACGCCTAATTCATCTAATACTTCTCCCACTAATCTGTGGATTGTGCCGTGAGTACATCCTGGACAGTAATGGGTAGGTACATCTAACATTGCTTTAGTTGGTTCAAAAACTATAGCCATTATTTAGCACCTCCTACAATTTTCTTAACATTTTCTAATATTTCTGCTGGGTTTGGAACCATACCACCAGATCTTCCAAAGAAGTGAACTGGCTTTCTTCCTTCAACAGCAAGTCTTACATCCTCAACCATTTGACCACAACTAAGTTCAACTGAAAGGTATCCAAGTTTAGTATTGTTTACTGTTTTCTCGAAAGCTTCAGTTGGGAATGGCCATAATGTTATTGGTCTGATTAAACCAAGTTTTATGCCTTCTTTTTCAGCTAACTTAACAACGTTCTTGCATATTCTTGAAGTTGTTCCGTAAGCAACCATCACTAAATCATTTTCTCTATCACAGTTAAATAATTCATACTTAACTTCATTTTCTTTTATAGCTTTATATTTTGCTTGAAGGTGCTCGTTATGCTTTTCTAAGCCTTCTGGTGCAAGATATAAAGAGTTAATTACATTATGCTGTTTTCTTCCATTTAAGCCATTAGCAGCCCAAGTTTTTTCAGGAAGGTTTTTAGCTTCTCTTTCCTTAAACTCTACTGGCTCCATCATTTGTCCAAGCATACCGTCTCCCATAATCATTACTGGAGTTCTGTAGTTATCAGCTACATCAAAAGCATCTTGAACTAAATCAACCATTTCTTGAATTGATGCCGGAGCATAAACTGGCATATTAAAATCTCCGTGTGCTCCACCTTTAGTTGCTTGGAAGTAGTCAGATTGTGCTGGTTGAATACCACCAAGTCCTGGGCCACCTCTTACTATGTTTACGATTACACATGGTAGCTCAGCACCCGCTATATAAGATATTCCTTCTGCTTTTAAGCTTATTCCTGGAGAACTTGAAGATGTCATACATCTTATTCCTGTACCTGCTGCTCCATAAACCATGTTTATAGCCGCAACTTCACTCTCTGCTTGTAAGAATGTTCTTCCTATTTTAGGCATTCTTCTTGAAAGATAAGCTGAAATTTCTGTTTGTGGTGTTATTGGATATCCAAAGAAACATTGACAACCTGCTTTAATGGCAGCTTCACCAATAGCTTCATTACCCTTCATTAATACTTTTTCTGACATGGGTATTTACCTCCTTTATTATTTCTCAACTGTGATTACAAGGTCTGGGCACATTTTGCCGCATGAAGCACAGCCGATGCATTCTGACATTTTTTCCTCAGTTACTGTTGCTGGATGATAACCTTTAAGATTTAGCTTTTCTGAAAAGCTAATTATCTTCTTAGGGCACACAGCGATGCAGTGACCGCATCCTTTACATCTTTCTTCTCTAAAGAATACTCTTGACATAACTTCTACCTCCTTAAATAATGAACAAGTTATTAGGTCGTTAAAGTGCCGAAGCAATTTATATTATAGTAAATTAAATAAAACTTTACATACATACAAATAACTCTTAAGCCACTAAAGCTCTTAAGATATTCATATATAAAATTTTAATTTTACAAGCTTAAGCTTTAATTATTTGTTGCTTGTACACCTTTATTTTACTAGTTGACACCCTCAGTGTCAAACTAGTCGCAAATATTTAACAATTCTAATATTTTCCATTAGGTTTATTGTTCCCATTTTCTCCATGGTGGTAACATAAAAATTTCTATAGGGAATACTTCTCCTTGGACCTTACCACTTATTTCTTCTACTTTATCTTTAGTGCAAACTGTATAGCTGTGAGGAATTCCGATTTCCTTTGAAAGTTTTGAAACTTCCTCATCACCTTTAAGTATATGCTCTACAGTTGTCTCATATGACAAGTTAGTATTTGATATAAGATGTGTCACCTTAAGTCTTGATGATCCTTCTATTTCTCCAATATACTCCTTAGTATCCTTATCATTTGAAGTAAAAGGTCTATTTTGATTTACTACAAAGTACATATCATAAGGTTCTTCTCTAAAGAATCTATTGTACTGTCCAAGAGCTATTGCTCCTGCACCATCTCCACCTACATCAAACACTACCTCATAACTCTTATCATTAAATACAGATATAACCTCAGCTGGTACTACCATAAGTTCTGCATTTACAAAATCAGGATTAGAGGAAATGACACGAATGCCATATTCCCCTAACATATCTTTCAGATCTCTAACGCAGAAATAAGGGTTTACTATATCTAAATCTACAATTGCTACTTTTTTTCCTTGCTTTGCTAAGTCAATGGCATAATTTATTGCAATTTCTGTCTTACCACTTCCGAAATGTCCTGTAAAAACCCTAATTCTACTCATTTATATCACCCTTTTTTATTTAATAATGAACAAATTCATTTTGTACTATTTATATTCTTTAGCTGCTTCTTCGCCTCTTAGTACTCTTAATCCACCTTCAGCAAGTGCAAGTATTTCATCTTCTCCTGGATAAACTACCACTTGAGATATGAATTCTACTCTTTCTTTAATATAGTTTACAAGATTTTTAGAGTATGCAATTCCACCAGTAAGAATAATTGCGTCTACCTTACCGCTTAGTACTGCTGCACATTTACCTATTTCTTTAGCTACTTGATAGCCCATTGCATCATAGATTAACTTAGCCTCTGCATCTCCTGCAGCTGCTCTTTCATCTACAGCCTTAGCATCGTTAGTTCCAAGGTAAGCTACTATTCCACCTTTTCCAGTAATCATTTTCTTGATTTCTGCTTCTGAATATTTACCACTAAAGCAAAGTTTTACTAAATCTCCCACTGGAACTCCACCGCTTCTCTCTGGTGAGAATGGACCTTCTCCATCTAAAGCATTGTTCACATCCACAACTCTTCCTGCCTTATGTGCTCCAACAGAGATTCCTCCCCCTAAGTGAGCAACTATTAAGTTTAATTCATTGTAGTCTTTATTGTTTTCCTTTGCATATCTTTTAGCAACAGCTTTTTGGTTTAATGCATGGAAAATACTCTTTCTTTCTATTTCTGGCATTCCTGATACTCTTGCTACAGCTTCCATTTCATCAACAACCACTGGGTCAACGATGAATGCTGGTACATTTAATTCTTTAGCAATCTCATTAGCAATGATTCCACCTAAGTTAGAAGCATGTTGTCCTTGAACTCCAATTTTTAAGTCTTCAAGCATTGTATCATTAACTGCATAAGTTCCACCTTCGATAGATTTTAAAAGTCCACCTCTACCTACAACTGCACTTAAAGTTTTAATATCAAAGTTTTTCTCCTTTAATACATTTAAGATAACATTTTTTCTGAATTCAAATTGGTCTACGATAGTTGGATACTCACCAATTTCTTCTGCTGAGTGTCTTAAAGTTTCGATTAATATTTCTTTATCGTCTTCATAAACACCAATCTTTGTTGAAGTTGAACCTGGATTCATAATTAATAATCTGTAAGCCATCTTATGTTCCCCCTATTATTTAGCCTCTGCAACTAATGCTGCTAGAGCTATAGAATTCATTTTTGTTTCTGGAGAGTCTGCTCTTGAAGTAACTATAACTGGTGCAGCTGCTCCAGCAAGTAAGCCACCACTATGAGAGTCTGTGGTATATGTTAAGCATTTATACATTGCATTACCTGCTTCAATGTTAGCCATTAATAATATATCTGCTTTTCCTGCTACTGGACCTGATATTTTCTTATGATGTGCTGCCTCTTCAGAAAGAGCATTATCAAGTGCTAATGGTCCATCAATGATACATCCTTTTATTTGTCCTCTTTCGCTCATTTTAGAAAGATTTGCTGCATCTAGAGTTGCTGGCATTGCTGGGTTTACCACCTCAACTGCACAAACTGGAGCAACCTTTGGAACTTCTATATCTAAAGCATGAGCAACTTGTACTGCATTTTTAACTATATCAACCTTTTCCTTTAATTCTGGGTACATGTTAAAGGCAGCATCAGTTATAAATAGTAATCTATCATAACCAGGAACTTCAAATACTGCAATGTGTGACATTTGTTTTCCTGTTCTAAGTCCTACTTCTTTGTTTAGTACAGCTCTTAAGAATGATGCAGTGTCGATTAGACCTTTCATCATCATATCGGCTCTTCCACTTGAAACAAGCTTAACAGCCTCTAGTGCAGCTGCATTCATATCCTTAACATCAATAACTTCATATTCATTGATGTCCATTCCAATGCCCTGTGCAATTTTAGTTATTTCTTCCTTATCACCTACAAGAATTGCATTAGCTATTCCATTAGCTTTTGCATCTCTTACAGCTTCTAACACTGGTTCATCTTGAGCCACTGCTACTGCTACAGTTTTCATTTTTTGAGACTTTACTTTTTGAATTACTTCATTAAATGTTCTGATCATCTGCTGATCCCCCTTAACTTATGTTAAATAATAAATAAGTTTATTTGTTTAACCACTTTAAAAGTGGGTTCTACCGTTGTAATGGATTAACAATTTATATTATAGTGTGATTAAAATTTAACTTCATTTTCATATATTTTAGCTACTTCTTCACCCTTAACAACTCTTAAAGCTCCTTGTGCAAGGGCAAGCATTTCATCTTCACCTGGAACTAGTTCCACAGGTGCTATAAAGCTTACATACTCACTTATCCAGTTAGTTAATCTCTTATTATGTGCAAGACCACCGGTTAAGATTATTGCATCTAATTTTCCACAAAGAACTGTAGCCATAGCTCCAATTTCTTTTGCAAGTTGATATGCCATTGCTTTAAAAATTAATTCAGCCTTTTGGTCTCCCTCTTCTATTCTCTTATCCACTACTCTACCATCATTAGTTCCAAGATAGGCAACAAGTCCACCTTGTCCTGTAATTTTCTTTTTTAGTTCTGGTAAAGTATACTTACCAGAAAACGCAAGCTTTGCTAAATCTCCTACTGGAAGCCCTCCAGTCCTCTCTGGTGAGAACGGACCTTCTTCATTTGCATTGTTGCAATCTAAAAGTCTTCCATCTTTTACTGGAGATACAGTTATTCCTCCTCCAATGTGAGCTACAACAAAACTACTATTATTAAGGTCTAAGCCTCTTCTTTGACAAACTCTTCTTGTTACCGCCTTTACATTTAAGGCATGAACTAAAGATTTTCTAGTAATCTCAGGAAGTCCAGATATTCTAGCCACCGCTTCAATCTCATCAACTGCTACTGGGTCAACTATAAAGGCAGGAACATTAATCTTTTGTGCAATTTCCTTAGCTATTATTCCACCAAGGTTTGATGCATGTTGTCCTTGATAGCCTTCCTTAAGGTCTTCTATCATTTTTTCTGTAACCGTGTATGTACCACCTGGCATTGGTCTTAAAAGACCTCCCCTACCAACTACCGCTACTAAGTCCTCAAGGCTTATATTATTCTGTCCTAACCACTTAAGAATTACTTCTGATCTCATATCCTTTTGCTCGTATATGTGTTCAAACTTCTTAATTTCTTCAGAACTATGAGATAAATTTTCATCTACAACACAGGTTTCCCCTTGAAATACTGCTATTTTAGTAGACGTAGACCCTGGATTAATTGCTAGTATATATTTTTTCTCCCCCATTGTTAAAACCCCCATAAAATTTAAGTTTAATTATATTAGCTTACTTTGCCTAAAAACTTTAATAAACCAATATAAGATTCTGTGTAAAAGTTAAACCTTTACTTTTCTATAGCACTTACTTTTCTAAAATATGATTTAACTTTTCCCCAAGTACATTTTAACAAATAATCATTATCAATATCAAGGATATTATATAGTATGTTAAAATATAAATTTGTTTAAATTGTGAATTTTTGTACATATTATCCTTTTAAGTTCCTTCAACTCCATAATATCATATACTCTTTGACCTTTGTCAGTCCTTTATTAAATTCTTCCATTAGGTACAAATAAAAGCTATGAAACGAAGAATTTTCTTTCTTTATTTCATAGCTTTTAGAGTTAATAATCATTTTACATGACTTAAACTTTTCATAATTTGTATACTAAATTAGAGGAGCAAATTCCTTCATTATAGTCTCTGCAACCCTTAATCCATCTACTGCTGCTGATACTATTCCACCAGCATATCCAGCTCCTTCTCCACAAGGATAAAGTCCATTTACTGATATACTTTGTAAATTTTCATTTCTATCTATTCTAACTGGTGCTGAAGTTCTAGTTTCTATTCCTGTAAGAATAGCATCACTAGCTGCAAAGCCTTTTATTTTATTATCAAACACAGGTAATGCCTCCTTCAATGCTTCTATTACATAAGAAGGTAAACACTGTGACAGATTTGCAAAAGTTGTATTTGGGCTATAAGTTGGCTTTACACTGCCAAACTTTGTAGATTTTTTATCTTTTAAAAAATCTCCTACTAATTGCAGTGGAGCATTATAATTTTCTCCTCCTACCTTATAAGCAAGACTCTCATAATGCCTTTGAAATTCTATTCCTGCTAAAGGATGTTTAGACCCAAAGTCTTCTGGTGACACTGAAACTACTATAGCTGAGTTTGCATTTTCTCCATCTCTTTTATAGTAACTCATTCCATTAACCACCACTGTTTTTTCTTCAGAAGCAGCCGCAACTACATGGCCTCCAGGACACATACAAAAGCTATAGACTGACCTGTTTAGCTTTTCACTGGTGTAAGTAAGTTTATAATCTGCCGCTCTTAGTTTTGGATGGGCAGCAAACTTACCATATTGATTTTCATCTATTAAACTTTGTAAATGTTCTATTCTAGCACCAATAGCAAAAGGTTTTGGTGACATAAATACCCCTCTGTTATATAACATTTCGTAAGTATCTCTAGCACTATGCCCAAGAGCTAAGATCACATTATCACAAGGAATTCTCTCCCCATTAACTATAATCTCTTTTAACTTGCCATCTTTTACTATTAAATCCTCAAGTTTATTTGAAAATCTTACTTCTCCACCTAAGCTCTTGATCTTTTCTCTAATATTTTTCACTACTATCTTTAATATATCTGTACCTATATGAGGCTTTCCCATATAAGTTATTTCTTCTGGAGCACCAGCTTTTACAAGCTCTTCAAGAACATAGTCACATCTAGTATCCTTAATTCTAGTGGTAAGCTTTCCATCAGAAAAAGTTCCTGCTCCACCTTCTCCAAACTGTACATTGGACTCTGGGTTTAGCTCTCTACCATTCCAAAATTTATTTATACTTTCCGTTCTTTTATCAACGTCTTCTCCACGTTCTAAAATTAAAGGCTTATATCCCCTTTGAGCCATAAGAAGGCCAGCAAACAATCCTGCTGGCCCCATACCTACAATTATTGGTCTCTCATTGATTTCTTTACTTCCAAACTGGAATTCAGCATTATAGCTTTTTTCTTGAATTTTTATATCCTTATCCTTTGCTCGCTCTACTACCTTGTCTTCATTATGGCAAACCACTTCAACAGAGTAATTGATTTTTATTAAATTCTTCTTTCTAGCATCAATAGATTCCTTTACAATTTTAAA
Organism: Clostridium sp. UBA4548; assembly: GCF_002387895.1. Lineage (GTDB taxonomy): Bacteria > Bacillota > Clostridia > Clostridiales > Clostridiaceae > Clostridium_J. Next base: position 8,702 of record NZ_DGLI01000003.1, read on the forward strand.
CTCTTTTATTTCATCTTCTCTTATTTTTAACTTTTTTGCGACTTTTAGTTTTAAATCTTCTATATTCTCATCTATGTCTAATACTATATTACTTACTTTAATTGACATTATCGCTAATTACCTCCGCTGTTTTTTTAATTGTAGCCTTAACTTCTGTTAAAGATTGCGAAACCTTCTGCACATTGTTTGGTATACCTGAAACAGCTACCTGCACTGTATGGTCTCCCTCAACTAACCCATTTAAATCTACTACAGCTGATAAAGATTCTTGTGTAATTTTATTTAATTCGCTATCTATCCCTGATAAAACCACATCAACAGTAGTTTTATCTAGAGTTGCTGCAAAATTGTTCCCTAAATTCTTTGAGTTGATAGTAACCTTAAAAGTTTTCTGTGAAGGCTTTTTAAGGGTAAGCTTCACCTTAACGGTATTTACGTCCCCATTTATTCTAATTCCTTGTGGTAGTTGAAGCTTTACATCAATAGTAGAGTCTTCTTTTATTTTACTTAAGTCAATAGGCTCTGTAGAAATGGAACTTAGCCCATTAATTATGTCATTGCTTCCAATAATCTCTACCTTCTTAGGATTCACTTCAATAGCTTCTACAGGCACTCCCGTTGGAGTTCCTCCTGTGGTTTTCACTTCTATATCTACGGCTTTCCCCTTTTTCACTGGAATCTTCACTTGTACATTTTCTGGTGATATTTTAACATTTTCAACTTCTCTGCCACTACTATCTAGCGCCTTTAGTTTAGCACTCTTTTCTATATCCACATTAGCATTGGTTATATCAACGTCTGCTACTATACTTGCTACCTTATCAATATATGTCTTAGCACCAGATACTACTGCAACTGACGAAGAAACTACTGGCCCATCAGCATAGAATCCTTCTGTTGTTCCCCCAATTATCTTTGGAGTTATAGTTAATTCCTTAGAAGTTAAGGTGTCCAAATTAACCTTTACAGATAAGCTATCACCATTGACTATGGTAATGCTTCCTCCAATATTGGTAGAAGTTTCCCTAATTTCTACAGGCACCCTATATTCTCCTGATTTTAATGCATACTTTCCTAAATCAGCTACCAATTTAAAATCCCTATTTTTGTCTATATTATTCACTATGGAACTAGGACCTTTTACGGTTAAATTAACAGCAAATTCCTGGTCTGGCATTAAAGTTAAGTTTGACTGGGAAAGTACCTCTTCATTTACAATACTAACTGGTACGTATCTAATGGTTTGAGTAGTTGTAGGATTTTCAATAGTACGAATGTATATCCATAACGCTAAAGAGACTATGACGCAGCAAGCTTTTATTACGATATCTTGTCTTTTTTGCTTATCCATCCCTTAACCCTCTCTTTAAGTGAAATTTTCTTATTTTGTCTGCTCTTCATAATTTTTACTAGTATAGTTCTAAGCTTTTCCTTATCATAATTTCTAAGAAGTCTTCCGTTGACAGCTAAAGAAATTACTCCTGTTTCTTCTGAAACTATTATGGTTAAACAGTCAGTGATTTCAGTTACTCCGATTCCTGCTCTATGTCTGGTGCCTAACTGCTTATTTAATTTATCATTAGCTGTTAAAGGCAAAAAGCATCCTGCAGCTATAATTCTATCATTTCTTATAATTGTTGCTCCATCATGAAGAGGAGTATTAACAACAAATATGTTTTGTAGCAGTGCCGAAGAAACCTCTGCATCAATTTTTGTACCGGTATTTATAATATCACTTAACCCTGTTTTTTGTTCAATTACGATGAGGGCACCAGTTTTTTCCTCTGCTAATTGTTCCACTGCATTAACAATTTCATTAATTACCCCATGCATAACTTCCTCATCTTCATAAATAATTTTTTCTACGAAAGAAGTTCTTCCAATGTGTTCTAGAGCTTTTCTTATTTCTGGCTGGAATATAATCACTATGGAAATTACGCTGATGGTAATAGTCTTCTCCAATATCCAAAGAAGCATGTTTAGATTAAAAAAGTCACTTATAGGTATCAATAAAAATATTAAAATAATTCCTTTTAAAAGTTGTTCTGCCCTAGTTTCTTTTATTAAGCTGTATCCTTTATAAAATATATAAGAAACTACTAGTACATCCACTAGGGAATATAAGTTAAAACCTTTTAGGCTATTAAATATTACATTAAGTCCGTTCATGTAGTTATCACCTCTTCTCCATATCTATTATAATTATACACTATTAACCCTATTTATAATACAGTACTCTTAATATTTATATTCGTAAAAATTTAAATAACATGAATATTTTTCACCTAAATATAATATAAAGAATTATAAAATTAACTTTAGGCATATATGTTGTTTATTTTATGCCTTAGATTATAAAGGGGGAACCAGTAACATGAAAACTGAAAATCTACAAAAGCTTCAATTAGGTGCCAAGTATCTTGCTTTTTTCACTGTAGCAGTTGGGTTATTTTTATTAAGCTATAGTTTTTTTAGTAAAACTGCTTATAAAGGCTATGATAGATACCTTGTTAATACAATTTCTCAAATCCAAAAGATTAATGATAGATGTAAGGACTTTACTACTTCTGATTCTATTGAAAAGGAAAAAGCAATAAAAAAGCTACCCTCTATCAACTCTGACTTAAATGGTGTAAGAAATGATTTAATAGAAAAAAAGCCAGAGGAAAATAACGAAAACTATAATAACTTATTAAAAGGTGTTGAGAATAATATTTTAATAATACAGCAATTAGAAGCTATGGTTAATAATCCAATGGGAAAGGATATTGATAAAGCTAGTGAAAATTTAAAAATCTATGGAGATACTGCAAATAATTACTATAGTTTACTATCTATAAAAAATATAAATTTCTCCATAGGAAAACAATTATCCCTTACCCTTGACAACACTATAAACTTTTGCAGAACCTCTAACAACTTGTTAAAACAAGCTGAAATTAAAGTGGATCAAAACAGTAGCTTTGTAACTAAAATAGATGAGTTAAACTCTTTATTTCAAAAGAATAAAATAGATTATTATCCTGAAGCTTTAAAAGCAAGAAAAAATCAAATTAGCTATGAATTAATAATTTCAAGCATTGATAAAACCATACTTGAGATTGAAAATATTAAAGCTGCCTTAGATGGAATGGTTGTTCCAAACGGTACTTCAGAGCTATATAAAGGTTTTAATACGGCTGTTGATGAATACTATGATTATCTAAAAAACACTAAATATGCTATCGCAACAGAAAGTGTCCATAATTTAAAAGGAGACGCTAAGGAAGAATTCTTAGATACCTTGTATGTTGATTCTAAAAAAGTATTTAGTGAGGTTGAAGTTAAACACAAATCCTTTTTGAAAGAATATGAGAAATTTAAAAAGAACAAATAAAATTCAATTTCACGTATTATTAATGACTTTTAGGGAACTATATGAAGTGAAAGAGGAGATGAGTTTTATGAAAAAATTAATAATTGGTATATTGCTTATTGTTGGTTTTACTGGTATACCATCCCTTGAAACTGATACTTTAAACAGATTTAACCCTGGTAGACTTCAAGTAATTAACTACCTTCCATAACATATAGTTCTCTATTTTTCATTTAATTAATACTAGTTTAGTCAACCTTGCTATGATACTTAAATATCATAGCTTTTATTTCACAGTCTTTATTGTATTCTATATAAAATAAAAGCATTAAGAGTTTCCTTGCCCTTAATGCTTTTTACTATTAGAATCAAATATATTTTTCTGATTACTTGTTTTTCCCTAAGTTATCAATGTAAGAAACTGCACTTAAAGCTGCTACCAATCCTTCTCCTGCTGCTTTAATATATTGATAAGGTCTTCCTGTACAATCTCCTGCTGCATAACAGCCTTTTAAATTTGTTGCCATATGTCTATTTACCTTTATATGTCCTTCTTCAGTTTCAAGTCCTGCTACTAACTGTTTTGGAGATATAGTTTCTCTTAAAATAAACACTCCATCAGCTACTAGAGTATCCTTTAAAAATACTACTTCTTTTTTATCTCCTTGCTCTCTAATTTCCTTTGGCACTGCTTTTACAACTTCAATGCCTTCACCAAGGTTATAGCTTCCATTGTATAGCGGAACATAATAAAGCTTATTACATATTTCCTTAACGTAGTTTGCTTCCTCTTCTGCACTTTCACCTTGAGCTATGATTATTACATCCTTGCCTTTATAAAGTGGAGCATCACAAGTTGCACAATAGCCTACGCCTCTACCTAGTAATTCTTCTTCTCCTATATATGGCTTTGCATATTCAATTCCTGTAGCTAAAATTAGGGTAGTAGCTTCGTACATTTTTTCATTTACCATAAGAGCATAAAACTCTCCCATAGCATATACTGCATTAATTCTTTCCTCTGTAATAGAAATATCCATGCTGTGAATATGGTCTAAAAATTTATCTTTTAAATCACTACCACTTACACCATGCAATCCTAAATAGTTGTCTATTCTAGGAGCTTTAGCAAGCTTTGTACTTAAATTGTTTGTTCCAAAGATAATTACACTTTTGTTTCTTATTTTACAGTTAATTGCAGCCTCTAATCCTGCTGGTCCTGTACCTATAATTGCTACATCATATCTTTTTTCCATTTTATCACCTACTATTATATATTTTTTCGCTAAATAACTTTTAGTATTCCCAATTCAGGTATGTATAATTGAATATTATTAACACTTTGTTTAGTGAACTCTTTAAATCTACGTCACTCGCCGTTCTTACATTTATCCCCAACACACTTAATTCTAAGGATTATATTTAATACTTCTATTAACAATAGTTTTATTTATGAATTAGGATAAAATAATCCACCACTTAAATCTTATTAAGTGGTGGCATAGTTTTATTCGTATTTTTGTAATGCTGCTTTTAATTGCTCTTTTGGTCTAAAGCCTACCATAGTTTCTACAGGATTTCCGTTTTTGAATACCATTAAAGTTGGTATGCTTGCTACTCTAAATTCTTGAGCAATAAGTGGATTATCATCTACGTTAAGCTTTGCAAATATAATTTCTCCCATTTCATTTGAAAGTTCCTCTACTATTGGAGCTACCATTTTACAAGGTCCACACCATGGAGCCCAAAAGTCCACTACCACAGGCTTATCAAAATTAGCAATTTCAGTCTTAAAGTTAATATCTCTTAATTCTATCATTGTAATATATCCCTCCAGTAAAATTATTGAATAACGAACAAAATTGTTCTATGTTATAGGTAACCAAAGTTAAAACTTAACTTATACACCAGCCCTACCCTAGTTCCCTTAAGGGTTTATGAAGCTGAATAAGTTAAAATTCTATCACGGAACCCTATTTAAAGCCAATTTATTAATATTATTTTGTCCTAAAAGTATATTAAAATACTAAGCAAATATTACTGATTTATAATACTCTTTATAACAGTATTATTATATTGTGAATTTTTATATTCACTAACTAAAATCTTTGCATATTGCTTTGATTTTTCTTTATCTAAATCTTTATTTATTATGGCTAGGCTATAAAGGGTAGCTTCAAAATAATCTCCCTTATTATATTTATTTATGTAAAGCTCATAATATTTATTTGCATTTTCAATATCATAGATTTTCTCATAAGAAAATCCTAACATATAAATTATGTGTTGATTTAAATAGTTTCCTTCGCTGTATTTATATATTCTACTAAAATTACTCACCGCTTGTTTATAATCTTTGTTTTTTATTTGGCTCATTCCTAAATTATAAAAGTGCTCCACTCCTGAAGCTTTTACTTTTTCTTCTACTCTTACTAATAAAGCTTTTTCATTTAAGGTAAGCTCCTTATTACTATAGGTTTCTAGGTAACTTAATAATTTTTCATAATCATTATTATCTAAATTCTTAGTCACTGCTCCAAAATCTAAGGCTGCTTTACCTTCCATGTTTGAACTATTTTGCTCCTGTTGAGCTTTAGGCTGTTCTTCCTTAGCGTTTTCATTACTGCTTTCATTATTTAAAGAGTTTTTTACCCCTTCCTTAGAGGCATTATTATCATTAACTATTTTATTCTGTTCTACTTTGTTTTTGGTAAACTTATCTAATACATTTATTGATTTTATCATATCCTTATTATAATAAACAACTGCTAAAACTAGTAATAAACCTGCAATAATACATCCAGCATAGATTTTTCTAGTGTTAACTTCCTTTTTTATAACTCCAATATCCATTAAAGTTTTCTTTGTGGCTAAAGCCATTGAATTTACCTTATCTATTTTAAGTATTTCATTAATATAATGATTACACTTATCATATTCCCCTAGCTTCACATAGCAGTAAGCAATATAATTCCAAAGATTAATCACATTAAAATGAGATTTCTCGCACTCCTTAAATACCTCTAAAGCCTGATGAATTTTAATTTCTTTATAATACCCCACACCTTTAGTAAAAAGCTCTAGCATCTCCCTATCCTTTTTACTATCATCCAAGTACTTCCTTGAAATTCCATCTTCATTAAGCTTACAATTAATTCTCCAGGTAACCTGTGCTTCTTCTAAGTTTCCCCTCACATACTGTATTAATCCTTTTAAATTTAAGGCTGGTGAATAATCTCTGGATATAGCTAAGCTTTTTTCACAATACTCTAAAGCCTTTTCAATATACCCATCACAATAATACTCCATTGCTTTTGCATAGTACTTTTTTGTTTTCTCCATAAGTTCACCACCTAAAAATATTAAAATCTCACCTAATTAATATATCAAATTTTTACAATAAAAGATATATTGAAAAATTGATAAAAAAAAAGTTCTCCTAAAATTAATAGAGAACCTGTATTAAACATATATTTACTTAACGATTTGAAAAACCTTAACTTAAGACTAAATTTTCCTTTTCCTTTTTATCTTCCATGTAGTTATCTATAGTTTCTTTCCTTTTACCAGTTTAATGCTTGTTATGTATTGGTATTTCTATTCTTAAGATTATTAATGAAAAGCAAAAATGGCTTATCTAAAATAATCATGCAACCTCCATAAATTACAAACAGTATTTTTGATATTAAGTCAACTCTATTGTTCATACCCCCACCAATTATGCTATGTAACCTAGTATAGGGTATAACCATAATCCCCAATCCAATTATAGCACATACAGCACTGTTCATAGCTTCTATTATATTCATCTCTTCTGTATCAACTTTTTTTGTGCTCTACCTATTAAATTATACATTAAAGCTGACACTACAATACTTCCAAACCAAATAAAACAAAAATAAATTTCATAATCTAGTATATAAAATAAAATAGTTGTAATTGTAGCAAAAGTTACACAACCTATACTAAAACTTTTTTCACTCCTTTTATTTCCCACATATAATCTTAAAAACATAAAAACTTTTCCTATAATTAGGCTTATAGGTACCATAATAGTTAATAAGTACCCATTTTGCAATGTTAAATATTCCATTTTAAACTCCTTTAATCATATGAATTATTTCTTAATCACTTGTAACAACTATCAACACTATACAAAATCAAAATAATTATATTAAACTTATGGCATATTTAATAGTAATTTAATCTATAATTTTACTAATAAAATAGTTTACTATAAAGGCTTGTCTTGCAATATTTATGCAAAACAAACCTTAATTTTAATTATATATTAAATTCCTATGATATATCTACCCATCCATTATTTGCTCTGCAATCTCTTGCATCTATGAACTTCGCTAGTTGATTTCCTGGATCTGTAGTCCAGTATAAAACTTCAAAGCCTATTCCAGCTAAAGTACAAACTCCAGATGCAATCGAAGCTGCAATACCTTTTCTTATTAAAGAACTTTTAAGTTGGGAAGAAAACATAGTCGCTGCTGCCCTTTTCCCATATGTTGATGCTAGTTTTCTTAAAAATCCACCTGCTGCATAAGCAGATCCTCCAGTAAGTGTCATTAATGCTAAATTTACTGCTCCACCAAATAGCCAATTTGGCACGCCTAATCTCCCATCAACGTATTACATTTCCTCTCCATCGATATCTACAAAACTTTGTCTGATATTCTAAATAACAAACTATATTTCTACTATTTTTTATTTCCCCTAATATAAATTAATAAATTTGCAATTATAGAAATAAGATCAAAAAGCAAAAATTATTATTAATACTTTTCTATAAAAAACAACACTTGTAATGTTATTTACACCAAATAATATAATTATAAAAATAATTGGTACTAAAGTAAAAAAAGCGTTACTTTTTCTTTATGCTTTTAGTTAAATAAATATCTATTACCTTTTAAACTCATTTATCCAATTGCAAAAATTGATTTATATATGTATATAATCATAAATATCCATGCAATTGACATTAACACCTGACTTACCATAGCCAATGCCATTAATACCTTAACATCTAGAATATTTATATCAGTATAATTTCCTTCTAAGAACTTTAATACGTATTTATTTGCTTGCATTTCATTATGTATACCTATTGTTAGTCTAATTACTGAAGCTAATATAAATATTAAAAGAAAAACTTTTTTAAAAAGAATATTGGCTAATCCAGTTGTTATATCAAAATTATTAAGTATTATTAGAAATACTACAATTATATATGCTGGCATTACTATTACTCTATTAATTACAAGTACAGGTAACGTAATTTTAGTAACTTTATTCAAGAAACTTTTATTGTTGTATTCTATATAATGTCCTGCTTCATGAAGAGCTGCAATAAAGTATTCTAAGTTATTACTAATTTTACTTTTGACCTTAATAATATTTCCAATAGGACTAAAAGAAAAATTATTCTCTATATCAATTTTTGGAGGAGGTATAGTATTTATCTCACACATTTCATTTATATAGCCCTCAATTTCCTTATGACTATTGATAGTGAATTTTTTCTTACTTCTCTGGAACTGCAACACTAACATAAAAATTAAACTTAATATGAAAAATAACATATACATCAAAATTACTCCTCTCAAAACATATGTGAAGTTATGTATTTTTAATAATCTCTATACTTCTTTTAGTTATTGCACTAATGCTAATACCAATAAACATTCCTACCACTTTGACTATATTACTTTCTCTAGTTAACTTTTCACATATTATTGCTAAAAATATAGTTATTATCAATCCCACTATAAAAAAAATCTTTGCATTTCCTACGCTTTTTATATTAAATACACTCATTAATTTTTCTGCATTTCTTTTATTTTGTAAAGTAAACTCTAATATAAAAAATCCTATTATCCAAAATAATAGCCCAGCTGCCATACTCAATTTTATTACCTCCATCAAACTATCTACATTTAAGATTTAAATGTAGTATATAACGTACTACGAAAAAATAGTTTATATGCTAAGAATTATAATATTAAAAATACTATTTAAGAAGGCTACTAAATTTACATACCATTCTTCTAAACCTAAAGATATTCAGGCATTTAGCTAACATCATTTCTGCAAAACATTATAAATTCTCCTCTTGATGACTTTGAAAAATATCATATCACACTACTTGTGGGAGATTTTACATTTTTTTGTGAGACACTCATATTATTATTTTAATTACAATTCCTTTATATAAAAAGAAGCTCTTCAAATTAGAGCTTCTCATCATAAATTTCTATTCCATAGACAAATAGTTTCAGTAAATTCTTTAAATAATTTAAAATAAACTAATTTTTATTTCGCTTTAAAATTAGTATAGTTGCAGCTAATATTGAAAAAATCATTGGTGCTAAAACAAATGGTAGACTTTCTGGTTTACCTGAATTTACACCTATTATAATAACAAATATTGTGACTACAATAGTGATTAAAGCCATTATCAATAAAATTAGCGATTTTAACTTTTTATTTTCTTTTTCTTCAGCCACATATTTTTCATTCATTTTATATTTATCTCCTCTTTATTTTAAGTAATTGAATGCTGCTATAACAATGGTTGTGGACACACCTACTGACTGTCCTACTACTGCTGCTACTCCTACTGCACCTAATTTTCTAATAAGTGTCTTGAATGTAAATCCCATAATTTTAGCCGCAAGTCCAAGCTGCCCATATACCAAAGCTACAGTTAAAGCAGCACCTACTGCTACACATGCACCTATTACTAAAAGCTTGTTCTGCCAAGACATCCCTCCATCAAGATATTCCATTTCGTCGCTATCAATGTCTACGAAACTGTTTGGTAATTGTAATGCATATTTTCTTTCTAATACAAATGTACTCATTTTGTATTTCCCCCTTTTATATTTTAACATTTTTATATATTAAAGGCATCTGCAGCTGCCTCTAATTGCTAATTAAACTTAATTCCTATTTGTTCCATAAAGTATTTCATATAAGTTATTTTTTCATATTTCACTCTAGTTTCTGTTACCATTCCTAAGGTTAGTTTTACTTTTTCACCTTTTTTATCTTCTAGATAATCTTTTTCAGGTTTTACCTTAACTTTAAAAAATACATTGCCTTTTTCATTATCTATAGTGGCATCCTCATCTATCTCTGTAACTTTGCCTTTCAAAGTTCCATATTCTGCTTGATTTAAGCCACCAACCCCAAGAGCTACTTCATCTTCTACATGTATTCTTGGTCTATCAGTACTAGGAATAAGGGTTTCTATTATTATATTTTCATTTTGGGATGAAATTGTCCCTAGAAGACTTCCACCTTGTATAACCATCCCCTTGTTTAAGGGCATATTTAAATGAAATTTTCCACTAGATGGAGCATAGAGCTTATACTCATCTGTTGATTTATCAATTGAGTCTTTTTGATTTTCAATTTTGCTCTTTTCCATTTCTAACTGATTTCTTTCATTTGTGAAGGATAAGATTGTTTCATAATATACTTGATCCTTCTTAACCTTTGATTGCTCTTTGTATTGTTTTATTTGTTCTTCTGTATATTGTTGCTTTTTAAGTGCTTCTTCATCTACATTAAATTCCTTTAATTTCACATAACTGCTTACAATCTTATTGTAAAATTCAATTTCCTCTGGCTTATCTTTTTTAAAGGTATTAGTTCCTTTTGTTGCTTCACTTTCAGCTCTTTTTAAAAGTTCTATTCTTTTATTTAAAATCTCTAACTGACCTTCTACTTGCTGAAGTTGATACTTTGGCTCTGGTGAATTAAATACCAAAAGCACATCTCCTTCTTTTACTTCTTTGCCTTCTTCAATATGAATTTCTTTTATTTCTCCTGAGACCTTAGCCATTAGGTTATGTTTATTCTCAGAGGTTACAATGCCTTGCCCTTTAACAATAAAGGTCTTTACTGATTTTGTGCTCCAGAAAAGAAACCCTATAATTAAAGCTAATACAACTAAAGTTATATACATCATAAACCTTGGTGGTTTTTTATCATAAAGAAGTTTGCTATCTGTGATTTCATTTAAATTATAGACCATCTGAAGCTAATGCCTCCTTCTCTACCTCCATAAATACATCAGCCACCACTTTTCCATCCTTGTTTTCTACAAAAACTGTATAGCTATCTCCCTTAAGCTTTATATCTTTTTCAAAAGCATGCAGTTGAAGCTTTGAATAAGCGAATTGAAGGTTTTCCTCTTTTTCTGAGTACCTAGCAAAAAGGCAATTTGTAACTCTTATTTGCTTTTCTATACTGTAAGGTGTTTCTACATTGTAGACTGGATTTTTTAGCTGCACCATAAACTTAAGTATAATTTTAGCTTGTCCACTTTCGGTGATTTCTGCACGAGAGTAATTTATCATTGGTCCTAAAATAGCATTTCCTTTTGATTTTATATAACTTTCCATCATATGACCAACTTTATTTATATCAGTAAACTCACTTTCAGAGACCTCTCTAACAAGTACATTATTTAGCTTTAATACTTTGTTTTCTCTTAATATTATTTTCTCAATTGTATTCATATTCTTCCCCTTCCTCCACCTGCTCATTTAATGGTGCTTTAGAATCTATTTCTTTATTAATCACTTGTTCACTTCTGACCTTTTCTTCAATGCCCTTTGTTTCTAGCTCCCCAACTTGACTTACATAAAGCTTATAATAGTAACCCTTTTTCTTTAAAAGACTTTCATGATTTCCTTCTTCAACAACCTTTCCATTATCCATTACGTATATAACATCGCAATTTCTAATGGTAGATAGTCTATGAGCAATTATAAGCATGGTTAGGTTTTTCCCTTTAACGAATAAGGTGTCATAAATTTTTGCTTCACTTATAAAGTCTAAGTTGCTTGTTGCTTCATCAAGGATTAAGAATTTTGATTTTTTAATTAACGCTCTTGCTAGTGCTAATCTTTGTTTCTCTCCTCCTGATAGCCCTCCACCAGCTTCATCTAAGAAGGTATCATATTTAGCTGGAAGTTTTTCTATAAAGGAAGTACAACTTGCATTTTCACAAGCAGTTTTAATCTCTTCATAAGTTGCTCTTTCCTTACCTAAAACTATATTTTCTCTTATAGACCCTGAAAATAGTTCTATATTTTGTGGCACATATGCTAAAGCTTTTCTTAAGGAATAAATATCCAATTCCTCTATGTCATAACCTGATAATCTAATTTTCCCTTCCTCTGGTGTATAATACTTTAAAAGAAGTTTTGATATAGTTGTTTTTCCACTTCCCGATTCGCCAACAAGGGCAACCTTTTTACCCTTTGGTATTTTTATGCTAACACCTTTAAGTACTGGTGCTCTGCTTCCATATCTAAAGGTTACATTTTCTAGTTCTATATCTCCATCAATAGCTTCAATACTTACCTTATCCTCTTCAACTTGTTCCTTATCAACCTCATAAATCTCAGATATTCTCTTTAATGATATACTGGCTTCTTGTATGCTAAGCTGAAGTCCAATAAGTCTTCCTATGGGCTCCATGAAGTATCCTGAAAGGGAAGTAAAGGCCATAAGGCTTCCTAAAGTGATTTTTCCATCTATAACTAAAGTTGCTCCTATATACATAAGAATTAAGTTTCCTATAGTTGAAACTCCAGAGGAAATGGAGCCTTGAATATTAGATAGTACTCCTTCTTTGAAGGCAATCTTTAAATTTTTTATATATTCATTCTCAAGCTTTTCAATACTTTTATCTTCCGCAGCCAAAATCTTTAGAGTTTCAACTCCCTTTAAGCTCTCAATAATATGACTATTTAACCTTGCTCCTGCTTCCATTTGCTTTAAATTAATTTTCTTATAAGGCTCTTTAAATATATAAATAAGAGCTGCACTGACAACTGTTAGTATTGCAATAACAATAAATAATGTACTGTTCATTATGTATAATATCACTGCTGAAACTGTAGCTAAGATCACATCCATTATTAAGGATAGTGATATTGAAGTAAGTACATTTTTAATGGTAAAAGCATCACTAAATCTTGTTAAAATATCCCCAACTTTTCTTGTAGTGAAAAAATTCATAGGAAGTTTATATACATGTTTAAAATATCCTAACAGTAAAGGGATATCAATTTTTTGTGACAGATATAAAAGCATATGCTGCCTTATTGCAGATAAAATTATTTGTGTAATTCCAAGGACTAAGAAAGCTATGACAAAAACCTTAAGCTGATTTTTTAGTCCATAGGGCAATATTTCATCCATCAAAAACTTATTAAAAAATGAAGATGCTATTCCTAGCACTGTTAGAATAATTGATCCAATAATACTATAAATAAACAATGCTTTTTGTGGTAATAGCAAACTTATAAATTTGGACAGCATACTACCACTTTTATTTTTCCCTGGTGAAAATTCATTGTTAGGTGCCATTAAAAGAATTACTCCATCAAAATCCTTGAAAAATTCCTCAACAGTTTTCTTTTCTACACCTTTTGCAGGATCTAAAATTGTTACCTTGTCTTTTTTTATTTTATGAATAACTACAAAGTGGCTTAGACCTTCACTAGTAATAACATGTGCAATTGCTGGAAGTGTATATTTACTTACAAAACCTTCTTTGTCCACTCTCACAGCCTTAGTGTCAAAACCAAATTTTTTAGCTCCTTGCTCTAAGCCCTTTAAGGTTGTCCCTTTTATATCAGTGCCAAGTATATCCCTTAGCTTTGTTATCGTTATTTCTTTTTTATAATACATACAAACTGTTGCAAGGCACGCAGCTGCACAGTCTGTCATATCATGCTGCCTTACTAAATATTTCTTATACCCCACTGTTTAATCCCCTTTAATACCATATTTTATAAATTTAAATAATAATTTTTCTAATCTTCATATCCTGTATTTTAATACTTCAAGTAATTATAGAAACATTATTTAAGTTATTTTGAATCCTAACTTTATATTTTTATAACTTGTAAAATTTATTATATAACAGTACCCATAATATCGCAACAATTATTTTTATTATTTGTATCTATCGTATTTCTATGAAACACTGTAATTTTGTAATTATATGTTATACCCATTATTTAAAATCATACCAATTAATTAAATTCTTAACACTCAAAAGAAATTGTTGCATAATGCGTAAATTTCGAACTAATACGAAAGCCATGAATAATAGGAAACTAACTCCTCTATTATCCATGGCTTTTCTAATATTGAATTAACAAATACTTCTATCTAAATCTCTCATGAAACATACTAGGATTTACAAGTGAAATAAAATATCTACTACATCTTTAAAAATTCCACAACGCCAGCTTTTATAAATTCCAGTTCCTACAGATATAGCACCCACTATTGTTAATGTTGTTCCTAGAGTGGCACTTACATCATGTTGAAATGCAAAATAAAAACATGCTATTCCTATAAATATAAATACTAAACAAGATAAAACTCTTTTCATAATATGTCTCTCCTTTTACTACTTTTTAATTAAGATGATTTTTTAATTTCACTATTACTTTTGAAGTTATAGTCAACCTCTTGGATTTTCTATCTCATAGAATTAATACGCTGAAAAAACGTTATTATTTATGTCTGCTAGTAGAGTTAATTAAACAGCTAATTATTAATGCTAGAATCATTTAAAATTAAAAGATAACTACCTTTGACGTAACTTTTAAAAAACTGATAATGTTATAGTAATTGCTAAGGTACTTACAAAGCTTTTTACCTTTATACTCTTCATCAACTTTGCAATTCCCTCCCCAATAATCCACTTACTCTTAATTCATCTTCTTAAAATAACTTGAGAGATTAAAGAAGAGAAATCTATACATAAATAAACCAAAAGCTATGAACAAAATAAAATTTAATACATAAAACTTACCAAGAAAAAAATCTCCCTGAGATGTTAAAAAGCTTGTTAAAAAAGCTCCTAGAAATTCCACTTTGTTTTCCTTACTTTTCAGCTTATAAGAGAATTTGTGTAAGTTAAATACATCCCTAAACTTTTCTGATCTAGTACCCCTAAAAAGACCAATTGATAGACCAACTACCACTAACACAAGTGTTACAGATGCTTTAGTGATTAGTGCCCATAAATTTAACAAAACTAGCATTACTATAATAAAGCTCATCCCCTGACCTCCCTAAAATTTAAATTTACACTTATTTATACTTATTTCTTTTAACCTTATTACTTATTATCCAATATCATCTTTACAGTTGAAATATAAATAAAAGTTATCTCCTAGGATTTTTACAATACTCTTATACCTAATTCCCATTTTTCTGCTGGTTTGTATAGTTGGATATAAACTTAAAATCCCCATCAGTGATGATAAATTATAAATAAAGTATTCTGATCCAAAAACTTCAAGGGCTGATAAAAGACAAAATATAAATCCAATAGTTGCATAAGCACCATCTCTTATACTAATTATTTTTGCTAAATCTTTGTCTAAATAAAATAGCTGACACTTTACATAACTAGCTTTTAAAAACCATATAAAGCCACAAATGGCTACTACTAATGCAATTAGCTTTGCCCCCTGACTTGCACCTCCATGGGTGATTAGTGGCACTGACATCGATATAGCCGACACCACAATCATAGATGTTACCCCCATTGTTGTTGCCTTTCCCATGTTCTTTATATTTTGTTTTTCATCCTCTGAAATTTTTTCTTCATCTTCATTTTCTTTTTTAGCATATGTATAAGCAACTACTTTGTTATACATTTTAAATTCTAGTATTAAATTTACAATAAATAAAAGAGCTACTATAATTTGTTGAATTACATATTCTCTAGACATAAATTCAAATTTAAATTGCTGAAATACTGCAAAATAGCTTATGATTCTCACAATCCAATCAGCTATAGCTTCTTGTTGAAATATCCTGTACTCTTTTTTGTAATCAGTAGCTAAAATAAAACTTGAAATTGTAGCAAGTAAGTAGGGTGTCAATGCCCATACTCCTAGAGCTATCATTGTATTATCTATAATTTTATTAGAATATGCATAGGAAAATGCGAAGTTATTCAAATAGCTAATGAAATTTATTCCCATTAATACTTTTACTAACCTCTTCATAATTGCCAATCCCCCTCCAAAAGCAGTTACAATTAAAGCTGTTACTACTTAATACTAGCAACAGCTTTAATCAAATTATTCTTTTAAAACTTCATCTTTCTCTTTTGTTCCTTTTTTACACTTCCCCTGTGATGTAAAAAAAGCAATTATTGCAATAATAAAAATTGCAGCCAATGTAATTAAACATTTATATGTTATATGCCCCATTATAACTCAACCGCCTAACCCATAAGTATGTTTTGAATATTTGTAAAATTCATGCGTTTACTTATTTATATAATTATTATACGTAAGAAAAACAGCTTTTGCAACATTATTATTTATCCTTTTATTGCACAGTTTCCTATTAATTCCATTACACTGTTGATTTATATCTTCCATATGCTAATTTTGCTGCGTTTTTATTTATTTGTACAAAAAGTAACCATTGTTAACTTTGTTAACGTTTCTGGTTTTATTTGCCGTTCTATTGAATTTCTAAACTTTCAATTTGAACGTTTGCTAAAGATAACAACCTTACAGCTTCAGATACTTCATCACTTTCTTACTTATGAACTTTTTTAAAATTAAATCCCCTGAAAGTTATTTTATTTACCTTCAGGGGACTTTTACTTTATAGGGAATTAACCTGAGAACTTTATTACTACATTAATCCTTTAGGTTTTAGTAGATATTTCACTAAGCTTAATCTTTAAACTCTCTAGTATCCATGAGTTTAATATGAAATTAAGCGTTAACTACTCTGTAATATTTTTTGTATCTACTTGTTCTTTATAGTTATTCATATCTTCATCATATATAGCCTTTGTTATTTTTAGCTGACTTCCTTCTCTTACTACTGATTTAATTCTTTCATTATTTTCTTGAACTTTATAAAGTGCGAATTCATCTCCAGTTTTTACATTAATTAATTGAGCTTCTACTCCGTTTATTAAAGTTCCATAACCTAATCCATTAACAACTATTAAACTTTCATCATCATACCAGTTTATTGATAATGGAGAACTTTGTTTTTCATTATCTTTAATAGTATATTTGTACATTGTATTATTTTGTTTATCTTTAATGTAAATTGTTCCTATACCCTCTTCTTGATTATTAGTCCCTTTACCTTCTAAAGTTGCTTCTAAGTTTTTAGCTGTCTTCCATCCAGAATTAGACCCTAGTTTTGTATCTATTGATACCTTTGTCATATCATAATTGTCTACACTTTCTTTAGTTGCACTTTTTGCACCGTCAGCAACTCCTGCTACATTATCACTGGTTTTATTTTGAACCTCTTCACTTTTATTAACATTTTCCTTTGTGCTATCTGCTGACTGTTTTGCCTCCATTAAGGATGCATTTTTATCCCCACTGGTTCCAAAATATTTTGTAGCCATAGGTGTTAAAAATCCTAGTAAGAAAAATGCTGCTGCAATTGCAATCCCTTTTCCATAGTTATTTTTTCTCTTCATAATTTTAATTCCTCCTTTGATATACTTGTCTTTGTCAATTGAAGTCATAATTTTATTTTTAGAACTATTAAAGCTCATATTTTCTAAGTTAAATTCCTCATTAAAAGCTTTATCTATTAGAATTTCTTCCTCATAATAGGTCTTACAGTTTTCACACTCTAAAAGGTGCTGCTTTATTTCGTAATCCAAATCTTCTGATAAGGTCCCATCTATATATTCAATAATTTTGCTTTTACATTCATTGCACTTCATCACTTTTACTCACCTCTTTACTTTTTAGCAAAGTCTTTATAATTTTCTCTTATTTTATAATATCTTCTTTTGGCAGTAGACTCTGTAAGTCCTAAAATTTCTGCTATGTCCGTAAAAGTTAAGTTTTCGGAGTACCTTAATATTAGTATTTGTTTATCAGTATCTTCTAAAGTCTTTATATATTCTTTAATGTTATTCTTAACTTCCTTGTATTCTGCTATTTCCTCTGGGGACATATCCTGTGAAGAAATATCATAGGCTTCATCTATGTTCCCTTCATAAACCTTTTTATACTTTCTTATATAATCAATGGTTTTATTTTTAGAAATTTGCAATATCCAATTGGAAAAACTATGTCTTTTGTCATACATTTCTAATTTATTATAAATTGTTATAAAAACCTCTTGAGTTATATCTTCTGCAGCTTCTCTTTGTTTTATCATATTGTATATGAATTTTAAAACCATTAATTCATATTTATTAACTATTTTATTGAAACTTTCTATATTTCCTTGTAATACACCATTTACAAGCTTAATATCTTCAAGTAATATCTCACTTTTTATACCCGCCATTGTCTGTACCCCTCTTTATATAGTTAATACGAAATAAGTTTCATAAAAGTTCATAATACTATAAAAACTTTCATATTTTCAGTTTTCTATAATTTATGAAATTTCATATTTCTAAATTCTTTTACAAGCTTATTTATATATTCCTTTACTTCTACCTCTGTATGTGCTTTACTTCTCACACAATTATGTGCTTCATTTTCACATAAGAAACATTTTCTTCTTGGTACTTCAACTTGTTCTCTGCTTATTCCAATTCCCTTCTCATCATATACGTCTATATCTACTAACCTTCCTAAGGAATGGTTTTCTTCTATTTTAACTGTTTCTCTTTTTACTTCCTTTGAAGCTTTATCAATAGCTAATATGACAACTGGTCCCTCGTAGGTAATATTGTACAGGCTATTTATTATAAATCCTTTAAATATTTTCTCTGCTTCAGCTTCCATTGCATTTACAATTTCCACAGCATCTTGGTTTATTTTATATAATCCTGGGTAGTTTGCCCTTATACATATAATAGTTCTTTTGTACTTATGGCTTAAATTAGTGATTAACTCTGCTCTTTCTTCCCTTGCTTCTAGTAACTTATTAAATATTTCCTCATCTTTGTAGTCTGCATAGTAATTTTTAAATTCATTATTATCACCTAGCATATTCACTTTTCCTCTAACTTGTTAATGTGGAGAATCTACAGCTTTAATCTTCTCCATAACAACTTTTCCTTCCTCACTTAGTAAAAAATCATAAGTAACCTTTGGAACTATTTTTCTTATCTCTTCTAAACTATCTTCTTTAATCAGCTGTCTTACCCTTGAAGCACTTATTGGAAGACCTTTTTCTTCTTTCCTGTAAACTTCTATAACTTCTATGCCATACCTAGGAAGCACTTGCTTCAAGGCCTTATTGTAAGCACTAGTAACTTCACAATAGGGTTCATTTCCAACAAATCTTTTGTTTATACTGAATTTCTTACCAAAGTATTTGCCAAAAATAGTAGCATCTAAAGAAGTATACCCTTCTAAAATGTCATCTTTCCTTCTTAAAAAGTAGGATGGAAAGGTAGCTGAGGAAATTATATATTCTCCTCCCTCAATAACCTTTACATTGTGGAGGTGACTTGTGCCCTCTTTAACTAGTTTAAATCTTACTTCAAAAGGAAATAGAGATTTATTTTCTTCCACTACAAAGACTAAAAGTTCTTCACATTTTTTTGCTGCCTCTTCAATTAAATAAAGATGCCCTAAGGTCAATGGGTTACAATTTACCACCATAGCAGCCCTTTGTTTTCCATGAAGAATATCATACTTTTTCCCCAGTTTATTTAAATAACTTTCTATGTTATACACACCATTTTCAAGGAGTACTACTTTATTAACACTAGCTACTTCCTTATATCCAACCCCTTGAAAGATTTCAAGATTTTCAGGCTTTGTAAATATAAAATTATGATACATTCCTTCTGCAAATAATTTATCATTCAGTGCATTAATTAGAGTAGCCGTAACTCCTTCTCCTCTTAACTCTTCACTGATTGCAAAACATTTAAAAACTGATTTCGCCTTAGAACAGGTAGCTTTAATTTCCTCACCCTGTGTTATTACCACAGTATAATCTACATCACTATCTAAGTCTAAATTAAAGCCTTTTAAAAAGCTTCTAACTTCTTCCACACTTCTTTCATTCCTTAAGTTAACTTTTTCTACATTTAAGTTGTACATACACTAACTCTCCTAACTTTTGTATGGGTACCCTCTCAATAACTCCATTAAGTAGATTGGCACCCTTAGAACTTTTATTTGTTTTTAAATTCTCTAATTAAAAGTTCACTACTACATAATATAGGTAATGATTAGTAATATTATAACACAGGAAGGTAATCTTAACCATTAATCATAGTTATATATTGATTACTTATAAAATTAAAATTGCCTTTTTACTGCAGAGTAGCGGTAACTTCAACCTTGTGAAAATATCCACTGTTCCTTGATTATATTTTTTATATTTACTCTAACAAAATCTACATAAAGTTTTATAATAGTTGTTAGAGTTATAAAATAAATCTAACTTTTCAAAGTCAATGCAAAAAAACATAAGAGGGAAGAAATCAGCTATGAAAGAAATTTTTATTCAAAATTCCCATCAAGGTTCATTCTTCCCTCTTATTATTTACATTATTAGCAACTTCATTTGTTAGAGCCTTTGGAGGGTAGTTTAACTTTCCCATAAAGACTTTAAAACCATTGTCATTATGAATTTAATTGAAGTTTATAATGGTTTTTTAATTACGTCTATTACTGTTCCATCTCTATATTCTACAACTGCTACAACTTCTTCTGATAGGTCTATAGCTTTTGGAGTTCCTGTGATTTTTTCTGCTACTTCCTTAAGCTCCTCAATAGTCATCACTGGAAGGTTTGTAGTTTTTAACTTCTCAATTAAATCCTGTCTTCTTGGATTTACAGCTATTCCTCTTTCAGTAACAATTACATCTATGCTCTCACCTGGAGTAGTTACTGTAGTAACCTTATCTTTTATAATTGGAAGTCTTGCTTTGGTAAGCTTAGTTACTATGATGCTAAGCTTAGCTCCCGCAGCAGTGTCACTATGTCCACCAGAACCTCCCATTATAGTTCCGTCAGAAGCCGTAGTTACGTTTACATTAAAGTTTGTATCTATTTCTGTAGCTCCTAGAATTACTATATCAAGGTTATTAACTAGAGCTCCCTTATTATGTGGATTTCCATACATGGAAGCTGACATTCTCATATGTTTATGAGAAGATGCATAGGATTCAACTGCTTTTAAATCGAAGCACTGTACATCAAATAGGTTTCTAAATAAACCTTCTCTGAACATATCTACTAAGTAACCAGTGATTCCACCTGAAGCAAAGCTTCCTACTATGCCTTGTTTTTTCATTATTTCTCTAAGCTCTGCTGCCACAGCTAAAGATATTCCACCTGCTCCTGTTTGGAAGGACATGTCTTCTTTAACAAGCCCAGAAGCCATCATTACATCTGTAGCCATTTTTGCTATTTTAAGACCAATTGGGTCTTTAGTTATTTGAGTTGTTCCTGATACTATTCCTTTTGGATCTCCAATAGATTCAACCTTAACTATGTAATCAACGTAAGTTTGATTTATTTCTATTGGACAATTTGGATATGGAACTAAATTATCAGTTATTGCAACCACTGTATCTGCATACTCTGCATCTGGTACTGCATAGCCTAAAGCTCCACAAGCTGATTTTCCAAAAAGACCACTAACATTACCATATTCATCACAGGTTGGTGATGCAATAAAGGCTACATCAATATGTAGGTCTCCACTTTCTATGGCTCTAGCTCTTCCACCATGAGTGTGCATTATTGCTGGGTATTTCAATCTTCCCATAGACACAGCTTTTGCTACAGGACCTGACATATAGTTTGCAACTATTTTTGTAACTACCCCATTTTCTATGTGCTGAACTAGTGGTGAATGAATAGGGAATATAGAACTAGCTGCAATAGTTATATCTTTTATTCCTCTTTTCGCAATAGCGTCTACCACCATATTTAGAACATAATCTCCATTTCTTAAATGATGGTGGAAAGAAATTGTTATTCCATCTTTAAGTTCTACCTTATCTAAAACTTCTTCAAGGGAATTGTATAGTTTCTGTTCTCCTGGAGTTACTGGTTTAACCATGACAGCTTGTTTCGCCTTGCTTTCCATATTACTAAAGGCACCCTGAAAAGGGTTAACTTCTCCGTAACCTTCTATATATTCTGGAAGTTCTCTTCCTAATAGGTTTTTCATAATCTCACCTCAAATTTGCATTTTTGCTATTTATAGTAGACATGTGCTCTTAAATTTAGTTATTAAATTTTACAGTTATAAAGCAACTAAATCTAGCTATAACCTAAATTACATATCTGCCATAAAATTTCTTCATATCAATATTTTAAAGTTTATCTTCAATTGTGCTAAATTAACCCTAAAACTTTTGCAAGGTCAATAGTAGTTTTAGCTCTATTAATAATTGGAGCATCTACCATCTTTCCATCTAGAGAAAATACGCCTTTACCTTCTCTTTTAGCTTCTTCCATAGCTTCTAAAACTCTTTCTGCATGTCTTATTTCCTCTTTAGTTGGTGCATATACAGAATGAATTGTATCTATTTGTCTTGGATTTATAGAAGCTTTTCCTGTCATTCCAAGAGACTTAGCTTTTCTTGTATCCTTTTCTAAGCCTTCGAAATCATTGGTATCTGTAAATGGAGTATCAATAGCATCTACTTTCATCGCTTTACAAGCAACTGCTACCTTATTTCTAGCGTAGAAGATTTCCTCTCCTTCTTTAGTTCTCTTTATTCCTAAATCGGAAGTTAAGTCCTCTCCACCAAGTAGTATTCCTACAATTCTCTTAGAAGCTTTAATTATGTTATAAACATTTTCTACTCCATAAGCACTTTCTACTAGAGGAATAAGCTTTATACTTTCTTTTTCAAAGCCTTCTTCTTCTTCAATCTTATCTAGCATTGAATTAATCTCTATAAGCTCTTCTTCAGTAGCTTTTGGAATCATAAGAGCATCTGGTTTTACTCTTGCAATTACATCTATATCTTCACGAGCATATTCAGTAGTTAATGGATTAACTCTAACTACCACTTCTACATCACTATAATCTACATTTTTTATGGCTTCTCTAACTAATATTCTAGCACTATCCTTTTCTGTAAGGCTTACCGCATCTTCAAGGTCTAGAATTATAGAATCTGCTCCTAAAATTCCTGCATTTTGAAGCATTCCTGGATTGTTTCCTGGCATGAAAAGCATGGTTCTTCTTAATTTTTTCATTTTAAACCCTCCTACTGTGCTCTTTTAACAGCAGTTTCTACTCTTGCTTTAATTGTGTAGTCAAGAGCACCTTTATCTTGAGCCTTTATTACAGCATCTTTTACCCCTAGATTTTCTAGAGTTTCAAGGATTACTCTTTTTATTTCTTCGCCAAATTGTTTCATAACAATACTTTCAAGCTCAAGCTCTATTCCGCCCTCAGGATTAGGCATCATAACAATATATATATCATTAGATTCTACAGTTCCTGACTTTGAAATCTTATTGATTTCCATATTATCACCTCAGTAATTTCTATTGTTCCTTTGATTTTCAAAGGTTCCTCTGATTTTCAAAAGGTTCTTTAATGCTCAAGGTTCTTTTGATCTTCAAATATTTCTTTCATATTCAATCACTCATTTGCTAAATAGCCATCTATTTAGTCGTAAAATATTCCTCTATTAAAACATATTATTTCCTACTTTGTAAGTAAGCTTCTTTTCCCATTTCGTAAAGGTTGTTTCCTTCACTATCTATAACTACTACTAATGGTAAGTCTTCAACTTGAAGTTTTCTAATTGCTTCTGCTCCTAAGTCTTCATAAGCAACCATTTCTGAAGCTTTAACACATTTACCAATTAGGGCTGCTGCTCCACCTATAGCTGCAAAGTAAACAGCAGTATTTTCCTTCATTGATTCAATTACTTGCTGTGATCTTAAGCCTTTTCCAACCATTCCCTTTAAGCCTTTTTCTAATAGTTGTGGAGTGTAGGCATCCATTCTATAGCTTGTAGTAGGTCCTGCTGAACCGAAGGTCATTCCTGGTTTTGTTGGAGTTGGTCCAACATAATAAATTATTGAGTCTTTCACATCTATTGGAAGGTCTTCGCCTTTTTCTAATAATTCCACTAATCTTTTATGAGCTGCATCTCTTGCAGTATAAATTGTACCAGTTAAAAGTACACTGTCTCCAGCTTTTAAGTCTTTAACTTTTTCTGCTGTAAGTGGTGTAGTTATTCTCTTTTCCATAAGTTGTTGTCCCCCTTATCTAATATTGAGCCATTATATTAAAGTTCAGCTTCTGCATGTCTTGTAGCATGGCAATTTATATTTACTGCTACTGGAAGTCCTGCAATATGAGTTGGATAAGTTTCAATATTAACCGCAAGTGCTGTAGTTCTTCCTCCAAAACCTTGTGGTCCTATTCCTAAATTGTTTATTTCTTTCAATAATTCTTCTTCAAGATTCGCATAGTAAGGATTTGAGTTTCTTTCTTCTACTGGTCTTATTAAGGACTTTTTAGCAAGAGTTGCTGCCTTGTCAAAGGTTCCCCCTATTCCTACTCCAACAATGATTGGTGGGCATGGATTAGGACCTGCTTCCTTAACAGCCTTTAACACAAACTCCTTAACTCCTTTAAGTCCATCTGATGGCTTAAGCATCTTTAACTGGCTCATATTTTCAGAACCAAAGCCTTTTGGTGCTACAGTTATTTTCACCTTGTCTCCTGGAACTATATTGTAATAAATCATTCCTGGAGTATTGTCTTTTGTATTTACTCTATCTAATGGATCTTTAACTACTGATTTTCTTAAAAATCCTTCGTTGTATCCTCTTCTTATTCCTTCATTTACAGCTTCTTCAAGATTTCCACCTGCAAAATGAACATCTTGACCTATTTCTAAAAATACACAAGTTACTCCTGTATCTTGGCACATTGGCATATCTTCATTTCTTGCAATGTTTGCATTTTCTATTATTTGATCTAGTATCCCCTTTGCAATATCCCAATCTTCTTTTTCTCTAGCTTGTATTAATCTGTTTTTTATGTCATCACCTAAGTAGTAGTTTGCATCTATGCAAAGTTGTCTAACAACTTCAGTTACTTTTTCAACATTAATTTCTCTCATCTTGGTTCCTCCTTAAAAGTTTTATTATAGGCTTATTGTGTGTAGAGAAATATTTTATATGACCATATAGTTTTATATGACCATATAACTTTATATTAACATATAGAAAAAGGCAGTTTAAATAAACCGCCTTTTTAATTCACCATAGGTGTACTATTTTCTTCTGTTAACTAATGCAACTACTCTATTCATTTCGTTATTAACTATCATGTAACCTTCATCAACACCCATACCTGGTTTTGCTAAGCATTGATCTGCTCCACAAGCCATAGCAATGTTTGTGCAGATTTCAGCTGATCTGTTTGTTTCGTTACATGTTCCACCACAGTAAGCGCCTATTCCTTTTTCTTTGCAATATAATATTGCTTCTATTATATTGTTTACTCCACCTAAGTCTGGAGTTTTTATTTGAAGCATGTGTCCTGCTTTGTTATCAGCAAATAGTACAACGTCCTCATATGTGTTACACCATTCATCTGCAACAAGCTCTACGTTTATGCCTCTATTTTCAAACTCTACTCTTAAGTCTCTTAGTGCTTCCATTTGTCTTTCTCTATGCTCAACGTCCATTGGTCCTTCAATTCTTAATTTGAAAGGTTTAGCTGCTTCTTCTAAAGTTGCAATATAATCAGCCATTGCTTTTATATCATAGTTGAAGGCAGCTCCAATTGTTCCATAAACATCTATATGGAATACTGGACTGTAATCTTCTCTTGTTCTTAATTGTAGTACTCTATCGCTTAACCATTTAACGTAATCTCTTAATTTTTCTCCATTGTTACCAAGTTTATCAGCAACATGGTTGATTAGTGCATGTGGCATTACGTCAGCACCCTTTATAATCATTTTATCAGCATTGATGTATCTGTCGTCTCCTGATTGAGTGAATATAGGAATTCTTTTAATTTCTACTCCTGTGTTGTATTCTTCTTTAACAACCTCAGCCATAGTTACTTTCTTAGCTTTAGCAACAGCATCAAGAATAGCTTGTGTTATTCCATATCTTATTGCAGTATGAAGTCTTTGTCCTCCAATATTCATTTTGTCGAACTCTTCAGCTAAAGCTTTAAAGCTTTCTAATTCTCTTCCTATAAGTTTTGGTGCTATTTCATTTTCTATAACAGGTATAAAATCTTTTGCAAGGAATAATGGATCTCTTCCGCCTGCTCCAGAGTATTGAACTGCTGCACAATCTCCATGAGCTACTTGACCATCTTCAAGTATTAACATTACAGATATAGATTCTCCAGCTTGTCTTACTGAGCTAAAGCCTTCTGTAACTGGCTCTCCTACATATGTAAATCCATCATGACCAGCGCCTTTTTTTATAGCTCTTTGATCATCAAAGTAAAATCCTGTTCTTCCAGCTGAACATACCACATCAACTATTTTCATTATTAATACACCTTACTTTCTTAAAATTCCTTTGTATTATGAATATTATAGGAAACCAAAGTCTAAGCTGTCTAACCATGAACCTTTTTGGGTTCCCCAAGACTTTTTAAATATTTAAAGCCTTTTTAATACTGAGCAAGTTCATTTAATTCAACGACTTTCGAAGAAATTTTTATTCCTAACAAAGTATCCTTTGCTTGAAAACTTATTTTTCATTATGGATTCTCCATTAAAGATCATTGTAAAATTCTCTATCTAAATGTCATTAAATATATTGCTTTAGTATATCTATAAGAGAATCAAATCTTCATTATATTATTAATTTTTAATTTGATTCTCTTAAAAATCAATTAGTAATATTAACTATTCTGGTCTTCCTACAAGCTTACCTTTTCCTACAGCAAAGATGTCATCAATTGTCATTTGGAATCCAACCTCACGACCTTCGAATTTACCTCTTTCCTCTAATTTTCTCATGTTGTAAGCTTTAAGTTCATTTGTAAATGGTACATTACCGAATTTTAAGTATCTAACAGCACCATTGTTATCTCTTGCTGGCATCATTTTACCAGCATTGTATTTGCTTGGTGCAAATGGTACATCTATGATTCCCATAGCAAAACCTTTAACTGCTCCTATTGCTAAGTCACCATTACCTACTTCATATATTTTATCTATCATACACTTTGTTTCAGCTTTAATTATTTCTATTTCTTGCTTTAATTCCTCAGACATTGGCATTCTTTGTCCTTGTAATAAGTTCAATGTCATTTTAGTAGCCTTGATTCCTTGAGCGTTAGCTTCTTTTGTTGGAATACCTATAGCTTCATGAGGAGTTTTTACTATAACCTTAGTAGCTCCTGCAAGGGCTGCTGCTGCTGCTCCAGTAGATATAACTCCGAAAGCTTTAGCTTCGTCAGCAGGGAAACCACCCATCCATTGATGGAATACTGTTGTTAAGTAAACATTCATATGTCCATGAGCTTTTAAGTACTCATCACATTGCTCTTCTAATGCTCTTATAGCTGCAACGTCTTGAATTAAGTTACCACATTGTCCGTAACCAACAGTGATATTTTTTACTCCTTGCTCAGCTGCAAGTAATGCTTCTATTATTGCAACAGCATTTGAAGTACTTGGTGGAACTAATGTACCAGTTAATGGTCCAAATGGCTCTCTATTTATTGATACACCTTGCTCTTCATAGAAACCAACTAGTCTATCACAATATTGCCAGTCAAGTATTGTTTTCTCTAATGTTACACTCTTAGCATAAGGGATATTGTAAGAAATACCGCCACCCTCATTTGAAGTCCATCCTGATGCATGTGTAATTTCAGCAAGTAATCTACCATCTGGAGTACCGTGTCTTGATTCTAATGGTAAGTTTACAGCTTCGAAAACTGTTCTACATCCTTTTACACCATGGTTAACTCCTGGGAAACCATTTAGAAGTGATCTTCCTTCTTTTATACTTTCTTGAATACCAACTTCACATTCTTCATATCTATTTTGTCTAGTATAACTATCTATTGTTGATGGAAGTAAATCAGCTCCACCTTCATCTTGTAAGTAATTAAGTAACTCTATGTGCTTATCTATTAAAGCAACTCCTGCTCTAGGCTGAGCTAATGTTATTCCAGCTTCTTTCGCAGCCACTAACTTTTTAGCAAAATTCTTATGATCTGGAATTTGTTTGTTGTATTCAATAGCTTCTTCAAGATTAATATCCTTACCTGTAGACCATTGTGCTAAAACTTCTTCTCTTACTTTGAAAAACTCGTCTTGAGTCCATTTTTTATTTTTAAGTTCCACTTTAATTTACCTCCTGGTGATTACACACTTCAACTAAATATTTTTTCATAATTCTCACTGCTTTATCAGGATGATCTTGAGCCAATAAGCCCATTGCTGATAATATATATGTTTTATCCAATAAGTACTTTGGTTTTTGTGGTCTTAGTGATACTGGATTTTCTTTACTGAAATTACCAGCACTTAAAATATCTCCGGGATTCTTACTATGTACAAGAACTCCACCGGTACCAATCATGTATTTGATTTCCATTAAGTCTTTTCCTACTTGGTTATAAACTGCACCCATAGGTGTGTATATGCTTTCTATAGTACCGCAATGCCTTTCCATTGAAAGTTCTGTAGCAACCTTTGCCATAGCTTCATCAAACTTAATATCCTCTTCAGTTCCAGGTACCATTTTAATATTTTCATTTCTATATCTACAGTTCTCTTCTAAATTAATACTTCTATTTTCATCCTTTAGATATGTTCTAAGCTTTCTACTTCCTGCAGCTTCCCATAAAGATACTGCAGAATATCTCATTCCAAGATCTCCTTCAACAGTTCTTTTAGCATAAGGTTCCTCTAGACCTTTCATATTAACTCCAGGTTTAGTTGGTTCTCCCATAGCTATGGAATGCAC
Organism: Clostridium sp. UBA4548; assembly: GCF_002387895.1. Lineage (GTDB taxonomy): Bacteria > Bacillota > Clostridia > Clostridiales > Clostridiaceae > Clostridium_J. The sequence continues at coordinate 37,979 of NZ_DGLI01000003.1, forward strand.
ATCTGTAGTTGCTCCCCCAATATCTATAATTACTAAATCACCAATGCCTTCTTCTTCATCACTGCCCTCACTTAAAACCCTAGCAGCTTTTAGCACCGCAGCCGGTGTTGGCATTAGTATGCCATTTACAAAACTCTCTGCATTAGAAAGACCCTTAGCATCAGTAATTTTCTCCATAAATACTTTTCTAATTTCTTCTCTAGCTGGCTCAACATTCAAAGCATTAAGTTGTGGCATAACATTTTCAGTTATACTGAAATAAAATCCTGCCTCTTTGAACAGTTCTCTTATTTCATCATTAGCACTTTTGTTTCCTGCTACTACTACTGGAAGATTTACATTTCCTTCTACAAGCATTTTAGCGTTATGCAAAATACATTGCTTATTTCCTCCATTAGTACCTCCAGCTAAAAGTATTATATCTAAATCGGCATTTTTAATTTCTTCTATTTCATCCTTAGTAAGTTCATAGCTGTAAACCTTTAACACCCTTGCGCCTGCGCCTAGTGCGGCTCTCTTAGCAGCCTCTGCTGTTAAGTCTGGAACTAATCCAATAGCAACCATCTTTAATCCACCAGCTGCTGAAGAACAAGCAAGTTTTTTAACAAAATTTACATCTTTTCCTTCTAGTTGTTCTAATAACTTTTCATAGGCCTTGTTAAAACCTACCATGATATCATCTTCAATAGTGGTGATATCCTTCGCTGTAGCTAGTATTTCTTCATTATCTATATCTACCGCTGTAAGCTTTGTATAGGTACTACCAAAGTCTAAAAGTAAATAAGCATTCACCTAAATCACTCCAGTTACTTTTTATAATTAACAAAGGTCCTCTTTTAAATCATGAATTGTTGTTTCTAAAGTAGTTCCTGGTGGGTAAACTCTATCAAAACCCATTGCTACGAATCTTGACTTAACTTCTTCCCAGTTTTGTTTACCTACAACTATGTTTCCTCCAACATATAGCTTTATGCCTTTTAATCCTGCTTCATCACATTTTTCCCTAAGTCCTCTACAGTCTATTTCTCCATGTCCATATAGAGAAGAAACTATAATTGCATCTGCATTAGTCTCAACTGCTGCATTTATGAAGTCTTCTTGTGGTGATAAAACTCCAATATTGATAACATTAAATCCTGCCTCAGTTAGAGCATAATCTAATATTTTGTTACCAACTGCATGACAGTCTGCACCAATAACTCCAAGAACTAAAGTCTTTTTTTCCATTTTAAAAAGCCTCCTAAATAATTAAATGTAATTTTTTTGATATCTTATTTCTATGATTTTCGACTTAAGCGCTTTAACAGAACCTTCATCTAAGCTATAGGAAAACTCTATGATTTCTTTATTTTCCTTATTTAACTTACATACATCCTTATACCTACCGGGTGTAACAATTAAAACATCAGAGCCTTGAATTAACGCATCCAATTTATTTTCATCGGTTTCGTTAAAATACTCTACTGGTAAATCATCTAACCCTGCATTTTCTAAAGCTGCCTTAATCTTAAATATAAACTCCTCAGATAAACAAATAAAAGCAAATTTGGTATCTGAAGGATGTCTAGCAATTTTTACTATGGATTCTAGGTTAGGATTAATTGCAATGCCTAAAACTTCCTTGTCATAATCCTTTAAAAGATTATTAACTTCATTTACATGATTAAAGGTAGCGATAACTACTTGACATTTATGTAGCTTGTCTTTTATTTCGTCATTTATATTCTCAAGTTCTCCAACAGTTAATGGTATAGCATTCATGTTAGTAGTTTTAGTTAACTGTTTACTAAACATTCTAGCTTGTTCAATATTACATTCAACAAAAGCTGCAGTTATTTTATCCATTAACTTTTTCTTTTCTTTTACTCTATTTGTAACTATTTCTAAGAAGTCATCAGCTTCGATACCTATTTCTAAAGCTTCTTCAAAAGCAAGGTCAACAAATTTAATTATCTTCTTCTGGCTATCTTGGCTTTTCCAAGAAACCACTTCTTCCGCTACGAAAGTACCCTTCCCCTGAATGGACTTTAAAACACCATTTATCTCAAGCTCCTTATAAGCAGCACTTATAGTATTCCTACTTATTTTAAGCTCTTGTGATAATTCTCTTTCCGTTGGCATCTTATTTCCAACCTTGAGAGCACCTTCTTTAATAAGGTCCATTATTTGCTTTTTAACTTGAATATATAGTGGAACCCCACTTTTTTTATCTAATATAATGTTCACCTTAACACCTCCCAAGTATTTGGATTAATGGATTAATCCATTGCCATAAATATAATACCATATGGACCAATTTAATTCAAAACCCCTATATACGCAAATATTAAAAAAAGTCTACTTTATTTAATATAAGTAGACCCTTTGCTCTAGTTTCCTCCGTTTTTGAAGTACATGCTAATAGATTTATAAAGAGATTCAGCTATTTTTGTTTGATATTCATCGGTGCTTAGCTTTTGTGCCTCTTCTTGATTACTTAAAAAACCACATTCCACAATGACTCCTGGCATATTGTCATTGGACCTAAGCACCTTATAATGAGTTTCAGCTGGCTTAGCTTTTCTTTTATTGGATGGGTCCAAATCTGTCTTTAGATTTTCTTGAACTAAGTTTGCGAACTCCATGCTATCCTCATGCCTTGAATACCATACCTGGGCGCCTTTGCAATCAGCCTGTGGAAACTTATTTAAATGTATACTAATAAATAGGTCACACTCCATATCCTTCTTCATTGCTGCTCTTTTATTGAGGTCCTCAATCTTTTTATCTCTTACAGATTTCCCCTCAGTGTATAACCCTTCATCTTCATATCTTGTGAGAATTATCTTGTATCCGTCCTTCTTCAGTAATTCATCTAACTTCAATGCTATACTTAAGTTAATATTTTTTTCACAGATTCCATCACTAGAGCATGCCCCTCCGTCTATTCCTCCATGTCCTGGATCAATTAAAATAACCTTTGTTGTGCTATCCTCAAATACTGTTAAAAAAGACTTTAAATTAATAGCAAATATTAGTGCTATTCCCAATACCACTACTGCTAAAATTACAACTAATTTTTTATTTTGTATCATACACCCACCCTATAAATATTATTCTGTACTAATATCTATTCAACTTGTCTATATTTTATTAGTAGTTTTAACTTATAAATTAATTGGCACTATACTATAAGGTCCAATGTTTTATTGTAAAGTAAACCCCACAAAAAAATATAAAAAAATAAACTTCATTGAAGTTTATTTTTTAAAGAACCAAAATCAAGATTTAGCTTGTAAATTAAACCTACCTTGTTTCCATTTAAACCTTTGAAAATAAGGGAATTGGAATTTCACTAAAGAAGCCTATCTCTGAAATATTTATATTTATTAAGGAATTACGTTTAACCTATAAAAGACCTTAAATATACTTTATTCATTAACCTACTCGCAGGCTATTAATATTTCAATAATAATCTAGACTAATTTTTCCTTAGGCTTATTTCCGATAAGGCATTTTCTAAAGTTTGAAGACTACTATTGTGTAACCTAAAGCTAGGTATATTCTTTTTCTTTGAAATTTTCATAGTAGAAAGCACTAATTTATGAGAAACTACATCTGTAAGCATAACAATGTAATCTGGATTTCCAATTCTTCTACATAAATCACTTGGCATTTTAGTGAAAACTTTCACCTTACATCCGTGTTTCTCTCCAGTGCTTATATAAATCCTTTCCATTCTTTCATGTCCCCCAATAATCACAACACTCATTTAATATCCCTCCCTTAATTAATCACTAGAAATTATATGTGGTTCTAAACTTACAATCACACACCACCTTAAGAATTTATAAAATAACTCTCCATAGATTGATTGATATTGATTATCATTTACATCTTTGTAACTAGAATATCATAAGCCTTTTATGTTGTAAATATACTTTTTAAATTTCATAATTTTATTCCTATATTCATTCTTATGTAAGGTTGATTTATCAATATTAATTTAATCAAAATCTCCATCACAAGTTATTCCTGCTGAAATTCACCCTATTAAAGCTACTATTTTATTATTATTCTTAACTTCTTTTGTTAAATGCAAATTCATATGCCTATACGTAAAAAACCACTATGAAATTCTACTTTCATAGTGGTTTTTATTTTCCTTTATGGCTGATTCTAAGAAGGAAGCCAAATTATACATTGGTTCCTTTAAAATCTTTGAAAATGATAAATATAAAAGAATTATCTTTTCACAGTGAGTTTAATATGAATAAATAAATATTCTAGACTAACTCTCTGTAATTATCTCAGCTACATTTACAGCATGGTCTCCAATTCTTTCAAAGTTACTAATTATATCAAGGAATATTGTTCCTACAGTAGCATTGCATACTCCTGCATTTAATCTGTTAATATGTGAGTTTCTTAATTCTTTCTCTAAAGCATCTATTCTGTCTTCTATTCCTCTGATACTAGCGGCCTTTTCTTTATTATACTCTTTAAAACATTCTATACTTATCTCTAGTGCATTTATTGTGTATTTATACATTCCCATAAGCTCTTTCATAGCTTCATCAGAGAACTGAAGTCCCTTTGCTATTTTTTCACTAGCTAAATCTGCAATATTTTCAGCATGGTCCCCTATACGTTCAATATCGTTAACTGCATGAAAATATGCACCAACTAGAGATTTTTGTTCTTCCCCAAGTTCTGAGTTTGAAAGTTTCACTAAAAATCTAGTGATATCATGATCTAGTAAATTTATTAGTCTTTCATTTTCATAAGCTTTGTTAATTAAGGTTTCACTATTTTCATTAAAGCCTTGCATAGCAAGCGCTAAGTTTTCCTTTGCTTTTGTTGCCATTCTTACTATCTCATTTGTAGTTTGACCAAAAGCAATTACTGGTGTCTCAAGTAATCTTTCATCTATATACTTTAATCCCATTTCTTCACGTTCATCTTCACCTGGAATTAAGAAGTTTACAAGAGCTACTAAGTATTTAATAAACCAAACTAATATAAAGGTATTAACAATATTAAAGATTGTGTGAGCATTGGCAATTTGTCTTTGTACATCTGCACCAGTAGTACCTGGGCTAATTAATAAAATTAAATCTGTAAATTGACCTACAAAAGGAATAAACATTAATGATCCTATAACATTAAAAAATAAGTGTATTAGTGCTGCTTTCCTTGCAGTTCTTGAAGTTCCTATACTTGCTATTAATGCAGTTACACAAGTTCCTATATTACACCCAAATAGAATTGGAACTGCTACTTCAAATGGTAGTGAGCCAGTTGATGCTAATGCAACTAATATACCAGTTGAAGCTGAAGAACTTTGAATTACTGCAGTCATTACCATACCAAGTAATAGTCCAAGAATTGTATGTCCTTTTAACCTTAAGATTAAGTTTTTAAAGAAGTCTGATTCAGCTAATGGCGACATTGCTGCTGACATTAACTCCAATCCTAAAAATAATATACCAAAACCTAAAACTATATTTCCTATTTCCTTAGCCTTTCTATTTTTCGCAAAAAGTACCATAGCAGCACCTATAGCTAAAAATAACGGAGCTATAGCATCAAATTTAAAGGATATAATTTGAGCTGTTATTGTTGTACCTATATTTGCTCCCATAATTACTGCTGCAGCTTGAAATAAGTTCATAAGCCCAGCATTAACAAAACCAACTACCATTACTGTGGTTGCACTACTACTTTGTATTACTGCAGTAACAATTGCTCCTGTTAAAATACCCTTAGCTGGATTTGAAGTTATTTTATCGAAAATTCCCTTCAACTTGTCTCCTGCCGCATTTTCAAGGCCATCCCCCATCATCTTCATACCGTAGAGGAATATTCCAAGTCCACCAAAAAGACTTATAAGTAACAATACTACTTCCATACACTACCTCCAAATTATGTACTATCAAAATTATTAACTAATGGCTAAGAAACTATTATTCAATTATTATTTCATAAACTTTAATAATAACAGCATATTACCATACTAGCCATAAGTAGAGCCTGACTATACTATAACTTTGACATAAATTAATTTTCCTACATAATAATACACCAATTTAAACTTTATGTTAAGTCTATATTACGTAATTTAACATTTTACATAACATTTTTAACATGAATTTAACATAACTCTGCGATAATTACTTTTTTAATAGAAAATAAAATATTTTAAATTCACTTTTTTATCTTAGAAACTTAAACCTATGTAAAATTACCATTCTTCTTTTGAAAACTTAACCCTTTATGTATTACTTTCCTTTAATACATGTCTTATAACCTTCACAAGACTATTCTACTTAGCGTTAAATCAAACCTAAATGACAAAGAGTATATATCCCTTATAATATCAATACTAGTAAAAAAGAGTACATACCCTTTGTATGCACTCTTTTTATGTAACTCATTGCACTTAAGCAACATAGGTTGTAATTGTAAAAGTATTTTTGAAATACTATCTTTTTGAGAACTGAGAAGCTCTTCTTGCTTTTTTAAGACCGTATTTCTTTCTTTCTTTCATTCTTGGGTCTCTTGTTAAGAAACCAGCTTTTTTAAGTTCCGGTCTTAGGTTTTCATCAGCTCTTAATAAAGCTCTTGAAATACCATGTCTTATAGCTCCAGCTTGACCTGTGTATCCACCACCGTGTACATTAACTAAAACGTCAAATTTATCTTTAGTTCCAGTTAAAACTAGTGGTTGATTAACTATTACTCTTAAAGTTTCTAGTCCGAAATAAGTTTCGCTATCTCTCTTATTTATAACAACTTTACCTTCACCTGGTACAAGTCTTACTCTTGCAACTGATTTTTTTCTTCTACCTGTTCCATAATATTGAACCTTTGCCATGTTAATTCCTCCTTCCAACACTCACTAGTATTTTAACTCTAATACTTCTGGATTTTGAGCTTGATTCTTATGCTCTGGTCCTCTGTAAACAGTTAATTTTCTAAGCATTTGTCTTCCTAAAATTCCTTTTGGAAGCATTCTTCTTACTGCCTCTTCAAATACGAATTCTGGTTTCTTTGCTAAAGCTTCTCTGTATGGAGTCTCTTTTAATCCACCTGGATATAATGAGTGATGTCTTAACATTTTTTGATCTAATTTCTTACCAGTTAAAACAATTTTTTCAGCGTTAACAACGATAACAAAATCTCCAGTATCAACGTTTGGTGTAAATTCTGGTTTATTTTTTCCTCTTAATATTGAAGCAATTTGGCTTGCAGCTCTTCCTAAAGTCATTCCTTCAACGTCTACTACATACCATTTTCTTTGCACTTCACTTTGCTTTGCTAAGTATGATTTCATTTCTTTCCCTCCCTGAATATTTAACAGTGTAAATTCTATGCTAAAGACCCGGGGCTAGTGGATCTTATACACAAGTTTTTATATTATACAAACATGAATATTATAATACAATTTGCCACGTGTGTCAATTATTAAAAATATTATTAGTATGTTACTTTTTATAATATTAGTACATAAATTACCCTAATATTTACTTAGACATTAATTACATATATACACGTTAATTGGCTCAGCAATATAGTATTAATAATATACTTCCATAAGCATTAATCCCTGTGGTGGCAAAGATTTTCCAGCTTTAGATCTATCTTTTGATTTAATTATCTTATTAATATAATCCGCTGAAATTCTATTGGCACCAACATCTAATAATGTTCCTACTATTATTCTTGCCATATTATATAAAAATCCATCAGCAGAGATGTAAATCTTTATATAATCTCCAATTTTTTCTATGCTAATATCATGGATTGTTCTAGTTGTTGTTTGAACAGAACTGCCTAAATTTCTAAAAGCAGCAAAGTCATGGGTTCCTATAAAGTGCTTACTGGCTTCTTTCATAAGAATTATATCAAGCTTGCCCTTGTAGTGATAAACAAAATTTCTATCTACCGCACTTCTTACGGATGTATTTAGCACTGTATAGCAGTACTTTTTACCCTTGCTATGATATCTAGCATGAAACTCTAAAGCTACCTCACTAGAGTTCAGCACTACAATGTCTTCTGGCAATTTATCATTTAGTGCTTCTCTAAATTTATCAGCAGGTATAGTACTTACAGTATTAAAATTGCATACATAGGCTCTTGCATGAACTTTGCTATCAGTTCTACTACATCCAGTAATACTTACTTGTTCACCAGTAAGCTTTTCTATAGCGTCTTCTATTGTACCCTGTATAGTTGCTCCATTTTTTTGCTTTTGCCAACCTGAATAATTAGTTCCATCATATTCTATTACCAATTTAATATTTCTCATTTATATACCTTTTAACTCCTCATATTAGATGCCTAAATCTCATACGTAGTTTTTAAGAAATGGTGCTTTTCTATAAATACTGTTCAGTATATAAGTACTTTTCTTACAAATACTTTGCTAAAACCTCATATAGATTATAATTATAGTGAGCACAATAAATACTCCTATAGCTACTGTATCCTTTTGGGTTAGCCTTAAGATTTTCATCCTTGTTCTACCTTCCCCACCCCTATAACATCTTGCTTCCATAGCTGCTGCTAGTTCGTCAGCACGTCTAAAAGAGCTAATAAATAGAGGAACTAATAATGGAATTAAATTTTTTGCTCTTTGAACAATATTCCCACTTTCAAAATCAGCACCTCTTGCCTTTTGTGCCTTCATGATTTTATCAGTTTCATCCATTAAGGTTGGTATAAATCTTAACGCAATTGTCATCATCATTGCTAGTTCATGCGCTGGTACCCCAATTTTTTTATATGGATTTAACAATTTTTCTATTCCATCAGTAAGTTCAATTGGTGATGTCGTAAGAGTTAAAAGTGATGTTCCTATAATTAAAAATGTTAATCTAAGCACCATAAATACTGCTAAACTAAGACCTTCTCTATAAACTTTTAGAAATCCAAGTTGGTATAGTAGGGTGTCTCCCTTTGTTAAAAATACATTAAACAAAGCAGTAATCAACATTAATACAAAAATAGGTTTTAAACCCTTATAAATATATCTTAATTGAATTTTAGAAATAAATATGGCTAGTGCTGTGAATAAAAGTATAAAAATATATCCCTGAAAATTCTTAACCAAAAATAAGTCAATGATAAATAATATAGATAACATTATTTTCACCCTTGGATCTAATTTATGTACAAAAGAATCACCAGGAACATATTGACCTATTGTAATATCCTTAATCATATATACGCCTCCAAAGTTCACCCCAAGGTATAACTATTACCATTACCCTTTTAAGACTTTAAGTATTTCCTTTTTAGCTTGTTCTAATGTGAAAATATTATCTGGTAGATTAAATCCCTTTGCATTAAGCTCTCTTATTAAATAAGTAACCTTAGGAACAGCAAGCCCAACACTTTCAAGAGTGCTAATCTCCCTAAAAATCTTCTCAGGTGGCCCATCTAAAATGCATTGACCATTATCCATAACTATAATTCTGTTTGCAACCTTAGCTACATCTTCCATACTGTGAGAAACTAATATAATAGTCATCCCATAAGCTTTATGTAAAGCTGCAATTTGACCAAGAATTTCATCTCTTCCTTTAGGGTCCAATCCTGCAGTAGGTTCATCTAAGATAAGTGTCTTAGGTTCCATAGCTACTACTCCAGCAATAGCTACCCTTCTTTTTTGGCCTCCACTTAGTTCAAAAGGCGATTTATTCTTATATTTTTCATAGTCTAACCCTACTATATTCATTGCCTTTATTACTCTTTCCTTTATCTGTTCTTCAGATAATCCTAAGTTTTTAGGTCCAAAAGCAATGTCTCTTTCAATAGTTTCTTCAAAAAGTTGGTACTCAGCATATTGAAATACAAGCCCTACTTTCTTTCTAATATCAGTGAGCTTTACTCCAGATGCAGTTATATCAACTCCATCCACTATGATTTTTCCTCTAGTCGGTTTTAACAAACCATTCATGTGCTGAATAAGAGTAGATTTTCCTGATCCTGTGTGCCCAATTAGAGCAAGAAAATCTCCATCATTTATATTAACATTAATATTATCTAAGGCAGTTTTTTCAAAAGGAGTCTTTTCCATGTATACATGAGTTAAGTTTTCTATCTTAATTGACATAATTCATTCACCATCTCATCTATAGTTAATATATCCTCTTTAACCTGAACCCCACATTTATTAAGTTCATAAGCTAACTCTGTCATTTGTGGTACGTCAAGTCCTAACCTTTTCATTGTTTCAACTTGTTTAAATACTTCCTTAGGTTTACCTTCTATTACAACTTTTCCAGAATCCATAACATATACTTTATCAGCTGCAACTGCTTCTTCCATATAATGAGTTATAAGAACTATAGTTATACCATACTTCTTATTTAGTTCTGTAATAGTTTTAATAACCTCAGTTCTTCCTGATGGGTCTAACATTGCTGTGGGCTCATCTAAAACAATACACTCTGGTCTCATAGCTAGGATTCCCGCAATGGCAACTCTTTGCTTCTGTCCTCCAGATAATAAATGTGGCCCATGGCTTTTATATTTGTACATATTGACCTGTTTTAAAGATTCATCGACTCTTTTTCTTATTTCTCCAGGCTCAATTCCTAAATTTTCTGGTCCAAAAGCTACATCTTCTTCAACTATGGTGGCAACAATCTGATTATCAGGATTTTGAAACACCATACCAGCCTTACTTCTAACACTCCAAATATTTTCTTCTTTACTTGTATCATATCCTGAAACGTATAATTTTCCTTCTGTTGGTGTTAGCAATGCATTTATATGCTTTGCAAAGGTTGACTTTCCTGACCCATTATGTCCTAGTACAACTACAAATTCACCTTTATTTATAGTTATATTTACACCATCAATTGCAATCTTGCTATTTCCTTCGCTGTCAGGTGGATAACTAAATCTTAAGTCTTCACTAATTATCTCCTTTATATCAGCTGAATTATCAATAAAATTTTGAGGGGATTTCTTTTCAATAACATTATTTTTATCCATTTAATTTATCCCTCCATAAGAAGCAATTTTGTAATTTTATATACGTATATAACCTATATAAATATATAACTTATCTAATTATATAACTTATACTTCTAAAACTATAATAAAATGGGGACTAAGTTAGGCATACTTAATCCCCTGGAATTACTATACTAATTCTAATATAACAACTTCTGCTCCGTCGCCTCTTCTTGGTCCCACTTTCATAATTCTAGTGTATCCACCATTTCTTTCAGCATACTTTGGAGCTATGTTTTCAAATAAGTTTTTAACAACTTCTTCTTCTGTAACAAATGCAAGCACTTGTCTTCTTGCATGAAGATCTCCTCTTTTTGCAAGAGTTATCATTTTCTCAGCTAACCTTTTAGTCTCTTTTGCTCTAGTTACAGTAGTTTCTATTTTACCATGCTTTAAAAAACTAGTTGTAAGATTTCTAAGCATTGCGATTCTTTGGTCAGTTGGACGTCCTAACTTACGTTGCTGTGCCATGTCTCTACCTCCTTACTCCTCGCTTGGTTTAAAGGATAAACCTAAAGCTTCAAGTTTTTGTTCAACCTCTTCAAGAGATTTCTTTCCTAAGTTTCTAACTTTCATCATATCATCCATTGATCTTTCTGTTAATTCTTGAACTGTATTTATTCCAGCTCTCTTTAAGCAGTTAAAGCTTCTTACAGAAAGGTCAAGTTCTTCTATAGTCATTTCTAGAACTTTTTCCTTCTTATCTTCTTCTTTTTCTACCATTATTTCAACATCATCAGCATGATCTGTTAATGTCATAAATAGTTTAAAGTGTTCGATTAGAATCTTAGCTGATAAGCCGATAGCTTCATCAGGTCTAATAGTTCCATTAGTCCAAATTTCTATAGTTAATTTATCATAGTCAGTAATTTGTCCTACTCTTGTATTTTCAACAGTATAATTTACTTTTTTTACAGGAGTATAAATTGAATCAACAGGTATAGTAGCAATAGGCTTATCTTCAGTTTTGTTTTTGCTCTGAGATACATATCCTCTGCCTTTATTAACATTGATCTCCATATATAACTTTCCATCATCATCTAAAGTTGCAATATGGATATCTTTATTAACAACCTCTACATCTCCGTCTGTTCTAATATCATTACCAGTTACCTCTCCAGGTCCCTGCGCATCGATATATACTGTTCTTGAACCTTCTCCATTCATTTTTAAGGCTAAACCTTTTATGTTAAGGATTAGTTCAGCAACATCTTCTTTTACTCCATATATAGTTGAGAATTCATGTAGAACACCATCTATTTTAATGGAATTAGCAGCAACTCCAGGTAATGAAGAAAGAAGAATTCTTCTTAATGCATTACCTAAAGTTATACCATAACCTCTTTCTAATGGCTCCACAACAAACTTGCCATATGTACCATTTTCAGCGGTTTCAACACATTCTATTCTTGGCTTTTCTATTTCTAACATATATAACCCTCCTTTTATATTAAGTGGTTTTTTTATATTGAGGGCAACTGATTAAATTATTGACTATTTACTGTATAACTCAACGATTAATGTTTCGTTTACAGGAACATCTATATCTTCTCTAGCTGGTAATGAAACAACTTTTCCTTCGAATGTTGCTACATCTCCTTGTAACCAGTTAGGTAAAGTTTTTGGATTCTCAGCGAATACTTTAAACTTCTCAGAAGCTCTGCTCTTTTCTCTAACTGATATTACATCTCCAGCTTGCACTGTGTATGATGCAATGTCAACCTTTTTACCATTTACTAAGAAATGTCCATGGTTAACTAATTGTCTTGACTCAGTTCTTGAGCTACCATATCCTAATCTGTAAACAACGTTATCAAGTCTTAATTCTAAAAGTCTTAATAAGTTTTCACCTGTAATTCCTCTTTGTCTTTCAGCCATTTCATAAGTTCTTCTGAATTGACCTTCAAGAACTCCATATATTCTTCTAGCTTTTTGTTTTTCTCTTAATTGTGTTCCATAGTTAGATAATTTCTTTCTGCTTTGTCCGTGTTGTCCTGGTGCATATCCTCTTCTTGTGAATGCACACTTCTCAGTGAAACATCTGTCACCTTTAAGGAAAAGCTTTAGGCCTTCTCTTCTGCATATTCTGCAACTAGCTCCAGTATATCTTGCCATTAATTACACCTCCTGTTAATTAAACTCTTCTTCTTTTTGGTGGTCTACATCCATTGTGAGGAATTGGAGTTACGTCTTTAATTAATGTAACTTCTAATCCAGCAGCTTGTAATGATCTTATAGCCGCTTCTCTTCCTGCACCTGGTCCCTTAACGTAAACTTCTACGCTCTTTAATCCATGTTCCATAGCTGCTTTAGCTGCTGTTTCAGCTGCCATTTGCGCTGCGAATGGAGTGCTTTTTCTTGATCCTCTAAATCCTAATCCACCTGCACTAGCCCATGACAATGCATTTCCTGCTGCGTCAGTAAGTGTAACGATGGAATTATTGAAAGTAGATTTAATGTGTGCAGCACCGTGCTCAACATTTTTTCTTTCTTTTTTTCTTCTACTTCTTTTAACTTTTTGAGCCATTGTATTCCCTCCTTACTATTTCTTCTTACCAGCCATTGTTTTTTTAGGGCCTTTTCTTGTTCTAGCATTTGTTTTAGTCTTTTGTCCTCTTACTGGAAGTCCTCTTCTATGTCTGATACCTCTGTAGCATCCAACTTCCATAAGTCTTTTTATGTCTAGAGCAACTGTTCTTCTTAAGTCACCTTCAACAAGTAGGTTTTTGTTTATATAATCTCTTAATGCGTTAACTTCTTCTTCAGTTAAATCCTTAATTCTTGTATCTGGATTTACACCTGTAGCTTCAAGTATTTCATGTGATTTTGGTAATCCAACACCAAATATATAAGTTAGACCTATCTCAACTCTTTTTTCTTTTGGTAGGTCAACACCTGCTATTCTTGCCATCTACAACTTACACCTCCTAAGTATATCTACTTAATTATTATTAGCCTTGTTTTTGTTTATGTTTAGGATTTTCACAGATAACCATTACTCTTCCTTTTCTTTTTATAACTTTACATTTTTCACATATAGGTTTAACTGATGGTCTTACCTTCATGGCTAACCCTCCTTATTACTTATCTCTCCAAGTTATTCTCCCACGAGTCAAATCATATGGAGAAAGTTCTACTGTAACCTTATCGCCTGGTAAAATTCTAATAAAATTCATTCTTAATTTTCCTGAGATATGTGCTAAAATTTTATGCCCACTCTCTAGTTCAACTTGAAACATTGCATTCGGTAGTGATTCTAATACTACCCCTTGCATTTCAATAACATCGTCTTTTGACATAAGGTAATCAAACCTCCTCAATTTTATCCTCAACCTGCAAAAACTTCACAATCTTAGAATTACTAACTTTTTCACAGCTTAAAAGTAAATTTCTAATTTCATTAGCCTGAATATCTGCGAAAACTAAATGTTTAATTTTCTTCTTTTTAGGCTTTTCAATTTTTCTAAGGTCTCCGTCTGAAATATAGACATAATCAGTATCAATTATACCAACTATTATAAAACATCTATTTTTATCCCTACCTGATTTAGAATGTACTACCTTACCTATAAGGCTGTTATCATCCACCCTAGTCACCTCGTTAGCTCAAAGTTAGTATTTCAGGGCCATTATTTGTTATGGCCACAGTGTTTTCATAATGTGCTGATAGACACCCATCACTAGTAACAACTGTCCATCCATCTGGTTTAATTTTCACTTTATAAGTACCTATGTTAATCATAGGTTCGATTGCAAGCACCATTCCATGGACGAGCTTAGGCCCCTTGCCAGCAACACCATAATTAGGAACTTGTGGATCCTCATGCATTGACTTTCCAATGCCATGACCTACAAAATCCCTAACAACGGAATATCCAAAATCTTCAGCATGCCTTTGTACCGCTGCTGATATATCTGTAAGTCTATTACCGACTACAGCCTTCTCCACAGCCTTAAAGAAACTATCTCTGGTTACTTCAATAAGCTTTTGTGCCTCATTAGATATACTTCCTACTGCAAAAGTTCTTGCTGCATCTCCATGATAACCATTAAGTATTGCGCCACAATCAATACTAATAATGTCTCCGTCTTTTAATATCCTATTACTAGGTATTCCATGAATTACTACATCATTAACTGATGCACATATGGAAGCCGGAAAACCACCATAACCTTTGAAAGATGGTATTGCACCATGTGATCGTATGAACGTTTCAGCTAACTTATCAATTTCTGCAGTGGTTATTCCAGGTCTTATTACCTTTTCAATCATTGCAAGGGTTTCAGCAACAACTCTACCTGCATTTTTCATATATGTTAATTCCATATCACTTTTAATTATTATCACTATCTATCGCTCCTAAGATACCACAGATATTCTTAAAAACATCATTAATAGCTTGAGTTCCATCTACCTCTGATAGCAAATTCTTATTAGTATAATATTCTATAAGAGGTTGGGTTTGAGCATCGTAGATATCTAGACGTTCACCAACTGTTTCTTCAGTATCATCATCTCTTTGTATCACAAAGTTTCCACAAACATCACATTTTCCTGTGATTTTAGTTGGATTATATTTTACATGATAGCTGGCTCCACAGGTAGTACATACTCTACGTCCTGTCATTCTATCTATAATAAACTCTTTTGGAACTTTTATTAATAAAGCTGTATCAAGTTTTTCTCCTCTTTCCTTAAGCATGATCTCCAAGGCTTCAGCTTGATTTACAGTTCTTGGATAGCCATCTAGTAAAAAACCATTACTACAGTCTTTTTCATTTAACCTATCCTTTACAATATCTATGGTTAATTCATCAGGCACTAAGTGCCCTTTATCAATATACTTCTTAGCTTCGATTCCTAGAGGTGTTCTTTCAGAAATGTTCTTTCTGAAGATATCTCCAGTTGATATATGCGGTATGGAGTAGTTATTGCTTATTGATTTAGCTTGTGTTCCTTTTCCGGCTCCCGGAGGACCTAATAAAATTATCTTCACTAGTATCAACTCCAAAATAAGATTTTATTTAAGGAACCCTTGGTAATGTCTCATAACTAATTGTGACTCAAGTTGTTTCATTGTTTCAACTGAAACACTAACCATTATCAGCAAACTAGTACCTCCAAAAGTAACTCCCTTAAAATTACTATATGCCCCAGCTAATATTGGCACTACTGCAATTATAGCCGCAAAAGTTCCACCTAATATAGCTATTCTAGTTAATATTTTTTCTAAATATGTTGCAGTTTTTTCTCCGGGTCTTATTCCTGGTATAAATCCTGATGACTTATTCATATTCTCTGCCATTTCTTCTGGCTTAAATGTAATTAAGGTATAGAACCAAGCAAAGAATAAAATCAACACAAAATATGCAATAGCATATTTATAAGATTTACTATCGAATATACTCCATGGACTTCCCTGAACAAATTTTGCAAAAGAAGAATTTGGCCATATTTGGGCTATTGTTTCAGGGAATGACATCACTGACATAGCGAAAATTATTGCCATAACTCCAGAAGAGTTTAAGCTAATTGGTATATGAGTCGATTGACCCTTAATAACTTTTCTTCCAACAGCTTTTCCTGCATATTGAACAGGAATTCTTCTTTCTGCTAAGTTTATAACAATTACTGTAATTAATAAAGCTAATACTACTGCTATAAATATTATAACCTCTACTGGACTAACTGTTTTAGCACTTAGAAGTCCCATTATTTGATAAACCATTGTAGGTAACGAAGAAATGATATTTACAAATATAATTACAGAAACACCATTCCCTAATCCATAAACAGATATTTGTTCACCTATCCATACTAATAAAGCTGAACCAGTGGTCATTGTTAAAAGTATTAAGAACAATCCTGTTTTACCTTCCAGTGCTATTGCACCTGAGTTTGCTATTAAAGCATACATTCCATAGGCTTGAATTAGTGCAAATATATATGCAGCATACTTAGTGTAGTTTTGTATTTTCTTTCTTCCTTCTTGACCTTCCTTAGAAAGTTGCTCCAAATAAGGAATTGCTATTGTTAACAATTGGACTATAATTGATGCATTAATATAAGGGCCTACACCTAAAGCAAATATACTAAATTTGCTGAAAGCTCCTCCTGAAATCATATCATAAAATCCAAGAAGTGTACCTGAACCACTTGTTAAGTTAGCTAGCTTGCTGGCGTCTACTCCTGGTACTGGTATAAATATACCTAATCTAAATATTACTACGATAAGCAGCGTAAATAGCATTCTTTTTCTTAGTTCTGGAACTTTCCAAGCATTTCGTAGGGTTGATAACATCTATATCACCTCAACTTTTCCTCCTGCTGCTTCAATCTTCTCTGCTGCAGCTTTAGAAATCTTGTTAGCTTTAACAGTTAAATTCTTTTCTAGATTGCCGTTTCCAAGAATTTTTATTCCATCGTTCAATTTCTTAACCATACCTGTTTGAACTAGTAATTCTGGTGTTACTTCTGTTCCATTTTCAAATATGTTTAATCTATCTACGTTTATACAAGTATATTCTTTAGCGAATATATTTGTAAATCCTCTCTTAGGCAGTCTTCTGTATAAAGGCATTTGTCCTCCCTCAAATCCTGGTCTTACTCCTCCACCAGATCTTGAGTTTTGTCCTTTTTGACCTTTACCAGCACTTTTACCCCAGCCTGAACCAGTACCTCTACCAATTCTTTTAGGAGATTTTTTCGAACCTTCTGCAGGTCTTAACTCATGAAGTCTCATATCTACACCTCCTTAAATTATAGTTCTTCTACTTTAAGTAGATAACTAACTTTATTTATCATACCTCTTATTTGAGGAGTTGCCTCGTGCTCAACAGTTTTTCCAATTTTCTTTAATCCAAGAGCTTCCACTGTAGCAATATGATCTTTCTTTCTACCAATTGTGCTCTTTGCTAATGTAATTTTAACTTTAGCCAAGGTGATTCCCCTCCTATCCTAAAATCTCTTCAACAGTTTTGCCTCTAAGTTTTGCAACTTGCTCCGCTGTTCTTAAATTTGCTAATCCATTGATTGTAGCATTAACCATGTTTCTTGGGTTGTTAGATCCTAAAGATTTAGCTCTAACGTCTTTTAATCCTGCAAGCTCAAGTACAGCTCTTGCTGGACCTCCTGCGATAACTCCTGTTCCCTCTGATGCAGGCATAATGTGAACTACACCAGTACCGAACTTACCATCTATTGTATGTGGAACTGTAGTTCCAGCTAATTCAACTTTAACAAGGTTTTTCTTTGCATCTTCTATGCCTTTTCTTATTGCTTCTGGTATTTCAACAGATTTACCCATTCCAACACCAACGTGTCCGTTCTCATCACCAACAACAACTAGTGCGCTGAATCTGAAGTTTCTACCACCTTTAACAACCTTAGCAACTCTGTTTATGTGTACAACTTTTTCCTTAAGATCAAGTGTGCTAGGATCAATTTTCATGTGTTTCCCTCCTTTTTTTAGAATTGAAGCCCTGCTTCTCTTGCACCCTCAGCTAGCATTTGTACTCTTCCGTGATAAATATATCCGCCTCTGTCAAATACTACTTCAGTGATTCCTTTTTCTATTGCTTTTTTAGCTATTAACTCACCAACCATTTTAGCAGCTTCTTTATTGCTTCCAACGTTTAGTGCAAAATCTTTTTCTAAGCTTGATGCAGCAACTAATGTTCTTCTTGAAACGTCATCAATTATTTGAGCATATATATTCTTTTCACTTCTATATACAGCAAGTCTTGGTCTTTCTGCTGTTCCATGAACTTTCTTACGTACTCTTAAGTGACGTTTTTCTCTTGATAGTTTTCTATCAGCTTTGTTGAACATGTAATTCACTCCTTCCTATTTTCTATTATCTATTACTTACCAGTTTTACCTTCTTTACGTCTTATAACCTCATCAGAGTATTTAATACCCTTTCCTTTATAAGGCTCTGGTTTTCTCCAAGTTCTTATGTCAGCAGCTACTGCTCCAACTAATTCCTTATCGATTCCTTTTACTATGATAGTGTTAGCATCTGGAGTTTCAAAAGTAACTCCTTCAACTGCTTCTATCTCTACTGGATGAGAGAATCCAAGGTTTAATGTTAAATTCTTACCTTTAAGTGTTGCTCTATATCCAACTCCAACTAATTGTAATGTTCTAGCATAACCATTAGTTACTCCAATTACCATGTTATTTATTAATGCTCTTGTTAATCCATGAAGAGCTCTATGTTCTTTTACATCGCTTGGTCTTGTTACAACCACTGAATTGTCCTCTATAGCTATGTTAATATCTTTTGCCATTGCTTTAGTTAATTCGCCTTTAGGTCCCTTAACTGTAACAACGTTGTCTGGTGTTACTGTAACTGTTACACCACTTGGTATAGCTATTGGAAGTCTTCCTATTCTTGACATAATTGCACCTCCTGTTCAATAAACTACCAGATATAGCAGATAACTTCTCCACCTAATCCTAATTTTCTAGCGTCTCTATCTGTAACGATACCTTTTGAAGTTGATATTACAGCAACTCCTAATCCGTTTAATACCTTTGGAATATCCTCATTCTTAGAGTAAACTCTTAATCCTGGTTTAGATATTCTCTTTAATCCTGTGATAACTCTTTCTTTGTTTTGACCATATTTCATTGTAAGTCTTAACATTGAAACAGAACCATCTTGATACTCTTCTATATTTTTAAGATATCCTTCTTGAAGCATTATATTTGCGATAGCCTTCTTTATAGTTGAAGAAGGAACCTCTACTATTTCGTGTCTAACAACATTTGCATTTCTTATACGAGTTAGCAAATCTGCGATAGGGTCAGTCATAACCATTTGTTGTGCCTCCTTTCATATGTTCTGTATATTACCAACTTGCCTTCTTGCATCCAGGAATTTGTCCTTTATAAGCAAGTTCTCTGAAACAAATACGGCAAATACCAAATTTCTTTAATACAGAGTGTGGTCTTCCACATAGTCTGCATCTTGTGTAAGCTCTAGTTGAATACTTAGGCTCTTTTTTCCATTTTTCTATCAAAGCTTTACGTGCCACGTAATTCCCTCCTTATTACTGAGCAAATGGCATTCCAAGGAATCTTAATAACTCTCTTGCTTCCTCGTCTGTCTTTGCAGTAGTTACAAATATTATATCCATTCCTCTTACTTTGTCGATTTTATCATACTCAACTTCAGGGAATATTAACTGCTCTTTAATTCCTAATGCGTAGTTACCTCTACCATCAAATGACTTTGAAGGAACTCCTCTGAAGTCTCTAACTCTTGGTAAAGCAATGTTCATTAATTTATCGGCAAACTCAAACATTTTAGCTTTTCTTAATGTAACTTTGCATCCTATTGGCATATTCTCTCTTATTTTAAAGTTAGCTACTGATTTCTTAGCTCTAGTTAATACTGGCTTTTGTCCAGTGATTAATTGTAAATCACCCATGGCAGCATCTAAAACTTTAGAGTTATCTTTAGCTTCTCCAACTCCCATGTTTATAACTATTTTCTCAAGCTTTGGAACTTCCATGATATTTTTGTATCCGAATTTCTCCATCATAGCTTGAACTACTTCATTATTATATTTTTCTTGTAGTCTTGCAACCATTAGTTAAACCTCCTTTCGCGAATTAGAATGTTTCTCCGCACTTCTTGCACACTCTTACTTTTGTGCCATCTTCTAATATTTTATTGCTTATTCTAGTTACACTTTTACATTTATTGCAATATAACATAACTTTTGAGCTGTTGATAGCTCCTTCAATGTGAACTATTCCACCTTGCATATTTTGTTTGCTTGGTTTTTGATGTTTTGTAACAACATTAACATCTTTAACAACCACTTTTCCAGTTTTAGGATAAACAGCTAGAACTTCGCCTATTTTGCCTTTATCTTTTCCTGAAATAACCATTACAGTGTCATTTTTTCTAACATGAACTTTCATTTAAGTTGCCTCCTATCCTATAGTACTTCAGGTGCAAGTGATAGAATTTTTGTAAATTCTTTGTCTCTTAGCTCCCTAGCAACAGGTCCGAAGATACGAGTTCCTCTTGGATTTTTATCTTCTTTTATAATAACAGCTGCGTTCTCATCAAATCTGATATAAGTCCCGTCTGCTCTTCTTAAACCTTTAACTGATCTAACAATAACTGCCTTTACAACGTCACCTTTTTTAACAACTCCACCTGGTGTTGCACTTTTGACGCTAGCAACAATTATATCTCCGATGTTTCCCCATTTTCTATGAGAACCACCTAATACTCTAATACACATTATTTCTTTAGCACCAGAGTTGTCTGCCACTTTTAATAATGTTTGTTGTTGTATCATGTTAAATACCCTCCTTTCAGTTAACTATTTAGCTCTTTCCATGATTTCAACAAGTCTCCATCTCTTATCTTTAGATAATGGTCTTGTTTCCATTATTAATACTCTATCGTTAACTTTTGCTTCGTTATTCTCATCATGAGCTTTAAATTTTGTTGTTCTGTTAACTGTTTTTCCGTATAGCGGATGTCTTACTTTAGTTTCAACCGCAACAACTATTGTTTTATCCATTTTATCAGAAACAACTCTTCCAATTCTAGTTTTTCTATTTCCTCTTTCCACAAGACGAACCTCCTTTCAGTATTACTGTTCAAAAGCCCTTAATTCTTCTTCTCTAAGGATGGTTTTAATTTGGGCTATAGATTTTTTAACCTGCTTTATTCTCATTGGGTTTTCTAACTGTCCTGTAGCTAATTGAAATCTAAGGTTAAATAATTCTGTTTTAAGGTCAGTTAATCTTGTATTTAAATCTTGAGGAGTACTTTGTCTCAATTCTTTTAATTCATTAGCCTTCATTGATTTCACCACCCATTTCCTCAAAATCTCTTCTTGTCACAAACTTAGTTTTAACTGGTAGTTTGTGAGATGCTAATCTCATTGCCTCTCTTGCAGCTTCTTCAGAAACTCCAGAGATTTCAAATAATACTCTACCTGGTTTAATTACTGCTACCCAGTACTCAGGTGAACCTTTACCAGATCCCATACGTGTTTCAGCTGGTTTCTCTGTAACTGGTTTGTCAGGGAAGATTTTTATGAAAACCTTTCCTCCTCTTTTTACATATCTATTTATAGCAATTCTGGCAGATTCAATTTGGTTACTTGTAATCCATCCACACTCAGTTGCTTGTAAAGCGAAATCTCCGTATGCTATGAAATTACCTCTTGTAGCCTTACCTTTCATTCTGCCACGTTGTACCTTACGATGTTTAACTCTTTTAGGCATTAACATGTCAAATTCCTCCTTCCTTACACGTTATTATGCGTTAGCTTCTTCCTTTTGAACCTTTTTTGTAGGAAGAACCTCTCCTCTATAAACCCAAACTTTAACACCAATTTTTCCATATATAGTATCTGCTTCTGCAAATCCATAATCGATATCAGCTCTTAAAGTTTGTAGTGGAATAGTTCCTTCGTGGTATTGCTCAGTTCTAGCAATTTCAGCTCCACCAAGTCTTCCTGCGCAAGCAGTCTTAACTCCCTTAACTCCTGTTCTCATTGCTCTTTGAATTGTTTGTTTCATTGCTCTTCTGAAAGATATTCTCTTTTCTAATTGTGCTGCTATATTCTCAGCCATAAGTTGAGCATTGTTTTCTGGAGCTTTAACTTCTACTATGTTTATTAAAACATTTTTATCTGTAACAATTTTCTTTAATTGAACTTTTAAATCTTCTATACCTTGACCGCCTTTTCCTATAACCATTCCTGGTTTAGCAGTATGTATATTAATTTTAACTCTTTTAGCAGCTCTTTCGATTTCTATTTTAGATATTCCAGCTGTAAATAGTCTTTCTTTTAAATACTCTCTAATTTGATTATCTTCAACTAAGTTGTCTGCAAAGTTTTTGCTGTTTGCATACCATTTAGCGTCCCAATCTTTAATTACACCAACTCTTAGGCCGTGTGGATGTACTTTTTGTCCCACTCTATATCCCTCCTTCTTATGCTCTTTCTTTAACTACTAGAGTTATATGACTAGTTCTTTTAGCAATTCTAAATGCTCTACCTTGAGCATGTGGTCTAAATCTCTTTAATGTAGGACCTTGACCTGTATGTGCTTCTGCAACATATAATCTGCTTCTATCTAAGTTTAAGTTGTTCTCTGCGTTTGCAACAGCTGATTTTAGAACTTTATTCACAACTACTGCTGCATCTTTTGGAGTATATTGTAATATAGCAAAAGCTTCATTTACATTTTTTCCTCTAATTAAATCAAGAACTATTCCAACTTTCATTGGAGACATTCTTATATATCTAGCTATAGCTTTAGCTTCCATTGTTAGTTTCCTCCTTCCTGTACTATCTCACTTTGCTTGATTTAGCTTTATCAATGTGACCTTTGAAAGTTCTAGTTAAAGCAAATTCTCCTAATTTATGTCCAACCATATCTTCTTGAACATATACTGGAACGTGTTTTCTTCCATCATGAACAGCGATAGTATGACCTATCATTTGTGGGAAAATTGTAGAACTTCTTGACCAAGTTTTTATAACTTTTTTCTCACCATTCTTGTTCATTTCATTAATTTTATTTAAAAGTGATTCTTGTACAAAAGGTCCTTTTTTAATTGATCTACTCACTATTAGTGGCCTCCCTTCATGAAACATATACGTAATCCAGAAGAGAATGTTATATTCTCTTCTGGTTACTTACCATTTCTCTTCTTAACAATAAACTTGTCAGAATACTTTTTGTTTTTTCTTGTTTTATATCCAAGTGCTGGTTTACCCCATGGAGTAAGTGGACTTGAATGTCCGATTGGAGATTTACCTTCTCCTCCACCGTGTGGGTGGTCGTTAGGGTTCATTACAGAACCTCTTACTGTAGGTCTGATACCCATATGTCTTTTTCTACCAGCTTTACCTATTTTAACAATTTCATGCGTTAAGTTTGAAACTGTTCCTATAGTTGCTCTGCAGTTGATTCTTACATATCTAGTTTCTCCACTTGGAAGTCTAACGATAGCATAATCTCCCTCTTTAGCCATTAACTGAGCTGAAGAACCTGCTGATCTAACTAATTGTGCACCTTTTCCAACTTGTAATTCTATATTATGAATTACTGTACCAACTGGTATGTTAGCTATTGGAAGAGTGTTTCCAACTTTAATATCCGCATCTGAACCTGAAACTATAACATCTCCAACCTTTAATCCAACTGGAGCTATTATGTATCTCTTTTCTCCATCAGCATAATTAACTAATGCAATGTAAGCTGATCTATTTGGATCATACTCGATTGTTGCAACTTTTGCTGGAATACCATCTTTAGTTCTTTTGAAATCTATTATTCTATATTTTTGTTTCGCTCCACCACCGTGGTGACGAACAGTTATTTTACCTTGAGCATTTCTACCACCAGTTCTTTTTTTAGCTACAAGAAGTGATTTCTCAGGCATATTTGTTGTAATTTCTTCAAATGTTGCCATTGTCATATTTCTTCTTGAAGGTGTGGTAGGGTTAAACTTTTTAACTGCCATTAGGTTTCCCTCCTTTTTTATCGCTTATCTGGCTCTAGCCAATAAATGCTATTATTACATTCCTTCAAAGAATTCAATTGTTTTGCTGTCTTCAGTTAATTTAACAACTGCTTTTTTGAAGTTTGGTCTCTTACCAACGTGAACTCCAACTCTCTTAGTTTTCCCTAAGTTTCTTAGAGTTTTAACGTCTTCAACTTTTACTCCAAATACTTCTTCAACAGCTTTTTTTATTTGAACTTTGTTAGCGTGTATGTCAACGATAAAAGTGTACTTCTTGTCAGCCATTGCTGCCATACTTTTTTCAGTGATAACAGGTTTTCTGATTATATCATGGCTAGTCATTTTCATTATACATACACCTCCTCAATTTTTGATACAGCATCCTTAGTTACCATAAGTTTTTCATATTTTAATATATCATAAACATTTATGTTATTTACAGGTAATACTGCTACTCCTGGAATATTTCTAGCTGATTTATAAACATTCTCGTTTGATTCAGCTACAATGATTAAAGTTTTCTTTGCTTCAAATGCATTTAAAACGTTTATCATTTCTTTAGTTTTTGGAGCGTTAAATTCTAAGTTTTCTAATACTATCATTTCATTATCTTGAACTTTAGAAGTTAATGCTGATTTAAGAGCTGTTCTTCTCATGCTCTTTGGAACTGAAACTCTGTAATCTCTTGGTTTTGGTGCAAACACGATACCACCTTTGATCCATTGTGGAGCTCTGATTGAACCTTGTCTTGCTCTACCAGTTCCTTTTTGTCTCCATGGCTTTATTCCACCGCCACGTACTTCAGCTCTTGTTTTAGCGCTTTGAGTACCTTGTCTTTTATTAGCAAGTTGTGCTAATACAACTTGATGCATAGCATCTTTGCTTACTTCAACAGCGAACACGCTTTCTTTTAATTGGATATCTCCAACTTCTTTTCCTTCTTTATTAAACACTTTTAATGTAGGCATTCTGCATCCTCCTTTCCCTAAGCTTTAACTGCGTCTCTTATTACTACAAGACCTTTGTTTGGTCCAGGTATTCCGCCTTTTATAAGAATAATGTTCTTCTCAGGAATTACTCTTACTACTTCTAGGTTTAATACTGTAGTATTAACGTTACCCATATGTCCTGGCATTTTTTTGTTTTTGAAAGTTCTTGATGGATCTGATGAAGCTCCCATAGAACCTACTGCTCTGTGGAACTTAGAACCGTGACTCATTGGTCCTCTATGCGCATTCCATCTTTTAATTACGCCTTGGAATCCTTTTCCTTTTGAAACTCCAGAAACGTCTATTTTATCTCCTGCTGCAAATACATCAGCTTTTAATTCTGAACCAACTTCAAAAGAGCTTACATCTTCTAATCTAAACTCTTTCACATGTCTCTTAACAGCAACACCAGCCTTAGCGAACTCACCTTTTCTTGGTTTGTTTACTAGGTTTTCTCTTAAGTCACCAAATCCAACCTTTATAGCTTGGTATCCATCTTTCTCCATAGTTTTCTTTTGAATAACTACGCATGGACCTGCTTCTACTACTGTAACTGGCACAACTTTTCTGTTCTCATCAAATATCTGAGTCATTCCAAGTTTTTTACCCATTATAGCTTTTTTCATGTAAATACACCTCCTACTTATTAGCGGATCACCCTTAGTGATCATAATAGTTAGTAATAGTCATCTATTACCCGTACTCCGTCTGTGTAGTTGTACTACAAACTTCTATGTACGCCTATAATTTTATTTCGATATCTACGCCTGCTGGCAAGTCTAATCTCATTAACGCATCAACAGTTTTTGGTGATGGGCTTAATATATCGATTAGTCTCTTATGAGTTCTGATTTCGAACTGCTCTCTAGAGTCCTTATATTTGTGTGGAGCTCTTAAAATTGTTACTACATCTTTCTCAGTTGGTAGTGGCACTGGTCCAGCTACTTTTGCTCCTGTAGATTTAGCTGTTTCAACAATTTTCTCAGCTGATTGATCAAGTATTGTGTGATCAAATGCTTTTAATCTTATTCTGATTTTTTGTTTTGACATTGTATTCCCTCCTTTTCATCGCACGCTATTACTTCATACGTGCAACAGCGGATGTTCTGTAAACTGTTCCTGGTGTTGCATGCACAATGTGCAAACCAAACCCGTCACAGACCCCGTCGCCCGATTCATGATCAGGACATGCTCGGTGAAGAATTACCCGGAAGTCCGGCAACCTCTTACCTCATCGCTGTTACCATATTGCAACTTCTACAGTATACAATAATTTGTTTATTTTGACAAGAGTTTTTTTACTTATTTTACGATTTAAATAAATTATAATTACTGCTCTAAAAATATTTTATTTATTTTTTTATTTTATAATTGTATATAATAAATTCTATCCTATAAGTTAAAAATTAAATCATATTAATCTTCTTTTATAAACTTTATATGATAAAAAAACATGTCACATACAGTACTTTCTTCAATATAAAAACCACTTTTTTCAAACACTGTTTCTTATTATACTCCTTTATAAATTAATTTTCAATAGGCCTTAGTATTTGTGAAACCTTGAAAATTTTCTCATAATTCCATTCTAAGTTTTGTTATTTTTATTACTTAACTATCATTGAATTTAAGTGATATTTTTTATTCCGCACTAGCTTCATTTTTTTCTATTAACTCTATAGCTCACTATTCACCTTAAAGTTAGTTATAAAAAAATAGAGAGAAGGGCGTCCCCTTTCTCTCTATAACCTAGGTTTTAACTGTGCACATCTTTTCTAAAACATTTTAGAGTTTTATTTATAAGATCTAGTAGTCATAATCCACTACCTTTTCTCATCTTAATTAATTTATAAGCTTACATACTTTTAAGTTATTCTCTTAAATACTATTAAGTAGTTTAACTGTATATATTCTTTTTACTACTATTTAACTATAGAAGTA
>NZ_DGLI01000047.1 GCF_002387895.1 Clostridium sp. UBA4548
TTTACGGGTGGTCTTGACTATTAATCTATTTATTTAGCTACATTTCCAGCAACATTTACTGCATCCCAAGTTCTAGCAAAGGGAGGAGCATAGCATAAATCTAACATTCCAAGTTGATCAGTAGTCATGTTATTGAAGATGGCTGTTGCTATTACATCTACTCTTAATACGGCATCATCTTTACCTATAATCTGTCCCCCTAGAATTACTTTGGTATTTGGATCATAAATTAGTTTTATATAGAGATTGCATTGACCAGGATAATAGCTAGTTTGATTTTTTTCTTCTATAAAAATAGTTTTATAAGGAATATTATTTTTAATAGCCTCATTTTCAGATATACCTGTCCTTGCAGCTTCTAAATCCATAACCTTAATAGCTCCAGAGCCTAAAGTTCCTTGAAAAGAGTTCTTTTGGCCAGCTAGGTTTTCACCTACAACTCTTCCAATTTTGTTAGCCGTAGTTGCAAGAGGAATGTAAATGTTATCCTTCCTAACTAGGTGATATACACTAGCACAATCTCCAGCAGCATAGATATCTTTTATGCTAGTTTCACCATAATTGTTTATGATTAAAGCACCATTTCTAAGCATTTCAAAGCCTACATCCTTTAAAAAAGCAGTGTTTGGTCTAACACCAGTGCAAATTATTACCAAATCAGCGGGATAACTTCCTTTATCAGTTACAACTTCACGTACCTTACTCTCACCTTTTAATTGCTTTACCATTTCTTTAAGGTGTAAGTCTACACCATGATTAGTTAGTGCTTCCTCCATAATATCTGTAATCTCCTTATCAAAGGAATCAGGAAGTACCCTAGCATCTAGTTGAATTAATCGGCAGTTCTTTCCTAGCTTTTTCATAGCTTCTGCAGCTTCTATTCCAATATATCCAGCACCAATTATTACTATATTTTTAACTTCTTCTCTTTTAAGCTGCTCTTTTATATCTATGCCATCCTCATATTCTTTTAAAGTAAACACGTTCTTGAGGTTCACATTTTCAATTGGAGGAATAACAGGACTAGCTCCAGTGGCAATCATTAATCTATCATAATTATCTTGAAATTCCTTACCAGTGTTCAAGTCTATAACTTTTAAAGTTTTATTATTTACATCAATATTTAACACTTCATGTTTTATATTAACTTCTATGCCATTTTCTTTGAATTCTTCTTTGGTTCTAGCTATCATAACTTCAGGGTCTGTGAAAAAATCCCCTAGAAAGTATGGAAGACCACATGCACCCCAAGAAACCACTTCAGTTCTTTCATAAACTATTATCTCAGCATTCTTATTAATTCGTTTTGCTTTTGCAGCTGCACTCATTCCAGCAGCAACTCCACCTATTATAACGATTCTCATAGTTAAGCCTCCTTTTTATGTTTAATAGTAAATTAAATACAAGGATATTTTAACCTAAAAATTACCTTTTTAACAAGGTTTTAATTAATAACTAAAGTAAATTTGACAAATGTAGATAATTATTTTATTTCAGCATGTTCTATGCCTTTAGTATCAATTTTGTAATTGCCTCTATCCGATTGTTTCTTTATAAATCCTTTTTTAATTAAATTCTCAAGACATAGCTTTAAAGTTCTAGTGTGCTCTTTGTTATCAGAAAGATTAAGAGCTAATCTAATTTTAGTTAGACTTTGTGGTGATGAATCTCTATTTTCATAAAGATAGTTTAAAATTTTGTCCTCAATTTCTTTTATAGTAATTTTCATAGAAGTCCTCCTTATAAGTGTATTTATTCATGGTACATAATTATACTACATAATTTACCACTTACAAAGTGCAATATAAATATAACTTTACCAAAGAAGAAAAATTTATTAAACTATATATGAAATTTGTAGATAATAAGTTTATAACAAAGAACTATGAATTCTAATAATAGACAAAGGTGTGGTATTTATGAGCCCCCATTCGTTACTTCAAAATGTAATATTTTTAGACATAGAAACTACAGGGATAGATCCTTATGAAGATAGAATAATAGAAATCGGTGCAGTAAAGGTTAAGGATAATGAAGTAATTAAATTTAATATTCTAGTGAACCCAGAAAGAGAAGTGCCCTTAAATATCTTTGATTTATGTAAGGGACTAAGAAGAGAAGACCTTGAGAACTCTTGTACCATAGATGTGGCAATGAAAAAGTTATTAGCATTTATTGAAGAATTTCCATTGGTGTGTCACAATGCAGCCTTTGAAAAGAGCTTTTTAAAGGTTGAAAATGAGTTTTTGGACTCTATGGAACTTGTAGCAATTCTTTACCCTGAACTACCAGAATTTAATCTTCAATATCTGATGAAGAAGTTTTTGCCTTATTCTAAAGAAGAAAATCACAGGGGAATCAGTGACTCAGAAGATACCATGGAGGTTTTAAACTGTGTATTAAGCAAGTTTTATATAGAGAATGGTTATGCACTTCCAATGAGCATTTTAGAATTGGAGAATTGGAAGTGGTATAAATACTTAACTAGCTTAAAAGCTGAATACGTTGACTGTTTTGTTAAGAGTAAACCAAAGGTCAACTCCAAGGTAATTTCAAAACCGTATATAAGTTTTGCTTTAAAGGACTATGAAAAGCTCTTTGCAAATTTGGATATATGGAGGAGAAGTGGTAAAGCTTATACTGAAAGACCTGAGCAAATACAAGGATCAAAGCATATGAGGAGAGGACTTCAAGAAGGTAATATCACCATAATGGAGGCACCAACAGGTTTAGGTAAAAGCTTGGCCTATATATTGCCCTCAGCGATATATACTTATCTAAATAGGGATACAGATGAAGAGAAAGTTGTAATTTCAACTAATACCAAAGGGTTGCAAACTCAGTTAGTTGAAAAAGATATTCCAAATCTTCTAGAAGCTTTAAATTTAAGTCAAGAAGTTAAGTATACTTTAATAAAGGGAAAGGGAAATTATTTTTGTCTAGAGAGATTTTTAGAAATAGAATACCCTAAAGATATTAATACTTTACTTGGATATATTTATATTAAAAGATATATAAAAGAAAAGGGATTAGGGGATATTGAACTAATAAACTTTGCAATAAGGAAAGCTTTTAACTTGGAATACTTAATTCTGCAGTGCAATTGTGATGGAGAATTTTGTGATGTGAATACTTGTAGGTTTAAAGAAGAATGCTATTATGCAGGGAAAGTCAAGGAACTTAAAGAAGCCCAATTAGTGGTGGTAAATCATTCTCTTTTATTAAAGTGGCCTTATAAAGGGATTCTTTCAATAAAAAATATAGTAGTAGATGAGGCTCACAATCTTTCAAAGGAGGCTTTTGATGCTTTTGAAAATACTTTAGTGTCAGATGAATTAGTAAGGTATTTAGAAGAGGTCTATGATAAAGAAAATAAAACGGGATATTTGCTTTATCTTATTAAAAAAGGTAATGTTAAAAGTTTGCCTATGGAGGACATAGAGAGAAATCTTAAAGTTTGCTACAAAAGTACATATAAAGTAAAGGAAAGTTTTGAAAGATACATAGCTAAGTACAATATTTCTATGGAATATAACCTAAAAGAACAATTGGAAGTTAATGATTATAAATACATGGAGATAAATAGTTGTTTGCGAGAGCTTAAAGAAAACTTAATTGCTTTAAATTTATATTTAGATAAAGCAATAGGATCTTTGAAAGAGATATCAAATCTTGAAAGAGATAAAAGATTAAAGATTTTAGTGGAAAAAGTAGAAGGAATTAATGGATATATTTCTCTAGTAGAAGATATGATAGAGCAAAAAAAGAAAGATTGCTGCTATTACTTTGAAGTAGAACGAAGTTTAAAGTGGTGGAAAATATCAAGTATTCCTTTGGATGTATCTAGAATTTTTTATGATAAGGTTTTAAGTGAAGTTAGAAGTTGCTCTTTTATCTCAGCAACATTAGCTACTGACAGAGGGTATGGTAGATTTAGGGCAACTCTAGGTATTGATATTGCAAAATCTCAAAATAAAAAAGTAATAGAAATTGAACCTATAAAGCCTGTATTTAACTACAGCAAAAGAAGTGCTATTTATGCACCAGATATTTTATGTGGAGAGGGAATAGAAGCTTTTATCCCTAAGATGAAGGAATTTGTTTTACAGCTATTAAAGAATACAGAAGGAAATACATTAATTCTTTTTACAAGTAAAAAAAGATTGAACGCTTTTAAACGAGAAGCAGGTATTGAACTGAATAATTTAGGTATAAGGATATTACAAAATAAAAGGGAAATTGGGAAACTTAAAGCTAGAGATCATAGATATATTTTTCTTGGATCAAAGGGTTTTTTTGAAGGTGTAGATATTCCAGGAGATGTGATGACTACTGTGATATTAGATAAATTGCCAAATATAAATAGTAATGAACCATTTTTTCAAGCACTGATAGAAAGTGAGATAAACAAAGGTAAAACTTATTGGCAAGCCTATGAAAATATTAATTTTCCAATTATGTCTATTGATTTAAAACAAGTTTATGGAAGATTAATAAGAACAGAGTATGATTATGGTGCTTTATTTATTTTAGATAAATTTAATAATAATAGTAATAAAAATACTACAGTTAATAAAGTGGAAAGGCTTCTTCATGGAGTTCCTATTATTAGGGGAGACTTAAAGAATATCTTTAGAGACTTAAGAGTTAAAACGCTTCGATGGAAGACTATGAATTTGTTTAAGATTTTAGGAGAAGTTAAGGAAGAGCTAAAAGAGGAGATTAGATTAAACAAATGTAAACACGAGCTAAATACCATAGATCATATAGAGAATTTTATTGAATCATATTTAAGCAGAGAGTATAAAAAAAGAAAACTATTTTGGGATGTAAACATTGAGCTGGAAGACCAGGTTAAAATAAGAATTAATGGAGAGTATATTAATTTAGGAAGCAACAAAGAGAAGATATTTAAGTATTTTAAGGATGTATTTTAGAAGGAGGCTCTATTAGAACAGAGCTTCTTTTTTGTATAAAGGAAAGTTTATTTTTATAAAATTATCACATTATTATAAAGAGCGAGTAAAAAATATTAGAGGTTTAAATAGTTTTCAGGTAATAAATAAAAATTAGAGGCAAGGATTTTATTTTTGTTGAACAAAACAATATAATTTATCATAAAATATATAAAACCTTTGATTTGTCTAGGACTTATATTATTTGGTCATTTATGGATTCATTAATATATTTTATATATCATTCTGAAGGTTTATTAGAGGTAGGTGATAGCGTAATGTTTAACATAGGTGAAAAACCCTTTGGGCTGTGTCTGAAGAACACAAGGGAATCAGAGGAACAAATTGGAATTACTCCAGAAGAAGCTGAGAAATATTATTTTGACGAAAACTATCAAACTTATTTTGTAGAGTACGTGGGAGATTTGCCAAGTGAAATTAACAATGTGGACTTTGCTCATCTTTTTAGTACAAACCGGTTTTTTGCGATTCTATTTGTTAAAAAAGGAATGATAAGCGAAGTTCTTAAGAGGTTTCCTCAAATTATAAATCTGGAAAGAAGTGCTCCTTTTACACTATTTGATTTATATGAAGATGGTAATGTTGCTGATGTAGTGATTAATAGAGGTGATACTACTTTAGATGGTACTGGTGTTATTGTAGCCATAGTGGGTACTGGAATAGATTACCTAAACCCAAGATTCATGAATTCTGATAATACTACACGAATAATTACAATCTGGGATCAATCCATTAATGAAGGAAATACTCCACCAGGTCTTGTGTTTGGGACTCAATTTACTAGAGAAAACATAAATGAAGCCATCAAAGCTAGTGAGAGTGGCCAAAATCCTTATGAAGTTGTAAGTCATAAAGATGAGACTGGATATGGAACTGCGATAGCAGGTATAATTGGGGGAAGAAATTTAAGGGACATGGACATTATAACTAGCTTTGCACCAAACTGTGAATTTATTATTGTAAAACTTAAACCAATAAAAAAGAGCAATGCTGAACTTTGGGGAATAGAGGACTATGAAAACAGTATTTATGATAGCAATGATATAGTAGCAGCTTTTAGGTATCTTGATGAAATACAACAAAGACTTAGAAGACCATTAGTTGTATATTCAGCAACAGGAACTAACTTAGGGGGGCATGATGGTGGTGCAATAGCGGAGAGGTATATAGATAGTATCACAAACAATAGGAATTTCACTTTTGTTACAAGTACAGGAAATCAAGGGGATAGACCAATACATTTAAGAGGTTCCTTTTCAGAAAGTGATACTAGAAAGGAAGTTCAACTTCAAGTTGGTGAAGAACAAAGAAATTTAAATTTTTTCTTGTATGTTATAGCGCCCGACCAGGTATCTATAGGAATTATTTCACCAACTGGAGAAAAGGTAGAAAAGGTCAATATTCAGCCTATAAATGGTCAAGAAATAAGTCTTTCATTAGGAGAGAGCAGAATTACTATACAGTATTTTACAGAAAGGAAAGGGCCCGGGGTTAATAGATTAGATCAAAGATTAGATTTTTTTATAAGAAATGCTGTAGGAGGAATTTGGACAATTATTATTTTTGGAGAATATCTTTTTAATGGAGAATATGATTTGTGGTTAGAGCAAAAGCAATTTTTAAAAGAAGGTACTGGTTTTATAGGTGCAATACCAAATACAACCTTAATGACACCAGCTACTGCCCAAAATATAATTGTTTGTGCATCATATAATCAATTAGAGGGGAAAGCGTTTCCTGAGTCAGGTAAAGGATT
This sequence comes from Clostridium sp. UBA4548, assembly GCF_002387895.1. Lineage (GTDB taxonomy): Bacteria > Bacillota > Clostridia > Clostridiales > Clostridiaceae > Clostridium_J. Next base: position 6,733 of record NZ_DGLI01000047.1, read on the forward strand.
TACTAGAGATGGAAGAATTGTACCTACAATTGCAATACCAGGAAAAACCATCAGAACTATAGGAGTAAACAACAAATCTATTGTGGTAAGTGGCACGGCAGTAGCAGGAGCTATTCTTACAGGATTAGTAACACTTATGTATCAATGGGGAATAATTCTTGGCAATGATATAAATATATATTACTCTAAGATAAAAAGTTACTTCATCTCAGCAGCAGATAGAGAGGAAGGGCAAGTTTATCCGAATATTGAAACAGGATTTGGAGTTCTTAATATAAAGAGATTATTCGAAATTTTAAGTCAGGTATCTAGTGAAGAGAGAGGAATGAAGGAAGTAGCAAGTAAAAAGGTTGAGGAAAGTATGAAAGGCTTGTTTATTTCCATACCAAAAGAATTTTGCAGAAGATTAAAAGATAAAACAATTAATGATTAATTTTTTGAAATAAACAAATAAAAGCTTCTCTAAAGCATATATAGAGAAGCTTTTATAATACTTTTAAACTATAAAAGTGCCAAGAAAATTGCATATAAGCTACAAAACTTTAAGTATAAGAGATGTTTTGGTTAAATTAACTGTTATACCTGTGAAGAAAATGGTTAAAGTATTCTTCTTCCATACTCATATCTCCTAAGATACCATGCTTTGTATCTCCAGAAAGAATTCCGTGAAAATCTGAACCGCAGGTAATGAGTAAATTGTTACGTCTACAAAGGCTTATAAGTTCATCAGTTTCTCTTTTGAAATTTTGAAAGTAAATAGCCTCTAATCCATCAAAACTGTAGCTTAAAAATTCCTTAACAGGACTTTTTTTAATTAGTTTTGGATGGGCCAAAATAACAATACAATTATATTTTTTAAGAAAATCAATGCCTTCAGATATAGAGATTTTTTTATTTTCTACGTAAGCAGGGCTATTTTTACTAATAAACTTATCAAAGATATAATTCCAATCATAGTTATAACCAGCTTCTATGATTGCTTGAGCTAAATGAGGCCTAGCAACTACACCTTCACCAAGTTCCAAAACTCTATTTAAATCAATCTTTAAGTCAAAGTATTTTTTTAGATTTTCAACCATTAAAGTTGCTCGTTCTAGACGAGATTTTTTTAAAGAGGAAAGATAAGCTAAAAGTTCTGAATCTTTGTATCCTTCGCCTTTAAAATACCCTAATATGTGAATACTCTCTCCATTGTGTAGACAACTTAGCTCAATACCAGGAATAATATTTACACCTAGTTCTTTACCTCTAGTTAAAGCTTCTTCAATGCCTTCAGTAGTATCATGATCAGTGATGGCCAGAAGTTTTACTGATTTTTCCTTTGCAAGTTCTACTACTTGAGAAGGAGAAAGACGACCATCAGAGGCGGTAGTATGACAGTGAAATTCTGCTATTACCTTCATTAGAACACATCCTTTAATACTCTTTTGAATTCATCAACACTTACAGCACCTACCACTTTTTTCTCACCATTAATTATAAAAGTAGGCATACTATTTATACCATATTTCTCAGCTTCTAACTTAATGTTTTTAAGGCGTTGTTTATAATGTTTTTCCTCTATACTCTTATGAAGCTCATCTAAGTCTAGATTGCATTTTAAAGCCACCTCTTCTATAACTTTCATATTACCAATATCTTTGCATTCTGAAAAATAAGCTTTAAACATTAGTTCATGAAACTTATGGTAAGTTCCCATATCTCTTGCATACTCACTAGCTTGTATTGCAAGGTTAGAGTTTGATAGTTTAGTAAAGTTACCAAATTTAATTTCATAAGGATTTCCTTTAGTATTTAGCATTTTATACATTCCTTGAAGATCCATATTAGGGAACACCTCAGATAAATCTTCTCCAAAAGGAGGAACTTCTGGATGCAATTCAAAACTATACCAGGTATCTTCAATATTATAGTAGTTTTTTAACTCCGCAACTATACCTGTTGCTATATAACAAAAGGGTCAAATAAAGTCTGAGAATATTTTTAGATTATATTTCATTTAAGGTCATTCCTTTCAATGGTTAATTATTATTAATTGAATAAACAATAACACTTTAAGTGCAAGAAAACAATATAAAATAAGTGCTGGATTACTTAATATATTTAAAGGATTTACTATGGCTGAAAGGAATATTCTATGAATAATTAATAAATTTAAATGCTTCTAAGTTTTAAAGAGTTTATAAGCTAATTATTTATTGTAAAGCAATCAATTATTTTCCCATTAATAGATATAGCTTTAATACTTAAAGCTGTATTATTTACATCAACTATCAAAAAGTGATGTACTTCCTTAGGCTTAACTATGACTCCGTTTTTATCTTTATATTTATTTTTAATCTTTTCACCACCTTCACAAATTATAACTTGGAATATTTTAAATCACAATATACATTGATGTAAGTTATTAAAATTCGCAATTTGAATTTTCTTATATAAAATAATAAAAACATTTATAAAGAAATTTATGTCGAAAAATGATATAATATAGACCTGATTCAAAAAATCTGTATAGAGTATTTTCAAAGTTAAATATATAAGAAAAATGGGGGAACTATGGTGAGTAATGGATTTTTACCAATGAGTAAAGAAGATATATTAGAAAGAGGCTGGGAGCAACTAGACTTTATCTTAGTAACTGGTGATGCCTATGTGGATCACCACAGTTTTGGAGCTGCAATAATTTCAAGGGTTTTAGAAAATGAAGGATATAAGGTAGGTATAATTGCCCAACCTAGCTGGAAGGACACAGAAGATTTTAAAAAGTTAGGAGCACCAAGACTAGGATTTCTAGTTAACTCGGGTAACATGGATTCTATGGTAAATCATTATACTGTTAGCAAGAAGTTAAGAGATAAAGATATGTACTCACCTGGTGGCCAGATGGGTTTAAGACCAGATAGAGCAACTATTGTATATTGTAATAAAATTCGAGAAGCCTTTAAAGGTGTTCCCCTTATAATAGGGGGAATAGAAGCCAGTTTAAGACGTTTTGCTCACTATGATTTTTGGAGTGACAAAGTTCGAAAATCTATGCTAGTTGATAGTGGAGCAGATCTATTGATCTATGGAATGAGTGAAAAACAAGTTGTAGAGGTAGCTAAGAGGTTAAGCGAAGGTGAACCTATAAAGCAAATTACTAATATACCAGGTACTTGCTATATAGCAGAAAACTTAGATGAAGTTGAAAACTATATGGAAATACCTTCTTATAAAGAAGTTTGTAAAGAAAAAATAAAATATGCACAGGCTTTTAAAATACAGTATGATGAGCAAGACCCAGTTAGGGGAAAGACCGTTGTACAAAAACATACTAGTGGATATTTAGTTCAAAACAAACCTGAATTACCGCTTACCAGAGAAGAACTGGATAAGGTATATGCTTTGCCCTATGAAAAAAACTATCATCCTGAATATGAGGAGTTAGGTGGAATACCAGCTATTGAAGAAGTGAAATTTAGTATAGTTAGTTCGAGAGGATGTTTTGGAAGTTGTGCCTTTTGTGCTATAACCTTCCATCAGGGGAGAATTGTGCAAAGTAGAAGTCAAGATTCAATTGTAGAAGAAGCGAAAGAAATTACAAAGTTTAAAGAGTTTAAAGGATATATTCATGATGTGGGAGGTCCCACAGCAAACTTTAGATATCCTGCATGTAAAAAGCAATTAAAGGTTGGTGCTTGCAAGGATAAACAATGTTTGTATCCAAGCCCCTGTAAGAATTTAGATGTGGATCATATGGAGTATCTTGAAATCCTTAAGAATGTAAGAGAATTACCGGGAATTAAAAAGGTGTTTGTAAGATCAGGGTTAAGATATGATTATATGATGGCAGATAATAAAGATACATTTTTTAAAGAGCTTATTAAATATCATGTAAGTGGAAAATTAAAGGTTGCACCAGAACACGTTTCTCCTGTGGTTCTAAAATTTATGGGTAAGCCAGCAGGAAAAACTTATGATAAGTTTATGGATAAGTTTTATAAAATAAATTGCGAAATGGGTAAGAAGCAGTATATTGTTCCTTATTTAATGTCTAGTCATCCAGGATGCACTGTAAAAGATGCTGTAGAGCTAGCAGAGTATTTGAAAGATATTAAATATCAGCCGGAGCAAGTTCAGGATTTTTATCCAACACCAGGAACACTTTCTACCACAATGTTTTATACGGGATTAGATCCTTTGACTTTGGAGGAGGTTCATATCCCTAAGACTAGGCATGAGAAGGCAATGCAAAGAGCCCTGCTTCAGTATAAGGACCCAATGAAATATGATTTAGTGTATTCTGCGTTAGTTGAAGCAGGAAGAGAAGATCTAATTGGCTTTGGGCCAAATTGTTTAATTAAGCCAAGAGCAAAGAAAGATGGAGTTAAAACAGAGGGCAATAAAGATAGTTTAAGAAATAAAAGAAACTCTGAAAAAAATCAAATCTCACATAAAAGTGAATATGGCAAAGAGAAGGGGAAGTTAAAGGGAGCTAAAGATAAAACCACAAATAATAAAACAAAAGCAGAAAATAAAAAAGAAAAAAGTTTCATTAAAGAAGGCTTAGGGAAAAAAAGCAATAGACCAAGTAAGCAGAGTGAAGGAAGAAAGGTTACGAGAAGATAATTAGAAGTTGTTTTTGATAGATTTAGGCAAGCTTTATTATAGTACAGATAAGGGGCTCCTCACATTGCATTTTTATGCATTACGAGACAGCCCCTTAAAAATCTTTTTAGGTTTTTATCAAAATAGCAAATGAATAATTTTAGTTCTACTAAATTAAAATTATTTTATGAAAATTTTATTTATACCAGTAGAGCCGCTTAAATAAAGCATGTTAGGATAATATATGTCGAAGGTAAGAATATCTCCAACCTTTAAATTTTCACTGCAATTTTCAATATCAATAATAAGATGGTCGCTACTACTGCCTATTACCTCTATACCTTTAGTTCGTGGAAGTAAACTGTGTTGAAAAGCAAAATCCTGCTTACCAACAGCTAATAATGCTCTTTTACGGATACCTCTATCTTCATAGGTTGGTTTATTACCAAAGGCATCTATAAAAATTTCACCTACTGGATGAGAGGGTTTTTGTTTTATTTCCACTATTTCTGCTTTTAATAGGAAGGCATCCTTGTGGAATTTGCTCATGTCATATTGCCAAAAATCATCTAAATCTCTGGCATTTAAAATTCCTTCTCCAAGTCGCAAGTTATTTACTTTTTTGGGCATTTTACCATCCATTATAACTGTTAAAGAAGAAGTGGCACCACCAGAGATTATGTCTAGTTTTCTATTTATTTTTGATTCAATAGTTTCAGCAATACTGCATAGTTTTCCTAGATTTATTTCCGTTGGCTTAATTGATCCGTAACAACCTAAGTTTGTACCAATACCATAAAGTTTAACGTCTTTAAGGTGATTTTCTACATAAAGTGCTAGCTGCACTATTTCATCTTCATTAAATAAACCTTCTCTTAAATCGCCTAAATCTACCATAAGTATTACCTTGTGAGTTTTATTCTGCAATTCACATTGCCTTTGAATTTTATTAAGAGTTTCTAATTCAGAATTTAAGCTTATGTCCACATATTTAACTAAATTTTCTATTTCACTTAACATAGGAACACGAATAAGCATCATAGGAATGTTATAACCTTGCTGCCTTAATTTGATTATTTGATCCATTCTTGAGTGAGCTATATACTCGCAACCAGCTTTTATAAATTCTTCTACCACCGGAGGTAGTGCATTAAAGCCTTTAACAACACCAGCAACATTAATACCTACAGAATTACATAAATCCACAGTATATTTTGCATTCTCATAAACTTTTGTAAGATTTACTTCTAATAGTGGATAACTTGTACTAGATTCGATTTCTTTTTCCTTTAAAAATTCTTTTGAAGTTTCTTGAAACATACTTGATCCCCCTTGAGTTAACATACTTAATCCCCTGTGATGAGTATATTATAAGAAAATTCAAACACTACATCTCCATCCATATTAAATAAAATAATACCAACCAAAAGTTGGACTAAGGTATGTAGGAAGAATATATTAGAGTGCTGGTTACTTAAATTTAAAGAAATATGACTATAACAGAAGCTTTTACTATCAAGAGGTCAACGCGTTTGGACTCTGAGGGCCTTAAATTATGAAAATAAAAAACCATAAACTTAAAAATAAGTTTATGGTTGAGGAAAGTTATAATTTTAAAAAATCCTTGAATTTAATTTGAAGTTGTATAAAGTTTAATATGCCTTTTCAGGGATTAATAAAATAAACTCATAACTATTAGATATCTTTAGAGTTTATTAATTTTTTTATTAACTTTGACAGCTTATACAATCCCTGTTGTAATTCCTCTATGGGAGCATAGGAATAAGAAATTCTTAGAGAATAATTAAAATTAGAGTCATATATATAACCTGGATATAACAAAATTCCTATTCTGCAAGCCTCATTAAAAAGTTTATACATTCCTATTTTGTATTTTAGTGTAACCCACACATAATACCCTCCTGAGGGTATATTCCAAGTAGCTATTTCTGAAAAGTACTTTTGTAAAACCTCAAGGGTTACTTGCCTTCTCAGGGAAAGCTGTTTTCTTAAGGTTTCTATATGGTCAAAATATAGACCTGTTTCTATCCATTTAGCTACAGTGAGTTGGGATAGTGAGCTAGAACCATAGTCCGTTTGCATTTTAATATCACTTAATCTTTCAATAACCGGTTCAGGACCAACAATCCATCCAATTCTTAATCCAGGACTTAAGGTTTTTGAAACACTTCCAACATATAGAACAAGCCCCGTTTTATCGATACTTTTTATTGGTCTAGGTGGTGGGGTGTCAATCCATAATTCTCTATACACATCATCTTCAATAATTGGGAGCTTTTCTTTTTGACATACTTTCATTAACTCCTGTCTTCTATTTTGTGACATAACAGTTCCTGTTGGGTTTTGAAAGTTTGGTATTGTATATAAAATGGAAGAATTATGTTTCCTTTTATACTCTGGAATTAGTGAAGCTTTAATTCCTTCCTCATCAATGGGAATGCCACTCCTTCTCATACCTAAGGATTGAAAGGTTTGGAGAGAATACATATAGGAAGGGTCCTCTAGAAATACTGTGGCTCCTTGCTGTAACAAACCTATAGTAATTAGTTGAATTGCTTGAAGTGCACCAGAAACGATTAGTATAGAAGATGCAGGTGCTTTGATGCCAAAAGTATTCAAATACTTACTAATTTGTTCTCTAAGATATAACATGCCTTTAGGACCTTCATAACCTAAATTTTTCATTGATTTAGTAACTTCATTTAAAACTACAGACATTTTCTCTTGTGGAAACATTTCAGGAGAAGCTTCTCCTGTACTTAATCTAATATAGTCACTTTTGAATTCTAAGTCGTTAATTTGCTTAATAGTCTTGAAATTAGGCATATGAATGCCTTCTTCTATGTAAGATTGCCAATTGGGCTGTATATTATTTAAAAGTTGAGATATATTATTTATTATTTTTGTACCGCCTTTACCATTTCCCTCTAGTAGGCCTTCAGCCTTTAATTCATCTAAAGCTGAAACTAAAGTGCTTCTGTTTACATTAAAAAGCTTTGATAACTCACGTTGAGGAGGAATAACAAACCCTACAGGCCATTCGCCGGTACTAATTTTAAATTTGATGTAATCGGCTATTTGTAAGTAAAGTGGTTTTTGGGAGGCTTTATTAGGTTTCCAGTCTAAATTTAACATAACTTATCAAATTCTCCTTATTGAATTAAAATAAATTTTACAGAAAAATTCATATACTAATTGTAATGAATATATTTAGTAAATACAATGAGTAAATAATATGGTGAGCTAACTATGAAAACCAATTTAAAAATATCAGTTTAAAACCATATAGACAATACTTTAGTATAACTATAAATTATCAGTGTTATAATTTATTAGAAAAAATCGAATATTGCACTAATGTAATAATGTGGTATAATTGTAAGAGAGTATTACTGAAAGGGGTATAGGTTATGATATCAGCAAATTGCTAATTAAAATTAATTTTTTCAAAAGTTAATTATTATTTTTAAGAGGGCCTTATTTCATAACAGGTATTTAGGTTTATTTATAGTGCTCTTTTAAGAAGTTGGCAATTTGGAGGATAACTTATATTACTAAACTATTAAAATTAAATTATAATTTCGATAAAGAATGTCCCTAAAAATTCTTAGAAATATTTAGGAGCATTCATAGGTTTTATCTTATTATAAGAGTTTTATGAATTGTTTTAGACTATAAGGAGATTTGGCTTCTTATAGTCTTTTTACTTTTAAATTATTTAAAAAGTAAAAAATTAGTTAGCGATTATATTTTATGAAAATGTTGAAATGAGGGATTTTATTATGATGGAGTTATCATTTAATAATGTAATGAAGTATCTAGATGCTACTTTAGTACTTAAAGATATATCTTTTAATATATATGATAATGAAAGAGTAGGAATAGTTGGGGTAAATGGTAGCGGGAAAACCACAGTTTTAAAGATAATTGCTGGTGTTGAACCTATGACAAGAGACGATAAGGGATGTATTTCTATGCCGAGAGGAAAGACAATAGGATATCTTCAGCAGGTTCCAATATTTCCTGAAAATGTTAAAGCTGAAGAAGTTTTAAATTTGGCTTTCAAAGAAATTGAAGGTTTTGAGGCACAGATGAAATTAATGGAAGAACAAATGAAGAGTTTAGAAGGGATAGACTTGGAAAAGGCCTTAAAGAGGTATGGAGAAATACAGCAACAATATGAAATTAAAGGAGGATATGAAAAGAATGAGAAGCTTAGCAAGGTATGTAGTGGGTTAAATTTTAGCCCAAGCTTTCTTAGAAAAGATTTTGATATACTCAGCGGAGGAGAAAAAACTATTGTAATGCTGGGAAAAATCCTGTTACAAAATCCTGATATATTGCTTTTAGATGAACCTACAAACCATCTTGATATGGAGTCAATTGAATGGCTAGAAAGCTTTCTAAAAACGTACAAGGGAATTGTTATTATAGTTTCCCATGATAGATACTTTTTAGATAATGTAGCGACAAAAATTATTGAGATAGAAGATATGGAGTGTGAAACTTATAAAGGAAATTATTCGGAGTTTGTAAAACAAAAGGAAGAAAACATGCTTTTACAATTTCAACAATTTAAAGAACAGCAAAAACAAATTAAGGCAATGGAAAAGGCCATAAAAGAATTAAGAGATTGGGCTATAAGAGCTGATAATAATAAATTCTTCAAAAGGGCTGCTAGTATACAAATTAGATTAGATAAAATGCAAAAAATTCAAAAACCTAGGCTTGAAAGTGAGACAATGAAACTGAATTTTAAAGAAACAGGTAGATCAGGAAATGAGGTTATTGTAGCTAAGGCCATGTCAAAAAGATACAAAGACAAAAAACTTTTCACAAATCTAGACTTACTAATTAGCTATGGAGAAAGAACTGCACTTATTGGGGCAAATGGAAGTGGTAAAACTACATTTTTAAAGATAGTTCTTGGTGAGGAGGTTAGCGATGAGGGTTCAGTGAAAATTGGAGAAAGTGTAAAATTAGCATATTTACCACAAAATATCCAGTTTAACAATGAAGAATTAACAGTTGTCGAATGTTTCAGAGAAGATGTTATGATCCTTGAGGGCAAGGCTAGGGAATATTTATCGAAGTTTATGTTCTATGGCTCTAGTGTCTTCAAAAAGGTAAAGCACTTATCTGGAGGTGAAAAAGTTAGACTAAAGTTAAGTAAACTTTTGTATGAAGATATAAATTTCCTAATCCTAGATGAGCCCACAAATCATCTGGATATTGAATCTATAGAAGCTTTAGAAGCAGCATTAGAAGATTTTAAAGGAACTATATTATTTATTTCTCATGATAGGTATTTTATAAATAAAATGGCTAACAGAATAATTGAAGTAGAGAATAAGCAGTTTAAAAACTACATTGGAAACTATGAATATTACAAAAATGAAAAGAATAAATTAAGAATTCAGGTAACTGAGCAGCAAAAAATAGCTAAGGAAAAACCACAAAAAGTAAGGGTAGTAGACGAAACAAAAAAACGAGAAAAGGAAATATGTAAATTAGAAAATACAATAGCGGATTTAGAGGCAGAAATTAAAGATATGGATGAGAAAATGAATTTAGCTGCAGAAGATTACACTGAATTAAATAAGTTATTTATTAAAAAGAGTGAATTGAAAAATAAATTAGATGAAGCCATTGAAATTTGGATTACTTATAATGATGAAAATAAAGAAAGCAATAACTAAACTTAACTCAATTAGTCAATATGTTTGACTTAGGGGGAGATATTATTGAATAGCGATAGATTAGATTTAGTTTTAGATTGCAATGAAGAAGAAGCAACTTATATACATGAAAAGCTGATAGAACATAATATTAAGTTTATAACACATTTTGAGGAATTTAAATTTTGCTTAAAAGACCATGAAGGGAAAATTATTGGTGGAATTATAGCATCAAAGGATAATGAATGTATGACTATAGATTTTTTATGGGTTGATGAAGATAAAAGAGGAAAGGGCTTGGGAAGAATATTAGTAAATCATCTAGAAGCTGTTGCAGAAAGAAGAGGATGTGTGGTTATTTGGCTTAACACTTTTGAGTTTCAAGGTCCAGAATTTTATAAGAGAATGAACTATGAATTATTTGGAACTTTAGAAAAGTGTATTAATGGATACAGTCAATACTTTTTTAGGAAAGCACTAAAGCCTTCTAGTAGGAGGTAGATAAAAAAACACTATTTTGATAAGTTGGAAATGTAAATAAAAGCTATAGTAACTCAGCAATAATACTTTTGTATTGCTGGAATTCCTATAGCTTTTTATTTAGAACTTTAGATATTTAAGTTTTATAGTGAGAATTTAGAGCAAAAACCTTGAAAAGCCTCCAAAAATTTGTGGATATGCTCTTCAGTATGAGCTAAAGATAAAAATAAAGCCTCGAACTGGGATGGTGGCAGATTAAACCCACTTGCAAGCATATGCTTAAAGTATTTTTTAAACATGTCTACATTGCATTTTTGTGCGTCATCATAATTGCTAACCTCTGATAAATCTGTGAAGAAAATAGTTAACATAGCACCAACTCTATTAACCTTCACAGGAAGTTTATTACCCTCAGCAATTTTAATTATTCCATCCTCTAAAAGTTTTCCTAAATGGTTTAATTTATCATAGTTCTTAGAGTTCAGATGAAGTTTCTTAAGTGTTGCTATTCCAGCAGCCATTACTAGTGGATTACCAGACATTGTTCCAGCTTGATAAACTGGCCCCATTGGAGAGAGCATCTCCATTATCTCTTTTCTTCCACCATAAGCACCGCAAGGAAGCCCACCGCCAATAATTTTACCATAGGTTACAAGGTCAGGCTTGAATTTAAACAAGGTTTGTGCGCCTTTATAAGCAACTCTAAAGCCACACATTACTTCATCAAAAATTATTAAGGAATTATGTTTTACACAAAGACTGTGAAGTTTATCCATAAATTCATCCTTTGCTTTTATTACTCCCATATTTCCAGCTACTGGTTCGATGATTACACAAGCAATATCGTCACCATGAACTTTAAATATTTCTTCTATACTTTGGCAATCGTTGTACTGTGCAATGATTGTGTTTTTCACATGATCTTGAGGAATACCAGCACTTCCGGGGATGCCTTCTGTCATAACACCAGACCCAGCACTTACGAGAAAGCCTTCATAGTGTCCATGATAACATCCAGCAAATTTCACAATTTTATTTTTACCTGTATATCCTCTTGCTAACTTTACTGCACTCATAGTAGCTTCAGTCCCAGAATTCACCATTCGAATAAGATCAATGTCTGTAGTTGTACAAATTAATTTAGCAAGTTCCAATTCAAGTTTAGTAGGAGCACCAAAGGCTAGTGCTTTGGAAGCAGTTGAGGTAATAGCTTCTACTACATCTTTGTCACAATGCCCCAAAATCATTGGGCCCCATGCTCCAACAAAATCTATGTACTGATTTCCATCCTCATCAAATATTAGAGCTCCTGAACCACTTGAAATAACTGGAGGCGTAATCCCCATATTCTTATAAGCTCTTACTGGACTATTTACTCCTCCAGGAATATATTTTTTACTTTCTTCAAAAATCGAGTAGTTGTTCATTGTAATCCTCCTTGTAATAGTTAGTTATCTTTATGATTATTCACAGCTTCCAAAAATTTTTTCTATAATGGATAATGCGATTTCTTCGTTTCCTTTATAAGTTTCTTCCTTAAGTACCTCAATAGCCTTATTAATATAAGAGTTACTAGTGCTTTGCAAAAGAGTTTTTACCAAAGTACTGTTATCCTTAGTATTTTTTTTGTTTTCATAAACTTTATATCGCTTTTCTGATACTTGATTTCCAATTACTTTCAAACTAATTATTTTGCTGTTTATTTTCTTGAACTTTTGGTATTCATAGAATTTATTTAGATATTTATAAATAACAGTTCTATGGTTTTCCATAACTTCTTTTCGCAATGCTTTATTTTCCTCATCCATTAAATGTAAAACATCAATATTATATAAAGTTATAGCCTCTATGTTTTTTACACTTGCTTCCACATTTATAGGCAAGGATAAGTCAAAGATTAATAAATCTTTCTTTGGAAGATCTTTTTCCAAAACTACAGGAGTAGGTGATGCTGTGCAACAAATAATAGTATCTACTTCATCGTAATAATTTCTCATTAAATCTAAGGAAACTATTTTTATCTTTCCACTTTCTAAGTGCTCCATATTACTCTTAACAAAGTCAGTTTCTAAGGTTTTGGTTAAATTTCTTACAGCTATATAAATACTATCAACAGATTTTAAATTGGAAAGTAGATAGTTTAGACATAAACTAGCCATATTTCCAAAGCCAACAATTAAAAAATTCTTTTTATTTTCAGATAGAGCCTTTTTAACCGCTATAGATGAGTAGGATACTGGCATTTTATAGAGCATAGTAGTAGTTTTAAACTCTTTACCACAAGCAATAGCTAGTTGAAAAAGTTTCATTAGATCATCCTTAACTAATTGTAGTGAGCAACTATCTTCATAGGCTGATCTTATTTGACCTAAAATCTGGTCTTCTCCAAGAATTTTTGAGTGAAAACCACAACTAACTTCAAAAAGGTGTGAAGCAGCAGTTTTCCCATTACAATAAAAAATAAAAGATTTATATTCAGTTGGCCAATTTAGAGTAGTGAAAACTTTATTTAACAGGTTCTCTTCACTGAGTGAAGAATTTAAATATACTTCAGTTCTATTGCAGGTACTTATAATTACAACCTCTTCAGAAAACTCTCCTAAAAGTAATAATTTATCCTTCAAGCTGAAAGAATCTATAGAGAGAGCACTTCTTATGGATAAATCCACGTCTTTTCCAATTCCGATTAAATGAATCATATAAATTAACTCCTAAAATTATTATTTAAAATACAAGTTGCAGTACAAGGTGTGTACAGGTTCTCTAATTGTAAGCAATTTGATTTTAATGAGAATGCAAACTAAAAAAATATTTGGTTTATTAAATGCATTCTATACAGATGAAATTAATATCTTAAATAAGGTTTCTACATATGTTCCTAGATAATACCTGTTTTGATGGAATACTCTATTTACAATGCCTACTTTTAAGCTATTAATTTAATCACTGTGTTTATAATATAGTTCGCAAAATAGTTAATAAAATTTGCAAAAAATAAAAACTCACTTCTTAAAGTGAGTAAAAAGGCACAAATATATTCAACAGAAAAATAATAAAGTGTTTCCTGCCAGTTTTCTTCCCACCGAAGAGTTAGCAAATTTATGGCAGGTCTCCTGGCTTGCGAATCATCCTTATCTTACCTTCCCAAAATAAATTCAGTGGTCTAAGATTTGTCCTCGTTACAGTAGCGGGGGCTGCAGTGGAATTACCACTTTCCCTATTAAACAAATGTGTACCATAAACAACTATATTCAATTCAATTTATTTTAACACTAATTTTATTAAATTGGCAAGTGAATTTAATAAAACTAACAGAAAGCCAAGGGGCACACAATTGTTTTAAAAGCCTTAAGGAATAAATTTAATACAGAAAAGCACTTTTACTTATAATGTTAAAAAGCACTTGTGCCACAAAAAATAACCTTTTGTATTTTAGTATTACTTTTTCAAATACAAGTCTTAACACTTATATAAGTTTTTAATATTTATGGAAAAAATAATTTAAATTTGAAACAATGGAAAAAGAGTGTGTTTTATAAAAATTCTAATATGTTTACACAAATTAAAAAGCAGAAATAAAATATTATCTGTTATTTTTATGTCCAATAGATAAATAAAACCTAGTATTTACATAATAGAGTTGGCTATAGGAGGAATGACGATGTATTCTGTAGGAATTGATATAGGATCAACTAGCTGCAAGGTGGCAGTTTTTAAAAATGAAAGACTAACAGAAAAAATGCTTTGTCCTACAGGATGGAGTAGCTTAGAAACAGCCAAAGGAATTTTAGAAAGTTTGAAAAAACTTGGGGTTAATGAGACCAATAGCAAAATTGTAGCCACAGGCTATGGAAGAGTTTCCGTTCCTTATGCTAATAAATCTGTTACGGAAATTACCTGTCATGGAAAGGGTGCTGCCTATATCTTCAAAGCTGGAGGCACAATCATAGATGTTGGAGGACAAGATACAAAAGTAATATCAATAGAGGAAGGTATGGTTAAGGACTTTATCATGAATGATAAGTGCTCTGCTGGTACTGGAAAATTTATTGAGGTTATGGCTAATAGAATGGGTGTAACTATAGAGGAACTATCAGATTTAGCTAAAAATGGGGGAGATGTGACTATAAGCTCCATGTGCACAGTATTTGCAGAGTCAGAAGTTATAAGTTTAATAGGACAAGGAGTGCCTAGAGAAAATATTGCCTATGCTGTATTAAACTCAGTATGTAGTAAAGTAGTTTCCTTATGCCAAAGGCACAGCAAAGATAAGAAATACTTTTTAACTGGTGGATTATGTGAAAATCAAGTTATTTTAGAATTTTTAAGTGAAAAACTTAATGCTGAGGTTATCTCCTCTCCACTAGGAAGATATGCTGGTGCTATAGGAGCAGCTTTAATTGCAAGTAATATAAAATAGAAATTTCAGTTTTGTATTTAATAAATATGATAATTTATTTTTAAGGTAATAGTAGTGTGCTAATCTTTCTTTAAATTTTAAGTAGTACGCTAGATTAACAATATATTTCTAAACATAGTTTAAATTATATTAGATGGGGTGGATTAATAATGAATATGCCAAAAAATTTTGAAACCTTTGCAGAAGCAAGAAGAAATGGTTTTATTAAAGTGAAAAATGCTAAGGATGAAGGAAAGAAAATAGTAGGAACCTTTTGTACTTTCACACCATGGGAAGTAATTTATGCAGCTGGAGCAATTCCAATATCTGTTTGCGGAATGAGTGATGAAACTACAGAAGAGGCAGAACAACATCTTCCTAAAAATCTATGTCCTTTAATTAAATCTTCTTATGGCTTTGCAATCACAGATAAATGTCCATATATTTATTTTTCAGACATGCTAGTAGGGGAAACTACTTGCGATGGAAAGAAAAAAATGTACGAACTTTTAGGACAAAAAAAGAATATGCATGTGATGCAACTTCCTCAAAATTCACAGGACAAAACTTCTTTAGAATTATGGAAAGCTGAAATTATAAAGCTTAAAGAAAGATTAGAAAAAGATTTTGCTGTGGAAATAACAGATGAGAAAATTAAGGAAGCAATAAGAATTAGAAATAATGAGAGAGAATTATTAAAAGAATTTTATTCTTTATCTAAGTTAAATCCACCTGCACTTTGGGGTTATGATTTACACAAAGTTATAGATGGATCAAACTTTAGTATGGATAAGAAGCTTCAAGCTGAGCAATTCACAGAAATGATTAAAGATCTTAAAGAAAAATATGCAAGAGGAGAAAGTCCAGTAAATAAAGATGCTAAGAGAATATTAATTACTGGATGTCCAAGTGGTGGGGTTTTAGATAAAGTAATTAAAACCATTGAAGAAAGTGGTGGAGTAGTTGTTTGTTTAGAAAACTGTACTGGAATAAAAGAAAACCATAAACTTGTTAGAGAAGATATTGATCCAATCGATGCTCTTGCAGAAAAATATTTGAGTGTTCCATGCTCAGTTATGTCGCCAAATACTGGAAGATTAGACTTCTTAGACCAATTAATTGACGAATACAGTGTAGATGGAGTAGTTGATATAACCCTACAAGCTTGTCATACTTATGCAGTAGAAAGCTTTAGTGTAAAAGAATTTGTAAACAAAGAAAAGGGAAAACCTTATTTAAATATAGAAACAAACTATTCACCATCTGATGTAGGACAAATTAAAACAAGAATTGAAGCATTTATAGAAATGATGTAGTTTAGCAAGTTTCATAATTGTGAGATTTGTATTGAATATTAATCAATACATTATTAGATACATCAATATGGATACTTACATTTAAAGATTTATAATATGAATCATATAAAAACTTCAAATCCAAAATAAGACTCGCTGAGAAAGCGGGTCTTATTTTTTTAACTGTTTTAGAACCTCATTAAAATATTCATCTTTACTACCGTATCTATCCTTAAACGCTAAACCCCAGTTGACACCTTTTCCATTTTTTAAATCATCTAAAATAGGTTTTATATCTTTGGTAATTAAAACTTGGGGCATAACAACTTTATTACCAATAAAATCACCATTGATATCAACTCTTTTGACACTACTAGTTTGTATTGTTAAGTTGGAGTTTGGAAGGGTAAAAGATATCATAGAGTCGTAGTTTAAGTCCCTTGAGTAAAGTTTAACATTGGAAATAACAGTAGCTAGACTATTTTCAGTAACTTCACTAAGTAATTCGGTAATTTTATCCGAGTATACTGAGCCATCATGAAGTGCAAAAACTTTCCCATTATACTTATTCTCACCATTAATTTTCAAGATTTGCTCTTTAAAAATATAGTACTTAGATAAAGGATAAGCTTTTTCTAAGCTATCAATAGGAGCGGTGATTTCTTTAATAAAAGGGTTTGATTTGTTTCTAAGGGTTTCAATATACTTATCATTTACTTTTCCTTTTCTAAAAACTTTATAGTTATAATGCTCTATATCCTTTGGTAATATATAATCTAAAATTTCAATTGAAAAATCTAAATCAGTGCCACCACGAAAATCTAAAACTAAAGTGTCGCTAGAATTAATGAGAGAAAAAAGATCTTCTTTATTTTTTTTGTTGTTTCTATAGTTTTTATTAATATCTACATATGCAGATAGGTTTAATGTAACAAGTTTACCATCTTCAAAGCTATTAACAAGTTTTATCTTTTCTAACTCTTTTTCATCTACTATTTCATTATAGCTATTAGAATTTCTTAAAGAGCTAAAGCCATCTTCTAAAAAAGGCTTTTTATCATCAAAAGGAAGCATATCAACTACCTTTTCTTCATTAGAAGCATTTAGCAATGTAACTTTAATATTTGATTCCTTATTTTTAATAGAGGTTAGATTGTAGTGAGAAACATATTTTTCATAAGTAGGGTCATAGGCTTTAAGAAACTTGTGAGAAGGCATCTTTTCTACATACTTATCTATGGGTATTCCCTCAGCTTTAATTAATTTATCCCCAACATGTACTTCTGGATTTTGGGTAGCACTTACATAATATTCACCGTTAATATAAAGAAAATTTATATTAGTAGGGGATATGATCTTTTTCCAATAGTTCTCATTAATAGGTTTCCACTTTTCTATAGTTGCTAAGGATGTGGTTTTCTTATAATTTATATCCTTATCCATATAAGTAAAGCTATTACCTAAGCTATCTAAGTTATAAGATAGTTGAGTATTTCCATAAGAAAACTTTAGTAATAGGTTTGATATACTTTCATAAAAAGCTTCATCTGAAGGGGTTTTACTTATAGAATTTATAATTTTAGTTTTATTAGAAAGAATATCTTGGCCAGTTTCTTTTTTTACTTCCTCAAAATATGGATAGGTATTCTCTAAGAACTCTATCAAATATTTAGCATCTCTCTTCTTATCCTCATAAGAAAGTCCTTCTTTAGGAGAAAACTTAAAATCTCCAAAAGATAAAACTCCTAGGAGTAGCATTACCCCAAACATGCTACATAATATGATTAACTTAAGTTTATTATTATTCATATATATTAGCCCCCTCATAATATGATATGATTACATTATATTACATAAATAACTATTTATAAATAATATATATATAAACTACCAAAAACAAGTGGTTAATATTCTTGTTGCTAGTCTTTGGAACTACCCCTGTGAATTTAAAAGATAAAACTTCAAGGACTAAAGTTACAATATTTAATAAGAAAGGTCTAGAGAAAGAAGTAGATATAGGAGCATATGATGAAACAAAGCCGTGGGTCAATATTAAAAATGGTATAGAAGACACTATTTATGATGAGAAAGAGGGGAAGGAAACCTTAAACACCTTTGAAGAAATTATTAAAGCGTAATAAGTATTAAGCTATAAGGCATCTAATTAGGTAGATGCCTTATATTTGTTCTTATTTAAATTCTGTACGAGTTGATGGTTCATCTTTGCCATAAGGGCTGTGTGCATTGGCTTTGTTAAGCATAGAACGGCTATAACCATCACTTGTTGGGTCTGGTTTAGCTAATTTCTTTTTTCGTTCATTACAACTGGATTTTGTCATTTTTAATTGCCCCCTTTTATAGATATTATAATTACTTGAAATTATATTGTTGAATTAGCTGATAAAGTGTTGCATTTTGTCTATATAAGCTTTTATGATATTTTTAAATAGTTAATAAAAAGTTTATTTTAGAACCTAGATTTAAAAGTTTTGCTATAATTAATTTCAATGTAATCATAAGAATAGTTTTTACTGTAGAATGTAAAAGCATACTGGTAAGTAATAGGGTAGAATTGATATAATATGTTAAATAGGTTTTAGGAGGGAATTTTGTGGAGAGTAATATAGATATTAAAGAAAAAAATAAAATTAAAATAAAGAAGCCTAAACTATATAAGGTAGTAATGCATAACGATGATTTCACTACTATGGAATTTGTGGTGGACGTATTAGTTAATATTTTTAATAGAAAAATTGAAGAAGCAAATAAAATAATGATAGATGTCCACAAAAAAGGAAATGGAATAGCTGGAATTTATCCTTATGACATTGCGGTGTCTAAGGCATCTACAGCTATGACTATTGCAAAGGAACAGGGATTTCCTTTTAAGCTTTCTGTGGAAGAGGAGTAAGATATGAAATTAAAAAAGCTAGTAAATGACATAATATTAGATGCTTATGATATGGCAAAGGCCAGTGGAGATGAATTCTTAACACCGGAGCATGCTTTATACAAGGCTCTAGACTATGAAGAGTTTGCACAGGTACTGGAGAACTGTGGCTGTAGTATAGAGGAGCTTAAAGAAAATCTTAAATGGTATATTGATGAATATATATCAAAAGGTGATGGCGTAGAACCGCAACAAAGTTTTGCTATGCAGCAGGTAATAATAAGAGCTGCAAATCAAGCTATGGCAAGTGGTCATGAATATATCAGTATAGAACATATCATGGCTGCAATTTATGATTTGGAAGAAAGTTACGCAGCTTATTATTTAAAAGAGCAAGGACTTGAAAAAAGCACCTTATTATTTAATCTATGTCACGAAAGTAGTGAAGAACTAGTAGATTTGAGTGAAGAGGAAAGTAATGATGACAACTTCTGGGAAGAAGAGCGTTATCTAGAGGAAGAGGATTTTGAAGAAAGCTATGAACAGGAAAATAGAAGAAAGTTAAAAAATGCATCTTTTATAGAAAAATATACTTTAAACTTAACAGACCTTGCAAGAGAAAAAGAAGATGAGCCTCTTATAGGAAGAAAGGATATCTTAGATAGGACAATTCAGATTCTTTGCAGAAAAACAAAAAATAATCCTATTCATGTTGGGGAACCAGGAGTTGGGAAAACTGCTATAATTTTAGGGCTTGCAAAGCTTATTAATGAAGGTAAAGTGCCAAGCAAGCTTCAAGGGGCAGAAGTTTTTTCTTTAGATATAGGTTCAATGTTAGCGGGCACAAAGTATAGAGGAGATTTTGAAGAAAGAATAAAGAAGGTTTTACACCAGATTAAAAATCATGAAAACCCAATAGTATATATTGATGAGATACATAATATAGTAGGTGCTGGATCTCTTGGCAATGGCTCTTTAGATGCTTCAAACCTATTAAAGCCTTACTTGCTAGAAGGAAGGATTAAATTTATAGGGGCTACAACTTTTGATGAATATAAAAAGTATTTTGAAAAAGACAAGGCCTTAATAAGAAGATTCCAAACCATACAAGTAAATGAGCCTACAGTGGAGGAAACAATTGAAATTTTAAAGGGGCTTAAGGAACATTATGAGGTCTATCACGGAGTGAAATTCACAGAGGAGGGGATTAAAGCTGCAGTAAATTTAAGTCATAAGTATATAAATGATAGATTTCTACCAGATAAGGCTCTGGACATTATAGATGAAGCTGGAGCTTTAATAGCTATGGAAAGGAAAGAGGAAACTCCAATTATAGATGAATTTATAATAGAAAAAACCATAGCTAAAGTATGCAATATTCCACAGGAAACAGTAGAAGGAAATGAAATAGAAGCTCTTAAGAATATGGAAAGTGAATTAAAGAAAAGTATATTTGGTCAAGATAGGGCAATTGAGCAGGCAGTAAGATGCATAAAAATGTCTAGGGCAGGGCTAAAGGATGAAAACAAGCCCGTTGCTTCTATGTTATTTGTAGGTCCTACTGGAGTAGGAAAAACAGAAATTGCAAGAACTTTAGCTAAAAACCTAGGAATTGATTTAGTGAGATTTGATATGAGTGAGTACATGGAAAAACATGCAGCATCTAAACTAATAGGTTCTCCACCAGGGTATGTAGGTTATGAAGAAGGAGGACTTCTTACTGATACCATAAGAAAAAAACCTAACTGTGTGCTTCTTCTTGATGAAGTTGAAAAGGCTCATGGTGATATACTTAATGTACTTTTACAAGTTATGGATTATGCAACTCTTACGGATAATCAAGGTAGGAAGGCAGACTTCAGAAATGTTATCATAATAATGACTTCTAATGCAGGAGCGAAGAACATTGGTAAGAGTGTTATAGGCTTTGGAGATAGAGAAATTAAGGGCGAAGCTATAATGGAAGAAGTTAATAAGGTGTTTTCTCCTGAATTTAGAAATAGATTTGATAAAGTAGTAGTATTTAATCATATAGATGAAACCATGGCAATTAATATAACAATAAAAGAATTAGAGAATTTTAAACAGTTGTTATTGAAAAAGAATGTAAATGTAGAGTTTCATCAGGAAGTAGTTCAGAATATAGCACAAAAAGGGAATTCAAAAGAGTTCGGTGCTAGGGAAATTATAAGAGTAATAAATTCTGAGTTAAAGTCTATTTTAGTTGATGAAATATTATTTGGAAGTCTAAGTAGGGGTGGTAGCTGTAGAATAAACATGAATGATGGTAAATTCCAATTGTGCAACTCATAGGTTTGTAAGATGAAAATCCCTTTTATTCAAAGCTGAAACTTTAGATACTAGAATTGGAGGAGATAGAAGTTAAATTTTAAGATTAACCTAAAAAACTTATGAATTATGTAAAAAATAAAAAAAATGCTTGATTTTATCTTAAATAAGTGATAGAGTATATAAATGGAATCCCTGCTGTGTAATGCACAGCCGTTAGTCCAAGGGGAGGAGGTGAAACTAATGAGAGCATATGAAACTATTTTCATATTACACCCATCATTAGACGAGGAGGCTGTTAAAGCTAACATCGAAAAATTTAAAGGTGTAATAGAGAATAATGGAGGAGAAATCGAAAGCGTTGACCTATGGGGCAGAAGAAAATTAGCCTATGAAATAGCTAAAGTTAACGAAGGTTTCTACACATTAATCAACTTCAAAGCTAATGCTGAATTACCTAAAGAGTTAGACAGAGTATTCAGAATTACTGACAGTGTTATAAGACATATCATAATTAATCCAGAAAACTAGTAGGTAGGTGGAAACATGAATAAAGTTGTTTTAATTGGAAGATTAACCAAGGATCCTGAGTTGAAATTTACACCAGGTACAGGAACAGCTGTAACCACTTTTACACTTGCTGTTAATAGAAGATTTAAGAAAGAGGGGCAGCCTGAAGCTGACTTCATTCCTGTAGTTGTATGGGGAAAGCAAGCTGAAAGCACTGCAAATTACATGAGCAAAGGTAAACAGCTTAGTGTAAGTGGCAGAATTGAAACTCGTTCTTATGATGCTAAAGATGGTACGAAAAGATATGTTACTGAAGTAGTTGCTGATGAAGTACACTTCCTTGAGTGGGGTGGAAATAAAACATCAGGAAATGATACGAATTCTAACGGTTATGGATCGCCATCGATACCAGATGATTATTTTGGAGGAAACTCTGACATAACTCCTATGGATGATGGAGAGGACATACCATTCTAAAAATAGGTAAGGAGGAGAAAACTATGGCTTTTGATAGAAATAGAGGCGGTAACAGAAGAAGACCAAAAAGAAAAGTTTGTTCATTCTGTATCGATAAAGCTACTGCAATAGACTACAAAGATATTTTTAAATTAAAAAAATATGTTACAGAAAAGGGTAAAATATTGCCAAGAAGAATTTCTGGAACTTGTGCTAAGCATCAAAGAATGCTTACTGTAGCTATTAAGAGAGCTAGAAACATAGCATTACTACCATTCACAACAGAATAGGTAATATACAAAGCAGAGTAATTTTACTCTGCTTTTATTTTTTCATATAAAGTTAGAACATATATTGTTATATTTTAATTGAGATTCTTATATATCATAAGAAACCTTTTTATATAACCAACAAAGAATAGATTTATTGTAAAATTAGTTTCAGAACTTAGAATGCAGTTGAAATTAATATATTTTATTAATTTGTGCTATAATTTATAATAAATCTTAAATTAGGAGTGGAGTTTATGTACATAGCATTAGGAAATACAGTTGTTGATAGCAAAGAAATAAAGGAGATTATTGAATCAAATACAGATTTTAAAGTAGTGAAGGATATGAGCAAAGGAACTAAAAGAGAAGATGTTTTGGCCTTTAATCTAAGTGTTGATGTATCTGTTTTAAAAGAAATAATAGAAGAAGACTATAATTTAGAAGAAATAGAAGAAGATGAATTATTCGAAGAGTATTTAAGTCTTGCAGAAGAGATGGTAATTGATATAGAAGAATTTATACCTGAAGAAGCTATGCTCCAATCTAAAGCTTACAAGTGGGATGCGGATGATACAATAAAATTAGTTGTAGCTGTGGCAGATGAAGAGTTTGGGGAGTTAAAGCTAAAGGATATAATGAAAAGATTATTGACTCAAGTAGAATAGCAAAGACAAATTGTGAAAATATATTTGTAAATTAACCTAGTTAACTAGGTTAATCATATGTAAGGGCTTTAATAAATTTATTGTAGCCGTATGAATAGAAGAAAGAAAAGAGAAGTGAATTACAGAAGTTGAAAGCATATTCAACTTCTGTAAGAATTTTGGTTACTTTAATATAAGTTCCACAGGACAGTGGTCAGAGCCTAAAACATCTGAGTGTATGGTAGCACTAACTAAGTTATCCTTAAGTTTTTCTGAAACACAAAAGTAATCTATACGCCATCCTGCGTTGTTAGCCCTAGCATTAAATCTGTAGGACCACCAACTATAGGCTCCTTCTTTATCAGGGTAGAAATACCTAAAGGTGTCTATGAAGCCATTAGCTAAAAATTCGGTGAATTTTTCTCTCTCTTCATCGCTAAAGCCTGCATTTTTTCTGTTGCTTTTAGGATTTTTTAGGTCAATTTCCTCATGAGCTACGTTTAAGTCTCCACACATAACCACTGGCTTAACTTCATCTAATTTTTTTAGGTATTCCCTAAAATCATTTTCCCATTTCATTCTATAATCCAATCTCGCTAATTTTTCTTGAGAGTTTGGAGTGTAAACAGTCACCATATAGAAATCATTGAATTCTAAAGTTATAACTCTACCCTCTTTATCATGTTCTTCTATGTTGATTCCAAAGTTCACACTTAATGGCTGAACTTTTGTAAATATAGCTGTGCCGGAATACCCTTTTTTTTCTGCATAATTCCAATATTGATGATATCCTTCAAGGTCAAGATTGATTTGTCCTTCTTGCAATTTGCTCTCTTGAATACAAAATATATCTGCATCTACATCTTTAAAAAAATCTAAAAAGCCCTTTTGAACACAAGCTCTTAAACCATTTACATTCCATGATATTAATTTCATCGTAAGTCCTCCTTTGCTTGAGATAAATCTATAGTAATTCCTTAAAAACTATTATACTTGAAAATAGAAAAATTTACTATTGATAATGTTGTAAGATTTACAAAGTAAATAATAGTAATTGCAATATAATATAATGAATATATTTTAGAGAAGATCTATTAGTTATGGGAGTAGAATAAAAGTTAGAGGGGGATAATTTTTGGAAAACATAATTTTTATATTAAAATCAGTGCTTTTAGGAATTGTTGAAGGTATAACAGAATTTTTGCCAATATCATCAACAGGACATTTAGTAATATTTCAAAATTTAATAGGTTTTAAAGGGATAACCAATAAGTATCTTGAGATGTATACCTATGTTATACAACTAGGTGCCATTTTAGCGGTAATTGTACTATATTGGGGGAAAATAAAAGAAACACTTATAAATTTTTTTCCTCAAAAGGTTGGTTATGAAAAATCGGGTTTTAGATTTTGGTTTATGATATTTATAGCTTGTGTACCTGGTGGTATATTTGGGATAATGTTAAATGATTTAGCTGATAAATATTTGTTTTCTCCTGTACCAGTAGCTGTTGCGTTATTTCTAGGAGCTGTATGGATGATATATGCTGAAGGCAAGTTTAGAAATAAAAACTTAGGAAAAGCAAGAAGTACTTTTGAAAGAGATGGGATAATTACAACAAAGCAAGCTATTGTGGTTGGGTTGTTTCAATGTTTGGCTATCATACCTGGTATGTCTCGTTCAGCATCAACTATTATTGGTGGGTGGATTTCGGGGCTTTCTACAGTAGCAGCTGCGGAATTCTCTTTCTTTTTGGCGATACCAGTAATGATTGGGATGAGTATCTTAAAAATTATTAAAATTGGTGGTTTTTTTTCTCTTACTTCTTTAGAGTTACTTTCTCTAGGAGTTGGATTTATAGTATCTTTTTTAGTAGCATTAATTGTTATTGATATGTTTATTTCGTACCTACAAAGAAAGCCAATGAAAAAATTTGCAGTATATAGAATGATATTTGCTGTGGTAGTTTTAATAACAGGGTTTTTAGGAGTGTTTTAAGGGAGTATATTTATAAAATAAAGAAGCATACAAGAGGTTGTAATGCTTCTTTTGTAGATAATTGAACTATAACTTTTTATAAAGGATATGACTTCCTGTATCTTTGCGTATTTCTACATTGTTATAAATTCCTTGTTCAACTTCAGTTTTAAAAACTTTTCCATCTTCAGTGTGATCATCAGTAGGGAAGTTTTCCTTAACTACATCCTTATATTCAAATGGACATCCAGATGGAACCTTACTTAGTTTTTCTTTATCAATGTGGCTTCTATGATTCACTTTAATCATCCTTTCTATATATATTTCTTAAGTTATTATTTCCAAGGTGAAAAAAGTTATTTATAACATAAGCAACCATATTATTTTATAATGATAATTATGGTATTCTATTTCTAAAGTTTAAATTTTTAATGAAAGATGGGGGATTTTATGATATTTTATTTTTCAGGAACAGGAAACTCGTTGTATGTAGCTAAGAGAATTGCAAAAACAAATAATGAAGAGTTGGTTTCTATTGCAGTCTTATTAACAAGTGAAAAGGAGATATACGAATACCAACTAAAGGAAAATGAGGTAATTGGATTTGTATATCCTATATATGCATGGTCGCCACCTAAGCAAGTCTTAGAGTTTGTGGAAAAACTTAAGTTAAGCAATTATAAGAATAATTATATATTTTCTATAGCTACTTGTGGAGAAAATATCGGTAATGCTATGAAAGTATTAAGTGGAGCTTTAAGTAAAAAACAACTGCTTTTAAATAGTGGATTTTCTATAAAAATGCCAAATAACTACATTATTATGGGGAATGTTGATAGTAAAGAAGTTGAAAGAAAAAAGCTATTAGAAGCAGAAAATATAATTAATAATATAAACAAAACAATAGAGAATAGAGATAAAGGTGTTTTCCAAATAGAAAAAGGATTTATGCCTAGCTTATTAACTAATATAATAAATCCCCTATTCAATAAAGGAGCAACTCACACAGAAAAGTTTTGGGCCTCTGATAAATGTACTAGTTGTGGAATTTGTGAAAAAGTGTGTAATTGCACTAACATTAAAGTTCAGGGTAAACCTAAATGGGGAAACAAGTGTACTCAGTGTTTAGCGTGCATACACCTTTGTCCAACAGGGGCAATTCAATATGGAAAGGGCACGGAGAAAAAGGGTAGGTACAAAAATCCTGAAGTATCTATAAATGAGATGATTCTTAAATAGATTTACTTCTAAGGGTAAGCAATATTAAACTAGTTAATATTATTTACAATATTAAAATACAAAAGCTTTCTTGTAAAAAATAATAATTTAAAAACATTACTATAAAATTAACAAGAAATCATGAATATATTACAAATAATATGGGTGCATATTAAGATTAATTGTTATAAATTATAATTATATGAAGAAAATTAAGTTAAAAAAATACTAAAATACTATTATATTCCTAAAAAATCAAGTTTAATACTAAAAAAACTGCAATAATAATGGAAAATTTTAAATAAACATATTGTCAATAAATAAACAATATGTTAAAATTTAAGCAGAATGAAAATTATGTTAATTCATTTATTTTAGGGGTGGAGGGTAAAAAATGAAAAAATTAGCATTAAGTGCATTAATACTTACTATGTCTCTTTCTGTATTCACTGGTTGTTCATCTGGAGCAAGTGGATCAAAAATTGTAAAAATGGGAATGGGACACATAACATCAGTTGAAAAATCTAAAGATCTTGGTGTTGATAAGGATGGAAAAGAAGTTCTTCCAACTGGACAAGTTGATACAATTATTGTAGCAGCTGCTTTTGATAAGGATGGAAAGGTTGTAAAGGTAACTATTGATAATGCTCAAACTAAAGTAGATTACAATAAGGATCTTTCTCTTAAATCTGATATTAAAGCTGAAGGAAAAACTAAAGTTGAGCTTGGCGATGCTTATGGCATGGTAAAAGCTTCTTCAATTAAAAAAGAATGGTACCAACAAATTGCTGAATTAGAAAAGTGGATGGTTGGTAAAACTGTAGAAGAAATAAAGGCTATGAAAGTAGTTAAGAAAGATGATTCTCATCCATCAGTACCAGATGTAGCTGAACTTAAATCTTCTGTTACAGTATCTGTAGAGGGATATATAGCTGGTGTTGAAGAAGCTTATAAAAATTCTATAGAAGTTAAAGGGGCTGAAAAGATTGGTCTTGGACACAAAGTGTCTACTTCTAGTTCAAAAGCATTAGGTAAAGATAAGGATGGAAAAGAAGTTCTTCCAACTGCACAAGTTGACACTGTAATGGCAACTACTGCATTTGATAAGGATGGAAAAGTTGTGGCAACCATAATAGATAATGCTCAAACTAAAGTTAACTATGATAAAGATGGAAAAGTAACTTCAGATAAGAAGACTGCTCCAAAAACTAAGGTTGAACTTGGTGATGGTTATGGAATGGCAAAAGCTTCATCAATCAAAAAAGAGTGGTATCAACAAATAGCTGAATTACAAAAATGGATGGCAGGAAAGAAAGTTGATGAAATAAAAGGCATGAAGGTAGTAAAGAAAGACGATGCTCACCCAGCAGTGCCAGATGTAGCTGAGCTTAAATCTTCTGTAACAGTATCTGTTCAAGATTATATTGATGTTGTAGAAGAAGGATCTCAAAAAGCTAAGTAGTATGAACTTTGTTTCAAATAGAGATTAATAATTAAAATAAAATATTTAATAAAAACTCCCTCACATAAGTGGGGGAGTTTTTGATAATTAATCTATAAAGGTAATATATATATATATAGTGGATTTGAGATTTGGTGAAAAGTTATCATCTAAAAAGTAATTACAAAATAAAACTAAAAAACAGTAGATTAGTGACATAACTTTGTTTATAATTGACTAAGCTTGTACTTTACTGTTATTAATAAGGAGGCACGGAAAATACATGAAGAAAATTACTAAAGGGTTGATGATGATACTTTTATTCATGTTTGTTTTTACTGGATGTAAGAAGGAAGCAGTAAGTGAGTATACAAAATATACTGAGAGTTTTTTTGATACTTTTAACACTATGACCACTGTTGTCGGTTATACTAAAACAGAGGAAGAATTTAAAACATATATGGGGAAAATACATAGTGATTTTGAAAGACTTCACAAATTATATGATATATACAATGATTATGAAGGAATAAACAATATAAAAACAATAAATGATAATGCTGGTGTGAAGCCTGTACAAGTAGATAAAGATATTATAGATTTAATTATGTTTTCAAAAGAGTGGTATAATCGTACAGGTAAAGAAACTAATATTGCCATGGGTTCAGTTCTGAGTATATGGCATGATTATAGAGAAGAGGGGCGTAATAACCCGGATGAGGCTAAGATTCCACCTATGGAAGACCTTAAAGAAGCAACAAAGTATACTGATTTGGATAAGGTTATTGTGGATTTAGAAAAAAGTACAGTATATTTACAAGATAAAAGGATGAGCTTAGATGTGGGAGCAGTAGCTAAGGGGTATGCAACTGAAGTTGTAGCAAAGAAAGCTCTAAGTGAGGGATTAACTTCTGGAATCATTAGTGCTGGAGGAAATGTGAGAGTTCTTGGGAAACCATTAGATGGAGTTAGAGAACGTTGGGGAATAGGCGTTCAAGATCCAGATAAATCTATAGCATCTGAAGGAGAAGATACTCTTGATACAATATTCCTTAACAACGCTTCAGTGGTAACTAGTGGAGATTATCAAAGATATTATATTGTTAATGGTGAAGTGATGCATCATCTTATTGATCCTAAAACATTAATGCCAGGGAAATACTATAGATCTGTAACAGTTGTAACAGAAGATTCAGGGTTAGCTGACTTTTTATCAACTACCACATTTTTACTTCCTTATGAAGAAAGTCGTAAACTTGTGGATAGTCTCCAGGGTGTCGAAGCAATGTGGGTAATGCCTGATGGGACTATACAAGTAACAGATGGTATGAAAAAAATAATGAAAAGTAATGGTGCTACTGGGGCGAAAGCAGAGTAAAATAAGAGTCTAGAAGAATACAACAGAAGTATTTCTTTTAGACTTTTCTTTTAGATTTTTTTAAATTTTATATGTTCGTATATGAATAATAGCCTTAAAAGAATCATAAAATAATTCTATTACAGCTAACAAAGGAGGAATTTTAATGGAAAAAGAAAGAGAATCTGAATTACATAGTAAGGCTAAAGAAATGATGATAGCTGGAGAAGACTGGAACAAGATTATGGATGAAACTCATCTAAGGTTAAAAGATTTAAAAAGAATACAAAGGGAAGAAATAACACCACATTTCTAAATAACGGGATTTCCCGTTATTTTTATGTTCATTTTAATTAGAGTTAGGAGTAAAAGTGGAAAAAGTAAACTGAAGTACTAGTTTAAAAGACTATATAAGGTAAATAATTATAAGATTCATATTTATCGAAAAGAGGAGATTGTATGCTTAAGTTTATTGGAATAGGAAGTGCATTTAATACAGAAATGGGGAATAATAGTGGGTTTATAAAAAAGGAGGGTGCTATGATATTAATAGATTGTGGAGGAACAGTTTTTGAGAGGTTAAAAAAGTTTCAGTTGTTAAAAGACATTTCTAAAATATATATAATTATTACCCATACTCACCCTGATCATATCGGAAGCCTTGGAGATTTAATATTTTATTGCCATTATAAATTGAAGATTAAGCCTGTAATATATTTCCCAGAAAATACCTTAATCCGTAAATTATTTTCAGTTGTAGGAGTAAAGGAGAATATGTATATTATAAAAACTGCGATGAAAAATACTGAAATTGATAAGGGATTAGGAAAATTTACTATTGAGTATCTACAAGGAAGTCATGCAAAATCTATTCCGGCTTATAGCTTCTATTTAACCTTAGATAAAACTACTGTTTATTATAGTGGAGATAGTAATAGAATCTCAAAAGAAGTTATTGAAAAGTTAAAGAAGGATGAAATTCAAAATATTTATCAAGATACGACCTCTATTGATTACGTAGCGACAGGACATCTACCCTTTAAAAAGTTATGCGAAGTTATTGAAGAATCCTTAAGGGAGAGAGTTTATTGTATGCACTTGGATGAAAATCTAGATAAAGAAGTTATATTAAGTTCAGGATTTAATATTGCACCTTTAATAGCTATGAATTAGATAGATAGAGCATAAAAATGGAGTTAAATAGACTAACTTCTTATCCATGAAATAATTTACATTTGGCTTATTATGCTATATTATTATAGTATAAATAATGTCGAATGAGGAGTGAAAACATGGATAATTGTCTAAGAAATGTGGAATTACACACAAAAACTGTAGAAGAATATAAAGCTCACATTGATTCAATTATATTAGACATTCTTGAAAAAGCTGAAACATTAGTATTTGCTAATGTAGTTAAAAAAGCTGGGATAACTCCCTTTATAATAAATCAATATCCTGAACTTAGAAATTATATATTAGAGAAAATGAAAACTCATAAAGAAATATATTCTATAAATAAAAAGATTGATAAAGCTGTTATTAGTTTACTTAAGTCTAATAAAGCAGTAACTTTTCTAGCTATAGTTAATAGATGTAAAATAGATTTAGATAATGTGTATCATAATGAGTTTATAAAAGATAAAATTAGAATGGAAATTGCGAAGAACAACCAAAAGTTAAATGTAGATATTAGGAATAATTAAACAAAATTTGTAAATATACTTTATTTGTAAGTAAAAATGTTATAAAATATTCTAGGAAAAACATTTGGAGGTGTGTATATATGCTTAGAGAGAATGGAAACATTTCAATTCATACGGAAAACATTATGCCGATTATTAAAAAATGGTTGTATTCGGATAAGGATATATTTGTTAGGGAACTTATCAGCAATGGATCAGATGCAATAAGTAAACTTAAAAGACTAAGTTCCATTGGTGAGGCTAAAATAGAGTCTGAACCTAAGTTCCAAATTTCTGTATCCTTAAATAAAGAAAATAACACCATTAAATTTAGTGATAATGGAATAGGAATGACTGTAGAGGAAGTGAAAAAATATATAAATCAAGTAGCTTTTTCTGGAGCAGAAGAATTTATTTCTAAATACAAGGACAAGATGGATGAGGCAAATAATATTATTGGACATTTTGGCCTTGGATTTTACTCTGCTTTCATGGTATCCGACAAGGTTGAAATAGATACCTTATCTTTCGTAGAGGGGGCAGAGCCCGTTAAATGGGTTTGTGAAGGTGGTACTGATTATCAGATAACTTCTTCTGAAAGAAAAGAAAGAGGAACTACTATCACTTTGTTTATAAGTGAAGATAGTAAGGAGTTTTTAGAGGAATATAAATTAAGAGAAATTATAAATAAACATTGTGCTTTTTTACCTGTAGAAATTTTCTTGGAAAATGACAATGAGAAAGAAGTGGAAAAAGAAAATAAAGATAAAACTCCACTTAATGATGTAAGTCCTTTGTGGTTGAAATCACCTAAGGATTGCACAGATGAAGAATATAAAGAGTTTTATAGAAGAGTTTTTATGGATTTCAACGAACCTTTATTTTGGATCCATTTAAATGTAGACTACCCTTTCAATCTTAAAGGTATACTATACTTTCCAAAACTGAAGCATGAATTTGAAGCAGTAGAAGGGGAAGTTAAGTTATACAATAATCAAGTATTTGTTGCGGATAATATTAAAGAGGTTATACCAGAATTTTTACTGCTTTTAAAAGGTGTAATAGATTGTGAAGATATTCCACTAAATGTATCAAGAAGTTTTTTACAAAAAGATAGCAATGTTACAAAGATATCAAGGCATATTGTAAATAAAGTTGCAGACAAATTAACTGGGCTATTTAAGAATGAAAGAGAAAAATATAATGAGTTTTGGAAGGATATTAACATATTTATTAAGTATGGTTGTTTGAGAGATGAAAAATTCTATGAAAAGGTAAAAGACGTTATAATTTTTAAAACAATTAAGGGTGAATATGTTACATTAAAGCAATACCTTGAAGCTAATAAAGAAAAACATGAAAATAAGGTTATTTACGTAAGTGATGAGAAACAACAAGCTCAGTATATAAAGTTATTTAAAGAACAGGGGTTAGATGCTATAATTCAATGTTCTAATATAGACAACCATTTTATAAGCTTCCTTGAGACTCATGAAGAGGGAGTCCAGTTTAATCGCATAGATGCAGATCTAAGCAATATCCTAAAAGCTGATGTGGAAGAAGTAAATGAGGAATTAAGTAAAGAAATAGAGAATATATTTAAAGAATGTTTAAATAATGATAAGCTAAAATACTCTGTTGAAAGTCTTAAGACAAAGGATGTGCCGGCAATAGTATTACTTTCAGAGCAATCTAGAAGAATGGCTGAAATGAGTGCTATGTTTGGTGGCATGGATGTGGGGGCTATGTTCCCTCAGGAAGAAACTTTAGTTATTAATAAAAATAATGATTTAATTAGTAAGCTCATAGAATTTAAAGGAAATGAAGAAAAGAAGGAGTTAGTCGGGTTGATTTGTAACCATGTTTATGATTTGGCTATGATAAGTCATAAGCAACTTGAGGCTGATGCTATGGCTAGCTTTATAAAAAGAAGTAATGAAATTCTTATGAAGTTAGCTGAGTAAGTAAAAAAGTGTAAGGTAAGAAGTGTAGAAAAGTTACCCTATAAATCAGAAACTCAATAGATGATTTATAGGGTGTTTTTATACTAAATTAAAATATTTCAAATATTTTTTCTAGTGAAACATTTACTAAAGCTATTGACCAATGAGAAATAAAAATGTAGAATAATAGATGTTCCAAAGATAATAAGTTTAAATTAATTAACGGGGTGTAGCGCAGATGGGAGCGCGCGTGGTTTGGGACCATGAGGTCGCAGGTTCAATCCCTGTCACCCCGACCATGTGGTGGACGTAGTTCAGTTGGTAGAGCACCAGATTGTGGCTCTGGTTGTCGTGGGTTCGAATCCCATCGTTCACCCCATATTTTACTTAATTTTTTAAAGTAGTACAAGTTTATAGTTAAAACTATTGTGTAGTTAGAGGAGCTCTTGCTACTTTTTTTATGTCATTAAATATAAGAAATATATTTAATATAAAAGTAAAATATAGAATTTCAACTTAAAGACTTTAATAATTAAAAAAACTATAGGAATTAGTTTGGATAATTGCAAAAAAATATATTATGCATATTATGAAACCTTTTCCAGAGTTGGTAGTAAAAACAACTTGCTTTTTAACTTGTTATAAGGTATACTTAATAAGTTGTAAGAAATATAGAAATCTTATAGAATAGTTACAAGATATAAACTATTAAGTCAAAGTTATATTAGATATTAGAATTTTAAAATAGAATCCTTTTTATGAAATGATTCATAAATTATGAATATATCCTTCTAATCCCTTACTAATTAATAATTTTGTTCTTCCTATATGCTTGAGTAGAGACAAAAGCATACTGTTTTGTTGTGACAATTTTATAAGGGATAAATAGGAGGTAAGAACATGAAAAAACAAAACATTATAGTAATTGGTATAATTACAGAAGATATCATAGACGAATGTTTAGCTGATGCTATTGAGAAGTAGTATTACTTAAATTGAAAATTGTGAAAAATAAAATCATAAATACTATAACCTCTTTGCCTATTGATGTTAGAAACTTTCTTTAGGTATAAAGAGGTTATTTTATATTTTAAGAAAGTAAACTTTGAAGAAGATTAATAATCATTAGATAAAAATATTTCTAAAACCTACTGCATATATTTTAGTGAAAGTAGGTGTAGGAATGAAAAGTTATATAATTAAGAATGGTACAATTGTTACTGCAAGTGATACTTTTAAGGGAGATTTACTCGTTGAACAGGGAATTGTTAAAGAGATAGGAATAGATATAGAGAACAATAGTGCAGAGATTATAAATGCTAAGGGAAAGTATATAATACCGGGAGGAATCGATGTACATACCCATTTTGACTTAGATGTAGGAATAAGTAGAGCTGTGGATGATTTTTACACTGGTTCAATTGCTGCTGCTTGTGGAGGAACTACCACTGTCATTGATCATATGGCTTTTGGACCAAAGGGGTGTAATCTTAAGCACCAAGTAGATGTTTACCACAAACTTGCCAGAGGTAAGTCAGTTATAGATTATAGTTTTCACGGGGTTATTCAACATGTAGATGAAGAAATTTTAAAGGAATTAGAGGAAATTGTAATGAGTGGAATACCAAGCTTTAAAATTTATCTTACTTATGGATTTAAAATTAATGATGATGAGGCATTAAGAGTGTTGAGTAAATTAAAAAAAATAGGAGGCATAACTACAGTCCACTGCGAGAACAATGATATTGTTAATTATTTAAGGGGATATTATGAAAACAGGGGATTATTAACACCAGTTTACCACGGAAAAAGCAGGCCTGAAGAGACTGAAGGTGAAGCAGTAAATAGAATGATTAATATTGCTGCATTGGCTGAAGATGCTCCTTTATATATTGTGCATCTATCTACAGCTTTAGGGCTTCAGTACATTAAAAGTGCAAAGGAAAGAGGACAGAAGAATATATATTCCGAAACCTGTCCTCAATATCTAGTTTTTGATGAAGACAAATACAAGTTACCGAATGATGAAGGGTTAAAATATATAATGAGTCCTCCACTTAGGAAAAAGCATAATAAGTTAGCTTTATGGAAAGGAATACAAGAAGGTCATATACAAGTTGTTGCAACTGATCATTGTCCTTTTAACTTTAATAAAGAAAAGCAAATGGGGAAGGGGAACTTTATAAAGTGCCCTAATGGAGCACCAGGAGTAGAGCCGAGAATGGGGCTTATATATTCTGAGGGAGTATCCAAAAAAAGAATTTCAATAAATAAGTTTGTAGAAATAACTAGTACAAACCCAGCAAAGTTATTTGGATTATATCCTAGAAAGGGAACTATTGCAGTAGGTTGTGATGGAGATTTAGTTATTTTAGATCCACATAAGAAACTTACTATAACTAAGACTATGCTTCATGAAAATGTGGATTACACTCCTTATGAAGGCATAGAGCTAATTGGGTATCCAGAACTTACTATGATTAGAGGTACAATTGTTGCAAAGAATAATGAATTTATTGGACCTAAAGGTTATGGAAATTTTATAAGTAGAAAAACCATTGATTTGCTATAAAGTTTAATAAACCCTTAGATTTGAAAGAAGTATCTTTACTTTTTCAAATTTAAGGGTTTTGTATTATTTATAATTAATATGAAATACTTCATTTAATATTAATTAATTTGACCATTATTCTTCGTTCAATAGTTCAAAAACATAACCTTCAGCCTTAGCTTCTTTTAGAATGTCATCCAAAATTTCTGTGTTAGTTTTTGAAACGGCGTGAATTAGCATTATAGAACCGTTATGCAGACCGCCTAAGATGGTTGCCTTTGCTTTGTCTGGGTTAGGTTGCTTATTTATATCCCAATCATGATATGCAAAGCTCCAAAATACAGTTTTATATCCTAGGTTTTTGGTCATTGCTAAACTTTTTTCAGAGTATTCACCCATAGGTGGTCTAAAGAATTTAGGCATATCTTTTCCGGTAATTCTTTTATACTCTTCTTCTACATCCTTTAGTTCTTTATTAAACTTCTCTTCACTACCAGTTACTGTTGGCATAGAAGGATGGTGATTTGTATGATTAGCTACTATATGCCCTTCATCTACCATTCTTTTAATTAAATCATTATTACCTTTAAGGTACGGCAAGGTAACGAAAAATATAGCTTTAACATCATTTTCCTTTAAAGTATCTAAAATCTTACCAGTATACCCATTTTCATAACCCTCATCAAAAGTTAAATAAAGCACCTTTCTATCAGTATCACCTACATAACAAGCATCATATTTGCCTAGTTCGAAATTTAGCTTATTATTAACTTCTGGAGTCACATGAAGCTTATTAGGTTTGAACCACCAACTAATTTTGCTGTTATTTAAACTATTATAGTCTATTTTATTTGAGGCTGTATCCTTATCCTTGTTAGGCTCCTTAATGTCTTTCTCAGGGTTACTGTTCTTTGAAGAATCATTTTTTACGTCATTATTTTTAGAGTGATCTACTTTAGTGTTTTCAGTGCTCTCATTTGATTTGTTTTTAAAGTTCTCAACATCTTTGTTAGTATCAGTATTCTTGTTTTCCTTAGTGGGTAAACTGGTGGTGAATTCATTATTCTGCGAGAAACTATAAGTGGGGGTAGATACTAATTCTTCAGTTTCGCTTATAGATGGTTTTT
The DNA here is from genome assembly GCF_002387895.1 of Clostridium sp. UBA4548. Lineage (GTDB taxonomy): Bacteria > Bacillota > Clostridia > Clostridiales > Clostridiaceae > Clostridium_J. Next base: position 43,554 of record NZ_DGLI01000047.1, read on the forward strand.
TATGAACTTCACTATTTTTATTAAAACTACAGCCAAAGAGAGAAATAGAAGTAGAAATAGTAGAAATAAGACATAAAAATCGTAAAGATTTCTTATTCATGGCAATCCTCCTTAATAAAATTAAATGCTAATAATGTTAAAAGTTTTAATAGCAGAGCATAAATTTATAATTTTAATTTATTTATTTTAATTACTGGTATAACTATTATACGGATAAAATTTATTTTTAGTTTACATAGCTTAGTATAACTAGAAATAATAAAATTATTAATACAATTAACATTACTCATTAATACAAGAATAAAAAAAATATTACAAATTTACTCATTATTCAAACTAAAATCTTGTTGAATTCAGGAATTTAATGTATAATTTAACTGAAGTTGAGAATTAACGAGGGGTATTAACTATGAATTTTTCATCCTTTTATGAAATAATAAGTAAAATAAATGGAGTTAGCCATGTAAAAATAATACATGATGATGAACTTTTACAAGAAATACATATTCTTGCAAATACAAATAGAGCTCCGAAGCAAATAGTTAGAGATATAGAAACTGTATTATTGGCAGTGTGCGATTATAGAATTGACAGAAAGATTATTAGTATTGCACAAATTGATACAGAAGATTACAAAGTAATAAATAGAATTAAATACGAGGGACTTGTGGTAGAAACTAGCGACCATAATATTCAGTGTAAGGTGACCTTAAGTTATGAGGGTGAGGATTTTAGTGGAAGTAAAACTGCAATCAAAACTATCTTAAATAGGCGTAAAGTGGTAGCAGATGCAACAGTGGCAGCAGTGGAGGAAATAATTGGACAACCTTTTGTTTTTGATGTTCAAGATGTAATTGTTTCCACAAGTAGAGATGTAAATTATGTATCTGTAATTGTGAACATGGTTATCGGTGAAGGTGAGGAAACTATGGTAGGAGCTGCAATTATTAAAAATGATATAAATGAGGCTATTGCGAAAGCTTCTCTTGATGCAGTAAATAGAAGAATACAAGGTAGAATCAGTTAAAAAGCTAATTCACACCAATTACTTTTTTCTTTTTCCCTTAGCGGAGTCAAATATGGCAGGTTTTAGCGAAGCCCTGTTAATTAGCTAAAAGGGGGAATTTTAAATGAAGAAGTTAATAAAAAGGATTGTACCAGCATTAATGACATTACTTGCACTTGCAATAGCTGGTGGATCTCAAATGACTTGGGTATTCAGAAAGTAATATGTTAAAGTAGTTGGTGTTTATAAATCTTTAGGTTTATAGAGAAGTTTTTTTGTAATTAAACTATAAACCTAAATGATTTTAAAATCGTTGTATTATTCACTATAGGGTAATAATTTGAAATTTAGATTTTAAATTTGGGGGCAAGGTATGAGAGATTTACCAATAGAACAAAGACGTTTTTTTATTTGCATTTACATAATCACATTAGTTTTTTTTGCTTGTTCGCTATTTTTAGGATATATTCCAATTGATTTCAATAACTACAAAGACATTTTATTCTTTGCGGTATTAACAATATTAACTGAATCTTTTACTATAATTTATTTAGAAATATCCTTTAGTACAACATTTGCAATTACTTTAGCATCATACGTGTTGTTTGGTCCATTCAAAGCTATGATAATTGTAATTATAGGTTTTTTATGTCGTATATTAAAATTAGAGGATGGCACCTACAATCATTACTTTAACACTCCATTATATGGAACCCTATTTAATTGTTGTGTGCACACATTGCCAATTTTTATTGGGAATTACTTTTATGTTGCGGTTGGAGGAAGTTTTGATGTTGTAAGAATTTCTCAGAATATCTTTTCACTAATATTATTTAGTATTATATGTTTTTTATTTAGCAATTTTATAATGTCATTCATGTTATCTTTTTATATAAACAAAAATATTTTATATTGTTATATTAGCAATATAAAATTAGGAATTCTTAATTATATTGCAATGATTCCTTTTGGAATTATTTTAGCTTTAGCATTTGAGTATTATAAATATAAAGGAGTAATTATTATTATATGTCCTATCATATTAGTTAGATATACATTCTCAATGTACATAAATTCTAAGTCCCAATATATTCAAACTGTTGAAGCGTTAATGAATGCAATTGAGGCAAGGGATGAGTATACACAGGGGCACTCCCGTAGGGTTGCTGAGATAGCTACAGAGATTGCAAAAGCGTTAAAATATAATCAGTGGAAATTAGAAAAGTTAGTTGTTGCTGCAATGCTTCATGATGTGGGTAAAATTGGTATAAGCGATAACATCTTAAATAAGCCAGGAAAACTCACTGATGAGGAGTTTGATAAAATTAAAGCACATCCTGAAATAGGCTATAATATTTTATACAAAGTTAAAAATTTAAATTACATATGTCCTATTGTAAGATACCATCATGAAAGATATGATGGTAAAGGGTATCCAAAGGGCAAGAAGGGGAAAAAAATAAGTTTAGATACTTATATTGTTCAACTTGCAGATGCTGTTGATGCTATGGGAACAGACAGGCCTTATAGGAGAGGACTTTCAAAAGAACAAATTATAAGTGAATTAGAAAACAATTCGGGAACTCAGTTTCATCCCAAGGTAGCTGAAGTTTATTTAAATATATTAAAAAGTAGAGCCTGATAACTCTACTTATATTTTTACTATTTAATAGAAAAATCTAGGGGGAATTACTATGTTCATTTTAGCTTTAATTGCTGGAATTATATTAGGTTATATATCAAAGGGAACCTTGCGAAACCTAGCAAATATTAATTTGAAGGGAACTTACCTAATTATAATTGGGTTTATTATAGAATTTGTTATTATTATGCTAATCCAAAAAAAAGTAATTACTGCTGGAGTAATTACATATATAATGAATGTGATTATGTATATCCTTATATTAGCATTTATTTTTGTAAACAAAAAAAACAAATATATAGTAATAATGGGAGTAGGATTTATGCTAAATGCTATAGCTATATTTGCCAATGGCGGTGTAATGCCGGTTAGTAGTAGTGCCATAGAAACTATTGGTTTTTCAACTAATGTCCATACAGAGGGTTTATATAACTTGATTAATTCTAATACAAATTTAAGTTTTTTGGGGGATATTATTCCAATAGATTTTATTGGAAGATTTATTGTTAGTATTGGAGACGTTATAGCAGCTATAGGAATGATACTGTTTATAGTAAAAAGTATGAAAAACACTATATAAGTTTATTTACATAAAAATCTACTCTTTAAGAAATCGGAAGGAACTTCTTAAAGAGTAGGTTTTTATTATTTTGTTCAAAATACAGCTCTAAAATCTAGGAATAAATATAATAAACAGTTTCCTATGTGTTAATTTTGAAATTAAATAAACTCATCGAAAGGTTTTTCATTTAGTATGTATTTTATAGCAAGAATTTGCGGAAAATATAAAATAATAAGCTGTAATTAGGATTATACTATAGCTAAAATGAAGAAAAAAATTTATTTTATAGAGAATAAGCTATAATTCTATTTGCACGATTATTGGAAATAAATTTATGCAAGGAGGTATTTTCATGAGGTTAAAGTCAGTAGTTTTATCATCTATTCTTGTAGGAACCTTGCTTGTAGGATGTGGGACTAAGCCAGGTGAGGAAAATTTAACACAACAAGAGAAAAATACTCAACAGCAGCAAAATTCTGAGCAACAAAATGCACAACCAGATGTGGTTGCATCACCTTCTATAGTAAGTGATGAGGATTCTTTGCATAGAGCAACTAGTAAAGATGGAAGTTGGATTATTATATTAAAAAGAGACTTTGAAGCAAAAAAAGAAATAGTTTTAGAAGGGGAATTTACAAAAAAGGACACCAAAGATCCTTCAAAACAAGTTCCAGCAGGTCGTAAGATAGCATTATACGATCAAGATCAAAATAGAAACAAAACTGCTTCGTATACGTTAACAGCACCTAAGTTAATTGTTAGAAGTGAGGATGCAAGAATACAAGGAGGAACTTTTGTAGGTGATGTTTATGTAGAAGGTAAGGGCTTTTCTATAGTAGATGCTAAAGTGCAAGGGAATGTGTACTTTGCTAGTGAAGAGTTAAAATCTACTTTTAAGCTAGAAAGCAATGGTTCTGTTACTGGTGTCACAGAAGTAAAAAAATAGGTATATTAGCATCTATTTAATAAAAGTTATTGCAATATGATGAAAGTTATGTTGTGATAGCTTTTATTATTAGCTAAAATTTAAAGTTGGAAGGAGTTAAAGTGACTCTGTACCATGGAAAATATACACTTTAATTATAATTTAAACTTGTTACAAATTAATACTAGGAGAGCTGATTTGAATAATATGACTTAAGACAATAAAAGAAATATTTTGAAAAATATCATTTTCAACATTGATATTTTACCTTCATATTAATTATACTATTAGTATAGTATAAATTTATTTTTTATTTTTATCTAATATAGTGAATTTTTTACTCATATGGTTCACTATATTAGACATTTATTTACAACAGGTTAGGGGGCAGCGGATGGGAAAAAAAATTATAATGGACTTTATTAAAAATCATAAAGTTTCTTATATTATTGGCATTGGATTTATGTTTCTAACTGCATATATTCAATCTCTCTTCCCAACAGTACTAGGGGAAGCTATTGATGTATTAAAAATTAATGGCTTTAGCTTTAATGAAGTAAAGCTAAAGGTAATGTACATGCTGTTTATTGCAATTGGTGCTTTTATAACAACCTATGCTTGGAGAAATTTTATAGTAGCAAATGCAAGGAGTCTTGAATGTCATCTGAGAGAAAAGTTGTATGATCATCTCCAAATATTATCACAAGAGTTTTACAATAAAAGAAAAACTGGTGATTTAATTGCCTATGCCATTAATGATATTTCTGCAGTAAGAATGACATTTGGACCTGCAACAGCCATGACTATAAATGGTATAGTTATATGTGCTATTTCTATTTATTTGATGTGCATTACTATAAATTGGAGGCTTACTTTAATTACCTTACTACCCATACCCTTCATTGTTATTTTTATGATGAACATTGGGAAGAAGGTTCAGAAAAGATTTAAAATAGTACAAGAAAATTTTGCAGCTATTTCTGATAAGGTACAAGAAAACATTAATGGAATTAGAGTAATTAAGGCCTATGTTCAAGAAGAATATGAAAGCAAAAATTTTGAAAAGTTAAATATTGAGATGATGGATTCTAATCTAAAAATGATTAGGGTTTCTGCGTTGCTTTCACCTTTCATCGAAATTGCCTTTAGTATAAGCTTTGCTACTAACTTAATTGTCGGTGGAAACATGGTTTTGGTAGGAAGTATATCTCTTGGGGACTTTATTGCATTTAATGGATATTTAACTATGATTATGAAGCCGATTAATTCAATTGGACGAGTTATAACCATATTTCAAAGAGGTGTGGCTTCTCTGAAAAGACTTAATGAGGTCTTCGATGTAGAACCGGAAATAAAAGATGGGAAAATCTGTATAGATAAACCTCTTAAAGGTGAGATAGAATTTAGGGACTTAAGTTTTTCCTATCCAAATTCAAAGGAAAATTCTATTGAAGAGATAGGGTTCAAAATCCCTCAAGGAAGTACTGTGGGGATTTTAGGTAAGACTGGCTCTGGCAAAACCACATTGGTAAATTTGCTATTAAAACTTTACAATGTAGAGGATAAAAAAGTATTTATAGATGGCATAGATATAAACGAGTATTCTCTTAAGGCACTAAGAGAAGGCGTTGGGTATGTGCCTCAAGAGAATTTTCTATTTTCAGCATCTATAAAAGATAATATTAAGTTTTTCAAAGATACCTATAAAGATATTGAAGTTGAGGAAGCAGCAAAGATTAGTTCTATATATGAGAGTATTGTAACTTTTCCAAAGGGGTTTGATACCATATTAGGAGAGCGAGGAGTAAATCTATCTGGTGGACAAAAGCAAAGGATTTCCATTGCTAGAGCTGTAATAAAAAATCCATCCATACTGATTCTTGATGACTCTCTTTCTGCTGTAGATACAGTAACTGAGTCAAGAATACTAAAAAATTTAAAAAAATTCAGGAAAGATAAGACTACTTTAATAATCGCACATAGGATATCAGCAATAAAGGATGCGGATTATATTATAGTTCTTAAAAATGGAAAAATATATGAACAAGGACATCATAATGAACTTATAAAGAGGGGAGGAATATATTATGAAACCTATATGGAGCAATATAAAGACTCACGACAATAATTCTAATAGTAAAAGTTATAAGATCCATAGTTTAAAAAGGCTTTTGGCATTAACTCTCCCTCACTTTAAAAAAATAGGATTAGCAGCTCTATGTGTATTGCTTGTAAATGCAGCCGAACTTATAAAACCTTATATCTTAAAGTTAGTTATTGATGATTTTTTAATAAATAAGGCACCTCAGTCTATGTTTTACTCAATTACTTCCATGGGAATTTTGTATTTTCTTATCGTTGCTTTAGGAGGAATGTTCTCATTTTCCCAAGTAAACTTTATAAATAGTGCAGCCCAGGAAATTATGAAAGACCTAAGAACTAGAGTATTTAATACAATTCAGCTACTACCATTATCATACCTTGATAAAACCTCATCAGGAAGACTGATTACAAGAGCAACAAATGATGTTGCGGCTTTAAGTGAAATGTATACTGATGTAATTATTAATTTGTTTAAAGATGTATTTTTATTAATTGGTATTGTATATGCAATGGCAATGCTAGATATTAAATTAGCTTTAATTTCAATTTCTTTGGTACCCATAATGTTTTTGTTTGTTTTCTTACTAAAAAATAAAATTAAAAATAATTTTTCTAAGATGAAAAGTTTAATTGGAAGAATAAATGGCTTTATGGCTGAGAATATATCAGGAATGAAAATCATTCAAATATTTAGAGGGGAAAAAGAAAAAAAACAGGAATTTTTAAAGTTAAATGGTGAGTATTTTAAGAGTACTTTGTTTCAAGTAAGGATGAATAGTATATTAAGACCTGCTTCAGATGTGTTTCAAAGTATTTCTGTGGCAATTTTAATTTGGTATGCTATGGGAAAAATATATAATCAAACCTTGGAAATTGGAGTGCTTTACGCTTTTACAACCTATATTAAACAATTTTTTAATCCAATATCAGATTTAGCAGATAACTACACCACTATACAATCAGCATTGGTTTCTGCAGATAGAATTTTTGAATTATTAGATGAGGAAGATACCCTTGAAAATTTAGATCTAGGGAGGTCCATGGAGTATATAAATGGAGATATAGAGTTTAGAAATGTTTGGTTTTCTTACAATGCGACGGATTGGATATTAAAAGATGTTAGTTTTACTATAAAAAGGGGTGAAACCGTTGCCTTTGTAGGTGAAACAGGAGCAGGAAAAACTACTATAATAAGTCTCATAAGTGGATTTTATCCTATTCAAAGAGGGGAAATATTAATAGATGGTGTAAATATAAATGAAATAAGAAAGAAAGACTTGAGAAGAAATATTTCAGTAGTGTTGCAAGATGTATTTTTGTTCTCAGGTGACATAGCAAAGAATATATCATTAAATGATAATATTGATATTGAGATTATAAATAAATCTTTAGAAATAACCTGTGCTTTAGAATTTGTAAACAATCTACCACAGGGTATATATTCTCCAGTTATGGAGAGAGGTAGCACTTTTTCAGCTGGGGAAAAGCAATTACTATCCTTTGCTAGAGCTTTAGCTCATAAACCCTCTATATTTATTTTAGATGAAGCTACAGCAAATATTGATACCCATACTGAGAAGTTAATTCAACAGGTTATTGAAAAGGTATCAAAACACAGAACTACCTTAATCATTGCACATAGACTTTCTACTATTAGAAATGCAGATAAAATTATAGTTTTAAGTCATGGTAAAATTGTGGAAATGGGGAGTCATAATGAATTAATAAAAGGCAAAGGGTATTATAAAAGCATGATTGAAGGAAATAGTTTTAAGGAAGTTATATAGTAAAGGATAATATAAGTAAATAAAGTCATGTGCTAAATAATTTAATAATAAAGGTGTAAACATTAATGCTGTAGTCAGATTTAGAGAAGAAATTAAAAAATGTGTAAAAATACAAAAAATTAAAAGCCATCACAATGAAGGCTTTTGATTTTTTAAAATTATTGGAGCAGGTGAAGGGAATCGAACCCTCGCCATTAGCTTGGGAAGCTAATGTACTACCATTATACTACACCTGCATGAATTATTTTGATTAAGTTAACGGTAGCTTGGACACAATTTAATTATAGCATATATCCATAAAATGTAAAGCTATTTCTATAAACTATAAAAAAATAATTTTAAAATTTTAATTAAGTTATTATCAGAGGTTGAAAGTTTCGTGGAAGAAAAGTTGAAATAAAAATAAACATTATTAGTAGTAAAAGAATTAAAATTGCAACTATAACATAAAATAAAATAAAAGTTATAGGTTGATTTTAAAAATGAATACTTTAAATAGTATTTTGTGAAAAATGAAATAAAAATTATTTAATAAAAAACTAAAGAGGTGAAAAAAGTGGAGGAAAATGGAAATGTAAAAATTATTCCCTTAGGAGGGCTTGGAGAAATAGGAAAGAATATAACAGCCTTTGAGTATAAGGATGAAATTATCGTTATAGACTGTGGCATATCCTTTCCAGAAGAAGAGATGTATGGTGTTGATTTAGTTATTCCAGACATCACTTATTTACTAAATAATAAAGAAAAGGTTAAAGCAATTTTTATTACTCATGGTCATGAGGATCATATTGGGTCTTTGCCTTATATTTTGAAACAACTTAATGTTCCAGTGTATGGCACTAGGTTAACTTTAGGGATAATTGAAAATAAACTTAAGGAACATGATATACTACAAGAATGTAAGCTTAATGGAGTAGAAGCAGGACAGATAGTCAAATTGAAAAATTTAAATGTGGAATTTATAAGAAATACTCATAGTATAGCAGATTCTTGCTCTATTGCAATTCACACACCAGTAGGAATTATATTACATACTGGAGATTTTAAGATAGATTATACACCAATTGATGGAAAAGTTATGGATTTAGAACGAATATCAGCTCTTGGAAGAAAAGGCGTACTTCTTCTAATGGCTGACAGTACTAACGTACAACGGCAGGGACACACAATATCTGAGCGGTCCATAGGAGAAACTTTAAATAGAGTTATTTCTGGAGCAAGAGGAAGAGTTATAGTAGCTACCTTTGCTTCAAACATCCATAGAATGCAGCAAATAATAAATGCTTCAATGCAATATGGTAGGAAAGTAGCTTTTAGCGGTAGAAGTATGGAGAATATATCACAAGTAGCTATGGAGCTTGGATATCTCCATATACCTGAAGGTCAAGTTATAAAAACTGAGGAAATATATGATTATCCTAATGAAAAAGTTACTATAATTACAACTGGAAGTCAGGGAGAGCCTATGGCTGCACTAGCGAGAATAGCTTTTTCTACCCATAGAAAGATTAAGTTAGAACCAAATGACTTGTTTATTATTTCGGCCTCACCAATTCCAGGAAATGAAAAACTCATTTCAAGAGTAATTAACGAATTATTTAGAAAAGGTGCAGATGTAATTTATGAAGATTTAGAAGAAGTTCACGTTTCAGGTCATGCTTATCAAGAAGAATTAAAACTGATTCATACTTTAGTGCATCCGAAGTTCTTTATGCCTGTTCATGGAGAGTACAGACATCTGAAACATCATACCGAGCTTGCGGTAAAATTGGGAATGAATAGAGAAGATATCTTTGCTTTAGAGACTGGGGATGTATTAGAAATATCAGAAAATGAAGCAAAGGTAACTGGAAAGGTAAAAACTGGGTCCGTATTTGTAGATGGTATTGGAGTTGGAGATGTAGGCACTGTAGTTCTAAGAGATAGAAAACACTTAGCTCAAGATGGAATGGTTACAGTGGTTGCAACTATAGAAAAAGAATCCTTTAGTCTTATTGCTGGTCCAGATATAATTACAAGAGGGTTTGTATACGCTAAGGAGTCAGAAGAATTGATTAATGAAATAAAAGAAATAGCAAGAATAGAGCTTGAAAGCTGCTTAGATAGAAAGATTATTGAGTGGTATGTTTTAAAAGCTAATATGAAGTCAGCTATTGAAAAGTATTTATTTGAGAAAACTAAGAGAAGGCCAACTATACTACCAATTATCATGGAAATTTAAAAAAGGTATTTTAGTCAGTAGAGTAAATTTGATTTTAGTAAGTGTGAGAGCGGTTTTATTAGATAATAGGCATGGAAAGAGAATTAAAGATAAGGTTTTCAATGTCAAAAATGCAAATAACTATAGTGCTTTTGGCTTAAAGTGCTATAGTTATTTATTATAAATATTAATTTTTTTTATAAAATATTATTAGAACAATATAAAAGCTTCAAGTTATTGGTGAAAATAACCATCATATATCTTGTAAATCAAAATTTTTAATGAAATTAACAAATGCGTTAACTACATTTAAATTTAAAACTTCCTTTTCGTAAAACAACCAAGTTTTTCTTATTATAGGAGTTCCGTTTTTATTAATCAAATTAATTATGTGTAAATCATTTAAATTACTTACCACAAGCCTAGGCATAATTCCATAACCTAGGTCATTGATGACCATTTCCTTACAAGTTTCAAGTTGATCAACATTCATACTTACTAATGGACCGCTAGTAAAGTTGTCAGCCCACCAATTGTCAATTAATGACTTTAATAAATGATCTGTTTGATAATCTATTCTAGGAAGGTTAGGAAGATTTTCTAACTCGATGTTATTTTTTGAAACAACACATATATTCTCTTCGAACAATAGGTGTTTTTCGCACTTCCAGTTATAATCTCCTCGAACAAAACCAAGATGAATATCTTTATTAGCCAACATGTTAACTATATCGCTACTCCAATCTGTAATTATTTTAAACTCAACTTTAGGATATTTAGTTTTAAAAAGTTTTAATAAAGCGGGAAGCTTGTGTTTCATCATAAAACGAGATACGCCTAGTTTCAATGTTCCTACCACATCATTATCCATATTCCAAAGGGTTTCTTTTGCTTTTTCTATTTTTAGTAATATCTCATTAGCACATTGATATAAGTATTCTCCTTGAGGGGTAAAGCATACACCTCTTCTTCCTCTTGTTACAATATTTACACCAAACTCTTTTTCCATTTGTTTTAGCCTATTAGTTAGTGCTGGTTGGGAGATATATAAAGTTTCAGCGGCTTTAGTTATATTTTTTTTATCATATAAAACTTTAAGAATAAGCCAGTCTCTATTGTCCATTTCCTTCCTCCAATTTAGGTATAAGATTTTTTTATGGTTATTTATAATAAAATATTATTTTATTTATTTCTAATAATATACTAAACTTAATATAAATTGGTCAAGGACTAAGGTTATTTAGTTCATTAGTATCCATAGAATTTTTTTATAAACTTATTATGCTGAAAATTAGGTTTGAAGTGTTGTATCATATTAATAAGACATTAATAAACCACTATTATATTATGTGGTTACTTCATTCTAGATAAAGGACTAAAATGATTTTATCTATTTTGTTGTATAGGTTAGAATTGAAGAACATTAATGATTTTAGTTGTTAGAAAAGGGGATTAGTTATGGAAAAGATAATATATACGTTAGTTATTGCAGCTGTTGGTGGTTATATAGGAATTAAGCTAAAGATACCTGCAGGAGCACTGATTGGGGCAATGGTATTTGTAGCTGCCTATAATATAAAAACCTCACAAGGTTATATACCAAGAGATTTCAAGTTAGTAGCGCAGATTGTTGTTGGGGGAATGCTTGGATTAAACTTTAATATGGAAGCCATATCAGCATTGAAGAAATTGATATTGCCCTCTATTGTGTTGGTGATTGGATTAACTATATTTAGTTTATTGTTAGGAATTTTAATACATAAAATTACGGGTCTAGATTTAGTTACTGCCTTATTCAGTAGCTCCCCAGGAGGACTTACTGATATGTCACTATTGTCTGAAGCATATGGAGCTCAGACACATATAGTAGCATTGATGCATCTAATACGACTTACCACAGTAATAACTATTTTTCCAATAATAATTAAGTTTTTAAAAGAGCATTTTTTATCCTGAAATCCATAAAGACACAATGTATTTAATATGAGATTAAGGAATGTTTTTACTTAGGTTTATAATTTATATTTAATGCTTGAAGCATATTTCTTCGATTCTAAGGACAGTAAGGAGTAGTTTAAGAAATATATTTACAATAAGTAAAATAAAATTATAAGAAGCTAGTGCTTACATTGAAAAAAGTAAGCACTAGCTCTAAATAGAAAATTGATATCCAATTCCCCAAATAGTTTTAATATACTTAGGTTTGCTAGGATTATCTTCGATTTTATTTCTTAAATATTTCATGTAAACCATAATGCTATTATAGTCCACATCATTATTATTCCATATATTTTCATAAAGTTCTTCCTTGGTAAACACTTGATTCGGATTTTCCATAAAGAATTTTATAAGCTTAATTTCTTTTGAAGATAACTTTATTTCTAAATCATTTTTATAAAATTTATAACCATTTAAATCAAATCTAAAAGGCCCATGAACTAAACTCATAGCGAAAGTATTTTTGTTTAAAATTTCTTCACGTCTTTTGAGTTGAGATTTTACTTGAGCACCAAGGACTGAAGGGCTGAAAGGTTTTGTTATATAACTATCCGCGCCAATGTTTAATCCTCGGATAATATCTTCATCTTCTCTTTTTCCACTGAGAAATATAATTGGTAATTGTAAGTTGGAATTTCTAATAGTTTGAGCAACTTCATAACCAGAGATTCCATCCATCAATATATCTAATATAATTAAGTCAAAGTCAGTATTAGCTACCATTTCAAGCCCTTCCTCGCCGTTTTCTGCTTGATAAACTAACATACCCTCCAAAGTAAGAGTTCTGTAGATTAGTTTTCTAATAGCTTCTTCATCTTCTACAATAAGAATTTTTGCTTTTCCCATATTTCCTCCATAATGCTAATAACTTACACAAGGTAAGTATATAAACTATTTAGAATTAAATTTATATAAAGAATTTAAGCTAATTATAATAAATAATATGCAAGAAAATCAATATCATTTTATAGATAAGAGATTATTAATCCTAAAGCAAAAGCATTGTTGTGAATTAAATTGCAATTTGGTATATTGTTTTTAAACTTATTATTTGCTCTTCTTTGCATTTAATGCTTGAGTATAAATAATTAATACAATTAATTATACTTATAATTAAAATGTAAATAAGCAATGCATAATATAAATAATTAATTCTTTGGAGGTACTACTGGTGATTACAATGCTAAAAGGAAAAAATTTAACAAGAAAAAAGAAAATAAGACTATTAGTTGGAATTATACTAGTAATTATTCTAAGTACACTGACTTATTTTACATATAGGCAATACGAGAAGACAATTGTATTACAACAGCAGCAAAATATGCTTGGAATTTCCAGGTCTATATCACGGAGCATAGAGCTATTTATCAATGACATTAAAGATAGCATGAAAATTATTACCTTAGATACTGAACTTATTGGGAAAGCCTCTCTTATAGAAAAGGAAAGTTATAGCGTAAAACTGAAGGCCTATTATGAAGCTCAGAAAGAATCTATTGATGGAGTTTATATTTTTGATAAAGATGGAAAAATGGTTACTAAATATCCAGAGGATCCAAGGACTATAAAAAATCATGTTCAAGCAAATGTTGATTATGTTATTTCTAGTAAGAAAGCCTATATTGCTAATCCTTATTTAGATGAAGAAAAAAATGAGTTTATGCTGTATATTTATGAGCCAATTTTCAATGAAAATGACTTTAAAGGAGTATTATCTGTAAGCATAAGCCTTGATGCTATTTATAATAAATTGATTCGACCAGTAAAAATTGGAGAAAAGGGATACGCACTGGTTAAGGATCAGTATGGAATTATAATAATGCATAATGTAAAAGAACAAGTTGGTATGGATGTTATTGAAACAAGAAAGCATTTATATCCAGAATTAGACTTTAAAGAATTAGAAGAACTCATTGATGCGCAACTTGAGGGAGAAGAAGGAACAGCTATTTATCATTCTTATTGGTGGGCGGAAAGTTCACTAAAAAAAGCAAAGAAACTGAATGCATATACCCCTGTGAGATTAGGTGATTATTTTTGGGTAGTAGCATTAACCATGTCTTATGATGAAGTACAAGAACCTATTAATAAATTTTTAGGACAGATTATAATAATTGCTATTTTAATAACTGTTATTATATCAATATTTATAACTATTCTCATTAAAATGAAAAAAAATAAAGAGGAACTAGAAAAAGAAACAAAGTATTTAAAGATGCTAAATGAAGCCTCAGAGCAACTTAGGGAGAAGGAAGCTGAAATATATCATTCTAATAAACTTAAAATGGTAGGAACCTTTGCAGGAGGAATAGCACATGATATCAATAATTTATTGACGCCAATATTAGGCTATTCAGAACTTCTACTTATGAGGTTACCTAAGGATAGTGAATATTATGAGGATGTGGAAGAAATATTGAAAGCTTCTGAGAAAGGTAAGGATCTAATTGAACAGATTTTAGTATTTAGCAGAAATGATAAGAACATAACTAAAGTAGAGCCTATTAATATAAATCAGGTTACTAAAGAAACTGTAAAGCTTATTAAGACAGTTATTCCTAAGAATATAATAATTAAAGAGAATATACAAGAAAATTGTGGTTACGTAGATGCAAATTTCACTCATATCCACCAAGTTATATTTAATTTATGCACTAATGCATATCAAGCAATAAAACACATGGATGGAGTATTAGAAATATCATTAAAAAGAGTGGAAGGCACAGGGCTAAATAAGGTAAGAAAGGATTCCTTTTATGCAGAGTTAGTAATTAAAGACAACGGCTGTGGAATGGATGAAGAAACTCAACAACGAATATTTGAACCTTTTTTTACTACAAAAACTGTTGGTGAAGGTACGGGGTTGGGATTATTCGTAGTTAAAAATATAGTAGATAAATACGGAGGCATAATAACTGTTGAAAGTGAATTAGGAAAAGGAAGTTTTTTTAAAGTATATTTGCCTTTAATTTATGTGAAGCAAGAATATAATGATATCAAAGCAGAGGAATCTTATGAGGGACAAAAGATTTTAATTGTTGATGATAATGAAAAGGTTATTAAGGTGTTAAAAAAAGGGTTAGAACACCTAGGTTACTGTGTAGTTTCAGAAACAGACCCTACAAAAGCTTTAGAAGTAATCAAATATAATTATAAAAATATAGATTTAGTTATTACTGATTATATGATGCCAAACATTAGTGGAAGTGAATTGGCATATAAAATTAAGGATATAGAAAAAAATATTCCTATAATACTTATCAGTGGATATATGGATGAAAATCAAATGGACATAGATAAAGATATAAAAGTAGATGCTTATATTTCCAAACCTATAGAAATTAGTAAACTATCAAAAATAATAAAAAAACTATTGGTTAAATCATAAATAGTATTTTATATCTTACAAAGAATTAAAAGTTTATGAGTGGTTTGATATGATAAAAAATGTGAAACTCCATATTTTTCCAACCGTAAAATAAATTTTAAGAACATTTAAATTTATTCTTAAGACTACTTTTAAGCTTACAAGTTTAAGTAAATTAAATATGTAAAAAAATAGAAAATACTATTTTAAGATTATTTTAAGATTACTTTAATATTACTTTAAGAATTTAAAAAAAATTACAAAAATTGAAGGAAAATAACAAAAAACTTGTTGAATTTAAAAAAATAAGTATATATAATGAACTTAATCTAGCTAGAGAATTTAAGTATAGTTTAAAAACGTTTACAAATTTACGGAGGTGTATATTATGTTAGCTATATTAGGTTATGGAATAGTACTTACTTTTATGATTTTAATTATGACAAAAAGAATGACAGCATTTACTTCTCTTATTGTCGTTCCAGTTATATTTGCTATATTTGGTGGATTCGGTTTGAATATTGGAAAGTTTGCACTTACAGGGATAAAAGGTGTTGCGCCAACAGCCTCAATGCTTCTATTTGCAATCCTTTTCTTTGGAATTATGATTAATGTTGGATTATTTGACCCACTTGTTAATGCAATTGTAAAGTTTGTTAAGGGTGATCCAGTAAAAGTCCTTGTTGGAACTGCAATACTAGCTGCAGTAGTATCAGTAGATGGGGATGGCTCAACAACTACAATGATAGTATGTTCAGCTTTACTACCAGTTTATAAAAAGCTTAAAATCAAACCTCTTTACTTAGCTACAATAATAATAATGCAAAACTCAATAATGAATCTTTTACCATGGGGGGGCCCAACTGCTCGTATAATGTCTGCTTTAAAAATTGAAGGATCAGACATATTAAGACCTCTTGTTCCAGGAATGATAATTGCAATAATTTATGTTATAGGGGTTGCTTATTATCTAGGGTTAAAAGAACGTAAAAGACTTGGAGTTGTACAAGTTACAAATGACACTTTAGCTGAAATGTCTGCAACACTAAGTGATGAAGAGAAAGAACTTAAGAGACCAAAGCTAATATGGGTTAACTTTATATTAACCATTCTAGTTATGTATACTTTAATTGCTGGAAAGGTACCTGCGGCTGTAATTTTTGAAGTTGGAGTAGCCTTAGCACTTATTATCAACTATCCTCACTTAAAGACACAAAGACAGCTTATAGAAATTCATGCTGGAAATGCTATACAAGTTATTGTTATGGTACTTGCAGCTGGAGTATTTATGGGAATACTAACAGAAACAAAAATGGCAGAAGCTATTGCTCTAAACTTAGCATCAATAGTACCTAAATCCTTTGGAGCTCACTGGTCACTAGTTACAGCAATAATTAGTATACCGGGAACATTCTTATTATCAAATGATGCCTTTTATTTTGGTGTATTACCTGTACTAGCAGAAACAGGAGTAGCTTATGGGTTCACACCATTACAAATAGGTATAGCTTCAACAATGGGACAAGCATTCCATTTGTTAAGTCCACTAGTAGCTTTCATATATCTGTTACTTCAATTAACAGAAGTGGATATGGGAGAGTGGCAAAAACATTCAGCTATATGGTCAATAGGCACATTTATAATTTTTGTATTAGCTGCAGCAATTACAGGAGCTATGCCACTATAGAATAATAGTCAACTATTAAATAATTAAGTTTTTAATAAAAAAGTTCCTCTGGGAGCTTTTTTTATTGTAATTTTAAAAATAAATGTGTTTAAATATAAATAGTATCTCACTTATATAGTGTTCAATATAATACATTGTAAACTTTACTGATTAGTCAAGGTTATATTTACTTTTTATTAATAATGAAGACTAAAAGCTATAGATATTTTCAATAAGGTTGGGTAAAATTTATAATGAGTTATCTTAACATTTAGCAATGTGGAGAGGAAGATTTATATGACAAATTATATGGATGAATTTGTTAAAAGTACAAATTTTCATCAGAATAAACCAATTAGGGAAATAGTATATGAAAGTTTAAGAAATACAATTATAAGCGGTAAAATTCCTGTTGGGGAAAGAATTGTGGAAAAGGAGTATGCAGAAAGATTAAATATTAGTAGAACTCCAGTTAGGGAAGCTCTAAGAGCGCTAGAAATTGAAGAGCTTGTAGAATATATACCACGAGTAGGAGTTGTAGTAAAAAGGATTACAATGGAAGATGTATTCGAAATATATAAAATTAGGCAACACCTAGAAGTATTGGCTGCAATTAGTGCTATGGATAACATTACTGATGAGGAAATTAATGAAATAGAAGAGCTGCTTACTATCACAGAAGAAAAGAATGCTGAAGGAGATATAAATGAGGTCATTAGACTTTTTGGGGTGTTCAATCAAAAAATTTATGAAGCTAGTAAAATGAAAAGACTCACAAGTATGATTAGTAAACTCAATGAATATCTACAACGATTCAGAAACATTTCTATATCGGATAATCTTAGAAGAGAATCAGCATTAAAGGATCATAGAGAAATTTTGAGGGCAATTATAGTGAAAGATAAAAATGGAATTGAAAATATTATCAAAAATCATCTAGAGAAATCACTTGAAGTAGTGGCTTTAGAAATTAGAGAGTAGGTCAAGATTATGGAAACTAAAGAATCAATTGCACATTATATTGCAATGCTAGCACAAAGAGCTATACTTTATGAAGTTAGTACTACTCCTAAACCTGGCCTTGTGGATTGTAATAATTCAGGTTCCCATAAGGATATGAATTTTTTTACATTTATGGCTAGCAGTTCAGCATTATATAAAGGTATGTATGAGTGTACACTAGAGGGAATGTACTTTAAGGAAAAGGACAAGACAAAGCTTCTAGATAGTATAAGAGGCCCCGGAATCCAGTGCGAAGAAGCTATGTTTAAAGCAACAAATGGAGTAAATACACATAAAGGAATTATTTTTTCCCTTGGAATTATATGTGCAGTAGCAGGTTATTTATATGGGAAATCTAGCAAACTTGAATTTCAAATTGCCGAAATTTGCAATGAGGTTAAGGCGGTTTGCAGGGGGCTCTCAAATAAAGACTTTCAGCATATTTCAAAAAAGAATAACCTAACTCACGGAGAGCGTTTATATAAAGAGTATGGCTTTAAAGGAATAAGGGGAGAGGTAGAGAGTGGATTTTCAACGATTGAGCACACCTCTATGGCAGTTTTGGCTAAGTGGAGCACTGATAAGGATCTCAATATAAATGATTTATTTTTACAAATGCTTATAAGTATAATGACTAGAAGTGAAGATACCAATATAGTTACTAGGGGCGGTTTGGAGAGTCTCAAATATGTAATGGACAGTTCAAACTCATTTTTACAATCAGGAGGAATGTATCAAGAAAATGCAAAAGAAAAACTTGAACAGATGAATAGTTTATTTATTCAAAAGAACATAAGTCCAGGGGGTTCAGCAGATTTGCTAGCTGTGAGTATTTTATTAGGTATGCTATCAGGACTAATTTAACTAGGCTATGAAGGGGTGATTTTTTCAAGCTCATCAGGGGAATTAACATTAGGCAGTAAAACTTTGGCATGTGTAAAATGTCCTGCTAAAGTTGTTGTACAAAATTGAACTGTTAATTATTTAATAAGAAAATTATAAAGTGAAATATTAAAATGAGGAATTAATCAATAATGGTTAATTCCTCATTTTATTTAAAACAAGAGAGGATTAGGGAGGAACTGTAAAAAAGAACATTAAAAATACACGAAAAACACTTAAAAAACTTGGGGATGCAGTTAACCTCACTTATAATTAACTTATAAATCACGTAAACTTTCATTAGTAAATGTGGTAAAGAGTGAAATTTTAGCTATGCATCAATTGGAGAAAGGAAGCGAGAAAGTATATGGATTATGGGATAGTGGAACAAAGAATTTTCTTGCAAGATATCCAAGAAAAAAGAGTTTTAGAAGAATTCTTAAGGAGTGAGGGAATAAAACTAGATAAAAATTTAGAGTATACAGTAGGGATTTATGATAATCATAAACTCATAGCTACAGGTTCCTTTTATAAAAACACTCTAAGGTGCTTAGCTGTAAATTCCAAGTACCAAGGTTTAGGGATACTGAACAAAGTGGTATCTAATTTATTGAATGAACAATACATAAGAGGATATGATCATATTTTCCTTTATACCAAATGCAATACTGCAGAATTTTTTAGCTACTTGGGGTTTCATGAAATAGTTAAAATTGATGGATTAGCAGTTTTTATGGAAAACAAATACCGTGGTGTGAAAAGTTATTCTGAAAAATTATCAAAGCTTAAAGTAGAAGGAGATGCTATAGCTAGTATAGTTATGAATGCAAATCCTTTTACCTTAGGTCATTTATATCTTATTGAAAAAGCTGCTAAAGAAAATAATATTGTTCATGTATTTGTAGTGTCAGAAGAGGCTTCAGTAATTCCTTCTGAAGTTAGATATGAACTAATTAAAAAAGGAACAGAGCATTTAAGGAATGTAATCATTCATAAAGCAGGACCTTACATTATTTCAAGTGCTACTTTTCCATCTTATTTTGTAAAAGATGACAACGCTGCGGTGGAAGTTCACGCTAGGCTAGATTTGGAAGTGTTTAAAACATATATAGTTCCTGCCTTAGGAATTAAAAGTAGGTACGTAGGAGAAGAGCCTTATTGTGAAGTTACGAAAACCTATAATAATATAATGAAGAATAGTCTTGAAGCAGAGGGGATACAGTGTAACATTGTGCCAAGATTAGAATCTTATAATAAGCCAATTAGTGCATCAAGAGTTAGAGAGTTAATAAGAAGTAATAACATAGAAGGAATTAAGGACATAGTTCCAAAGTCCACTTACGAGTATTTTATATCTGAAGAAGCAAAACCAATAATAAATAAAATTAAAATAAATTTAGGAAGACATTAAATAACAGAGGTGAATTATATGGAAATTATTAAAAGTTCAATGGCTGGAACTGTAGAATCTAGTGATATTCTTATAATGCTTGAACCAAAAGAAGAAAGTGGAATAGAAATTCAGCTGAAAAGTTCAGTGGAGAAACAATTTGGTAAGCAGATTAGAAAAGTAATATGTGATACTTTAGAAAAGTTAGAGGTACAAAATGTAAAGATTACAGCAACAGACAAGGGAGCTTTAGATTGCACAATAAGGGCAAGAGTGCAAAGTGCTGTTTTTAGAGCTGCCGGAATTAAAGAAAACTTTGATTGGGAGGTAATTGACTAATGGAACGTTTAAGAAGAACTATGATGTTTGTTCCTGGAAGCAACCCAAGTATGATAAAAGAAGCTTATATATATGGGGCAGATTCTATAATGTTTGACCTTGAAGATGCAGTTGCAGTAACTGAAAAGGATTCCGCAAGATTTTTAGTTTATAATGCCTTGAAGACTGTAGATTATGGAAGTACTGAATTAGTTATAAGAATCAACGGATTAGACACACCATTTGGAAAAGACGATATAGAAGCTGCGGTTAGAGCAGGAGTAGATGTAATCAGACTTCCTAAAACTGAAAGAAAAGAAGATATTTTAGCAGTTGAGGAAGTTATTGAAGCAGTTGAAAGAAAAATTGGTAGAGAAATAGGCTCAACAAAGATGATGGCTGCAATAGAAAGCCCTATTGGAGTTATTAATGCTTATGAAATTGCATCTTCAAGTAAGCGTCTTATAGCTATTGCCCTTGGTGCAGAAGATTATGTTACAAATATGAAAACAAAGAGATATGCAAATGGACTAGAATTATTAGGTGCAAGAACTCAAATAATAATTGCTGCAAGAGCTGCGGGTATTTATGCCATAGATACGGTTTATACAGAGGTTGATAACGAAGAAGGCTTTAAGAATGAAGTGGAGCTTATAAAACAACTAGGATTTGATGGAAAGTCAGTAATTAATCCAAGGCAAATACCTTTAGTAAATCAAGTTTATACACCTTCACCTGATGAGATTAAGAAATCTCTTAATGTAATTCGAGCTGCAAAGGAAGCAGAAGAAAGGGGCTTAGGCGTTATTTCTCTTAATGGAAAAATGATTGATAAGCCTATTGTTGATAGGGCAGAGAGAGTACTTCAATTAGCGACCGCTGTAGGTTTGTACAAGGAGGAAGTTGAAGATGAAAAATAGTATAGGCAGAGAAATTCCAGATGAAATATTAATGATTAATAACCCTAGGAAGAGAGAAGTTTATCTAGGGGAGTTTGAAAAGAACGAGGAAGTTATAACTATCGGCAGACGTGTTGAACCTGTAAAGCCAGAAGACACAAAATTATTAGCTAGTATAGAGGAAGCAATCCTGAAATCAGGACTTAAAGATGGTATGACTATATCCTTCCACCATCATTTCCGTGAAGGGGATTATATATTAAATATGGTGGTAGATACCATTGCAAAGCTTGGAGTAAAAAATTTAACCCTAGCCTCAAGTTCTTTGGGGAGTGTTCATGCACCAATAATTGAGCATATCAAAAATGGTGTAATCTCTAAGATAACTACTAGCGGTCTAAGAGGACAACTTGCTGAAGAAATCTCTAGAGGATTAATGAAGGAACCAGTAGTAATTAGATCTCATGGTGGAAGAGCAAGAGCTATAGAAGCTGGAGATATAAAAATAGATGTTGCATTTTTAGGAGCACCTTCTTCTGACGAGTACGGAAACGCTAGTGGGTCAAGAGGTAAAGCTAACTGTGGATCTTTAGGATATGCTAAGGTAGATGCAAAGTATGCTGATAAGGTAGTTATAATTACGGACTGTTTAGTGGAATTTCCAAACATGCCTGCAAGTATTGATCAAAGAGATGTGGATTATGTTGTAAAGGTAGATGAAATAGGTAATCCATCTGGTATAGCATCAGGTGCCACTAGATTCACCAAAAATCCTAAAGAGTTACTCATTGCTGAATATGCTAGCAAAGCAATAATTGAATCAGGATATTTTAAAGATGGATTCTCCTTCCAAACAGGAACAGGAGGCTCTACACTAGCAGTAAGCAGATTTCTTAGAAATGAAATGCTAAAACAAAATATAACTGCAAGCTTTTCACTTGGTGGAATAACAAAACCAATGGTTGAAATGCATGAAGAAGGACTAATTAAAAATATCTTTGATGTGCAAGGTTTTGATTTAAGTGCTGTGGATTCCATAAGTAAAAATCCTATGCATCATGAAATAGATGCATCCTTTTATGCAAACCCACACAATAAAGGATGTATTGCTAACAAGTTGGATGTGGTGGTTTTATCTGCACTAGAAATTGATACAGATTTTAATGTAAATGTTCTTACAGGCTCAGATGGAGTTTTAAGGGGAGCTTCTGGTGGACATTGTGACACTGCGGCAAGTGCAAAATTAACCATGATTGTTGGACCTCTTATCAGAGGAAGAATACCAACTGTAGTTGATTCAGTAAATACAGTGATAACTCCAGGGGATAGCATTGACTTAGTTGTTACAGAGCTTGGTATGGCAATCAATCCTAAGAGAACAGATTTAATAGATCAATTTAAAAACAGCGACATACCTGTATATACAATTGAGGAACTAAAAAATAAGGCAGAATCCATTGTAGGTACTCCAGATAAAATTCAATATGAAGATGAAGTAGTTGCGATAGTTGAATATAGAGATGGAACAATTATAGATGTTGTAAGAAAATTAAAATAACCTAATTATAGGTAAACAAAAGGTTAGTGTATCCATTATAGGGCAGATATTTAAGGAAAGACTAAAAGTTTAAGTAAAGACCTCCAATAATTATATGTGCATATAATCTTTAAAAAGCTTTTTATAAAGGTTCATACTTTAATATTTTGGCATGCTTAATGGATCACAACCTTAAATAAGAAAGTATAGTATAGTTATTAGAAAATCTATGAAATTTAAACTTTAATTTCATAAGGATATTTTATATTAGGGAGTGACAAAAGTGAACCCAATAAAAATTACAGAAACAGCACTAAGAGATGGACATCAATCGCTTATTGCAACTAGATTAACAACTGATGAAATACTACCCATTTTAGAAAAGATGGATAAGGCTGGTTACTATGCGTTAGAAGTTTGGGGAGGAGCAACCTTTGATGCTTGCCTTCGTTTTTTAAATGAAGATCCCTGGGAAAGGTTAAGAGAAATTAGAAAAGTAGTAAAAAATACTAAACTCCAAATGCTGTTAAGAGGACAAAACCTTTTAGGGTATAAGCATTATGCAGATGATGTAGTAGAAACTTTTATTAAAAAATCTGTGGAAAATGGAATAGATATTATTAGAGTATTTGATGCTTTAAATGATTTAAGAAATTTAGAAACTTCCATAAAGGTTATAAAAAAAACAGGGGCACATTGTCAATGTGCAATAAGTTACACAACTAGCAAAGTTCATAATTTAGACTATTATGTAAAACTAACTAAAGATATGGAAAGTTTAGGAGCAGATTCTATTTGTATTAAGGATATGGCAGGGATCTTAACTCCAAACTCAGCTTATGAATTAGTAACAAGATTAAAGGAAGTATTAAACATTCCAATAGAACTTCATACTCATTGTACTAGTGGAATTGCCTCAATGACATATTTAAAGGCTGTAGATGCAGGGGTAGATATTATAGACACAGCTATTTCACCTTTTTCAGAGGGGACTTCACAACCAGCAACAGAATCAATGGTGGTTACCTTAAAAGAAGGTAATAGGGCTCCGGAATTAGATATAAACTTATTAAGCGAAATAGCGGATTACTTTAAGCCAATTAGAGAAAAGTATAGAGAAAATGGAATATTAAATCCAAAGGTTATGGATGTTGAACCAAATACCTTAACTTATCAGGTGCCAGGTGGAATGTTATCAAACCTTCTTTCCCAATTAAAAACTCAAGGTGCTAGTGATAAATATGAAGAAGTACTGAAAGAAATTCCAAGAGTAAGAGAAGACTTAGGGTACCCACCACTAGTTACACCACTAAGCCAAATGGTTGGAACTCAAGCAGTGTTCAACATTTTAGCAGGAGAAAGATACAAGATGGTTCCAAAAGAAATTAAAGAGTATGTTAAAGGGTTGTATGGAGCTTCACCTGCACCAATTAGTAAAGAAATAAAAGAAAAAATTATTGGGAATGATGAAGTAGTAACAAGAAGACCGGCAGATCTACTTGAGCCAGAGATGGAAAAATATAAGAAAGAAGTTGGAGAACTAGCTACATCTTTAGAAGATGTATTATCCTATGCATTATTTCCACAAGTGGCAAAGAAGTTTTTTGAAGAAAGATTACAAGAAAAAGTAGTAGCAGCTGATGTAGAGAAGAAAACTGAAAATAAATCAGAAAGCAGCCAAGAAGAGGTTCACTATATTACTGTAACTATGTAATTATTCATTAATTAAAGGTGGTGGAATACCATGGGAAGCTCTATAATTTCAAAGTTCTTTGACTTTTTATTTAGTAAAAATAGAAAGTTAGAAGAGGAAAATAAAGAAAATAGCACAGAAAAAATAGCTAAGAAACTTAATTATTTAAGTGATGAAATTGAAGAAGAAGATAAATTAGTGGTAGCTATAGCAGCATCTATTATGGCGGGGAAGGACAAGCCTAATTCACACTTTCATATATCTAAAATAACTAAAGTCACCCCAAATTATTTAGGTACTTCATTTCAAAAGGGTAATTACGAAATAGCTGAAGAAGATAAATTAGTAGTAGCTTTAGCCGCGTCTGTCATGGCAGGAAAAGACAAACCAAACTCTCGTTTTCATATATCAAGAATAGCTAGAGTTGACAATAATTATTTAGAACCTGAGTTTCAGAGTGGTAATTATGTTATAGCTGAAGAAGAAAAACTAGTAGTAGCTTTGGCAGCATCTATCATGGCAGGAAAGCACAAACCAAACTCACATTTTCATATATCAAAAATAACTAGAGTAATTTAAAATTATCTTATAATTGAGATATAAAAGGGCATGTGAGTCTGTATTTCTTTGACGTGAGGTTTTCAGAAGCTATTAAAGGAACTTAATTTATCAATTACTATTAAATAAAAACTATAGATGATAAAAATAATTTACTAAATGTAGATAAAAGGAAGGGATTAAAGTAATATGAAAAAATATGTTATAAAATTAAATGGCAAGGTTTATGAAGTAGAAATGGAAGAAGTTACAGGAGAAACAAGTGCTGCCTACGAAAAAATAAGCACTGCATCTCAAAATAGCATACAACAAAATAGTGTTCAACAAAGTAATGCACCTGAAAATAATGCTGCACAAAGTAGTGGATCGCAAAATGCAGAAGGTGAAATTCTAGACGCCCCTATGCCTGGAAATATTATTAATGTTGCAGTAAAAGTTGGAGATACAGTTAAAAAAGGTCAGTTGATAATTGTATTAGAAGCAATGAAGATGGAGAATGAAATAGTTTCACCAAAAGATGGAATAATAACTTCAGTAGCAGTTTCAAAAGGACAAAGCGTAAATGCAGGAGATGCTCTAGTTAAAATTAGTTAAAATACTTAGAGCAAAACCAAAGTACAGCATAGTTTTAAAGCTTTTATTTCAAATAGGTTGTTATTAAAGTATTATTATCAAATAAAGTATTACATATAAATTTAAAATAGGAGGCAAGTTTTTATGGATTTTCTACTAAGAGGAGTAACCTCCATAACAATTCAGCAAGTTATAATGTGGGTTATTGGAGCAGTACTTATTTATCTTGCAGTTAAAAAGGATTTCGAACCAGCACTATTATTACCAATAGGCTTTGGTGCAATTCTTGTGAATATTCCTTTCTCAGGAGCAATAACACAGATTATTGGAGGACATGAGGAAATAGGAATAATAGATAATTTATTCAGTATGGGAATTGCAAACGAATTATTTCCATTAATTTTATTTATTGGTATCGGAGCAATGATAGACTTTGGACCCCTTTTAACAAACCCTAAGATGTTATTATTT
>NZ_DGLI01000009.1 GCF_002387895.1 Clostridium sp. UBA4548
ACAGACTTATTTACACACTCTCATTTTTGCTAAGAGTCTTTGCTTTTATCTTTTTCACTATCCTTAGATTTATTCTTAGAATTATCTTTACAACAATAATTACAATAATCTTTATTCAAATCATTCTCAGGTACATCATCAAAATTTGGCATAAGTATCTGATTATAGCTACTAGCTAAAGCTACAGTGGTTGCTTTTCTTATTTTTAGTTCAACCTCATCAATACCTCTTGATCTTATATAAATAATAAGTACATTCTCTCTATCAGTATTCCTTACAGTAATGAGTCCTCTATCATCGAGATAGTAAAGTGCAGCAATTATTTCACATCTTCTTTCATCAGGAATTATATATTCTTGCCTTTGTATATTCCTATAATCACAAACACAAAATAGAAACTCATATAGTTCCAAAAGTATTTGTAGCCTGAGCAACTCTCTCTCTATCTGAAGCATAAGTATAATCACCTACCGTTGATTAAGCCATTGATTAAAAGACAGTGGTGACCACTCGCCAATAGGTACTGGTACAAAACCAGGATTTAAAGGACTTCCTTCAATTAATGGAGGAGCTGGAGTGAGGGGCAGTCCTATATCAAGAGGTTCTTCTATGAGGTCTAAACTTCCAATTACAGGACCACGTGTGCTCCAAGCTACAATTCTACCATCTCGGTCAAGAAGATTGGTGTCTAGGAGCAGTCCAATCCATTTTTGACTTTTTACTGACCAAATATACCTATTAAAAATATATGCTACCCATTTTAAGTTTCTGTCAAAAACATAAGAACGATCTACTAACCATCCAACAAAACTAGCATTTCTATCATATAGGGGATCAATTATTTGAACCATTAACTACACCTCCAGCTACTTCATTATTTTCAGTTATAGGTATTAATATGTTTTCAAATAAGGCGGAAATAACAAGTTGACCTGCATCCGTTAGATAATCTTCAACTTCCTCTATTCCACGACCAAGAATATAAGCAGATACAGTTTTATCCTTTTCTATATTAAAGAAAATCCATCTTTGAAAATTCAGGAAATAAAGTGCAGCAATTATTTCAATTCTACAATCCTCTGGTACAATATAGTCAATATTTACACATACTTCATAACCATAGGTAAAAAAATCCCTATAAAGTTGAAATAGAAGACTGTATCTGAGTAATCTGCGTTTTTCTAATGTTAATAAATCCATTAAATACCTCAGCAATTATAGTGTTTATATATAATATGTATATATTTTAATTTTGATTGTGTGAAAATTATAAAGTGAAAAATATGGATTCAGCAAAAATGTGAATAATTATTTGTGAAAAAATGTGACATAAAAATGTAAAATTGTACTTTCAGAAAATGAAGATAGATCTAAGTTTAAAATATTCATACAAAATTAAGGACAAACTATGGAATTAACTTTAAAAATTGGTATAATGGAATAGTAATTAATAAAATAATTTAATTTTAAGCTTAATTATTTTTAAAAAAAAATAAAAATGTAATTAGTTTACTACAAGAAACATAATTCAATTGCTAAAAATAATCGAAATAACATGTCAAATATACTAATACACTTATATGCTATCTAAATTAGTTTATTTTTAATAGTTTATGTAAAAAAGTAAGTAATCTTGAAAATTTATAGATAAAAAACTATTATATATTAAAAAACTACTATATATTAAAAACTATGATAGGAGTTAAAACTATGTTGGAAACCATATTAATAGCATTTATAGTTGCTAAATTAAAAGGATACAATATTAAATTAATATTTAAGTCGTGGGGGATATATCCAATAATAATATTTGAACTATTTTATGTTTTTATGCAAATTTCAGTCTTTCTAGGCAACTATGATTTTATAATATATAGTGGCATATATAAGAAACTTTATCTTTACTCATTCATATTTTTAATTATAAAACATAAGCAATATATTAGTGCCATTATTGGATCAGTATGTATATTCATTGGGACTATATTGAATAATATTGCAATAACTGCAAATAATGGAACAATGCCTGTATTTCCTACATTATCTTATTACACAGGATATGCAACTAAGGAAGCTTTTGATAAAATTAAAGATATACATGTATTAGGAAATGAGGCTACTAAATTAAAATTTCTAACGGATATTTTTGATGTAGGCTATAGCATTATAAGTATTGGTGATATTTTTATTAGATTATTTGCATTTTTAATTATTTATAGCTCAATAAAATATGTGAACAAAATACAAAGGACATAAAGGGAGAATTTTAACGTGATAAAGTTAACTATTTTTGAATTTTTTATAAGAGGAATACCTGAATCAATTTTATTTATTTTTACAGCATATGCAATTTCTAAAACTACCATAAACTACAAAAAATGTTTGTTATCTGGAATCATTCTTTCAGTTATTGGATTTGTCACAAGATATTTACCCATTAACTATGGAGTACATACTATATTGAATCTTTTTGCGTTTATAATACTATCCTATAATATTAATAAAATCGATTTAGTTAAGGCTATAAAGGCTGGTGCTATTTCCATGTTTCTTCAAAGCCTTTGTGAACTTATAAATATTGGTATTATTCAATTTTTATTCAAACAAGATATGGATTACATACTTAGTGTTCCTAAGCTAAAAACCCTGTATGGAATTCCATCTTTGCTTATTTTTGGTGCTATAGCAGTCGCTTACTATAAAATCACTAAAAAAAGAAGAAAATAATGGTGAGATTAAATGGAAAAAATATGTAAAATATTTGCGGAAAAGATTACTTTAGAGTTAAATCTTGAAAAAAATAAAAAAGAAGTAATTGCATATGGAATGTTTGCTTTACTACAAATGACTTTATCTATAGCCTTAGTAATAATATTTGGAAGTGTTTTTAATGTACTTATAGAGGCTTTGATAATTTCCTTTACCACAAGCATACTAAGAAAATATTCTGGAGGAGTTCATGCAAACTCATCAGGAGCATGCATAATTATTGGAACAATCATATGTATTGGGCAAGCATTTATAATAAAAGTATTAACTGGTTATGACATTAATTTAAATTTAAATATAATGATAGGTTCGCTAATTTTTATATGGAGTTATTATACAGTTTATAAATTAGCACCAGTGGATAGTCCAGCTAAACCAATAAAGAAAGAAGCGAAAAGAAAACGGATGAGAAAGGGCTCTATTATAACTTTAACTGCCTATTTGATTATTGTAATTATAAGTCTTATTATGTATAGTTACACTGGTGACAGGAACTTCATAAAATATTATTTATGTATATATATTGGAGTACTGTGGCAGGTATTTACACTTACGACTTATGGGCATTTTATGATGAAAAAAATAGATGCACTTTTTACTCATAAATTATCACAATAGGGGGGGAGAATTAAAATGAAAAAATTAAACAAAAAATTCTTAGCTTTAATAGCTACAATAACTACTATTATGGCTACTACAGTAGCAACATCAGCTTGTGCATGGTATTTATATCAACCAGAAGAGCCAGAATGTTTAAGAGAAGAATAATATGAAGTCGGATTTATCCGACTTCATATTATTATAAAAGATGAATTTTAATAAAGATAATGAGGTATCGAAATATGAAAAGACTTGAAGAGCTTAAACTGAAGAAAATAAACGAAATATTATCTATAGTAAAATTATCTTCTCTTTTATTTTCTGGAATAGCATTAATGGGATTCTTATTCGGGGGTAGAGATGGTGTAGTTAGTTCAATAAGCGCACGATTAATGCTAGCCTTTGTTTTAATAGTAATGCTTTTAGTTATTTCTATATATGCTATTTGGACATTTTCTACAATTAGTAAGTTTCAGCAGAAACATATGAAAACTATTCAGTTAATTGAGAGTATTTTATTTATCGTTGTTTTTCTTATTATAATTCTTCTTTCAGGAGGATACAGTAGCAATTATAAGCTTTTATTTTTGTTTATTATCATCACAACAACTATACAAGCAGGTATGAGAGATGGAATTATCATTTCTTTAGTATGTTCAGCAATTATACTTGTAATGGATTTAGTGTATGTGCCAAATACACTAGTAAATCCATATTTTGAAAATGATTTAGTTCTTGCTGGAATTTTTATTCTTACAGCTTGGCCACTAGGGTTTTATGTGAAAATTGAAGGTGAGCATATTGAAATGCTTACAATTCAAGCTAATAAAGATGGACTTACTGGATTATATAATCATAGATATTTTCATGATACATTAAGAGAGAAAATAATATTATCAGAAAGGGATAACCAACCTATTTCGATGATAATTATGGATATAGATTATTTTAAGCATTATAATGATCTTTATGGACATCAAAAGGGAGATGAAGTGCTTAAAAATATAGGGATTTTATTAAAGGAAATTTCAAGATCAAAGGATATAGTAGCAAGATATGGTGGAGAAGAGTTTGCTCTAATACTACCTAATACAAATGAAAACGAAGTGATTAAAATTGGAGAACACATACGAAGGAATATTGAGACTACTTATTTTGAAGGTGAAGAAAATCAGCCTAATGGGAAACTTACAGTTTCTGTAGGAATATCTGTTTTTCCTGACAAAGCTAAAAATGATATTGATTTGATAAAAAGTGCCGATGATGCATTATATAGAGCCAAGTTTTTTAATAAGAATAGAGTAGAAATATATACATCTATATTGGATGAATTAAAACAAGATATTGAAGAAAAACACATAGATTTAGTTACCTCTATAAAAACTCTTATAAGTGTTATAAATGCCAAGGATAAGTATACCTATGGACATGTTGAAAGAGTTGTAGTTTACTGTAGATTAATTGCAGATAGATTAAGGTTAAGTGAAGATGAGAAAAAAACTCTTATATATGGAGCTTATATGCATGATATAGGTAAGATAAATATATCAGAGGATATATTAAATAAAAAAATGCCTTTAACAAATGAGGAATGGAATATATTAAAACAACACTCAGCAAATGGCGTGGAAATAATAAAACCAGTGGATTCTCTTGAATATATTTCACCTTTGATCCTATATCATCATGAAAGATATGACGGTAAAGGATATCCACATAACTTGAAAGGTGAGGAGATACCTTACCTTGTAAGAATATTAACAGTTGTTGATAGTTTTGATGCTATGACTTCTAATAGACCATATAACAAGAGAAAGACCTATGAAGAAGGAGTAGAAGAACTTAGAAGATGTAGTGGAACTCAATTTGATCCTGAAATTGTTGAGGAATTTGCAAGTGTAATACTTGAGAATCAGGATAGGATAGGTAAATAAGATTTAAAGTCAAGATAGTTGAAGGAAGCTAAGTTAGTAAAGTGGGTACTGTAGTTATATAAGCAACGTAGTATACAAGGAATTACAAATACGAAGATAATTTTTTTATTTATATGTATCTTACAAAACTTATGGTATAATATCACTGTAAAACTAAATATAACTAGGGGGGCCAGATAGGCTGGCTGAGATTAAGAACCTTAATTCTTTGACCCTTTAACCTGATCTAGGTAATACTAGCGTAGGGAAGTTGCGTGGCAAAGCTATTTTTTAGCATTGCTATAAATTATCAAAGTGTAATTTGAGCATAAACCTATGGGTTTATGCTTTTTTTTATTTTAATAGCTATAATCCAATTTATTTGATAGCGCAAGTTTTCCACTAGTAATAAGCTCGAGATGGTTATTATCTAACTAAACTTAAGAACCGTGATTGAAGTCCTATTTAGAAAGTATTAGAACAAACTTCTTTGATTAACAAGTTAAGAATTCGAGAAGATATACATGATTTAAAAAACTGAATAAGGCTATGCTAAAAATTCACTTCTTGGCTTGGTTAAACAAAATTAATAAAAGTACAATAAATAATTATTTTTAGGAGGCTTTAGTATGGAAAAAATGGAAGTAAAGCTAGGAAGTTTATCATTTTTCACATTGTGGTTTGGTGCAGCTATATCAATAGCAGAGATTTTTAGTGGAGGACTTATTGCACCACTAGGTTTTAAAAAAGGGGTTTTGGCTATTTTAATTGGACATTTTTTAGGAACTTTTATTTTTGTGCTAGGAGGAATTATTGGAAGTAAGGAAAAAATATCAGCCATTAATTCAACAGAAAAGTCCTTTGGAATATATGGAAAGAAGCTTTTTGGTATATTAAATGTTCTCCAGTTGGTTGGATGGACAGCGGTTATGATTAAATCAGCTTCATCTTCTTTAAATGCAATTTCAGTGGAGCTATGGCAGTTTAATAATAATATAATTTGGTCAGCTTTTATTGGGGTCCTTGTAATTCTTTGGATTTGGTATGGTAATAAGGGTATTAAATATGTAAATGGAGTAGCAGTAACTTTACTTTTAGGCTTGATGCTATTTGTTGCATATTTTATATTTAAGGACCCAGCTGAATTGAATAAAACAGTAGAAGGAGCAATGTCTTTTGGTGCAGCAATAGAAATTTCAGCAGTTATGCCTCTATCCTGGTTACCACTTGCAGCGGATTATACTAGACAGGGTACAAGCGTTAAGAAGGATGCTATAGGAAGTTTCTTAGGATATTTTTTAGGAAGTTCCTTTATGTATATAATTGGATTAGGTGCTGCTATTGTTATTGGAAATTCTGACATAGGTACAATTTTATTAGGTCTTAACTTAGGAGTTATAGCTTTAGGAGTTGTAGTACTATCAACAGTTACCACCACTTTTTTAGATGCATATTCAGCAGGAGTTTCATTTTTAAGCATAACGAATAAGTTTAAAGAAAAGTCTGTGGCAATTTCCATGACTATCATTGGGTTTGGGTTAGCCTTGTTCTTTCCAATTGAAACCTATGAAAGTTTTTTATATGCTATAGGATCTGTATTTGCACCACTGTTTTCTATAGTGCTAACTGATTATTTTATTTTGAAGAGAAAGTTAGAGAAATCAATTAAAGTTGATCTAGTAGCACTCTTAAATTGGATAGTTGGAGTAGGATGCTATTATGGCTTTGTTAAATTGGATTTTGTTTTAGGAGCTACAGTACCAGTAATGATAATTATATCTACACTTTACATTGTGTGTAGAAAGATTTTTAATTCAAGAAAACTTATTATCGAAGATAGCAATCGTATATCATAGAAATGCAACGGAGGGGTATTATGAAAAATTTATTAACTATAGCAGGGTCAGATTCTTGCGGAGGAGCTGGAATACAGGCTGATCTAAAGACTTTCTCAGCTCATGGAGTTTATGGCATGAGCGCTATTACAGCTATAACTGCTCAAAACACTCAGGGAGTTTTTGCAGTTCAAGATATTAATCCTGAAATAATTGAGGCTCAAATTGATGCCATTTTTCAAGATATAGAAGTTCATGGAGTTAAGATTGGTATGGTATCGCAAATAGAAACTATTAAGGCAATAGGTAAGAAAATTAAGCAGTATAATCCACCTAATGTGGTAGTAGACCCTGTAATGATTTCAAAAAGTGGATATGATTTGCTCAAACCTGAAGCAAAGGCTACTTTAATTAAAGAATTAATACCATTAGCAAAATTAATCACTCCAAATCTTCCAGAAGCTGAAGCAATTACAGGAAGGAAAATTGAAACTTTAGAAGATATGAAGGTTGCTGCAAGAGAAATTTATAAAATGGGAGTTAAAAATGTACTTATTAAGGGTGGTCATTTGCCAGATAGAGCGGTAGATGTGCTCTATGATGGAGAAGAATTTACCTTTTATGAGATGGACAGGATAGATACTAGAAATACTCATGGTACTGGTTGTACTCTTTCCTCTTCCATTGCCGCTAATTTAGGAAAAGGACAAGATATAAAAACTGCCTTAAAAAACTCAAAGGAGTATATAACTTTAGCTATTAAGCATTCAATAGAATTAGGAAAAGGTGTTGGGCCTACTAACCATTTTTATTCTTTATATGAAAAGGCAGGGATATTAGAAGAGTAGTTTTTTTATTTGCTTATTTATGTATTTGAGTACACTAAAACTTAACATAATATCTTACCTAAAGGCTCAAATACTAGTGATAAGTTTTAACTATGTGTTTTTCAATGAATTTGTTAAGTATATTAGGTTAGTAATGAAGATAAAATGAATATTATAGAAGGAGAGTTTGAGATGAATATTATAAAGGAAGTTATTAATGGTTTAAGAGAAGTAAAGGAAAAAAGTCCTTTGGTGCATCACATAACAAACTATGTTACTGTTAATGATTGTGCAAATATTGTACTAGCATTAGGGGGTTCTCCAGTTATGGCTGATGATATTAAAGAAGTTGAAGAAATGGTTTCTTTTGCATCGGCACTAGTTATTAATATTGGAACTTTAAATGAAAGAACTATTAATTCTATGATCAAGGCTGGAATTAGAGCGAATGAGTTAAATATTCCTGTAATATTAGACCCAGTAGGCGTAGGGGCTACCGCTTTGAGAACAAAAACTGCTAAGGTATTATTAGAGAAAGTTAAGTTTGCTGTAATTAGAGGTAATATGTCTGAAATAAAATTTATTGCTGGTATAGATGTAGATATTAAAGGAGTAGATTCAGTAGCTAGTGATGAGGGTGCATTAGCAATAGCACAGAATTTAGCTAGAAGATTAAGTACAGTGGTGGCAATAACTGGAGCGAGAGATACAATAACAGATGGGAAAAGATATTGTTTAGTTGACAATGGACACAAAATCCTGTCTAGAGTTACAGGAACTGGTTGTATGAGCACATCTTTGATAGGTACTTATATGGGAGTAACTCAAGATTCTTTAATATCAGCAGTTGCCGGCATTATAACAATGGGCATTGCAGGGGAAAAGTCTTATGAATCCTTGAAAGAAGATGAAGGTATAGGGACATTTAAAGGAAGACTTTTTGATAATATATACAATTTTAGTGAAAAAGACTTAAAATCAAGGGGGAAAGTTACTTATGAATAATATAGATGTATCTCTTTATGCAGTTACAGATAGAGGGATTTTAGGAGAAAAAGATTTATATTTGAGTATAGAAGAAGCAATTGAAGGTGGAGTTACTGTATTGCAACTTAGGGAAAAAAATATATCTACTTTGGAATTTCACAATATTGCATTGAAAGCCAAGGCTATAACTTCTAAGTATAAGGTGCCTCTAATCATCAATGACAGGATTGATATTGTTATGAGTTCTGATGCTGATGGACTTCATATTGGACAAGATGATATGCCACTAGCTATTGCCAGAAAAGTCCTTGGTAAAGATAAAATAATAGGGGTGTCTGTTAGAACTTTAGAAGAAGCCTTAGCTGCTGTGGAAAATGGAGCAGATTATTTAGGAGTTGGAGCAGTTTACCCTACAGGATCAAAGGATGATGCTACTTTAGTAGGATTAGACATTCTTAAAGTTATAAAGGAAAATGTTAAAATACCAGTGGTTGCAATTGGAGGAATTAACGCAGATAACTGTAGACAGGTCATGAGTTTTAAGGCAGATGGAGTTGCGGTTATTTCAGCTATATTTGGAAAATCTAATATAGGTGATGCTTGTAAAAATTTAAAAGATTTAGTTCTACAAAAATAGAAAGTTTAAAGGTTATACTAAAGGGAACTTATAGTCCTTTAGTATAACCTTTTTTGGTTTTAACTTTATTCCAAGATTTTATGCTGTAAAGTGTAATTAATGCAGTTCCACATAGAAGTAAAACTATTGTAAGTGTGGACATATGGAAGCTATAACCTAAAATACTATAAATAATAACCCAGGGAATATGAGTTAAAAGAACTATAGTAACATATTTTGAAAAGGAAATATCTAAGGTTGATAATAGTAAACAAAGCAAATCACCAGGAGCTATGGGGCAAAGAAGACCAATAGTAAAAACTTTAGTCCCACTATTGTTTAGTAGTTGGTGAAGATTAGGATTTTTCTTTATTAGCCAGCTTTTAAGATTATCACCAAGGAAATACCTACCTGCTAAAAATACTAATATCAAGCTAATTAGGTATGCAAGGGTAGAAAAAAATATTGCTTTTACAGGAGGTAAAATTAAACCACCTAAAACGCAAAATACAGAGCCGGGAATCCCCATAAAAACCCTTACAATAGAAAGAATCATAAAGGTTAGTAGAGTAGAATTAGGATTACTAAGGACAATTTTTTTTAGACTTTGTAAATCACTAGGTATCAACTTGAATTTATATAAAACTATAAGTAGAATAACATATAGAAATAGAAAAATAACTTTGTAGTTTACTTTGAGTTTTAGCAGTTTAGTCATAAATTTAAGCTCCTTGTATATTTATTGGTAACTAACTTCATAGGTATAAAATTTGTATAACTTTTTAATAAATAAGAATTTAAACACGCTATGGAAAGATAAATTTTCTATACTATAAAAACATATTTTTTTAATAACACATTTATAACAACTTTTAAATTATTTTTATAATTAATTGTGAGAATTAAATGAATCCATACACATATCTCAATTTATTATATATGTAATTAGGACTTAAGTCACTATAAAAAATTACTATGTAGCCCTAAATTGCATATTACAGAATATGCAATTTAAGTAGCGTATGGAGTTTCATATAAAATTTAATGATAACAGTGTATTAAGCCCTCTAGAAATCAAATAATATTGATTAAAAAGAAGGTATACAAAAGTACCTATAGTTTAATAAAGGATTTATTCATAAAAAGTAAGAGAAGATAGGAAAAAATTGGAGTTGTAAATGATAAAGATTATCATTTACAACATTAAGCAACTATGTTATAATTTGATTACGGCTGACTGGCGCCAAATTATTACCGCGATAATTAATTAGAGCGGCAGAGAAATATTCCTGTAAGCTCTTCAATAACAGGAGGAATAATATGGCGAAATATATGGGACCTAGATTTAAAGTTGCAAGACGTCTAGGAGTAAATGTATTTAATCACCCAAAAGCATTAAACAGGGGTGTAAAAAAACAAAAGCTTTCTGAGTATGGAGAACAACTACTTGAAAAGCAGAAATTAAAAGCATACTATGGTGTGTTAGAAAAGCAGTTTAGAAAAATAGTTTTTGATTCAATAAAATCAAAATCGAAGACTGAAGATATGTTGGTTCAAAGTCTTGAAAGAAGGCTTGATAATTTAGTTTATAGACTAGGTTTTGCAGCTACTTTAAGACAAGGAAGACAAATGGTGAATCATGGACATATTTTAGTAAATGGTGAAAAAGTTGATATTCCTTCCTATAAGGTTAATGTGGGAGACATAATTACATTGAAAGAAAAGTCTAAGAAGACTTCTATGTTTGTAACTAATTTCACAGACACTATGATTTCAGTACCTTATTTGGAGAAAAATGTTGAAGCATTCTCAGGAAAATTAATAAGACTTCCAAACAGTGAAGAAGTCCCTGTGGAAGTTAAGTATTCAAAGATTATAGAGTTTTATTCTAAAAATTAATAAACTTATGTGGTGCCTCAAAATTTGGGGTGCCTTTTTGTTATCTGAAATTAAATGCATACACTTATAATAATAGAAGAACCATGAGAATTATATTGAGGTAAATTTTAAAGTTATAAATGAAAAGTTTAATTTTCAAGAAAATATCTAATTGTTAGGAGATTTGATAAATTATACATATAGAAATTATATTGACTTCATGGATTAATTTTGATATACTCACTTCAATGTTTGAACAACAGTTAAAACAAAATAGCGCATAAACAATATGATATAGAGGCCGCGAATTGTCAATAGTAACATATGCTTTAAGTAAGTATATGCAAAAGGGGCGTTCGCCGAAGTTTGTAACATCAAAGTTATGAATTGGGATTATACTGAATAAGTATAATACTGTCTTTAGAGAATTGCCCAATTTTCTAAAGGAGTGCTTATCATATTGGGGCAAAAGGATTATTGTTATTTATAACAGTCATGAGACCTTTTGCTCATGGCTGTTTTTGTTTTTCCAAAATAACTAATTAATAAAAAAGGGGAGAGTCCTATGAAATTATTTGGAACTGCAAGTGTAAATGACAAAGGAAATCTAGAAATAGGTAAATGTGATGTAGTGGACTTAGCAAATAAATTTGGTACACCACTTTATTTAGTTGATGAAGAGTTAATTAGAAATAATTGTAGACTATTTAAAAGTAGCTTTAGTGATAGTGACATTGAAGCTGAAGTGATATATGCATCAAAGGCATTTTTAAATTTAGCTATGTGTAAGATTATTCATGAAGAAGGGGTATCGTTAGATGTAGTATCTGGAGGGGAGTTGTACACAGCAATTAAAGCAAAGTTTCCTCCTGATAAAATCTATATGCATGGAAATAATAAAACGAAAGAAGAACTTACTCTTGCCATTAAAGCTCAAGTTGGAAGAATTGTTGTGGATAATCTTCAAGAATTATATTTAACTGAAAGATTATGCCAGGAGTTAAAAACAAAAGCTGAAGTGTTATTAAGAGTAAATCCAGGAATTGAGGCTCATACTCATGAATATATTCAAACTTCAACTAATGATTCAAAGTTTGGAATTTCTATATTTCAAGAGGAGATATGTGAAATAATAAGTAAGTTTCAAAGTAGTGACAATGTGACTTTAAAAGGATTCCATTGTCATATTGGATCCCAGATTTTTGAGGAAACCTCATTTTATAGAGAAGTTTCAGTAATGTTGCAATTTCTGGGGAAAGTAGCTAAGGAATGTGATTTTATTACTGAGGAATTAAATTTAGGAGGGGGCTTTGGAGTATATTACTCCCAAGATGATACCCCAGTTGATATTCCCAATTGCCTTCAGAATATGATTGAGACAATTAAAAAGAATGCAAAGAAGCTTAATATTAGGCTTCCAAAGATAATGATAGAACCAGGGAGAGCAATAGTTGCTAATGCTGGAACTACTATTTATAGCATAGGTGGAACTAAGAAAACCTATGGGGGAAAGAATTTTATTTTTGTTGATGGTGGTATGACAGATAATCCAAGAACTGCATTGTATGATGCCAAATATGAAGCTGTTATTGCAAACAAAGCTAACTATGAAAATAAAGAGACTTACACAGTGGCAGGAAAGTGTTGTGAATCCGGAGATGTAATAATAAAAAATATTGAATTGCCAATAGCAGAGCCTGAGGATATTTTAGCTGTATTTAGTACAGGGGCTTACAACTATAGTATGTCAAGTAATTATAATAGAATTCCTAGACCAGCAGTAGTTTTTGCAAAGGATGGAGAAGCTAAATTAGCTGTAAAAAGAGAGAGTTATGAGGATATATTAAGAAATGATGTTGAGTTCTAAAAATAAATGAAAGTTATGGAGAAACAACTTCAATTGTAAGTAATTCATGATGAGAAGTTGTTTCTTTAAATGACTAAGAAACATAAAAGGCATATAAAATGCAAATGGTATGTTTAATTTAAAGTGTGCGCATATCAATGAAGCCAAGAGATTTTACTTTATTTATACAAGAGAATACAAGAATACAAGAATATAAGACATACAAATTTAAAATAGAGTTAAGTATTTTAAATATCTCGTAGGATTAAACATCTAACTTTCAATGGTAATTATATGTATACAAGATATTTAGAATCAACTAGGAGGAATAATAATGGCTATTGTTGTACAGAAATATGGAGGAACTTCTGTAGGAACTACAGATAGAATAAAGGCAGTTGCAGAAAGAGTAATAAAGAGAAAAAAAGCCGGTGATGAGGTAGTAGTAGTGGTTTCCGCTATGGGCAAAGCAACAGACCACCTTATTAATATGGCAAAAGAGATATCACCTAATCCTAACAAAAGGGAATTAGATATGCTGTTAGCCACAGGGGAGCAGGTTTCAATTGCTCTACTTTCAATGGCTTTTCAACAGTATGGTTTTGATTCTATTTCCTTAACAGGATTGCAAGCAGGAATAAAAACAACTGGAGTCCATACAAAAAATATAATTACAGATATAGATATCGATACAGTAAAGAATTATTTAGATGCAGGGAAAATAGTAGTTGTAGCTGGATTTCAAGGGGTAAATGAGAATGGCGATATTACCACCTTGGGTAGGGGTGGGTCCGATACTACAGCAGTAGCTTTAGCGGCCAAATTAAACTGCATTTGTGAAATTTACACTGATGTAGATGGAATCTACAGTGTAGATCCAAGAGTATATCCTATGGCAAAGAAAATTCATAATATCAGCTATGAAGAAATGATGGAGATGGCAAGCTTAGGGGCTGGAGTAATGGAGACAAGAGCTGTTGAAATAGGATGTAAGTATAATATACCCATCTATGTAGCTTTAAGTAGTGAAGAAAAAAGAGGTACTTATATAAAGGAGTATGATGAAACTATGGAAGAAAAAGCAATTACAGGGCTTACAATAAATGATGATATTTTGATGGTAACAATAAACAATGTATTACATAAATCTAAAAATGTATCAATTATATTTAATAAATTAGCAAACCACCATATAAATATTGATATGATAAGTCAAACGGCACCTTTACATGATTATGTTAATGTATCCTTTACAGCTAATTTAGAAGATGAACAAGCCATTGATGAAGTAACTACAGAGCTAATGGATGAAATGCCAGATATCGAAATATATAAGGATTCTAATGTGGCAAAGGTATCTGTAGTAGGAATAGGAATGAAAAAACAATCAGGAGTTGCTGGTACTGTATTTAATATTTTTGCGGACAATGATATTGAATTTAAGCAGGTAACTACTTCTGAAATAAGCATTTCCTACACAATAGATTCTAAGGATACTCATAAGGCAGCTCTAGTACTAGCAAAAGGCTTAAATTTATAATTACATTTAATAAGGTGCTTATAAGAATTTATTAATAGTTTAATTTAAGAATAATATTGACTATAATGGAAAAAAGTACTAATATATATTTATATGGGTTAAATATAGAGTTCTTTTTAGAAATTTTAATTTAATCTCTAGAGCCTTTGAGAGGGATAGGAGATTAATTCTATTCCAAAACTAAAAGCGAGATAAAATAAATTCGGAGGTAAGGGTAATGATTATAATGTTCTACTTTAGTATCCAGTAATAATTGTGCAGAAATTTCACAAGCCTTTAAGTTATGAGGTTTATTTGTGATGCACAAAATAATTTATTACTACTAAATACAATGTTTCATTAGTAAAATTCGTAGATTGTATAACCTATAACAAGTTACTGATTGTTATAAAGTTAAAAGTTTATGAAGGTGTTTGCTGAAACAATGAGTAGAACAACATTAATTACAATCCTTTGAATTTAATTAAAATTTAAGCTTATTAAAACTATTAGGTTTGCTGTAGTTATTCCATTTAATATTTGGCTTTGGAATAACTAAGTAAATATTTTGGATATGGGTTATAAAATAGTAAATATTCTATTTTGTAATCACCATGATAAAAGCAGCGGTAGTTAGTTAATAAAGTGTTTTTAATTAAATAAATGATGATTAATGTCATGGTGTTTTTACTCCATGGCATTTTTATTAATCATTTTATAAGTCTACAAAATAAAAGATATTGATTGTCTATTAACTAATTGGTAGGTTAATTTATTTATAAAAGCTATTCTATTTTAGTGCTTTTATTTTATGAAATGTCATTACCGAAGAAGCTAGTACTTTGTAGATATTTAATGCTATAACTTTAAAAATATATAGAAAGTTATGTGTTAGAAAAATGAGTTGAAAAGGTTGTAAGTGAATGGGGGTTCATTTACAGCCTTTTATTTTTTAGGGGAGGGGAAAATATGAAAATACCATTAAAGGAATACTTAAATTTATTATCAAAATACTTAAAGTCACAAATTACAAGTGTTATATTTTTAGCAATTATATTAGCTAGTAATATAGCTCTACAATTAGCAAATCCACAAATATTGCGTTACTTTATTGATGAAGCAACTAAAGGGGACACAACCAAAGGGCTAACTATAGCTGCCATAATATTTATTGGAGCAGCTTTACTTCAACAGGGTTTTAATTTAGTAGCTATGTACTTAAGTCAAAATGTGGGCTGGAAAGCTACTAATGGATTAAGAGTCGACTTAATCCAGCATTGCATCAAATTAGATATGGAATTTCATAAGGAACATCAAGCAGGGGAATTAATTGAGCGAATAGATGGGGATGTGAATGCATTATTCAACTTTTTTTCTAAGTTTATTCTTAATGTACTAACTAATGGGGTGCTTCTAATAGGTATTCTACTATTGCTTCTTAGAGAAGATTTAAGAATTGGGCTTAGTTTGGGAGGTTTTGCTGCAATAGCACTTTGTATACTTTGGTATTTGCAATCCACAAAGGTAGAGTCTTGGGTAGTTGATCGTGAGGCATACGGAAAGTTATATGGGTTTATAGGAGAACAAATTACAAGCACAGAGGATATTAGAGCTAATGGTGCTAGAAATCATGTGATGAATAGATTTTATATAATTCTAAGAAAGCTACTACCAATTACTACAAAGGCAGTAATGAACTATTATAATATGTGGTCCGCTACTTTGATAGTGTTTACCATAGGAAATGTTATTGCCTTCGCTATGTCTGCATATCTCTTTTTAAGTGGAAGTATAACTATTGGAACTGTATATCTTATTTTTAGTTACACAGAGCTTTTGGCAAGACCTATAGAGCAAATTAGGCAGCAACTACAGGATTTGCAGAAAGCAGGAGCTAGTATTGCCAGAGTTAAGGAACTTTTAAACACTAACTCCAAGGTTATAGAAGGGTGTAAGGTTTTAGAGTCAAAAGGTGCAATAGAAGTTAAATTAGACAAGGTTTATTTTAGCTACGAAGAAGAAGCACAGGTATTGAGCAATATAAGTTTACAACTACCTAAAGGTAAAATTTTAGGGGTTTTAGGACATACAGGTAGTGGAAAGACTACCTTAGCTAAACTACTTGTAAGACTTTATGATGCAGATGCTGGAGAAATTTACTTGAACAATGAAAATATTAAAGCTTTAAGCTTTA
Organism: Clostridium sp. UBA4548; assembly: GCF_002387895.1. Lineage (GTDB taxonomy): Bacteria > Bacillota > Clostridia > Clostridiales > Clostridiaceae > Clostridium_J. The sequence continues at coordinate 16,985 of NZ_DGLI01000009.1, forward strand.
AGGAGCTTAGAAGAAAAATAGCTTATGTAACTCAGGAAGTTCAACTTTTTCAGGCTACGGTAAGAGATAACCTGTCCATGTTCAACGGCGATGTAAAAGATGAAGAAATAGTAAATGTTCTTTATGATGTGGGATTAAACCAATGGTATGAAGGATTGCCTAATGGTCTAGATACTATACTTCAGGCTGGTGGAGGAGGACTATCCGCGGGAGAAGCTCAGTTATTAGCTTTTGTTAGAGTATTCTTAAAAAATCCAGGGTTGGTTATTCTTGATGAAGCAACCTCTAGATTAGATCCAATAACAGAACAGTTAATAGAAAGGGCCTTAGATAAGCTTTTAAAGGATAGAACTTGCATAATAATTGCACATCGTCTATGGACAGTACAAAGAGCCCATAATATTGTGATTTTAGATAGAGGTACTATAGTAGAGCAAGGACAGCGAGAGGTTTTGGCGAGGGATGCTGATTCTAAGTTTTATAATTTATTACAAAAAGGTATGGAGGAGGTGCTTGTGTAATGGAAGTAAAAAAGGATAAAAACACTCTTTACTATATGTGGAAAATGATAACCTATAGACCATGGCTTTATTTATGTAACTGCATACTTTGGACTATAATTCATATTTCACCTTTAATACCAGGGCTTTTAGCTAAAGAGTTTTTTGATAATTTAAGCGGAAACGCAAGCTTAAATGTTGGTATCTGGGGTCTTTTAGTTTTAATGATAGTAGTTACACTTATGAGAGTAGTTTTTATTACTATTGGAGGAAGAGTAGACATAATTCATAGGTTTAATATGAGTGGTCTTATCAGGCGAAATTTGCTACAAGGAATACTAGATAAACCTGGAGCAGCATCGATAGCTTGTTCAGCAGGGGAAGCAGTAAATTGTTTCAGAGATGATGCAGACCAAGCAGAAAATTCTATTAGCTGGACCTTGGATGTAATAGGGAGTGCGGTTTTTGCTCTAGTTGCTATAATAATTTTGTTAAATATCAATGTAAAAATTACTTTGTTAGTATTTACCCCTTTAGTACTAGTGGTAGCTTTAGCACAAAGGGCTGGTGAGAGAATAGAAAAATATAGAGAAGCATCAAGGGACGCCACAGCCAATGTAACAGGTGCTATGGGAGAGATCTTCTCCTCAGTTCAAGCAATTAAGGTAGCTGGTGCTGAAAAAGATATTCTAAAGAATCTAAATAAGTTAAATAAAGTAAGACACACCCTCACTTTAAAGGATAGCATTTTAAATCAATTAATGCAGTCTATATATGAGAACACTGTAAGTTTTGGAACAGGTTTAATACTATTGTTAGTTGGTCAATCTATTAGAGCAGAGAATTTCACCGTAGGAGATTTTGCTTTATTTATCTACTATTTAACTTTTGTTGCTGATTTCACTCAATTTTTTGGCTCCTTTATAGCTCATTACCAACAAACTGGTGTGGCTTTAAGAAGGATGATACAGCTTTTGCAAGAAAGAGATGGGGAAGGATTAGTGAAGCATAGCCCTTTATACCTAAAAGTAGAGCCAGAAGAGAAGATTAAAAATGAAAGTCTGAAGGAGGAAGGTAACACTAAAATATTAGAAAAATTAAAGATTAAGGATTTAACCTACACCTACGAAGGCGCAGGCAATGGTATAAAAAATGTGAGTTTTAATATAAATAAAGGAGATTTCACTGTAATTACAGGACGTATAGGTTCTGGCAAAAGCACTTTAGTGAAAACTTTACTTGGATTACTACCAAAAGAAAATGGTGAAGTTTACTGGAACAATTCAAAGGTTGAAGAACCAGCAGAATTTTTTCTTCCTCCTATAAGTGCATATACTTCCCAAGTACCTAATTTATTTAGCGACACTGTAAAAGAAAATATTCTTCTAGGAATTGAAGAAAATCCCGTAGAACTAGACAAGGCAATTAATTCTGCTGTGCTAGAAAGAGATATAGAAACTTTACCTAGAGGGTTAGAAACAATAATAGGTTCTAAAGGAGTAAAACTATCAGGTGGTCAAATTCAAAGAACCGCAGCAGCTAGGATGTTTGCACGGAAAGCAGAGTTATATGTATTCGATGATATTTCTAGTGCTTTGGATGTAGACACAGAAGTTACCTTATGGAATAGACTGTTTAATGATGATAAACCTACTTGTCTAGTGGTTTCCAATAGAAAGTTTGTACTGCAGCATGCAGATAACATCATTGTAATGAGGGAAGGAAAGATAGAAGCCCAAGGAACCTTAGAAGTATTATTAGAAAACTCTGAGGAGATGAAGCAAATTTGGAGCATAATTCAATAGTAAACCGTCATAGCCATAAAGCTTTAAGGGCAAATAAAGTATAGTTAATAAAAAATTAATGAAACCTTCAAGAAATGTTTGACATAAATGTAAAATCATGATAAAATTGTTTTTGTTGATAATATTTTAAAAGGAGGTCGTTTGTATATGAAAAACTTTTATTTAACAGTAATGAACAAAAATCTAACTAAATTAAATAATTTTAGAAGCGACCTGTGTGAGAAAGTTTAAAATATAAATTTTGATATTTTAAAGTCATAGGGTTGTGAAACTCTATGACTTTTTATATGTATGATACTATTGTGATATAAAGAGTCATGGTATGTCTTTATGCTTTTAAAGCTAAAAGATGTACTGTGATTTTTTTATTGCTTTAATATAGAAAAAAAACACTTATAAGTATAAAAATTCCAAAAGGGGGTAATAATATCAAAGCTTTAGATATATTTCAGTACAATTTAAATTATGAAGGAGGTGATAATTTATGAAAGCTATATTAAATTCTATATTTGGAGAAAAATCATACAATGGCATAAAAAGTATGTGGGATGTGATCATGGACACAAATCACAATAAAAATCAAAGGATTGAAAATATTACTACGTTAAAAATGTAATAGGAAGTTATTGTTACACAAATTAGAAACTTATAATATTCATGTAAAAGTTGGGAAGTATCATAGGGTATATATGTAACGTATATAAACAAGTGAGAACTTATAGAAAAATGATAGCAACTTTCAGTGAATGAATATCATAGTTCATAAAATCAAAAATAAGGAAGGTTGATAAGTATGAAAAATATAGTAATGAATTTATTAAGTAAAAGTTATAATAGTTATGATAAGTGGAGTTATATAAAAATCAAAGAGCGGAAAAATTACTTGTGGATTGATAATATTCATAGCTTTAGAATGTAAGAAAAACAGTTCATATGGATTATGAAAACAAAGAAGATAATTGCATATTCAATTAACTATAAAAAATCATCAATGGAATCCCTATTAAATTATGGAGGAAATTGATGATTTTTATTTACTTATAATAGGTTAATGAGAGCAAAGTATTCAGTTATTACAAAAACTGATAGGTGCTATTTGTTTCATAAATAATATGTATTGGTAAAATATGAAAGATACTATTAAAATTATAAGTGTAGTAAATATTAGGCCCCTTGGTCAAGTGGTTAAGACGTCACCCTCTCACGGTGGAGTCAGGAGTTCGATCCTCCTAGGGGTCACCATGATGGGGTATAGCCAAGTGGTAAGGCACTAGATTCTGACTCTAGTATTCGTAGGTTCAAATCCTGCTACCCTAGCCAATACTTTTTCGGCTTAATTTTAAGGAATTTTGTTAATTTATTTAAATATTTATTAGTTGGATTTTTAGTGTTGAGTCTTAGGAGGTATTATACTTGGATAGAGATACGTTAAAATCTTTAGATGCAGATACAAGGGAAAAGATTATGAGAGAAGAACTGGGAGAGGAAAAGTGCAAAATAATTGATAAGTACAACCTTCACCCAAATCAAAGACTCTATTGGGAAAGACGGCAAGAGAAATATCCTATTCAAGAATATTTCAGTCATAATTTAGCTTTGAAAGCGACTCCTTTGGGTATGGTATTTCAAATATATAGATTATGTTATGCAAAGACCAAGTATTTTGAAAGCAATTGGTATAACTTTAAACCCTGTACTTATAACCACAAGCAAGGGTTTGTGGAGGCTGAAATTCATGAAATGGAATATATTAAACAGTTAAGTACAGGAATTGTTATTGATTTAAGAGAGCTTGCAAAAATTAAATGGCTAAGTGAATTTAAGGAGCTTTGCAAATATTTAGAAGAAAGACACAAGGAAGGAAATAAGGAATAACTTTAATAATCTTCTTAGGAAGTTGGTTTATTTTTTAGATTTTCAAAACTCATATAGTTAAGTATTGTACTTAAAATTGGATAGCAATATTCTTTAATATTCTAGCGTAATAAAGCTAAGGATAGAAGTTAGTAATATAATAATGAGTCCCTTATAGCAAAAGCACAGTAGANNTCTACTGTGCTTTTGCTATAAAATTTATTATATTTCTTTTAGTAATATTTCTTCTAATGCTAGTCTAGGTCTTTGTGATGGATCTTGATCTGGATAACCCACAGGAATTAATGCAACCGCTTCATATCTTTCCTCAAGATTTAGCATGCTATGAAGCTTTTCCTTATCAAACATCATAACCCAGCAAGTTCCAAGACCTAAGTCTGTTGCCTTAAGTGTAATATGATCAATTGCAATTGCTGCATTTAAGGTTAGGTAAGCTTTAATTGCATTTTCATCCAAGGTAGCCTTTCGTTTTGAATAATCTTCAGAAGATTCGTCTGCTTTTTCTAGAGGTGTATCAGTGAAGGCTTCAGCTTCTCTAAGCTCTTTCATTCTATTACCTTGAGACATAACAGATTGCTTATCTATAAGTGCTACAATTGTTAGTGGAGCTTGTGAAACGAAAGGTAGAGGTGTGCATCCCTTTAATTGCTCTCGAGCTTCTTCACTTTTTATTATGATGTAACGAGTAGGCTGAAGATTTGTTCCAGAGGGAGCAAGTCTAGCTGCTTCAATTAACTGGTGAATTAGATCTTCAGACACTGAATCAGTTTTAAACTTTCTTATACTTCTTCTACTTTCTACTGCTTGTTGTAATTCCATAATAGACCTTCTTTCTTAATTTTATAGTATATAAGACTTTTCAAAGCCTTGTCTTACTGCTTCTGCAATTCTTCCAGGTTTTTCAGCATCCCCAATAACTTTAACAATAGGAAAATGCTCCTCTAATTCCTTAGCTATAGCATTGTTTGATCTTATTCCAAGAGAAAGCACTACCTTGTCAGTAGGGATAATTATAGTTTCGTTAGTTTTCAAGTTTAATAATTCCACAGAAGTTTCAGCAACCTTCATTAATTTGTGGGAAGTTAAGAATTTTGTACCATGAGCATTTAAATTTTTAATAACAGTGTATAGGTTTGAAGGGTAAACTCCTGCACCTATTTGAGGAAGCATTTCCACAAGGGTTATTTTATTTCCTCTCACAGCTAAGTACTCAGCTGTCTCACAGCCAGTCATACCAGAACCGATAACAACAACACTTTCATTTTCTACTTTTTCTTTACCGCTCAATACCTGAGCTACAGTTAATACATTTTTGTTGTTTATACCTTCAAGGTTTGGAATAACTGGGTTAGAACCTGTGGCTATAAAGACAGCATAAGGGTTAATTTCTTTAATAGCTTCTATTGTAGCTTTAGTATTTAATTTAATTTCTACTCCTAAACTTTCTAAGGTTCTTTTGTAATAATCAATGAACCAAGTAAGTTTTTCTTTGTCTGGAGGATTACTTCCTAGGGAAACCATTCCTCCTAAGGTGTTTTCCTTTTCAAATAAGACAACTTTAAAGCCTCTTAAAGATAAAACCCTAGAAGCTTCCAAGCCGGCTGGACCTGCACCAATAACTGCTACAACTTTATTTTCTCCATTAGCCTCTAAATTATTAAATTCCAGTTCTCTGCCCATTCTTGGGTTTACTGCACATTTAGTAGTTCCGCATTTTTCAAGCTCTTCTATGCAGTGTAAACAAGATATACAAGGCTTTATTTCTTCGCTTCTTTCATCATAAGCTTTTAGGGACCATTGTGAATCAGCAAGTTGACCTCTACCTATACCTGCAAAATCCATTACGCCTTGGCTTAGAAGTTCTTCAGCAATTTCAGGATGTTTAATGTTGTTAACAGCAATAACTGGAATGTTAACTTCTGCTTTTATAGTTTTTGCTAAATGCTTCTTCCAGCCTTCTTTTAGACCTATTGGCTCAATTATAGTAAAGCCTGTCTCATAGATTCCTGAACTTACATTGATTGCATCAACACCAAGAGACTCCAAATACTTAGCAATTTTAGTAGCTTCCTCTAAGTTTATGCCTCCCTCTATAAACTCATCACCGTCAATTCTCACACTTATAGGGAAGTGTTTGCCGCAAATTTGTTTGATACCAACAATGATTTCGGTGATAAATCTCATTCTTCCATTAAAATCTCCACCATATTTATCTGTTCTTTTATTTGTATAAGGGCTAAGGAATTGACATATCAAATATCCATGAGCACCATGAAGTTCTACTCCGTCAATACCTGCCATCTGTGCGAATTTTGCACCTGTAACGAATTTCTTAACTAAGTTTTCCACTTCCATTGTTGTAAGCTCCCTTGGCTCTTCCTTACAGACTTTACAAGGGATAGGAGAAGGTGCTACAATTTGTCTTCCATCTATTAAACGTCCATGGCTTTCTCTTCCAGGGTGATGTAACTGAAGGAAGATTTTGGTATCGTATTTATGAACAGTTTTAGCTAATCTTTCAAGGCTAGGTATGTGTTTTAAGTTAGTTGCACTTAATTGGTTAGGTGTTCCAACTCCAAATTCGTCATCTATTCTTGTTATTTCTGTAATAATTAAACCGCAACCTGCCTTTGCTCTTTCTTCATAAAATGCAATAAGTTCTGGTGAAGCTTCACCATTATAACCAGCTAGGGAAGTTCCCATGGCAGGCATAACAATTCTGTTTTTTAGCTCTAAGTTTCCAATTCTACCTTTTGCAAATAGGTTCTCAAATTTCATAAATTCCCCTCCAAAGTAAGATTTGTTTATAATTTAACACAGTTACACTCTTTATTCTATGTAACCCATACCCAAAAATAATTGAGGTTATAGTGCATTATGCACTATAATGAAATATTATGAGTTATAATAAAGCTAGGGGTGATACAATGATTATTTCTATAGTAGAACTTTTTGAAAGATTAAGAAAAACTTATTTAGGTATTAAGGATTACAACATAGCAGAGCCAATTGATATAACTGATATAGAGTTTATCACAAAGGATTTTAATTCAAATAAAAACCAAATATTATACTTAGGGAAGTCATCCCAATTACTGAATTTTCATGGAGATATGAAAGGAAGTTTCATATTAATAAATGATGTGGATTTAAGTACTAAGTTAAAAAACTGCAATTATGTGCTTGTAGATTGTGACGAAGACTTATTTGAACTATGGAATTACATAAAAACTTTATTTATGAAACAAATGTATACATCTAATCCTGCTACAAGCTTACTAAATTCTTTAGCTCAGGGGAAAGGTTTAAAGTATTTATTACAAATTGGTGCAGAAAACATAAACAACCCAATTATACTAATTGATGGTGAATTTTCAGTACTTGCATACTCAACAAATAAAGAAATTAAGGATAGTTTATGGAAAGAAAATATAGAGGTGGGATATTGTTCTTATGAATTTATTGCAGCAGTAAAAAAGATAAAATCTGTAAAAGAATCACCTTTAAGTATTGAACCCTATAAAGTAGTTTGTGATGAAAGTAATATAAATAAATTTGTAAGTAAAGTAATAATACATGGAAAGGTAGTTGCATATCTTCTTTTACTACAGGAAGAGGGGGAAGTATTAGAGGAGCATCTTAATATTTTCAAAGTTCTCAATAGTGCAATTACTGAGGAGCTAAAAAGTAATTCCACTTACAAGAATATAAAAGGGGTAAAATATGAAAACCTACTTTTGGATTTACTAGAAGGTAAAATAACAGAAGAGGCTGTGGCTCTAGAGAGAATGAAAAGTGCTGAATGTAATTTTGGTGAAGAAATACATGTGCTTCTTATGGATATTTCAAATTATACTTTAAATGGTAAAGATAAAAATCTTAAAGCATCTATTGAGGAGGAGCTTATTGGGTCTAAATCTATATTTTATAAAGATGATATATTAATTTTATTAGATAAAAAGCATAAGAATCAATCTTTAGACCAAGTATTAGAAAGCTTCCTTCCATTTCTTAAAAAGAAAAAATTAGTTATTGCTGTAAGTGGTAAAACCACAAGACTTACAGAAATAAAAGACAAATATTTTGAAGCAAAAAATACAATGAATTATGCTAAAAAGATAAATAAAGAAAGTTTTATCCATAAATATAAAGACTTTAAATTTTATGACATATTAAACAAGGTTGAAGATAACTTATTAAAGTATTGTAACGAAGACGTTTTGAGGCTTATGCAATTTGATAAGGAAAATTCAACAGAGTATTGCAAAACTTTAAAAATATATATGGAAAGTAATCAAAATATTAATATGACAGCAAATAAACTTTTCATTCATCGGAATACTCTAAGTTATAGAATTAGTAAAATAAAAGAGCTATTAAGCATGGATTTTAGGGAAGGTGAACATCTATTTGAAATCCTGTATACCTTTAGAATTCTTGAGTTTTTAGAAAAAATTTAACCTCCTTTGTTAAGGGTACCTCCCTTGATAAAGGAGGTCTTTATGTAAATGTGAAGTTTTTAGAAATAAAATATGAATAATGTAGCCTGGGATACATCAATGGAATAAATATTTTGATAATTTATATGTATCAGATAATTAGTAAGGAGGTACTAAAATGATTAAACTTATAGGTATTTTAATAATTATAATTGGTTTTATCTTAAAACTTGATACCATTGCAGTTGTTGTAAGTGCAGGTATTGCTACAGGCTTAGTTGCAGGACTTTCCTTTAATGAAATAATGGAGATATTAGGCAAGGCCTTTGTTGGTAACAGATTAATGTCCATATTTATAATTTCTCTTCCAGTTATAGGACTTTTAGAAAGATATGGATTAAGGGAAAGAGCTGCATTCCTTATAGGAAAGTTAAAATCAGCTACCTTTGGTAGATTGACATCACTTTATCTTGTAATAAGAACTCTTGCAGCTATGTTCAGCTTAAGAGTAGGAGGACATGTACAGTTTATAAGACCGTTAATACTTCCTATGGCTCAAGGAGCAGCAGATGCAAGCTATGGAGAAATTGAAGATAAAGATAAGGAAGCTATAAAAGGTCTTACTGCAGCAGTTGAGAACTATGGAAACTTTTATGGTCAAAACTTCTTCGTTGCATCAGGTGGAGTGCTTTTAGTTGTTGGTGTGTTAAAGGAGCTTAACTATACGGTAGATGCTTTGAGCGTTGCAAAGGCAGCTTTACCAGTTGCAATCATTGCAATGGTTTTAGGAACAATACAATTCCTATACTATGATAAAAAGTTTGATAAAAAATATAAAAACAAAGTAAATAAAAACAGTACAAGCCATAAGGCTTAAGAAAGTGGAGGTGGAAACATGAATAGTCCAGTTTTATTAAAAGATATATTAACTGAATATTTATATGTGATAATGGGGCTTGTAACCTTCTTTGCAGCTTATAAAACAATAAAAGATAAAAATCACCCTTCAAGAATACCTACTGCATTATTTTGGTCCATACTGGGTATAATCTTTACCTTTAGTAAGGTTGGAATGTTATGGGGAAATAAGGATATATATATTAAAGATGTGTATGTAGGGTATTTAGTCTTAGTAATGGCTGTTTTATCAGCGCTTAAGGTAGTTAAAGTTAATAAGTTCAGTGAGTCAAGTGCAGAGTTCAAAAAGGCGGCGGCTGATAGAGTTGGAAATAAAATATTTGTACCAGCTTTAGCACTTGCAATTTTAGCTTTTGCAATTGCACAAATATGGAATAAACAACTTGGAACCCTTGTTCCACTTGGAATTGCTACTGTTGTAGCAGCGGTTCTTGGACTTTACTATACAAAAGGGAAAACAAGTGAAATGGCAGAGGATGGACGTAGACTACTTCAAGTGGTTGGACCAGTAAATATACTTCCACAGTTGCTTGCGGCTTTAGGTTCAGTGTTTACAGCGGCAGGAGTTGGTAAGGTTATTTCTTCAGGAATAAGTAGTGTAATTCCAGATGGAAATCTACTTTTAGGGGTTGTGGCATATTGTGTAGGTATGGCAGTATTTACAATGATAATGGGTAATGCTTTTGCAGCCTTCTCAGTAATTACAGCAGGTATAGGAGTACCTTTTGTACTAGCACAAGGAGCAAATCCAGCTATAGCAGGTATTTTAGCTTTAACAGCAGGATATTGTGGAACCTTACTTACACCTATGGCGGCAAATTTCAACATAGTACCAACAGCAATCCTTGAAATGAAAGATAAGAAAAATGGAGTAATTAAATACCAGGCACCAGTAGCAATCACAATGCTTGTAATTCATATAGTTCTTATGTATGTGTGGGCTTTTTAAAATTATAAAAGCCTAATACTATTACTATAGTTATTCTAAAGTTACACAATAGTATCCAGGTAGTGGAGTTAATGAGTTAATCACGGTTTAAGTACAAAACCATTAGAATAATGATGTAATTAAAAGTCTAGTGGTTTTGTTAATTCAAATAGAAAGAATATAAAGTATACTTTTGAAGAACTATGTTATTCTCCAAAAGTTATTTCAAAAGATAAATAGTTTAAAGGTACAAAATATTTGTCTAAGGCAAAATATTTGGGAGGTAAAGAAATGAAAGTATTAGTAACAGGATTTGAACCATTTGGAGGAGAAAAAATAAATCCATCCTTGGAGGCAGTGAAAATGCTACCAGAGGAAATTTCAGGAGCAGAAATTGTAAAAGCATCCATACCAGTAGTTTTTGGAAAGTCAATTAAAAAGCTTGATGAGCTTATAGAAAAGGAAAAGCCACAAGTTGTAATATGTGTTGGACAAGCTGGTGGAAGATTTGAATTATCAATCGAAAGAGTTGCTATAAATATTGATGATGCAAGAATTCCAGATAATGATGGAAATCAGCCTATTGATGAAAAGATCTTTGAAGATGGAGAAAATGCATACTTTGCAACTTTACCAATTAAAGCAATGGTTGAAGAAATGAGAGCAGGAAGTGTTCCATCAGCAGTATCAAATACTGCAGGAACTTATGTGTGCAATAATATTATGTACGGACTTTTATATCTTGTAGATAAGAAGTATAAAGGCATAAGAGGGGGATTTATCCATGTTCCATTTATTCCTGAACAGGTTATAACAAGAGCTAACACACCTTATATGAGTCTTCAGCAGATTTCAAGGGGCTTGGAACTTGCAATTAAAGCTACGGTTGAGAATAAGGAAGATATAAAGGTGTCACACGGGAAAATATGCTAGGAGGTGGAATTTATGACTAAAAAGATTTTTGTATACGGTAGTCTAATGGAAGATCTTTTCAATCATGAAAAATACCTTAAAGGGAAAGTGATTAGCAGAAAGTATGCACGAACTAAGGGAGAGCTTTATCACCTTACAAAGTGTGGGTATCCAGCAATGATTGAAGGTACTGATTACATTTACGGAGAGCTTATTGAAGTATGTGATTACGAAAATACTTTAAAAGAGCTTGATGCCATGGAACACTTTTTTGGCGAAGGAAATCCTGATAATGAGTATAATAGAAAAATTATCAAGGTACAACTTTTAGATAATGGCAAGGAAGAGTTGGCAAATGCTTATATATATAATGCTAAGGATGGGCTAGAGTTAAAAGAGAACAATCCTTATATCAAAAATGGAGACTGGAGAAGTTTTCTTGAAAAGGAACAACTTCTAATGAAAGCTTTAGCATGAAACCAATAGGTAAAAATGATAGAAATAAGAAAGTAGTAATTTAGGTAAATCTAAATTACTATTTTTTTTGAGAAAAATAGATTTAAGATTAAAACAAATTTTAAATGATAAATGTTCTACCATAAAAATCTTGTGTTTATCTTTACTTTAGAAGTACCACTATTAAGAAATAATACTTTAATCAAGAAATATTCAATATTTCATAGAAAAAATTCTATAACTTTGATATAATTTTCTAATTAATAGTATACATTAATATTACGTATTTTAAGTAATGAGGAGCTTATAACAAACTATAGCATAATTATTTATAGAAATTTCCATAGGACTTTCAACAAAGAATTGGGGGGAAGTTTATGTATAATGAGTTATTCGATGAAAAAAGACAGACCATAATGAGAGACTATTTTTTAAAGGAACTTAGCAAAGCTGGCTCTATAAGAAATTACGGAAAAAATGAAATACTTGATATTGATTATAATAATTATTTTGGAATAGTAGTGGATGGAGTAGTATCGGTAAATATTTTAAGTTCTAAAGGAAATCAGAAACTTTTATATATGCTACGCCCAGGAGAGATATTGGGAGAAATGAATTATTTCTGTGGAGGCTCTAGCTTTACCATGGGAATTATAAAGGAAAAAGCAAAGGTTTCTATAATACATAAAGATATTTTGGAGGAGGAATTAAAAAATAATCCTCATATATATAGATATTTTATTCACAGCATTACAAGAAAGTATAGAATAGTAATGCTTCAATTAACAAATAACGTGTTTAACGATTCTATAGGAAGAATAGCAGATGCTCTTTTAAGACTTGCCTCTTGCAGTATAGGTGCTGGAGAGCTAGCACAAGTACTCATTGATACACCTCTTACCCATCAAGAGTTAGCTAATAACATAGGTTGTTCAAGGATAACAGTGACTAGATGTATAAATAAATTTATTGATGAAGGGATTATAAGTTATGATGGCAAAAAAATCATTCTTAATGACCCAATAGCTTTAAAACAATATATTGATGTTATAGAGGATGATTAAGTTTAAAAATCATCCTTTTTATATTGCCTAGCAATTTACCTAAGCTAAGTAATTGCAAGGCTGGTTAACAGCCCAGTAAAGAAGCTGGCAGACCAGAAGCTTCCAAAATATCATTAAATATTAGGAAGTTAAGAAGATTACACTTGAGGATTTGGGAAAAGCAATGCCTGGCAAGATCTCGACTAGTTGTTTATTATTTAAATGTAGTGATGAGAAAGTTAATTTAATTTTAAATTAAATGAAACCTTGATAAAAATATACTTATGCAAGAAGTTGCATAAGTATATTTTTATCTGATTAACTGAGGATTCTATGATGTATTTAAAACTTTTATCAACTATAAATTGTTAAAAATAGGAAAGCAGTTAGCCTAAAAACGAAAAGATACGAACTATCTAAAAATTAATGTTTCATTTATTATAAAAATATAATCTCATTGAGATGGCGAAAAAAATAAAAATAATATTTAAGAATAATAAGTTTATATTGAACTATAAAATGGTTAATTAGGAAGAAAATAAAATTATGGGTAAAATATATCAAAATTTGTTGAAATTTGATATAGACTTGAGATATTATATTAGTTATAGACCTATATTAAGAAAACTTTAAATTAAAATTAAATTTAGGTTTCGGGGGAAAAAATGTCAAATTTAAAGCTGAAAGAATATAAACTACTTTATAAAATTCTATTAGGAAACATTATGAATTTCATTTTATGTTGCTTTTTTGTCAACGCGGTAATTTCGAAAAGCAAAATAAATCAATATACTATAATAATATTAGTAGTGCTATTTATATTATCTAATGGATATCAACTTATTAGTGCTTTTAAAATACATACAAATCTAGAAAAGTTTAAAGAGGATAAAAAGGTTTTTGATAAAGTAATAGAAGTACTGCCTAATGCAGTTTTTATACATAAGAAATTAAAGTTTATTTATGCAAATAAAGAAGGTGCTAAGTTTTTTAACCTAGAAGATCCTAAAGACCTAATTGGAAGATCAGTTAATGATTTTGTAAAACTCAACACTGAGATAATTGGAGAACAGAGGTTGAACAATGCGCTAAATGAAAATAATTTTCAACCCTTAGTTGAAAATTTAATTACTAAAGCAAGTGGAGAAGTAGTAGAGGTGGAAGCTTTTTCTGCACCTTTAAAAATAAATGGAAAAATTACTGTATTAAACATTTTGAAGGATATTACAGAACAAAAGGAACTGGAAAAGTTACAAAAAAATATGGAAGAAGAGAAAAGAAAGTTAAAAGAGGCCATAGAAATTGACAGATTAAGAAATGAATTCTTTTCTAATTTGTCACATGAGTTAAGAACTCCTTTAACAATTATATTTGGAACCATACAATTGTTAGAAAAAGAACAAAGAGAGTTAATAGAAGAAGATTTATTATTGGGTAAAAGGCTAAAAACTTTAAAGCAAAATTGTTATAGACTTTTAAGATTAATTAATAATCTAATTGACATGACAAAAATAGATGCAGGTTATTTCAATATTAGTCTTCAAAATCACAATATTATACCTATTATAGAAGACATCTCTTTATCAGTAGTAGAATATGCAGAAAATAAAGGGATTACTATCGAGTTTGACACTGAAATCGAGGAGAAGGTAACAGCTTGTGATCCAGATAAAATAGAAAGGGTTATGCTAAATTTACTTTCAAATGCTATAAAGTTTACAAAATCCAATGGAAAAATTAAAATAAATATCTATGATGAAAAATCTAATCTAAAAGTTGTAGTAGAAGATGATGGTATTGGTATACCTAGTGACAAATTAAACTCAATATTTGATAGGTTTGTTCAAGTAGACAAATCTTTTACGAGAAATCATGAAGGAAGTGGATTAGGGTTATCTATAGTAAAATCCTTCGTTGAAATGCAGGGAGGAAATATAAAGGCTGAAAGCAAATCAGGAGAAGGCACAAAGTTTATAATATCGATTCCTATAATCTTAGTAGAAGAAACTGCTGATGCAATTGAACTGGTAGGGGTAACTGATAATCATGTTGAAAGAGTTAACATAGAGTTTTCAGACATTTATTCATAAAAAGTTTTGTTAGTAGAATCTTAGAGTATAAAAGTGGAGGATTAATAATGAATGGATTTAATTTGGGCATAATTGCGGCCTTTGGAACTGCATTATGCTGGACAATTACTGCTGTAGCTTTTGAATCGGCTGGGAAAAAAGTTGGTTCTCTAGCAGTAAATTTAATAAGGTTAGTAATAGCATTTTTCCTGCTTTCCTTATTTAATCTATTGGCTAGGGGGATGATTTTACCCTTTGATGCCTCAAGTTCTACTTGGATTTGGTTAAGTTTTTCAGGATTAATAGGCTTCGTAATAGGAGATTTATTTTTATTTCAAGCTTATGTAGAAATTGGTTCTCGTATAGCTATGTTAATCATGTCAACGGTACCACCTATAACAGCTCTAACAGGTTTTATACTAATGGATGAAAAAATTTCCTTGTTAGGGCTAATTGGTATGTTTATAACCATGGGAGGAATTATAATAGTTATTTTCAGCAAAAATCCTGATGATAATAAAGTAACCTTATCTCATTCTGCTAAAGGGATGCTTTATGCTTTCATCGGTGCTTTAGGACAAGCATTTGGGTTAGTATTTAGTAAGTTTGGAATGGGTGCTTATAATGCCTTTGCAGCAACACAAATTAGGATAATAGCTGCAATTATCGGATTTTCTGTTGTAATAACTATGTGGAAAAGATGGGGAGAAGTACAGGCGGCTATAAAAAATAAAGAAGCAATTAAACACATTTCCTTAGGATCTTTCTTTGGTCCTTTTATTGGAGTTTCTTTATCTCTACTTGCAGTTCAGTATGCACCAACGGGTATAGTTTCCACTATAACATCGATAACACCCATATTAGTTATACCAGCAGCAATATTTATTTTTAAAGAAAAGGTTCCACTAAGAGAAATTGCTGGTGCAGTTATATCCCTAGTAGGGGTATCTCTACTATTTCTTTAAATATAAACATAGAGCATATTATAATCACAATAAAAATATATATTCCGTGAATTTAATATAAATACATAATCAATTATGTCCACTTTTTAGTGGACATTTTTATTAAATAAATCCTAAAGTTAATATTGAGAGGTTAAAAACATTTTTTAAATTGCTAGACTTCATAATAATATAATAAGCTTTAATAAAAAATCATTGTAAAATAAAGAGTGCAGGGGATAATCTATTTCTTCATTGAGTTTTGATAAATCTTAAGAAATTTTTAAGATTTATACTATAATTTTATTAAGGAGTAGCTTTTATAATTATAGTATAGAATTCAAGTTGAATGCTTCTTATTGTGAATTAAAACACTTTAAGGAAGTGAAGAAAAACTTTCACAGAGAGAAATCTTCAAGTTGCATTCTGGCGATTTAGAATTAGATAAATAGATATACATATATAATATAAAAATAGAGAACTTATTTTATGGTTTTATTTAGGGGGTTATACTGGTGAAGATATTATTAACTACTGACACTTATTATCCAATGATTAATGGAGTTGTGATTTCTACAAGTAATTTATATAAAGAACTGAAAGAGAAGGGACATCAGGTTAGAATTCTTACTTTATCGCATACAGGAGAGGAAAGAATAGAAGGGGATATTTATTATTTGAAATCTTTAAAAGTTAATGTTTATCCCGATGCCAGAATCAAGGTTCCTTTTTATAATAAACTTATAAAGGAGATTATAGAGTGGCATCCAGATATAGTTCATTCTCAAACTGAGTTTTCAACAATGTTAGTGGCAAAGCATATAGCTAAAAAATTAAATATTCCTCAAGTGCACACCTATCACACCATGTACGAGGATTATTTAGGATATATTTTAGGAGGCAAGGTTATTAAAAAAGGCGGAGCAGCTAAAGTTACAAAGTTCATATTAGATTCTGTGGATGAAGTAATTGCACCAACAGATAAGACTAAAACTGCTCTTAGGGAATATGGACTTCACTGTCCTATTAATATAATACCAACTGGCATAGACTTAGGTAGGTTTCAAAATAATGTTAGGCAGGATGAAAAGGAACAACTTCTTTTAAAGTTAGGATTAAGTGATCAGGATAAAATTATGACTTATGTAGGCAGAATAGCTGAAGAAAAGAATATTGATGAACTTATAAGCCACTTCCCTGAAATTCTAGAGAGAGTGCCAAAGGCTAAACTATTAATAGTTGGTGCAGGTCCACATCTTGAAGTGTTAAAAGCGTTGACAAAGGAAAATGCCTTAGAAGAGTCTATAATCTTTACTGGCATGGTTGAACCAACGGAAGTTTACAAATACTATAAAATAGCAGATGTATTTGTAACAGGCTCTACTAGTGAAACTCAAGGCTTAACTTATATTGAGGCATTAAGTTGTGGATGTCCTATAGTTTGCAGATATGATAAGGCCATAGATGGAGTAATAGTTCAGGGAACTAATGGATTTTCCTATAAGAATTCCTGGGAGTTTATCTTGTATGCTAGTGAAATTTTAGCTAATGACGAACTAAGAAAAGAGTTGAGTAGGAAAGCAATGAGCAAGGCTAATGAATATTCAAGTAAAACTTTTGCTGGTAGAGTTGAAGATTTATATGTTAAAGCAGTAAGCTATGGAGAGTCTTATCATAGCGGAGTAAGAGCTTCAGGGCTAAATTACTAGAGGTGGAGAAGTAAGTCATGATTAAAAAAATAAAGGATAACTTATTTTCCCTAATGCTTATGCTTTTAATTCCTATAACAAATATATTTTATGGAGTTTTAAATAATTCTAATAGAGGAGTTTACTCTCTTGTAACAGATTTAGATAGAATAATACCTTTTTCGCAAGTGTTTATTTTGCCTTATATGCTATGGTATCCTTTTATACTTCTGACCTTAGTATATTTTTGTTTTTACTACAAAGAAGTTTATTATAAAACTTTAAGCACTTTAATTCTTGGTATGGTTTTATGTTATGTGGTATATTTCTTCTTCCAAACCACTGTGCCAAGACCTGAATTAATAGGTGATGACATATTAACTAAAATTATAGGCATTGTATATAAATCAGATAATCCCTATAATTGTTTTCCAAGTATACATGTTTTAACTAGCTATGCTATGATAATAGGTATGAGGAAAAGTGGAAGTAGTAATTTAAAAGTAAATAATCTAGTAAGCTTCACAGCTTGGTTAATAATCATATCTACTCTTTTGGTAAAACAACATGTTATTTTAGATGTGGTTTTTGGAATTGTGTTTGCAGATGGGGCATATAGAATTGTGGATAATTTTAATTTAAAGAGGTGCTTATTATGGATAAAGAAACCATCTTGGTGGTGGATGATGAAAAAGAAATTAGAGACCTAGTTGGAATATATTTAGCAAACGAAAATTATAGAGTCTTAAAGGCTAGCAATGGAATAGAAGCTTTAAAACTTTTAGGTAGTGAGGAAGTTGATTTAATAATTCTAGATGTGATGATGCCTGATATGGACGGTATAGAAGCCTGCATGAAAATTAGGGAAGATAAAAACATGCCTATAATTATGCTTTCAGCAAAATCAGAGGATATGGATAAGATAATGGGACTAACTACAGGGGCAGATGATTACGTTACTAAACCTTTTAATCCCCTAGAACTTTTAGCTAGAGTTAAGTCTCAACTTCGAAGGTATAAAAGGTTAAACACTACTATTGAGAAAAAAGATGATATAATTGAGATAGAGGATTTAGTTATTAATACTAACACTCATGAGGTTAGAGTGGGTGATAAAGAGGCAAAGCTTACCCCAAGAGAGTTTGAGATATTATATCTTTTGGCTAAAAATAAAAACATGGTTTTCAGTATAGAAAAGATCTATTCTATGGTGTGGAAGGAAGACTTTTTTGAATCAGACAACACGGTGATGGTACACATAAGAAAAATAAGAGAAAAAATCGAAGAAAATCCACGAAAACCTAGATTTATAAAAACTGTATGGGGAGTAGGTTATAAAATTGAAAATTAGATTTCCGAGGTTTATAAAGAAGTTGTTTTCCCCAATAACGAACTTGTATCAAATGTTTTGGAGTAAAGTTAGAAAAAGTATTAGGCTAGAACTAGTTACAATTTTTGGAATTTGCCTTTTGCTGTCCACAATAGTTTCAGGAATTACAAATGATTTCTTTAGGGATAGAAGCAGATATGCAAGAATAGATTATAGTGGAAGCACTGAGAGAATGGCCGATCAAGCAGGGAATATAGTGGATAATATAACCAATTCTCAAATAAGTATAAATGATAAGAAGGCTATTGATGAAATTTTAAATAATCTTTCACAAAATCATAATTTTAAAACTATTATTTCGGATTTAGATGGGAAGGTTTTATATAAATCTGAAAATGCAAACGAAACACAAGTAGATATCTATACAACAATAAAGAGTGCCATGGAAATAACAAAGTATAGGGACCAATATCAGCTCAACGAAGGCAAGGAATATGTAAGCTTTTATCCTATAAATTTTACTGATAGCAAAGGGTATGTCATTGTAAGTGGAATACCTGAAGGGCAAATAGTTTATGAAACCAATAATGATCCTATGGCTGGGGATGTTGCAGCGTTATTAACCTTCCTTTTGTCTTTTTACTTTATAACTAATAAGAAAATGAGATATGTTGAGGAAGTGTCCCATGGACTTATTGAGATTTCAAAGGGAAACTTAGATCACAGAATCAATATTTGGGGGGAAGATGAGGTTAGCTCTCTGGCTAATAACATAAATTTCATGGCTCAGCAGTTAAAAAAAAGAATTGAAAATGAGAGAAAAGCAGAGAGAACAAAGAGTGAGTTAATAACAAATGTTTCTCATGACCTTAGGACTCCACTAACTTCTATTAAGGGCTACTTAGGGCTTATAAAGGAAAACAAGTATAAAGGGCAAGAGCAGCTAGCAGATTTTGTAACTATTGCCTACAATAAGACGGAGAAACTAGAGGTGCTAATAAGTGATTTGTTTGAGTACACTAAGCTAAGCGGTAGTGGAGTCGGAGTTGATAAACAAAATATAGCTTTAAATGGACTTCTAGATCAACTTATAGATGAATTAAGTCCTATTAGTGAAGAGAATAACTTAGTAATTACAGAACAATTTATAAATGAAAAAGTAATTGTTAATATTGATCCAGCTAAAACAGTAAGAGTTTTTGAAAATCTTCTTATGAATGCTATAAGATATAGCTTAAAGCCAGGACAAATAAAAGTGATTCTTACAAAAGAAAGAGATGTAGCAGTAGTTAGTATACAGAATAAATGTGATAATTTAAGAGAAGAAGATTTAGAAAAAATATTTGACAGGTTTTATAGGGCAGAAAAATCTAGGTCTTCGGATACTGGAGGAAGTGGCTTGGGGCTTGCTATTGCAAAAAGCATAGTGCAACTTCAAGGAGGGTGGATTGAAGCTAAGTATAAGGATGGATATGTAAGTTTCAATGTAAGATTTAGAACTGTTACTAATGAACAATAACTAACGGAAGTCAATTGACTTCCGTTTTTTCTTATAGATATCTTTAAATATTATTGGAAGAGCAATTAGTAACTTCTAAGTGTAAATGAAATGATGATGAAATTGTTAATGTTAAAGGTGTAATGAACACAGCATCCTAGCACTAAAAAAGCTATTTGGAAGTATTTTGGCTATAGGGTTCCATGATAGAAATTTAACTTATTCATCTTCATAATCCCTTAAGGGAACCAGGGGAGGATTCATGTATAAATTAAGTTTTAACTCTGGTTCCCTATAATAAGGGAGTAGCAAATTAGTGAAGTACTACAATTGGCTCCTTAGAAATTTTAAAAATGAAAGTTATAATACATATATTAAAGTCATAAATTTTATAAGTACAAGTAATAGGCTGTGAATTATATCAAAGAGATTATGCAGTGATAATATTTATAAATGTCATTTATATGTTAGAATTAAGTTACGAATATTATGAAAGTAAATTTTCAAAAGTGAATTTAATTAAAGCTTTAGGGAAATTCAAGTGAGGGGTAATATGAATATAAAAGTTTTCGACGAAGTAGAAGAAGTTCCAAATTGTTGGGATGAGGCAGTGGAAAAATCCCCTTTATTAAAGAGGAAGTATTTAAAGTTATTAGAAAAAACCAATCCTTGTGGAGCTAAATACTATTTCGTCACTGATGAAGATGAAAACAAATACTGTTTTGTCACATATAAGTTAAAACTTAATATGTTTACCTATAGCAAGTTAAAGTTAGACATACCCATAACTATTATAGGTGTTCCAGCTTCAGTGTCAGCGTCAGGATACTGTTGTGAAAAGGAAGCGATATTTTTAAAGGTATTAAAATCAATAAAGGGAATAAAGGTAGTGCTTAATAGTAATGATAAATTTAAAGAATTAAAAAGAGGATATACTTTACCTGATTGTATTATGGAACTGCCCTGGAATAGCTTTCAGAGTTACTTAGAAGCTATGAAACCATCGCATAGGTATCGATATAATAAAATAAGGAAACATGGAAAATTGCTAGATATAAGGGAGCTAGAAAAACAGGAGAGGTTTACAGGGGAACTTTATAAGCTATATGAAAATGTTTATAATAAATCAAGTTTTAAGCTTGAAAAGTTACCTATAGAATTTTTTAGAGAGAATAGTGCAGATACCACAGTTTTTACCCTAGAGGGAAAGACTGTGGGGTTTGTTCAAACCTTTAAAGAAGAGGAAACCTTTTACTTTTTATTTGGAGGAATAGATTATAGTGTAAATAAGAAGCACAGTTTATATTTTAATATGCTTTATCATATTATTGCTAGGGCAATAGAATGTGGAGCAAAAAGTATAAAGATGGGACAAACGGCTGAGGATGCTAAATTGAGGCTAGGATGTATAATTGAAGAAAAGTACTTATACATTCATAGTTCTAATAGGGCTTTAAATAAGATAATTCAATATTTAGTTCCATTTCTAAGTTATAAATATAATTTTAAAAAGTACCATGTATTTATAAATAATGAAAAAATAATTCCTTAGATTTAAACTAAACTTATAAGTGTTAATGAAAATAAAAATTATTTTTTATTGAAATAAAATTATGAAAGGGGATTATAATGCAAATTATAAATTGTAATACTAAAGAGCTAAAAAATAAAATTATAAGCTTTAGAAGAAGCTTATATAAAAATAATCCCTACATGAAGAATTCTGAGGAGCTAACTCTAAAGGATATGCTCTTTAAAAATACTACTTTTTCAAAAAAAGCTAGTATAGAGGGAGTGCTAGTTGAAGAATTTGGACAAGTTTTTGCTGCTGCCTTATTAATCCATGAAAGAGATTACAAGGATTATCTTCAGATTTCTTTTTTTGAGTGCAAGAAAGGAGAAGAAGAGGCTGGAAGGGGTTTGATTGATTATGCTATTGAAATAGCAAGAAAAAGAGGAATACCCAAAATACTTATTGGTATGAATGGTCATGTGAACTACGGGTTAGGTATTCTTAGCAGCCATTTTGAAACTCCTCAAAGCTTTGGTACTTCCTACAATCCTCCCTTTTACTTAGAAATCTTTGAAGCCTATCCACATAATAAGGTTGTACTTACCTCCTTAATAAAGGATTTAAAGGAATTTCATATGTCTAAGATAGATAAGGTTATAGAAAGAGTTAATAGAAACTACTCCTTTAAAACTATGAATATTAAAGACCTTAAAAGTGAGATTAATATTTATACTAAGCTTAATAATGAAATTTTTAAAGAACATAAATTTTATTATCCAAGAGAAGCTTCTATGGATTTTGAACTTTTTAAAGACTTATCTTATTTAATTAAAGGTGAAAATCTTATCTTTGCCTATAAAGGAAATGAACCTATAGGATTTTTATTGTGGTATCCTGACTTTCATGAGTTAGTTCCACCTTATAAAAGTTTTGGAATTGGAACTGTATTAAAAAATAAAATAAACCTATTTAATATTGACAAGATAAAAATTGTAGAGCTTGGAGTTATGTCAAAGTACAGAAATACAGGAGTAGCCTTTGGTCTTTTAAGAAAGTGTTATGACCTTTCTAAGAATAAGTATAAGTATTGTGAGTCAAGTTGGATATTAGATTATAATTTTCCTTCAGTGAATTGTGGGTTGGTATTTGATTTTCAAGAACACAAAAAGTTTAATGTGTACGAAGTAGAAGTTAGCAAATGCATTAAGTAGACCCTATTTAGCAAAGTGAAAACATACTAAAGGGAATAATTGGTTAGAAGTATTGAGTATTTTAGTATATATAAATAAATCTAAAGGAGATTTTTAATGAAAATAATGCTAATTAGAACAAAAGCTCAAAGTGCATACAATGTGATTTCTCCAATTGTAGTAGAGCCTTTAGAGTTAGAATATATAGCTACATTACTAGAGGATTATAAACTTCAGTATTTTATTCAAGACGAAGTTACAAGTAAGAGGAACACCCTAAAAGTTTTTAAAGAAGAAAAGCCACAGGTGGTTATCATGTCAGGTTATCTAAATAATGTGTCCACTATGATTTCTTATGCTGTAGAAATGAAAAAGACTAATCCAAGCACTATTATAATAGTAGGAGGAGTACATGCAGAAGTTAACTATAAGGATTTCTTCCATGAGGCTATTGATATTGTATGTTACTCAGGAGGTTATAAGCCTTTAGAACATCTTGCTAGTGGTAGCTTTAATAAGGACTGCTTTTCTGGGATTAAGGGTATTTGTTGTAAGGGAGAAAAAGGTCAATGGAAGATCAATGAAAGAGAAGTTTTTAATCCGGAGAAGCAAAAAACTCCAAATAGAGCTTTTTTCTATAAAAATAAGAATAAGTTTAAATACTTAAATTTAGGACCTTGTGCCATGATTAAAACTTCTTATGGCTGTCCTTATTCCTGTAACTTTTGCTATTGCAGGCTTTTAAATGGAGGAGTTTATATTCAAAGGGGATTAGAAAGTGTTGTAGAAGAAATAAAAAGTATTAATTGCAAAAATATCTGGATTATAGATGATACTTTTCTTATCTCTAGAGAAAGATTAATAGCTTTTGCTCATATGGTAAGAATAAATAAAATTGAGAAGAACTTTATAATTTATTCTAGAGCTGATTTTATTGTGAAAAATAAAGACTTGCTTCCTCTTATGAAGGAAATAGGTATAAAACAAGTAATAGTTGGGCTAGAAGCTGTGGATAGTGAAGAACTTCAAGGTTTTTCTAAGGGAACGGATAAGAATATCAATGAAAATTGTGTGGCTTTTTTAAAGGAATTTGAAATAGCGTGCATTGGATTATTTGTAACTCACATTAATTACAAAAAACAGGATTTTAATAAATTATATAAATGGATTAAAAGGGTTGGACTAAAGTTATGTACATTTTCAATATATACACCACTTCCAGGTACAGAACTTTATGAAAAATATAAAGATGAAATAAGGTTCCATAATTATGATAAGATGGATTTTCTCCATCTTTTAATTAAACCAACTAATCTTTCTGTTTTAAAGTACTATTTTTATTTTTATATCCTGCATTTAAAGGTGTATTTTAACACTTTAAAATTAATGCTTTTCAACAATGAAAAGTCCATTAAGAAACAATGAGTTTATTAAGCACCTTTCAAGTGGCTATAAATTTTTATTTATGTACTATTGAATATAAGGATTTCACGTCAGGGCGAAAACATTTTAAGTACAGGAAGTTAGGTTAGTATAATACAATAAGTCTAATTTGAGTATAAAGATTAGGAGGGAATAATTATGAGTATTTGGGACTTTTGGGCATCGAAATATGAAAGGTTATGGGTTCAGAAATATTCCTTAGGACCAACTAGAAAAGTTATCCTAAAAGAGATAGAAGAAATAATTAGAAGTGAGAATACAAGAAATAATGAATCTACAAATAGAGGAAAAATAGCACTTCTTGATGTGGGATGTGGTACAGGTCAGCTAACAAGAGAAATTGATGAAGAGTTTAGGGATGATATTTATTCATTGGAAGGAATAGATTATTCTAAGGCAATGGTAGAAGAAGCTAGAAATAAGGCTTCAAAAGTTAGCTATAGCAACTATTCAATAGAAGAATTTAAGGCAGAAAAGAAGTATGGCATTATAACTTGTAGCCATTCTTTTCCCTATTATAAAGACAAAAAAGCAACTATGGAAAAGTTTTATAATTTGCTAGAGGACCAGGGATATTTAATTTTAGCTCAAGCTTCTGAAAGAAGTTTTTATGATAAAGTAGCTATGTTTATAGTTAAATTCACTACTACTAAGGCTAAATATTTGAGTCCAAAGGAAATAAGAGAACTGACAAAGGACTATTTTATTTTGGAAAAAGAGATTCTTATAAGGGAAAGAGCTTATATGCCATCTATAGTAGTTTTTAAATTAAGGAGGAAATAGTTTGAAGATTTTACTAGTAAGACCAAGGCCGCCGAAGGAAACTATAGGACTTCAAAGTGTAATGATTTGTGAGCCTCTAGAACTTGAATATTTAGTAGCTAATATTAAACCTTTAGGACATGAGATAGAAATTCTAGATATGATTCTAGAAAAGAATTCTTTAGAATATTATATAAAAAAATATAACCCTGAAGTAGTGGGAATCACTGGGTATATTTCTCATGTAAATGTAATTAAGAATTATGCAAAAGAAATAAAAGGGGTATCAAGGGCTATAAAAGTTGTGGTGGGAGGAGTTCATGCAGAAGTAGTACCTGAAGATTTTTTATCAGAGCACATTGACTATATAATAAAAGCTAATGGAATTCAAACTTTTATAAATATTATTAATTCCTTAGAAACACATGAGTGTTCTAAAATTCCGGGGACCTATGACGGTGAAACAATTGAGAAAGCTATGGATTTCAAATGGAAGCATCCAGATAGGAAAAGTGTAAGTAGGTATAGAAATAAATACTATTACATGTTCCATAATCCCTGTGCACTTATTAAAACTTCTTACGGATGTCCTTATAAGTGCAGTTTTTGCTTTTGTAGAAACATTACTGATGGGAAGTATTTTACCAGAGATTTAGAGGATATTGTATGTGAATTAAAAGATATTGAAGAAGAGGAAGTTTATATTGTAGATGATGACTTTCTTTTTAACAAGGAAAGGTTATTAAAGTTTGCAGAAATTCTTAAAGCTCACGGAATTAAAAAAAAGTTTTTAGTTTATGGAAGAGCAGATTTTATAGCTGAAAATCAACAAGTGATTGAAAAACTTTCAGAAGTAGGGCTTAGGGCTTGCATTGTAGGTCTTGAATCTTCAAGTGAGGAAGAGTTAATAAAATATAATAAAAAATCTGAAGTGAAATTAAATGAAAGAGCTGTTGAAATTCTTCAAAAATATGATATAGAATGTTATGCTACTTTAATACTAGGAATAGATTGGGGTAAAGAGGATTTTCACAGGTTATACCAGTGGATAAAAAAGCTTAATATAAGATTTGTTAACCTTCAGCCCTTCACTCCACTTCCAGGAACAGATTTATTTCAGCAGTATAAAAACCAGTTAATAGTAAAGCGAGAAGAGTATGAAAAGTGGGATTTAGCTCACATGACAGTGACCCCATCAAAGCTATCCATTAGAAGTTATTATTTCAATATAATAAAACTATATTACAAGATCATCATGAGGCCATCAAATGTATTATATATTATTAAGAAATATGGATTCCTAGAAACTTTGAAACTTTCTATTGGAAGTTCTAATATATCAATGCAATATATGTTAAAGGCTATTAGGGGGAAATAATCTTATGCAAGTCTTTAGGAGACAACGGGGTTAGTGCGGAATTTGGGTAAAATCTGAAAAATAGTCATATATTAGGTTCATATGTAGTGACTTGCTTTATGTATTTGGAAACCTTAAAAGCCATGGTAAAATTGACTAAGAGTTATGTAGTAACTTTGATTTTATAAATATAAATAAAATAGAAAAGGAAAGATGGTTAAATGAGAATTTTACTTGTTCGTCCTCCAAGAATTAAACAAGCTATTACTCTAGGAGAAATGATGTTTTGTGAACCTCTAGGACTTGAATGTCTATACAGAGTTCTAAAAGAAGATCACCGTGTTGAAATTTTAGATCTAATGGTAACTGGAGAAAATTTCTCAAGAACCCTTAAAGAATTCAATCCAGATATAGTAGGGATAACTTCTCTTTGTATAGATGTAAACAATGTTATAAGACTGGCAAAGGAAGCAAAGGAATTAAAACCTGGGGTAATTACCTTTGTAGGGGGAACTCAAGCTTATTTAAATCCAGAAGGATTTTTTACAAATCACATAGATCATGTGTTTAAATATACCACAACAGACAATTTGAAAAAGTTTATGCACATCATATCCAGGGGAATCGTTGAGCCTATAGATGGAATTCATAGTAAAGCTTTGGACTTTATAGGAACCAACGTCCATGGAAGAAATGAATATATGGTACCAGATAGAATAGCAACTAAAAAATATAGAAGTAAATATAGTTATTTAGGCTATAAACCCTGCGCTATAATGCAAACCTCTTTAGGTTGCAGCAAAAACTGTGATTTTTGCTTAAGGTGGAGAATTGAAGGTGCTAAGGAAAAGGATATTCAATTAGATTTGATAATAAAACAACTTAAGGAAATTGAAGAGCCGTCTGTTATGATTTGTGACAATGATTTTTTAAATGACGAAGAGAGATTAGAAAAATTTTGTGATTTATTAGAGCAAGAAGGTATAGTTAAGAATTTTATTTGTTATGGCAGTGTTCATAGTGTATTATCTCATCCACATACCATAAGTAGGTTAAAGGATAATGGGCTTAAAGCTGTCCTTGTGGGATATGAAACATTTAATAACGAGGAAATGAAAAACTACAAGAAAAAATCCACTGTAGAGGATAATATTAAAGCTAGCAAAATTTTAAAACAAATAGGTATTGATGTTTGGGCTTCTTTTATGCTTCACCCTGATTGGGATTTAAAGGATTTTAAATACATGAAAAGTTATGTAAGAAAGCTTAAACCAGAGATATCCACCTTTAGTCCATTGACCCCATTTCCTAATTTGCCAATGTATAAGGAGTATAAGGAAAGAGTTATATACAATCCTATGGAGTATGAGGCATGGAGTTTTGGCAAAGTAACTATAATACCTTCAAAAATGTCTTTAAGAAGATATTATTTTGAACTTTTAAGGTTTGTACTTTATATAAATATTAGAATGAATAGCACCTCCTATATGATAAAAAGATTTGGACCTGGTACTGTGCTTAGAATGGCAAAAGGGTCTTTTGGAGTAGTGAAGACCTATTTAAAACTTGTGATTACATCATAGTGAAGGAGAGAGTTAATGAAAAAAATATTACTAATTCAACCAACACCTTATGATAATGCTGGTAAACTCATAAAAAAAAAGAAACTATACTTCGTAGGACTTGCCTTACCACTTCTAGCTGCCTTAACACCAGAAGAGTACCAGGTGGAAATAATCTTAGAAACCATTGAAGATATAGATTTTGAAAATGATGCAGACATAGTTGCCATAAGTAGTATGGGACATGCAGTTATTAGAACTTTAGATATAGCAGCAGAGTTTAAGAAAAGAGGAAAAACAGTAATTTTAGGAGGTTACATGGTAAGTCTTATGCCTGATGAGGCAAAAAAGTATTGTGATGCAGTAGTTGTTGGAGATGCAGAGTCTGTTTGGGAAGATTTATTAAAAGACTATGAAAGTGGACAGCTTAAACCTTTATATAAAAAACAATTAACAACTTTACAAACACCAGTGCCGAGATATGACTTGATCCTAAATAAAAAAATAGGAGATTTTTTACCGGTGCAAGCAGGACGAGGGTGTCCAAACGCTTGTAGTTTTTGTTCAGTATATTGCCTTTATAAAACTAAATACTTCAGAAGAGAAATTAAAGATGTTATACGGGATATAAAGAAGGTGAAAAAACTTGGGTTTAAAAAGTTCCTTTTATTAGATGACAATATACTTTCAGATAGAGATTATATGTTTGAACTTTGTAGAGAAATAGAAAAGCTAAACATGCAATGGTTGTCTCAATGCTCTGTAAAAATTGGGGATGATGAAGAACTTTTAAAAGCTGTAGCTAAAAGTGGTTGTATAGCCTTAAGTTTTGGACTCGAAAGCATAAGCAAAGAAAGTCTAAATAGTATGAATAAAGCTTGGGAAAATCCAAAGGATTATCCAAGATTATTAAAGAAAATACAAAAGGCAGGAATAGATGTGTCCACAGAAATGGTAGTGGGTGCTGAAGGTGATACCTTAGAATCTATTAAGGCAACTAGTGACTTTATAAGAGATAATAAAATTGTGGTTCCTAGGTTCTACATTTTAACGCCTATTCCAGGAACGAAGTTTTATGAAGATATGATGAAAGAAAATCGAATTTGCAATCATAACATATATTCTTATAATGGAACAGAAACTGTACACATTCCTAAAAATATGACTCCACAGCAGCTCACAGAGGCCTATTGGCAACTTTACAATGATGTGTTTGCTGTAAGAAACATTATGGAAAGAACTATTTTTCATTCTGAGTTTTTCAAAAGACCTTTCACTTTCTTATTTTATTTGTCAGTGAATTTTTATTATCGACACCAAATTAAAAGAAAAATAACTCCTAATATTATCTGATTTAATTTCTATATATGTAATATAAAATAATTACAATTACTAACTAAATTAATTTTGAACTTGTTAGCTTAATATCTTAAAATAGTAAGTCTTTAATATTACACTTACTGTTGAAATTTAGCGTTTATAAATGGGATAAATAGTTAATATTTATATGATAAAGGCATAAGGAATTTACTATTTTAAGTAAAATTCCTATTGACTAATAAAATACACAGTGTTATATTTAGCTTGTGAATTTTACAACAATTTAATAAGTCTTCAGGGCGGGGTGTAAGTCCCCACCGGCGGTATAGCCCGCGAGCCGTAAGGCAGATTCGGTGTAACTCCGAAGCCGACAGTATAGTCTGGATGGAAGAAGAAAAATATAATATTACAGTACCCTTTTATATGTAAACTTAGGAATAGTTTACGTATTTTTGGCTATAGTATTATTAAAGTATAAGGAATTAAGCCCTGAGAATAAAATCTCAGGGCTTTTAATATTATAGGCACAATATGAGCTGTACCTAGGAAGGGAATGATTAAGTTGGATATTCAGTATATGAAAAGAGCTCTTAAACTTGCAGAAATGGGCATTGGCTTTACAAATCCTAATCCATTGGTAGGAGCTGTTATAGTGAAAAATGGAAAGGTAATTGGGGAAGGATACCATGAAGTTTATGGAAGCCATCATGCAGAAATAAATGCTTTTAAAAATGCCACAGAAGAGGTGAAAGGATCAACTATGTATGTAACCTTAGAGCCTTGTTCTCATTATGGAAAAACACCTCCTTGTGCAAGAGCAATTGTTGAGAAAGGAATTAAAAAAGTTGTTATAGGCTTAAAGGATCCTAATCCTTTGGTTAGTGGGAAAGGAATAAAAATTTTACAAGATGCAGGTATTGAGGTGGTCACTGGTGTCCTAGAGGAAGAAGGAAAAAAGCTGAATGAAGTTTTTTTAAAGTACATAATAACGAGTACTCCCTTTTGTGTTATGAAGACTGCAATGACTTTAGACGGTAAAATTGCAGCTTATACAGGAGACTCAAAGTGGGTTACAGGAGAGGCTTCAAGAAAATACGTACACGAATTAAGACATAGATTATCAGGAATAATGGTGGGAATTGGTACTGTTCTTGTAGATGATCCCATGCTTACTACCAGATTAGAAGGTGTAAACTCTAGGGATCCAGTTAGAATAATTGTGGATTCTTCAGCAAAAATATCTTTAGAGGCAAAGGTATTAAATCTTTCCTCAAATGCAAAGACTATAATTGCTACCACTGAGAAGGCAAATCAGGATAAAATACGTCAGCTTAAGGAAAAAGGCACAGAAATAATAGTTACTCCTTTAAAAAATAATAGTGTGGACTTAACCTACTTAATGAAAATACTTGGAGAAATGAAAATTGACAGTGTTCTCTTAGAGGGGGGAAGTAGGCTTAACTACTCAGCTCTAGAAGAAGGAATTGTGGATAAAGTCAATGCTTTTATTGCTCCAAAGATTATAGGTGGTGAAACTTCAAAAACTCCAGTGGGAGGAATTGGGAAAGAGTTCATGAAAGATGCGATAACTCTTAAAGAAATAAGGGTTCATCACTTTGGGCAGGACTTAATGGTAGAGGGATACATAGAAAAATAAGAAGACTAATTGAAGCATAGAGGTAAAGAAAAGTTTACTATATAAAAATGAATATAAGTAAAAGTACTTAGACAACTGAAGATTAAAAAACATAATTTCAAATAAACTTTTAATAAAGAATAAAAGTAAAAATAAAAAGCACATAGGTTAAATAAGTTTAATTTTAAAAGGAGGTGTAGCATTAATTGTTTACAGGGTTAGTGGAAGAAATAGGGGTAGTTGAAGCCATTTCTAAATCAACAAAATCAGCAAGAATCACTATAAAGGCAAATAAAGTCCTTGAAGAGGTAAAACTTGGGGACAGTATTTGTACTAATGGAGTATGTCTCACTGTAACATCTTATAGCAATAGTAAATTCACAGTAGATGCAATGGCTGAAACCATGAGAAGAAGCAATCTAAGAAACTTTTCTATTGGAGAAGAGGTAAACCTAGAAAGAGCTCTAAGAGTAGGTGATAGATTAGGTGGACATATTGTTTCTGGTCATATAGATGGCATGGGTACAATTTCAAGCTTTGAAAAAGAAGACAATGCAGTGTGGATAGCAATAAATACTTCAGAGGAAATACTAAAGTATATTGTGCAGAAGGGTTCAATAGCAATTGATGGGGTAAGCTTAACCATAGCTTATGTTGATAATAAGGTATTTAAAGTATCAATTATTCCACATACTAAGGATATGACAACCCTTCTTAGAAAGAAAGTTGGGGATGTGGTGAATTTAGAGTGTGATGTTTTAGGAAAGTATGTTGAGAAGTTTTTAGGTGCAAGGGAGCAAGCTCCAATAAATAAGGGCATAGATTTTAATTTTCTAAGTGAAAATGGTTTTGCATAATAGGGGAGGAATGAAAAATGAGTAAATTTAATACTATTGAAGAAGCAATTGAGGATATTAAGGCTGGAAAAATGGTGGTAGTAATTGATGATGAGGATAGGGAAAATGAAGGAGATCTTCTTATGGCAGCAGAGAAGGTCACGCCAGAAGCAATTAATTTTATGGCTACCTATGGAAGAGGATTAATTTGTATGCCAGTGGTGGGTGAAAGACTTAAAGAATTAGATATTTATCCAATGGTAAGTGAAAATACAGATTCCCATCATACAGCCTTTACTGTTTCTATCGATGCAGTTGAGACTACTACAGGGATATCAGCTTTTGAAAGAGCAGCTACAATAAAGAAGGTTTTGGACAAGGATACTTTACCTAAAGATTTTAAAAGACCAGGACATATATTCCCCTTAGAAGCTAAGGAGGGTGGAGTTTTAAAACGTGCAGGTCACACGGAAGCAGCAGTAGACCTTGCGAAACTAGCGGGACTTTATCCAGCGGGAGTTATATGTGAAATAATGAGTGAAGATGGTACCATGGCAAGGACTCCAGAACTTATGGAATATGTGAAAAAACATGATCTTAAATTTATAACTATAGCAGATTTAATTGCCTACAGAAGACAAACTGAGGTGTACATAAAAAGAATGGCAGAATGTAAGCTTCCTACAAAGTATGGTGAATTTAAGATGATTGGCTACGAAAGTACCTTAACAGGGGAACATCATGTGGCTTTAGTAAAAGGTGATGTAGGAAATGGAGAACCTGTTCTAATGAGAGTACATTCTGAATGCCTTACTGGAGATGCCTTTGGGTCATTAAGATGTGACTGTGGGCAACAACTTGCAGCTGCAATGAAGGAGGTTGAAAAAGAGGGAAGAGGAATAATTCTTTACATGAGGCAAGAGGGAAGAGGCATAGGCTTAATTAATAAAATAAAAGCTTATGCTCTTCAAGATCAAGGAATGGATACAGTGGAAGCTAACTTAGCCTTAGGTTTTGCAGCAGACCTTAGAGATTATGGTATAGGAGCTCAAATCTTAGTAGATTTAGGAGTTAAGAAGGTAAAGCTTATGACTAATAATCCTAAGAAAATGGCGGGACTTACTGGTTATGGCATAGAAATAGTTGAAAGAAAACCTATTCAAATGAATCACAATGAGAGAAATGAATATTACTTAAAGACCAAAAAGGAAAAACTTGGACATATGTTGGAGTTTAACAATAGCATAGAACAATAAATTATAAGGAGGAATAAAAATGAAAGTTTATCAGGGAAAATTAGTAGCACAAGGGTTAAAAATAGGTATTATAGTAGGCAGATTTAATGAGTTTATTGGAGGAAAACTTCTGACAGGAGCCATAGATGGATTAGTGCGTCATGGAGTAGAGGAAAATGCTATTGAGGTATCCTGGGTGCCTGGAGCTTTCGAAATTCCCCTAGTTGCAAAAAAAATGGCTAAATCTCAAAAGTATGATGCAGTAATTTGTCTTGGAGCAGTAATAAGAGGTGCAACACCACATTTTGATTATGTATCAAGTGAAGTTACAAAGGGTGTAGCCAGTGTTTCTTTAGAAACAGAAGTTCCTGTAATTTTTGGAGTATTAACTACAGATAGCATTGAGCAAGCAATAGAGAGAGCTGGTACTAAAGCTGGAAACAAAGGTTACGATGCTGCAGTTACAGCAATTGAAATGGCAAATTTACTTAAGGAGTTTTAGTAAGACTTAATACCATAATATTTAGAAAAGCAGTTAGTAAGCAGAGTTTTTACTAATTGCTTTTTATTATATATAGAATGTAATAAAGACACTGCATAAATATATCCAATTCTATTTTACATTCTCTTTAATATAAGTTGCTTAAATTTTTTCACATTTCAAAAGTAATATTGCAACTTATATGTTAAAACTATCAAACATAATTTTGAAGCATATATAACAGAAGTTATATTACTTATTATTTCACTTAAAGGCAAATATATAAGTTAATATTAATATTAGTATTTGTATTAGTAAACGTCTATACTTAAGGATAACTTAAACCTTCAGCTTATTTATGAATGTATAACTGTAAGTACGAGCTAATACAAACACTCCAAATAGTCAACAGGTACAGAAAGAGACTTTATACCATTTTAATATAATAAATCCAGCGTCTATTACTTTTATTTACATATAAGTTATTTTGTGATTAAATATATACTATATTACAAATATGGACAAGGTATTCGTGGGGATAATTGCTTAATACTGTGTCGAAGAAAAAATGGGGTGGCTATATGAATATGATTGATGAAAGAAAAGTTTTAGATTTTTATCTTGAGGAGATGGACAAGGACTCTATAGTGTTTTTAAAAAATAAACCTTGGTATAAGGAAGAAATAGCTGCAGAAGTTAAAAAACTCAAAGAAGAAAAGGAAATGCATAATAAGATAAAAATTTGCAAGAACTTATGGAAAGTTTTATTTGAAGCCTCCATGGGTTATATTGATCCTGATAGAAGAGGTTATGATGATTTATTTCAATACTTTGATGAGTATGTAAACTTCGAAGAGTTAATATTTGCATCAGATTCCTTCTATAGAGATCATACTATGCACTGTTTATGGGTTTATTTCTTAGGTGAATATATCTTTAAGAATGAAGAATTTAAGCCTTTTTTACATAGATATGGAAAAGAAAATGAAGGGTTTAAACAGTTCTGTGAAGTTGCTAAAAATAGTATACATAAGGATGTATTCAAGGGTTTTCTTGAGTTAGGTGAGCTTATGAATGAAAATGAAAATCTTTATGACTCTTTAAGATGCCTAGCAGCACTTACCCATGATCTTGGTTATCCAATAAAGAAAATAAACTCTATAAATAAAAACATAAAAGGTATTTTACCTCACTTTGGAATAAATAATTATAATGAATTTGACTTTAGTTATTCTGATATTCATGATAACCTAATTAAAGATTTTCTTAATCTAATGTGTTACGGCTTCAAGTTTATAGAGGATTCGGGAAAAAAAGCTGATAAGATATATGAAAAAATACTTATTCTTGATAAGTATGGAAATATAGTAGGCATAAAAGAAGAAGAGTTTCTAAAGCTATCAGAAGAAGATAAAGAAGTTTTAATGGAAAACGATGTTAACATAAATTTATCCTTCAATTATTCTAGTCATGTGAGATATTCAAAGGATTTTGAGAGCTATCAACATGGAATAATGAGTGCTTTTTTACTATTTAGAAAATTATCAGTATTTAATAATAAACAGTTTAGTTACGTGGACTATAAAACACTAATCGTAGATAAACACGACATTATTAGTCTAACCGCTTTATCTAACATTCTAGTAGCAATTACTGACCACACCAGCGATGGATTTCAAATCTGTGAAATTACAGGTAATTCATCTTTTCTTACCTTTATAGATGAACTTGAAGAGTTTTCAAGGATATCTAGGGCCAATCAAAATAGACAATATATAAATGAGTTTTGTAAATCTAATATTTATGTTCAGGATGAGTATTTAAACATTGATTTTACTTTTGACAATACTCAAATAGACAACTTAGATCCCGAGAGAGCCTTTAAGGGAAGATGTAAAAGGTTCCTCACATTATTTAATGTAAGAGAGTTAGATGATAATCTGAAAATTAGATTAAGATGTATTGGAAACTTACCTTATGATAATAATGTGTACATGCTGGAAATAAGAAAGAAGTTTGCTAATATTACTATAAATGGTGAGGAGAAGAGCATTCCAAAGTACTTAAAATCAAAACAGTTTTTCACTAAGGAAGAATACTCTCTTTAAGATAGTAAAATTTATTGAGGGTTATAGTTTAGATAAGCACTCTACAGATAATGATTAAAAAAAGTCTTTCAAATTTTTAGAATTATGATATAATAGTGTATGTGTGGATAAATTCACATGTACACTATTTTTTTAGAAATGGAGGGAGTAAGATGTCTGTTATTATCAGGTCTAGCATGTTAGAGTATTTAGCTACAGCACATGCTATTACAGCAATTTTTGGTCACTACGGGATAGGTGCGTCCAAAAATAGATATGTTGTAAGCCTGATAGTGTAGAATTTGCTCTCTTATAAATATAAGTATGTGATAAAAATTAATATAAAAAGTGATGATTGAATATTAATTTTACATATATTATGACAGAAGTGAGCCTCTAAGTATTCTACTTAGGGGTATTTTTATACCCTTTTACAAACTGTAAGGATTTCAACAAATGAATTTTATTATATAACTTAAGATTATTGAGAAAAGCTTATTAAGTTTTTCATAGGCAAAAATTCTGAGTTGTATGAAATTTTGGAGTGCATCAGGTAGGGTGGGCACAAAGAATCTTTACACAAATTTGAAAGGGGATTTTATTATGAATGAAAAATTACAACTAAGAAAAAATGTTTATAAAAATTATGTATATACTTTGTTACAAAATATAGATTTAACTCGAGGAATATGGATGATTTATCTAGCAAGCAAAGGAATGAGCCTAACTCAACTTGGCTTATTAGAAACCATATTTCATATTACATCTTTTACTATGGAAGTTCCAACTGGTGCAGTTGCAGATATCTTTGGAAGGAAGACCAGTAGAATAGTAGGCAGAATTATGTCATTGATTAGTGTGATAATCTTACTACTTGCTAACAGTTTTCTTTGGTTTTCCATATCCTTTATCTTTACAGCCCTATCCTACAATTTAGAATCAGGTGCTGGAGATGCCTTAATTTATGACTCCCTAAAGGAAATTGGAGAAGAAGAAACCTATATGAAAGTATCTGGTAGAAAAGAATTATTCTTTCAAGTAGCGGGAGTTGTTTCCTTTTTTCTGGGAGGATATTTAGCAACTAAGAGCTATAATATTGCCTTTCTTCTAACTATAGTAATTGCTATAATAACTATAGCTCAATCCTTTACTTTTAAAGAGCCAAATGTAGGTAGGGTAAAGTCAGTTCATGGTGACGAAAATATATTTATTAATCAGCTAAAAACTAGTTTGAAGATTATTTTAAGTAAACCTAAGATAGGATTTTTAATTATATTTACTCAAATTCTTATGGCCTTCTGCACCTGTATATTTTACTATCTTCAAAACTACCTTAAGGGTGACGGGTATAGTGAGGCTATAATAGGTATCATTTATGCAGTAAGCTCTTTAGGTTCAGCCTTAGTTTCAACCCAGGTTCATGCTATAGAGAAAAAGATTAAAGAGCAAGGAATACTTTTGATAACTCCACTACTAACTGTAGGGTGCATCTGGGGAATAACTCTTAGTAAATTTAACTATGTTTTCTTCGTGTTACTAATGATCACTGAAGGAATAATTTATGTTTCTATTAGCGATTATATAAATAAAATGATCCCTAGTGAAAACAGAGCTACTATTCTTTCCTTTGCTAGTATGGTATTTAGCTTTTTTATGATTACATTATTTCCACTCATAGGAGTTCTTGGAGATAAATATTCTTTAAATACTGCTTTTAAGTCCTTGGGAGCAATAGGAATAGCTTTTGTAGTGGCTAATAGCTATATTCTTTTAAAGAGAGATAAGAAAAAAGTTTATAGGAGTAGAGTTGAGAAAATTACTAGGGCAAAAGAGTAAATTTGTTTTATTTTACAGTGTAAAACTAGAGCACGAAAATTTATAGCATTGAAGATGAAAATTATTTTACTCATCTTCAATAGCCTTAAAAGAACCAAGATAGGTATAGTGTATAAGTTAAAGGTTCACCTTGACTTACCATAAAATAAGTGCTAATAAATACTAGAAGTCCTATTTAATTTGTCAGAAAATTTTTATATGAATTTAACTTTAAAGAGCTACCATAACCTAGTGATGGTGGAAGGGTAGCTCCTTTTAGTTTATAATATATAGTGAGGTGAGAGTATACATGTTTTATTTAGATGATTGTATTGGAATTATAACAAGTAGAGGAACAAAGCATATAATTGATGCTTTTAACAATAGATTAGCAGTTTATAATATTACAAGGGTTCAGTGGATAGCTCTTTATTACATAGGAAGAAATGAAGGCATAACTCAAAAGGAGCTATCGGAAGAAATGGATTTAAAGGAATCCACAGTTGCAAGGCTTATTGATAGATTAGAAAAAGAAAATACAGTACAGAGAATAAAAGATGCAAAGGATAGAAGAATATCTAAACTATACTTAACTGAAGAAGGGAAAGAAAAAAGGGAAGCTTTACTTCCAATTGGTGAAAATTTCTCTAATGAAGCAATAAAAGGTATTAGCGAGAATGATTTGGAGATCTTTAAAGAAGTATTAAATAAGATTGTAATTAATTTAATGGAAGAGCAAAAATAGCTACCTATAGTAAAATCATATATATCTATAGGTAATCATTTGAAAAAACTATATGATAAATTATTGTCAATACCACAAATTAGTGGTATTATCTATATAGATACTTGCCATAGCAACTATTAGTGTTGCAAGTAAATTAAGGTGAATGGAGAGATATATTATGAGTAACAATCCAAGAGAAATGCTAAATGCCTTTATGGGAGGATTACAAGAAGTAGGAACTACTAATGGAGCTAATGTAGAAGCTTTCATGGGACTTTTAGGGGCAACTTATGCACCAGCAGCTTTAGATGTTAAGACAAAAGAATTAATAAGCGTTGCTATCGGTGCTTTCAGCCGTTGTGAATATTGCATAGTATTCCATGTGTATAAGGCATTAGAAGCAGGAGCTACTAGAGCAGAAATAATGGAAGCAGCTATGGTTGCAGTAGCATTTGGTGGAGGCCCATCAATGGCATATTCAGTAACTCTTTTAAAAGAATCAATTGATGAGTTCGAAAAGGACTTTCAATAACTTTTAAACAAATACCTGTGCGATTACATTGTGCAGGTATATTTAACTTTTTTGAAAATAAAAAAGCTTTGTATACTTGTGATTTTATAAAATTTTAACAAAGCTTATATATAAAAATATTTTTCAAAATTCATTTCAAAGTAAATTTATTTATGAATATAAGGCAGGGGTAAAAATGATTGAATTAAAAATAGAAAAATTAGCTGGTCATAGTAAGACAGGTAAAGTTGGAAAAATAAATGTTAAAGTTGGAGATAAGTTATCTATTGGAGATATAATTTTTCAAGTTGAGGGAGACAAAGGAAACGCTCCAATAAAAGCAAGTTTCTCAGGGGTGTTAAAGGAATTAAAGGTTGAAGAAGGAGCTACAATAAATGTTGGAGATGTGTTCGGAACTATGGAAGGATCTCCAGAGACAATGGAAAAACCAAAGGCTTTTGACTACTTTAATTCAATGTTAAAGCCAGTTAAAAGAGAAGTAAGCTGTGATTTGACTGTAATTGGTGCAGGACCAGGAGGGTATGTGGCAGCAATTTATGCAGCTAAAAAAGGTCTAAAAACAGTAATTATTGAAAAAGAAAACTTGGGAGGAACTTGCTTAAATGTGGGATGCATACCAACAAAAGCCTTAGTTCGATCTTCAGAAGTTTTTGATGATATAAAACATGGTGAAGACTTTGGGATAAGCATATCAAATGCAGAAGTTAATATGGATAAAGTGATAAAAAGAAAAGATAAAATAGTTAATAAGTTAACCTCAGGTATAGATTTTCTTCTAGAGAAGAATTCAGTAGAGAAAATCACAGGATTAGGTGAGATATTAGATAAGAATAAGGTTTTTGTAAAAGGAAAAAGAGAAGAAGTTACTATAAATACTAAGAATATAATAATTGCAACAGGTTCAAAAATTGCAAATTTAAATATAGAAGGTTTTAGTGGAGATAAAGTATTGAATAGCACTGAAGCATTAAGTATGAAGGAACTTCCTGAAAAAATGGTGATTATAGGCGGCGGTGTTATTGGTATGGAATTTGCCTTTATCTATGCTAACTTTGGGGTAGAGGTGATGGTTGTTGAGTATATGCCAAAGATTCTTTGCACCATGGATGAGGATGTTATTGAAGAAGTTAAAGCTATAGGAGAAGAAAAGGGAATTAAGTTTTTTACCTCATCTAAAGTTACTTCAATTAAGAATAGTGAAGATGGAAAAGCAATTGTATGCTTTGAGAGCAATGGTGAAGAGAAGTTTATTACTTGTGATAAAGCATTAGTTGCTATAGGAAGAGAACCAAATTTAGAAGGGTTAAATGTAGAGAAAATAGGATTAGAGCTAAATTCTAATGGCAGAGGAATTAAGGTTGATGAGAGCTTAAGAACAAACATAGAAAATATTTATGCAATTGGGGATGTTAATAATAAAATCGGACTTGCTCATGTGGCATCCCATGGAGCTATGGTAGCTGTAGATAATATACTAGGAGAGAAAAAGGAAATGGACTATTCAGCAGTTCCTAGTGTGGTTTACACTACTCCAGAGGTAGCTACTGTCGGAGTAACTGAAAAAACAGCTGTTGAACAGGGAATAGCAATAAAAATTGGTAAATTCCCATTTATGGCTAATGGTAAGGCTCTAACTTATGGAGAAGAAAGAGGCTTTGTGAAGATAATTAAAGATGCTAATAGTAATAAATTCATTGGAGCTTCAATAGTAGGACCACATGCATCAGATTTAATCGGTACATTAACTTTAGCAATTAAAAATAATCTTTCGCAAGAGCAAATTAAAGAAACAATTTTTGCCCACCCAACAACCTCAGAAGCAATTCATGAAGCAGTTCTATCTATAGAAGGTGGTGCAATTCATTTTGATAACTAAAAGAAGGGTAATTCTTTCTGAAAGCTTCAACCCTTACTTTAATTTAGCCTTAGAAGAGTTTCTTTTAAACAAGGTAGAAGAACAGGAGATAATTCTGTATCTTTGGAGAAATAAAAATACAGTGGTAATTGGTAGAAATCAAAACCCTTGGAAAGAATGTAATTTAGAGGTTTTAACTAAAAATAAAGGAACACTTGCAAGAAGACTATCCGGTGGGGGAGCAGTTTATCACGATTTAGGAAACTTAAACTTTACCTTTTTAATGAGAGAAACTAATGAAGACTTAAATAAACAGTTATCAGTGATAATAAATGCCTTAGAAGACCTAGGTATTAAGGCAAGGTTTTCAGGTAGAAATGATATTTTAGTACAAGATAAAAAAATATCTGGAAATGCCTTTTATAGAGATGAAGATAGATACTATCATCATGGAACTTTATTGTTCAATGTAGATATGGACATATTACCTAAAATATTAACTCCATCTATAGAAAAACTAGAGTCAAAGGGAATAGATTCTGTTAAAAGCAGAGTAATGAATTTAAAGGATTGCAAAGAAAATCTAACTATTGAAAGTCTTACAAAGGCATTAATTAAGTCCTTTGAATTTAACTATGGACACATTGATAAGATTGAAAGTTTAGATGAAAAATTAAGCCATATAGAAGAGTTAATTAAGAGCTATTCCAGTGAGCTATGGATATATGGAGATTGTCCTAACTTTCAAGTGTCACTAGAGAAAAACTTTAAAGAAGGAAAAATACAACTTAATATTAAGACTGAAGACGGAAAAATAGAAAAATGTAAAATATACACTGATTCCTTATTAATTAAAGAGTTTGCTTACATAGAAAACTTATTAAAGGGGTGTAATTTTAATAAGGCTTACATTTTAAAAACACTTGAAGTTAGTAAGGATAACCATGGAGAAAATCAAATCAACGTGATAAATAGAATAAGAGAAATAATAGAAGAAGCTACTATTTAACTCAGTATAGGCTGATATGTTGACAATTTAATAGCTGAAATCCTTAAAGTTTTTAAAACAAAGAGCTGTAGAAAT
This sequence comes from Clostridium sp. UBA4548, assembly GCF_002387895.1. GTDB lineage: Bacteria > Bacillota > Clostridia > Clostridiales > Clostridiaceae > Clostridium_J. Next base: position 58,825 of record NZ_DGLI01000009.1, read on the forward strand.
GAGAATGTTAATTATCTACAGCTCTTTTTAATTTAAAATTACTATTGGAAACATGTAAAGCATAATTTAATTCAACAAATGATGAACATTTACATATTGTTATTGAATACTTTATCTTTAGTAAATTCATGAGGGAGGGATTTAATTAAAGCCCATACAATCACACAAGAACCTATTTTATCTAAAAGATTATTTAGTATTTTAGGGATAAAAGATGAAACAAATACAGTGTTACCAACCTTTTGTAGCCACATAAACAAAAAGTCTGAGCCTGTACCAGTTAGTCCTCCATACATCCAAATTCCTATAGGAGTGCCAATAAGAGGGCATACTACACTTAGAATTACTCCAGTAATAATGGACGAAAGCAAACTCCATTTGAATTTCTTAGCTACAAATCCAACAATTAGACCTACAGCCACATTAACTAGTAAGAAGGGAATATCCTTTGGATTAAATATAATTCCAGTTAATATGTTTGTTAAAGCACCTACAGTGGCACCATACCAAGGCCCAAAGTAAACTGCCACAAATATTGTACCTATAGTATCAAGGTATAAGGGAAGTTTTAAACTGCTAGTTACAATTCCAAGAACAATGTTTAGTGCTATTGCTATTGCACAAAAGATCATTAAGGACAATTTTTTATCTCTCATTTTTTTCCTCCAAAAATCAAATTATTTACAAACCCATGTAAATTATATTCATGAAGGCTTTATAAATCCAATACTTAATTTGAATAGATACTTGATGCTTTATAAGAAAACCTAATATTACAAGAATTTATGATTAAATGTGATAAAATGCTGGTATATGCAAAGAATTATTTTTTTGATAGTTAGTTAATAGACTTAGGTAAGAGATCAGCAATAAATAAATAAAAAATATAGGAATATATAAGTAAAAGAATATAACAATATATAGTGTTTCTGCGGTGTTTGGGGCTTTTGTTGTCTTTTAACAGGGGGAGAATGCACTATAAAATTGTAAAAATTGATTAGGATGTGAATAGATGAATAGGGGTAAAAATTTAGTATTAGTAAGTCATTGTTTATTGAACCAAAATTCCGTAGTGCCACCATTAGCTAGAGCAAAGGGAGCATTCCCTATAGCGAAAGGATTAATAGAAGAGGGCATTGGCATACTACAACTTCCATGTCCAGAGTTTAAGTTTTTAGGACCAGAGAGGAAGCCAATGAGTAAAGAAGAATATGATAGCAAGGAATACAGGGAGCTTTGTAAAAACTTATTTAAACCTGTTTTAGAGGATATAAAAATATACTTAAAAAGTGGATATAATCTTCTTGGCATCCTAGGTATAAATGAAAGTCCAACCTGTAGCATTACAAAAGAGAGAGGAATATTCATGGAGGAGATACTTGAAGCTCTTGAAAAAGAGAATATAAAAATTAATTATTTTGAAATTCCTACAACCTACACAGAAGGTGAAGATTACAATGAACTATATTCCTCTTTGAGAAAAGAATTAGGTGTTTAATTGCATTGCGGAAAAATAATTCTCCCATCTTTTTTAGGTGGAAGTTAAAGCTTCTTTTGAAGTCGGTGAGTATAATGAGTTTGTTCAGCACTTAGATTAGAATATAAGTTATTTAAAATTAATAGAAGTTATATAAAAATTGTATTATAAATATAAAAGGATGCCTGCATAAATAGTTAGCAGTCATCCTTTTATATCTATAAATTCATAGGAAAGTTTAGTCTTTATCAGGATTATCCTTTGACAAACCTGCTATAAGTAAATCCTTACTACCAATTAAGAAGAAACTTTGAAAGAACATTAATAGACCAGTTCCAATAAGAATCCATTCGATTTTAAACACATCAGACATTGGACCAAAAACCAACATTCCAAGTGGCATCATTGAACTAGAAATCATACCTAAAACACCGAATACCCTTCCTAAAAAATCTGGCTCAACCTTCTCTTGCAGTAAAACCGTAGATGGTGTGTTAAAGAAGGGGATAGTAATACCTACTACTATCATTATAAATAAGTAAAACCAGAAGTTAGGTACAATGCCCAGTAAAAAGGTGCACATACCAGTAATGAAACTAGATAAGGCCATTGTATGAATTTTGTTTTTAAAGCCTCCCCAAGAAGCCATGATAATTCCACCTACCATCATTCCAATAGAAAAGGTAATCTCAACAGCTGTTAATCTCCACACATCTTCTCCAAAGGTTCTTGTAACTTGAAGGGGGCTTAAAAAAGCTACTGGAGCTACTAAGAAAAAGAAAAAGGCACAAAATATAAAGAACTTTTTAACATATGTATGTCCCTTTATGTAGTTGACACCAGCCTGTAAATCTTTAAAATAACTAACCTCTTGAGGACCTTGAGCTTTACTATGAGCTGGTATTTTGAGAAAGAATAATAGTACCAAAACTGCTACTGCAGCTGTAATCACATCAATAAAAAAGATAGATTCTATGGAGGCCATAGAAAGAAGGGCGCCACTAATCATTGGTGAAATCAGCATCACCATGGATTGGATACTACCGTTAATGCCATTCACCTTTGTAAGTTTATCTTCAGGAACTATTTGAGGAAGAAATGCTCCAATAGCTGGGGTTTGAATTCCTGTACCTACGGATCTCAAGGCAGACATAACAAAAAGTAAACCCATAGATTCATAGCCCATTAAGAATAATATGGCAAGCAAAAGTGTACTTAGGGCAATAAAGGAGTCTGATAACATAATTAAATTCTTTCTATTATAACGATCTGCCCACACCCCAGCAAAGGGAGAGAGAAAAAAAGTAGGAAGAAAGCCACAGATTATAGATATTGTCATCATTGCTCCAGACTTAGTATTAAGGGTAATATACCATAAAATTGCATACTGAACTAAGGAAGAGCCAAAGAGAGAAATAGTTTGGCTAAGCAAAAAAAGTATTACGTTTCTCTTCCAATTTGTTTTCATATTGAACTAATCACTCCAATCTGACTTTAATAACTCTGAAACTTAAAACAATAAGCTTTATATAAAATAGATTTTACAGTCTGACAAGATCAACTTATTGTAAATATCTTAGGATTAATATTAAGAGGTTACATACTTAAAGATATATTGGGTTTTGATCTTGTTTATTTTATATTTAAGGTGAATCAACAGAGTCATTGAACTATTTTACTATATATGCTAATAGCTTTTCAATAAAATTTGAAATATATAATACAGAGCATTGAAATATTAGCACATTGTTGGAGTTTTATCATAAAATAAATAAAAAGAATTTTGGATATATATGCTTTTTAAGATAATAAATTAATGAAAAAAGCTATAAACATTCCGAATATTTAAAAAATGTATTGACAAGAAATATAAGTTGGATTAAAATTACTTTAAATTAAAAGCTATGAAGAGGAAGAGTAAATAGTTAACTGCTTTAAGAGAGAGAAACTCACCGGCTGTAAGGTTTCTTAGGCAAGTATTATTGAAAACCACCTCTGAGTTGATTACTGAAATTAAGTAGGTAAATCCGCATACCAGCGTTAATGGTTTTAAGTGACAAAAGTAGGTTTAAATTATACTTTTGTAATTTGGGTGGAATCGCGATTAAACTCGTCCCTTATTTGGGTACGGGTTTTTTATTTTATATAAATTTATATTATTAATAAGTAAGAAATTTATCATGATAAAAGGTCTATAGTAGTCCTAGATATAATTTAGTTCATTTATGGACTATATTTCATAGGTAATCGCTTAGTTTATGGAATGCTTTAAGTTTTACCTTTGGACCTTTGCAATTGAAAGGTTTAGTTAATAAAAAATTATAATTGAAAGCTATGAAGAGGAAGAGTAAATAATTTACTGCTTTAAGAGAGAGAAACTCATCGGCTGAAAGGTTTCTTAGGCAAGTATTGTTGAAAACCACCTCTGAGTTGATTGTTGAACTAAAGTAGACAATTCCGTGTGCTAGCGTTAATGGCTTTGAGTGACAGAAGGAAAATAATTTAAGCTTCTGTAATTTGGGTGGAACCGCGAAGATACTCGTCCCTTATTTTAGGGAGGAGTTTTATTTTTTTTGAGGGATCTTTACATTGTAAAAATTAAAATTTAACAATATTTTGGAAGCTTCAAGTCTGCCATCTTCTTTAAGTAGCAGTTGCTCTGCCTAGAGAAATTGCTTTGGTGGTAGTCAAAATCTGCTTCCAAAGTTGTTAAACAAAATGAACTTGTTCATTATTTAAAGAATAAGTAATGAAATCGAAGAAAATTAAAGGAAATTAAAGAAATGTAATAATTATAGAGGAGGTAATAGTATGTTAAAGGTTATTTTAAAGGATGGAAGTATAGTTAATTCTAATGAAGAAGAAGGAAGAGGGGCACTAAGACATACAGCAGCTCATATTCTTGCTCAAGCTGTAAAGAGGTTATATCCAAAGGCTAAACTAGCTGTTGGACCTTCTATAGACAATGGCTTTTATTATGATTTTGATGTGGAAGAGACTTTTACAATGGAAGCTTTAGAGAAGATAGAAGAAGAAATGAGAAAAATTATTGAGGAAGATTTAAAGCTGGAAAGGTCAGTGATGTCTAGAGTGGAAGCTCTAGATTTAATGGACAAAATGGAAGAACCTTATAAGAAAGAACTTATTAATGATTTACCTGAGGGAGAGGAATTATCTTTCTTTAAACAAGGGGAGTTTGTTGATCTTTGTGCAGGACCTCATGTGGTTTCAACTTCAAAGGTAAAGGCTTTTAAATTATTGTCAGTGGCAGGAGCTTACTGGAGGGGTAGTGAGAAAAATAAAATGCTCCAAAGGATATACGGTACAGCATTTTCCAAGAAAAGTGAGTTAGAGGAATATTTAAATATCCTTGAAGAGGCTAAAAAAAGGGATCACAGAAAGCTTGGAAAAGAGCTAAAGTTATTTACTATAATGGAAGAAGGGCCAGGATTTCCATTCTTTTTACCTAAGGGTGTAGTTTTAAAAAATAAGCTGATTGAATACTGGAGAGAACTTCACAAGAAATATGGTTATGTAGAAATTGAAACTCCTATGATTTTAAATAGGGAGCTTTGGGAAACATCAGGACACTGGCATCACTATAAGGAAAACATGTACACTGTAAACATTGATGAACAGGAATATGCAATAAAACCAATGAACTGCCCTGGTGGAATGCTGGTATATAAATCCGAAGTTCATTCTTATAGAGATTTACCAATTAGAGCTGGTGAGCTTGGAAGAGTTCATAGACATGAACTGTCAGGAGCCCTTCATGGCCTAATGAGAGTTAGAGCCTTTACTCAGGATGATGCTCATATATTTATGTTACCAGAGCAAATTAAGGATGAAATAAAAGGAGTAGTTAAGCTTATTAATGAAGTTTATAAAAGGTTTGGTTTTAAATATAAGGTAGAACTTTCTACAAGACCAGAAAATTCTATGGGAACAGATGAAGAGTGGCAGTTAGCTGAAAACTCACTTCAAGGGGCTCTAGAAGAAATGAATATGGAATTTAAAATAAATGAGGGTGATGGAGCCTTCTATGGACCTAAAATTGATTTTCATCTGGAAGATAGCCTAGGAAGAACATGGCAATGCGGAACAATACAACTAGATTTTCAGCTTCCTCAAAGATTTGACTTAAATTATATTGGTAGTGATGGAGAAAAGCATAGACCAATTGTTATTCATAGAGTAATTTTTGGAAGTATTGAAAGATTTATAGGAATTTTAATAGAGCATTTTGCTGGTAAATTTCCAACTTGGTTATCACCAGTTCAAGTTAAGATACTTCCCATAGCAGAGCAATATAATAATTATGCAGAGGCTGTAAAAAATAGGTTAGAAGATAATAATATAAGAGTTGAGATGGATGTAAGAGCTGAAAAAATAGGGTTTAAAATAAGAGAAGCTAGAAATGAGAGAGTTCCCTATATCATTGTAGTAGGTGAAAAGGAAGAAGCGTCACAAAGTATAGCTCTTAGAAGTAGAAAGGGAGGAGATGAAGGAAATCTATTATTAGAAGAATTTGTTAGAAAAATTTCTCAGGAAATAAATAATAAGGAAATATAAAATCTGTAATATAGAGAGCTAAGTATGTTTAAATAGGATAAAGTTTTTTCAATAGAGCTTATGAGTAATAAATACAAAAATATAAGGAATTACAAATAGTGGGTAGAATATAGGGTTCCATGATATAATTTTAACTTATTCATCTTCATAACCCCTTAAGGGAACCAGGGTAGGACTCATGTATAAGTTAAGTTTTAACTCTGGTTCCCTATAGCTGGTATTTTATAAAAGCGCATAAATTCTTAGCATAATTTACTTGAAGCTTAAATTAATTATTAACCCCTAAGCTTTCTAAAGTTTAGGGGTTAAACTTTAAAATAAAAACTTCAAAAAGAATAATGAAAATTTTATAGAGAAAACTATTGATTAGAATCTATAAAGAAAGGATGAAGAATATGGGTTTTGATAGCAGCATTTCTGTTTATAGTGAAATTGGAAAGCTTAAAACTGTTCTTCTTCATTGTCCAGGAGAGGAAGTTGAAAACATAGTTCCAGATTACCTTAGAAGGCTTTTGTTTGATGAAATTGTATTTTTACATCAGGCACAAAGGGAGCACAATCAATTTGCAGAAATCTTAAGGAATGAAGGGGTAGAGGTACTTTATCTTACGGATTTAATGTCGGAGGTTTTGCAGGATACCAAAGTTAGAGAAGAGTTTTTGAAAGAATTCGTGGAGGAAGGAAAGGTTGTAACTCAAGGGCTTCAGGAGGCCATAATGGAAGTTTTAAGTCCACTATCCTCAAAGGAACTTATAGTAAAGTGTATTGGAGGTATTAAAAAGGAAGAGCTTAAGCACATTAAACCTAAGGCTTTGGGTGATATGGTGAAAAAACCTTATCCTTTTTATCTTGATCCAATTCCTAATATGTACTTTCAAAGAGATCCTTTTGCTTCAATAGGAAGTGGAATTTCTTTGAATGTTATGGCTAATGAAACTAGAAATAGAGAAACTATATTTGCAAAGTATATCTTTAATTATCATCCTAGATTTAAAAATGTGCCTAGATGGTATAATAGAGATAAAACTCACCCAATTGAAGGCGGAGACATTTTAGTGTTGTCAAGTAAGGTGGTAGCTATTGGAATTAGTGATAGAACAGACCCAATGGCAGTGGAGAGATTAGCCCACAAACTTTTATATTCAGAGGATTCCTTTGATACAGTTTTAGCTTTTGATATTCCTAAAACAAGAGCTTATATGCATTTAGATACAGTATTTACTATGGTGGATTATGATAAGTTTACTATATTCCCAGGCATAGAGGCACCTCTTGATGTGTATAGCATTACTAAGGGCAAGGATAATTTACTTAATATTAGATATGAACATGAAGATTTGTCTACCGTATTAAAGGAGCATTTAGGATTGCCAGCAATAGAGCTAATAAGATGTGGTGATGGGGATCCTATTGCTGCTAGTAGAGAACAGTGGAATGATGGAAGTAACACACTTGCTATATCTCCAGGAAAGGTAGTTTGTTATAATCGAAACTATATAACAAATGAAGCCTTGAGAAGGAGTAAAATAGAGGTGTTAGAATTTGATTCTTATGAATTATCAAGAGGGCGTGGAGGTCCAAGATGTATGAGTATGCCTTTAGTTAGGGATAAATTGTAATGAGAAAAACAACCAAGTTAATAATTAGTGGAGTTACTCTATTAATTATAGCAAGTGTTTTCTTCATAATTAAGTATAATGAAAAGCTACAAACCTTAGCGCCAGTAAATGGAAAAGTAGATATTGGAGGCTATGGACTTAATGTGAAAGTTGAAGGCAAGGGAACTCCAACTGTGATTTTTGAGTCAGGATTGGGTGGAGGAATTGGCGTTTGGACAAATGTACAGCCAGAGATTTCAAAGCTTACGAGAACTTTCTCCTATGATAGGGCAGGACTTGGTGAAAGTGATAAAAGCACTCTAGACAGAACTAGCTCAAATCAAGTAAGAGAACTTCATGAGTTGCTTCAAAAAACTAAAGTAAAAGGGCCTTACATTATAGTTGCACACTCTATTGGTGGGTTTAATGCTAGATTATTTGCAGATAGCTATCCCGAGGAAGTTGCAGGAATAATATTTGTGGATGCTGCTCATGAAGAGATGTTTAGCTTATACAAGTTATTAGCACCTAAAGAATATGAAAATACTAGAGGTGAATTTGTAAATCCTGAGGGAACCTTTGATGATTTATTAAACAGTGCTGCTGAAGTTAGAAAAGCAAGAAGAAGTGATGGACTGAGAGATATACCAATCACTGTGCTTTCAGCTGAAAATACGGATTTAAATGTGCCTGGCACCATATTAGTAGGGTGGGCACAACTTCAAAGAGACATAGCTACTTTGTCAGATAATAGTAAGCAAATTACAGTGAAAGGCTCTGGACATATGATTCAAGATGATAACCCACAGGCAATAATTGATGAGATAAAATATATGATCAATAATTTAAGAGAAAAATAAGGTTATATGAAGCAGGTGTTTTAAGATAAAAGACAATTTATCAAGGCACCTGCTTATTTCATTGAAGGATACAAGAACTAATTGTCGAATATGTTCAATATCAATGAGTTGGTTGTTTAGTATTAGATAAATCTCTTAAATTATAAGTTGAAGAACGCTAATACTTTTAAATATATTTATGGGGATGATAATATTGAAATTTCTTAAAAAGTACATTAAAAAATACTGGAAACCTTTTTGTCTTGCAGTGGCTTGCTTAACTATTGAGGCCACTTGTGACCTATTACAGCCCACTATCATGTCCAAAATAGTGGACATAGGAGTGAAAAATAGAGATTTGGATTTTGTGGTAAAAATGAGTTTTCTAATGCTTGGAGTTACTGCTATGGGCGCTTTAGGAGCAGTTAGCCGTAATATTATAGCAAGTATTGTATCGCAAAAGTTTGGCACAGAGCTAAGAAGTGACCTGTTTAGTAAGGTTCAAAGTCTTTCCTTTGAAAAAATAGATAAATATGATGGAGCATCCTTAGTTACAAGACTTACTAATGATATAACCCTAGTACAAAATTTTGTGAATGGACTCATGAGGATATTTGTAAAGGCTCCACTTTTATGCATAGGAAGCCTTATAATGGCTGTAAGATTAAATGCCTATATGTCTGTAATTTTTTTAATTGTAATCCCAATAATAGTTTTACTCATAGCTATGAATATGAAAATTGGATATCCTTTTTTCAGAAAGATACAAAAGGCTTTGGATAATGTAAATAGTGTAATGAGAGAATATTTATCAGGGGTTAGAGTAGTTAAAGCCTTTAATAGGTTTAATTATGAAACTAAGAGATTTAAGAAGACAAATGAAGAATTAACGGATATTTCAACTAGAGGGATGCGTGTTATGGCAATATTTTCTCCAGGAATAACCCTAACAGTAAACTTAGGTATAGTTGCAACTCTTTGGATTGGTGGAATTAGAGTAGATAGGGGAAATATGCAGGTGGGAGAGATAATTGCTTTCACTAATTATATGACTCAAATATTATTTTCTTTGATGATGATCTCCCATGTATTTAATATGTTTGTTAGAGCAAAGGCTTCAGCAGAGAGAATTGATGAGGTTTTTTCTGAGGGGAATTCTCCTATAGATAATGGTGGTGCAACTGCAAAACCCATGGTAACAAATGGGCTTAATAAAAAGCAGGCAGTTTTAAAGGAACAGGTTAATTCCAAAGATACTACAATGGAAGACTCTTTAGTTAAAGGAAGAATAGACTTTCATAATGTGAGTTTTTCCTATGCTGGAACTTCGGGAGAGCCTGTACTTAAGAATATAAGCTTTTCTTGCCTTCCAGGGGAAACTCTTGGAATTATCGGTTCTACTGGTTCAGGAAAAACCACCTTAGTGAACTTAATTAATGGATTTTATAATATAAGTTCTGGAAGTATAAAAGTAAATAATGTAGATATAAAAACAATGGATATCAAAACCTTAAGAGAGAGTATTGCACTAGTACCTCAAAAAATAGTTCTTTTCTCTGGAACCATTATGGACAACATAAAATGGGGAAAGGAAAATGCTACCCTAGAAGAAGTAGTTCAAGTGGCTCAGGTGGCTCAAGCTCATGACTTTATCAGCACTCAGCCTAAGGGGTATGACACTATTTTAGGACAAGGTGGGGTTAATTTATCAGGGGGGCAAAAGCAGCGTATTTCCATTGCTAGAGCTTTAATTAAAAAGCCAGAGATACTGATACTTGATGATTGTACAAGTGCTGTAGATGTGACTACTGAAGAAAAGATTAGAGAAGCCTTAAAAAAGTATTCGAGTAATTTAACTTCCATTATAATTGCTCAACGTATTACATCAGTTATGAATGCGGACAGAATATTAGTTTTAGAAAATGGCGAAGTAGCAGGTCTTGGAAAACACGAGGATCTTATGAAAACTAGTGAAGTCTATAAAGATATATTCCGCTCTCAAATTGGGAAGGAGGCAATAAATAATGGAAAAGAAGCATAAGGAAGGTGAAGTTATTGTTCCTAGTCCATTAAACAGAGGGGGAGGTTTTGGAGGAAGAAGACCAATGGGACCTGTGGCTAAGCCTAAGAATTTTAAAGGTACTCTCTTAAGGCTTTGGCAATATTTCGGTGGAGAACAAAAACTGTTATTTATAATATTTGTTTTTATATTGTTTAGTTCAGCAATTGGATTGTCTGTACCCTATTTATTAGGTCGAGCTATAGATGCTATGTCTTTTAGTAAGGGTGTAGATTTTCATATGCTTAGTATAGTTGTGGGTATTTTAATAATAACCTATATAATTGATGGGGGAATTAACTTTTTTCAAGGCTGGCTTATGGCAGGAGTAGCTCAGAGAATAGTGAAGAAGTTAAGAAATACACTTTTTGAAAAGCTTCAAAAGCTATCTGTTTCCTTTTTTGATCTTCATACCCATGGAGAAATCATGAGTAGACTTTCTAATGATATTGAAAACGTAAGTACCACAATTTCTCAGTCAACTATTCAACTAATGTCGGGAACTATAGTTTTATTAGGATCTTTTATAATGATGCTATATTTAAGTCCCTTCCTTACCTTAGCTAGCTTGATTACTATACCATTAGTATTTTTACTAACAAGAACGGTGGCTAAGAAAACTAAAGTCCTATTTAAGAACCAGCAGGTGGAACTTGGAAAGCTCAATGGACACATTGAAGAAACCATATCAGGAATTCTAGTGGTTAAGGCTTTTAATCATGAGGAAAAGGCTATTGAAGAGTTTAATGAAATCAATAATAGGCTTTGTGAAGTTGGAACAAAAGCACAAATATTATCTGGCTACATCATGCCTCTCATGAATGTAATTAATAATATAGGCTTTACAGTAGTTGCAGGAGTTGGGGGAGTTTTAGCTGTTAAGGACATGATTACTATAGGGGTAATTGCTAGCTTTTTAAGCTACTCAAGGCAGTTTTCTAGACCTTTAAATGACTTAGCTAATATTTTTAACACTCTTCAATCTGCAATTGCAGGGGCAGAAAGAGTATTTGAAATATTAGATGAGAAGGAAGATCCAGAAGATCTACCAGGGGCAAGGGAGTTAGATAAACCTCAAGGTGATGTGGTATTTGACAAGGTTAACTTTGGATATATAGATGATAAATTAATACTTAAGGATGTAAGTTTTCACGCAAGGGAAGGAAGTAATATTGCACTTGTGGGACCAACGGGAGCAGGAAAAACTACCATTGTAAACTTACTTGCAAGGTTTTATGATGTAACCCAGGGAAGAATATTGATTGATGAGGTTGATATTAGAGAATATACTAGAGATAGCCTCCGAAAAGCCTTTGGAATTGTGCTTCAAGACACTTATCTTTTTTCAGGAACTATTAGAGAAAACATAAGGTATGGAAGGCTTGAAGCTAGTGACAGAGAAGTTGAAGAAGCTGCAACTATGGCTAATGCAGATGTTTTTATCAGACGATTACCTAAGGGATACGACACAGTACTAGCTGAAAGTGGAAGCAATTTAAGTCAGGGACAAAAGCAACTTTTAGCCATTGCAAGAGCAATTTTATCAAATCCTTCTATATTAATTTTAGATGAAGCTACCAGTAGTGTTGATACTCGTACTGAACTTAACATACAAGAAGCTATGCTTAAGTTAATGAAGGGAAGAACAAGTTTTATCATTGCCCATAGATTAAGCACTATTCGAGATGCTAATGTAATTATGGTTATTGATAATGGTGAAATAGTGGAAAAGGGTAGCCATGAGGAACTTATAGAGAAAAAAGGTGTTTATTATAATATGTACTCAAAGCAGTTCACCCAATCTTATGAGGAGTAATTAAAATTTTCCTTAAATAAAAGATAAAAGGAATTTCAAAGCAATTTATGTGAAAAATTGTTTTGAAACTCCTTTTATTTTATCTATAAGCTTATACTTACCTATAGATATTTTTATATAAAATATAAAGAGCTACACATAATGCATACTTACTCATTATGTGGCAGTACTTTCTTATGTTTTTAAGGAATGAAATTTATAGTTTTATCAGAATGTAAATTAACTAAAACATCATTCAATAACTTCGCTACCTTTTTAGCTTCAACTCCATTTTCATCCTTTATAGCGGAAAATTCAGTTACCTCCATAGCAATAGTTCTTGTATCTTTTAGAATACATGAAAGTAATTCATTTGCTTCTCTTAAAGAAAAACCATTATCGCTTGGGGCATAAACTGAAGGTAATTCTTCTTTTGTAATAGCATCCAAATCAAAATGTATAAGTATTTTTGAATCGCTGGGAATAGTTGCTAGCAAATTAGATACGGAAGCTGTTATTCCTTTTAAGCGTAAATCATTTAGGCTAAATAGTGATATTCCATAACTCTCTTCATAACTTTCTTGAGTTCCTAATACAGAAATATGAGAACTATTAAATTCAGCAGGTTTATTATAGAACATATTATCATTACATAAAAACCATAACCCCATAGCTGCCGCTCCAACACAAGTATGGGAAGAAGGTTTCAGAGCATCCAAGTGGGCATCTATGCATATAACATAAAGTTTATCACTATACAATTTGTATAAGCCATGAACAGCTCCTGTAATTATGCTACAATCTCCTCCAAGAATTAATAAAAAATCTTTTGAGTTGAAAAGTTTTTGGGAATTGTTACTCACTTCATCCCAAATAATTCTGGGAGAAGGCCAATTTCTTATAGGAGCTATATTATGTCGAGGTAAATAACTTGGTAGTGATAGATCCCCCAAGTCGCAAACTTCAATATTAGATTTCTTAAGTAAATTATTGAGCTCAGCCTGTCGGAATGCAGCAGGAGCAGTTTCTGTACCTGAATGTAAGCTGCCTGAAAAGGTTGGAACTCCTATCAATCTTATTTGCATAAAATTCCTCCTAGTAATAGTTTAATTTCAAATTTATTGGTTACAATGCTATAATAAAAATATAACATTAAGATGTGTAATAATCAATAATAATTTTAGGAGGTTACAAAATGGATTTAATATGCTTTGATTTTATAAATAGTAAGTGGTATAAAGAACAAGATGCAATGGAGCCTTTTACTAAAGAGAAGTGGGTGAATAACTTTCTTAATAAATGGAATCTAGAAATTATTCCTATAGCCAATGAAAAAGAATTAGATAAACTTTTATATCTTAGAAATTTACTGATAAGTATAGTAGATAATATCCAAGAAAGAGGAAGCATAAATAAAAAATATATAGATGAATTGAATAAAGTTATGTGTGAGGAGTTTATATATAGAAAAATTCATATTTGCGATAAACAACTTGTTTTGGATTATGTTTGTAGTTCTTATCAGTGGCAATATGTAATTAGTAGGATAGTAGGGTCATTTGCAGAATTAATATGCAATCACAACGTAGATAATATAAAGATTTGTGAAAATTCCAGCTGTAGGTTTGTTTTTTATGATTTCAGTAAAAATCACAGTAAACGATGGTGTTGTGATACTTGTAGAAATTTAATAAAGGTTCGTAATTTTAGAGCCAAACATAAGGAGAAAAGTGAATTGGTTGAGTAGCAATGTATTAAAAGATTTATCCTTAAAGCAAATTATTAAAAGTATATTTTTTATTTTGAATTTTTTAGATGTATCCGTTAATATATTTATAGAAAACCAAAGACTGGTTCTAATTTATACTTTAATCTTAAAATGGGTTAGCTAAGGAGTTTAGTGATGAGTAAAACACATCATTACTTTGGAAGTTTAATATTGAATTTTATCAAAAGCAAGGAGAATTTTAATGATAGATATTACAATTGAAGAGAAACTAAAGGAAAAATGTCCACACATAACCATAGGATGTATTGAAGCCTGTGTCAAGGTGAAAAGTGGAAGCGAGGAATTGTGGGCTGTTATAGAAGCAAAGTGTAGGGAAATTGAAAGTGAGTATAAGCCAGAAGATGTATTAAAGATTGAGAATATAGACAGTTCACGAAGAGCATATAAGGCATTAGGAAAAGATCCAAGTAGATACAGGTTATCTTCAGAGTCTTTAGTTAGGAGGATCGTAAAGGGGAATGGTTTATACAAGGTTAATAATGTGGTAGATATTAATAATCTTATATCCTTAACAAGCAGTTATTCAGTAGGCACTTATGATTTAGATAAGGTAGAGTACCCTATAGTTTTTACAATAGGAAAAGAAGGAGAAACCTATGAGGGGATAGGAAGAGGGATAATAAACCTTGAAAATCTTCCAGTGTTTAGTGATAAACAAGGACATTTTGGGAGTACAACATCAGATTCCACTAGGGCTATGATAACTTCGGAAACTACACACATAGTTATGAATATTATATCTTTTAATGGGGATAAGGAGCTAAGTAAATACATAGATTATGGTATAAATTTATTAGAAAACTATGCCATGGGTAAGATTTTAGAGGTGAAGATAATATCTTAAAACCATAGAAAGAGGTGAAAAAGAGTTATATAAGTGATTAACCACTTGATATAACTCTTTTATATAGAAAATAATTATGAAAATGCATAAGTTATTGGTTTATTTTGTATAGTTATCAAAATAACCTTGAATGTATATAATTGGAGTCCCTTTATCACCACTTCCAGAAGTCAAGTCAGCTAGAGAGCCAATGAGATCTGTAAGTCTTCTTGGAGTGGTTCCTTGAGATACCATAGAACCTACTAGGTTAGAATCTTTATTTTTGATATATTCAGAAATAGCTTTTTTAAGTTCATCTCCTCTTAAATCAGCAAAGTTGTTGTCAGCAAGGTATTTTAATTTAACTTCATTAGGGGTACCCTCAAGACCAGAAGTATAGGCTGGTGATATCACTGGATCAGCTAATTCCCAAATTTTACCTACTGGATCTTTAAAGGCACCATCACCGTAAATCATAACTTCCACAGTTTTACCAGTAGTTTCTTTAATTTTAGCTTGTATGTTATCAACTATAGGTTGACAATTTCTAGGGAAAAGCTTAACAGTGTTTTCGGTTGACTTATTTGAACCTAAAAGGCCATAAGCTTCATTACAACCACTACCATCAATTGAAGTTGATAAAATATCATCAAGACTATATATTTTGTTACCACCGTTAGCCTTTAAAATCCTTTTAGTTCTAAATCTAGTATGAATATCACAAGTCAGCACATCTTTAGTATAGTTTAGAATAGTTTTTGGATTATTTGAGAAGATAACTTCACATTGGATACCATATTCTTCAACTAAAGACTTATAATATTCTATATAATTAACTCCTGTGAAGGTATGCTCTATTTTACCAAAATAGTCATAGAATTGTTCTTCAGTTAACACATCTGTCCAAGGGTTAATACCCTTCTCATCTAATAAATCTACATCAACTAAATGATTACCAACCTCATCAGAAGGATAGCTAAGCATCAAAACGATTTTCTTTTTAGCTCCCTTTGCAATACCACGAAGGCAAATAGCAAAACGATTACGGCTTAAAATCGGAAATATTACCCCTAGGGTATCTCCTTGAAATTTATCTTCTATATCTTTAGCAATATGGTTAATAGTTGCATAATTTCCTTGAGCTCGTGCTACAACAGATTCAGTTACGGCAATAATATCCTTATCACTAATAGAGAATCCTTCTATACTAGAGGCGTTTAAAACGCTGTCTACAACTATTTCACAGATATTATCCCCTTCATTAATAATTGGGCAACGAAGGCCTCTAACTACAGTTCCAACTACTCTTTCCAAATTAACATCTCCTCATTTTTAAATAAAATATATCCCATACTTGTAATATACAGTATGTCTATGATATAAGTAAAATAAATATATGTAATACTACATATAAGGAGGGCTTATATGATAACTAAATTAGATTTATATAAAGTGTTTAGTGAAGTTTGCAAGTGTAAAAGTTTTTCAAAGGCAGCAAAGGAGCTTTATATGACCCAACCAGCTGTGAGTCAATCTATCATGCAGTTAGAAGAAGAACTTGACACAAGGCTTTTTACAAGAACACCAAAGGGTGTTGTGGTAACTAATGAAGGACAACTTTTATTTGAATATATAAGTTCTGCTATAAATTTAATCAACGTAGGAGAAACAAAGCTATTAGAATGTAAAAACTTAATGGCAGGGGAACTAAAACTTGGAGTGGGAGATACAAATTCAAGATATTTTTTGCTATCTTATTTAGAAGAGTTTCACGATAAATATCCTAATATTAAGCTTCAAATTATAAATCGAACAACTCTAGAAATTTGTGATATGTTAAAATCTGGAGAAGTTGATTTGGGAATATGCAACTTTCCTATTAAAGACTCATCTCTGGAAAAAGTACCTTGTAAAGATATTCAAGATATCTTTGTTTGTGGCAGTAAATTTAAAGACATAATTTCTAAACCACTAACCTTTGAGGAATTATCTAAACTACCATTAATATTATTGGAGCCTAAATCCAATTCTAGAAAATATGTAGAAAAATATTTCGCCTCTAAAAATGTTAGAATTATTCCTGAGATTGAGTTAGGCGCTCATGATTTACTGTTAGAATTTGCAAAAATAAACCTTGGAATAGCCTGTGTTATTAAGGAGTTTTCTCAAAGGTATTTAGAGGATGGAACTTTATATGAAGTGAAAACAATAGAAAAGATACCAAGAAGAAGTATCGGCATTTGCTATCTAAAAAGTGTATCACCTTCTCAAGCAGCTAAAAAGTTTATTGAAATAATGGATGAGAAATAAGAATGCATTAGAGTGGGGGTTATAAAAGTAATAAACCTAATAATTTAAGCTTTAGACCTCATATGATAAAAACACAAATCATATTTTGAAAATAAACTAGAATGAATTTATTATAAGATAATATTTCGGGGAGAAAGACTCTTAGTGAAGTATTTATAGCTATGAGGCACAAAAATTATTAGCAATTTTAGTAATAATTTTTCAAAAGGGTTTAGTTAAAGGTTATAATAAAAGAGAATAGTAAAAAAGTGGGGGAATATAAATGGAGTATGGGGAAAATATGTTAAAAGAAAAGTTAATTAAAGTTAAAGAAAATAACTATTTACTAGAAGGTGGAGAAGCTTATTATGAAGTAGCCTTAGAAATGATGGAGAGTATTGGGGTGTTAGATCCAGAACTTAGAGATAAGTTAATTTATACAACCTTTTATCATTGGATTGTAGATGGAAGGTTTACTGTAGAACAACTTAAGGATTTATTAAATATTAGTTTGGAAAATTTAAATCTTCATCATGAGATAAATGGCGAAGAAGATCATCAGGTTTTTAAAAGAGCTTTTTCCGTTTTGATAGTTGCACTTATTTTATATAAGCATAGAAGTGACAAATTCTTATGTGAGGAGACTCTATATAAAGTAAAGAATATTGTTGTAGAATATATGCTTATGGAAAAGGACCTTAGAGGATATGTGAAGGAACATGGGTGGGCACACTCAGCTGCCCATACAGCAGATGCATTAGATGAGTTAATTCAGTGCGATTGTTTTAATGACATTGATTTTATGGACATATTAAATTCCATAAAGGCTAAAGTATGTGTAGGGAATTATGTTTATATAGATGAAGAGGATGAAAGAATGGTTACAGTGGTGGAGAACTGTATTAAGGCGAAGAATTTAAATTCCTTAAAAATCATTTCTTGGTTAAAGGATTTTAAAATTGAAAATCCTAGTAATAGAACTGTTGAATATTATCACTTAAAGGTAAATATAAAGCATTTCTTAAGAAGTTTATACTTTAGATTGTTAAATGTGGAAGGTGCAGAGGCTATAATTGAAGAAATAAAGGGCCTGTTAAATAATTTATAGAAATAACTTATATATAATAAGCTTAAAACTACTACTCAGGATATGGGGGTAGTTTTTTATTATATAGTTAATTCAACTTTTTTATGCGTTAAAAAAGCGCCTGGAATGCCTTGAAATTGCTGGGTTTCAGAATGTATGTAAAAAGTGTAAGTAATGGCTAGCTATTTAAAAGAGGGTGTAAACACACGCATTTGTTCATATATAGTTAATTCAACGATATTTTGGAAGAATAAATTCCCAGCTATTATTGCCTTCTAGACAAGTTTAGGGTGGAAATAGTTAACCAATGGTTTATTTTTTTTGATATAATCTACTTTGGCTCCATTGTAAGTAATAGGTGTGAGGGCTAAAATTAAAGTATAGGGAGGGATAGTCATGGCAGAAATAAATGTTGGAATTAATATAGCAATTAAAAGAAAAGAAAAAGGAATAACTCAAGAAGAATTAGCGAATTTTATTGGAGTATCAAAGGCTGCAGTATCTAAGTGGGAGTCAAATCAAAGCTATCCTGATATAACGTTACTACCAATAATTGCAACCTATTTTGATGTAAGTGTGGATGAATTACTAGGATATCATCCTCAATTATCAAAAGAAAAAATAAAGGCTTTATATGTAAGATTATCAGATGATTTCGGCAAAAAACCTTTTCAGGAAGTTTATGAAGAATGTATGGAGTATATTAAAAAGTATTATTCCTGTTGGAGACTTCAATTTCATATAGCATTACTCCTAGTTAACCATGGAAGTATAGCAGGAGATAAGGAGGCATGTAGTGAGATATATAAACAGGCTGAGAGCATACTGCAAAGAGTAATAAAAAATAGTCAGGATTCTAGCTTAAGTAGGCAGGCAACTTATATAAAGGCAACTTGTCTATTAATGAGAAATGAAGTTGATAGTGCAATATTGGATTTAGAAAGCATTACGGAATTGTATTTAAGTTCTGAGGTTTTACTTGCAAATGCCTATGAAATGAAAGGTGAAGTAAATAAATCCATAAGTATTCTTCAAGAATATATTTATATATCCCTTTTAGGCATATTAGGATCTGTACCAAGTCTAATAAGGTTATATGGTAATGATAAGCAAAAGGTAAAACTTTGGAGTGAAACTGCCATAGAATTGGCTAATATATTTAAAGTTAAAGAGGTAAATCCTTCAACGCTACTATCAATTTACTATATTACAGCTTATATCCATGTTATGCAGGGGGAAAGACAAGAAGCAATAAGTATGTTAGAAGAGTATGTAAAGACGGCAAAGAGGGAGAATTTCTTTCCAATTAAGTTAGGAAGGAATGAACTATTTGACTCTATAGAACACTTATTTGAAAGAATAGATTTAGGTGGGGCGGCACCAAGAAGTGATAAGGTTATAAAGGAAGACATTAAGTCAAGTGTCATAAATAACCCTATGTTTAATGCTTTAGAAAAAGAAGATAGGTTCATTGAATTAATTAAAAGATTAAAAGAAGTATAGGAGTGAAAATGTTATGGAAAGTATTAGAGAGTATATACCATTTTTAATACCAATTATTATAATTGAGTTTGCTTTAATGATTTCAGCAGTAGTCCACATTATAAAACATGATAAATTTAAGATTGGAAATAAAGTATTATGGATAATAGTTTCAGTGGTATTTCAAATCATAGGTCCAATTCTTTATTTCACCATTGGCAGGAGTGATGAGTGATGGAAGTTTTAAAGGTAAATAACCTTTTTAAAAGCTTTAAAGGGCTTAATGTTATAGAAGATTTAAGTTTTTCAGTGAAGGAAAATTCAATTTTCGGCTTTATTGGAAAAAATGGAGCAGGCAAAACAACTACAATGAAAATGATTCTTGGATTTCTTGAAGCCACAAAAGGTGAAATATATGTATGTGGTGAAAAAGTTGTCTATGGTAATACAAGCACAAATAAATATATTGGTTATCTTCCTGATGTTCCTGAATACTACGGGTACATGACACCGAAGGAATATTTGAAGCTTTGTGGTGAAGTTACAGGTATGAGGAAAAAGGATATTAAAGTAAAAAGTGAAGAACTACTAACTTTAGTAGGGTTAGAAGGGATTAATAGAAAAATATCTGGTTTTTCAAGAGGAATGAAGCAAAGGTTAGGTATTGCTCAAGCTCTACTCAATGAACCAAAACTACTGATATGTGATGAGCCAACTTCAGCCTTAGATCCTATTGGAAGAAAAGAAATACTAGATATTTTGTACAAGGTAAAAAATAAAACAACTATAATTTTTTCTACACATATACTTTCAGATGTGGAAAAAATATGTGATACTGTAGGATTGTTAAATGATGGAAAGATAGTAATGTATGGAAACCTACAGGAAATAAAAAGCAAGTTTAAGACTGATAGTATAGTTATTGAGCTACAGGATAAAGATAAAGGGTTAATATTAGAAGAAAAGCTAAAGTCCATAAAGGATATTACTGAGGTTGTTGTTGAGGGAAAAGAAGTTAAACTTCAAGTAAAGAATATGGAGGAAGTTAGCAAAGATATAATAAAAGTATTTGCAGAAAATAATATATCAATAAGAAAGTACGAAATTCTAGAACCATCCTTAGAAAAATTATTTTTGGAGGTGGTAAAATGAAGAGCTATATAGCTTTTGCAAAAAAAGAGTTCATGGAGCAAATAAGAACCTATAAATTATTTATACTTTTAGCCTTGTTATTTATTTTAGGAATGATGAGTCCCTTATTTGCAAAAATAATGCCAGATATTATAGGCTCTATGGATTTTCAAGGGATGGAAATTAAAATCCCAGAGCCAACTTTTTTAGATGCCTATGTTCAATTTTTTAAAAACATCAGTCAAATGGGATTTATTGCTTTAATCCTTATATTTAGTGGTTTATTATCTGGAGAATTAACAAGGGGAACCCTAGTGAATATGGTGTCTAAGGGGGTATCTCGTAGTGTTATAATACTTTCCAAGTTTACTACAGCTGCTCTTATTTGGACAATAGGATATTTAATTTCTATAGGCACTAATTTTCTATATACCTTCTATTTGTTTGGAGAGCACTCAGTTAATAATTTAACATTGTCTCTTTTCTGTTTATGGCTCTTTGGTGTTTTTCTAATTAGTACAATTATTTTTAGTAGTACAATAGCCAAGGGAAACTATGGGGGACTAATAGTGACTTTTATTATCTACGGAGTATTAATGCTAGGAGATTTGTTCCCAAAAGTTGCAAAGTTTAATCCCTATACTCTAACTTCAAAGTATATGGATTTGTTAAATAATAAAGTTGATATAGGGTACATGAATATTACAATAATAGTTACCATTGTAGTAATAGCACTATCTATAATTGGGGCTTTGAAAATATTTAAGAAAAATCCACTATAAAGTAATTGAAATAGTAGCTAACCATTTAGGTTAGTTACTATTTTTTTTCTGTATAAGAAAAAAATTTTTTATAAGAAAATAAAATTTCATGGTGGAAATAATATGGAAACAATTTAACTAATGTTGGAAAAAACATCATGTTAGTATTTAGATATACCAAATATAAGGAGCGATAATTTATGAGAGAAACATCAATACTATTAATAATCTTAGCTTTAATAGTTATGTTAAGTTTAGTAGGTTGCAGAAATAAAGAAAAGACAACGGTACTAACAAATGATGTAAAACAAGAAACAGCGATGCAAGAAGATGAAATAAAAAAGATAATTATTGATGGAGCAAACTTTTTAAATGAAGGAAAATATGATGATGCTAAAAGTACTTTTGAAAAAGCCATTTCCATGGATAAAGCAAATAAGGGAGCTTATATAGAAATAAAAAATAAGTATCTAGAAAAGGAAAGACTAGATGATGCTTATTATATTATTAAGTTAGCTATAAGTAATAATGTAGACACTGAGAATATGAAAGTGCTTCTTAACGAGTTAAAATTGAAATTCGAACCAACTAAACTAGAGGTAAGTTTATATAAAAACAAAGAATATACCTTGCCAACTAAAATTAAAGCAAAAATTAATAATGCTGAAAAGGAAGTTGAGGTTGTTTGGAATAATACCACTGTAGATGCAAGTAAAGTGGGGGAAGTGAAGTATGAAGGGCGAATAGAGCAATATGATAGAGCTGTTGAATTATATCTTGAAATCTTAGAAACTAGAAGGGAGAAGAAAACAGGATATATAACAAAAGTGTACGAAGAAGGTGAAAAAAGATATATAACTATGGATGAAATAGAGTTTTATTTTAATGAAAAAGATAATAATATTGCTGATAGAGAAGCTGCAAAAGATGGTGTTATAGCCTCTGAGGGAGTTTATTATATTAGAAATAATAATAAAGCTTTGAAAAGTTTACAGGTAGCACAAGACGCTAAAATATCTCTCTGTGGGTATAGATATAATCTAGAGACCTTAGTTCAAAAGCCAGTAAATTTTGAAGAGTTAAAGAATCAAAAGGGTGATTTAAGGTTGCTTTGTCATTTTTATTTAGAGAATAATGTAGTAGTTAAAATTGAAGAACAATATGTACCATAGATGTTTAAATAGCTCTAAATTATTTCTGGTAGTTTGAATTGTATCATAAGAATTTATTAGAAAACTATTTATGAGAAAATCCCCAATTCTATTCTAAATGTTATAAACAAAAATATTAATTATATAGGTAATAAAATTTCAGGGTGTTTGAAGTTTTAAATTCATTGAACACCCTTGAAAACTATTAAGGAAAACTTAGTATAAGAGAAATATTCAAGGTACTTAATTAAAGGGTTTGAAGAAAAATGTAATAAATTTCAAACTTAGAAACCTATATATTAGATTTAAAGTATTAAAACTATAGTAAGGGGAGTTTATCATGGGTCTTAAAGTTTTAGTAGTTGAGGATGAAGTATCAATAAATGATATTTTAGTTTCTGCATTAAGAGCAGATGGGTACACAGTTAAAGGAGTTTTCTTAGCGAAAGCTGCAAGAAATGCTTTAGATTTGTTTAAACCAGACTTAGTATTACTGGACATTAATTTGCCAGATGATAATGGCTTCGAAGTATGCAGATATATAAATGATAAACATTCTATTCCAGTAATTATGTTAACTGCACGAAATGATATTGTAGACAAAGTTTTAGGCTTAGAACTAGGTGCTGATGATTACATTACTAAGCCATTCCATATAAAAGAGGTATTAACTAGAGTAAAGGTTGCAATAAGGCGAGTTAATAAGTATAAAGAGCATTCAGAACAATTGTTTATAGAAATTAATAAGTTTGTGAAAATTAATCTTGAAGGCAGAATTGTAATTAAAGATGGTGAAGAAGTAAAATTGAAACCAAAGGAATATGATTTGTTAGAGTTTTTAGTTAACAATAGGAATAGAGTTTTTTCTAGAGAAGACCTGTTAGATAAGGTTTGGGGATATGACTATGATGGAGAGATTAGAACAGTAGATGTTCATGTTAGAAGATTAAGAAGTAAACTTGATAAGGAAGAGGGGGCATCCATTATAGATACTGTTTTTGGAACAGGATATGTGATGAGGTAGTTTTTAATGAAAATAAGAAATAAGTTTATAATTGGGCTAGTTTTTATACTAATAATTTCCGTGGTAGTAATGAATGTTGCAATAACAAATATATTAAATAAAAATATGGAAAGCAGTATAAACAACTCATTAAAGCAAGTAATGAGCAGTACTCATGAATATATAAAGTATAAGCTATTAACCAGCAGTTCAAGGGATAAGGAAGAGGCCTTAGTTGAAGAAGGTAGCTATATTGTAAAATATATATCCTTAAACTATCAATGTAGTTTAGATATTAAGAATATGAAGGATGAATTTGTGGTAGGAAATTTCAATGAGGAATTTAAAAAGGTGGTAGGACCTAGTAATGAAATGGCCATGGAAGGTAAAGCTATTGTGAATTTGAAGTATAAAGATAGTGGAATAAATGCAATATTAACTTATCCTTTATATATTAATGATAATTATATAGGAATTATAAATATTGTAAAAAACTATGATTTGGAATATAAAACTTATAAAAGTACTATGAACTTTATAAATATTATTGAAGGTGGCATATTTGCAGTAATATTTATATTTCTATTTTTAATGACAACTAAGATTACTAAACCAATTGCTAAGTTAACAGATGCAATAAAAAAATTTGGAGATGGGAATTATGCTATTTCTATCAATGATCAGGGTAAAGATGAAGTAGCAATACTGGCAAGAGAATTTATAAGCATGAGAGATAAAATTAAGGAGCAAATAGAAACCATTGAAAATGAAAAGGATAAGGTTTATAAGCTTGAAAAAGGGAGAAGAGAATTTTTCAATAGTGTAACCCATGAGTTAAAAACACCTTTAACTGCAATATCAGGATATGCAGAGTTATTATTAACAGGTATGGTTGAGGATAAAGACTTTGATAAGAGAGGTATTGAAAGAATTTATTCAGAGAGTGAAAGACTTCATAATTTAGTTCTTGAATTAATAGAGGTATCTAAGGGTCTGTATGTTGTAGAAGAGGAAGTCAAAGAAGTTAATATAAAAAAACTCATTATGCAGAGCTGTAATGATATGAACATAAAGGCTAGTAAGTATTCTTTAAAACTAGTACAAAACTTAAGTGAAGGATCTATTAAAGCTCAGGAGGATAGAATCAGACAAGTAATGATTAATGTACTTGATAATGCAATTAAGTACACCAATGGGGGAAAAGAAATTTATGTTAATTCCTATGTTTTAGGAAATAAATATTTTATTGAAATTATAAATAGTAGTAACCCTATCCCAGAGGAAACCTTTAACAATATATTTGAGCCCTTTGTAAAATTTAGTGGAGTAGATAATAAAGATAGTAGAGGACTTGGATTGTACTTATGCAATGAGATCATTAAAGAACATGGTGGTGAAATAGTTATAGAAAATGGGGCTTTAGTAAAAGTAACAATTATGCTAAGGACTTAAAGCAACTTTGAAATAATCAATTAATAATCTATAAAATACACATTGTTATATGGAAAGTCATATAATTTATGTATAGCTTCCTATGTTATAATAAAGTAGGAATCACTTTTTATTTAATGGGGGAAGAGTATGAAAACTGTTGAATTAGCAGTGAAAAATAAATCTACTAAACTAGCAATAATTCTATCGGTTATTTTGGTGTGTTGTGTCATTATGGGGGTTGTAGATGCTATCATAAGTCCAAGCTATGCAATGAAATCACTAATTAAGATTTTCTTGTTTTTGGCATGTCCAGTAATTTACTCTTATTATGATAAGGAAGTATCTTTAAAGAAGTTGTTTTATATCCAGAAGAAGAGCTTTGTGAAGTCCTTATTATTGGGGATTGGAGTATTCATTATAATACTAGCGGCATACTTCTCTAAAGTAACAACTTCATTAGAAAATAATGTAGGTGTAAGCAAAGATAACTTTGTTTTTATTTCTTTATATATATCCTTTATAAATTCCATGTTGGAAGAATTCTTTTTTGGTGGATTTGCCTTTTTATCTTTAAAAAGGTTTAATTCTAGATTTTTTGCCTATAGTATAAGTTCTTTAGCTTTTGCTTTATATCATGTTTCTATGATGATTGGATGGTTTTCTATAGGTACTTTCTTGTTAGTAATCATAGGACTTATAGCAGGTGGAGTAATATTTAACTTTTTGAACGAAAGAAATGAAAATGTGTATTCATCCTGGATGGTCCATATGTTTGCTAATTTTGCAATTAATGCAGTGGGGTTTATGTTGTTTGGCATACTTTAAAGAAAATGCTCAACAGTATAATTAACTAATTAGGAGAACTAATTATAAATTATACTTAAAAACCCAATTTTATTAGCAAATGGACAGTTATATAGTGTATAAAGGTCATAAATAATACGAAAGCCATGTGTAAATTGAGAGTTAGTTTAAAATGTTTCCTATAAAGTAGACATTTTATTCATCTCTATACACATGGCTTTATTAATATTAATTAATAAATATTCCTGTTGCCATATTCCCTTAAGTGGGTGTCCATTAATTTATAATTTTACTCATTATATTTACAATATTGCTTAGGGGATAGATTAAATTCCTTTTTAAAAGTCCTTACAAAGGTAGAATAGTCTCCAAAGCCACATAGAGAACAAACTTCACCAGCTTGAAGACCGCTTTTAAGAAGTTCAGCTGCACGTATAACTCTTTTCTTTTGTATATAACTGTGCAAGGTGTAACCAGTTTCTTGCTTAAATAAATGCATTAAATAATATTTGTTTAGATAAAACTTTTCAGAAATTATATCTATGGATAAATCCTCATGGAGATTTAAATTTATGAAACTTAAAATATCTTCTATTCTAGGATCGTATTTAATATCTTCAATACGTTCACTAAAATTTGTTTCTAGAAATAGTCTGTTTATTTTCACCATTAGCTGAAGAAATAATGCATTTTTCAAAATATAACTACCAAAAGCCTTATCTTGCATTGCTCCTTCTAGGTCAGAAAGATTTTGTTTTAGTGAAGTTATATTCATTCTATTTAATCTAATCAAATTAAGTCTTTTTTCAGTGGCTAATTGAAAACAATTCAAAAGGTTACAATTATCCTTATTATGTTCTTCTAAAAACAAGGGATTTAACCATAATATTATTCTTTCATAGGGTGTGGTAGAACTTATTATTGGTAAATGGAGGTCATTTTTTCCCACTAAAAGAATATCCCAAGGCTTAAGAGTATAAGATTTTCCTTCAATTATGTAAGTAACCTGCCCAGAAATAAAAACAATTATTTTATTAAAATCATGGTAGTGAGTTTCAAATTCATTTTTCTTTTGATCTTTTAGGTTGAAAAAGTGAAAATCTTCGTTTAGGTATCCTTTTTTTACCTTTTCAGTAGAAATATTATTATTCATATTATCACCTCAAACTATATATTAATTATAGCACTTTATGCAATAAATCAAACATTAGTTACAATAAAAATTGTATTAATAGCTATTATAATAGTTAATATAAATGAATTTTTTAGGAGTTGGATATATATGAATAGGTTATTAAAAAATTATAAGACTTCCATAATGTTACTTTTATCAATACTATTTGGCGGGATAATAGGGATTGTACTCGGTCCTAAAGCCATAGTACTAGAACCCTTCGGACAAATATTTCTAAACCTAATGTTTACCATAATAGTGCCCTTAGTTTTCTTTAGTGTAGCTTCTGCTATAGCTAATATGGGGAATATGAATAGGCTCGGGAAAATAATAGGAAATATTGCAATAGTTTTTATGGTTACAGCTTTAATAGCTGGCATATTAGCGATAATAGGAACATTAATCTTTAATCCAACTGAAGGACTAAAGGGCGAAGTTATAAAAACACTTTTATATCAATCAGATGTACAAGTTAGTAACAGTACTGAAAAGATAACATTATCACAGCAATTAGTAAAAACAATTACAGTAGGAGATTTTTCAGCATTGCTTTCTAAAAGCAACATGCTTCAACTAATTGTTTTTTCTACTATATTTGGATTATCAACGGCTTTAGTAGGAGAAAAAGCAGTAGTAGTAAAGAGCTTTTTAAGCTCATCAACTGTTGTAATGATGAAGATGGTAGATATAATAATGTACTATGCGCCAATAGGTTTAGGCTGCTATTTTGCCTCTGTTGTAGGGCAATTAGGAACACAGATTTTAGAGGGATATTTAAAGGTATTTCTTTTATACGGAGGATTAACTCTTATTTATTATTTTGGAATCTTTAGCTTATACTCTTATTTATCAGCAGGAAAAAGGGGCTTTAAGAGTTTTTGGAAAAATGCTCTTTCCCCAACTGTAACAGCATTAGCAACTTGCTCTAGTGCTGCATCTATTCCAGTTAATCTTGAAGCAACTAAAAAAATAGGAGTACCTCAGGATATTGCAGAAACGGTTATACCTTTAGGGGCAAATACACATAAGGATGGATCTGTTATTGGAGGAGTACTAAAAGTAGTATTTTTGTTTGGTATATTTGGCAAAGACCTTAATAACCTTCCAACTTTACTTTCAATATTAGCAGTAGGATTTTTAGTTGGAGCAGTAATGGGAGCTATACCTGGAGGTGGAATGATTGGAGAGATGCTTATAATAAGTATTTATGGCTTTCCACCAGAAGCTCTTCCAATCATAGCTGTAATTAGTACAATTATAGATGCTCCGGCCACAGTGCTGAATTCAACAGGAAATACAGTTTGTGCAATGCTTGTTTCCAGATTGGTTGACGGAAGGAATTGGTTAAAGTAAATTGTTTATTATTTAAGCTATGCCTTTTGAGCATAGCTTAAATTTTTTAGGCTTCAGCTTTCCTAGCTAAAAATTTTTTATACAATTTACTAAATACTTTGCTAAAGATGAAAGTATTTATATCTGATTTAAGCAGGAACAAACATAGGATATATACAATTCCACCCGTTGAAATTTGTGTAAAGGTGATTTTTGGAGAGGGCTCAAAAAAATGACCAATAAGTATTACAGGAATAAACATTATTAAACCTGAAATAAAGTATTTACCTATATTTGAATATAACTTTGAAATATTTATATCCTTTCTTAAAAAATACATTTGAGTTCCTGTTACGGCAATTTCGGCCAAAACCGTTGCCAGAGCTGCTCCTAAGGATTGAAAGCTTTTTATTAAAACTAAATTTAAACCTAAGTTTAAAACAGCTCCAATCACTACAGAAATAGTAAACTCTTGTGTTCTTCCTGTGGGGATCATGTATTGCATTCCCATAACGTTACTCCAAGCTATAGATATAATTACTGGACTAAGTACTATTAGTAAAATACTGCACTTTGAAAATTCACTGCCTAAAAACCAAGTTACAAAGCCTCTAGAAATCCCTATTATACCAAACATAAAGGGGATGGCTAAATAGGATACAAAGTTTAATATGGTGTAAATGTAGTAATTTATCTTCTCTTTATCACCTTTTGCAAAGCTATTTGATATCCTAGGAAGCATTACCCCACCAATAGCTGTAATTGATGCAAGGGATATTTTAATAATCTTGTCTGCACTTTCGTAAAAGCCTACCTCTTGGGTGGTAGACATTACACCTAGCATGGTTTTGTTTACAACTAAATATACTTGAATGGCTATTTGAGGTATAAATAGCTGTAAGGAGGGTCTTAAGTGAGAAGCTACATCCTTAAAAGTTATTCTTACTCTGTTTACAATATTTCTCAAATAAGCCCACATTACAATTTGTCCTAGAAATACAGATAAGGTGGATATGATTATATATTTCCATAAGTCTTCAGGGGTTCTAATAAATATAAAAACACAGATTACCCCTAAGATTCTAAAGAAGATACTTCTAATAATTAGCTTTTTAAAATCCTCAATGCCAACGAATAGCCAGCTTATATCAATAGCAATGGATAATAGATTCAAGGCTTGAATTAATTGTATCAACTTATATTTGTCAACAAAAAATATAGTAAATATAATGTACAAAGCAAAGGAAATACTACATAGCACACATTGGAGAGTAAAAATACTCCAGAAGGCTTTTGATAACTCTTCCTTATCATCCCTTTTATATGCCACAGTTCTCCCTGCATAGAGACCTATGCCTAAGGAACCAAAAAGTGCAAAATATTGGACTATGGAACCAGTATAAGCATTTATTCCGATTCCATCAGCTCCTAATATTCTTGACACATAGGGCACAGTGATAAAGGGTATTATTACAGAGAGTATTTGATAAATTACATTATAAGTGTAGTTTTTTGCTATACTACTCATTAAACCTTCCCCATAAATTCTGAATTAAAGGTATCTAAGGCTCTCTTAATTGTGGCATCCATGTCATAGTATTTGTATTCTGCTAAACGTCCTATAAAGATAACATTTTTTTCTTTGCTACCTTCTTCTTTATATAGGTTATATTGCTCTGCACATTCCTTTGTTGGGTAGGGGTAATAAGGCTCTCCTTCCCAAGTTGGATATTCTTTTAGAATTGTGGTTCTTTTACTTTCTTGATTAGTCATTTTTGTAAACTCTGTAATTCTAGTAAAATCGTAGTCATTAGGATAGTTTACAACTGCTGCTTCTTGATAGCAAGAAGTATCTAAGGTTTCAAAATCGAACCTAATTGACCTATAGGTAAGCTTTCCATGTTTATAATCGAAGAAATAGTCTATTGGCCCTGTGTATATGAGTTTTTCATAATTGAAGTTATGAATAACCTCCTTATAATTTGTGTTTAATAAGATATGTATTTTAGGGTTCTTTACCATCTGTTGCACCATAGCAGTATACCCATTCTTAGGCATGCCTTGGTACTGATTAGTAAAGTAGCGTGTATCTCTGTTATATCTAACGGGAATTCTAGAGATAACAGATTTATCTAGAGCATCTGGGTATACATCCCACTGCTTTTTTGTGTAATTTTTAAAGAACTTTTCGTATATTTCTTTTCCTGCTTTACTTAAAACCACATCTTCAGAGTTTTTAATTTCTGCAATTGGTTCAGCTTGTTTCTTTAGAAATTCTTCAACTTCAAAATTTGATAAATTCACATTGTAGAGTTTATTTACTGTTTCTGTGGTTATAGGCATAGGAATTAATTGTCCATCAATGTAAGTTAATACCCTGTGCTGATAGTAATACCACTTTGTGAAACTACTTAAATAGTCCCACACATCTTTGTGATTTGTGTGAAATATATGAGGACCATAGTTATGTATTAATATGCCATCTTCATTATAAGAATCATAGCAATTCCCACCAATATGATTTCTTTTTTCAATTATTAAGACGTCTTCATTAAGTTCTGATGCAATTCTTTCTGCTATGGTTACACCACTTAAACCTGCCCCAACTACAATATATTTAAACATTTTCATTCTCCTTGCTAAAATCCTCTTCTATTTTTTTTACTATGTTTTGAATATAATGTCCGCTAGTTACCTTTTTATTGAAGTCAGATATATTGGCTTTCATTTCTAAGTATTGTTCATTACTAACTTCGGATATGGCATCAGCAATTTCTGCTAAACTATCTACCAAAACACCAATTTTATTTTTTGAAACTAAGTTTGCTATAGCTGCATTTTTCCAAGTAACCACAGGTATTCCAGCTGCCATGTACAA
This sequence comes from Clostridium sp. UBA4548, assembly GCF_002387895.1. GTDB lineage: Bacteria > Bacillota > Clostridia > Clostridiales > Clostridiaceae > Clostridium_J. The sequence continues at coordinate 90,306 of NZ_DGLI01000009.1, forward strand.
AGATAACTTATGAGGGTTATTAAATCTCAAATACTGACCAAAATGTCCTGAGCAGGTATTAAGCTCCTCACCATCCCATATAAGGCCGAAGTTTCCTTCCATTTTTCTTGGCAATTCATCAGGCTGGAAAACACCCTTATAGGAGTAATTCTTACAGTTAACCTTATTTTCATCAAATTCTATGCCATATAGATTCAAGATTACGTCTTTGAGAATTTCATCAGTAAAATTATATAAGAATTTAGATTTGTCTATCGAAAGATTTCCAGCAAAAACTAAGGACCTAATACTATTATTTGAATTTGTATTAGGGTAAACTGCAACCTCTTCTGCAAATTCAGTTGCAAAATTTGGTGCCAGATCACTCATTCTATAATCGAATACTTCAAGATTAAAAACCTTATTTTTCAGACCTCTATTTTTTAGCCACTCTGTCATCACGGGGTTATGGGAAATAACATGATGAAAAGAATTTAACCGATTTATTTCTCTGATAATTTCTTTTTCAGGTCTCTCAAATCGCAAGGTATCAATATCATGAACTAAAGCAACTACCTTAACATTTTTCTTTGAAAGCTTTTTAAAAATTGAGTTTAGAATCATTGCACGATGAGGATAAGGATACTGTACTAAAGCTATGGAGCCTGGCTCAACCTTATTTACTAAAGAATTGGAGTTCAAAAAAAACCTCATATAGTTCTTAACCTTTTTTAAAAATTTCTTTGAATCATTTACCTTAAAGGTTAAAACCTCAAAACCGTTATTTCCCAAGAAGTAATTAACATCCTCTCTAGCCTTACTACCTGCATGAAACTTATTTGAAATTTGGGGTTCTAAAACATACTTATTCATTAGCTTCCTCCTATTAAATCATTAATTGAAATGTATATTTTGTGAAAATACAAAAATTCATGCTCCATTGGTTATTATTAACAATGAGAAATGGGGTTATACCTTTTTATTGAATAAGTACAAAGAAATAGTATAAAACTTCAAATCACAGGAAAATGAAGTATACTAAATTTTCACACAATATATTGACAGTAAGTTCCAAAGTAGTATAATTAGTATAAAGCAGAGAAGAGGAAAGTAACTTTAAAAATACTTTTACAGAGAGTTTCTAATGGTGAGAGGAAGCGAAGGATATTAAAGTGAAAATGGCCTTGGAGCAGTGCACCGAGATTTTTTAGTTAAGGCTGCAACGGATTCACCCGTTATAGTGATAGAGTATAATCATATATAATTTATATATGACGTACTTGAAGAGGTATATATTGCGAAATATATATGAATTAGGATGGTAACACGAAGGTTAACTCTCGTTCCTAGGATTAATTTCTTAGGACGGGAGTTTTTTATTTTAACTACATTTTCAAGGAATAATTACATTATCCTCATTATTTTAAAACAGACCTCTGTTATTCAGTGATATTAGAATAATTATAGATAAAAGTAAGCCTTATTTTGTACCTAGGAAATACAGTTTTAGGCAGTAGGAAACTTAACTTTAGGAAATGAATTGAAAATTATAAAGGAGGAATTGAAATGAATATTTTTATAGGAGGAGCTTGGCCTTATGCTAATGGGTCATTGCATGTAGGACATATAGCAGCGCTTTTACCAGGAGATGTAATTGCAAGGTATCATAGAGCTAAGGGGAATAAGGTGTTATACCTTTCTGGAAGTGATTGTCATGGAACTCCCATAGCCATAAGAGCAAAAGATGAAGGGGTATCACCAAAGGCTATTGCAGATAAATACCACAGAGAGTTTAAGGAGTGTTTTGATAAACTAAGTTTTTCTTATGATTACTATGGAAGAACTGATGATGAATTTCACAAAAGAGAGGTTCAAGAAGCAATTATCACTTTATATAATAAAGGGTTAATTTATGAAAAACAGGTGGAGCAGATATATTGTGAACACTGCAATGAATTCTTACCTGATAGATATGTAGAAGGGATTTGTCAAAAATGCAATTCTATAGCTAGAGGAGATCAATGTGATAATTGTGGTACTCTTTTAGAACCACTACAGTTATCTGAAAGAGTCTGTAAGTTATGCAATGAAAAGCCTATAGTAAAAGAGACTAAACAGTTATACTTTTCTTTATCAAAGTTTCAACAAATAGTAGAAGAAAATCTGGAAAAGTCAAAGGATAACTGGAGAGTTAACGCAATTAATAATACAGAAAGATATCTTAAGGAAGGGTTATGTGATAGGGCAATTTCAAGGGACTTATCCCTAGGCATAGATATTCCTATAGAAGGATTTAAAGATAAAAAAGTTTATGTGTGGATTGATGCTGTATTAGGTTATTTAACCTTAAGTAAAAAGTGGTCAATAGAGAATAAAGTAACTTATGAAGAGTTTTGGAGAGAAGATGCTGTTTCTTATTATGTCCATGGAAAGGATAATATACCCTTTCACTCTATAATTCTACCAGCATTAATAAATGGAATAGGTTATAAAAAGTTACCAGATAGGATAATATCTAGCGAGTACTTGACCTTAGAAGGTAAAAAAATATCTACAAGTAACAACTGGGCAGTATGGATACCAGATATTATAGAGCGCTACAACACAGATGCTTTAAGGTATTTCTTCTTAATTAACGGGCCAGAAAGAAGAGATACAGACTTTTCTTGGAGAGAATTTATAAATAGCAATAATGGAGAGCTACTTGGGGCCTATGGAAATTTAGTTAATAGGACTTTAGTATTTGCTAAAAAATATCTTAATAATGAGATTCCTAAGGGCGAAGTTGAGAGTAAAGTAAGAAAGGAACTTCAAGAGCTATATGTTGAAGTAGGAGCTAATATTGAGAACGGAAATTTAAAGCTTGCTCTTGAAAAAATCTTTGAATTCATAAGAAGTATCAATAAATACTTTGATGAAAATACGCCATGGATTACTATAAACAGTAATATAGACGGGTGCAAAAACACAATTTATAACTGTATTTATGTAATAGGGAACTTATCAAACTTATTAACACCTTTCTTGCCGGAATCTTCAGAGAAGATAAAAACTTGGTTAGGAATTCACGAAAAACAGTGGGATCTAATTGAACTGGAGAAGGGAAGAGAAATTGGAGAAGTCAGTATATTATTTCAAAGGCTTGATAAAAGCTTAATTGAAGAAGAGAAAAAAAGGTTATTAGCACATTAATGGATTTAGTTTAAACTGAGGAAGAAGTACTCTATTATAAAATACAACCTATAAAATAGAAACATCTTGAAGAGTTTATTTTATTAGCAGAGAACTTCTTTTTTTATTTATGGATTAGGGTAGGCAAAGGTACAGGGAATTATTAGGTAGTATTTGGATACATATGATATAATTGTAAGTGAAAAGTACAAACATTTATTAAATATAAACATAGAAAATATAAAGGAAAGATATAAACAAATATAGGGAATGGGTGAGGAAGAATGTATATCATTGAGGAGCTAAAAAGTGATATAAGAAGAAGATGTGAAAGTCCAAATAACTTTTTTAGTATTGGAATTTATGAACATATTGAGATTGTAGCTAAACATGCTATTGAACTTGCTAAATTATATGAAGCAGATGTGGAAGTATGTGAAATTGCAGCCTGGCTTCACGATATAGCTTCAATTACTGATTATAAGCTATACGAAAATCATCATATTCATGGGGCAGATATGGCAGAAAAAATCCTAAAGGAATATAACTATCCACCAGATAAAATTCATCTAGTGAAGTTATGTATATTAAATCATAGAGGAAGTGTGGTAAAAGAAAAAACTACCAAAGAAGAAATATGTGTTGCAGATGCAGATGCTATTTCTCATTATGATACACTACCATCACTATTTTATTTAGCCTTTGTTCAAAGAAAGCTAAGCATTGAAGATGGAACAGAGTTTATCAAAAATAAACTTGAAAGAAGCTATAATAAAATGTCTGAGGAAAGTAAAGAGCACTATAAACAAAAAAAAGAAATGATTAAAGTTATTTTCAAATAGATAAGGAGGGCATCATGGAATACAGTAAATTACACGTTAATTCAATTAAATCTTGGTTTATATCTAGAGCCATAACAACAGTTATAGTTTCAGCCATATTAATAGGAGGAAGCTATTTTCTTACTACAAAGCTAGAGTTTTTAAGTGGAACCCCAAGCTTATACATGATTATAGGAGTAAGCATTATTATATTTTTTATGATATTAAATACAATAGTGTATCCTTCAATAGAGTACAAGCAGTGGAAGTATAGGATAACAAAGGATAAAATAGAGTTCTCAGAAGGCATATATTGGATTAAAACAGTTGTAATACCAATAGTTAGGGTTCAACATATAAAAATAAGTGAAGGCCCTATAAATAGAAGATATAATTTAGCTAACCTTCAGATTTATACTGCAGGAGGAAGTTATACCATTCCAAATATTGAACTAAAAACAGCGGAGGAAATAAGTGAGTTCTTAAAAGATAAAGTTAAGGAAAAGGTGGAAGCAAATGACAAGTAAGCCCAGTAGAAACCATTGGACTGTTATAATCCAGGATATTTTTAATTCATTAAAGAATTTATTTATCTTCTTTATATTAATGTTTTCCGTTAGAAAAGCAGCTGTTTATATTGGAATGGGAATACTCATAATTGGATCAGTAATTAAAGCAATAAAAAAGTGGAAGAATACTGAGTTTTATATAGAGGAAAATTTGCTAGTTTATAAAACAGGCTTTCTTAGAAGTACTAAGCAAGAGATACCTTTTAGCAAGATTGATACATTAGATGTTGGTAAAAGCTTAGTAGATAGAATTTTTAATATTTGTACAGTGAAAATAAATACTGGAAATGTTACTGAGAAAGAAACAGAATTTAACATGAAGCTTAAATATAGTTTAGCAGAAGAACTTCGAGAAACTATATTATCTAGTAAAACAGATAATGAAAGTGAACTAGTTTTACTAGATAAAAAAGATGAAAAAAACTTGGAAAAAGTAATTTCTATAAAGGAAATTGTAATGTATGCTGTTACAAAAGGTAAACTAGCTTGGGCCTTTGGAGGATTTTTTGCTGTAATGAATTTTGCAGATGATTTCGAGAAATTTGCCAAAACTTCCATAATTAAAGACTTAGGAGAATCAATTAGTATTGATAGTACAGTTTTACAGAATAGAACTAAGGCTGTATTCATGATAATAGGACTGCTCTTAATCATGTATATTATTATAAATTTGCTATCAATTGTGTTTGAGATAGTTAAGTTCTATGGCTTCACTATAATAGTGAAGAATAATAATTTTAGTATAAGTTATGGATTGATAAATAAAAAGGAGTATTCTATTCCTATAGAAAAAATACATGGATTAAAATATAAGCAAGGCTTGTTACAGCAATGGTTAGGAATATACACCTTAGAGACTGTAACTATAGGTTATGGAGATGAAAAAAATGAGAAAGCCATACTATACCCTATAGCAAATAATAAATTTAAAGAAGAATTCCTAGATAAAATGCTGCCAGAGATGATTTTTTCTAATAAGGTAGAAAAACCACCTAAAAGTAGTATAAAAAGATTTATGTTGATGAGGATCTTAATTCCTCTAATAATTTTAATTCCTTTATATTTTATTATTAAAGTTATACCTAGTGAATTTAAGCTAGTAGTTATAGCAGTAATAGTTTTACTAAGTGCAATAGCAGGATATCTTAATTATAAGAATACATCTTTAGGAGTAACTGATACAATCATTGTTACTAGTGCTGGCGGCTTTAATAAAACTACAAATTACATTAGACAAAGTAGTATTCAATCTATAGAAAAAATTCAAAATCCACTTCAGAGAAAAGCTATGGTCTGTGATTATAAGTTGGATATTCAATCAAATAATTTAGCTGATTCAGTTAAGGTAAGACACATGGAGGAAGAGCTTATTGACAGCTTGTATGAAAATTTAATTATTTAGTATGCTGTTCTACATCATTTGCTATAGGAATCATAAGAAAGCTGTTTTTAGTAGCTTGGTTTTCAATTATTTTAAGATAAGGCTATATTTAAGAATAATGTTGATAATATATTATATTTTAAGGGAACTTATAAAAAGTTCCCTTAATTAGTATTATAAGTAAATTTAACGTTATGCTAAACCTTCCTTCAAGTCTTTAACAAAAGCTTTTGCAAATTCTTGTTGTTGATAATAGATTATCTGTGCTTCTGGTAAGTAGCAAATTCCTTTACCTAATATATTATTCTCGATATATTCAATGGTTTGTTTCAATGTTTGTCCTCTGACAGAACCTGTTATTAAAGACTTTACAATAAGATATGTCTTTCCTCCTTCAATCATATGTGCATCATGAAGAATTTTACCCTCTAATGTTTGTGCTGCTTCCTCCTTTTGCGATTCCCATGCAACAGTGATTATTCTATCTATCATCTTACTCGAAAGTTTTTGGCATTTTAACCACTCAACTATCTTTTCTTCACAATTATAGATAAATCCATGAAAGTAGGCGGCATATTTGAGAGTATCCACATCTGCTTCATAGTTTCCTGTTTTTAATAACTTTTCAACATATATTAATACTCTGCTTATGTGAGACAAATCATGCATTATGTCCTTATCTTCATAGTATGGTTTAACAAAGCCTAAAAGACTATCTATATTTACCATCTTAACCCCTCCATAATAGTAATTGTTTTAAATTCAGAATATTGCAATCGTTCACTACCCTATTATATATTGAGTCATTCCATAATTACAAATATTTTACACAAACTATACATAGATTGCTTCTCTAACTTATTAAACCTAGTGAATAGAACACTGTCGAAGGCAGTAAATTTCTTTCTTTAATTGATTTTTATAAGTTAGTTCCAAATCCTAATATATGTTCATAGAATAGTTATTGTATAACTATTAAGCAGTAATATTAGGGAGGACAGTAAATGAAAGAAATCGTAATAATTGGTGGAGGTTGGGCAGGATGTGCTGCAGCCATAGCAGCTAAGAAAGCAGGAGCTAAGGTAACCTTATTAGAGAGGACAGATTTGTTATTAGGCTTAGGTAATGTAGGAGGACTCACCAGAAATAATGGGAGATACACTGCAGCAGAGGAGTCCATATTACTTGGAGGAAGAGAATTATTTGAAATTACAGATAGGTGCTCAAGACATAGAAATGTGGATTTCCCAGGACATAAACATGCCAGTATTTATGATGTAAACTTAGTAGAAAGTGAAGTAAGAAAAAAGCTTGAAGAAATGGGCATTGAAGTCTTATTTTACACCACAGCTAAAAATGTGGATATGGAAAATGGCAGAATCAAAGCTATTCTATTAGATGAAGGTAAGAAAATTACAGGAGATGCCTTTGTAGAAACAACAGGATCCACAGGGCCAATGAATAATTGCCATAAGTACGGAAATGGCTGCGCTATGTGCATATTAAGATGTCCAACCTTTGGGGGAAGAGTAAGCATCACAGAAAAATGTGGAATTAAAGACAGAATGGGTAGACGTAAAGATGGAAATTATGGGTCTTTTAGTGGTTCTGTAAAGATAAATAAAGAAACTCTAAGTGAAGAAATTCAAGAAAAGCTTAATAAAGAAGGAGTAGCTATAATTCCCTTGTCACCCGAGGAGAGAAATACTGAGAAGCTCAATATTAAAATATGTCAGCATTATGCCTTAGATGCCTTTGCAGAAAATATAGTGCTTTTAGATACAGGTCATGCAAAACTTATGGCACCTTATTATCCAATTGAAAGGTTAAGAAAAATTAAAGGCTTTGAAAGAGCACGATTTGAAGATCCCTATTCAGGGGGAGTAGCTAACTCCATTAGGCATTTATCTATTGCACCTAGAGAAAACACCATGAGAGTACGAGGTGTTGAAAATCTTTTTGTGGCAGGAGAAAAAAGTGGTTTTTACATTGGTCACACAGAAGCTATGGTAACGGGATATTTAGCAGGGCACAATAGTGTAAGATGTGCTTTAAATCTTCCTCAAGTGGAGCTTCCAACTACTTTAGCTATAGGAGATTTTATAGCCTTCTCTAATGAGAAAATGTATGAGCCAGAGGGAGATAAGCTAAAATTCACTTTTGCAGGATCAGTTTATTTTGAAAGAATGAAAGAAACTAATTTATACTCAATAGATAGGGAAGATCTTTTTAGTAGAGTTGAAAAGACTGGCTTAATTGGTTTGTATGATGAGAAACTATGTTAAATTCATGATGATTATGAAAACTAAGAACTAAGATTCTAGTGAGGGAAAAAAGTTTAATGCGTTAATGCCTGGTCAGTGGTAAAGATAAGATTAAATTAGAAGGTTATTTTATTGCAATGTTAAGCAATGATAGATTGATACATGATAGAAATATTGACTGATTTAAAATACAATGCTAGTATTATTGATATATAGTAAAAATTACCAAATGCAACTTCGGAAGGATATTTACCTTATAATCTTTACATGAAAGTTATTTATCACTCCGAGGAGCTTGGACAAAATTAATTTGTTCGCTGATTAATAATATTGGATTGGGGGAAGTTCAATGAAATATCATATAAAGGTGTACTTTACTTCATAGCAAAGACTGCTATGAAGAAATTAAATTAGGTTAACATTTAATTATTTTGAAGTAGTCTTTGCTAAGTTATTTGATGAATAAGGAGGCAAAGCTATGGGGTATATTAAGGCGGAAAGTGTTCTGCCAGAAGAAATAATTAGTTTAATACAAGAATATATAGATGGTGAATGTTTGTACATTCCAAGAAAAAGTGGTAAGGAAAAAGCTTGGGGTGAAAGAAATGGCACAAGAAAGGCGATTAAGGAAAGAGATGCAGAAATCTTTCATAAATATGTTAAGGGAGCCACTATTTTAGAGCTATCAAAAATATATTATCTTTCTGACAAAAGTATAAGAAGGATAATATGTAAGGAAAAGAACCTGTGAAAAGTCATTATAAATTTAGTTTGGAGAGACATTTCTTATTTGCATATTGTTAATAAGAAATATCTCTTTATTTTTTAGCTACAGAAAATTTAGGTTTATTCTATTTTATCAGAATTACTTCCCTTAAGAGTAGCTTTGTAGTCTCAAATTCGGTTAACAATAGTTTTTGAGTTTCCATTGGAGAAGGATTGACGTTAAAATATAACTATAGTATTAATAGGAGGTATTGGGAATGAATATTGATTTTAGAAAACCAATTGAAGATGATTCAAGAGATATTTCCACTTGGAAGTATGAAGGGGTATATTCGTTTTATGATAATGACAAAACTGAGATGAAGCAGCAATGGGCAAGTAACATACATAAGGAAGATGATATTTTTGCTATGTATAATGAAAATAATGAGTTAATAGGCACTTGCTCCTTTGATTACGATGAAGAGGACAAGAAGTATATGGTTGGAGTTCAAATGAGACCAAATTTAACAGGAAAAGGAATGGGAACAGAAGTAATAGCTACTATACTTGAATTTGGTAAGAAAACTTATAACTTTAATGAATTATACTTACTTGTTGCCAAGTTCAATGAAAGAGCTATAAAAATATATGAAAGACTAGGTTTTGAAGTTACAGAAGAGTTTACTTGGTTTGTAAATGGTGAAGAAAAGGAATTTTTTGAAATGAGGAAAATTTGGTAAGAACAAAAGAATGCCTGTGATTAAAGGAATATGTATTAATTTAAATCTGTTTATTAGTTATTGGCTTTTTTAGGATGATATTATTTTGCTCATCTGTGAAAGGTCTTAAGTAAATCAAGGTAAGAGCAAGATATAAATCAAATCATGCTTGTTTCTTATAATAACAAGAAAGTTATAATTGAATATTAATAGAGCCATGAATAATAGGGGGAATTAATTCTTCATTTATCCATGGCTTTTGTGGTTCATAGAATTTAAAGAATAACAAAGGCAACAATATATTCTAAATTTATAAGCAGTATTAGTATTAGTATTAGTATTAGTATTAGTTGGGACTTTTACATTTTTGCAGCTGTCACATGCAGAACTTATTTGGCCATAAAATAAGTTTCAGTTGCTTTATATCCTTGGGAATAGAGAAAGTTGTAGGCTTCGTCCCCAGGAGATACGTTAAAGTTTACAGAGGATATTTCACCAGTATCTATGTCAATTGACCTATCAATGTCTTGTGTATTTTCCTTATAAGAGTCCTGTTGAATTTTTGAAAAACAAAGGAATAGATTTAATATAAAATCTAAAAAGTTATTAACTTCCTTATATTTTGTATGTCCCTTAAACCTTGCCCCTAAGGTTTGAGGATTAAATCTATAGATGGTTTTGTCGTTAATGGTAGGGTAGTCAAAAATGTTAATAGGATAATTTCTCATAATACCACCATCAGAGTAAATGTTTTTAACTTTTGCAGAAGCTTCTATAGCAGCATCCACAGTAATGGCTTCGAAAAATAGAGGGATTGACATAGAAATTCTAACTGCTTCTGCCACTTCCATGTTTGGTGTGGTTTTAAAAGAAAATACTTTAGAGGCCTTATAGGAAATATCAGTACCAATAACATATAAGTCAAAGAAAGGTCTGTTATCCTTGTGAATTGCCGTGTTATTAAAATCCGCGAAGGTATAAGGAGGGGCCTTTTTACTTTTATCAAATTGGCCTTCAATCTGAGTTTTTAACCATTGATAGAAGTATTCACTAGAATACCAACCATAGTTTTTTACTAATCTATTAACACAGGTATAATCTCCATAGATTTTGTCTAAGTAAAGCTTAACTTCATGAGGAATTAGGTCTATAACTTTACTATCATACTTTTGAGGAACTTTTTTAAAGTCTAAGGAATCAGCAATGTTTTTAACTTCTATAAAAGGAAGGTTAAAGCTTGTTATACATGCTGTTATTGCTCCAGCAGAAGTTCCTGCCACTCTTTTAACATAGGACATCATATTGTTTTCATACAAGTATTGCAAAACCCCTAAATATGCAATTCCGTGTATACCTCCCCCTTCAAAAACCAAGTTTCTAATTTTATGCATAAAATCACCTAATTAAACTAATTCCCTTTAATATACTCAAGATGAGTTTAAAAGGTTACAGAGGATTAAGGTTTCTTTAACATACACTTGTATAATGAAATTACTCAGGATAGTTTAAAGAGACAATATAGAATTAACACTTAACTTTCTGTGAGATTACGGTGATTTACTAAAACTCTCAAACAAATAGATAAAAATTGAAGTAAGTAACTCCATAAAAGAAATACCTTTAGAATAAAGTTTAACTCCATTATTATATATAGCAAAATAAATTTTCGGCAATGAAATGTATAGGAGGTCTTAGTATTAAAGAGTTCCATACTGCATTTAAAATTAATAATTAGATAAAACAATTTAAAACATAGTATGAGTATACGAAGCTATTATAATGAGATATAAAACCTGATAATAGTTTGTTTAGAAAATTATTCTATTATATTACATATTTAAGATAAGTCTACAATATTTGACAAATTTTATGTAATAATATATACTGTTATAGGAGTTAAATTTGAAAGGATGGGGACTATGAAAAAATTTAAAAAAATGGCTGTTATATCTCTTGCACTATGTGTACTGTTTATTGTAGGTTGCAGTGCTAAGGAAAAACTTACACCTGATATTACAGCTACCAGTTTGTTTAATCTTTATATCAAGGGAGATAAAGAAGCAGTAGCAAAAATGAAGATATCAAAGGAAGATGTTGATGCTATAGCAAAAATTCAAAAAGATACTACAATTTCTTCAGTAAGAAACAATTTAAAAGCTGCTGGTTTAGAAGTTAAGGAAGAGAAGCTAGAAGAATTTTATAACGTACGTGCAGAAACATTAAAAAAATTGACCTGCACATCAGAAATACTTTCACAAACAAAAGATAGTGCAGAAGTAAAAGTGAAATCTACATATATAGATGAGGTTGCCATTGATGAGAAAGCAGCAAACGATGCATTAGAAGCAGTAAAACAAATGGGTCTGACTGATGAAAATGAAGTCGTAAGTAAATTTGGGGATGAATATATTAAAAATTTACTAATGGGTTATCAAAGTGCTACGCCTTCACAAGACACAAAAGAAAAGACCTTTAAGATTACAAAACAACATGGAGTTTGGTTACCAGAGAGTATGGTTGAATTTGGAAATGGCATTGGAGTGATAGCATCTGGACAGTAAAAGTCTGCTATTTTAAGAAAATTATTTCTGTGACAAATATTAATTATGGCAATAACATATTAAGTACAAGAAACATAATTTTTAATTTAAAAGTTTATATATAACAATATACATAATTAGTAAGTAATGAGCTCCTTAAGATTTTTCTTAAGGAGCTTTGTTGTTTGTGTAAAACTACATTTGGAAGAATAAGTAAGAGAATAGTATGCATTAATTTGTAGAACAACATTAATTATGCAACTAATTAAATGAAAGATAATTTAATTAGGTTTAATTATCTTGGAGATTTTGATAATATTATAAGAGATAAGTCTTTAGGAACAGTTAATTAGCCAGTGGTTGATATGGTGGCTGTTTCAAGATTAGAAGAATAAGCAGTTAATAAAGGAGGCCTTTGTAGTGGAAAGATTTAAAAAACTAATTTTTGTAATAATGGGATTCATTGCATTTACTTGTGCCCTAATAGGCGTAGTACTGCCAATTTTACCTACAACTCCTTTTCTTTTATTAGCCTCCTTTTGCTTTGTAAGAGGATCGGAAAAATTTGATAAATGGTTTAAGGAGACTAAGATTTATAAAAAGCACCTTGAAACCTTTGTTAAGGAAAGAGCCATGACTATTAAGCAAAAGATTGCAATATTGTTATTTGCAGACTTCATGATAGCATTTCCACTGATTATATTAAAAAGTGTAGTAATGAAAATCATACTTATTCTAATTATTTTATGTAAATATTACTATTTTATATTTAAAATTAAGACCATAAAGATGGAAGTTGAGAAGGTATAAAAATTGAAAATAACTTTGTTTCTTGACAAATATAAATTATAGTTATAACATATAAATTAAATAATGCAGAATTTTTAATTTAATATTTTTATATACAAAGGCGTATATAACTAGTGAGCAACGGTGCTCCTTAAGATTTTTCTTAAGGAGCTTTTTTGTTTATATAAAACTACATTTTGGAAGGTGACAAATAATCTCTTGAGGTTTCTAAAGATACTCAAGGTTAAAGAGTTTATAAAATTTTGAGGATGTTTGATGAAGAAACTTTAGGAACGTCATTTCTCCTTCCAGTGCTTTGAATATCATAAATATGGTTATTAATTGAGAGTTCTGTTAGATATAAAACATGAAAGTAGGAAGTGATTAAATGAGTGTTTTTTCTGTTGGTCCTAAGGTTTACTTTGGACAAGGAGAGCTAAAAAAGCTAAGAGAAATAAATTGTAAAAAAGCCTTTATTGTAACAGACCCTTTTATGGTAACCTCAGGTTTTATTAATAAGGTTACAGAACAATTAGAGCAGGGGAATATTGATTATGAAATTTTTTCAGAAATAGTTCCTGACCCACCTATTGAAGTGATTGCAAAGGGCGTCAAAGTTATGGACAAGTTTAATCCAGATGCGGTTATAACCATGGGAGGAGGTTCAGCTATTGATGCAGCTAAAGCTATTAGTTATTTTAGAACTTTAGTAAAAACTGGTCTGGACTCTTCAGCTAAAATTGCGAAGCCAAAGTTTATAGCAATTCCAACTACTAGTGGTACTGGTTCTGAGGTAACAGCTTTTTCAGTTATTACAGATAAGAAATTCAATATGAAATATCCCCTAGTAGAAGAAGCTATGATACCTGATATGGCTATTTTGGATGCTGAACTAGTTAAATCTGTACCCAAAGCCATAACTGCTGATACAGGAATAGATGTGTTAACTCACGCTATAGAAGCTTATGTGTCAACGAATGCTACGGATTATACAGATGCCCTAGCAGAAAAGGCAATTAAACTTGTGTTTAAAAATTTGAAAAGAGCTTACGATGAGGGTGATGACATGGAGGCAAGAGAAAAAATGCATAATGCTTCATGTATTGCAGGACTTGCCTTTACAAATGCTTCTTTAGGAATAAATCATAGCATGGCCCATATTTTAGGGGGAAGATTCCATATTCCACATGGGAAGGCAAATGCACTGTTACTACCTTATGTAATAGAATTCAATGCCAATGTTAAAATGACTTCGGCACAGGAGTATACTAGAGCAGCTATAAAATATGCAGAAATTGCTAAGTTTTTAGGGTTAACTACCTCAAACAACGTACGAGAAGGGGTTAAAGCCTTAATTAGTGCGGTAAAGGCTCTAATTAAAAATCTAGGTATTTCAAATAAAATTTTAGACTTGAAAATTAACGAAGTAGATTTTAAGGAAAGCCTAAATGAAATTAGTGACATTGCTTTAATGGATGGGTGTACACCAACAAATCCAAGAGAAGTTACTAGGGAAGAGTTGAATGAACTCTTTAAGAAGGCTTTTTATGGAAGATAATAACTAAAAAAATAATTGATAAAATGTTGACAAATTAAATATAATTTAATATAATTAAGTCATAAATTTTTAATATTTGTTCAATGGCGAACAAATTAAACTATGAGCAACGAGGCTCCTAATTACACCGAGGTGTGTTTTAGGGGCTTTTTATGTTTAAATGGAGTGATTAACTTTGGAAAATAAGCAAAGAGTAATACAAGAGTATGTTCCAGGGAAGCAAATTACCCTAGCTCACTTAATTGCTCATCCAAGTAAAAATGTTTACAAAAAATTAGGATTATCCGATGAGTATAGTGAAGCTATTGGAATTTTAACAATAACTCCTAGTGAAGCAGCAATAATTGCAGCAGATGTTGCTACTAAAGCTGCAGACGTAGAAATTGGTTTTGTAGACAGATTTAGTGGATCCTTAGTAATAGTAGGAGATGTTTCAAGTATAGAAGCTTCCTTGAAAGCTGTATCTGAAATGCTACAAAACGTACTAAATTTCACTACTGCAAACATTACAAGATCTTAGGAGGCTGCCTTTGAAGAAAATAATGTTAATTGGTGAAACAGGTTGTGGTAAGACGACCTTGACACAAATGCTAAATAATGAAACACTAGAGTATAAGAAAACACAAGCTTTGGAGTTCAACAATTTTGTTGTAGATACTCCAGGGGAATATATTGAAAATAGAAATTACTACAATGCAATTATTGCAAGTTCTGTAGAGGTGGATGTAATCGCTTTAATTCAACCTTGTAATAAGGAAATGAGTATTTTTCCACCTAGCTTTGGAAGTATTTTTGCTAAACCTGTTATTGGTATTATTAGCAAAATTGACTTGTGTGAAGAAGAGAAAAGTCTTAAAGACTCCGAGAAGTACTTAAAAGAAGCAGGAGCACAAGAGATTTTTCAGATAAGTACAACTAAAAATTTAGGTATAGACATAATAAAAAAATATTTAAATTGGGAACAATAACTTTGGAACTTAAGGTTTATTACTTCTAGAAGAGGTGGGAACATGAATAAAAAAATTGTAATAGCCGATGATGAACCTATTACAAGGATGGATATTAGAGAAATGTTAGAGGAAGCAGGCTACAACGTGGTAGGAGAAGCTTCCGATGGTTTTGACGCTATAGAAATGTGTAGAAAGTTTTCTCCGAATATTGTAATTATGGATATTAAGATGCCACTATTGGATGGTATAAATGCTTCAAAGATAATTATACAAGAAGGTCTTGCTGATGGCATAATTCTTTTAAGTGCCTATAGTGATACTAACTTTGTGGAAAAAGCAAAAGAGGCAGGGGTAATTGGATATTTAGTAAAGCCACTGGATAACAAGTCGCTAATACCTGCAGTAGAGGTGGCAATTTCTAGAGCTAAAGAAATGAAGGAAATCAAAACTAACATGATAAATGTTCAGAAGAAGCTTGAAGCTAGAAAAGTAATTGAAAAGGCTAAAGGAATTTTAATGGTTGAGCATGGAATCACAGAGCAAGAGGCTTTCTCAATGATTAGGAATTTAAGCATGAAGAAAAGAGTTACCATGGAAGATATTTCAGAAATAATTATTATGAGCAAGGATGGAGCTTAATCTTACTAATATATAAGGCGATGTGATAGGAAATGAATGAAATAAAAGAGTTATGCTTAAAACATACAAATTTAAAAGAAACAGACATAGAAATTATTCAACATATAGCTAGAACAATTCAGTTTATTGCTGATTCAACGGAAAGCGATGTTTTTATTGATTGTCCCACTACACATAATGATGCTGCTATTGTAGTAGCAGAGGCAAAGCCTACTAATAAAACTTCCTTATATAAGGAAAGTGTTGTAGGAAAGCTTGCCATAAGACAAAATGAACCTGCAGTTATTAGAGCTATTGAAATTGGAATGCCTGGAAGAAATATAAAAGGTATAACCCAAGAACAAATTAAAGTAAAACAAAGTGTGGAACCTATTAGAAATAAGGAAAATAGAACTATTGGTATTTTAATCATTGAAAAGGACGTAACTGAAGATCTTTGCAATGATAGAAAAATAGAAATATTGGCAGAAGCTAATGAAGAATTAACCACACAAATAGCAGGAAAGTATGAAAAAGAAAGTGACATAACTTATTATGTTAACGAAGCTATTTTAATTTTTGATGAGAATGGTACCTTAAAGTTTAAAAATCCTGGTGCGGATTTGCTTTATAGTAAGCTTGGGTACAATGAAGATATTCTCGGAATGAACTTTTCAAACTTGTCAGTAACAAATAAACCCTTCAAAAATATAATTTCAAGTTGCTGTATTGATACCTTTGAGCATGAAGTAGGGGGAATGTGCTTACAGGTGAAATATATAGTTCAAAGTAATAAGGCACTAAAGTTAGTTGTTCTCATTAGAGACATAACTGATATGAAGGAAAAAGAAAAGGAATTAGTTCATAAATCTGTGGTTATAAGGGAAATTCACCATAGAGTTAAGAATAATCTTCAAACAATTGCTAGTCTTTTAAGATTACAATCTAGAAGAATTGACAACGAGGCTTTCTTAAATGCTATGAATGACAGTATAAATAGAATACTAAGCATAGCCGCTACCCACGAGATCCTTGCAAAGCAAGGTATTGATGAGGTAAATATTAAGGAAGTTATCAATAGAATAAAATCTAGCATGGTAACCTTCGAAAAAAGGGATAACATAGATTTAGCAATTAAGATTACTGGCGATGACTTTAGAATAAGTTCTGATAAAGCAACCACCACAGCACTAGTGGTAAATGAGCTTCTCCAAAACTCCATAAAGCATGCCTTTAGAGGAAAGAGCCAAGGAGAAATTATAATTAATATTGAAAAAGGAAATATGTATTCCACTATTTCAATTATAGATAATGGTAATGGTTTTCAGGTAGAGACTGTTCCTAAAAACAGTTTAGGACTTATGATTGTAAGAAGCCTTATTCATGATAAGCTAGAAGGAAACTTAGATATATTTTCTAATTCAGAAGGCACAAAGGTAGTCTTTGATTTTAAAAATTAATATATAAGCACAAGGTCGTGCTTATTAGGTGGCAACGGAGCCCAGGGTATATATTTTAAAATGGTTATATTTTGTATAGCTATTTTAAAATATAAATTCTGGGCTTTTATATTTCTCTAAAAAGGGGTGAGAAAAATACAAGAAAAAATTTTAAGTGTAGGAATTGACATTGGTACTTCTACAACTCAACTTGTGTTCAGTAATATAACCATTGAAAATACAGCAAGTAGCTTTACAGTGCCTAGGATTAAAATTGTGGATAAAGAAATCATATACAGAAGTAATATCCACTTCACACCTTTAATAGATCAAAAGAAAATTGATGGAAATAAGGTAAGAGAAATCATAGCATCGGAATACGAAAGAGCTGGAGTTACTGTAAAAGATGTTAAAACTGGAGCAGTGATAATCACAGGAGATACTGCTAGAAAAGAAAATGCTAATGAAGTATTACAAAATCTTAGTGGTTTTGCAGGAGACTTCGTGGTAGCAACTGCAGGGCCTGATTTGGAATCTATCATTGCAGGCAGAGGTGCAGGAGCAGATAAAGTCTCAGATGAAGAAAATGCCTATGTTGTAAACATTGACATTGGCGGAGGTACTTCTAACTTAGCCTTGTTTAAAAATGGAGAGTTAGTAGATACAGGCTGCTTAGATATAGGTGGTAGACTGATAAAAATAGATTTACAAAGTAAGAAAATTTATTATATCTACCCTAAAATTAAAAAGCTGGCAGAAAGCATTGGTGTATCAATTGATGTAGGACAAGTTGCTGATTTAGACAAAATAAGAAAAATTGCTAAGGCAATGGTAGGAATTTTAGAAGAGTCAGTGTGTTTAAAGACAAGAACTCCAATGTATGAGGAGCTTCTAACTAAGAAGGGCATTAAGGATGGTTATACCATTGAGTACATAACCTTTTCTGGTGGAGTGGCTGATTATATTTATGGAAGTGACTACTCGGACCCCTTTAAGTATGGAGACATGGGAATAGTTTTAGGGGAAGAAATTGCAAAATCAACCTTAGTTAAAAACTTAAAACTAAAACCTGCCAAAGAAACTATTAGAGCCACTGTTGTAGGTGCAGGCTCACATACCACTGATATAAGTGGTAGTACCATAACCTACACAGATAATATATTTCCAATAAAGAATTTGCCTATACTAAAGCTTTCCTCAGAGGATGAGGCCAAGGGCTTTAACTCTATAGAAGAAAGTCTTAGAGAAAAACTTAAGTGGTTTAACTTAGAAAATGAAAGCCAACAGGTAGCGGTGGCAATAAAGGGACCCAAGAGTCCAAGTTTTATTGATATTCAAAACCTGTCAAAAGCTTTAATAAATGGAATGACCGAACTTTTACAACGAAACTATCCAGTATTTATTATAGTTGAAAATGATATAGCAAAAGTTTTAGGACAAACTGTTCATAGACAGCTAAATAAAAGCAATAATGTAGTTTGCATTGACAGCATTAAGGTTGAAAATGGGGATTACATTGACATTGGTAGTCCACTTGTAAATGGTAAGGTAGTTCCAGTAGTCATCAAAACATTAGTATTCAATTCATAATTTTAATAGAGGGGTGAACAAAGTGATACTAAAAACACAATTGTTTGGTAAAGTGTATCAATTTAAAGATGTTAAAGAAGTTCTAGCAAAAGCTAATGAGGAAAAGTCAGGAGATAAGCTAGCAGGAATAGCAGCAATTACTGCTCAGGAAAGAGTTGCAGCTAAGGTTGTTTTAAGCAATTTAACTGTGGCTGATGTTAGAAATAATCCAGTAGTTCCTTATGAAATGGATGAGGTTACAAGAATTATCCAAGATGCTGTTAATGAAAGAATCTATGGAGAAATCAAGAACTGGACAATATCTGAGCTAAGAGAGTGGATTTTAAATGAAAAAACTACAGGAGCAGATATAAGAAGAATTAGCAGAGGATTAACTAGTGAGGTTATAGCAGCTGTAGCTAAGTTAATGTCAAACCTAGACTTAGTTTATGGAGCTAGCAAAATAAAAGTAACTGCTCATGCTAACACAACTATAGGAGAACCAGGAAGATTATCTGCAAGATTACAGCCAAATCACCCAACAGATGATGTAGATGGAATATTAGCATCATTACTAGAAGGTTTAACTTATGGAATAGGTGATGCTGTTATAGGATTAAACCCAGTAGATGATACTGTTGGAAGTGTATCAAAGGTACTTAAGAAGTTTGAAGAAATAAAACAAAAATATGAAATACCAACTCAAAACTGTGTACTTGCTCATGTAACTACACAAATGGAAGCAATTAGACAAGGTGCTCCAACAGACTTAATATTCCAAAGTATTGCAGGTTCACAAAAAGGAAACGAAGCCTTCGGAATATCAGGAGACTTAATTGAAGAAGCAAGACAGCTTGCCTTAACTCAAGGTACTGCAGCAGGTCCTAATGTTATGTACTTCGAAACTGGACAGGGTTCAGAGTTATCTTCAGATGCTCACTATGGAGCAGACCAAGTAACAATGGAAGCTAGATGCTATGGTTTTGCTAAAAAGTATCAACCATTCATAGTAAATACCGTTGTTGGATTTATAGGACCAGAATACTTATATGATAATAAACAGGTTATAAGAGCAGGACTTGAAGATCACTTCATGGGTAAATTAACAGGACTTCCAATGGGTTGTGATGCTTGTTATACAAACCACATGAAAGCTGACCAAAATGATATAGAAAACCTTGCAATACTACTTGGTACTGCAGGATGCACATACTTTATGGGAATTCCTCATGGAGACGATGTAATGCTTAACTATCAATGTACAGGCTTCCACGAAACTGCTGCCTTAAGAGAACTTTTAGGCAAAAGACCAATAGCTGAGTTTGAAGCATGGCTTGAAAAGTGGGGCTTCATGGAAAATGGAAGACTAACAGGAAAAGCAGGCGACGGGTCTATATTTCTTAAGAAATAAGAGGGGGTAAAAAAATGTTTTCAGAAAATGAATTAAAAAGATTAGTTGAGCAAGTGTTAGTAGAAATGACTACAAAGCAAGGAGCATCTGCTACTGATATGAGCACAACAAAGGAAACTTGTGAAGTTGATTTAAATGGAATGATTCCAGATATAACTGAAGTTGACATAAAAACAACTCTTCTTGTAGAAAATCCTACAGATAGAGAAGGTTACTTAAAAATGAAAAAACACACTCCAGCAAGAATTGGTATCGGTAGAACTGGAGCAAGATATAAAACTGAAACCATGCTAAGATTCAGAGCAGACCACGCATCAGCTCAGGACTCAGTATTTACAGATGTTAATGAGGATATTTTAAAGGAAATGAACTTAATAACTCTACAAACTAATTGTTCTTCTAAAGATGAGTTTATAACAAGACCAGACCTTGGAAGACAATTATCAAAAGAAGAGCTAGCTAAATTAAGTTCCTTCAAGAAAAAACCTCAAGTTCAAATTTATGTATCAGACGGTTTAAGTTCAAAAGCTATTGAAGCTAACGTAAAAGATATATTACCAGCTTTAATTCAAGGTCTTGAGGGTTATGGCATCACTGTTGGAACACCTTTCTTCGTAAAACTTGGAAGAGTTGGAGCAATGGATGTAATTTCTGAAGAAATTGGTGCAGATGTAACTTGCGTACTAATCGGTGAAAGACCAGGTCTTGTTACAGCAGAAAGTATGAGTGCTTACATTGCCTATAAAGGAACTGTTGGAATGCCAGAATCAAGAAGAACTGTGGTATCTAACATTCACAAGGGTGGTACACCTTCAGTTGAAGCAGGTGCTTATATAGCAGATATTATTAAATTAATGTTAGAGAAAAAAGCCAGTGGATTAGATTTAAAACTATAATTTAGGGGGAAAAAGAAATGAAAAATGATCAACTTCGTCCATCAGTATTAAGCGTTAAAATAATTCCAAATGTAAGTACTGACATGGCAAAGCAATTTGAATTAAAACCAGAACACAAGAGTATAGGAATAATCACAGCTGATTGCGATGATGTTACATATACAGCCTTAGACGAAGCTACAAAAGCAGCAGATGTGGAAGTAGTATATGGAAGATCCCTTTATGGTGGAGCTGCAAATGCTAACACAAAACTTGCTGGAGAAGTAATTGGAATCATTGCAGGCCCAAGTCCAGCAGAAGTTAGAAGTGGACTTAATGCAGCAGTAGATTTTATAGAGAGTGGAGTAGCTACTTTCTATAGCGCAAATGAAGATGATAGCATTGCTTACTATGCACAATGCATATCAAGAACAGGTTCTTATCTTTCTAAAACAGCTGGAATAGAAGAAGGAGAAGCACTAGCTTACTTAATTGCACCACCACTTGAAGCTATGTATGCTCTAGATGCAGCAATGAAGGCTGCAGCAGTAGATCTTAAAGCTTTCTTTGGACCACCATCAGAAACAAACTTTGGTGGAGCTTTATTAACTGGAAGCCAATCAGCTTGTAAAGCAGCTTGTGATGCTTTTGCAGCAGCAGTTAAATTTGTAGCAGATAATCCTACAGATTACTAATCTTAGGTAGAGATTATGATTAATTCCAAATTAACTAGGGCTAATTACACCTTAGGATTAATTGAAACCAAAGGATTTATTGGAGCTGTTGAAGCTTTAGATGTAGCTACTAAATCAGCAAGTGTTGAACTTGTTAGCTGTGAGTTTGTAAAGGGTGGTATTGTTACCATACTTATTACTGGAGAGGTAGGTTATGTAAAAGCAGCAGTAGAAGCCGCTGCAATTGCAGTAGACAAGCTAGGAGTTTTAAGAAACACCCACGTTATTGCAAGAGCGGATGAAGGTGTGTGGGATATAATTCAGAGAAGAAGTCCCTCAGAGCTAATTGAAGATAAGAATGAATTAGAAGATAATAATCAAAATTTAGTTAAAGAAAAGGAAGAACAAGAATCTAAAGAGGATGATAATACAAAGGTTGACATAACAACCATAGAGCACAGCAGCTTAGTAGAGGACAAGAGTACAATTGAATCTACAGATGAGAATAAAAACTCTTTAGAAAGTAAAAAAGAAAACCTAAGTGAAGATTTAGAAGAAGATAAAACTCAGATCAAAGCAAAGGAAAAGCTTGATGGTTCTATGAAAAGAGAGGAACTTGAAACTTTAAAAGTTACAGAACTTAGATCCTTAGCAAGAAAACTTAGAGAAGAACAAAGGATTTCTTTAACAAAGAAACAGATTAAGTTTAGTAAGAAAGAACAACTAATTGAAGCCATACTAAAGGGCTAATAGGAGGTAAGATAAATGATAACCTTAGATAAAGATTTGATGTCTATACAAGAAACTAGAAATCTTATCGCCAAGGCTAAAGAAGCTCAAGAAATATATAAGACTTTTACCCAAGAAAAAGTTAATAATATCGTTGAAGAAGTAGCAAAGGCAGTAGAAAAAGAAGCAGTTAAACTTGCGAAAATGGCATGGGAAGAAACTGGGTTTGGTAAATGGGAAGATAAGGTAGTTAAGAATACCTTTGCAAGTAGAGTAGTGTACGAAAGCATAAAGGATATGAAAACTGTTGGAATAATCAGAGAAGATGAAGAAAAGAAATTCTTTGAGGTAGCAGTTCCAGTTGGAGTAGTGGCTGGTTTAATTCCATCAACAAATCCAACCTCTACTACAATTTACAAAACTTTAATTGCATTAAAATCAGGAAATGGAATAGTAGTTTCTCCTCACCCAAATGCTAAAAACTGTATTATTGAAACAGCAAAAATTCTAAATGAGGCAGCGATTAAAGCAGGAGCACCAGAAGGATTAATTGGATGCATTACCCTACCATCCCTTCAAAGTACAAACCTACTAATGAGTCATAAGGATACAGCATTAATTCTTGCGACAGGTGGAGAGGCAATGGTAAAGGCAGCTTACAGCTCTGGAACGCCAGCAATTGGTGTAGGACCAGGAAATGGACCAGCCTTTATAGACAAGTCTGCAAAGGTGGAACTAGCTGTTAAGAGAATTTTAGATAGTAAGACCTTTGACAATGGAGTAATTTGTGCTTCAGAACAATCAGTAGTAGTTGAGAAATCAATGAAGGAATTGGTGATGAATGAACTTAAAAAGCAAGGTGCTTACTTCTTAAATGAAGAAGAATCTAAAAAACTTGGGAATTTCATTCTAAGAGCCAATGGAACTATGAATCCACAAATAGTTGGAAAAAGTGTTGAAGCTTTAGCTTCAATGGCAAATTTAAAGGTTCCAACAGGTGCAAGGGTTTTAATTTCAGAGCAAACTACAGTAGGAAAAAATAATCCTTACTCAAGAGAAAAGCTTACTCCACTTCTAGCTTTCTACACTGTAGAAAACTTAGAAGAAGGTATTAAACTTTGCACAGAAATATTAATGAATGAAGGAAAGGGACATACTCTAGTACTTCACAGTGAAGATAAAAATGTGATTAAGGAATTTGGACTAAGAATTCCAGTTTCAAGGCTTCTTGTAAACACTCCAGGAGCTCTAGGAGGTATAGGTGGTTCAACAAACTTAGTACCAGCTTTAACTCTAGGTTGTGGAGCTGTTGGTGGAAGTTCAACCTCTGACAATATAGGTCCAATGAATCTATTAAACATAAAAAGAGTGGCTTATGGAGTTAGAGAACTTGAAGATTTAAGAGGAAGTAAGCAGGTAGAGCCTAGTAACACAATTAATGAAGAGTACTTAGAACTAATCATAAGTAAGGTAGTTGAAAAACTATCAGCCCTAAATAAATAACATTTTCCAATAATAAAATTCAAACTTTAATCCACGCAATATAATATAAAAATTTAGGCTTATAAGATAAAAATTACTTTAAAGCCTTAAAGAATCAAGGTGAGTGTATACGAAAGTTTAGCTCAAGCCTTGGTTCACTATAAACAACACAAAAAATAAAATATTAAATGAAATTTTAGGAGGATATTAAAATGGCAAATATGAACGCATTAGGAATGATCGAAACTAAAGGATTAGTAGGAGCAATTGAAGCAGCAGACGCAATGGTTAAAGCTGCAAACGTAACATTAATAGGAAAAGAGCAAGTAGGTGGCGGACTAGTAACTGTATTAGTTAGAGGAGATGTTGGAGCTGTTAAGGCTGCTACAGATGCAGGAGCTGCAGCTGCTGAAAGAGTTGGAGAATTAGTATCAGTACATGTAATTCCAAGACCACACAGTGAAGTAGAAGTTATACTTCCTAAAACTACTATTTAGTTAAACTTAATTAATAGAGGCTTTCAAGATGGGTTTAAATTAATTCATATTTAAGCAGAGGAGTCAAGGATTAATCTATGTGCAAGTTAAGTTTTACCATGACTCCTCATATATAGAAAAACAACTTCTATAACCAACCCTAACCTTAAACTAACTAATAGCCAAGAAGTTGTTTTTCAAAAAAAGATATACAAGTCCTCAGTGTACTTAAAAAATTTGTCTCTTCCCATTGTAACCTTAGTATATATAAAGAACATACCTACCTAGGACTTGTATATCAATAAAAAAGGGAATAATTACTCGCAAACCTCCCTTAAAGTCTCCCTTATGATAGAAATAAGGTGAGCAGATACATTGTAAGTTTCTTCATAGTTTGTAGCATAGTCAATAAAATGTCTAATACTACATGGAAATTAATCATTACTTAGATTAATTTCAGATATGCAAGCTCTAAATTTACAATGTGAATAGAAAATAGCCATAGAGCTTGCATATCTCTATGAATAACATCTTTAACCACATATCAAAGAAACAAGTCTTACATCCTTATAAGAACTTAAATAGGTTTAAGGTGGAGCTGAATCTTTTTATAAAGTGGTTGAACAAAATGAACTTGTTCATTATTTAAAGGATGTGATAATGTGAGTGTTTTAACAGAAAGCACCTTAAGAGCAAAACTTAAGAATTTAGAAGTAAAAGAATTTGAAATTGAAAAAGGAGTCATAATTACTCCTTCTGCAAGACAATATCTACAAGATAAAAATATTAAGTTAATATATAAAGATGAAAAAGCAAAAGAAGTAAATAATCAGAATATTCAAAGCGAAGTTAAGGGTTTTATACCAAAATATGTTCACATAAATGGTGGAGTCTTTGAGAAAAAGCCAGAGCATATGACTCAGCTTAATAAAAATAAATTAGTTGCTAAGGATCATAAAAGAATTGTTTTTAGAGGAAACTTAGATAGTCTTCAAGCTAAAATACTAGAAATTCAAATACAATGTAAAAACTTGAATGAAATGAAGGTAGTTAAGGACCTTGAAGAAGTACTTTCTTATGTAAGAAAAGTATTAGAAGCTGAAGTGGTGGAAAGTGAGTTTAGTATTAATTCCTTAATTGGATTAAATTATGATGAATTAAGAGCTTACTCTCATAACCCAAAGAAGCATTTAAATACTGAGCACATAATTTTCCCTAGCTGTGATATGGGACCAGTGGTTGTTGCATTAAATGCCTTGAGAGCACAGAGCAGAGAAGTAGAAATTTCAGCATATAAGGCTTTTAAAAATGATGAAGGGGAACCTACAAGAGCAGATTTAGCCTTAGCGTTAAATAGATTAAGCAGTTGTTTTTATATAATGATGTGCAAGTATATGGCTGGTAAATATAAATAGGAGGTGATACTATGAGCACAATGGAAATGAACCTTAATTATATAGTTGATGAAGTAGTTAAAAGGTTAAAGTGCGACGTAGAAGATGAAGGAATATTAGTTGAGGCTTCAGGTAGACATGTTCACCTTTCAAAGGATGCCGTAGAGGTTTTATTCGGAAAAGGATACAAGCTAACTAAAAAAAGAGAATTATCCCAACCTGGTCAGTATCTTTGTGAGGAAAAAGTTACATTAATAGGGCCTAAGGGAACTATACATAATGTTTCAGTTTTAGGGCCTGAAAGAGAAGAAACCCAGGTAGAACTATCAAAAACTGATGCAGTAGCTATAGGAGCAAAAGCTCCAGTTAAAATGTCAGGAGATATTGAAAAAAGCGGTTCTGTGGTTCTTTCTAGTGGAAATACTGTATTAAAGTTAGATAAGGGTGTCATAGCTGCAAAGAGACATATTCATATTACTCCAGAAGATGCTAAAAAATACAATGTGTCAAATAATGAGGAAGTAAATATAAAAGTAATAGGAGAAAGAGGCGTAATCTTTACAAATGTAGCAGTTAGAGTTAGCGATAAATTTAACACCGTGGTACATTTAGATTATGACGAAGCAAATGCCTGTGGATTTACCAAAGGAATGAAAGCTGTAATAGTAAAATAGTAAAATGTGTTACTAACTGCAGCTATTTGCTCATCTATTAATAGGGCACTTAAGGAGCGGTTAAGGTATAGGTAATTAACGCTTGAAAACCATAACCAATTAATCTTTCATTAAAGGTTTTAACTTAGCTCCCTATAAAATTAATTTCCTAAGTAAAAGGGGAAGATAAAATGAATAATGAAGAATTAGTGGAACTCATAACCAAAGAAGTTATGACAAGACTAAAAGCAATGTTAAGTAAGGATTATGTTTCTCATAATAAGAAGGTATTAGTCCTTGAAAGATCAGAGGATCTATGTCCAGTGCTTACAGG
Source organism: Clostridium sp. UBA4548 (assembly GCF_002387895.1). GTDB lineage: Bacteria > Bacillota > Clostridia > Clostridiales > Clostridiaceae > Clostridium_J. The sequence goes on from NZ_DGLI01000009.1 coordinate 117,409, forward strand.
AGCATTAAGAGAAAATAACTATACTGTAGATTCATTAGATAATATGGGAAGCTTAAACTCCTATGAAGGTATAATTCTTCAGAGCCTATCACCTAAAGAGCTAGCAAATTTAGCTCATGGTATTGGTGGCTGTGCTAAAGAGATAGCTGTTATTGATGCTATACTTGGTGGAAATAGGATTTACTCAATGAAAAAGGGATTACAACATGAAAACTTTGCTTCAACAGCAAATAAAGAATTTTTCAATTTATATAAGTCCTATGAAAACAAGCTAAGATCTTATGGTGTAGCTTATGTGGGATTAAGAGAACTTTTAGGTTATTTAAGCGAAGGAACTACTGAAATAGAAAAAGATGCTTGTATACTAGAAGAAAGAGATATAGATAAAGCAATTTCACAGCAATGCATAAATGATGAATTTGTAGATTTAACTAAGAAAAAACTCATCTCAGAAGTGGAATTAAGAAATATCTATAAAAATGGAATTAATAAGGTATTAGTTTCAAAGAAATCCATAGTAACACCTTTAGCTATGGATTATGCAAGAGTAACTAAGGTACAAATTATAAAAAAATAAATTCATGAGAGGCAAGGTCTATAATTATGATAGTAGGAGAAGTTGTAGGAAATTTATGGGCTACTAGAAAAGATGAGGGTCTAAATGGACTGAAATTTTTAGTAGTAAGAAAGTTAGATTATAGAGGACAAAAAACTGAGGAGGCAATTGTTGCTGCAGACAGTGTTGGAGCTGGAATAGGGGATCAAGTATTAATAGTAGGTGGAAGTTCCGCTAGAGTAAATCTAGGAGATAAAAAGGTTCCAGTTGATGCAACCATTGTTGGAATTGTGGATTCACTAGAACTACAAGGTTAACTGTAATGTTTTGTGGTTAGTAAGTTAACTGTAGATTTCTTTAGTTAAAAAATTAATAAAGTGCAGGTGATATTTCATGGTTAAATCTTTAGGTGTTGTGGAATTTAGCAGTATAGCTAAAGGCATAGAAACTGGTGATAAAATGGTTAAAGCAGCTACGGTGGATGTATTGATGCTAAGACATATTTGCCCAGGAAAGTTTATGATAATTCTCTCAGGAGATATAGGGGATGTTAATGAAGCTGTTAATTCAATAATAACTAATGACAAAGATAAAGTCATTGAAAGCACTGTGATTTCTAATGCACATGAGGAATTAATCTCATCACTTAGAAAGAGAGCAGTTTTTAAAATTACTGAAGCAATTGGGGTCTTTGAAGCAGCAACAGTTACTTCAGCTTTAATTGCACTAGATTTAGCATTAAAGAAAGCTTCAGTTACTCTATTTAAGGTTGTCCTCGGTAATGGAATAGGAGGCAAATCTTATTTTGTAGTAACTGGAGCAGTTAGTAGTGTTGAAGAGGCTATTAAAACAGCTACAAACTCTATAAACCCAAAGAAGCTTATTTATAAAACTATAATTCCTTCTCCTAGTGAAGATATTATAAATAACTTATAGAAAAATTATAGAAGACATTGCTTATAGAATTTAAAAATAAACTTAGCACAGTGCAAAGGAAAAGTTTAACTTGTACTGTGAATAAATAATAAAGTAATTTGGAAATAGCAAGTAAAATTTAGAAAGAAAAGAGGATAGGATAATGAGTATAAATGAAATTATAATATACATCATGGTAATATTCATGGTAATCGGTGCTGCGGATAAAATACTTGGAAACAAATTTGGATACGGAGAAAAATTTGAAGAAGGCATAATGGCTATGGGTGCGTTAACTATTGCCATGGTGGGAATTATTTCTTTTGCACCAGTTTTAGCAAATGTATTAAAGCCAATAGTTGTTCCATTATATAAAGCTCTTGGTGCAGACCCTTCAATGTTTGCAACAACTTTACTTGCCTGTGATATGGGAGGATATCAGCTTGCTCAACAATTAGCTGAAAATCAAAGTATAGCTCCATTTGCAGGATTAATCTTAGGTTCAATGATGGGACCTACAATAGTATTTACAATTCCAGTAGCACTAGGAATAATTGAAAAAGAAGATCAAAAATTCCTTGCTAAAGGAGTTTTAGCTGGTATGATTACAATTCCACTAGGAAGCTTCGTTGGTGGATTAGTAGCAGGATTACCTGCATTACTAGTATTAAAAAACTTAACTCCAATTATAATTTTTGCAGTACTTATAGCTCTTGGATTAAAGTTTGCCCCAGAAAAGATAATAAAAGGATTCACTTATTTTGGTAAGTTTGTAACAGCTGTAATAACAGTTGGACTTGCAGCTATAATTATTGAAACTCTTACAGGGTTTGTTGTTATTCCAGGAATGGCACCAATCAGTGAAGGTATCAATGTAGTTGGAAGTATTGCAATAGTTCTTGCTGGAGCATACCCATTAGTACACTTTATTACAAAGGTATTCCAAAAACCACTTATGAAACTTGGTTCACTTCTAGGAATAGGGGAAGTAGCAGCAGCAGGAATGATAGCAACTCTAGCAAATAACATTCCAATGTTTGGTATGATGAAAGACATGGATGAAAGAGGAAAAATCATCAACGTGGCTTTTGCAGTTAGTGCGGCCTTTGTATTTGGTGACCACTTAGGTTTTGCAGCAGGAGTAAATAAAGAAATGATAGCTGCTATGATAGTTGGTAAATTAGTGGCTGGTGCTACAGCTGTGGCAGTAGCTTGCTTAATTACACCAAAAGCAAAAAAAGCTTAAGTTTTAAAATTTAATTAGTGAATAAATGTAGCACTTAGGTGAAATGAACTAAATTTAAATATAAGTTAGTTCAAATAATCTTAATTTAGGAGATGGCACAATGGAAAATATAAATGAGCAATTAATAGAAGAAATTATACGAAAAATAATAAATGAAAAATTAGGACAAACTACTCCAGAGTTTGAAAAGCAAGTTGACCCAAGTGGGATTATGTCTATTAAAACAAGCACAGTAAAACCTGAAAAGTTTGATACAGGAAAAGAAGGGGACAAGGTTCTATTAAAGGACGTATTAACCCTTGAAGAAAGTCCAAGACTAGGTTGTGGAATAATGGAAATGGAAGAAACAAGCTTTGCATGGACTTTAAAATATGATGAAGTAGACTACATTATAGAGGGAACTTTAGAAATAGATATAGATGGAAGAAAAGTTGTTGGTAACAAAGGGGATATAATACTTATTCCTAAAAACTCATCAATAAACTTCACTGTTCCAAACTATGCTAAATTCATGTATGTAACTTACCCTGCAAACTGGGCTGAGTTAGAGTAATATTAAAAACTTAAGTCAAGTAAAGTAAACAGCTATGAAATTTTAGTGTAGCCTTTACATTAGGGGTAGGAGCAAATCTTACCCCTTTTTAATGTTTAAGATATTCTAAAGTTAAACCAAATTCTTCCAACTTAAGTGGGGTTTAATTTACAATACAATAATAAATATACATATTAATGCAAAATAAGGAAATTACTATTAGTTAATAAAAATTATTATTGATACTAAATTCTAACAAATCAAACACGATTATAAAAATATAGGGTTTTAAGGTTTACCTATAACTTTATAAAAAGTTATAGTAAAAAAATTAAATATGTACTTATAACCCTGAAAATTTACTGAAAGCACCAGGAAGTAAGACTTAATTTTATTCAGTCCAGTTTACTTAATTAAATTAATAGGGGGAGAAGAATATGAAATTAAAAAGTATTAAAATGAAAACTTTGGCCTTTATACTTCCAGTAATCTTAGTTGCATTGATAACTTTAACAAGCATAAGCTACTTAAGCTCAAAGGCAATTATTAATGAAGAGATTAAGGGGAAAATGGTTAATCAGCTTAGTACAAACATTGAAGATATAAGGAAAAACTTATTTAGACATGGGCAAATTGCTGAGGTGCTTGCAGAAGTGGTAGAGGCCTCTCAGGGCGCTTTATCAGAGAAAAATTATGAAGATATACTTATTAAAGTACCAGCTACAAATGATGAAACCTTAGGAGCGGGAATTTGGTTTGAACCTTATAAATTTGTTACAAATACTAAGTTTAAAGGATTTTATGCTTATAAGGACAATGGTAGTGTAAAGTACACTGATGAGTATAGCACAGGAAAACATAATTATTTCGAAGAGCCTTGGTATAAAATTGGGGTAGGTAGTAAAAATCAAATTGAATGGTCTAATGCATATGTAGACCAAGTTACTAATATAAGCATGATAACAACAACAAGTCCCATGTATAATACCAATAATGAATTTCTAGGTGTAGTTACTTCAGATATAAGCCTTTCAACTATTCAAGATATGATAAAAAATATTAAGGTTGGAAATAGTGGAAGAGCCTTTTTAATAGATAATACAGGGCTTTATATAGCAGATAAAGATGAAAAGAAAAACATGACAAAGAAGATTACAGAAGAAGAAAATGAAAGTTTAGTAAGCCTAGGTAAAGAAATGTTAGAAAAGAAAAAAGGGGAATATGGTTTTACTGATGATAATGGTAAAAATAATGTGTACTATGTGGATATACCAGAAGTTGGTTGGATCATAGGAATTACTATTCCAGAAAGTGAATTATATGCTCCAGTAACAGCACTATTATCCAAGCTTTTAGTATTAGCGATTGGCACAATTATCTTAGCTGTAGTTGTAGTGTTATTATTCACTAATTATTTGACAAAAAATATTAGCAAGGTAAATAAATTTGCCATGACCATAGCAGAAGGAGACTTAACAGAAAACTTAATTATAAAATCTCAAGATGAGCTAGGACAAATGGCAGGAAACTTAAATAAAATGAGTGATAACCTAAAGAACATGATAAAGTTAATCTCAGAGAACTCTCAAGATATGAGTGCAACCAGTGAAGAACTATCTGCTACTGTGGACGAAATGACGGGAAGAATTAATTCTATCAACAACTCAACAAATGAGATTTTAAATAGTTCTCAAGAAGCCAGTGCTGCAGCAGAAGAAATAACAGCTTCCGTGGAAGAAGTGAATTCAAGTATTCAAGTACTTTCAACTAAAGCTTCTGATGGAAGTTTAGAAGCTAATGAAATTAGTAATAGAGCTACTAAGGTTAGTATAAAAGCACAGGAGTCTAGTGGCAAAACTCAAGCTATTTATAAGGACAAGGAAAAAGGTATAGTTAAAGCTATTGAGGAAGTAAAAGTAGTCAGTGAAATAGTAGAAATGGCAGAAACCATTGCTAACATTTCTAAGCAGACAAATTTACTTGCATTAAACGCAGCTATAGAAGCAGCTAGAGCTGGTGAAAGTGGTAAAGGTTTTGCAGTGGTAGCAGAGGAAGTAAGAAAACTAGCAGAACAATCGGCAAGCGCTGTAGTTAACATAAAAAGTACCATTGAAAAAGTTCAAGTTGCCTTTAATAACTTATCTGAAAACTCTTCTGGAGTTTTAAAGTTTATTGATGAAAACGTGATAAAGGATTATGAACTTTTAGTACAAGTAGGGCAAAGATATAATGAGGATGCGGAATTTGTTAGCAATATGTCAGAAAACATTGCAGCAATGTCTGAGGAAATAACTGCAACAGTGAATCAAATTGGTGAGGCAATTGAAAGTATGGCACAGACCACTCAAGTAGCTTCAGAAAACACTAGTGATATTTTAAGTAGCATCACTGAAACTGCCCATGGTATGGAGCAAATTTCTAAAGCAGCAGAAAATCAAGCAAATCTTGCTCAGAAATTAAATGAAATGATTAATCAGTTCAAGATATAATATTAAATAAAATCTATATATATATTATAAGTTTCAATTATAAAAAGAGTCCTACATGAATAAAATGGAACCTGTGTCTAGGGGATTTTAGGAGATGTAAGGCTCTTTTTATATAAAAACCCATTTTAATTCTGTGGCTTGTAATTAAAAAAGCTATAATTACGGGATAATTTCTTAGCAAAATTACTAAATAACAAAGTAGGATTTTTATTTTGCAAATAATTAAAATAGTATATAATTATAAGGTATTAGTGTATATAGATTATTATTTTATTTAAATCCTGGAATGTCCAAACTCTTATCCTTTATTCTTAAAAATTCTCATGAGAAGGCAAGCTTTGAGATTGATATGCATTTTCATTCTAGGACATTAAGCAAAAGAGTTTCTTTGACATTTAGTATATATAAGTTGCAATATTACTTTTATACCGAAAGATAATTTTAGACAACTTATATAAAAGAGAATGCAAAATTGAATTAGATATATTTTTGCAGTATATTTATTACATTCTATATAATAAAAAAATTAAGACTTCCTTTATAAAAGGAAGATTATATAAATGTAGCAATAGATTTCATAAGGGGATAGAGAAAATGGTCACCAGTAGAATAGTGGGCAACAAAGATAAAAATTTAGAAGAAACTATAAAAGAATTAATTAAAAAACAAGAGGAATTAAAAAGAAGCGAAGAGCGATATAAAATACTTGCTGAATCCACTAAAGATATTATTTGGGAAGGAGATCTTCTTAATAAAAAGAGACACTTTTCAGGAAAGTTATATGAGATTCTTGGATATACTGAAAAAGAGTTAGAGGACTTTCAAAGATGGTTTGACATTGTTCATCCAGAGGATTTAGCAACAGTAAAAGAAGGAATTAGGCAACAAGTAGAAGGAAAAGTTCAAGTTAAAGTTTTTGAGTATAGGGTAAAGAGTAAGAATGGAATTTACAAGTGGATATGTTCTAATACAAAATGTGAGTTTAATGAAAAGGGAGAAGCAATAGCTACCTTTGGTTCTTTTACTGATATTACAAAACTAAAAGAACAACAGAAAAAAATACATGATTTAGCTTATTATGATTCTGTAACAAAGCTTCCAAATAGAGCTATGTTCACTAGAGTAATAACAGAAAGAATACAAAGGGCTAAGGAGAATAAAAGCAATTTTGCAATGGTGTTTATGGATTTAGATAACTTTAAGTTTGTTAATGATTCCTATGGACACCCAGTGGGAGATGGACTATTAGTTGAAGTAGGAAAAAGATTAGAAGAGATGAATAATGATAAAATTATGTCCTTTAGATTAGGTGGAGATGAGTTTATTATTTTAATAGAAGGCATTGAAAGTAGAGAACAGGTAAAACAGTATTCAGATCAGTTAAATAAAATTTTAGGGATACCTTATCTTGTTAGTGGGCATATGTTTCACGTTACTCACAGTGGAGGAATAGTAATTTATCCTGAAGATGGAGATACCTTTGATGAGTTACTTAAAAATGCGGATACAGCCATGTATAAATCTAAGGAATTAGGAAAGGGTGTTAGCTCTTTTTATCATGTTAAAATGGGGGAAGCTGCTATAGAAAAGGCTGAAATCCAAAGAGATTTGCATAGAGCTATAGAAGAGAAAGAGTTTGAACTTTACTATCAACCTATAGTAAATGTAAAAAACCAAGAAGTAAAGGGCTTTGAAGCTTTAATTAGATGGAACCATCCAGAAAAAGGAGTGGTTTCTCCAGGAAAGTTTATACCCATAGCTGAAGAAAATGGGACAATAATAGAAATAGGAAAATGGGTATTAAAAAGTGCCTGTAAGTATGCTAGAAAAATACAGTGTAGGGGAAACACTAACTTCTATGTTTCAGTTAATATTTCTCCTTATCAGTTATTGCAAAAAGGGTTTACGGATTATGTTATGGATACTATAAAAACCCTAGAAGTAAGACCAGAAAATCTTGTACTTGAAATCACTGAATCAGTGTTGATTGAATCCTTGGACTCGGCAATTCATAAGTTAAAGGAACTAAGAGATAATAATATAAGAATAGCCTTAGACGATTTTGGTTGTGGATATTCTTCCCTTACCTATCTTAAAATGTTACCTATTAATATAGTAAAAGTTGATAGATCCTTTATTAAAGATATTGAATCTGAAGAGGACACAAAAAACATGACAAATGTTATTATTCTTATGGCAAAGCAATTGGGCCTAGAGGTGATTGCAGAAGGTGTTGAGGAAAAATATCAAGTAGACTATTTAAAAAAACATGAGTGTCATATGTTTCAAGGATATTTAATTAGCAAGCCATTACCAGAAAAAGAGTTTAACAACATTTTGGAAGCTTCAAGTCTGCCATCTTCTAAAGTGGCAGTTGCTCAGTCTAGATAAGTTGTCATGGTAGCAGTCTAAATCTGCTTCCAAAGTTGTTAACAAAATGAACTTGTTCATTATTTAATAATTTAATTAAGCTTTAGAATAATAAAATTTAAAAACGACACACTTATCACTAAAAATCATTGGAGGCTTATAAATAGTGTAATTATATTTTAAAAGCTAATAAGTTTTTAGGAGTTAAGGGGAGGAGAAATCATGGGAGAAATTAGTAAGTTACCTAATATAGGAGATAAGTTAGAGGCACAACTTAAAGAAGTGGGAATTCATACTGTAGATCAACTAAAACAAGTAGGAAGCAAACAGGCCTGGTTAGATATTAGAACTATAGATAGTTCGGCTTGCATAAATAGATTGTATGCTCTTGAAGGAGCAATACAAGGAATTAGGTGGCATAGTCTTTCAGGTGAAGTAAAAAGTCAGTTAAAAGACTTTTTCCATGAAGTTAATATGGAAGATTAAACTTTTATAACTTTAGATATAGGATTTTATACACAGGATTTTAATTATAGAAAAAGAAATTATATAAGAGTTCTTGACAATATTACTAATTAGTAATATATTATGAGTATGGATAATAAAAATATAACTTATGGAAAATTAAGCGATTTAAATTTAAAAACATTAATTGCATTAAGCAGAACTACAAATAATGTGCATAAACGAGAATATAAGACCATTAAAGAAGGAGGATTAACTGTTTCACAGTTTTCAGTACTTGAAGTATTATATCATAAAGGCGATTTAAAAGTTGCAGAAATAATAGATAAGACTCTTTCCACAGGTGGTAACATGACGGTGGTTATTGAGAATTTAGTTAAAGATGGCTTAGTTACAAGATATAAAGATCCTGAAGATAAACGAATTAATTTTATAAGTATCACAAAAAAGGGAAAAGATATTATTGATGAAATCTTTCCAAAACACATAGAAAATATCAATGAAATTTTTAGTTCATTAACTATTGAAGAAAAGCAAAGCTTAATAGGCTTATTAAAGAAATTATCCGGTGTATAGACGAATACACCATATTTTTTAAAATATTATTACTAATTAGTAATAATATTAAAAAGACAAAAGTAGTTTAAATATAGGAGGGATTATTATGTTAAAGAAAATTGAAAGCAAAAATATGGGTTCAAGTGATCTTGGTTGGTTAAAGAGTAAATTTCACTTTTCCTTTGCAGAGTACTATAATCCAAAGAATATGAACTTTGGAGTGCTCAGAGTTATTAATGACGATTTAATTAACCCCCATACAGGTTTTGATACACATCCTCATAAGGACATGGAAATTATATCTTATGTGGTAAAGGGCCAGTTAACCCATGGAGATAGTATGGGGAATAAAAGTACTCTAAGTCGTGGTCAGGTTCAATATATGAGTGCAGGAACAGGAGTTTATCACAGTGAGCATAACTTAGGTGAAGAAGTAACAAGACTTCTTCAAATTTGGATACTTCCTGATAAGGCAGGGTATGAACCTAATTATGGAGAATATAGATTCCCTTGGGAGGAAAGAAAAAACAGGTGGCTTCATATGGTTTCCAATAAGGAAGGGGATGCACCAATTAGAATTAATCAAGATATTAACCTATTAGCTTTAGAATTGGAAGAAGGCAATAAAATAGAGTATGAAGTAAAAGAAGGTAGGCAGGCATATTTGGTGCAAATAGAAGGGATATCAAGTATAAATGGTATAGATTTAAATCAAAGAGATGCAATGGAAATTGTAGAAGAGAATATAAGGCTTAAGGCAAAATCCCTATCTCATTTGTTAATAATTGAAATGGAAAAAAGTGAAGGTAACTAGATAATAAGTATATGCAAAAGGCTATAAATACCAATAATATAATTTTATAAAATAAATATTTAAAATAGAGGAGAGATAATATGAAAAAAGATTTTTATTCTGCAGTGGCAGACAGACGTACATTCTATGGAATAAGCAAAGAACCAGTGGTTTCTAATGAGAGGATTGAAGAAATCATTAACCATTCTGTAAAGCATGCTCCATCAGCCTTTAACTCTCAAAGTACAAGGGTAGTTCTACTACTTGAAGAACATCATGATAAGCTATGGGATATGATAAAAGAGGCGTTAAGAAAATTAGTTCCAGAGGATAAATTTTCTCAAACTGAGGAAAAAATTCATTCCTTCCGTAATGGATATGGAACAGTACTATTCTTTGAAGATAGTAGTGTAACTGAAGGGCTTCAAGAGAAATTTCCACTTTACAAAGATAATTTCCCTATTTGGGCTCAACAATCTAATGGTATGAATCAATATATCATATGGACAGCTCTAGAAATGGAAGGCTTTGGAGTATCCTTACAACACTATAATGAGGTTATTGAAGAACAGGTGAAGAATCAGTGGAATATACAAAGTAACTGGAAGCTTATCGCACAAATGCCTTTTGGAAAACCAACAGCAGAGCCAGGTGAAAAGCAGTACCAACCAATAGAGCAGCGTGTTAAGATATTTAAATAGTAGGGATTATAACTACCTAAAATAATCTTAATAACTTGTAACTTAGTGTTTCAAATGACAGAAAATAAATTTCTCTAAAAATCTACCCAACAAGGATAATATTAAATTTTCCTTGTTGGGTAGATTAATTTTTATGCATATAATGGAAAGGTTTCTGGTGCAGTTGTGAAAGAAGAAATAGTAGCTGTACCATTAGTAAAGTATAAAACTGAAATAATTCCATCATCTATACTATAAAGGGTTTTCAAAGATGGATGAGCTTCAAGTGAGAATTCTTTTACTTCACGCCTATCATCATTTGCCACTTCACCAGTAACACGAATCCATTGTCCATTCTTATTCATTGCAGAGATTTCTACTTTTGGATTTTCTAGCATTTGTTTAAAGCATTCTTTTGTATTGTTAGTAAGAATGTATAGTTTATTCTCATATTCAAAAACAGCACCAAATGGTCTGACTCTTGGTTGATCTCCTTCAGTAGTAGCTAAATAAAAAGTTCTACTTTCTTGTAAGAATTCTAAAGCCTTTTTCATTATTATTGTTCCTCTCCTAACTATATGTTAAAATTGATTATGCAATAATAATATCATGTACAACTTAAATCACAAGTACAATCTTTTAGTGAGATAAGTATCAAATAGGATACTATAAGGAGATATAATGGAAAATATTAATAGTCTTTTTGGAAAGTGCCCATATTTTACAGCGCAAAAATTGCTTTCAGGAAAATGGTCAATTTTAATTATGTATAATTTAAATAAAGGAACATTACGGTTTGGGGAGCTACAAAGAACAATGGAGGGGATTACACAGGCTACTTTAACTAAGCAATTGAGAATGTTAGAAGAATTTGGACTGGTTAATCGCTATGTTTATCCAGAAATTCCACCTAAAGTTGAGTATTCACTTACAGAATTAGGGAAAGAATTTCAACCAGTATTAGAGCAGGTTAGAGTTTGGGGAGATAAGTATATAAAGTATCTTAAATATAAATAAAGGGAGGTTACTCCATGGAGTGGGATATGGATTTTAAACCTATAGCAGAAAAAAGTGCTTTAGCCCAGGGGGATGGAAGTCAATATTCAGTGCATGTTGCAGAAATTATTCATGAGATAATTACTAATTTTGTTATGGATTTAAATAGAGTAAAAGAAAAAAATCCTAATAATGAGGAGCTGCTTTACATTGAAGCAGCTATAAGCATTGATAACTGGTTAAGAATAATGAAAGACAATGTGAACAAAAGAAATCAATCGGTATTTTGGGCAAAGAACCTTTTAGTTCTTTTAGCTAAAACTCTAGATCAAGTTAAAGATTGGCACCCTTATTTAGAAGTCATAGATAAACAGTTAAAATCTATGATGCCAAAACACTATAGTATTGCTAAAAAAGTATAAAAATATAAGAATTACGCTGTAGGTAAGGATTTCTAGCCTAAGCGTTTTTTTGTGTTTTTGAAGAAACTTTATTTGTTTAAAAAGTTTTTACTTACATTCACTAATTTTTTTGTGTTAGACTTAGATAAGTGCTTCTGCTATTTTTGATTCATTAGAAAGTGCATATCAAGGTCTATGGACTTTATACACATCAATTAAAACACATATTGCGAAAAAGTATTATGGTAATTCAATGCCTTGGAACAAAATGGAGAGTTTTTAAACTTATAAATAAAATTTAAGGATTTAAAACTGCAGAGAAAAAAATGCTAAACTAAATAAAGGTGTTATATATTGTGTGTGTAGGGTAATGTGTAAACGTTTACGAATATTGCTGTAGCACTTTTCACGAGCATTGTACTTGAAAAGTGCTAAGTTATTAATATTTATACTAAATCCAAGTTAAACTTCAGGAGGTATATAAAATGAATTTATTAAAGGAAAAAGTAAAACACAATGCTTTTGGGTTAGGTGTTATTACAGAATTAAAGGGTAACAAAATATATGTAGAGTTTCAGGAGGAAGTTGGAACAAAAATGTTTTTATATCCGGAAGCTTTTGAAACCTTTTTAAAAGCAATGGATACTACTGTAGAAAGTGATATATTGGAGGAATTGCATAGAAAACAACAGCAAATAGAGTATGAATTACAAGAAAAACAACGTAAAGCTGATGAATTAAGAGAAAAAATGAAAAAGTTAGAACCTAAAAAGAAGACTGTAAAGAAAACAGTGAAAAAGAAATATGAAGTAGATTAATGTTCGCTTATTACTTTTAAAAGCACAGCCTCAATACTAAAGTTTAGAAGAGGAAAGGAGAGATCTAAATGTTTAATGTAGGAGATTTTATAATTTATGCAGGACACGGTATTTGCCATATAGATGATATTTGTGAAAATGCTTACTTAGGAGTTACAAGAAAGTATTATGTATTACACCCACTTGAAAATTGTGAACTTATAATAAGCACTCCTGTGGACAATGATAAGGTAACAATGTTAAATCTTATGGACCCAAAAGAGGCAGAAGAAATTTTAGAATCATTTAGGGAACCGGGAATAAATTGGGTGGAATTATCAAATCAACGAGACCAAATTTATTCTGAAATTGTAAAGTCGGGTAACCGTAAGGAAATTTCAAAAGTGGTGAATACCTTAATTCGTAAAAAACTTAAAACTGAGGCTAAGGGAAAGAAATTATACGAGCAGGACAGAAGGCTTTTAGATTTTGTTCAGCATATTTTGTTTGCAGAATTAGCAGTGTCTCTAAATACTACTCATGAGGAAGTATATGAAAAAGTCATGAGCATCATGGCAGTAAATTAGTGACAAATCATACTATAAAAGGTTAAACAGAGTTTGAAAGGTGAAACCTCATATTCCTATGATTTGAGAAATATCCGTCAAAAGTCATTGAGCAAAGAAGCTTGCTCATTATTTAATGAAGGGCGTTGATTATAAATGAATATTAACAATGAAAAAATTGCAGCACTAGAAGCAGCAATGAATCAAATAGAAAAACAATTTGGAAAAGGTTCCATTATGAAGCTTGGATCAAATACAGAAATGGATATTGAGGTAATACCAACTGGATCCTTGGGTTTAGATATAGCATTAGGTGTTGGTGGAGTTCCTAAGGGGAGAATAATAGAAATATATGGACCAGAATCCTCTGGTAAGACCACTGTTACACTACATATAGTGGCAGAAGCTCAAAAACGGGGGGGAGCAGCAGCCTTTATTGATGCTGAGCATGCTTTAGATCCATCCTATGCAAGAAAGGTTGGAGTAGATATTGAAGAACTTATTGTGAGTCAGCCTGATACAGGGGAGCAAGCCTTAGAGATTGCGGAAGCCCTTGTAAGATCAAATGCTGTAGATGTAATTGTTGTTGACTCTGTAGCAGCTCTTGTTCCTAAAGCAGAAATAGAAGGTGAAATGGGAGATTCTCATATTGGATTACAAGCTAGATTAATGTCTCAAGCTTTAAGAAAACTTACAGCGGCCATCAATAAATCTAAATGTGTAGTAATTTTTATAAACCAATTAAGAGAAAAAATAGGAATAATGTTTGGTAACCCCGAAACAACTGCTGGAGGGCGTGCACTCAAGTTTTATTCATCTGTAAGGCTGGATATTAGAAAATTTGATACTATTAAAGTTGGTGAAGATACCCTTGGAAATAGAACAAGAATAAAAGTAATAAAAAATAAGGTGGCTCCACCTTTTAAAGTAGCTGAATTTGACATCATGTACAATGAAGGAATATCAAAAGAAGGAAGTTTAATAGATTTAGCAGTTAATGAAGAAATAGTTCAAAAAAGCGGCTCCTGGTTTGCCTATGGAGATATAAGGTTAGGTCAAGGAAGGGAAAATTCAAAGGTTTATTTAAAAGAAAATCCTAAAATCGCTAATGAAATAGAAAATTTAATTATGGAAAAGTATAAATTGCCACTATCAAAAATAGTTATAAGGGAAGAGACAGTAGAAGCTAATACGAAGCCTAATGAAGAAAATCAATAAGGATATTAAGGAAAAATATAAGTGATATGTGTTTGAGAACTTTCCTATTATATTTTTGATAATAATAAATCTAGACAGCTAGCCCTTAATAATAGGGATGGAGAGCTGGAAGAGCTAATTGTAAAGTGCCTTAAATAGACCCTTTAGAGTAATGAAATAAAAATATAGTATAATAGTTTTTTAGCGATGTAAAATAATTACATCGCTTTTTTATTAAAATATTCCTAGTAAAATTAAGTTTTAAGAAATTATTAAATTTAATAGAAATTATTGTTTCACAATTTATTCCAAGTCATGTAAAAAGTATGTACAAAAATTAAATAATCTATGATATAATTTAAATGTAATTAAATGGAAAATATAGGGGTAATATTTATTTGGGGGAGAAAAAGATGGTTAAAGGTATTCAGTGGTTTGATGAAGGAACAATTAAGATTTTTGAAGAAAATGTAGTATCACTTGCTAAAGAAATTGGTAAACCATATATAAATCAAATTAATGAATGTGGTTACAACTTAAAAGTTGACATCTATAGTCGAAAAGAACATAATCATTTTGGTGATGAGTATGTATCATATCTTCGCTTTCAAGTATTAAAAGATAACAAGTTAGTTGATTATGAGGAAGGATCCTTGTTGAATGCAATACCATTAACATATACACTAGGGTTATTTAAAAAGCACGCCAATTTCGTGGATATAGCATATGTGGACAAGGAAATTCATAGAATTATGGAGTATTATATTAAATCTTTACATGAATTAACACATGATAACTTAGTCATTTCTTCATAACTTTGCTTTAACTTCAAACTCTTCCTGCTTAATAATATAATCATAAAACTCAATTTCATCTTTTAGCAAGCACATTAAGTTACAGAAATAAAAAACTAATAGTTTATTTAATTACCCTATTATTCAAAAATGGATTGTAGGGTATTTTCGCATGAAAAAGCTATAGGATTGAAGAAGTTAAAGATATTATAGAATGTTTATTAGAAAAGTGTTGTTAAATTGCAGGTCACAGGTGATATTAATGTATCACCTGTTTTTTATTAATCTATGACAACCTGTTGTCATAGTAGGTGTGATATATTTTACATATAAACTTAATAGAAAGTAGGATCATTATGAAATTTGAATGGAAAAATCAAGAAAAAAATTTATACTTACCGAAAAAGAAACCCGAGTTAGTAATAGTACCAAAACAGAAATTTTTTATGATTAGTGGAAAGGGAAATCCAAATAGTGAAGAATTTTCTGAAAAAATAGGCATACTATACTCTTTAGCCTATGCGGTTAGAATGATGCCAAGAAAAGGATATACTCCTGAGGGTTATTTTGAATATACAGTCTATCCACTTGAAGGGGTATGGGATTTAACTGAAGAAGGTAGACAATCTGCAATATTAAAAAAGGATGAGCTACTTTATACTATTATGATTAGGCAACCTGACTTTGTAACTGAAGAAGTTGTTAATAAAGCCTTTGAAATTGTTAGAAAAAAAGGAAGCAATCCATTATTAGATGAAGTAACTTTTGAAGCCATGGAAGATGGTTTAGCTGTTCAAATGATGCATGTAGGTTCTTATGATGAGGAACCACAAAGTTTTCAGCAAATGAAAAACTTCATTAAGGAAAATAATCTTGAAATTGTAACTTTAAAACATAGGGAAATTTACATTTCAGATTCAAGGAGGACTGAAAAAAGTAAACTAAAGACGGTTCTAAGATATCAGGTTTGCCATAAATAATGAGATATACATGACCCTGCTATTTTAAACTTTACTGTAGCAGTGAATGTAAAAATAGATAATGCTATAGTGACTATTTTCCCATATTATTAAAAGTTTCTCTTTTAAGCCAAGGTTGATAATTAATATAATATGAAACTGGGCAAACAATTTTACTTGTCCAGTTTACTTTTTTATCCTGAAGTAAGAAAAGTACAAAGATTTTATTTCCTCTTATTCTTTTTCTTTTTATCAAAGAAACCCATAATTAACAGAGCCATAAATGATGCCGCTAATATATTTAAGGACTGTTCCAATAAGTTCACCTTCTAACACCGAGATTAGTTTAATATTCTATGTTTTTATTATACATGTAAATTGAAATTATTCCAATATTTATAATTTTGTGAGATAATATGGTATATATGGTATATATACCATATTTTTATTATAAATTAATATTTAACAATATTATTGTAGCTAAACAGGGGTGTTATGGAATATTAAGGGGGAAAAAGATTGAAGAGTAAAATTATTAAAGAATTAAAGGGTGGATTCATTTTTTTTAGTGTTATTTACACAATTATAACTATTTTAAGTAGCTCTGAACAGTTATTTCAGGGACAAGTTGCAGATACTAATTTCCATATTTTAAATAGGGCTGTTGTAACCTTTATTGCTGTTTTAACAGTAAAGTTATTTGAGAAAATTAAAGTTAAAAGTGCTATCCTATCCTTTCTTCTGCCTTATGCAATTTCAATGGGAGTTGTGTTTTTTTATGTATGGTTAACTGCATTCATTGAACCATTAAGTCGAAATGCATATAGAGATGTGTTTTTTAACTTTACTGCAATTTCTATTTGTGTGGCACTTATTTTAACTATAAAAGATAAGTGGAAGAAGAAAAAGAGAAAAGGTGTAGAAGATTTTAAAGCATAAGTGATAGCATTGGACATAAATAAGTGTTGGAACATATATTTAGTATTCTTAAGCTAGATAGCTTGTTAAAAAATTAAGATTTGGTAGGTGAAAATAAATGATTTTAGAATACATAGAAACCAGTAGATTAATAATAAGAGAAGTTAATGAAGGAGACTTTAAATTAATTCACACCTATGCTTCAAAGTCTGAAGTAACACAATATTTACCTTTTGGTCCAAACAATGAAAAAGACACTAAACTTTTTATAGAAAAGGTTATGAATTACAAGGATCAAAACCCAAGGTGCGATTATGAATTTGCTGTAGTATTAAAGGAAAATAATACACTAATAGGTGGCTGCGGAATTCATATTGCAAGTATTAACAACAAGGAAGGGTTTATTGGCTATTGTTTTGATAATGAATTTTGGGGTAAGGGTTATGGCAGTGAAGCTGCTAATGCGGTAATTAATTTTGGATTTAATAAGTTAAACCTACATAGAATTTATGGTACATGCCATCCGGATAATATAGGGTCAAGTAAAGTCATGGAGAAAGCAGGAATGATTAAAGAAGGTCGCTTAAGAGAGCATAAGTTACAAAAAGGAAAGTGGAGAGATTCCTTCTTGTACTCCATTCTTGATTATGAATATAAGGCTAATACTATAGATTACTGTTTGATAACTAAATTGGAAGAAGAATAAGAAGGGGGAATAAAAATGGAAAATGTTCGTGTTTATGAAATACCTGGTTGTAAAATGGTGTCATCACAATGTGGTATGTTTGGGGATGGTAAACTTGAAAAATTTAATGAATGGTTTAGTTCTCTGCCAAGAACAATGTTTCCAAAAGATTTTATGTTTTATGACAACCAACAAGAGGGATTTATGTGGTATTACATATACAATGAGGGTATGAATGTACCTCAGGATTTTAGTATCATTGATTTTCCAGGTGGTTTATACGCTGTTGCTACTGATGTAGATGGACAGGATAGTTCTGAGACAATTAGCACCATTAAAAACTTTATTAAAGAAAAAGGGTGCTTTGAGGAAGATGCTTCTCGTGCATACCTAGGGAATATTCCAACTCCACCCTCTGCTTGTAAGGCCATGGGATACGAGCAAATGGATTACTATGTACCAATAAAGATTAAGTAATATTAATCAAAATAGTATAATTTTTATTTTGTGTTATAAAGTGAAAAAAAGTGCAATGGGACAATTATACTAATTTAGCTGTTAATACACTAACCAATGGTAAACTTCCGAGATGAAGAATTAAAACTTACAAATAGAGCTATTACTGCAAGGTTCAGTAGTAGCTTTTTTTATGTAAAAAATAGTATAGAAACGTTCTTTATCTAACCTTCAAAAGCATAAAGATAATAAAATAATATTGAGGAAATATCACAGCTTTTAAAGGAATTAGACCAGAATGGAGGAGATAACATGAAAAAGAAAAAGTACTTTGGGTCATTTTTTATTAAATACTTAAAAGGACAGAGAAAAGCCATCATATTAATAAGTATATTTTTTATTAGCAATATTGTGCTTCAAATTCTTTCACCACAAGTACTAAGCAATTTTATTGATTCAGCTGAAGGTAGTAAACCTATAGAATATGTGACTTTCATAGTTTTTATATACATGGTAACAATCCTTATGAATATGGTAGGTAATGTATGTGAGTCCTATTTTGCTAAAAGTTTTGGTCTGAAAATTACTAATTTGCTCCGAAAAGACCTATTAGCACATTTTCTGAAAATTGATATGGAGCATCATGAAACTTGGACTAGCGGGGAAATCCTTAGTAGACTGGATGAGGATGCAGAGGGACTTTCTTCATACTTTTATATTTTCATATTCAAGCTGGTAGGAAGCACTTTACTCATGAGTGGTGTTCTCATAGTTTTAGCTATGAAAAATCAAGTTGTTGCATTATCCATGGTAGTTTTTAGTGTTGTGTCAGTTTGGATTTTTAAGGCTATACAGGATTATGGAATGAAGTTGTATGTGAAGCGTTCTGCAGCTATTTCAAAATTCAATGGGATTATGAAGGAAAAAATAGATAATATTGTTGAGATAAGGACTAACGGAGCAGAAAAATATTCTCTTCATAAGCTAAATGAAGCAATGAAAAATCGTTTTAAGGAAAGTCTACCTGCAGGGATGATGTATTCAAGACTTTGGAGTGCATCAACCACTTTACAGGCAGTGGTTACAATACTTTCACTAGGAATTGCAGTAGCACTGTGGGATAAGGGATTTATAACAGTAGGAACTGTATATCTCATTCATACTTATACTGAATTAATTTTTAATCGCCTTCAGGATTTTAGAAATTATCTCACAAGCATGCAAATTTCAAAGGCAGGGCTTATGAGAGTAAAGGAACTTCTAGATATAGAAACTTCTATTGAAAAAGGCACCTTAGGAATAGAGTCTAAGGACATTACGGTTACAGTGAAAAACTTAAACTTCGGATATAAGAAGGAGAGCCCTGTGCTTCATAATATAAACTTTGAATTAGAGCCAGGAGTAAGATTAGGAATCATGGGGGAGACGGGCTGTGGTAAAACCACCTTAGCAAAGGTACTTGCTAGACTTTATGAGTTTAAACAGGGTGAAATACTATTAAATGGAATTAGTGTGAAAAAATTAAAAGAGGAAAGTCTACGTAGCGCAATTGCCTATTGTACTCAGGAAGTTCAGTTTTTGCATGGAACTTTAAGACATAATATTACTCTATATAATGATGAGTTTTCAGATAACCACATATTGCAGGCCATAAAAGAAATGGGACTATCCCAGTGGTTTGAAAAGTTCCCTGAGGGGCTTGACACTTACTTGGATATGGGAGAAAACAATGTATCAGCAGGGGAAGCTCAACTAATTTCAATAATTCGTCTATTCCTTATGAATCCTGCAATTGTTATTCTAGATGAAATTTCTTCAAGGCTAGATTATGTAACAGAACAGAGAATCCTAGGTGCTCTTGATGTGCTTACCCAAAATAGAACAGTAATTACCATTGCCCATAAGATAACTGCACTTAGATGGATAGACAACATAATGATCTTAAGAGACGGAACAATAGCTGAATATGACAAAAAAGAAGATTTGGAAAAGGATAAAACAAGCAGATTTTATAGTCTATGCAAAGCAATGGAATTAAACAGTGAGGTGGGGACAAATGAAGAAGAACGGGTTTCTTAGACTTTTTTTAGATTTACTATTATACAAACCATGGATGTACATTATCAGTGTACTTCTTAATGTAGTAATTTTTTCTTATGGTGCTGCCTTAGCTTATTTTATTCGTGAGATTTTAAACTTTGTGTCGGGAGATGTGGGAGGACAAAGTATACTTCCTAAAGTTACTGTATTTTTTATAGGAATTGGTGTAGTTGCCTTAATAAGAATTGCTGCCATTACTGCCTGTGCAACACTAGATAATGTTCAAGTTTTTCACTATGAAAATCTTTTGAGAAACAATATAATAAAGCTTATATATAAAAAGGACAACATAAAAAATATTGCAGGGAAGTCTGAAAGAGTTTTTGAAATACTTGATGATGATGTGCCTATATGTGCTTTTCCCTCACAATTGTTGTCAGAGGTTTCAGGGTTTGTGGTGTATTCTCTTATTGCTATTGCATCACTTTTAATAATTAACTGGAGAGTAACTCTCTATATTTTTATTCCACTATCATTAGTTATTGTGATAATTAATGTTGCATCTAAGAGAATTAAGGAAAACCGTAAAGTTAATCGAGAAATTCATTCAAAGATCAGTGAAATGGTAGGAGATACTATAAATCTTGTTCAAACCATTAAAGTTTCAAGTGGAGAGAGCAGTATTTTACAGCATTATGAAAAGTTAAATAATGTTAGGTTAAAGGCAATACTAAAGGACACTCTCTTTGACTCAAGTCTACAGGCAGTCCTTGGGGGCACTGTGTATATAGGTACTGCTGTTATGATGTTTATTGTTGCAAGGAGTATGATGGAGGGAAGATTTTTAATAGGAGACTTTAGTATCTTCGTTACTTATCTAGGAACTCTTGCTAGTTGTGTTGATAGGATTGTGGAAATAGTGTCCTTAATGAAGCAGGCAGAGGTGTCCTATGATCGAATCTTAGAAGTTGTAGGAGAAATTAATGAAAATGAGCTTACTGCCCATTGTGAATTAAGTGCCTTTAAACCCATAAAAAAGTTTCAGCCTAATATAACTAAATGCACATCTTTAAAGGAACTTAAAGTGATAAATCTTACTTACGGACATGATGACAAAAATGGTATAGAAAATGTAAGTTTTACTTTAAAGCCTGGAGAAGTTCTTGCAGTAGCTGGGGGCGTGGGCTCAGGAAAGTCTACCTTACTAAATGTTTTTATGGGAGTAGTTCCAAAGGATTCTGGAGAGATTTTCTGGAATGGAGTGGAGATAAAGAAGCATGGGGAGCTTCTCCGCATACCTAATGTGGCATACACTCCACAGCTTGCAAAAATTTTCAGTGAAACCATAGGTGAAAATTTGCTTTTAGGTAAAGAGGCCAGTGAGGAGAATATTAAAGAAGCCTTTTATAATGCAGTGTTTGAGGAAGATATTTCTTCAATGAAACTGGGAATTTCAACTGAGGCAGGAAGTTGTGGAAGCAAGCTTTCAGGAGGACAAAGACAAAGGCTTGCCTTGGCACGAATGTTTATACACGATGCACAGATTTATGTCATGGATGATAGCACCAGTGCACTTGATACTGAAACAGAAAAGGAGTTTTGGAATCGTTTTGAAAAAAATATTAGGAAAAGAAACTTTGCCTGTATAATTGCATCAAACAAAAGGCAAGTTTTACAAAGGGCGGATAAAATTATTTTCATGAAAAATGGTTATGCACAAGGCTATGGAAAAGCTGAAGAACTGTTAGAAAGCTGCAAGGAATTTGCTAGTATTTATGGCACTTAGTAGATAATCAATCCGCAAGTACTTTATGAAAAATAAGATCATCAACGTAGTCACCAGTAACCTGATCCCTATGATGTCTTAATACAGTTCCACTATGGACAAAACCTAATTTTTTTACAGCGTTTAGAGAAGCATGATTATTGCTGTAAACATAGATTCTCGCAATGTTTACTCCTTCTTTTTTCATTTGTTCTAAAGCAAAATTAGTTAGTTCTGCAGCAAGACCAGAACCACGTGCATGAGGAGCAGTGGCTGCAGTTAAAAAGGCTGCATGAGATTTTTCATTTGACATATCACGTCTGCCTCTAACAACAGATAGAATACTGCTGGGATCTTCCTTAGTTACAGCAACATAGGTTAGTTGTGCTGGGTTATCTATGAAATTCATTACCTCATCTTTACTTTTGAGCTCAGTAAAGGAGATGTCAGCTCCTTCTTTCTTTAACAATTCAATTAAGGACCATACATTGTTAGTATCTTCAGAATTTATTTTGCGAAAATAATATTTCAAAATAGCACCTCCATAATATGTACTTTAATTAATAAAAATAATAGTGAATTATATAAACCTATAATTATGGGTTTTAATTTTAGTTAACATATAATTCCATTATAGCATAAAAAGAAAAACCGTCATAGAACAGTATATTACTCTTAGGAAAATCAATGCAATAATATGGAAAATATGCTAAACTTTTAGTATAACATTATAGATAATTATTGATAAAAGTTCCCTATTTATAGGTAAGCAATCATGTTGAAATTGTTGACAACATAGTATAATATTTTGCTTTTATTAATACTACATAGCAGTATTAAGTATATAAATGTAATTAGTTAGGAAGTGAGATACATGGAGCATAAAATACAAAGAATTAACAACTATGATGATGAGAGATTTGATAAAGAAATACTAAGGCAGCATGGTGCCTTTATAGTTGATGGTAAGTATAATTGCAGCTTTAAAATAGTAAATGAAGATTCTGCAATTGCTTTCTTCGATAAAGAAATTAATGTGCTTCAATTGATAGATGAATTTAGATTTTATTCTGAGCACATTGTTAATTTCTATAATAAGAATATGGACCTAATAAAAGTCTTTTCGCCTATTAAAGTATTTAGCATATTAATTAGGGACATTCAGCCTTCACAGTTTTTTGTAGATATGGACAAGGTTAAAGCTATCCAGTCTTTCATAAATAATGAAGAAGATATAATAATTCCTCTAGCAAAGCTAAAGGACTCTTTCATATCTTTAGATGGGCATACAAGGCTTTATTATGCAGTAAGTAGGGGATACACTAAAGTTAAAGGGTATTTAACTGAACCAGGAGACTATTTAGAAGGTTTTGTAGAAGAGGCAAGAAAAAGAAAGGTTTACTCACCTTATGACCTAGAATTAATATCCCATGAAGACTATAAGATTAAATGGGATAAGTTTTGTGATGATTTTTTTAAAGCAAGGGAGTAGGATAAAATATGGTAGAGGTAAAGCTATTGGAATTGCAAGAAATGGAAGATGATAATTTCCTATGCGCAGTTATAGCAGCTCGTTATAAAGATGAATGGATATTTGTTAGAGAAAAAGGAAAAGAAACTTGGGAATTACCAGGCGGAACTCATGAAGCTGGTGAAGCTATAAGTGAAACAGCATCAAGAGAGTTATTTGAAGAAACAGGAGCTATAAAGTTTAGCATAACACCAGTATGTATATCCTTTGCAAAGGTAGGACAACGACAATCATATGCAAAGTTATTTTATACAGAGGTACTTGAGCTTAGCACTTTGCCCAATTTAGAAATTGAAGAAATAAAGCTCTTTGATAGTCTACCTGAAAATCTTACATATCCAGAAATTCATAGTGTACTTTTTAAAAAAGCTGTTGAGTTTTCTCAAGAGTTAAGGGATATATAAATAGTAATCTAATTTTAGAGGGTAAATTAATTTGAAGCTGAGGAATGTTTATGGTGGAGGTTAACAATGAAAAGAAATAGAGCGTTTTCAGCAATTATTCGTAATGGAAAAATAGCCATGGTGAAGCATGAAAGAAGTGACAGAAGCTTTTGGACTTTACCCGGTGGTGGAGTGGAAGAAGGGGAAGGACTTGAAGGGGCGGCTATAAGAGAAGCAAAGGAAGAAATAAATCTTAAAATTTCTATAATTAGATATTTGTTTAGTACTGAATACACTAAAGGAACTGAGTATTGCTTTCTTGCTATTCCTACTGAGGGGTGTGAGTTAAAGCTAGGCTGTGACCCAGAGTTTGGTGATAATGAGCAGATTTTAAAAGAAGCTACATGGATAGATATTAATGAAGTTCGCGAGGATAAGCAAGTATCTAAGGTACTTGAGGCATTAACGGATGAAGAAAAGAAAGCTTTTAATATAGTGCTTTAGAAATAAAAATGGGTATGTGCAATTAGAATTAAAACCCAATAAGGGTTTCTAGTTACAGTATGATACAAATTATATTGTAAATAACGCAAAGTAAGAGGATTTAAAAATGAGTGATATTTGTAATGCTGTTGAAGTAGAGTTAATCAAATTTAATAAATGGGCACAGGAATATTTAAAGAGTGTCAATTATTATGGAGAATGGGAAACGGAATATCCAGAATGGGAAAGTCTTTATGAAGTTACTTTCAAAGCCATATATACTTTAACTAATGATGATAATCCAGAAAGAACTGCAAAGTTAATCTTGGAGGTTATGGCCTTAGATAATGAGTGCGAAAGAGTTTTAGGAGAATGTGAAGATACACTGGATGATGGTCGGTTAAAGACTCTTTGTGAAGTAGGTGTAAGTCATACAGATTGGAATGCAAGATGGCAGATTGCTGAATTATTGGGAAGAAGAAAGATTTCTTCTTCAGAAAAATACTTATTAAAACTAGTTTGTGATGAAGTAGAGTATGTTATAAGAAGAGCTTTATATTCTTTGGCTAAGGTCAATCCTAGTAGTGCAGAGAAAGTGGCTATAGAAAATTTGAACAGCAAATATGAATATCTTAGGTTTGCAGCATTAGTTACATTATATGATATATCCTCCCAATATTTTGATTATGCAATTAAGAGACTAGAAAATGATGAATCAAAGATTATAAAAGTATGGATTAACAATATAAAGGATTAAAAATGAACTTTTACATATGAGAAGTAGAATATATTGAAGAAAGAGATATTATAATAAATAAGATTTAAATGTTTTTATATTATTAAAGGGGATAGAGCAATGAAGTTTGTAAATTTTAAAACAAAGGATAAAGTTCGTCTAGGAATTAAATGCGAAAAAGGAATAATAGACGTGAAGCAGGCAGCTTATGATTATTTTATTGAAGTACCAACTACTATAGAACAAGTTATCATAAGTGGAGAAAAAGGTAAGTTACAGCTTAAAGAGCTGATGAAAAAAGATGTAGAGATTTTAAGTGAAGAAAGCATTACCTATGCACCTTGCATAATTAATCCAGAAAAAATCCTTTGTGTGGGGTTAAATTACTTAAGTCACAGTAAGGAATGTAACTTGGAGATTCCAACCTCACCTGTAATCTTTAGTAAGTTTAATAACTCCTTAGCAGCTCATAATCAGACCGTTGCCCTACCAAAAACCGCAAAAAAGTTTGATTATGAAGCAGAGCTAGTAATTGTTATTGGAAAAGAAGGAACTAATATTTCTAAAGCAGAAGCACTTTCTTATATTTTTGGATACACCATTGGAAATGACTTAAGTGCTAGGGATTTACAATTCCGAAGTGGTCAGTGGCTCTTAGGTAAAACCTGTGACGGTTTTGCTCCTATTGGTCCATACTTAGTTTCAGCAGAGGAAATAGACTGCAATAATTTAGAAATTAGCTGTAGAGTAAATGGCACTCTTCGCCAGCAGAGCAATACAAGTGATATGATTTTTGATTGTAGCACAATTATAAGTTATATCTCTCAATACATGACTTTAAAGCCTGGGGACATTATTTTTACAGGAACCCCAAGTGGTGTAATTTTAGGATACAAAGAACAGGAACAGCAGTGGTTAAAAGCTGGAGATGAAATTGTTGTTACCATTGAAAATATAGGTAGTTTAAGGAATGTATTAAAGTAACAAGTAAAAGAGGGAAAGTTTTCTTAAAAGTAACAAAGTAGGATAGCAAGGGTTTCTAAGAATTAAAGGTGAAATTTTTTCATAGATATGAAAAAAATGGAAAATAGAATAGAACTATTTAGGAGATATTTTACAATTATGAGTTGTATATAAGTTTTGACCTTGTTTAGCTACATAGGGAACCAGAGTTTAAACCTCACTTATACATGAGTCTTACCTTGGTTCTCTTAAAGCTTTTTGAGTATGAATAAATTAATCTTTCACTAGTAGGCCCTTTATTAAACTATAGAATAGATGGCTATGAAGTGTAATAGATTTATAGTAATAGTGTTATGGGCAAAAAATAACCTTAGTTGAAGGAAAAATCAAGCATAAATAGCAAAAAGTCATGTAAAAATACATGGCTTTTTATGGTTATGCAGCTTTAATTGAGAAGACTTCTGCTTTACTATTTAACTGTTAATTAAAAACAAATCTAAGAAGAACCCTTAAAATAGTTGGTAAAAAAACCTCTGTGTAAGAAAGGTGCAGAGGTGCTAAATTAAATCTACATAGGCGGATGTTGGAAATAACTCATCTAACAAGCTTAGACAAATAAAATACTTTCACAATTTATTTGTCTATAAATATTAAATTACATTAAATAAAATTCACTATGTATTTGTAAAAGATTATATTATATATTCTGTGAAATATATAACAATAAGCTGGAAGTTTTAAAAGGTTCCTAAAAAAAAGAAAACTATCATAACTATATTATTAAAATCATATATATAATATGATTTTAATATAAAAGTGAAAAGGCTAGCTATTTTACGAAAAATGGAGAAAAAATGAGAAAAATCTGTTTAGTTTATTTGCGTAAGGATAGTTATAAAAATCTGTTTTGGACAAACCTTCCATGGCGTAATATAATATTTGTAAACGGTTAACCAATTATAAATTAATTTGATAAATATTTAACACACATATTCTAATGGCCATACAACTTTAAATTGCTATATAGGAATTTGTAGACTTGTAACTTATTCATGTTATGAAACTTAGTATGAAGCTTTGCATAATCTTCGAATTATCAAGTAGCAATTTATTCACGGATAAGCTACTCAATATTTTACACTAAAATAGAAATGGGGTAATATTATGAGAAATGGTTTAAGAAAGATTACTAAAGCTTTAAATTTAGGTATGGATAAAATTATGCCAGATGCAATAGTATTTGCAATGATTTTAACACTTATAACCTTTATTGCAGGTATTACATTAACTAAAGCCGGTCCTTTAGATATGATTAAATATTGGGGTACAGGTTTTTGGGGATTCTTAGCCTTTAGTATGCAGATGACAGTGATAATTACTACAGGCTATATAGTTGCCAGTGCGCCCTTAGCAAAGCGTTTTCTGGTTAAAATTTGTGAAATTCCTAAAAATGCTGTGCAAGGAGTACTTTTTATTGCTATTGCCAGTGCACTTTTAGGCTGGATAAGCTGGGGTCTTGGTTTGGTTGCAGGTGCTATTTTAGCACGAACTGTAGCGCAGAATTTAAAAAAGGTTGATTTTAAATTATATGTTGCAGTAGCATATACAGGAGCTATAACTACTGGACTTTTTGGAATCTCTGGTTCTGAATTTTTAATGGTAAATACACCAGGTTATTTCTTGGAGAAGCAATTAGGATTAATTCCTCTAAGTAAGACAGTGTTTGAGCCATCACTTCTTATTGCTGAAATATTAGGACTTATAATTATAGTACCTATCCTAGCAGCTTTAATACATCCAGATCCAAAGGATACTCCAAGTATGGATAAGGAGATTTTAGATGCTTTTGCTGCACAAGATGCAGAAAGTGCTGCTAAGGTATTAGATAAAAAGAACATGACTTTTGCAGAAAAAATGGATAATAGTCCTATAATGAACTTAATTATAGGTATAGGTGGTCTAATTTATATTGTTTATTGGTTTGCTACTAAGGGCTTTGATTTAAACTTAAATATTATGAACTTTATTCTTTTAATGGTTGGAATAATACTTCATATGACTCCACGTAATTTATTAACGGCTGCAGAAGAAGGGGTTAAAAGTGCCTTTGGGGTTGTTATTCAATTTCCATTCTATGCAGGGATACAGGGAATGATGGGTGACTCAGGTCTTGTTGCTTTAATTGCTAACTTCTTTGCAAGTATATCAACACAAACAACCTATCCATTCTGGACTTATATCTCTATGGCTATAGTTAACTTTTTCATTCCTTCCTCAGGGGGAATCTTTATGGTTGCTGGGCAGCCTTTAGGGCAAGCAGCTTTAAATCTAGGAGTTGACCCTCATAAGTTTGTAATAGCCTTTACAGCTGGTGAGACCATATCAAATATCATTCAGCCATTCTGGGCAATACCGCTACTAGGAATTGCAAGGCTTAAGATGAAGGACATTATGGGTTACTGTATAGTATTCTTTGTAGTACTTACTGCTATATTCTTTGGGGTATGGGCTGTAATGTGGTAAAGAGCAAATAATAGTTTATTACAAGAGTAAAACTTAAAAGGTTTAGTTTATTATTAGTATGTTTTATATAAAAGATAAATGAAAACTACCTCAGAAGATGAGAGAAACATCTTCTGAGGTAGTTTTTTAATTTTCTACATAATGATTTAATGAAATATAAAACTATTCTAGTTTAGTGCAAAACACAGTATAAATACAAAGTCCAGCACCACCTAGCATAGGTAAAATATAAGAAGGGATATGATTAATTAAGATTCCAGCCAGAATTAGTGCAATTGGTAAGATTACCTTTGCTATACTTATGCCAAGACTAAGGACTCTTCCCCTTAATTCTTCTGGAATAACTTGCTGTAGTATATAGAAAATAGGAATATCGATGAAAGATATAGCAATACCTGCTAGCATCATAGTTAAAATAAAGTATACTAAATAAAAACCTTCATTATTAACTTTATAGCTTAATATAACTGAAAAACCTATGGCTACCATAGAAAGGGACAGTAATATACCAGTAAATTTTATGATTTTGCCGTAGGGATGGGTGGCCATGACCTTTTTAATCAGAAGGGCACCTAAAATCATTCCTATAGGAAAAGCAGTCTCTATTATACCAAAAGATTTAGTACTTAACTTCAAAACATTATTTATTATATAGGGCAGTGGTACAGTTATTGAAAGACCAAGAAAAAAGTTTAAGGCGATAAAAACTCCAAACATATTTAAAATATTTTTACTGGTTTTTAAATAATTAACTCCTTCTTGTATATCCTTTTTAAAGTTCATTTTTTCTTTGATTATTTCCTTATCACTATGATTGAATTTAAAATTCATAATTCCGTGAAGCATTGCAGATATGAAAAAAGAAATTCCATTAACTAAGATGAAATACCTTATATCTATAAAAGCAAAGATTACTCCACCAATCATAGGACCTAAAATAGAAGAGGCAGATTGAATTACTTTACTTATAGAATTTAAAGATATAAGTCTTTTTTCAGACACTAAATTTGGTTTTGATGCTTCAATACTTATGCCATAAACAGTAGTAAATACATTTAGAAGAAAAGTAGTTACATAAATCATGGGTAAGCTTAAGGTATAGCCTATAGTTAAAAGATATAAACCTATGAGTAAAACTCCATTTAGCAGGTCAGTAATTATAGCAAGAAATTTCTTGTCAAGCCTATCTGCAAGGACACCTGCAAAGGGATTAACAAGAATTGTAGACAAAATTCCTAGAACAAGGGTGGTTGCAAAGCTTAAGCCTGAACCAGTTACTTTTAACACATAAAGTCCAAGGGCAAAATTATAAATAGAAGTTCCAAAGAGGGATATACAGCTTGCTATTGAATATAAAATTATATTTAAAAAGTCCTTAGTTTTAAAAGAATTCTTTAATGAGGTTATTGATAGTTCCAATTTAATCACATTCCTTTCTTTAGGGTTAAGTGCCCTAACTTCTAGTTTCATTATAATTGGTGGTCTCATCACCACATCAATAGATAGAATTAAAAAAAATACCCAAAAAATCAACAAAAGATAGGGTTAACCCTACCTTTTGCCAAGGAGAGAATATGAATAAACCTTTTCACCTTCTCTAAAGTAATTCTCATACTTTCCACCCTTTTCAACAAAATTTGAAGTGTTTTCTTCAAAAATATTGTAGTGAAGGCTAGAAAGTTGATTTTTAATATCACTAGCAATGAAATTCTTTCTGTATTTAGGCTCTATTAAGCTGTTTAGGGCAAAATTCTTAAATAAAATATAAGCTCCAATTAGAGTTGCACTATCTTTTACATAATTATCTAATAGCTTTAGAAGAAAGTCTTCATTATGAAAACTATAATTACTTGTTCCAGAAACGTCCAAAACAATATCAATAGATTTATCCCTTATTGGGAGCTGGCGAAAATCTGAGCAAATAAAAAGAATATTTTTTTTATAATCTACAGTTTCTAATATATTCTTTAAAAATATATGCCTATTTATATCATGATCCACAGCAATGTATATAGAGTCCTCAGGCAGATTTTCATAAATACTTCTTAAAAAAAAGCCTAAGCCAGAGCCTAATTCTAGGAGCACCTTGTTTTTTAAAGTAGAAAAATCAATTTTTCTATGTAGAAAGTCCATTCCACGATAAAGATGATCAAGATAATCTATGTTAGTATCGCTTATATAGTCAACAATGTGATTAAAGTCGTATTTAACACTAAAATCAAGCTTACTATTAGTAACCATCAATATGCCATTTTCAATGTGGTACTCTTCACCACATAAACACCTTAGTTTCCCATTTATAATCTGATTATTTGTTATGCTTCCTTCACTAAGCTGCAGGTTACTTCCACATTTTAAGCATTTTAAAAGGCTAAGTGCATTAAAGTTTATCCCAAGAACTGTTTTACTTGTATTTTCAGTTCTTGAAAGTTCAATTAATTTTTCTTTCAGCTTCTCTTTCATTTCACTAAGCTCTTTAATTTGATTTTCTAATTTGCTAACTTTATTTTTAAAAAGTGCTTTGAAGCATTCATCTTCCTCATATTGAGTTAGATTACCTAATCTTTTAAACATAAAGATAGTTTTAATTTCCCCTAAGGAAAATCCCATAGCTTTTAGGGATAATAAATCTTCTAAGTCTTTTTCGCATTTACTATCAAAGTTATATTGTCCACCTTGCTTTTCAGGAAGTATTAAATTCATATCCATATAGTGACGCACAGTATCTATGGTTAAATTATTCATTTCAGCAAACTTTCCGATTTTCATATTTACACCTCAATAATTCTTGTTTTAATCTCAATCTATATTTCAGCCTTTATTAAAAAATAATGATACTAGCACTAGTGTTCCTCATTGATAATTGAATTGTAATAGCTAAATCTAGAGAGTATTTATGCATATTAAATTGTTAAATAACCTAAGAGTCGTACTTAATCCAATAAGAAAATCAATAGAACTATGTATATTGTTTATTCAACATTATTAAGTATGATTATACCCTAAATAAAATGAGTATTCCATTATTTGGGCGAGAATTTCTAGATATACATACTAAACTTCTTACCACTTGTTTTAAGGAAAATTTTGAATAACAAATTTTTTTATTATACAGGAAGTTCAACTTTTTGAATGTAAAAAGTTTCTTTGAGTTCTTGATATTACAAGGTTTCGAACTATATGTAAAAAATTACAAAGATTATAGGAGTTTAAAAGGGCGTGTGCATACACGGTTTTGTTCTAACACTTAGACTAAGGTTCAATGCTTCATTTATAGGGATTAACAGGAAGGATATATTGAGCATTAAAAAAATCTTGAACAAAACAGTAGTAATTAACATAAATTATTTATAAGGGGAGATGTGTACTTAACTTTAATAGCTATCATATTGATTTAGAACACACCACAAGAATTTAAAGGGTGGGATTAGGTTTATGTTAGGCTCTAAGAGCAATTATCAAAATGAATTTTATAGAGAATCTGATAGTATGACCCAAAAAGGAATTCCTGCTGAGGAAGTAAGTAGCTATTATTATAATAGGGAATATGAAACTTATTTAGCGGAATATGTTGGTGATTTTACAGAACACCTCAGTTCTATTGACTATGCAAAATTTCATATTATAAGCCCTTATTTTACACTTTTTTTTGTGAAAGAGGGGATGCTAAGCAAGCTACTTAAAGAGATACCTGAAATAATAAACATAGAAAGAAATTTTCCCTTTACCTTATTTAGTTTAAAGGAAAGTAATGAAGCTCCAAATTTAAAGGCCGTGAGCAAAGGGAGTACTACTTTAGATGGAAAAGGAATGGTAGTAGGGATAATTGGTACAGGAATAGATTATTTAAACCCTAGGTTTATGGACGAAGCTGGTAATACTAGAATTATTGCCATATATGATCAAACTGTAGATACAGGCCCTATGCCTAAATCCTTCTTTCTTGGAACTGAATATACAAGAGAGGATATAAATAAAGCAATTGAGGTTAAGAATAAAGGGAATAATCCCTATGATATTGTAAATCATAGGGATGAAACTGGTTATGGTACTTCAGTAGCTACTATAATTGGAGGGAGAAGTTTAGGGGATAAGGATGAAATAGCTAGTTTTGCACCTAGCTGTGAGTTTATTATAGTAAAACTTAAAGAAGCCTGTTGTGAGAATCTAGCACATTGGGGTGTGGAAAACTATAAGGGAAGTGTTTATGATAGTCATTTAGTTGCAACCTCTATAAGGTACTTGTATCAAACACACCAAACGGTAGGTAAACCTTTTGTAATATACCTGTCAGCAGGAACTAATCTAGGTGCCCATGATGGAAGTACCATGGGAGAGAGATACTTAAATTTTTTCACACAAGGAAGAGGATTCTATGGGGTTATGAGCACTGGTGACCAGGGGAGCAGTCCTATATGTCTTAAAAGAAATTTTGAAGATGAAGAAATAGAAAAAACTATTGAAATAAATGTGGATGAGGAGCAACAGAATTTCTTTTTTTCTTTGTATTATGGGGAGCCAGATGTAATCACCGTAGGAATAACAAACCCTATAGGAGAAACTATTGATAAAATCCCAATTAATCAAGTTAATGGGGAAGAGGCAAATTTCACCCTAGGGAAAAGCTCAATTTATTGCCAATACTTCTTAGAAAATAAAGTAACTTTAGGGCAAAGAATTGATATTGTCATAAAAAATGCTATAGGGGGAATCTGGAAAATAAATATTAAAAAAGAAACAATGGTAAGAGGTACAATTAATACTTGGTTTCAACAAAAGGAATTTTCAGTAGGGAAAACAGGATTAGTTAAATCAACACCATATACAACCTTAATGACTCCAGCCACAGCAAACAACGTAATAGTAAATTCTTCTTTTAATGAAATAGAATATATAGTTATGGAAGACTCAGGAAGAGGTTTTACAACAGATAACAGAATCAACCCTTCCATAGCAGTTGCATCTCAAAATATATTAACGGTTGGATTAAATAATAAACCTATTGTAGTTAGTGGATCTGCTGTGTCAGGAGCAATTTTAACGGGAGTTACAGCATTACTTGTTCAATGGGGAATAGTAGAGCAAAATGATCTCAATATGTATTCATCGAAAATAAAAAACTATCTCATACAAGGTACAGTAAAGGATGAGTCTGGAGTCTATCCAAATCAAGAAACAGGATTCGGTGTATTAAATATTGAAAAAGTATTTAATAATCTAAAAAAGAGACAAAGTGAATATAATGAAGAGATAATAAATAATTCAACCTCCAACAATAAAGAAAAATATAGTTTATATATTAATATTCCTGAAGAAATCTATAATACGATAACATTGATCTCTTATAAACGTAAAAGAATAGATCAAATGATTAAGGGATAAAAATTTGAAAAATAATAGAAGGAAATAAAAACAGATATAATTAAAGATAAAATAAAAGCGTGTAAATGAACTGCTCCCATTTAATT
>NZ_DGLI01000044.1 GCF_002387895.1 Clostridium sp. UBA4548
TTAATTTTCAAAGACCAATTTCTCAACCCATCGCCTTTAACTAAACTATGGATGACTTGTATAAGGTTATCATCAACCACTTAGTATATCAAGGTTTCTAGTAAAATTATTTGTTTCAATTCACTTGACTTTCTGACGACGAAATTTATTTTATCAAAAAATCAAAACTGTAGCCATCTTCTTTAATTTACAACACTAAGTTATCTTTTATATTCTTTAAAATACTAAAAATTACTTATTTTATCTATTAAAGATACACTTGGATGCATTGATGTTTACTATAAGTGTATAAATAGTAATTTTTATTCTAAATAAAGTTTTAGGGTTAAATAATAGCTTGATTATGAGACCCTCATAATCAAGCTATTATTTTCTAAGTCATTCAAGGAAAGTGTCAGTATTTATAACCTAAAATTAGTTTTTATATAAAGTTCAGAAAAAAAAGTATGAAGCTATAAACTTCACACCTTAATTCCAATCCTTATCAACCATATCAAACATCATTTTACCGCTACGTGCTATAGTGGTAATTCCGTATACATTAGTTGGTAAATTATTAGACATTACTGTATATACAAAATCACCTTTAGAGAAATTTAGCAGTGCTGTATCGTTTTCAACTGTTTCAAGTGTTCCAATCTTATTAGCAGTATTAGCTTGAATCTCTCTTTGAAAGTAAAATGGTATTCTTGTATTTAATTGATGTCTTTTTAGAGTTTCTATTATTAATCTACTATGCTCTTTACTTAAAGCAGTGTTATTGTGAAGTAATTTAAAACATTGAGATAAATCATAGCTTGTTGTAATATTTTCTTCATTATCACTCAATTTAACCTCTGATGGATACTTGTTAACTTTTGTGGACTTTAGTCCCATATCATTTATAAGGCTATTAACTTTATCCATGCCTAGTATATTAATAATTTTACAAGCTGCGGTATTATCACTTTGAATAAGCATAGCTACTAACAGTTCCTTTAATGTATATTGTTTTTCTGAAAATTCATGAATAATTCCGAAAAATCCAGAAACTTTATCTTCATCACCAATACTAATCAAATCATTTAAGGATACTTTCCCATTTTCAACTTCTTTCAATAATGCCATAGCAATGGGTAACTTTATACATCCTGCAGCAGGCATTTTGACATTTTCGTTAAACCCATAAATAAATCCACTTTTTAAATCCTCAAAATAAAAACTATAATTCCCTTCTCTTGATTCTAAATAGCGCTTAATCTCTTTCATAAACAGCCTCCAACCTCTAACCTAGTTAAA
Source organism: Clostridium sp. UBA4548 (assembly GCF_002387895.1). Classification (GTDB taxonomy): domain Bacteria; phylum Bacillota; class Clostridia; order Clostridiales; family Clostridiaceae; genus Clostridium_J. The sequence continues at coordinate 1,279 of NZ_DGLI01000044.1, forward strand.
CTAAAATAATTATAATTTTCTTTAAATATAATGTCAACTAAACATTGTTTACTTCTTTACTATAATCCTTTTAAATTATTCTTCATTAACTCTTAAATTCCTCTTTTAATTAACTAAATTATCAAAAAAATAACCCAGAACTTTCTAGGTTATTAATTTAATGCAATAAAACTGTTATTTCCAATAAAATTCAGTTCTAAACACATTATTGACATAGTTCTACAGTGATATTCATACTTAAGTCATTAACTTAAATTTTACTTGAACTATATATTATTTTTTATACTTTTCTAGTTCTACAGTTCTAATTGGAGCTTTTCCATCTAAAGATATTGAAATGCTTGTTATTCCCACTGGCAAAGACAAATCATAGTAATTTTTTACTGGAACATACTCTTTTCCATTTATACTTATATAGTAATCCTCAACCATATAGCTATTTATAAATGCGCCTACAGTAAATTTAACATAGTCTTCCGTATCATCCTTGATATTACGCTTGGCAAATATAATGTTTGGTATTTTGTCACTATTATCATTTTGGTATACAATTTCAGGATTAATATTAAACACATCATCTTTCATTACAAAAATAGTCGGTTGAATATATCCTTTTAAGGTTTCCAATTGAATATATTGCTTATCCTTTACAAACTCTATAAAAGAATTACTTTTATACTGTTCATCTCTACTATTATCAATTTTAATAGTATAAGTATATAGATATTGAGAAATTCCCTTTAAATACTTCGAAGCTTCTTTAACATTCTCTACAGTTATTCCATCTGTACTAGATTTTACTAGTTCTACAGCAGATAGCGGAATTCCCTCTCTACTCATAAAACTTTCTATAGTTCCATCTACCATTACCCATTTTCCATGCACTTTACTCCACACTTCTAAGACACTATAACTGCTATTGTTCTTAATTTTCAAATTATTACTTGTTCTTAACTCTCCCGTTCTTGCAATTATCCCCACAGATGACAAAGCTTCCTCAAGTATAATATTATAATCCTGAAGAGATATCACCTTATTACTTTGCAGTCCCATTAACATTTCATCCACACTTTTCTTCGCCTCCATTGCTGAAGGCTTAACTTCTGCTCTTCTATTAAGCCATTTAATTAATGCAATTGTCTTTTCAATTTCATTTGAACCCTCATTTACTACTTGCTCAAAATCATATTTGTTTTTAAGGTCTATTAACTTTGGATCATCCTTATTTAAATAATAAAAATGAATATTATTGCCTTCATATAAATTTTCCCAGTTTGTTACTTTGACATTGTAATCATAAGAACTTCCCTTTAAGTTATTTCTAAAAATTAGTAACACTATAGCCGATAGTACTATAATACTCCCTATAAAAAAGGTTAATATTCTTGAAGTTTTCATTTTTCCGCTCCTCACCAGCTTTATTTTATAATTATATACAATTATAAACTTTTTCTTATCTTTATAGCAATAGTTCTCATGAGTCAAGTAGTTTTTATTTTGTAAATGAAATTATTTCTTTAAAAAATCTACTTATAAACTATCAGAAGTATCTAAAACTAGCATGAAGTTTTAGAACTAACTTACAGTTTCTATCTTTGTAGTTTTTATATCAACAGAATAAGACTTTGTTATAAAATATTTGCTTTATCTAGCTTTATATTAAAACATGATTAAAGGCTATGATTTTATTCATAGCCTCCTTAACTAATCGAGTTTTATTAAAATTAAAATGTTTTTGGAGCAGCTTTTTTAATATCTTCGCTAACTTCCCCAAACTTTTGGAAGTTTTTATGAAATTGCTTTGCAAGCTCTCTTGCCTTAAAATCATATTTCTCTTTATCAGTCCAAGTATTCTTAGGATTTAATATTTCCTGTGGTACATTTGGTACTGACTTTGGAACATATAAATTGAAAATCTCATCTATTTCATATTCAACGTCTTTTAAATTTCCTTCTAAGGCTGCTTTAACCATGGCTCTAGTGTAATTTAAGTTCATTCTTTTCCCAGTGCCGTACTCTCCACCAGTCCATCCGGTATTAACAAGGTAAACTTCAGTATTATAGTTCACAATTTTTTCTCCAAGTAGTTTTGCATAAACAGAAGGTTTCATAAGCATAAACGGTTCACCAAAGCATGCTGAAAATGTAGCTTTTGGTTCTGTTATTCCCCTTTCAGTTCCTGCTAACTTACTTGTATAGCCTGACATAAAGTGGTACATAGCGCCTTCTTTTGTTAATTTAGATATTGGTGGTATAACACCAAAAGCATCAGCAGTTAAAAAAACAACTGTATTAGGGTGCTGGCCAACTCCACTTAAATCTGCATTATCTATATACTCTACTGGATAAGCGCCTCTAGTGTTTTCTGTTAATGAATCATCATCGAAAACAGGTCTATTATTCTCATCTAAAATAACATTCTCTAATAATGCACCAAACTTTAGTGCATTGTATATTTGAGCTTCTTTTTCTTTATCAAGCTTTATAGTTTTTGCATAACATCCACCTTCAAAGTTGAAAATTCCTTTATCGCACCAACCATGCTCATCATCTCCAATCAGTTTTCTATCTGGATCTGCTGATAAAGTTGTTTTTCCTGTTCCTGAAAGTCCGAAGAATACTGCTGTATCCCCAGCCTCTCCAATATTAGCAGAGCAATGCATTGGGAATACCCCTTTTAGAGGTAATAAAAAATTCATTACTGAAAATATTGATTTTTTTATTTCTCCCGAATACTGTGTTCCACCAATTAATATAATTTTTTTATCAAAGTTTATTATTATGAAGGCTTCTGAATTTACTCCATCTTCCTTGCCATTTGCTTTAAATCCTGGAGCTACTATCACATTAAACTGTGGAGAATGAGTTTTTAACTCTTCTTCACTTGGTCTTCTAAATAATTGAGTTGACATTAATGCTTCTGAAGCATACTCATTTACAACTCTAATATTCATTTTATATTCTTCCATAGCTCCAACATATCCATTAAAAACAAATAAGTCCTTATCGCTTAAATATTTTGTAACTTTTTCATATAACTTATTAAAAACATCTTCTTCTATAGGAAGATTTACTTCTCCCCAGTTTATTAAACCATTTATACTCTCTTGCTTAACTATGAATCTATCTTTAGGTGATCTCCCAGTATACTTCCCAGTATTTACAACTAATGCTCCACTTTCTGCAAGAGTTCCTTCTCCTCTTTTAACTGCATGTTCTACTAAACAAGCTGCACTTAAATTTTTGAAAATATTTTTAGAAGTGTTGATTTGTAACCCTTCTAAACTGTTTGAATTCATAATCCTTACCCCCGAATTTCAATGTTTAACGTTTACATATATTTCATGCTTGTACTTAAAAGCACTCTATAATTATATATTACTACTTTTAAAATAAAATGCAAGAAAAAATTTAATATTTAATAGTAAATTAAGGTCTTTTGAATGAAAGCCGTCAATGTTCCACCTGAAAATCTCCACTTTCTTTAATAATGTAGCACAATATCTCCTATTCTTTATTTTTTATTAAATATATAGAATAAATAACTATAAATACACCAAGCAATTGAGTAGCAGAAATGCCCTCTTTAAGCATAAAGTATGAAATAAGTATAGATGTTGGTATTTCCAGGTTAGAAATAACAGCTACCTTTACCGCTCCAATATGTTTAATTCCTGCATAAAGCAAAGTTAAAGGGATTATTTCACAAAAAACAGCTAATATTATTATATATCCATAGGTTTTAAAACTAATACTATCTGTGAAAACAAAAAGAGGAAACTTATAAATCATTAATGAAATTAATGAGAATAAAGTTGAATATGCATTCGTTGCTAAAGGTGAGACCTTTGAGAACTTAGTTTCAGAAAACACATTCATAAATGCATAAAATAGAGCAGCAAGTAATCCATAAAGTATACCTTTTATAGAGTACGAACCTCCAGCTGTTGTAATATTTAAAGTTAATATGCATCCTATAAACGCCATTATCACTATAATAACTTTTTTGCTATGCACTTTTTCCTGCCCCTTAATAATAGAGTAGAAAAATACCATTATTGGGTATGTCATTAGTAATACCGTAGTCATTGCTACAGGTAAATAATTGAAGGATAAGTAATAAAAAACCGTCATAAAAGTGTTTCCTACTACCCCTAATATGGCTAAATCCTTTAATTGGCTTAATGTAACTTTCAGTGACTTCTTATCTGTTACATATAACACGCCAAACATTATTGTTACTGCAATAATATATTGCAGTGTAAGAAGACTTACTGAGTCTAGCTCACTCTGTCCAAGCTTTACAAACAAACCAGCACTCCCAAAAAGAAATGCTGATACTAAGGCATAAATATATCCTACTTTCTTCATTTAACCACCTTCTACTAAAACTATTATGTATTATAGCAACAATTACTATAGGGATTTATTCCTTACTCATAGATTAATAATTGAAGTTCATGTTTTTTAGCCCAATTACTCTCCCAAACTTTCATAAATAAGTTTTAAATCTATCAATTATAGTAGGATTATTGTACTATATTATGCTATAATATACTACTGTAGATTTACAACTTAGGTTAAAATATAATCAGCAGTGATATTGATAGCTTAACAATTTAAACTTATAGATTTTTGTTCTTAAGCAAATATATTATTTATTTTAAAATCTATGAAATATACTACAAAGGAAGTGTCTAAAATCAAAATTAATTCTTTATTAGGTATCATTACTTCTAAAATAATTCTAAAAACTTCAAGACTCTTATTTAAAGGTGGCTCTAACTTTCCTGGAAAAATAGCACTACTTTTTGATAAGCATATTTTAAGTACTGTATCTAAAAGTTATATAACTATTCTAGTTACAGGGACAAATGGCAAAACAACAACAACCAGTATGATACATAGCATTCTAAAGGAAAGTGGAAAAGATGTAATAACTAATGATACAGGAGCAAATATGAATACTGGTATTATTACTTGTTTTATTTCTAATTATAACCTCTTTAAAAGGAACACAAAAAAGTATGCCGTTATAGAAGTAGATGAAGCTTATCTTCAAACTATTACAGAAGATTTAAGTCCTAGCATTATAACTGTTACAAACTTATTTAGAGATCAAATGGATAGATATGGTGAAGTATATACCACCTATTCAAAAATTCTACAAGGAATTGCTAAAACCCCTACTACCAAACTAATTTTAAATGGTGATGAATCTTTGCTTGGTAAATTAGAAGTTTCTAACCCAGTTGTTTATTATGGGTTTAACAAATCAATAAAAGAAAACACAAAAGTTGCTGTAAATGCAGATAGCAAATTCTGTAAAGTTTGCAAAAATCCTTATGAGTATGACTTTGTAACTTATAATCATCTTGGTAGTTATTATTGTGCTAAATGCGGCTATAAAAGACCTCCACTTAAGTATACTGTAAACAACGTGTTAGAACTTAACCCCGAAGGTTCTACTGTAGTTCTTAACGATGATACATATTTTATTAATCAAGCTGGAGAATATAACATATACAATGGCCTTTGTGCATATGCAGTTAGTAAAGAATTAGATATCGATAATGAAGTAATTAAAACTTCTCTGCAAAAACAAAGCACTAGTTTTGGGAGGCAGGAAACTATACTTATTGATGGAAAGGAAGTTAAAATTATACTAGTAAAAAATCCTGCAGGGTATGACCAGGCATTAAATACAATTTTATTGGATAATAAACCTATAAACCTTTCTGTAATGCTAAATGATAATTACGCTGATGGAACAGATGTATCCTGGATTTGGGATGTAAATTTTGAAAAGCTTAACACTCTCCATACAGAGGATATTATCATTTCTGGCACGCGACTTTACGATATGGCTGTAAGACTTAAGGTTGCAGGTCTACCAAAGGATAAATTTCTTCTTTGTGAAAATGATGAGTCACTTATAAGCGCTCTAAAAAATTGTAGTAATAATACTACTTATATTTTAGCAACTTACACTGCAATGCTTCATCTTAGAAAATTACTTCATAACGAAGGGTATATACAAAAACTATGGTAAGGAATGATGAATTAATGGAACTTAATATATGCCACTTATATCCAGACTTATTAAATGTTTATGGAGATATGGGAAACATCCTTGTTCTTAAGCATAGAGCTGAAGAAAGAGGTATTAAAGTAAATATTTTTAATATTTCTGTCAATGACAGTTTTGATGAAAACAATTATGATATAGTATTTTTTGGTGGTGGGCAAGACTACGAACAATCAATTGTTTCTGAGGATTTGATTAAAAATAAAAAAGAGGCCATAAAAAATTATATAGAAAATGGCAGGGTATTTTTAAGTATTTGTGGAGGTTATCAATTACTTGGAAAGTACTATACAACATTTGAAGGTGAAAAGTTAGAAGGTTTAGGAATACTAGATGTTTATACTGAAGCAGGGGATAAAAGATTCATTGGTAACACCATAATTTTCAATGAAGAATTTCAAGAAACTTATGTTGGTTTTGAGAACCACTCTGGTAGAACTTATATAGGAGATTTAAAACCTTTAGGGGTCGTAAAACTTGGCTATGGTAATAATGGTGAAGATAGAAAAGAAGGTTGTATCTATAAAAACTCATTTTGCACATATTTCCATGGCAGCCTTTTATCTAAGAATCCCGAACTTGCTGATAGATTAATTAAAATCGCTTTAGAAAATAAATATAACGAAATTTCCTTAACAACTCTTGATGACACTTTAGAAATTAAAGCAAAAGAAGCTATAATAAAAAGAAACCTTTAAACCACGATAAAAGCTACATANNTATGTAGCTTTTATCGTGGTTATATTTTCTTTTCTAACTGTAAAGCTAAATTTAAAAATTTAATTGCATCCTTTACTTCCCCAAGTTTGTGATACATACTTCCCATTTCTAAATACCTCTTATATATTTGGGTTTTAGTTCCAATCTTTACAAGGGTATCAAGTGATAGATTCATATAGGTTTCTGCCATAATAAAATTATTTTGACTTTGCAAAATTAATCCTTTAAAATAATATGCTCTTTCTATATAAACTAAATTATCTAAGGTAATGGCTAGATTAAGCATGTTATCACAATGCTCCTGTGCCAAATCTAATTCTTTGCTTTCTATTAATGTATCAATTATTAATACTAAGAAATCACATAATTTTCTCTTATCTTCCTTAGGAAATTCCTCAACTGCTATATTAATGTATTCTAAGGCTTTTTCTTTTAAATTGTTTTCAAACATGGATACAGCAAAGTTATGTAATGCTCTACATTTCTTATCGCTATTATCTCCATAACAGGCAAGAGATTTTTCCTTATAATCATAAAATTTATCTATTCCTAAGGAAATGCATAGCATAGCTAAAATCTGATAAGTTTCACCCTTGAGCACATTATCTTCAGTTAAACTTATTACTTCCTCTAGCTCCTTAGACATATTATATGCAGTTTCATCTTCTCTTAACATTATATATGATGCACATTCATTATAGGTAGCTTTAGCATATTGAATAGACTTTTTAAGATTCATTTCCTTCAATGTTTTTCTTACAGTAGTATAATAGCTACAAGCTTGTCCAAACTCTCTATTATTATATAAGTAACTTGCTATGGCCATATAAAAATCTACCATAAGCATCTCATTTTTTGATTTTTGGCACATGTCATAGTACCTAGGAATAATTACACTTAGGTCTTCGTATTTTTCCTTACTCAAATAAATTTTAAAAAGTATGTGTAGAAGTTTACATGCAAGGTCGTAATATTCATACCTCTCAGCATATTCTAGATTATATATTAACTCCTCAATGTTTTCAGCTATATCAGAATCTGTTTGAAATACTTTTATATTTTCTTCAATTTGTTCTTTAACATCATGCTTCAAATAATTCAAATCTAAATGGAGTTTTTCGCTAATATACTCTAAAATCCAATCTTCAGCAGCAACTTTATTATTTTCTATACAACTCATCTTTGAAACAGAAACCTTATTTTCACATATATCCTTTAAAGTTAATCCCTTATAAATTCTAGCCCTTTTTATTTTTTCCCCTGTTGATAATATTTCCAAACTTATCACCCACTATCAAAAGTCCTTTAATATATTTAAATCACTTAAAGCTTTCACTCCATCGCTCAGATATTTTGCCGCTTCACTATCTCTTCCGTTATCAATATAAAATTTACCAAGGATTATAGAAATTTCTGCACATTCTTTCTTATAACCCATTTTAGTTACAAAATTAAGAGTTTGAATTAATGTATTTTCTGCTTCATTCAGTTTACCTTCTAAAAGTTCAACTCTATATTTCAATAGATAATAATCACAAAGAGTTCTTTCATTTTTATCATTTCCACTTTCTAGATAACCTAATATTTCCCCTAACATCTCTTTAGAACCTTTTTCATCTTTAAGTTTAATATAATTCTCGCAAATATTACATAAAGTTTCCACTATTTTACCATCATTAGATTTCTCTCTAATTTCTTTAGCCTTAAATAAGTGTATAAAAGATTCTTCCAAATTATCAAATTCAGAAAATAGCTTACCAATTTCATTTTCAATCTCTGCAACATAGCTATTGTTATTAATTTCTCTGTATATTTTAATGCTTTTTTCTGAGTATAAAATTGCACTTTGCATGTCGCCTTTTTCTGAAAACCCCTTAGATAATTCCATCAAAGAAGCGGCATAAGCCTTTTTATTGTCTATCTTTTTAAATTTTTCTTGTGCTAAATATGAATATTTAATAGACTTGTCAATCATACCCAACTTAAAAAAAGTGCAACCTATGTAATAGTAGATTTGGCCAATTAAAAAATCGTCGCCTAAATTACTATCTTGAAAAACCTTTTCTGCTTGCTGAAAATAACTATAAGCTGAATGATATGCTTTTAAATTCATAGTAATGCTTCCAAGTAGAATAAATGTATTTATAACATCCTCACTTAAGTTATTCTTTATAAAAATACTATTTGCTGTTAGCAAAAATTGTTGAGCTAGTGCACTATCCCCTTTTTTTACGTAAATTGTAGCCTTTAAATAAAGATTTTTAGCTTTTCTAACTTCAAGTTCATATTTCTCTGCATAAAATAGAGACGTTTCAATGTTTTTTTCAGCTTGTACTAATTCTTCATTTAAAATATTTGATTCTGCGATATTTTCGTAATATCTACATATCTTATCTGCTTGTGTCTCTTCAGTTTCCATTAGATATTCCACACTAACATTAAGAGTTGCAGCTAAATACTCTAGCAAATCCATACTTGGATTAGATTTACTGGATTCAACAAGACTTATTTGCCCAGCTGTAATTCTATCACCAGCAAGATTTTTAAGAGTTAAATTAAGCTCTTTTCTTCTTAATTTAATTTTTTCCCCCAAAGATAAAATCTTCATAAAATTATCGTCCTTTTCTCTAAAATAGTTTTAACTATAATAATTTCTAAATAAGTTTTCACCATTGTACTGTGATTTATTATACCATAAAAACATACAAAATTGCAAAAATTTCTACATTTTATGGATTTACTTTTATTCAAATCATGATTTTTTTTATTTTTTTTATGAAAGCACAAGGTTTTTATATAAAATTTTTACAATTTGTTTCTATAACAATATTTAGATTATCGTAACATAACTAAAAAAATGAACTGATAGCCTATAAAAATTTGTCCTTGTTCAATTTACTCCAATGCGCTATGCGCTTTTCCGTAATAATACCTAAGTTCACAACACAAAGCATAAATTGTTTTATAAAGAATATGGCTTAATAATAAGCTTTGTATATTGAATGAAATAATATAAAATAATAATAATCCTAAAGAATTATTAAACTCTTTAGGATTATTAATAATTAAAGAAAGGTTATNNATAACCTTTCTTTAATTATTATCTTAATACTCCAACTAAATTGTTAAACATACTTCCCATCATTCCTTGAAGCATCCTTGCTTGTTTTCTAACTTTCTTTTTAGTTCTTCTATTCATCATTGGCATTCCATAATTAGCAGCTAATCCAACTGCTGTTCCTACCATAGCTAATTTCATTAACATCTTCATCAAAATGCACATCCTTTCTCAATTTATAATAATATAATGTGCATTTTCTATAAAAATAATCCATAAAATTTACTGTTTGTATAAATAATAGGACATTTACTAATGAAATTGTTAATATCCTTTACCTTTGATGAAAGCCCATAGCCTTTCTATTATTTGTGTCTTTCTATTATTATCAAGTGTATTAATGTATTCTAGCAAGCTTTCCTTTTCTAAAAAACTTAATATCCTTTCTACATCATCCCTAACTGTCTTTTCTCTCTCATCACAAACTAATTTTTTATCAATGTTTATATTTTCAATATATGAGGGAGATATTAATGCACTTATTTCATTTTTAATCTTGTCATTTAATACTTTAATTTTCAAATTTTTGATAAGCTTGTCAACAGATCCACTAATACTTAGTTCAGCACCTTTTTTTGCTTCCTCGTCTGCTAGTTCATTAAAAAAATCATTAGTATGGCTATCTACCTTTACAAAAATAATATTTAAATTGTTCTCATTCTTCATGCGGTTGATTTCCTCAAAATATAATTGTGAAGATTTATCTTTTCTGTCCCAACTTCCAGTAGCATGGTGGCAAATTCCTTCATAGTCATGAAATATTACCAACTCTCTAAAATTATGAGTAACTGCGAATTCAGTAGCTCTTATAGCCGCTTTAAGTTCTCCAGCAATTTGTCTTAGTGATTTTTCTGATTGATCCTTTGCAGTACCACTTTCAATGTGAATAATTACTCCATTTTGTATCACTACCACTCCGTAACCATACTTTCCAGTTGAACTGTTAAAGCTTCCATCCACATAAGCATGTGGTATTTCCAAAGGATAACTATCAATTCCTTTTTTCAATATTTTAGTATCTTCACTTAAATAACTTTTTACTTCCTCCAATGATTGAAAACTCTTATAAATTGCACCTTTAACGCCTTTTACGTACTTTAAGCATTCATCCCAACTTTGTACAATAATATTATTTATTTCTTGTTTATTTGAGGGATCAAGGCCCTTTTTAATTCCATAATATTTTTTAGCCATGTAATCGCTCCCTATTGTCTAATTTACGAAAAATTTATAACCTTTTTCCAAAGTCCTACTGCAAAAATGAATTAAACTATTGATTTTTTTAATACCTAAAACCCTAGATAATATCTCTACATATTTTTTAACTACTTCAATAATATTCTTTTCACCTTCCCAGTTGTCCAATATAACCTCTTCAGAGATGTTACAAAATATTTTATTTAATATAAATAACACCACTGTAATGTCATCAAAAGTTCCTAGTAATGGTATCCAATCAGGTAAAATATCTAGAGGACACAGCAAATAAGTTATTGCTATAGAAATTGTTAACTTAGTTTCACTATTAACTCTTTTATCTTTATACAATCTAAGAAGTAACGCTAAAATATCTGGCATTAAAAGTATAAATTCCTGCAACTTATTATATTTTTCAGGGAATCTTTTACTTATTTTTTCTCTAGCAGTAGAATAACTGTAAAACTTTTTTTCATTATCTAAGCATATTTTTTCCGGGTTATTTTTCAGCGCATATGCTGTGTTATCTAACAAACAATCTGCAACCTTATCATCTTTATCTGATTTAGCGTCTAACTCATCACTGCGGAAATTAAAGTTTTTAAGTTCCGCCTCTATACCACCTGGAATTAAATTCACACTTAATAAGTTAAAGTGTACTAATTGAATAACCTTACATACCTTATCTAAGTCCACTCTTACTATGTCATTAATTACAACAATACCAATTTGCTGGAACTCACTAATTACTCGTTTTAGTATAAATTTCTTTATGCTTCTGTTAATACTTATTTTCTTTATACTAACACTTTGTAAAAGAAGTGTTATCTTATTGTCAACTACTTCAATAATTGAAATTCTCACTTCAAAGGGAATATTAATTTTCATGGAATATGCCCCAGTAATGGTTATCTCATCATTTATTAATACCTTATTAATTTTTACCTCTTTAACTTTAGCAAAATTTACTAGTAAGTCATTAAAAATATTTTCTAAATCCTTTTCTGTAATTATTGCTTTTATATTTGAAACTTTCACCATAATCCCCCTTATTTTATAGCTTATATTATGTAACCTCATCTTATTTCAGAATTTATATGAACTATTAGATAATCTCTACTAAAAACTAATAAATCTTACTTTAACTTTACATCTATATGAAGTTTTAAACTAGCAAGTTACTTTGCTTCTTGCTAGTTTAGGCTTTGAAAATCAGTTATGTACTTATTATTAATTATATTACACTTTCTACTATTAGATTTGGAGTCTCTATGAGATTAATCTCATAAAACTTTATAGGTTTTTTTGTCTTGCTATCATAAAGTACCCTTAACACAGGTCTATCAGGGAAATTTTTATTCTGTCTTATTACATATCCCTCTACCCCATTTGAAAGTTTCACACAACACCCTAAAGGGTATACCGAAAAGGTTTCTTTAAAGGTTTTAACTATTTCAGGATCAAAGTTCGTTCCACATCCTGCTAGGATAAGTTCATAAGCATCACTTGGGCTAAATTTATTTCTATAGCTTCTATCACTACTTACAGCATCATAAACATCACATATACAAATTACTTTTCCAAATTTAGAAATTTCATTTCCAAATAATCCATAGGGGTAACCCTTTCCATTTATCTTTTCATGATGTTGTTCAATTCCTATAATAGAAGAATAAGGTATACTTATATTTTCCTTCAACATTTCTTTCCCGTAAATAGGATGTTTTTTCATTTCTTCGAATTCTTCTTCTGTTAAAGGGCCTTCTTTATTTATAACACTATAAGGAACTCTAATTTTTCCTATATCATGTAAAACTCCGCCTATTGTTAAATCTTTTATGCTCTGTTTTGTCATATTTAGGGATAACCCAAGAAAAGTACACATTATACCAGTGTCGATGCTATGCAAATACGTATAGTTATCATGAGTTTTTATATCATATAAGCTTTTGTTCACATCTCCAAGCTCCATAATATATTCTACAAGTTCATCCAAAATTGATAAACACTGTTTTACATAACTTTTATCTAACATTCCTGTATTTTTAATTATTACGGATAGACTTTTCATAGTTTCCTGTTTTAGCAAATTTAACTTGTCATCTTCAATTTCTATATCATCTAATCTATCGTCTTCCACGTATACATAATATACGCCTAACTGATGAAGTTTCCTTATATACTGATTAGTTAATTTCACCCCTGATCTTAACAAAACTCTTCCATCATTAGTGTAAACATTCTTTCCCAAAACTTCGTTTTCATTTACTCTATTAATGTATTCTAATCGCATAGTTCCCCCTAAAATTTGCTGCTTAAAATAGCCTATTCTTTGCATTAAATAATCTTAATAAATTACTATTATAATTGCATTTATTTTAATCACACTGTAAATCGTAAATTCTGCTTAAAACGAGAATATAATCTAACTATTTACTTTATTATATCTCACTATTTACAAAGAATGATATTTACTGTCATTAAATATAAATTTATAATACCACTGTTTTTATAAATATTGTTGCTTTTTGTCGGAAATATCTTCAAAAACTTTATCCATGGCATTGTTAATTAAGCTGCAAATTTCATTAATTTTATTTTTAACTTCATTATAGTCTTCGTCATATGCGAATTTTATAAACCAAGTTGGATTATATTCTTCATCATAAGGTTGCAAATCAAATCCACATGATTTAAAAATCTCTTCATCAAATAAATCAAATATGGCTGTGAATTCCCATTCCTCAACATCTTTATTAGTATCAAAATAAAGATTTATATTTTCACCATCATAAAATAACTTAGTAATATATTTAGCACCCTCACCAACTTCGTAACTTCCAATTTCCTTTGTTAAATAGTTAGTATCTTTGTCCTTTTCCATAAGAACTAAAGAAGAAAAATCCATAATCTCATCTCCTAATTGTAATTTATTGACATTTTTCCATTTTATGTATATTATAATATTATAGTTTTATCACCTTATTTATTTTCTGGAGGTGTACACCTTGAGTACAAAAATAATAGTAAAACCAAAGAATCAAAAAATTCAAAAGAAAAAGTTAGGGTTAAAAAAATTCAAAAAACTAAAGTTATCATTTTTATTAATAATTTTTATAACAATAGTATTTTCAATAATATGTAACAAATATACTGCTTATAAATGTAAAGATCTTGATTACGCAATAAAAAATTATACAACTACTGGATTATTTAACAAATATAAGCTTTATTCACTTGAAAACTATGAAATCAAATTTTCTGATGGAAACTTTGCAATTGTTGATGTGAAAGGCATAGAAAATAAATCACCTTATAAAGTTATAACTTACAAACTTCATATACAGAAAAATAATAAAGGAACGTGGAAAGTAAAGGAATACTATCCACGTTCCTATTGTTTTTTATTCTCTGAACTGCAATCCTTACATATTCCCCTATTTAAGTTAACACAACTATCTAATAATGTTAACCCAGTTTTTGCTTTTACATATTCTTGGACTTGTTGCATTGGACAATCTATTTCTACATGTTTATGGCATATTTCACATTCAATTAAATGTTTATGACCCTTTTCCTTTAATTTATAGTTATATTTTCCCTCACCTAAATCAAATTTATCTACAATTTCATGATTGTATAAAGTTTCTAGTGTTCTGTATACAGTTGAAAGGTCTATATCAATACTTTCTATATCTAATTTATTATAAATATCCATAGCACTTAAACACTGTTCCGACTGATAAATTATACTCATAATTTTAATTCTTGATTTTGTGGCTTTTAAATTATTTTCTTTTAGGCATTGTATTACATCCATAATATCACCCTACATTTAAATTCATTAGTACTAGTATACACTAAATGGATACATTTCTCAATAACATGAATTCAATAACTTTTTATTATATTAAAATGAAAATAAAACTAAAGTTTTCAGATATATATTAAAAGACTTCCTAAACACAGGAAGTCTTTATTTTTAATTTCTTTTAAATTACTTTATTTCTTTTAATACAGCTACTAAATAGTCATACATTCTTTCTACTGAAGATATGCTTATATGTTCATTTGGAGTATGAACATCGTATATATTAGGTCCAAAGGAAATTTGATCTATATTACCATTAAACTTATCACTTATTAAACCACACTCAAGTCCTGCATGGATAGCAGAAATATGAGGTTTATTTCCAAATGTATCTTCATATACTTTTTCAAATACGTTTCTGATTTGTGATTGAGGATTATACTGCCACTCTGGATAGTCGGACTCAAACTCAATACTTCCATCTAAAATTTCAGTAAGAACTATCATTTCATCACAAATTGATTTCTTTAAGCTTTTAACAGAACTTCTAACAGCACTGTCAAATACCACTGAATCATTTGTAGTTGTAACTACACCTAGGTTTGTTGAGCTTTGAACTAAATCTTTAATTGCCATACTCATAGATTTAATTCCATTTGGCATTAAGAATAGCATTCTTAAAACCTTTATTTTACTATCATCACTGAAAACTCTTGTAATGTTCTCATCTAACTTCTCAGCTTTTAGGCATAAATCTGGATCTATTCCTTGTAATTCATTAGCAAATATTTTGCTCCACTCTGATATTTTATCTTCAACTCTGCTAACTTCTTCTGCTCTTACTAAGATTATTCCATCAGCTTCTCTAGGTATAGCATTCATCTTTGCTCCACCATTTATTGAGGCTAATTTAAAGTCAACTACAGAGTTTAGATCCATTAAGAATCGTCCCATTAGTTTGTTGGAATTTCCTCTTTCTTTATTGATTTCCATACCAGAGTGACCACCTTTAAGTCCTCTAATTCTTATAGCTAAAGTACTATATTGCTCTGATACTTCCTCGTATTGAACTGGAACAGACATTTTAGATCTGATTCCACCTGAACAGCTTACAAGTAAAGTTCCTTCTTCCTCCGAATCTATGTTTATCAACATTCTACCATTTAAGTTTGAAGGGTCTAGATTCATAGCTCCACCCATACCAGTTTCCTCTTCTGTAGTTACAAGTAACTCAATTGGAGGATGTGCAATTTCTTTCGAATCAAGAATAGCAAGACCGAAAGCTACAGCAATACCATTATCAGCACCTAATGTTGTACCATTAGCTTTTAGGGTGTCATCTTCAACTATAAAAGCAATTGGATCTTTCTCAAAATCATGAACAGTTCCTTGATTTTTTTCACAAACCATATCCATATGTCCTTGAAGAATTACGGTTGGTGCATTTTCATATCCTGCTGTTCCTGGTTTTTTAATTATAACATTTAGGGCCTTGTCTTGTATTACCTCTAAATTACGGTCTTTAGCAAATTTAACTAGCCAATCACTAATAGCTTTTTCATTGCCTGAACCTCTTGGTATTTCATTCATTTCTCTAAAAAAATTGAAAGCTTCGTAAGATTTTAGTTCTCTTAATTTGTTAATCATTTTTTTCATCCTTTCTTAAAAAAATATCATCTTTAGTCCAAATAATATTAAAATAACTCCTCCAATGTAGTCAGCATATTTACCTACTAATTCTATTTTGCTTAAATATTTAGAAATTATGAAAGCAATTATACACATTACTAGAGTAATCGCTCCTATGAGTAAAGTGTATGAAATTAAAGTATAAACTGCTGCTATATTAGATAAAGTTATAAAACCAACAACAATTGCATCTATACTTACAGATATTCCTAAAACAAGATACATTTTAGGGTGGAGTATAGGACATTCACCTTTATTTTCAAGTCCTTCCTTTATCATCATGATGCCTACAATGGCAATAATAATGCCTCCTATTACTGAAGGTACTGATGCAACTTTTTCTGTGAAGAATTTTCCCCCTAATCCTCCTAACAACGAAAACAAAAATTGAAAAAATCCAAAAGATATTCCAAATAATAATTTTTGTCCTTTAGTGGCCTTGTCATTTAAGCCAATACAAAGAGCTACTCCAAAAGCATCTAAAGATACTGCTAGTGCAACTAATAAAAGATCACCTAACCCCATAAAAACCTCCAGTGATAATATACTTACATATTTTTATAAACTATGCAATAATAATAACTTATGTATAAATTTAATAACTTAACACTACTATTATGATTAATTAATTGCATATTGTCAAATATTATTGACAATATGGTTAATATTTATTAGCCTAAGATATGGAGGTGATAAAATGATTTCCATTTATAAAAGTGATGTATTAGGAAATTTGTGTAATATTGATGATATAGAGCCAGGTTCATGGATAAACTTGGTTTCACCATCTGATGAAGAAACCTTGCTTTTATCTCAGAAGTTAAATATACCCAATGATTTTTTACGTGCTGCTTTAGATGAAGAGGAAGGCTCCCGAATAGAAATAGAAGATGATTGTACATTAGTTATTTTAGACATACCCTTTACTGATATAGATGCAAATTCTCTGACCTATGATACATATCCATTAGCAATAATTAATGCTAAAAATGTGATAATTACTGTATGCTTAAAAAATAGCAAAATATTAACTGATTTTATAAATAATAAAATTTCATCTTTTTTTACCTTTAAGAAAATTAGATTTATGCTTCAAATTTTGTCCAGAATTTCAAACTACTATTTATTGTACTTAAGACAAATAAATAAAAAAAGTTTATTAATAGAAAAAACTGTTTATAAGTCTTTGAAAAACAGAGAAATTATTCAGCTTTTAGCTCTACAAAAGTCTTTGGTTTATTTTTCTACGTCCTTAAAATCAAATGAAATAACCCTAGAAAAACTTCTCAAGCTTGAGGTTCTCCAAAAATATGATGAAGATAAAGATATTTTAGAAGATGTTATAATTGAAAACAGACAATCTATAGAGATGTGTAATATTTACGCAGACGTATTAAGTGGTACTATGGATGCCTTTGCTTCAATAATATCAAATAACCAAAACTTAGTTATGAAGAATTTAACTTCAGTAACCATTGTCCTAGCTATACCAACTCTTGTTTCTGGACTTTTCGGTATGAATGTTGGTGGTGTTCCTTTTTCTAACTCACTAATTGGTTTTGGTGCTGTAACCTCTATAGTGTTATTTATAACAATAGTTGTCATAATATATTTGAGAAGAAAAGATATGTTCTAAACCCTATAATTGTAGATAGTTTTTATTGTTCCCTTAAATCAGTTATTAACTTTTCCAAAAATTTAGAGTTCTTATTTAACTGATTTTAAATCGCTGGTTAAAGAAAGTTTCGACACAATAAAAGCATATATTTAAATGCTTTTATTGTGTCGAAATTTATTATAAAATAAATTTATAAATTTTTTACTTTATGTATCACCATTTTTTAACTTTTCCATATATTAATTTTAGAAACATTCAATTGTGAGGTAAAAAATGTATTATCCACCTAATGGTTATTTTAGAAGTGATGATATAGTTAAAGACAACAGCACCATGGCTAATAATAATATGATGCAAAATAACAACACAAAAACTATCAGCAATATTCAAAATGAAAATATGATCTCTTATGTTAGGTTGTTACATGCAGCTCCAAAAGCTCCTACAGTAGATGTTTATGTTAACGATAATTTATTAGTTAGAAAGTTTAATTATAGAGAATTCACAGATTATGTTAAACTTCCAAGCGGAACATATAATGTTAAAATATATACTACTGGTGATAAAGCAGATCCCTTATTGGAAACTGACTTGTTTGTACCTCCTCAAAATGTAATTACCGTTGCTGCTATAAGAGATACAAACAATGACCTTTCCTTATTCCCAGCAGTAGAAAAACCGCTTACCAATACCACTGCAGGTAAAGCTAAGGTTAGAGTTGCTCATTTAATTTCTAATGCACCATCAGTAGATATAGCTCTTCCTAATGGAACTATTTTATATAAGGACGTGCAGTTTAAAGATTTAGAAAATTACATTGAAGTTCCAATTGGAAGATACACTTTAGAAGTAAGGCTAGCAGGCACTGAAATTGCTATTTTATATATTCCTAATATCAGGTTAAGATCAGATAAATATTATACTGTATATGCTATAGGATTAGTAGGAGACGAACCTTCTCCTCAGGTACTAATTCCACTTGATGGTATTAGTTATCTAAAGGTTTAATAAATTATTGCGATTACACATTCAATCTAATTATAGTTTGAGTGTTTCCCCCATAAATAACTTAGTTTGCTAGCATTATTATGCTAGCATTTTTTATTGCGTCAAAAACCTACCGCATTACTAAAGCCATTTAAAATGTAAGTTAATTAGCCTTAATAAAAGATTAAAAACCTCTAGAAATTTAAAGTATATAAATAAATCTATAAAAGTAAGTTTATACACTAAAATAAAAAGCAGTTGTGAAAAATTCACAACCGCATTTTTTATTGACCTTCATATTGCAACTTATAAAGGTTACTATAAAGTCCATTTTTATTAAGTAGTTCTTCATGATTACCCATTTCTCTAATTTTACCCTTATGAAGGACAATTATCTTATCAGCATTTCTTATGGTTGATAATCTGTGAGCCACTATTATAGTAGTTCTTCCATTAGTTAACTTATTTAAGGCATCTTGAATTAAGCTTTCTGTTTCTGTATCAATATTAGCTGTAGCCTCGTCTAAAACAAGTATTGGTGGGTTAAAAGCCAATGCTCTAGCAAAAGCTATAAGCTGTCTTTCTCCTTGGGAAAAAGTTGACCCTCTTTCATTAACTGGTGAATCATATTTTTCAGGAAGTTTCTCTATAAATACATTCGCATTTACATGCTCACAAGCTTTTACTACATCAGCATCTGTAATGTTTTCATTATTTAATCTCACATTTCCTTTTATGTCTCCAGTAAAAAGAAATACATCCTGCAATACTGTGGCAAGATTTCTTCTTAAATCTTCTTGTTTCATATGCTTTATATTTATACCATCTATTAATATTTCTCCCCTTTGAATATCATATAACCTACTTATTAAACTAATAATTGAAGTTTTTCCTGCTCCTGTAGCTCCTACAAAGGCTATAGTTTCTCCTGAGTTTATCTTAAAGCTTACATCTCTAAGAACCCACTCATCGCTATTATAAGCAAACCACACATTTTTAAATTCAATATTCCCTGTTAATCTGCTTAGTTCAATAGGGTTTTTAGCATCCTTAATCATGGTATCATTATCAAGTAACATAAAGATTCTTTCTGAGGAAGCCATTGAAGATTGCAAAATATCAAACTTTTCAGAAAGGTCAAAAATAGGTTGGAAAAACTTTTGAATATAGCTTATAAACGCATATAGCACTCCAAGATTTATATCCATTCCTAAAACTTCTCTACCGCCTACCCAAATTAAAATAGCAAGAGCTAGTTGGTAAACCATATCCATTAAAGGTCTAAAAATTGCAAAAACTTTAATTTGTTCCATAGCAGCTTGAGAGTAGGAATTGTTTATATTATCAAACTCTCTAAACTTTTTATCTTCCACTCCATAAATTTGAACAGTTTTCATTCCCGTTATATTCTCTGAAAGAGATGAATTTATTTTGGAGAGCCTACTTCTAACTTTCCGATAAGCTTCTCTATCATATTTTCTAAACACCATAGTCAAGCCTATTACTACTGGTAATGTAATTATAGATACTATTGCCAGCTTCACATCCAATATGAACATGGCAATTACTATTCCCACTAGCAAAAATATATCCTTAAATAAATATACTAAAACTGAAGTATACATTTCATTTAAAGTTTCTACATCATTAGTAACTCTTGTAACTAATCTTCCTACGGGATTCTTATCGAAGAATGATAGTGAAAGACTTTCCACATGTTTGAATATAGTGGCTCTAATGTTATAAACAATTTTTTGTCCAGTATATTGGAGGATAAAAATTTGAGTGTAGTTAAAAATAAACATAGCAATACAAATTGCTAAAACATAGATGGCACTTCTGTTTATTGATTTTAAATCTTCACCTCTTAGAATAACTAAGTCATCCTTAGTTATCTTATATGCTGTATATTCATTTTCCTCTTGAGTTACTTTATTATTTTCAATAGTTAGAGGTGTGTTTTCTTTTAGAGTTCCTTCTACAACATAGGGTTCATTATTAGAATTATAAACTATAGTTCCTTTTTTACCTTCTAATAGTTCTCCTCTAACAACAAACTTTTCACCTAACTTTACAGAGTTATCCTTTTCTGTTTCTGTAATTGTATAGGTTGCTTTACTCCAATTAATGTTATTATCTATAACATTTTTTATTATATAAGGCATTAGCAAATCAAGGCATATGACCACTAGCATTAATGCAGCAACAATAAAGATTAGTCCTTTATATGGATTTGCAAACTTTAAAAGTCTCTTCATAAGCTTGGAATCATATTGCTTTCCTAAACTTTCTTCTTCATAGTTTAAGTTCTCCATAATTTACACCTCCCCTTCAGCCATAATTGCTTGTTCAATTTGCTGCTTTTCATAAATTTCTCTATAGATCCCCTCTTGATTTTTCAATTGTTCATGGGTACCCTTTTGAGCTATTTTTCCTTGTTCTAAAACAATAATTTGATTTGCTTCCTTTACAGCTGATATTCTATGAGAAATTATTATGGAAGTTTTATCCTTCATGATTTTCTTTAAATTATCTAAAATTTTAACTTCTGTCTTAGCATCTACAGCTGATAGACAATCATCTAATATTAAAATATCTGGGTTTTTTATTAGCGCCCTTGCTATTGATGCTCTTTGTTTTTGTCCTCCTGAGAGTGTTACACCTCTTTCACCTACCATGGTATCAAACCCCTCTGGAAAATCCATTATATTATCATAAACATCTGCATTTCTAGTTGCCTCAATAACCTTATCCATATTAAGTTCATTGTATGCAAGGTTTATATTTTCAGCTAAGGTTGTGGAGAAAAGAAATGGATCCTGTGATACAAATCCTATATTATGTCTTAGAGTATCTAATGGTATCTTGTTTATATCTTTTCCGTTAATGAGTATTTTGCCATTTTCTACATTATAAAGCCTTAGTAGTAAATTTATTAATGTAGTCTTACTACTACCTGTACGTCCTACAATACCTAAAGTTTCTCCTTTTTTTATAGTGATATTTATATCCTTTAATGCTGCTAAGTCCGTATCAGGATAAGCAAACGTTAAATCTTTTATAACAATATCCCCATTAAGTGATTCAATTTTATCTACATATTTATCAAGGATTTCTGGTTGAGTGTTTAATACTTCTTCAATTCTTTCTAAAGATGCATATCCTCTTTGTAAATTATTTATTACCCAACCCATTGCCATCATTGGCCATACAAGATTTCCTAAGTACATATTGAAAGTAATAAATTCCCCTAAAGAAATATTACCTAGAATAACAAACCTTCCTCCTATTGCTATCAAAATCACAAAACTTAAAGAAGCAATTAACTCAATTAAGGGCGAAAAAATTCCCCAGACTCTTATAAAGTCCATATTAGCATTAAGGTTATTTTGATTTTCCTCTAGAAACTTTTCATACTCTTTTTCTTCTTGCACAAAAGATTTTACAATTCTAATTCCAGAAAAATTCTCTTGAACTACATCAGTAAGCTTTGAGAAACAACTTTGCACTCTTGTGAATTTCTTATGAATACTCCTGCCAAATCTCCTTGAAATAATTGCAACAAAAGGTAGTGGTATTAAAGAAATTAAAGTAAGCTTAGTGTTAATGCTTAGCATTATTATTAAGGTTGCAATTGTTAGTACAACAGCATCACAAAACATAATAACACCTTGCCCTAAAGCCATTCTAACTGCATTTAAATCATTAGTTGCCAGAGCCATTAAATCCCCAGTCTTATTTTTATTGTAGTAGTTAGTAGAAAGAGATTGAAGATGTTTAAAAAACTTACTTCTTATGTCATATTCTACATATCTGGCAGTACCATTAATATAAATTCTCCACATAAACCTACAGGTTGCCATTATGGCTGCTATTAATAAAATGCTAACCACAGCCACGGTTATCTTCCACTTTGTTGCAGTACCTTGTGCTAAGCTATCTGTAAGATACCCTAAAATCTTTGGTGGTGCTAATTGTATAAAGTCTACAATTATAAGAAATACAATACCAACAAAGTACCTCTTCTTATATTTCTTAGCATACTTAAGAAGCGAATTTAATTTTCCCATAGATTCCCCCCCTTTTTTATTCCATGAAAAAACTGTAATATTTTATAAATAATTATACACTTTAATATTTTATTCTTCTACCTGGAAAAATATTTCGTGTCTCGAAAAATATTTTCATAGATTTAAATCTTGAAAAAACATTAATAAATTCAGTAAGTTTTTAGTTATATATCTTCATCTATATTCAATAAGTTCCTTATACGAAAGATTAAAACCATGTTCATTATAAATATCATATGTATATATATAATAAAAAAGATGATTCTTGAATTATTTTTAAGTAATTCAAAAATCATCTTTACTATTCTTCATATAAATCTTTATAAATTATTTTAAACACTTCTAAGGCTTCTTCTATCTTACTTCTAAGCAAAATTTTCTTTTGTGTAAGCTCTTCTAGCCCTGATTCAGTTAACCTATAAATTTTTTGGGCTTTTTTCTTTGAATCATCCCAACTACCTTCTACATGTCCTTGTTTTTCCAATTTTTTTAGTAAGGGATAAATTCCTCCAGTACTTGGAAGCCAATATCCATGTGTTCTATCTCCAACTTTATGCGATATATCATTTCCATTTGTAGGTCCTAAACTTAAAATATACAAAACATAAATAGGAAGTAACCCTTTTGTAAAAACTTGCCCCACAGCCTCATTTTCTTTTTCAACTTTTCTGAGCTCATTGAGTTTTTTCTTATATTCCTCATATAATTGGCGTTCTTCTTCTTTTATATCTTTAATATGATGATGACCCATATTATTATTCTACCTCGTAGAAAATTACTCCTATAAGTCCTGGTCCTGAATGAACTCCTGAAACCGGACTCAGGTACCCATGAAAAGTTACGCTATTAACATTTGTTAGAGTTTTAAGTTGTTCAGCTACCTTTTGGGATTCTTCCTCTGCTTCTCCATGTATTATATGAATGTCATACTTTTTCTTAGATAATTTTTCTTTTGCTATTTCTAACATTCTATTAATAGATTGTTTTCTTCCTCTAACTTTGTCGTAAGTATAATATACTCCATTTTTATCAACAGATATAATAGGCTTAATATTTAAAAGTTCAGCAATTGTACCTGATACCCTACCTATTCTTCCGCCTCTTTTTAAGTATTCTAAAGTACCAACTACAAAGAATAATTCTGTTTTTTCAGTAACTCTTGGAATTTCCTTAACTATTTCTTCAAAACTCATACCTTTTTCAATCATCTTAGCTGCTTCAACTATTGGCAAGGCTTCTGCATAGGAAATTGCCTTACTATCATAAACGAAGGATTTAATTTCAGGATGATTTTCGCTAGCTAAGGAAATTGCGTTGTGAACTCCTGATAATCCTGAGGATAGAGTAACAATTATAGCATGAGTATAACCTTCACTTTTAAGTTCCTCATACATATTCTCTATATCTTTCATTGCTGGAAGAGAAGAAGTAGGTGCTTCAGTCTCTAAAGTATCATACACATATTTTGGAGTTATATCTACTCCATCACTATATTCTCTATCTTTATATATAATTCTAAAAGGTAATACCCTTACATTATATCTTTCTTTTAGTTCCTTTGTAATATCACTTGCACTATCTGTTACCAAAGCTATTTTTTGCAATATAATCCCTCCTAGTTTAACTATAATTTTATTATATATCACTAGTGAGCACATTATCAATAGTGATATATCAATTTTGATAACATTTCTTTATTTTTATTATGAATAAATTTTATTAATTTATTCTAAGGTGTTAAATAATCTTTCCTTTATACATTATTACAGATCTTTATAATAAATCTTAACAAAGAAAAAAAGCTACAAAAATGTAGCTTTTCACCAAATAGATTTAAAAAGTTTAAGACTAGCTAACTAACTCAGCTTTCACTAAATCATAAGCTTCCTCTATATTTTCACTTTCAATTAACTTTCCATCAACTCTAACAATGTATTTATACCCACATAAATTGCATACACCAATACACTTGTTTTCTGTAATAACAAAATCTCCATGAATTTCCTTAACTTTCTCAATTAATTTTTCATAACCTTCGTTACACATACAAAAACTAACTTTTTTACTCATTTGTTTCCTCCTTTGGTTAGAACATTGTTATGATTAACATATTAACCTTGCTCTCTTTAATCATGGAAATAATACCATGCCAATAACTGAATTATAAAAGAAAGTCTAATTTATACGTTACTTGAGTTCACTCTAATTGGTAATAACAAAATACATAATAAGTGTAAAGATTTCCACTATCTCATTATTTGCACCTAAGGTATCTCCACTTAAACCTTCAATCTTTTTCTCACAAAATTTATTAAATAAATAAGTAACTATTATTGATGTTATTATTAGTAATATAGCTATGTGGCCTATAAACATATAGGTTAATGCCACAGTAATAAGCAGGGTGTATATAAAGTTTATACCTTTAACCTTACCAATAAATAAATTACCAGTTCCTTGTGGTTTTGCACTTTTGCCTATGTAGGATAAGAACACAATAGAAAATCTTCCAATGATAGGAGCTGTTATTATAAGTAGTGGTGCAGTATTAATTGTACTGTTTATCAAGGATACCTTTAAAAGTATATTGAATACAATAGCAATACAACCAAAAGCTCCCACTCTGCTATCTTTCATTATTTCAATGATTTTTTCCTTGCCTCCCTTAAAGGAAAAAAAGCCGTCAGCACAATCTCCAAATCCATCTAAATGAAGAGCTCCAGTGATGATAATGGAAATAAACACTGTAATTATTGCAAGGGTTAAAGAATTTAATTTAGTAGATAATCCATAGTATACTGCATACTGAAATCCCCCAATAATCAGTCCTATGATAGGAAAAAATGGAGTTCCTTCAATGAAGTTCTTATCTTCACAATTTAATCCTTTGTTTATTGGTATACGGGTAAAAAATTGTATGTACAATAAAAAATTGTTAACTATATTTTTCATAATCTATTCCTCATTTTTCTATTTTAACTTTAATGGTAATCCACAGGCAGTAAAATACACTTCATCACACAACTTTGCTATATGTTGATTTGTAAATCCTGCAATATCCCTATAAATTCTACCTAATTTATATTCTGGAACAAGCCCACTTCCGACCTCATTAGTAACCATGACTAAATTCTTTTTTTCTTCTCTTGTAGCTTTAATTAAATTTGTAAATTGAATCTTTATTTTGTTCTGAAGTTCATCTACTTCTTCCATAGTCATATTATCAAAATCCAGATTTTTTTCAAACATTAGGTTGGTTACCATTATAGTAACACAATCTAAAAGTACATTATTATGCTTTGTATCCTTTATAACTTTTTCCAAATCTTGAAACCCTTCATAAGTTGTCCATTTATTATTTCTTGAATTTATATGTTTATTTATTCTATCTCTCATTTCTTCATCTGTAATTATTGCTGTTGCAATATATAGTACATCATCCGTATCTTTAAAAAGACTTTCAGCAAAGGTACTTTTACCACTTCTACTTCCGCCTGTTACTAAAGTAATTTTGTTCATTATAAATCCTCCTATATTTTAACAATGAGTAATAGAATCAATATATAAATTTCCATACTCATATTTAATTATTGCTAAGTCACAGTTTTTGCACCCAAAGCCCCAAAACAAATCTAAGTTACCGCCAAGAACATAACTATATATAGCTCTCATTGCTCCACTGTGTGAAACTATTAAAACATTATCATACTTTTTTTCTAAAAGATCACTCATAAAGCTACTAATCCTTTTGTATAACTGAGTGTAACTTTCGCCATTTGGAGGAGCAAACTCTTTCCAGTTGTCTTTCCATATTTCACATTCTGTTGGGTACTGTCTTAAAAGCTCACTGTAATTTTTCCCTTCAAAATCACCAAAATCAACTTCCATAAGCCTCTTATCCTCTTGAACCTTTAAATCCCTTAAAGGATTGATTATATCCAAAGTTTCCTTAGTTCTTTTTGCAGGACTTACATAAACACAATCAAATGCTATACTCTTCAAGTTCTCCTTCACCTTATATGCTTGAGATATTCCTTCCTCATTTAAACTACAGTCTATTGAGCCATAATAAGTGTTTTTTTCGTTTTGCTGAGACTTTCCATGTCTTAATAAATAAATATCCATTAATTATCACCACCCTATTATCTCATATCCTATATTACTTTTATTTTTATTAAAACTCAATAATAACTTTTTAAACTGAAAACCAAAGGATATTTCCATTGAAATTTGTTATATTGTTACGCCAATGTAAATAAAATCTTATGAAAAATAAAAGAAAGTCTTTATTTTGCAATAAAAACTTTCTTTACTTACTAGATTAATATATTTTTTTATAGTAAGTTTACTTTAAACTATTATATATAGTTTCTACATTGTATTTCATAGCTTCTACAAAAGTTTTATTTTCCTCATTGCTATGAAGAGTGTATATTTTCTCAGTTTTGCCCTTTACTTCTCTTGCCAAAGTTTCAGAAATTTCAGGACTTACTAGAGCCTCTGTAAAAATCACTTTAACATTATTCTTCTTTACATAACTTACAAGTTCTTCTAACTTCTTAGGAGAAGGTTCCCCTTCTGCAAAAACATCTTCTATACTGTTTTGCTCTAAACCTAAATCTTTACAAAGATACCCAAAAGTTGCATGGCCTGTAACAAAACTTTTATTAGTAAGTTCCTCGAACTTTTGCTTATAAGTATTCAATATATCATTCATCGAAGCTTCAAAAGCTTTATAGTTTTCTTCATAGTAGCTTTTATTATCTGGATCTACCTTTACTAAAGCCTCCATTATGTTCTTTCCTTGGACTTTAGAAGATTCTATCCCTAGCCAAGTATGTGGGTCATATTCCCCATGTTCATCCTCATTTTCTTCTTCTTTTTCTTCTCTATGTTCTTCAGCTTTTAATAGTTCCACACCCTTTGATGCATCTACAAGTTGAAGGTTAGAATTTTTTATAGACTTAAGAACCTTATTACTCCAGCTCTCCATTCCAGCTCCGTTTATAACAAAAATATCTCCCTGTTCTATATTTACCATATCTTTAGCTTTTGGCTCAAAATCATGTGGCTCTGAACCTTCTGGTACCACATTATAAATTTCTACTTTATCTTTTCCTATTTCATCTACAAGCGACTTCATTCCATAGAATGAGGTTACTACCTTTACTTTTCCTGAATCATTACTTGTTTTTACCACGTTATTATTGCTACAACCTATAAAGGTTGTCATAACCATTATAGCTACTATAGATATCAATGTCCTTTTTTTCATAAATACACTCCTTTATTGCAATTAATTTGCATCTAGTACTATTATAATTTCTTTTACTTATAATGTAAATATATTTTAAGAAATTAATGCAAATCATTTGCAATATCTTATATTTTTATTATATAATCATTAAGTAACTATTATCAAATAATGTATAATTTATTCATTATCTAGATAACTTACTTAATAAATTTGTTTTATTTGGACATTATTGTAATATACATGAAAGGAGTACTTGTATGATTGAAGTGAATAACATTTCTTTTTCTTATAATAATGCAAAACCTTATCTTATTAATAATCTATACTTTACTCTTCCAACAGGTAGTTATGTATCAGTTATTGGTGAGAACGGTAGTGCTAAAACTACATTAATTAAACTTATGGTTGGAATACTAAAGCCTATAAATGGCTCTATTAATATAAAGTCATCTAGTATTGGATATGTTCCACAAAAATTAGATAATTTTAATTCACAATTTCCCATTACAGTCTATGAAGTTTTAAATACTCACAGAAAAATTTTAAAGCTTAAAGATAAAACCTGCATTACAGATGCATTAAAATCTGTGGGGATGTTAGATTACACTAATAGCCTTATTGGAAACTTATCTGGTGGCCAACAACAAAAGGTTTTTATTGCTAAAGCATTGATTGGTGATAGGGATATACTTATATTAGATGAACCCTCTACAGGTGTAGATAATAAAAGTATGAAGGAAATTTATAATATCATCACACATTTGAATAAAAATCATGGCATTACTGTGATTTCCATAGAGCATAATTTAGATACTGCCATTAAAAATTCTTCTCATATTTTAAGTATGGAAAATGGTAGTGGTACGCTCTATCCCTTAGATGAGTATTTAAATAACCATCATATAATTTAAGTTGGAGGTTGCAAATGTTTCAATATGAATTTATGCAAAATGCTTTTTTAGCAGGAGTTTTTATATCTATACTTTGCCCCTTAGTTGGAGTTTTTTTAGTTCTTAAACGCTATTCCATGATGGGTGACACTTTAGCTCATTCATCTTTTGCAGGAGTTGCTATTGGCTTAGTTTTTGGGTTTAATCCAATAGTATCTTCCTTTATTTTTACAAGTATATGTGGTGTTTTAATAGAATACTTAAGAGATTATTATAAAAAATATGCAGAACTTATTCTTTCAATAATCTTGACCTTTAGTATTGGTGTTGGTATTACACTTATCAGTACTGGAAAAACTGGTGGAAATGTTAATACTTTTTTATTTGGAAGTATTCTTACCGTGACTAAAAATGATTTAGTTACTATGCTTATTCTTAGCATACTTTCTATAATATTGCTATCAACCCTATATCACAAGCTAATTTATATAACTTTTGATGAAGAAGGTGCCAAGGTTGCAGGAATAAATGTTAAACTAATTAATTATATTTTTGCTCTATTAGTTGGAGCAACTATTTCTGTTTCCATACGTATTATGGGTATTTTAGTAATGTCCTCAATGATAGCACTTCCAGTTGCAGCTGCTTTGCAGCTTAATAGAGGTTTTAAGGACACTTTATTACTATCATTACTATTTGGATTTATTGACATCATCACTGGCTTAATTTTGTCTTATTATATTAACTGTGCTCCTGGTGGAACCATTGCACTAGTTTCTGTATTTGTTCTTGTTTTTGTTATTGTTTTTAAAAAAGTCATAATAAAATAAAAGTTCCCCTTAAAGTATATAAACTTTAAGGGGATTTTTCTTTTATATAACTATTTAATTGTTAGATCAAGCTAAGTCATATCTTAATTCTTCTAATTCTGAACACCTATTTATTAGGATTTCCATCTAATTCATCATAATGTGGTTTTATTTTCTCGTCTCCTCTATTATTCTGATTTTTATGAAGCCTTTGCCTTCTCTCACCCTTTTGCATTCCTTGATTTTCTTTATGTTGCTTATTTAATTCTGTCATCTTCATCTCTCCTTTCATGAAAATTATTTTTTGCCGAAAGAGAGATTTCTATACAATATAATAGAAAGATACTTGTTACATGAATCTTTAAGTTACTCTTAATTTCATTACGACATACTATGTTTTTTAGATGATTACTCACTTTATTCCCTCCTAAAAATTTAAAAGTAACCAAAGTAGTCATATACAAATCAAAAGGTACCTTTGCTTTCCTACAAACAAAACTTCATAATTATCTAGATCACTTTATATTGTCTCATGACAATTGATTAATATTTATTTTTCCACAGGTCTAATATTGAGAATAAAAATACCTATTAGATTGCACGCTCTCTAATAGGTATTTTAAATGCTTTAATTTTAAGTAATTTTAATCTGACACAACTAACTGTACACTATAAAAATTGTTTTGAAAACCATCTACCATACAACAGCCTTCAAACCCTCATTCTTCCGTCTCCATTTTTCTTCCATTATAAATAAAGTTTTGAAAAAAATCTACTAAAATTCTCATATTAAATCTCTCAAACCGCTAATTTTATATAAAAAAAGTCTTTAAAAACCAATCATAATTTCTACTTTTCCTCTCTAAATTCCTATCAATCTTCTATCAAAACTCTATCTTTCATCCTACTATTTTCCTCATATTGATTCCCCAATTCTCTTCTTTTATTCCTACTTTTTCTCATGCGTCCTATCGGACTTTGTTCTCCCAAAGATGGCGTAGCCAGTGAGATTTCATAATAATTCTGTCTATTTTAAACCTATCTTCTTCTCTATCTTTGACTGATACACTGGGAGAGATGTAGTAGCGGAAGCTCTGGTTTATGCTTTGGAAAGAGGCTTGGGAGGTTGTACGGAGATATGTTTGAAATAAAAATAATCCACGTTAAAACCAATATATGGCTCGAACGTGGATATTTCTGTTCAAAACTTTATTTATATATTCAAGACTATTTTTTGATTTTCAAGAGATTATTTGTTGGGGACAACTAACTTTGCAACTAAGAACATAGTTTTCATTCCCATAGAAGTAAATTTAGCCTCATATTCAGTAACCACATTATTCTCGAAGCCACTAGAGTGAAGGTTATAGGTTAAAAAGTTTATTTCAAAACCACTTTCTTTAAAGTAATTGATAGAATCCTCAAATAAACCAGTATCATCAGTTTTAAACCAAATTTCACCGCCTAGTTTTAAAAACTTTTTATATTGTTCTAAAAATTTTGTGTGAGTTAATCTTCTTTTATTATGTCTTTCCTTGGGCCAAGGGTTACAGAAATTAATATATATTTTAGAGATTTCATCCTTTGCAAAAACATTATCAATAAGCATTATATTTAACGGCATTAGTCTTACGTTAATATCCTTATCTTGAAGTTTCTCCTCTGCTCTAAGTTTTTTAACTTTTCTTAAAGCATTAACTAGAACTTCATCCTTTAAATCTATACCTACATAATTGATCTCATGATTTTGCTTCGAGCGCTGCGCTATATGTCCTCCCATGCCACAACCTAACTCTAAGTGTATCTCATTATTGTTTTCAAAGTTTTCATTCCACTTTCCCATATGATTATATTGGTCAGTTATAACAATATGGCTTGCTTCCATTTCAGGTCTTGCCCAATGTTTTTTTCTTAAACGCATAAAGTTTCTACTCCTCTTGTTTATATTATTGATGTAATTATTTTAACTAAAAATCCAAATAAAGCATTTCCAGGTACTCCAACTAAAAAGTCTAAAATAGAGTATCCACCTATTAATGGAAGTATTAAAATAATAAAAATTATCATTTGATATCTGTAAAGCATAGTTGAAAACTTATATAAACCTTTTGGAAACAAATCATTTATTATTCTGAATCCATCAAATCCAGGTACTGGTATTAAGTTCAGAAAAAACCATAGACAATTTAACCAAGCAGTTAGATAAATTATTGTTGATATAATATTATATAGGTTTTCATTAGCTAAACTAAGCTTGCTAAATAATACTAAGGCTATCACTGCCAAAAAAGCAATTACTAAGTTAGCTAGTGGTCCTGCTAAAGATACTTTTAAATCATCCTTAAAATAGTTTTTAAACACCTGTGGATTTGTTTCTACAGGCTTTGCCCAACCAAAGCCAACAAGTAAAATCATAATAAACCCTACAATATCTACATGTGCAAAAGGGTTTAGAGTGAGCCTCCCTTGATATTTAGGAGTATCATCTCCAAGCTTAACAGCTACAATTGCATGTGCATATTCATGAAAGGTAAAAGCTAATAAAATAGCTGGAATTATTAATATTTTGTCTAATAAATAACTATTAACATCCATATAAAAGTCCTCCTTGAAGGGATAATTAAATCCATTATACCATATTAACTCATAATATTATTATAGTTATTTATTATTTAAAATCAAGTTAGTTAATTATTTATAGTAAGTATTGTTATTTTAAAAAGTTACATAAAAAAAGGCCTAAGGCCTTTTTATAATTTTTGTGCAGCTTCATATGCTAAAGGAGATCTTTCACACTCATCAAACTTAAGTGTAACTTGGTAACAAAGTTCGCTACCTTTCATTTTTTCAGATGCATAACATAGTCCATTAGACCTAGAGTCCATAAATGGATGATCAATCTGATCTGGATCACCAATAAGTATTAACTTAGTTCCTTCTCCAACCCTTGTTGTTATTGCTTTAACTTGCTTTGGCGAAAGATTTTGGGCCTCATCAATAATAACCCAGTTCTTAACTATAGATCTCCCTCTTAAATATGCCACTGCTTCTGTAGTTATAATTCTTCTATCAAACAACTCTTTTATTTTATCCTGCAATTCCTTTTCATTCTTATACCTTTCTTTTTCATCAGAATCAACTAATATCTCTAAATTATCAAAGATTGGCCTCATGAAAGGTGCTATTTTTTCTTCCTCTGAACCTGGTAGAAATCCAATTTCCTCATCCATAGTTACATTTGGTCTACAAACTAATATTCTTCTAAACTGTCCTGTATTTTCCTCTATAATCTTTTGTAATCCTGTTGCTAGAGAAAATAATGTTTTGGCTGTACCCGCTGGCCCCTTTATAATAACTAATGGAGCTTTAATTGGATCTGTGTACAAAGCTTCAAGCATGAATTTTTGACCTATATTTCTTGGGCTCAGTCCTAGAGGTTTAATATCCTTATAATATAATGGAACTATTTTTTTTCCATCAAATCTTCCCAAGGCAGTTTGTTTTGTATTTTCCATTGAATGCATGAGAACGAATTGGTTAGTGTATATTTCCGGTTTATAGTACTCCTCTCGTTCAATGGAATAGCATAAAGCGTCATCTGGACTTAAGGATTTTTTGGCATAATACTCTTCAAGTTTATAAGAGGGAACATATACTTCTAATCTTCCAGTATATTGGCTGTCGTTTTCTGGGACTACCTTTTCATAGTAATCTTCACTTTTTATATTTACCGTGTCCGCCTTAATTCTTTCAAATATATCCTTAGTAATAAGAATTACATCCTCACCTAAGTCTTTTAAGGCTTTGCATACCTGTAGTATTCTATTATCGGGTTTTTCTTTTTCCCATGCCGGTGGCATTTTAGTATCATAATGGTTCATTTCTACCCTTAAGATCCCCCCATTGGGAAGAAGAACCCCTTTACATAAATTCCCCTCTTTTCGTAATCTATCAATAGTTCTTGCTGCATGCCTTGCATTAGCGCCTAAATCAGTTTTATCTTTTTTAAAATTATCTAATTCTTCAAGAACTACTTCTGGTATTACTACATCATTATCTCCAAAGGATAATAATGCCCCTGATGAATAAAGAATAACATTGGTATCTAATACATAAGTTTTCTTCAAGCTACTTCTCCTCCTCTCCTATATTACTAATATATGTAAAACTTTTTATAATTGAATAAAAACATGAATAATTTAAAAAACTTTTTTTATCAAAAAAATACATAATTCCATGCTGTAATGATATAATTCCTTTGACAATGGATAATACTTATTATATAATAGATATAATCAAATAGTGAGGTAAATGCACATGGATAATTTTACACAGATTTTTAAAGAGAAAAAGTTAAAACTTACTCCTCAACGTATAGCTGTTTATAAGTACTTGATGTCTACCAAAGAACATCCTTCTGCTGAAACTATATACAATGCACTGCAAGAAGAATACCCAACTATGAGTCTTGCTACTGTATATAAAGCTCTTAAGGTTTTAGTAGAAGTAGGGTTAATTCAAGAAATAAATGTTGGTGAAGGAACTTTCCGTTATGACGGTAATATAGCTCCTCATCCTCATATTCATTGTATTAATTGTCTTAGAGTAGATGATATAGAAGGAATATCCTTCTCATTCTTAAACGATGAAGTAAAGAATCATACAAATTACAACATTCTTACTAATCAAGTATATTTTTATGGACTATGCCAAAGCTGCAATAAGGAAAAATAATTTTTAGGGATTAGCATCTGCTAGTCCTTTTTTTTATTTAAATTTGCAATTATAATTAATTTATTTTCCACATATAACATATACATTAATTAAGGGGGGTGTTTATATGAAATCTAAAAAGATATCATTTAATAGGAACTACTGTTTCAGTTTTATTATATTGGCTTTATTGTTATGTGCTTCAATTGCGCTTTTTAAATACTCTAACTCATCATCAGCAACTTTTTTTACCTCTGTTGAAGATAGCAAAACTATACAGGATGATTTGAATGGAGATGGCAAGAAGGATATTTTATATGTTAAAAAAGATGATAAAAATTATTATATTCAAATTAATCTCCATGATGGTACTAGCTATGCTTTGGATCCTAGTTCTAATTTTCCAACCCTAGGAGATTCCCTTGATTATTGGCCTATGAAAGTTACTACTTTAGATGCATCAAGAAATAATATAAAAGAAATTTTTCTGCAGTCTTCCTTTCATGGAAAACCTATTCAACACATGTTCCTTTGGAATGGGAAAAAGTATGATGATATTTTTTGTTCTAATAATAATATCTTCGGTTTTGTAGATAGTAAAAATAATAAAACTCCAAGAATTATTTCAGCAAATATTTATAATGGTGAGATATCATATAATAGCTATATTTTTGTAAAAGATAAACTGAAACAATTTAATTATAATTATCCTACAAATTATATAGGTATGGATATAATTACCAATTTCATTTCTTTAGTTCAAAGCTTTCCTAATGAATCTTTAACATTACCACCATACTTTTATCATAATATCAGTGGAAGCGACTTGAACTTACTCTATGGAACAGCTAACAATAGTATGTCCTATTCTTTTGAAGATGGATTATTTAAAGACTTAAGTTGGGATTCTAATGGAGTACCTCATGAGGTCAAGTGGTCACTTAACTTTAAAAGCACATCTTTATCTAATTCTAAGACTGCTAAAGCTATTACTTTTGATTTACTGCTTACAAAGTTTACCAACACTGATGGAACCTTCACTTACAAGATTACATCTTTAAATTTAAGATAAAAAAGGGACCTTTTAAGGTCCCAAGGGGGATGGGGGGGTTCTCTAAAATATAAACTTTAGAGATTATGGAGATTTTAACTCCTATTACATTTATTATTGTTACCCAGTTCTGAAGTTTTATTCATTTAAAGTAAAATTTTTATTTGAAAGTAAATTTTTTAATGCTTATGGCTCTATTTAAAATTAGTGTTATTAGTTAAAATGATTTTGTTTTCATATGATTTTAAAGTATTCATTACAAACTTTCATTTTAAAGTCACCTTTATCGATGTGGTGCTTAATTAAAATATGGCCTTAAGTTTCTTCAATTGTAAAATGCCCATAAATTATGTGATTTATGGGCATTTGTAATTTATTTTAAATTTTTAGCAGTTTTTCTAAAGTTTTCAATTTATTAGGATCAATTAATTTAATTAAAATATTTACCAATTCATAAAGTTCATTCTCGTTTAACTTTGCATTTGGTTTAAAAACATTTTCTTGTATAATTTCTCCATCCTGTACTGCTGCTTCTCCATTGCCTTCATCTTCATCGTTTTCCTCATCATTAATAGTGATATTATCAAAATCTATATTATTAAAGTCAATATTATCAAAATCTATATTGCTGAAATCTATACTATTAACACTATTTAAAATTGAGTTAAAATCCAAGTTAGATAGTATTTGTTCTATTGATTGTTCTTGTTTCTGATGATTACTAATTACTCTCTCCATTTTTTGCTCTGTTTTCTTATTGTCATTATTAAGTAAACCACTAAACACATCCCTTAAAGCGTCCTTATCTGCTTCACTTATGTTTGATAGTATATCCTTCAAGCTAGTTGCCTGTGGTTCAGGTTGTTTTTGCTGCGGTTGTTGCCCCTGATTTCCTGTTAATCCTTGAAGTGCATTCATTATTCCACCAATTCCACCAAGTGCAGAAAGAGGATCAGCTCCTCCTTGATTTCCTCCATTGCCACCCATTAAGCCTGATAGAAGGGAACCCATTCCATTTCCTCCTCCTCCTCCAAGTCCTCCTAAGGATGAAAGCAACCCTGCCATTCCATTCATGCCTCCGCCCATACCTCCACCTAGCATATCACCTAAGCCTCCAAATCCAGGCATTGGTGCAGGTAGCTGTTGATTATTGTTTGAATCACTATGTCTTCTTCTATGCTTATGTTTTCCCATAAACTCACCTCTTTTTAATATAGGAGGGCAACTTTACCCTCCTACTATTTTAAATATTTATAATTTTAAAAAGCAATCCATGTTTTCACATGGACTGCTAAAACTCTTATCTTTCTAGAAACCCCCCACCATGGGCCATGGTTTACACATCTCACTTATCTTTTGTTGAATCTTTATTTAGTTCTTAAGCTTCTGACTAGCAGCAGCATCCACCATAGTTGTTATTTCCTTTTTTATTGTTATATGGTGAATTTCCAGATCCATTGCATCCACATAACCAGTATAAGAATAATAATGTTAATGCATTCTTAGCAACTGGATTGTTATGAGTGTCTAAAAGGTTAAGGTTATTCAATATAGCAATTACTAATAAAATTGTACATGGTTCAAAATTAAATCTTTGATTTCCGCATCCACACATAGTTTATCTCTCCTTTTATAAGCATTTAGTATCTTGTAGCTTTTGTATTATTATATTCCTTCGTTAATTAGCAGCAGCAAACTTTTACTTTTCTTTTTCTACATCTGCAACGGTTCTCTCTATATGGAGCTACATTGCTTGCATTATTGTTATTGCATCCGCATAACCAGTAAAGAAGTAATAAAGTTAATGCATTTTTAGCTGTTGGTGAGTCATTTAGTAATCCTTGATTTCCTAATATAGCGATTACTAATAAAATTGTGCAAGGTTGAAAGTTAAATCTTTGATTTCCGCATCCACACATGGTTGAATCCTCCCATTTATAATTTATTTTTTTCTTAACTTTTGATCTTTTTACATTTTAAGTTTAGTTTGTTTTTTTCTTTGTCTTCTGAAATTATACATATTCATTCATTGTTTATTCACTTGATATTCTTTTGATATTCTAACTCTTTAGTTGTTTTATAGTTAATATCTTTAGCATCCTTTTCTAATTAAAAAAATTGCAGCTAATATGGCAATTGTGCAGATATTTATTCCACAGCCGCATCCACCAAGTAGACCTCCGCCATATCCACGGTTTCCGTAACCTGCATTACCGAAGCAACATGGGTCTATTTCTATACAGCAGCAATCTTTACATTTGTGTTTTTTGTGTTTCTTACAGCAGCAGTCATCATAATCATAATCATAATCACAGCAGCAGTTATTATAGCCATTGCCATAACCTCTACCATTGCAGTAGCAACTAAAGAAAATTAAAAATAATATTACCCATATTAATAACTTTCTATTGCCACCTAATAATGATGATATTCCTGATGTGCCTTCTGCCTGTGAAGAATCCATGCCCGCTAATAGGTTTAATAAACTTGAATAGTTTTCCATAGCTCTTCCTCCTTTACCAGAAGACTCAGTTAATTTTTATCTTTTGTATACTATATACTATGGATTAGCTTTCGTTTTTGACACTATTTTAAATTTTCCTTTTAAAAATTTTTAAAACTTTTTCTTATGTTTAGTTTACTTTTCATATTCCTTTGCTTAATAACATATTATTATTAAGTACTTTTTTTGTTACTAAATAATAAAAAAACAAAACCAACTTTNNAAAGTTGGTTTTGTTTTTTTACTGATTCTTGACATCAAGAATTTACTTATTAATTCACTATTTTATGGTATAAAGTGATTTATCACTAGTTACATTTACATTAACATACTAATAGATTGCATAATTTTTTGATTCTTAATCCCTCATTTCATAAGTAACTTCACTTACTTGTAGGTAATTTTTGTCCAGTATACTATACAAAATTACTCCAATCTAAACTAATTTTGAAACAAATAAAAATGTGGTAGTAAGCATATTAACAAAGAAGTGATTAAAAACAGCATACCAGTAACCTTTTTTCTCAATTAAGTAACAGTTATAGAAGCTTATAACAAACAACATTCCCAAAGCAGCTAAGTTATTATGAACAGTTGCAAATATTAAGCTTACTAGAAGGGCACTTAATATAAACCCAATACTTCCCTTAAAGACTTTTCTAAATATCTTTTCAAATAAAATATATCTAAAAACATACTCCTCTACAATCGGAGCAAAAATTATTACTGAAGGTGTAGCAATTAAAAATTTTGCAATATCATAACTAGCCAAACTGTCTATAACTTCTTGTGTTTTTAGTTCAATACCTAGAGCATTAAGTAAAAATTGTGTAATTAGTGAAACTAAAAACACCATTCCATATCCAACTAAGGCATACCTAACTCCACTAAAAAATTTAAATTCTCTTATAGAAAAACCATAGGTGAAGTAATCATTATCTCCACGGAAATTACCTTTCATTCTATACATAATGATCAACACAATAGCAAAAGGTAGCACATTTGATTGCATACTAGGTATTATAAAAATTAAGCCTAAGTAAGCAATCATAATAATAATATTTATACTCTTTGAGTATTTTCTCCATTTAACTGTTCTTACAAACACAATTAACGGAACTACGTACAACAATAGTACTATAAGAATATTTATTAATATCTCCATAAAAACCTCCAATTTATTTTTCGTACTACTAATATTATTCAATTCAACTACTTTCCATTCCTAAGAAATGTGATGAATCTTATATGTTATTATTGTTTTCTCACAATAATAACATGCTAATATTATTAAGATACATTTAACAGATTTTCACCTTAGTAAGTTTAAATTTCCATAATGTAATAAATTCATAATACTTATATAAGTATTATATCATACCGCTATAAAATAAAGAGTACCTATTATTTGTTAGGTACTCTTTATTCTAAACTTCAGTATTATCTTCTAGGTATATATCTCCGAAAACTTCTCCAAGTAGTTCTTCTTTCCCTTCCTTTTTTAAAGATGAGAAAAATAGAATTTTTTCATCCTTGTTAAGTTTTAATGCTTCTCGAATTACTTTTACACTTCTTTGAAGTTCATTTTTTGTAAGCTTATCCTTCTTTGTAGCTACTACAACAACTTCATAGCCGTAATGTTTAATCCATTCATACATAAGTATATCATCACCTGTTGGCTTATGTCTTGAATCTACTAAAAGCAATACCTTCTTTAATTGGGGGCGATTTATAAGATATTTTTCCATCATACTTCCCCAGCTGGCTTTTTCACTTTTTGAGACCTTAGCATAACCATACCCAGGTAAATCAACAAAATAAAATTCATTGTTAATTAAGAAGAAATTAATTAGTCTTGTCTTTCCTGGGGTTCCACTTACTTTTACAAGCTTTCTTCTGTTGGTAAGTGTATTAATCAAGGATGATTTTCCAACATTGGATCTGCCAACGAAAGCAATTTCTATTCTATTATCCGTAGGATATTGATCTGGCTTTACAGCCGACGTAATAAATTCTGATTGTTTAATTTCCATGTTCTATCTCTCCAATTAGTGCATTTTGTAGTACATCGTCTACTTTATCTGCAATTATAAATTTAATTTTTGACTTAACTGCTTTTGGCACATTCTCTAAATCCTTTTTATTATCTTTTGGAATAATTATTGTTTTTATGCCCATTCTATAAGCTGCTAAACTTTTTTCCTTTAGCCCACCTATTGGTAAAACTCTTCCTGTTAATGTTATTTCTCCCGTCATTGCTACTTTGTGGTTTACTTTTCTTCCATTTAAAGCAGAAATCATAGCAGTTACCATTGTTACCCCTGCTGAAGGACCATCTTTAGGAATAGCACCTTCTGGGATATGGATATGAATATCTTTTTTCTTATGGAAGTCTTTATCTATTCCATACTTATCTGCATTTGCTCTTACATAACTAAATCCGGCCTTGGCAGATTCCTTCATTATATCCCCAAGTTGACCTGTAAGTTGTAACTTACCGTCGCCTTCCATTACAGTAACTTCTACTGGTAAGGTGTCTCCACCGTATCCTGTCCAAGCTAGACCTGTTACTACCCCTATCTTATCTTCTTTATCTAGATCATCATAGGTATATATTACTGGCCCTAGATATTTCTTTATTAAATTAGAATTTATAATAATTTTATTCTTATCTTTCTCTACTAATTCTGTTATACCTTTTCTAATAACTGAAGCAATTTTTCTCTCTAGAGCTCTAACCCCAGTCTCCCTAGTATAATTTTCAACTAGTGTACTTATAGCATTATCTTGAACTAATAATTTGCCATCCTCCACATTATGCTCTTTTAATAACTTAGGAAGAAGATGTGCTTTTGCTATTTGAAATTTCTCTTCAGTAGTATATCCAGATACTTCAATGATTTCCATTCTATCTAATAATGGTCTTGATATGCCTT
Organism: Clostridium sp. UBA4548; assembly: GCF_002387895.1. GTDB lineage: Bacteria > Bacillota > Clostridia > Clostridiales > Clostridiaceae > Clostridium_J. The sequence goes on from NZ_DGLI01000044.1 coordinate 42,736, forward strand.
CTAAAGAGTTTGCTGTTGTAATAAAAAGTACTTTTGATAAATCAAAATCTAGCTCTAAGTAATGATCTCTGAAAGTAGAATTCTGCTCGCTATCAAGAACTTCAAGCAATGCATCAGCAAGACTTCCCTTAAAATCTGCACCCATTTTATCTATTTCATCAAGTAAGAATAGTGGGTTTTTGTATCCAGCCTGTTTCATACTATAAATTATTCTTCCTGGTATTGCACCAACGTAGGTTTTTCTATGCCCTCTTATTTCTGCTTCATCTTTAACTCCACCAAGACTCATTCTTACAAATTTTCTGCCTAAGGAGTTGGCCACAGATTTTGCTATGGAGGTTTTCCCCACCCCTGGAGGACCTACTAGACAAAGAATTGGCCCCTTTAGAGTTTTACTTATTTTTCTTACTGCTAAGTATTCAATTATTCTTTCCTTAACATCCTCAAGTCCATAATGCTCTTTGTCTAATACTTCTCTGGCATTTTTTATATCTAAATTATCTTTTGTAAACTTATTCCAAGGCAAATCTAAAACCCAGTCTAAATAGGTTTTAATTACTGCACTTTCTTGACTTCCTACGCCTGTACTTTTTAGCCTATTAAATTCATATAAAACCTTATCTTTTGCTTCTTTTGGGAGCTTAGCCTTATAAATTCTTTCTTCATACTGCTTTAATTCCTTACTTTCCTCATCATCTTCACCTAATTCTTCTTGAATCACCTTTAGCTGTTCTCTAAGGTAAAATTCCTTTTGGACCTTATTAACTTTATTTTTTATTTTACTTCCAATAGCTTTTTCTATTTTAAGAACTTCTATCTCATTCTTTATAATTAGTAATAGTTTTTCTAGCCTTTCTTTAACGTCTACTATTTCTATAAGCTCTTGTTTTGCTTCAGTCTTTAGCATTAGAAAGGCTCCAATAATGTCACAATATCTGCCTAGTCCACTTTCTTCTTCAAGCTCAGTGAATATTTCATTTAAACTTTCACCACTTAATTCTAAGTATTCATCAAAAGCTTTATCAATTAATTTTTTATATGCTTCGCATTCATTCTCCTCTTGGCGCGATATGTCCTCTAGAATTTCAATGTCTCCATAAAACATGCCCTTCTCATCAGCAAAATTACTTATTCTTCCTCTTTGTTCCCCTTCCACTAAAACTCTAAGTTGGTCCCCTGGAAGCTTCACAAATTGTTTAATGTGACATATAGTTCCAATATTATATATTTCATCAGCAGAAGGCTCTTCAACCTTTGCATCCCTTTGCGCAACTAAAAAAATCTTTTGATCCGTAGACATTGCTTCTTCAACTGCTGCTACTGATTTTTCTCTTCCTACATCGAAATGTAATACCATATGAGGAAAAATATTAACACCTCGTAATGGGATTACAGGAAGTTTTAAAAAGTTATTCTCCATTGTTCTTCCCTCTTTTCTACATTCATTTTAACAATACTTACTAAAATAAATATTATTAAAATGAGCAATTTTCTTAATACATTTGAAAACCATATTGAAATATTTGCTTTTTTCATCTCTAAGCTATTGAATCATCGAATTTCAAGTTTATAGCATATAATTACCTATGCTAACTCAAAATCTTGCTATAAACATCTAATTATATCACAGTTAAATAATATATTATATATAGTATTAACAAATATACATGCTTTTTTCTTTAATTGTATTATATCCTAATTATGTGTTGCTATAAGACTTATATATTATACCTATAAAAGTAATTTTTTTCAATTAATATTGGATTAATTTGTTTTACCACTTAACCAAATGTTAGTTTTTATTATGTATATTAACTTATATAGATGAATGAAAATTCTACTAGTATAAACTCCTAATTGTATTATCTTTAATACAACAATCAATAGTTATTCTAATCATTAATCTACTATTCCTTTAAAATAAAATACATTACCTGACTTTCACTTAAGTTCTTCAGTTTTGCAATTTATTTAACACATTAATCAATACAAAAAAGGTTTAGTAAATTAGCTTCATTATTTACTAAACCCTATTTGTTATTGATTTCTTATTAATAAACACTATAAAATATGCTATAGCTTTTTATTTCTTTCTTTTCTGATATTTATTGTTCCATATTTTTTTACGCATCAAGAGAAGTGGCAGATAATATATCTAATTTTTTCTCAATATTTTCAACAGTTATATGGAAAACTTGTTCTGTAATAATTGCTTCTTCAATGACTTCTTTAATTGAGGACACAGGAATTACCTTGATTCCTTCTAGTTCTGAAAAACTTTCTTGCCAGTTATCTTTAGGAATAAGAACTTTAGTAGCTCCAGCTTTTTTTGCGGCTTGAACTTTAGCATTTACACCTCCTACCGGCTTAACAAGACCATGAATAGATATTTCCCCTGTCATAGCAATCTTATTATCTACATTTTTACCTGTGATAGCACTGTATACTGCTGTAGTAATAGCTATCCCTGCTGACGGTCCATCTACAGGTGTTCCACCAGGAAAGTTTATGTGTATATCAAAACTATTAGTATCTATATTGTAGAATTTCTCTAGAACAGTAATCATATTTTCAGTTGAACACTTTGCAGTGCTCTTTCTTTTCATCTTTCTATTGTTTCCACTTATCTCTTCCTCTTCAACAATCCCTGTTATTTTAACTATTCCTTCTTTAGTTTTGCATTTTATTGCACTTGCTTCAATTTCCATCATTGCTCCCATATTTGCACCATAAACTGCCAATCCATTTACATACCCAACTTGTGGTCTTTCATTAATTTTCTTATCAGGACGTGGAGAATATTGGCCATTTTCAATTACCCATTCAACATCACTTACACTTACTATATTTCTCTCCTCATTAATTGCAATACCAGAAGCAAGTTGTATCAAATTAACTGCATCTCTTCCATTGGTAGCATACCTACCAACAAGTTTTGCAGCTTTATCCTCTAGGGATAATCCAATCTTATTCATTGCTCTTCGAGCAATTGTTTCTATCTCCTCTGGTTGCAAACCTCTAAAAAATATTTCTACACATCTTGATCTAATTGCTGGTATAATTTCTTCAGGACTCCTTGTGGTTGCGCCAACAAGTCTAAAGTCTGCTGGCAATCCCTCATCAAATATTTCCTTTATATAAGATGGCATATTGGGATCCTCGGCATTATAATATGCGCTATCTAAAAAAACTTTCCTATCCTCTAATACTTTTAATAGTTTATTCATTTCAATAGGATGTAATTCTCCTATTTCATCAATAAACAACACACCTCCATGAGCTTTCGTAACTGCACCTGGTTTTGGCTGTGGTACACCTGCTACTCCTAAAGGTCCCGCTCCTTGATATATAGGGTCATGTACTGATCCGATAAGAGGATCTGCTATTCCACGTTCATCGAATCTAATAGTAGTAGCATCAATTTCTACAAACTTTGCCTGGGGTCCAAATGGTGATGTAAGTCTTTTTTTTGCATCTTCTAATACTAATCTTGCAGCCGCAGTTTTTCCAACCCCTGGAGGCCCATAAATGATTACATGTTGTGGATTTGGTCCACAAATTGCTGCTTGTAATGCCTTTATCCCTTTTTCTTGCCCTATTATATCTTCGAACTTTGAAGGTCTGCTTTTTTCAGTTAAGGGTTCCGAGAGGGCTATACTCTTTAATCTTCTTAAATTTTCTACTTCCTTGGCATTTTCCTTATTAATAACCACTTTGGAACTTTGTTGTCCTTTTAAGGCATTAAAGAAGTATAAGCCGATTACCACTGTAAAAAACAGTTGAATTAACATAATTATTACTGTTGCTGATCCCATATTTTTTTTAGTTTAATACCTTATTAAACTAACTTCCCTCCCTATATGTTATTTAAATTATTGATTATAATATTATTCTTTACATATAAGTGGATTTATATTCTAAATTATAGAAAATTTTGCTACAATTCATATCTCTTCCATTATATAATAAGAAAAGATTAGCTAGGTTTACTGCTAATCTTTTCTAAATAATAAAACCCCTATGCTAAATACATAAGGGTTTTTGACTACATATTATGCTGGCTCTGATCCTCTTTTAGTTCTACTTTTACTCTCGATTTTAAGAGGTTGCCTTTTTCCGCTTTCTGCCAAAACGTATTCTGGTTTTTTGCTTAGTAAAGTATCTTCATGAATTATGATTTTTTCAATCTCTTCTCTTGAAGGAACTTCAAACATAATATCCTTCATCATTTCTTCTATTATAGCTCTCAATCCTCTTGCTCCTGTATTTCTTTTCATAGCCTCTTTAGCGATGGCTTTCAAAGAATTATCATCAAAGTCCAGTTGAACATCATCCATTTCTAGAAGTTTCATATATTGCTTAATTAATGCGTTTTTCGGTTCTTTTAATATACTAACTAAAGCTTCTTCATCAAGCGCTTCTAGTGTAACAATTATTGGAAGTCTACCAACAAACTCTGGAATTAATCCAAACTTTAATAAATCTCCAGGCATTATTTGTTTTAATAGCGCTCCAATATCCTTATTTTCCTTGGACTGCACTTCTGCACCAAAACCAATTGAAGATTTCTGGGTTCTTCTTGTAATTATTTTTTCTAGGCCATCAAAAGCGCCTCCACAAACAAATAATATATTAGATGTATTAATTTGAATAAATTCTTGATGAGGATGTTTTCTTCCCCCCTGTGGTGGCACGGAAGCTACTGTTCCTTCTAGAATTTTTAATAGTGCTTGTTGAACACCTTCGCCTGATACATCTCTTGTTATTGATGGATTTTCCGATTTTCTCGCAATCTTATCAATCTCATCAATATATATTATACCCTTCTCAGCTCTTTCCACATCATAGTCAGAGTTTTGAATTAATTTTAAAAGTATATTTTCAACATCTTCTCCCACATATCCCGCTTCTGTTAATGTAGTGGCATCTGCTATAGCAAATGGTACATTAAGCATTTTCGCTAAAGTTTGTGCTAAAAGTGTTTTACCTGAACCTGTTGGTCCTAATAATAAGATATTACTTTTCTGCAATTCAACATCTCCATCATTTATAGGTGAGTTAATCCTTTTATAATGATTGTAAACTGCAACTGCTAGGGACTTTTTCGCATCATTCTGACCTACTACATATTGATCCAGATATTTTTTAATTTCCTCTGGCTTTGGTAGTGCATCCATGTCAATTTGTACATCACCTTCACGCTCATCAATTATAATTTCAGAGCAAAGTTCTATACATTCGTCACAAATGTATACTCCAGGTCCTGCAATAAGTCTTCTTACTTGTTCCTCACTCTTACCACAAAAGGAACACTTAAACTTTTTCTTTTCATCATTTCTTGGCATGCCGACACCCCTTTAAAGCTATTTCTTCTTATCAATTACCTCGTCAATTAACCCATAATCCTTAGCTTCTTCTGCTGACATAAAATAATCTCTTTCTACATCATTACTAATTTTTTCGATTGGTTGACCTGTTTTTTCACTTAAAATTCTATTAAGTGTTTCTTTTGTTTTTAAAATTCTTTTTGCGTGTATGTCTATATCAGTTGCCTGGCCTTTAAATCCTCCTAATGGTTGATGAATCATTATTTCGCTGTTAGGTAATGCAAATCTTTTCCCCTTTGCACCTGCAGTTAATAAAAAAGCCCCCATCGATGCTGCCATACCTATACAAATAGTGGATACATCTGGTTTGATGTAGTTCATTGTATCATATATAGCCATTCCTGAAGTTATTGAGCCACCAGGGCTATTTATATATAAGTAAATATCTTTATCTGGATCTTCAGATTCTAAGAATAGAAGTTGTGCTACTACTAAACTAGCTGTTGTATCATTAACTTCATCTCCTAAAAAAATTATTCTTTCCTTTAAAAGTCTAGAATAAATATCATAAGATCTTTCACCTTTTCCAGTTTGCTCTACTACCATTGGAACTAAACTCATAAAATACCCTCCTTATTGCAATAAAATTTAAGCTACACTTAAATTTTATCCTTATTACATATTTTTAACCTATTTATTTAAAATTAATTGCCAGCATATACTGGCAATTAATTAGTTATTTATATCTCTACGAAATATTATAAGGATTTACTGTTTTCTAATATTAGTCCTTTTACTTTTTCATTGATTATTTCAACTTCTAAGTAATCTTTTTGAACTTGAGCTAAACGTTCAGCTGTTTTTTCCATTTCTTCTCCACCATAATATGCTGCAGCAATTTCTTTTGCTTTATTATTAATTTCTTCTTGAGAAACAGATACATTTTCAGCTTGTGCAATCTTTCCAATTACTAAATCAGTTTTCACTTTATTAGCCGCTACTTCTTGCATTTGATCTCTGAATTTTTCTTCTGTTGTGTTTGTAAATTTATAGTATGTTTCAAGATCTAATCCTTGATACTTTAATCTCGTCTCTAAATCTTGAACCATTCCATCAAGTTCTCTATTAATCATTGCTTGTGGAATATCTACTTTTGCATCCGCAACAACTTTTTCAATAACAGCATTTTCAAATTCTGTTTTTGCTTTTAATTCATTAGCTGATTCTATTTTTTCTCTAATGTCATTTCTTAATTCTTCTAAAGTTTCAAATTCTGAAACTTCACTTGCAAATGCATCATCGATAGCTGGTAATTCTTTTTTCTTGATTGCTTTTATAGCAACTTCAAATTTTGCTGGTTTACCATTTAATTCTTCTCTTCCATATTGCTCTGGGAATTTTACATTCACATCTTTAGTTTCTCCAGCTTTTAAGCCAACTAATTGCTCTTCGAAGTTATCTATAAAAGTACCAGAACCTATTTCTAATTCATAATCCTGTCCTTCTCCACCTTCAAAAGCAACATCATCAACGAAGCCCTTAAAATCTATTACAGCTATATCACCTTGCTCAACCTTACCATCTTCTTTTGCTTCTACTCTAGCATTTTGCGTTTGTAATTCTTTTAATCTGTTTTCAACATCCTCTTCTGATACTGTATATGTTTCTTTCTTTACTTCTATACCTTTATATTCACCTAGTTCTACTTCTGGCATAACTGGTACAGTAGCTGTATAAACAAAGTCTTTTCCTTCTCCAATTTCAACTACATCTATTGAAGGATAATCCACTGGATTTATATTATTTTCTACTAAAATCTGAGGATATGTAGTCTCATATATAAAGTTTATTGCATCTTCATACAATGCTCCTTCTCCATAAAACTTTTTAACTATGTGCATTGGAGCTTTTCCTTTTCTAAAGCCTGGTATGTTAAATCTATTAGCATTTTTAGCATAAGATTTCTTTAAAGCCTCATTAAATTTTTCTGCTTCTACTGTTACTTCAAATTTTACAACGTTTTTCTCTAATTTCTCCATTTTAACGTTCATTGTTTCTTCCTCCTAATAACTGACTATATATTCATTATAACATTATAACATAAATTGCATAAATTACATAGTATTGGTTCTACATATTTTAATTATTAGATATAATACTAGCTAATTTTGAAATTTATATTTGTATAGAAATACACTTAATAAATTATACAATAAGTTTATCCATATTTACAAGTTTTTTTCATAGATTATAATTACATGGTTATATTACCATGTATATCAACGTACATAGTTTTATTATCAATATTTAATGTAAGACCTTTAGATGTTATGTCACCAAACTGAATATTGCTTCCTTTAATCTTGGAATAGCTCTTATGCTGTGTTGTTGTTGTATCAATAATCCACAAATACTTTGTTCCACTATTATTAATCCAAGGCAAGTTGCTAACATATGCAATATGTGTGTCATCTATAAATGTAGGATTCTCTAACCAAATATAGCTTGGGAATCTCGTTAGTACTGTTTCCTTTTTAAAAATTTCCTTTTTAGTTGAAACATATTCCTCTTTGGTAATATTAGATATATTCTTATTTAAGTCCGCAATATATAAGTCCTGTGTCTTACTATCTGAAATTACTACCTTTTCTTTTGAAGGAGATATATTGTAACTAATTTTCCCATTACCAGTAACTGCCTTTATCTCTTTCTTATCACCATTTACTTTATACACTATATTTACACTTTCATTTGATTTTAAGTTTAAGACGAATTGTTCCTCAGCTAAAATTGGTTTTGTTTCAGCTTCCGTACTTGGAGCTACTTCATTTTCTTTTCCCTGTTCATTTGATTTGTTTGGATCTTCTACTGTTTTTTTATTTTCTTTTGAAAACACAGATATAATAGAAGTTTTGATATTTGAGGTAATCCCCTTAAAACTACTACTAAAAATTACAACTAAGAATATTATTATTATAACAGATATTGCTGTTGCATATCTAATCCTTCTTTTTCTTAATTGGTTACGATAATTTCTGCTAAACATACTAGGTTTTCTACCCACAAGAAATCCCTCCATTAAATTCATATTATACTTTCCCTTATGACTTTAAGAGTTTTAACTCATCAACATACCCTTAATATAGTAACATTTATAATATATGTAATCAAATTTATTATACCTCAAATTTATTAATATTAGTATTTTTTTAATGAATTACTTTCAAAAATAAACTTTACCCACTGTTTCACCTTTAATTTACCTTATATTAATTTTATTTATTCAATTTTATCCTTTTAATATTGCTGTATCAAAATTTAGTTATGCTGTTCTATTATGAACTAAATTCAATTTAATATTTTTTACTAATATCTTCATATATATATTTTTAAATAACACCTTCACATTTTATTTCTAAACAGACTGATGTTTCTAGCTTAATTTAAATTTATATTTGTTTCCATCTCATTTTATAATTGGCATTCATTTTAAAATTTTCTGAATATATTATTCTTGTAAAAAATACTTGAAAGAAATCTGTTTCAGTTATACAATTATAACAGACAGATAATTATTAAGCTAAAATACTTTATTTTGTATTTTATACTATATTAACTGTTATATTTAACAAGTAAACTGTTATATAAAACCCTTTACTTGTTTACATAAATAGGTTATAATAATAATTATTAACAAGTAATTATTATTAAATCACATTGCATAGGAGGAACACAAATGTTTAAACAATGGGAAGGCTTCAAAGGCGAACTTTGGCAAGAACAAATTGACGTAAGAGAATTTATTCAAAAGAACTACAGCTTATATGAGGGAGATGATAGTTTCCTTGTTGGTAAGTCAGAAAAAACTGCTAAAGTATGGGATAAAGCTCATGCTCTAATATTAGAAGAAATAAAAAAAGGAATTATAGATGTTGAGGTTAATGAAGTTTCAGGCATTAACAATTATGCAGCTGGATATATTGACAAAGACAACGAGGTAATTGTTGGACTTCAAACAGATGCTCCATTAAAAAGAATCGTTAATCCATTTGGTGGATATAGAATGGTTCAAAACTCACTTGAATCTTATGGATATCAAATAAATCCTGAAATAGATAAGTATTTCAGTAAATATAGAAAAACTCACAACCAAGGAGTATTCGATGCTTATACAGCTGATATGAAAGCTGCAAGAAGCGCAGGATTAATTACTGGCCTTCCAGATGCTTATGGAAGAGGAAGAATCATAGGTGACTATAGAAGATTAGCTCTATATGGTATTGATTTCTTAGTAGAAATGAAAAAGCAAGATGCTAAAAACTTAACAGGTCATACAACTGATGAAATGATAAGATTAAGAGAAGAACTATCTGAGCAAATAAGAGCATTACAAGAAATTAAAGCTATGGCTGCATCTTATGGTGTTGATATTTCTAACCCTGCAACTACTGCTAGAGAAGCAGTTCAGTTCTTATATTTCGGTTACTTAGCAGCTATAAAAGAAAATAACGGTGCTGCAATGTCACTTGGAAGAGTTACTACTTTCTTAGATATATTCATTGAAAGAGATCTTCAAAATGGTGTTATTACTGAAGAAGAAGCTCAAGAAATGGTTGATCAATTTGTAATTAAATTAAGACTTGCAAGACATTTAAGAACTCCAGAATACAATGATTTATTTGCTGGAGATCCTAACTGGATTACTGAGTGCTTAGGTGGAGTTAGTGTAAATGGTAAACCACTTGTAACTAAGACTTCATTCAGATTCTTACACACTCTAATTAACTTAAACCCAGCACCAGAACCAAATATGACAGTTCTTTGGTCAGAAAAATTACCAGAAAACTTCAAGAAGTACTGTGCTAAAATGTCTATTTTAACAGACTCAATTCAATATGAGAATGATGATGTTATGAGACCTGTTTACGGGGATGATTATGGTATAGCTTGCTGTGTATCTGCTATGGAACTTGGTAAGAGAATGCAGTTCTTCGGAGCTAGAGCTAACCTTGCTAAATCATTACTTTATGCTATCAACGGTGGCGTAGATGAAAAAACTTTCAAAAAAGTTTGTAACGTAGTATCTCCAATAACAGATGAAGTTCTTGATTACAAAACAGTTAAGGCTAACTATTGGAAAGTACTTGAATATGTAGCTGAATTATACGCTAACACAATGAACACAATTCACTATATGCATGATAAATACGCTTATGAAGCAGGTCAAATGGCATTACATGATACAAAGATCAAAAGATTTATGGCATTCGGAGCCGCTGGTTTATCAGTTGTAGCTGACTCTTTAAGTGCTATTAAATACGCAAAAGTTACTCCAATTAGAAATGAACAAGGAATTGCTATAGACTTCAAAATTGAAGGCGAATTCCCTAAGTATGGTAACGATGATGATAAAGTAGATGACATTGCTGTTGAAGTTGTTAAGAAATTCTCTGATGAGCTTAAGAAACATCCATTATATAGAGATGCTGAGCATTCATTATCAATATTAACAATCACTTCTAACGTTGTATACGGTAAGAAAACTGGTTCTACTCCAGATGGAAGAAAAGATGGAGAACCATTTGCACCAGGTGCTAACCCAATGCATGGAAGAGATGAAAACGGAGCATTAGCATCACTTAACTCAGTTGCTAAAATTCCATACAGAAACTACTGCCAAGATGGAGTTTCTAATACATTCACAATTGTTCCAGATGCTCTTGGAAAAGATGAAGATACAAGAATAAACAATTTAGTATCAATAATGGATGGATATTTCGGACAAAGCGCTTTCCACTTAAATGTTAACGTACTTAACAGAGCAATGCTTTTAGATGCTGTAGAGCACCCAGAAAATTATCCTACTTTAACTATAAGAGTTTCAGGTTATGCTGTTAACTTTAACAGATTAACTAAAGCTCAACAAATGGAAGTTATAAGCAGAACTTTCCATGAAACTATGTAGTTTAAATTAATTATTGTAAATATAATATATAAATTTAGGATGAATTGTCCTAAGTGTACAGTGCGAAGTACCTGTTTTAATACAGGTGCTTCTGCTGTATTAAAAATTTCATTTCATACTAAAGTAAAAATATAGTTTTTATTTCAGTATGAAATGAACCATGGACTCAAGTATTCCTATAAATAAGGAGGAATAAATTATGATTAAAGGAAGAATACATTCAATAGAAAGCATGGGACTTGTAGATGGTCCTGGTATTAGAACTGTAGTGTTTATTCAAGGTTGCAAATTAAGATGTGCATATTGCCATAATCCTGATACTTGGAATTTAAATAGTGGTATTGAAGTTACTCCTGAGGAAGTAATGAAAAAAATCCTCAGATTTAAACCATATTTCTCCCGTTCTGGTGGCGGAGTTACCTTTTCTGGTGGAGATCCTTTAGTTCAGCCAGCGTTTCTATTAGAAATGCTTAAATTATGCAAGGCTAATGGAATTCACACTGCAATTGATACTGCTGGATATGGTGATGGCAACTATGATGAGATATTAAAATATACCGACCTAGTACTACTTGATATTAAGCATATAAACAGCGATGGCTATGTAGTTCTAACTGGAAGAGACACAAAAGATGTAAATACATTTCTTGAAGCCCTACGCCGCTCTAAAACTAGAGTTTGGGTTAGACATGTAGTGGTACCTGGGTATACAGATACAGAAGATCATATGAAAAAGATTGCAGAAATAATTACAAATGAAGTTCCAAATGTAGATAAAATTGAGCTCCTTCCCTATCATGTGTTAGGCGTAAATAAATATGAAAAGCTAGGAATTAGCTACAGATTAGACGGAGTTGAACCAATGAATAAAGAAAAGGTAAAACAACTTCAAGATTATTTAGTATCTCTAGTTAACTCAGATTCTAAAACAAACACTAAAATATCTTAACAATAATATACTCTAAATAATAAAGCCATGACTCAAAGAGATTCATGGCTTTAACCATTTTTTTCCACATTATCCACAATTTTATCCACATTTTGGTAATAACTTTCCTTATATATAATATACTAGTCCACTATGACATTTATTCTTGGTGTTACTATTTTTTTGTTTACTTATATTTTTTTTTGTGAGATAATATGAATAAATAATATTTAAATATTTTGAAAATATTTAATAACTTTATACTTTCTAAGGGGGACTTTGTAATAATGAGAAACAACGCTTTAGCTTTTGAAAAATACATAGGTGAACATGAAATTCATATGAACAAAGGTATGAATGTAGAAGATTTTACTATTTTTACTTTTCCTGAAAAAGTAGTTATTGACGGTGTAGAGAGACCCGTATTAGGCGGTGGTGCTGAAAGAAGAGCTGTAATAGCCCTAAGAGATGATGACACTTTAGCAGATATATTCTGTTTTCATATCGCTACTGTTCCAAATGATGAAAGCAAAAAAACTTTATTATATAAGCTATTCAACGAATTGAATTCAACTTACAAATATATCAGTTTTTATGAAGATCAAAATGTTGTTAGTTCAAAAATATGTATACCGTTTAATAATAACTTTGATGCAGAATTAGTTTTTGAAATGCTAGCAGTAATTTTTCAAGCTGCAGAACAAGAATATCCAAGAATTATGGCACGTATAAAGTAATTTTTAGCTCATATTTGTATATGAGCTTTTATTTTTGGTTATATTTACTATTTTCTTCACTTTTACTTTGATTTAGTATAGGATTATAGGTTATACTTATAGTATTATAAACTTTATTGTACAAGGAGGTATTTAATTGTTTAAGAATGATAAATTAATTCCCGGATTAATTATTATAAATTTGTGTTTACTAATTATTTTCTTAATTAGTAAAATGCCCTTTATCTTTACACCCTTTCGAACTATTATAAGTGCAATGTTTATTCCAATGGTGTTAGCTATCTTTCTTTACTATATGGTAAGACCAGTCAAAAGACAACTTGAAAAATTCAAAATATCTAGTGTATGGTCTACTGCCATATCTATCCTTTTAATTATAGGATTGCTGATTTATATAATTACCTATTCATCTTCAATCATAGCATCTGAGGGACAAAGTTTAGTTAACACCTTAACAAGCTCTGTACAAAGCATTAACAATAAATATAGCTACATATACCCTCAATTAAACGAGTATTTTAATATTAATGATGCTATACAAAGAGCTATAAATTTTATTTCTAACTCTTTTGCTGACATTAGTAAAAATGTATTTGCTGTAGCAAGTTCTATAGGTAACTTTTTTACACAAGCCATATTAATTCCTATTATAATGTTTTATATATTAAAGGATGATAGAAGAATTTACGATACTTTTTCTTCTATGCTACCTTCTAAAATAAAGTCTTTTACCCTTAAAATACTACATGAAGTTGATACAGTTTTAAAACAGTATATTACTTCTCAGGTAATGGTAGCTTCTGTTATAGGGATCTTAATGTTTATAGGCTATATGATTATTAGAATGCCTAACGCACTTGTATTAGCGTTATTTTCCTTGATAACAGCTTTTATTCCCTTTTTAGGAGTAATACTAGGAATCCTACCTGCCTTGCTTATAGCCTTCAGTATGGGCTTTGGTATGATAGTTAAAATACTTATTCTAACCGTAATTGTTCAACAACTCGAAGGTAATGTTATAACTCCAAATATAACCGGTAACCAACTTCATATGCATCCACTTACAACAATTTTAGTAGTTACTGTTAGTGTCTATTTTGGTGGATTCTTAGCTGCCTTCCTCGCTGTTCCTATATATAATATTATAAAAATTATTATTAAAAATATATATGATTATTATTCTAGCAAGAATAATTCTACCATTGATATAGGAACTAAATAGCTAATAAAACTAAGGATTTTATGATAATCCTTAGTTTTATTTTTGCCTAAATAATGAATTAGTTAATTTTCTTCTAGAACTAACAAGCGGCTTTAACCTTAACAAAATAATGCTTATTAAGCCAAATAAAAAAGCTTATAATTATATATCAAAATATAATTATAAGCTTTTTACTCATATGTAATTTAAAGTTTATAGTATTATATAAATAACTCCTAAACTTTAATATTTATTCTTATTGGTGCACCCAACAGGGATCGAACCTGTCACCTTTGGATTCGAAGTCCAGCGCTCTATCCAGATGAGCTATGGGTGCATGACTATAAAAAAAAATTGCCGTAGCAATATGATATTTCTTTTTACATTAAAACTCATCTTAATTATTTCAAACAGAATTTATAATAAACCCCACAAAAAGTTAAATGGAGCGGGTGAAGGGAATCGAACCCTCGTAACTAGCTTGGAAGGCTAGCACTCTACCATTGAGTTACACCCGCATAATGTATATTTGTGGTCGGGGTGACAGGGATTGAACCTGCGACCTCATGGTCCCAAACCACGCGCGCTCCCATCTGCGCTACACCCCGATACATTTGGTGCGTCTTAAGGGATTCGAACCCCTGGCCCACGCCTTAGAAGGGCGTTGCTCTATCCAGCTGAGCTAAAGACGCATTTTTGGAGCGGGTGAAGGGAATCGAACCCTCGTAACTAGCTTGGAAGGCTAGCACTCTACCATTGAGTTACACCCGCATATGGAGCGGAAGACGAGATTCGAACTCGCGACGTTCACCTTGGCAAGGTGACGCTCTACCACTGAGCCACTCCCGCATATATTTTAATGGCATTTTTTAAAGTAATATGGTGCAGATGAAGGGAGTCGAACCCCCACGCCGTAGGCGCTAGATCCTAAGTCTAGTGCGTCTGCCAATTCCGCCACATCTGCATATTACTGGTGGCTCACCGGGGGATCGAACCCCGGACACCATGATTAAAAGTCATGTGCTCTACCGACTGAGCTAGTGAACCATATTGGCTGGGATAGCAGGATTTGAACCTACGAATGCCAGAGTCAAAGTCTGGTGCCTTACCGCTTGGCGATATCCCATTATTTGGGGTGAACGATGGGATTCGAACCCACGACAACCAGAGCCACAATCTGGTGCTCTACCAACTGAACTACGTCCACCATTTGGTGCGTCTTAAGGGATTCGAACCCCTGGCCCACGCCTTAGAAGGGCGTTGCTCTATCCAGCTGAGCTAAAGACGCATTTTTTTGGAGCGGGTGAAGGGAATCGAACCCTCGTAACTAGCTTGGAAGGCTAGCACTCTACCATTGAGTTACACCCGCATAATATATTTTGTGGTCGGGGTGACAGGGATTGAACCTGCGACCTCATGGTCCCAAACCACGCGCGCTCCCATCTGCGCTACACCCCGAAATTTGCTTTCCTTATCGTCGTTGTTTCTTAATTAGTAACCCCAGCGACAATAGTTATTCTACAACAATATATTTCATTAGTCAACACTTTTTAGCAACTTTTTTTCATAAAATTTTCTTTTGAAATCATCACAGGTTATTAGCCCTTGATTTTCCTAGCTTTCCACTACATAGTTTTTTATGTATTTTTTTCATTTTAATCTACTCATGTTGTAAATTAAAAAACTTATACCATCTTCATATCATTTAATTATAGATTTTTATTTTTGTCTCTTAATTATAAATAGTATTTTTTACATTATTTTTATATGCTTTTCTTCATGAACTTCAAAGATAACGTTATTTATTTTTTTCCAATACCACTACTAAATCTAAGGTATCAACTTCTTCTTTCAAATTGTCAACAACTATAAACCACCATAAATTTTAGAATTAAATTCCCTCCAAAATCCTCATCTTTGACATTTTATATTCAAAATAAACGAATACAAAACATTAAAAGCATTTAATTCCTTTAATGTTTTGTATTCGTCCCTTTAAATTTATATATGAATTAATCTTGGAATTATAGTTCTATTATTTATTTCAATAATTGCCACAGATGGTTTAGAGCCATCTCTTGGCTCACTTATACTTCCAGGGTTTATAAAGTATATATCTTCTTCCATATCTATCTTGCCAACATGGGTATGTCCATATAAAACTATTTTACTATCTGTTTCAAGTGCCTTAAATCTAAGTTTAAATATATTAAAATTAACTCCATAGTTATGTCCATGGGTTAGAAATATATTTACACCTTCTATTTTTTGTACTATTTCTAATATGCCTTCGTCCTTACTATCACAATTTCCTCTAATTGTAATCACAGGTATATTTAAATTTTCTTTTATGATTTTACAATCCCTTGCATAATCTCCTAAATGATATATAATATCACATTGACCCAGAGCTTTTATGGCTCTTCCCAATGAAAACTTATTTCCATGTGAATCACTTAAAACTCCTATTTTCATCTATTTCACCAACTTATTAAATATACTTACTCAATTCATCTTTTAGCATGTCAAGAGCGCGCCCTCTATGACTCATAGAGTTCTTTACCTCAGCTGGTACATCTGCAAAGGTTTCTTTTAGTTCAGGCACATAAAATAGTGGATCATATCCAAAAGCCTCCTTCTCTCTATATTCTTCAACTATATAACCTTCAACTTCTCCTTGAACCTTAACAACTGTAATATCATTTACTATCAGTACCATAGCACAAACAAACTTTGCTTTTCTTTCATTAAATGGTACTCCTTGAAGCTCTTTTATAAGCTTTTTATTATTTTCCTTGTCATTGCCGTGTCCACCACTATATCTCGCTGAATATATTCCTGGGAGGCCTCCTAAAGCTTCTACTGACAATCCAGAATCATCAGCCAAAACCATATCCCCATTAGCTACTGAAAATATTTCTCTCGCCTTAATTTCAGCATTTTCTATGAAAGTCTTACCAGTTTCATCTACGTCTATATCTATGCCGGCCTCCTTTAATCCAATCACCTCTAAACTAAACCCTTTTAGCATTTCCTTTATTTCATCTATTTTATGATTATTATTGCTTGCAACAATTAATTTTTTCATATTGTTCCTCCTTATGTATTATATTTTTTAGAATTATTTGTACTTAATACTTAGTTATTGATTACTACTATATAAATACTGCTACTTATCTTGACCGATTATAATTATTACCAGTTTAAAATTATATATTAAATAATTCGTCTGCTTCTGGCGGCTCTACTCCAATCTCCATGTTATTCTTTACTAACATTCCTTTAGATTTAGTAATTTTCCCAATAATAGTTCCATTGATTCCACCCTTTTTAAGTTCTTTAATTAGTTCATCTCCATTCTTACATGTTATTATCATACTTCCTGAAGATATAAATTTTAGTGGATCGATGCTAAACTTATTACAAAGCTTTTCTGTAATTTTTGTTATAGGCATTTTTTCTTCATAAACCTTAAAGCCAACATTACTTGCCTTTGCCAATTCCCATAAAGCACCCAAAAGTCCCCCCTCTGTAATATCATGCATAGAGTTTACCCCTACTTGTCCTGCTATAACACCCTCTTTTACCACACTTATACTATTAACATATTGCTGAGCTTCAATATACTCCTCATCTGATAATATTTCCTTACACTTATCTGCAAAATCATTTACTAATATTGTAGTTCCTTCAATACAAAGATGCTTTGTAACAACTATATCATCCCCTACCTTTGCTCCTGCAGTTGATATAGCTGAATTCTTTAAACCTTTTCCCATAGCTGTGCAAGAAACAATTATCTTGTTCACAGCTTCTGTTACTTCTGTATGGCCACCAATTACTTGAACATTTAATCTTAAAGCTTCCTCATGTATTTCTTCCATAACTTTATGTAATTCTTCTATAGTTGCTGTAGGTGGTGCAAGTATTGTTACTAATAATCCTACTGGCTCTACCCCACAGGATGCTATATCATTACAATTTATATGCACTGCAATCCTGCCTATATTTTCTGTTGCTCCTGTTACTGGATCAGTTGATATAACACATTCATAATCTCCATAATTAACTACAGCACAGTCTTCCCCAATTCCATTACTTATCCTAATGTCGTCTCTTCTCCCCCCCTTATGATTATCTATAACATATTTTAAATCATCCCAATTAAGTTTTCCCACTCTCATTTGAATTCTCCTTATATTTTTTTAAAGTTTTTGTGATTTTGGCACATTTTCAAGTTTCACATCATATTATTAAATATAATTAATATTTTGGTGGTGTTACGTTGAAATATATAGGACCTTTTTTAAGAATCAATGTATTAGACAATACAAACATAAAAAGTCAATTATTTTACTTATCTAAAGAATCAGTAAGACACATATCTCTACACTCAGGTTGTGGAATAGTATCTAAGAATGAAGAGTTAAAATCTAAATCTTTACCTAAAAATGATGATATCATAAATAGTACTATTTCTCCACTATTATGTGTTTACAGAAAAGCTGATGGAAAACTAGTGAATGAAAATAGTAAATTACACTGGAATCACCGTAAATTTAAGAAGGAAATAAATATCTCCTCAAATGCTTATATGACTTTATCACTTCTTCAGTTGGTAGAATACTACAGTAAATTCATAGATGTAGATGATAAGAAATATGCTTTAAAAAATTATCTACTTAATTTGGTTGGCGAACAACTTGAGTTCTATGCTGTTTATTGTAGAAATAACGAAGGTGTATTTATTGATAAGTATGATTCAACTGATCCAATGGCACAGGAATATAATTTAACTGATAAAGACTTAAAATTTAGTTTTTCAACTCAAGGACTTTTAATGGCTGCGTATTACAAATATTCACTTTATAAAGATTCGGATGAGAATCAATTTAAAAACTTCTCTTTAGATATATTAAATATGTTCAAGCAATTTAAAAATGAAATCTATAACATCCCTCATGATGAACTTGTAAAAGTTTGTTTTGCTTTTAATATTTTCTATAAATACTCTGACTTAGAAGATGCCAAAGCACTGCTGTTAGATTTTTCTGATTTAATGGCTGAAAATCTAAAGCACATTCCTTCATCAGTAATTAAAGATAAAATTGATGTGTCTTGTCTTGCTTATATTAACTGTATGATGGCCTACAACATTTCTCATATTTCTAAGTTTAAGGAAACTGCTAATAAAATTTATTTAAATTTAGAAAAGCTCTATCAAACTGATAAGGGTATATTTGTAAAAGATCTAGATGAGAAAGAAAATAAATTTAATTGCGATGAAATAATTCTTTATTTATATATGATGATGCTTCATAATGAATATGAAAGCAGTAAAGATAAAGAAGTGGATTATTCTAAAGTTCATAATATTTACAAAAATCAGGTGATTAATTCTGGCATAGTTTTAAGTTGGCCTGAAGTTCCTGACTTAGATAATGTAGAAAGATATAGAAACTTCACCTCTAAAGCAGAGGATCTTTTAAAAGATGAGTATTTTAGAATGCCATCAATGCCAAGCCCTGAAAGTAATGAATTAGCACCGATTTTTATAAAATACGTTACCTTAAATAAAAGAAAGGAAAGATATAAGCAGTATAAACATAGCTTTGATGCTTCTAAAAATATGTTTATCTTTTTCCTAATACTATTTCTTAATTAAAGAAAATATTGATATAGTTATCTTATCAAATCTTAAGTATTAGTATTTTTTCCTGTAAAGTACTTAAGTACTTATCTCATATGATTTAATAAAAACAACTGTGATACAAGTTAAGTTCACAGTTGTTTTATATTTAATACTACAATTTCTATTTTAGCAACCTAATTTAATTATTACTCTGCTAATTAGCTACGAAAGACTAGACATTATTCCTAATTTTCTAAGTCACGACACATAATCTACTTTTAGACTTCCCAAGGCTGAGTGAATTGTTTTAATATTTTTATTTTCCTGTTTAAAAGCATCAAAATAATTGAAAGTTTATGAGTTGCAATTTATAAATCTCATAAATCAAAATACAGTATGCTAGTTAGTCATAATTTTCACGTATTATAGGTATTTAGTCTTACATATATGGTTAATTTATTTTTAAATATTCCAATTTTATATTTCCTGAAGGAGTAGCATATACCCCAGTAATATTTGGCTTAATGCATAGTATAGTATTTATATAGTATATAGGTACTGATGGCAAATCTTCTCTTAATATGTCTTCACACTGCCTATAAAAAATACTCCTTTGTTCTTCATTCCATTCATATTTTGCAGCTTTAACAGTTTCGTCATACTTAGGATTACTATACCTTATAAGGTTTTCTTTAGACTTACTACTCCAAATATCATAGTATAAATACATATCATCGAATATAGGGTTAAATTTACTAAGCTGTATGTCATACTGATTTTTCTGTATTACCTGTTCTAATTCATCCTGGCTATATCCTTTAATCGATATATGTATGCCTAAATCTTGAAGGATGTTTTTAGCCAAATCTTCTGCAATTCTTTTATTTAAACCATCCTCTTCATAAACTAAAATTATAGTTTCATTTCCTGTGATGTTAGTTTTCTTTAAATACTCTTCACTTTGATTTTTATTTGCAAAAGTATCAAAAAGCTTTTTATCTGCATTGCCTTTTGGTACATAAAGTGATGCTGGTATTGCAAAATTTTTAGCAATTTGTTGAGAGTAATATTCTTTTGAAAGTATTGAGTTTAGAGCATTTCTAAAATTAATATCACCTGGAAGTTTATTGCCTTTTATATTAAAGTTCAGATAGTACACACTGTTACTAGGAAAACTCTTTAATTTCCCTTCATTCTCTAACCTGAAATATTCATTTACTGGAATGTCAGCCACAATCTGAATATTTTCTTCCCCCGCCTCATTTAGCTCAAAATTCGCCAATGCTTTTTCCTTATCTTCAACAAATGTAAATTTAATTATTTCATTGGTAACTTCATTACTGCCATAATAATTTAGATTCTTAGCTATAATTATATGTTTTTTTTCATCTATCTTATCAACAATAAAAGGACCTGTATATCTTATTTTATTATAGCTCTCATCAAATCCATTCATTAAAACGTTGTAATCTCTTAATGAATAAACTGGTTGACTAAGGATTTTTATGAAATATGGACACCTATAATTGAGCCTAATAGAAAGTATCCTCTCATCCTTTGCTTTAATTGCTACCTCCTCAAATCCCACTTTTCTACTTTTAAAATCCTGTACACCAAAAATGCAATTTAGCTGCTCTGCATAAATATTGTTTTTATCCTCTATGAAACTTTTAAAAAAATTTACAAAGTCTTGCGCAACAATTTTATCTCCATTGCTATATTTTGCAGACTCTCTAATTTTGAAAGTATACTCTAATCCATCTTCTGAAACAGTATATTCTTCTGCTATTCCATTGATAATTTCACCATTAGCATCCTCAGTAACTAATCCTTGAAATAAGGCTACTAAAATATCTTTTTTTCTAACATCAAAGTTATCAGTCATAACTAGATTATTTGGCCTCTGCCCTAAATTGTACGAAATATAATTGGTGGTATTAATAGCTTTATTTTCATCTTCAATAGACACTGAGCAAATTAATATTCCTATTAAGAAAATTATATAAAACAACTTTTTCACAGTAGCACCTCATTTCTCCAAAACCCCTATTATTGTACTTTTAAAATTATTTACAATTTCACATTAATTAATCCAAAATTTCAGCGATTTTTTATTAATTTATTATTACATCAATTTGATTTTATGCTATAATGTGTGTAATTGATTAAATTTATCCTTCTCATAATTTACATACTAATGTTTACTTGGAGGTAACCTATGTTAGATATAGTTTTAAAAATATTAGTTATTATATCCATAATAACCTTTACCTTTATTGGTATTTGGAGTTTTATACTCTTTAATTATCTCTACAATCAAATTAGATATAGGAATTATCTATTAGAAAAGGTTTCTCACAATATCCATACCTTATCTAACAACTTTAAAAAGATATATGATAAGGAAGACGTTAACCCGTCATCTTCTCCTACCGAATTTAAAGAAAATTCTTCTCCAAATGATTAGAATTTATATGTAATAAATTGATGTGTATATCCTATTAACTCGGCTTATTAGTAAAAGCTTCATCTTCATTAAAGATATAAACCTTATGAAATTATAACTTGCTTAACTCAATAGCTTATAAAAATAAAAAGATAGCTGGTTTGAAACACCGGCTATCTTTTTATTTATTTAACTCCCCATAACATAAACAGGAAAATCATATTGGCTAAAATAATAAAAGTTACTCCATAAAAAATGTAGTTTTTACCTTTTTTATTTATAATTATCTCCAAACTCCAAATTATAAGGGTAAAAAACAGTGATATTTGAAATGGATGATAATTATCAAAAAACTTGTTGTAGTGAATACTATACATAGATAAAATTGTTAATATTATTATTGTTGTTGTAATAACCATAGAAGTCCAAAGAATTAATTTTATACTTCTTTTCACTTAGTTACCTCCAACCATGGTTAAAAACTCTTCTTCTGCAATAACAGTTACTCCAAGTTCTAAAGCTTTATCATACTTAGATCCAGGTTCTTTTCCTGCAAGCACATAATTTGTTTTTTTGCTTACGCTACTGGAAATTTTAGCTCCTAACCCTTCTAACTTTTCCTTTATCTCATTTCTCGAATAATTTTCTAAGGTTCCAGTAACTACTACTGTTTTCCCCTTAAATATGCTTTCTTCAATTTGAATACTCTCATAGTAAGGTGTAATTCCTAAATCTAAAAGTTCCTTTATGCTATTTTTTACCTCCGAAGATTGAAAAAATTCAATTATACTATTGGCTACAACTTCTCCGATATCCTCTATTACTATAAGTTGTTCAAAAGTTGCTCCTTCAATTGTCTTTAAGTTTTTTAAGTTTTTAACTAAATCCTTTGCTGTTTTCTTTCCTACATTTGGAATACCAAGAGCATAAATAAAAGATGCTAACTCACAACTTTTGCTTTTTTCCAAAGCATTTATAAGATTATCTGCCTTTTTATCTCCGAACTTTTCCAAGCCTAAAAGATCATCTTTTTTTATCTTATATAAATCTGGAATTGATTTAACCTGTAATTTTTCGAAAAGTTGTTCAGCTGTTTTTTCACTGAAGCCTTCGATATTCATAGCATCTCTACTTGCAAAATGAACCATACTTTTAACCAATTGTGGCTTACAAGATAAAGTATTCTCACAGAATATATGTACTCCCTGTCTAAGAAGTTTTGCTCCACAACTAGGACATATTTCTGGTATTTCAATACTTTTAGCACTTTCCAAGGATGTGTCTACTACTCCTATTATTTCAGGAATAACATCATTGGAACGTCTAATGTAAACTTCACATCCTATTTTTACTCCCTTTCTATTAACATCATCCATATTATTCAAAGTAGCTCTCTTTACAGTAACTCCACCTAATTCAACTGGTTCTAGCAAGGCTGTTGGACTTACCCTACCGCTTCTTCCCACATTCCATTCTACATCTAAAAGAGTTGTTGTTGTCTCTTCTGCCTCAAATTTATAGGCAATAGCCCACTTTGGAAATTTAACTGTGTATCCTAAGTAATTTCTAGTATTAATATCATCTATAGCAATTACAACTCCATCAATATCGTAATCTAAACTAGCTCTTAAGGATTCTATATATTTTACACCATCTATTACCTCCTGGAACTTATGGCACTTTTGAAAATAGGAGTCAACAGGAAGTCCCATATTACGTATAAACTCCATCATTTCTTCATAAGTATTAAATCCTTCTCCCTCTGTGTATCCAACATCATAAAAAAATGCTGATAAATTACGTTTTGCAGTTTCTTTAACATTTAAATTTCTTAAAGCACCAGCAGCACCATTTCGTAAATTTTTTAAAGGCACTACTGCATTACTATTATATTTTTCAAAGGCTGCCTTTGTCATAATAGCTTCACCATGTATTTCTACTACAGCATTATTTAAGATTTTAAGCGGAATTGACTTTATAGTTTTAATTTGAGCTGTTATATCTTCTCCTACTTCTCCATTTCCTCTTGATGCCCCAGTAACTAGCACCCCGTCTTCATTATAGGTTAAGTTTATTGATAGCCCGTCAAACTTTTTTGTTAAAACGTAAACTAATGGTGGTAGCTGCTGGTCATGATTTTTATTATATTCCTCAATGAACTTTAAGTTTCTATTATGCCAATTCAATAATTCTTCCAGACTTTGTGCTTTATCTAAACTCCAAAGTGGAGATCTATGATAATGCTTCTTAAATTCTGGTAAAACAACATCTCCTACCCTCTGAGTTGGTGAGTATGGTAGTATTTCATCTAGCTCTTTCTCTAAACTTTTCAATTCATCGTATTTTCTATCATATTCAATGTCAGATATAGAAGGACTATCTAAAACATAATACTCATATGAATGCTTATTAAGTTCTTCCACAAGCTCTATCATTCTAGCTCTTTTTTTCATACTGTTTCCTCCCTCTAATGCTACAAAAGTTCTAATGGCGCTGATGATAACATAAGTTTTTTAATTCCCATACTGTTAAAAGCAATAGTTACGATAACGTCAGCATTATCTCCTGATACCGAAACCACTGTCCCAACTCCAAATTTACTATGTTTAACCTTTCTCCCTATAGTAACTTCATCCACTACTATAGTATCTTTTTTGTCACCACTATTTATTATAGAAGTAGCTACTTCCTTAGCATAATTTGATTGCATATTTTTCAAGGTGTGTGGATTATTATAGGATGGTTTATTTCCTGTATTCTTTAGGACATTTACAGCTCGTGACTTTCCACCAACCAACTCTTTTAAGCTTGGTGGAATTTCACTTACAAAATCAGACACCGAATAAGCAACAGTTCTACCAAATACCATTCTTTGTTCAGCAGAAGTTATATAAAGCACTTCTTTCGCTCTTGTTATTGCAACATAACAAAGTCTTCTTGATTCTTCCATCTCCGTAAAACTGTTAAGAGAAGACATTCCAGGGAATATTCCATTTTCCATACCAACTAAAAATACTACAGGAAACTCTAATCCCTTAGCACTATGAACGGTCATCATTACCACCGAATTTTCTTCTTCCTCTAAATTATCCAAATCAGAAACTAGAACAACTTTTTCTAAAAATGCAGCTAATGACTTATCTTCTGACTCTTTCTCAAAAGCAACTGCATCTGAAACTAGCTCTTTAAGGTTTTCAATCCTACTCTCATCTTCAGGGGTCTTGGAACCTTTTAGCATATTCATGTAGCCACTCTCATCTAAAATATCCATAATTAACTCTGATATAGGTGTTTCATCAGCCTTAGCAATAAAACTATTTATTAATCCTGTAAATTTATTAATTGATGCAACCGCTCTTGAAGAAATGCCTGGTATGAATTCAGCATCTAACAAAGTATTGTACATACAATCTCCTGTTTCACTGGCAAAGGTTTGAACTTTCTCTACAGTTGTATCACCTATATTTCGCTTTGGCTCATTGATTATTCTTCTTAGACTAATATCATCAAGAGGATTATTTACTAGCTTTAAATAAGCCATAATGTCTTTAATTTCTTTTCTATCGTAGAATTTAAGTCCCCCCACGATTTTATAGGGAATTTCACCTCTTCTAAAGGTTTCCTCAAATATACGCGACTGTGAATTCATTCTATAAAGAATAGCAAAGTCATTTAATGTTCTTCCCTCTTCTTTTATTAATCTTTTAATTTCACTAGCAACGAAACTTCCTTCATCGATGTCACTAAACCCTCTATATACCTTTAGTTTTTCTCCCGCTTCACTTTCAGTTCTAAGTTCTTTTTCTTTTCTTTGAGCATTATTCTTAATCACCATGTTTGCAGCCTGAAGAATATTAGATTTTGAACGGTAATTTTGCTCAAGTTTTACTACTTTCGCATTAGGAAAGTCCTTTTCAAAATCTAAAATGTTAGTAATGTCAGCTCCTCTCCAAGCATAAATGCATTGATCATCGTCACCAACCACGCAAATATTCTCTTCTTCATTGATTAAAAGTTTTACAAGTTCATACTGAGACTTGTTTGTATCTTGATATTCATCAACCATTATGTATCTAAATTTTCTTTGATAAAATTCTCTTACATCTGTATGTTCTTTTAAAAGTCTAACAGTTAAGAAAATAAGGTCATCAAAATCCAGTGAATTATTAGCTTTAAGTCTTTTTTGATAAAGGGTGTACACATCTGCAATTTTATTCTTTCTAAAGTCTCCTTCATTCTCTTTTTTAAAAGCTTCTGCAGAAATCATATTATTTTTTGATGAAGATATTTTCCCTATAATTTCAGAGTCTGTAATATCCTTTTCATTAATATTTAATTCTTTCATACATTGCTTAACCAATGTTTTTGCATCATAGGTATCATAGATTGTAAAGTTTTTATTATATCCTAATTTATCTATTTCTCTTCTTAGTATTCTTACACAGCTAGAGTGGAAGGTAGACACCCACATATTATCTGCCACGTCACCTACAAGAGTCCTCACCCTATCTTTCATTTCACCTGCGGCCTTATTGGTAAAAGTTATTGCCAATATTTGCGATGGAAATATTCCCAAGTTTTTTACCATGTGTGCAATTCTATAGGTTAAAACCCTTGTTTTTCCTGATCCTGCACCCGCCAATATCAATAATGGTCCATTTACATTAATGGCTGCCTCATACTGCTCTTTATTTAATAATTTTTTTAAATCCATTTAAATCACTCCTAACTTAAACTATATTTAGTTTAAATTTGCACTATCCTTAATTATATCATATTTTACTTAGATTAAACAAAAAAGCGACAGTGTCGCTTTTAAATTTAGTTCCAATACTTAAATTATACAATATATTAATGTAGCTTTTAAATTAGTCCTCTGTCCACTTAATTCTATTAAAGACAATTTTATAACCATCGTTACCATAATTTAAAGATCGGTTCACTCTACTGATTGTTGCTGTGCTTGCTCCTGTAGTACTTGCTATATCTAGATAGGTTCTTTTCTCCATTAACATTCTAGCAACTTGTAATCTCTGTTCTATAGCTTTTATTTCATTAATTGTACATATGTCTTCAAAAAACTTATAAAACTCTTCTTTAGTTTTTAAACTAGCTATACCTTCAAACAAAAAATCCATTTCTTTACTTTCAAACTTAGATTTAAATTCTCCCATAGTTAATCCCCCTAAAACTCATGCTTTTGTTCAATTTATACCTTTATTATAAGTTTAATGTTTTAAAGTGTAAATACAGAATATTTATTTTATTCAAATACTTTTTTCTCAACAGCACTTACAAACAGAATAACCTTAGCTAATTTGATAAAAGATTAAATTTATAGTTATACATTAGCTATAAAATATCATAATTGAAAATAAAAAGCTAAAGTAGTAATAACTACTCTAGCCTATTTGTATGTTTATTAAAATAACAGATAACGCAAATATAATTGATGAAATAACTGTTACCCTAGCTAAAAAAGCTTCACGAGTTTTAGTTTTATTTTTTGAGAAAAAAGTTTCAGAACTTCCAGTCATTAAGCTGTTTAATCCATTGGTTTTACTTGGTTGTAAAGCTATGGAGCCAATAACAACCAATGCTGATATAACAAGTACTGCCATAAGCACCTTTAACATCATATGTACACCCCCTTGCAACATTATTGCCATTTTACAAGAATATACTTTATTTTAACATAGTAATAATCTTTTTACAATAAATTAAGCAGAGAGATTTAGATCTCTCTGCTCCAAATCAATTATTTTCTTTTTATATTATAGAAAGATTTTAACCCTCTATATTCAGCCATCTCACCAAGTTCTTCTTCTATTCTTAATAACTGATTATATTTTGCTACTCTTTCACTTCTTGCTGGTGCACCAGTTTTAATTTGACCTGCATTCATTGCCACAACTAAATCTGCTACAGTAGTATCCTCAGTCTCTCCTGATCTATGAGAAACAACTGCTGTATAGCCAGCTCTAGATGCCATTTCTATTGCATTGATTGTCTCAGTTAATGTTCCTATTTGATTAAGTTTAATTAATATAGAATTGGCAACGCCTCTTTCTATACCCATTTCTAATCTCTTAGTATTTGTAACAAATAAGTCGTCTCCAACTAATTGTATTTTATTGCCTAATTTTTCAGTGATATGCTTCCAACCTTCCCAATCTTCTTCTGCCATACCGTCTTCAATTGATATAATTGGGTATTTGTCACAAAGTTCCACATAGTAATTAGCCATTTCTTCTGGAGTAAGTACTCTACCTTCTCCAGCCAAGTTATATTTTCCATCTTCAAAGAACTCAGAAGATGCTGGGTCTAGGGCTATAAAAATTTCTTCTCCAGCTTTATAACCAGCTTTTTCTATAGCTTCCATGATTACTTTGATTGCATCTTCGTTAGATGCTAAATCTGGAGCAAAACCACCCTCATCACCAACTGCAGTTGCTAGCCCTTTTGCTTTTAATATACCTTTTAAGGCATGATATACTTCAGCACTCATTCTAAGAGCTTCACTAAAGGAAGATGCTCCACATGGCATTACCATAAATTCTTGTAAATCTACGTTATTATCTGCGTGTTTACCCCCGTTTAGTATATTCATCATTGGAACTGGGAGAACCTTAGCATTAACTCCACCAATATATTGGTATAGTCCAAGACCTAAATAGCTTGCAGCAGCTCTTGCACAAGCAAGAGAAACTCCTAACATGGCATTAGCACCAAGTTTTCCTTTATTATCTGTACCATCAAGCTCAATCATAGTTTTATCTATAGCAACTTGATCCAATACATTCATTCCTATTAACTCTTCAGCAATGATGTTATTTACGTTGTCTACTGCATTCATAACACCTTTACCGTTATAAATGTCCTTGTCTCCATCTCTTAACTCTACTGCTTCAAATTGTCCTGTAGATGCACCTGAAGGTACTGCTGCTCTTCCCACAGTTCCATCTTCAAGAACTACTTCTACCTCTACAGTTGGAAAGGCCCTTGAATCCAATATCTGTCTTGCATAAACGTCAATAATTTCTACATACTGTTTCATAATTAATCCTCCTGACAATTTTCAAATTGTACTAGCTTTTAAAATATTCTGAACTTATATTTATAATTTAATGCACAATTGAGTTTAACTTAATTTTAAAAGCTTCACCTATTGTGCATTAATTCTAAACTAATTATACTTTAATGTTAAATCTTGCTTTAACACAAGAGTTATGATGTTTATATTATTAAAGATTTTCCTGTCATTTCTTCTGGTTGAGGTAATCCCAT
Source organism: Clostridium sp. UBA4548 (assembly GCF_002387895.1). Classification (GTDB taxonomy): domain Bacteria; phylum Bacillota; class Clostridia; order Clostridiales; family Clostridiaceae; genus Clostridium_J. Next base: position 72,259 of record NZ_DGLI01000044.1, read on the forward strand.
AACTTGAAGCATAGTTGGTGCTATATCTGCTAATATACCATCATTTCTTAATGGTGCTGCATTCTTTGATACATAAACAAATGGTACTAGATTATTAGTATGTGCTGTCATTGGTTTACCTGTAGAGTAATCAATCATAGTTTCAGCATTTCCATGATCAGCAGTAATAAACACTGTTCCATCTTTGTCTAACACCTTGCTTACAATTTTACCCAAACAATAATCTACAGTTTCTACTGCTTTTATTGCAGCTTCAACTATTCCTGTATGACCAACCATATCTGGGTTAGCAAAGTTTAAAATAATCATATGATATTTATCTTCTTCTAAAGCTTCTAGCACTTTATCTGTAACCTCATAAGCACTCATTTCAGGTTTTAAATCATAGGTTGCTACCTTTGGAGAAGGAACTAGAATTCTGTCCTCACCTTTATTTGCTTCTTCAATACCACCATTAAAAAAGAAAGTCACATGAGCATATTTTTCAGTTTCTGCTATTCTTAATTGCTTTAACCCCTTATCACTTACATACTCACCTAAAGTATTGACATAACTCTCAGCTCTATACGCAATTTTAACATTTTCTATTGTTTTATCATACTGAGTCATGCACACATAGTTTAAATCTAAACTTTTTCTTTCAAACCCATTAAACACTTTGTCATTGAGAGCTCTTGTAAGTTCCCTAGCTCTATCAGGTCTAAAGTTAAAGAAAATTACTGAATCTTTATCATTAACTGTAGCCGTAGGTTTTCCTTCAGTGAGAATCACTGTTGGAATAACAAACTCATCTGTTTTATTATCATGATAAGCAAGTTCTACTGCACTTTGAGGTGTATTCGCATAGCTTCCCTCACCTTTGACCATAGCATTATATGCAAGTTGAACTCTCTCCCAACGATTATCTCTATCCATAGCATAATATCTACCAGAAATAGTAGCAAATTTACCTGTTTCTTCTTTAATCATATGCTTTTCTAACTCATTAATAAATTGTAGCGCTGATGAAGGTGGTACATCTCTTCCGTCAAGAAATCCATGTACATACACCTTTTTTAATCCTTTATTCTTACAAAGAGTTATGAGTGCTTTAACATGTTCTATATGAGAATGCACTCCTCCATCAGATAAAAGACCCATTAAATGCAAAGAAGAATTATTTTCTATAGCTTTCTCGATACCATAGTTTAAAGCTGGGTTCTCAAAAAATCTTCCTTCTTTTATCTCTTTAGATATTCTGGTTAACTCTTGATAAATTATTCTTCCTGCACCTATATTCAAATGACCAACTTCCGAATTTCCCATTTGTCCTTCTGGTAAACCTACATCCAATCCACTTGCAGAAATTGCAGTACTTGGATAACTGTTTATTAAATTATCATAATTTGGTTTTTTAGATGCTCTAACTGCATTTCCATCTACTTTATCACTTAAACCAAATCCATCTAGTATCATAAGCATTACTGGTTTTTTTGGCATCCTAAATTATCCCACCCTTATAAATTAGTAGTTTACAATAGCACTAAAATCTTGTGCTTTTAAACTAGCACCTCCAATAAGACCACCATCTATATGTTCTTTTTCCATTTGCTCTCTTATAGTTGATGGTTTTACAGAGCCACCATATTGTATTCTAACACTATCTGCTACATCTTTTCCATAGATTTTTTCAATTACCGTTCTAATAAATCCTATAGTTTCGTTAGCATCCTCAGCAGTAGCAGTTTTTCCAGTTCCTATAGCCCAAATTGGCTCGTATGCTATTACCATATTTTTCACATCATCACTTAAAATTCCAGCTAAATCTAACTTAACTTGAGTTGCTAAAACTTCCTGTGTAATTCCTTTTTCTCTTTCTTCTAACAATTCTCCCACACAAAGAATAGGTTTTAACCCATACTGAATTGCAGCCTTTAATTTCTTATTTACTGTATTATCAGTTTCATTAAAATACTGTCTTCTTTCACTATGTCCTATTATAACAAAATCTACCCCTAACTCCTTAAGCATTTTTGGAGATACCTCTCCTGTAAATGCTCCTTCTGTTTCAAAGTGCATATTCTGAGCACCTACCATAATATTTGTATCTCTACACGCTTCTATTACTGCTGGCAAACTTAAAAATGTAGGACAAACCACCACATCACACTTAGCATCCTTCACTAATGGTTTTAACTCCTGAACTAAAGATACTGCTTCACTTACAGTTTTATGCATTTTCCAATTTCCTGCTATTATTGGCTTTCTCATAACCTTACCTCCATCCTCTATATTATCTATCATTTAACGCAACTATACCTGGTAACTCAATTCCTTCAAGGAACTCAAGTGATGCACCACCACCAGTAGAAATATGAGTCATCTTATCTCCCATTCCAAAGATATTAACTGCTGCAGCGCTGTCTCCACCACCTATAATTGTAGTACCACCACACTTTGCCATGGCTTCTCCAATTGCTTTTGTACCCTTACTAAAGTTTTCAAATTCAAAAACTCCCATTGGTCCATTCCAAATAACTGTCTTTGATTGAGAAATCCATTTACTATAATTTTCTCTAGTCTTAGGTCCAATATCTAATCCCATGTATCCATCTTCAATATTTTCACTTACTGTCTCCATAGGTGTAGCATCCTTTGAAAACTCATTAGCTATAACATGATCAAGAGGAAGAAGTAACTTTACATTTTTATTCTCAGCTTTCTTCATCATTTCAATAGCATAATCCAACTTATCTTCTTCAACTCTAGAGTTTCCAATTTTGAATCCCTTAGCCTTTAAGAAGGTGTATGCCATTGCTCCTCCAATAACTAAGGTATCAACTTTTTCCAGTAAGTTATTTATTACATTTATCTTATCTGATACTTTAGATCCTCCTAAAATAGCAGTAAAAGGTCTTTGAGGATTTTCCACTGCTTCGCCCAAGAACTTTAACTCCTTTTGTATTAAATATCCGCACACTGAAGTTTCTACAAATTTAGTTACACCTACAGTAGAACAATGTGCTCTGTGAGCAGTTCCAAAAGCATCATTTACAAATACATCACATAAGGATGCCAATTCCTTAGAAAAGTTCTCTTCATTTTTTGTCTCTTCTTTTCTAAATCTAGTGTTTTGAAGAAGCACACACTGTCCTTCTGTCATATTATTAACAGCATTAACTGCATTTTCTCCAACTACATTGTCATCATCTACAAAGATAACTTGCTTCCCTAATAGCTCAGATAATCTAGCTCCTACTGGTTCCAAAGATAGCTCTTTTTTTGCTTCCCCTTTTGGTTTTCCAAGATGAGAACAAAGTATTACCTTAGCTCCATTTTCTAATAAGTATTGTATAGTAGGTAGCGCTCCCACTAATCTATTTTCATCAGTTATAACTCCATCTACTATTGGCACATTAAAATCACATCTTAATAAAACTTTTTTTCCTTTTACAGCTACATCTTCTATAGTTTTTTTATTAAATACCATTTTTATTCCACTCCTATTTTATTAATTAAGAAACCTATTTAAAATTTTCCTCTATAATAAAACTAAACTGGTTTCCTTAAACCTTTAATATAATAATACACTATTATACAATATAAAGTCATTAAAATATAATTATTAACTAAATCAAAAATCTAGTTATGTAGAATGTGCTACAGAACTAGATTTTTATTAGTTATTTATATATATTCATCTAATTATATATTATAGTCTGTCAGCAACATATTTTGTTAAGTCTGCTAGTCTATTTGAATAACCCCATTCATTGTCATACCATGAAACAACTTTAACTAGGTTTCCATCCATAACCATAGTTGATAACCCATCTACTATAGAAGATCTTTCATCTCCTTTAAAATCCATTGATACTAGAGGCTCATCAGTATATCCAAGAATTCCTTTTAATTCACCTTCAGAAGCCTTTTTGAAAGCTTCATTTATTTCCTCAGCTGTTGCAGCTTTTTCTAATTCACAAACTAAATCTGTCATAGATACTGTTGGTGTTGGAACTCTTACTGCCATACCATTTAATTTACCCTTCAACTGTGGTAAAACAAGAGATACTGCCTTTGCTGCTCCAGTAGTTGTAGGTACCATTGCTTCAGCTGCTGCTCTAGCTCTTCTTAAATCACTATGTGGAGCATCCAATATTTTTTGATCATTAGTATAAGAATGAACTGTTGTCATTAATCCTTTAACAATACCAAACTCTCTATCTAGTATCTTTGCAAATGGCGCTAAACAGTTTGTTGTACAAGATGCATTTGAAATAATGTGATGTTTGCTAGCATCATATTTTTCTTCGTTAACGCCTAAAACTATTGTTATATCCTCATTTTTAGCTGGAGCAGAAATTAAAACCTTCTTAGCACCTGCTTCAATATGAGCTTTTGCTTTAGTTGCATCAGTGAAGAATCCAGTTGATTCAATCACTATTTCTGCGCCTTGCAATCCCCATGGAATATCCTTAGGATCTTTTTCAGCGAAAATTCTTATTTCTTTTCCATTAACTATTACAGAATTCTCAGTTGCTTCTACTGTACCATTAAATTTCCCATATAATGTGTCATACTTAAGTAAATGTGCTAGTGTTTTGGGATTAGTTAAATCATTTATTGCAACAACTTCTAACTCATTGCTATACTTTTCAACTAAGGCCTTAAAAACATTTCTTCCAATTCTACCAAAACCATTAATTCCAACTCTTATCATTTAAGTTACCTCCTAAAATTTATAATTAATCTACTTATATAACTTGATTTATGCAAGTAGTATTTTTCCCTTTAAAATATTAACTATTTCTCTTGCTGTTGCTTCATCGGTAATTAAAATACTGTTGGTTCTATTTTTTTCTACTGCTATAATAGCCTTTGATTTTTCTACACCTGCTGCCACTGCAATTATGTTTTCCACCTCAGATATCTGTTCTTTTGAAATCCCAACAAAAGGCATAGAATATACAATTTCTCCATCTATATTAAAATAATGTCCATAAGCTTCTCCTACGCCACCATTATCTTCTACTTTAATTTTAATTTCTTCTGGTAAGTTTCTTTTCTTGCATGCAGTTTCTGCAATTCCAATACCATGAATTAAAATATAAGAATGACTTATTTGTTGAAAAATTTCTTTTATATCATTTTCTTGAAGTAACATCTGAAAAGCACTGTGGCTTAAATTGTCAGGCATGTGTAGAAGTTCATAAGCTGCACTAAGCTTATCAGCAAACCTTTGTACTAAAGTGTTAGATTGTGTTTCAATATCCTTTGCCATTCCACCTCTTCCAGGTAAAACTTTAATGTTATTAAACTTACTTATTCTATCTAGCTCATCTATTACTTTTTTTACTGTATTACCTCCAGTTAGAGATATTACAATATCATCTTTTAATATATCTTTTATGTAGCTACTTGCAGCCTTACCTATCTCATTAAGTAAAGTTTCATCATTTCTCACATCTCCAGAAATAATGATAACGTCTTTTATCTTGAGTTTTTCTTTGATTTCTCTTTCTAAACCTTGAATACCATTAATTTCGCGAATAAATAGCTTTAATCCACTTAAAACCTCTTCACCTTCTGTAGTAATTGACATACCTATAGTATTGACTTCTATAAGATTTTGTTCCTTTAAAAAGTTTGTTTCACTTCTAACTACTCTTTCACTTAAATTTATATTAGTAGCTAATAGTCTTCTGCCAATTGGTTGATAGTATTTTATATTCCTTAAGATTTTATATCTTATTTTTAGAACCTCTAGTAGCTCAGGAATAAGTTTTTGTTGTAATTTTAATATGTTTTCCATATTTCACCTCTTTGGACAATTTTTGTCCCTGCGGTTAATTTTTATCCCTATATAAATTGTACAATATTTACCACTATTTGTGAAGGGCTAAAATAACATTTTTATATAAAAATTTAAAATTGCTAACATCTTAGAACTACCACGGCTCCATATAATTAAATAATGAATAAGTTTATTTTATGGAGCCGATTTGGAAACAGGTTTTTGCTGAATAAAAGTACACTTTGTTACGTCAAAGCAACTTATCTAAGCTGAGCAACTGCCGCTTAAAGAAGATTGCAGATTTCATGCTTCTATAACGTTATTAACCCACACTGTAATCTTTCTCTGTAGTTATATAACTTAAAATCTTTTTCTTTGAGAAGATGGCTTAATTCCCATTTCATCTCTGTATTTAGCAATAGTTCTTCTAGATATATCCAAGCCTCTGCTTAAAAGAACACTTCGAATACTAGAATCTGATAATGGCTTTTTATCATCCTCTTCTTGTATTATTTCTTTAATTATTTTTTTTATGTTTTGATTAGACAACTGCTCACTACTAATATTTATAGCAGTAGTAAATAAATCTTTTATTTTTATTATTCTACCACTATTTAGTGAAATATATTTATCTCTTATAGCTCTGCTCACTGTAGATTCATGCAAATTTAGCTTACTAGCTATATTTTTTATGGTCATTGGCTTAATATATTCTTCTCCATAATCAAAATAATCTATTTGATAATTAATTATTTCACTTATAACTCTATATAATGTTCTCTTTCTGTTATCAACACTTTTTATTAAAAACATAGCATTGTTAATCTTTTTTTTAACATACTCTACTGCAACCTTATCATCAGAACTATCAATTATTTCTTTATATATACTATTAATGTTTAGCTTTGGCACTATTTCCTCATTCATTAAAACTAAATATTCATCATTAACCTTCTTAATATAAGCATCTGGCAATATATAACTTATCTCATCCCCTGTGTAGAATCCTCTAGAGGGTTTGGGTTCTAGTCCTTTGATTAAGTCTCCATACTTTTGAACCTGCATAGGTGATATTTTTAACTTTTTAGCTATCAAAGCATATTTATTTTCCGACAGCAATTGCAAATGACTAGAAATTATCTGTTCAAGGTCTTCGTTGCATAGTCCTTTTCGTTTTATTTGAATAAGAAGACATTCACTTAGATTCCTTGCACCAATCCCACAAGGATCTAATTGCTGAATAATACTTAAGCATAACTCGCATACTTCCATAGAAATTGATAATTCTTTACAAACAACATCAAGATCCAAGGTTAAATAACCTTTGCAGTCTAGATTGTCCACTAAATAGTTGCAAATCATATTTTTTTTATAATCTATATTGCTTTCTGATAACTGTTCTTTTAAGTAATCGCTTAAAGTAGGTTTATTCCCAATAAAGGTGAAAGGTGATATTTCTTCTACATAATTATTTGATATGTAGTTTTTCCCCCCATAATTATCAAACTCTAAGTATTTTATCATTTGTTTATAATCAAATAAATCTTTTTTATTATTGTTATCATTAGAGGTAGCCTCACTGCTATCAGCATATTCTAAAACTATATTCTCTTGCACCTCATTATTAATATGTTGTAAAAGTTCATAAGAAGACATTTGCAAAAGTTTAACTGACAATTGCATTTCCGTAGTCATAATTAATTTTTGTTCTTGAGTTAATCTCAATCCAAAATCTAAGTGCATTTTTCCACCTCCACAACCTAATATATTATACCATATTTATAAATAATTTTATCTTTTTTTCATCAAGGTTGAAATTAATCAAAAGTTATAAATTTTTCACATTTATTATGCTAAGATAAAACAATTATCTCATTATCTTATAATTTACTTTAATAAGCTTAATATTTAATTTATATATTATATTTATGTTAATTCATGCCTATAGTTTTCTTATGTTGCAAATTTCAATTTAAATGGGACCTTTAACAAATTATATTTATTGCGGGGTATAAAAAAAGTCACCATTTTTAGTTTATGGTGACCTTTAAACTTATTTAACTATACTTCTTAATATTATTATATAACATCTTTACCGTAACTATATTCAATAGATTTTGGTATTTCAATCTGCATTTTAATATTATTTATATCATATTCTGGCTCCTCAGGCATAGGTATAAATCCATTTTTAAGCCCTATCATTCCATTTATAGCTAAGCATACAGCATCTAAAACGTTTTCAGTTTTAACATCTTTTCTTCTAAAAGTTTTTATGCTGTAGTCTAAAATCTCATCAACATTGGGGTAAACCTTTCGTAATACATCTCTTCTTTCTTTATAACCCGCTAAAACAGTTTTGCTATTCCTCATAAACCTGCCGCTAAGAACAAAAAAACCAATCTCACAATTACTTTCCTTAAACTTATCTCTGTACTCAATATGATTCAATAAAAAATTATCTAATTCTCTTATTTTTTCTATAACATCCCATAATCTAGTTGAAACATTTCTGCCTGTAAGTCTCTTATTAACAATATTAGCAACTCCAAAACTATTACAGTAAATTGCTTCCCTACAAGGAACAGCCGGCAAATCTAAATGACTAGAATCAAGAAGTTTTCTAGCTTCTATATCACATTTTCTCTCTTCTACCGACCCCTCTAAAAACCCCATAGGAATACTAACAAAAAATAAATCACTATCTTTCCATACATCTATAAGCTCATCAATGGTTTTAAAAATTCTTATACTCCAACAGCTATTTGAAAGTTTTACTCCAAGCCAGCCTCCATTACAGACATTAATACCAATTACATTCATTTTATCACCCCAATAAAATGTGTTATATAATACCTCATAATAAATTACTATATATTATATTATATACTGGTTTAGTAGATTTGTATTCAAATTATTTGAAAATTTTAAAATATTATTTTATAAATTAATATGATGCATTTGTTATTTTATGTGCAAAACTTACTTTTAAAATAAAAAAAATGGCCGAAGCCATTTTTTATCTTGAACCTTTTTCGTAAGGTGACCCACTTGCTGCTGGTGCATTTGTCTTTCCAACAAACCCAGCAAGAGCAAGCATAGTTAAAATATAAGGAATCATTGAATAGAATTCTGTTGGCACTGTCCAAGAAAAGCCTTGAGCTATTATTTGGAATGATTCCCCAAGAGCAAATAGCAAACATGCTCCAAGTGCCCCAAAAGGCTTCCAGTTACCAAATATCATTGCTGCCAAAGCAATAAATCCACGTCCAGCAACCATTCCCTCTCTATATAATGGTGTGATTCCTAGAGATAAAGCAGCTCCACCAAGTCCAGCTAAAACTCCAGATAAAATTACACATAAATATCTAACCTTGTATACATTTATACCAAGAGTGTCTGCTGCCTTAGGGTGTTCTCCAACAGCTCTAATTCTTAGTCCAATTGGAGTTTTGTATAGAACATAATGAGAAACAAACACAAGAACTATGGCAATTATTACAAACCAGTTTAATCCGCCTAAAAGCTCACCTATAAATGGAATATTTAAAATTCCCTGAGGTAAATTATACGGTAATTCCTTAACAATATCCGTTTGACCACCTTTACCATTAAATAATATAAATATTAAGAAACTGGCCAAAGCTGTTGCAAATAAATTTATTGCAGTTCCTGAAATAACCTGATCAGATTTAAGATTTATACTTAATGCTGCATGAACAAGTGCAAGTAAGCCACCTGCTACCATAGCAAATACCATACCTATAACTGGGTTTCCTGTTATAAAAGTTCCATAAACTGCAAAGAATGCGCCAATTGTCATCATCCCCTCAAGTCCTATGTTAACAACACCAGACCTTTCAGAAAACACACCCCCAAGTGCTGCAAAAATCAGAGGCGTAGCTATTCTTAAGGTAGCAGTTAATAATGAAATTAAATTAAAATCACTCATTCATTATCGCCCCTTTCTTCTTCTTATCACTGAAATATTTTACAATATAATCTGTAGCTACAAAAATTATTATTATAGATTGAATTAAAAATACTATTTGTTTTGGAATTCCGCTTATTTGTAATGCTCTTGAACTACTATTAAGCGCTCCAAATAGTATTGCAGATGCAATACAAGCCACTGGGTTGTTTTTAGCTAGTAGAGCAACAGCAATTCCATCAAAACCATAGGAAGGTAACACCATAAAATCTTGAGCTAAGTGTGTAACTCCAGCTACATGTGTTGCTCCTCCAAGTCCCGCTATAGCTCCTGATAAAACTATAGCTAAAACTGCATTTTTTGAAACATTTACACCACCATACTCTGCTCCAAGAGGATTTATTCCAACAGCTCTTATTTCATAACCTGTAGTTGTTTTCCAAAGGAACCAAGCCATAAATATAGCAACTACAATAGCAAGGAATATACTTACATTAGCTTGAGATGTAGTCATAAATCTTGCAAACTTTGCGCTGTTTTCAATTGTTGCTGTGCTAGCTTTTCCTGGAACCCCAAAACGAGTTCTTAGTATAACATAGTTTGCTACCGCAAGTGATATGTAGTTCATCATTATAGTATTAATAACTTCACTTGTTCCAAACTTTGCCTTAAGGAATCCTGGCACAAAACCCCAAAGTCCACCTGCTACTATACCGCTAATAATGATAAGAGGTATATGAATTACTGGCGATAGACCTGGTATTGTTCCGACCAAAGCTGCTGCAAGCATACCTAAAACAAATTGTCCACCTACACCTATATTAAATAAACCGCATCTAAACGCAACTGCATTGGCAACCCCTGTAAATATTAGAGGTGTGATTTCAGCAAGGGTAGTCATAGAGTTTCTAGTTGTACCAAAACTTCCCTTCCATATAGTACCTATCAAATCACTTAATGCTGAAAAATACTGAGTTATTGGATAGCCTTTTGCCCACATTACAAAAAATACGGACACGAAAAAGGATACCACAATAGCTAATAAGGGAAAGAGTAAAGAACTTAAAATCTGCTTTCCTTTATTGTTCATTACTTACAACTCCTTCCTTAACATCATGCAAAGTTCCGCCTGCCATTAATACTCCAAGCTTTTGTTCATCTGCATCTTTTCTATCTAACACGGCAACTATTTTGCCATCATACATTACTGCTATTCTATCTGAAAGTGATAAAACCTCATCTAGTTCTAGTGAAACTAATAAAACTGCTTTACCTTTATCCCTTTCTTCAACAAGTCTACCATGAATATATTCTATAGCTCCAACATCAAGGCCTCTTGTTGGTTGTGCTGCAATAAGTAACTCTGGATCTTTTGATATTTCTCTAGCAGCAATTAGTTTTTGTTGGTTACCGCCAGATAACGCTGAAGCAAAAACTTCATTGTTAGGAGTTCTAACATCAAACTCTTTTATTAATTTATCGCAATGCTCTTTAATCGCTTTATAATCCATTACTATACCTTTGCTAAAAGGCTTGTTTCTATGGATTCCTAATATAGAGTTTTCAAAAAGTGAATATTTAAGTATAAGCCCTCTTTTATGTCTATCTTCTGGAATGTGTCCAATACCAGAATCAATTATTTCTCTAGGTGACTTACCATATATATCTTTTCCATTTAACAGTATTTTACCTTTTGTCGGTTTTCTTAGTCCGGTTAAAACCTCTAAGAATTCAGACTGTCCATTACCATCTACTCCTGCAATTCCTAATATTTCTCCACCTCTTACAGTTAAACTTAGGTCTTTAACTGCTTCAATTCCTCTGTGGTCGTTAGTACATAAGTTCTCAATGGTTAGTATATCGCCTTTTATACTAGCCTCTTTTTTATCTACTACAAGGTTTACTTTTCTTCCTACCATTAATTCAGCTAATTCATCAATATTAGTTTCCTTAGTTTTTACTGTACCAGTTACTTTACCTCTTCTAATAATAGTAACTCTATCACTCATGCTCATTACTTCTTTCAGCTTATGAGTAATTAATATTACAGATTTTCCTTCTTTCTTTAGGTTATGAATTATTTTCCCAAGTTCTTCAATTTCTTGTGGTGTTAAAACTGCTGTTGGCTCATCAAGAATTAAAATTTCAGCGCCTCTATATAAGGCTTTTAAAATTTCTACTTTTTGCTGTTGACCAACAGATATATCCTCAATTACAGCATTTGGATCGATAGCAAAGCCATACTTTTCAGATAACTTTTTAACATTTTCAATAGCAGTTTTCATATCAATTGAAATGCCTTTTTTAGGTTCAGTTCCTAGTACAATATTTTCTGCTACAGTGAAATTATGCACTAGCATAAAATGCTGATGAACCATACCTATTCCTAATTTTATTGCTTCATTAGGATTAGTAATTCTAACCAACTGACCCTTTACATAAATATCCCCTTTTTCCTGTTGATAAAGACCATAAAGGATATTCATTAAGGTAGTTTTTCCCGCACCATTTTCACCAAGCAAAACGTGAGTTTCACTTGATAGTAATTCAAAGTTAACGTTATCATTAGCTACAGTGCCAGGGAAAACTTTGGTTATTCCCTTCATTTCGATTACCTTTTCCATTTCCCTTCCTCCTTAAACAAATTACCTAAAGATTAACCTATGATAGTAGAAGATTCGATAATTGCAGTTATGTATTTATTATACATTTTTTTTGAACAATAGGAAGAACTTTTTTTATTTTTAAGAAATATTGCCTTCCTATTCTTCAAAAAAAGCTAGATGAGTAAACATCTAGCTTCAATTATACTATGTTCGAATTATGTCGTAAAGATTTATTTGTAATCTTTAGCGCCTTGTCTAGTAGCTGGAACTACTACTTTACCATCTAAAATTTGTTTTTCAAAGTCTTTTGCAGCCTTTAATACATCTTCAGCAGTATTTTTTGAAGTTGTTTCAGCCATACCTACTCCACCTTCTTTAATTCCAAGGTCTTGATGACCTGGTTTGAATGTGTTTTCAACTACTGATTTTGATACGTTATAAGTAGCAACATCAACTCTCTTAATCATTGAAGAAAGAATAACATCAGCATACTCTGGAACAGAAACCGCTTGGTCCATATCTACTCCGATTGCCCAAACTTGTTTTCCAGAATCTTTTAATTCTTTAGCAGCTTTGAACATTCCGATACCAACACCACCAGCAGCATGATATATTACGTCACATCCACCTTCATATAGTGATTTTGCTAACTCATAACCTTTGTTTGTATCAGCAAAAGAATCAGCATATTTTACAGTTGTTCCAGGTGTTTTTCCATCTGGACTTAATAAACCTTCAGCAGCTTTTGGGTTAACTGCTTTAACTCCAGCCGCGAAACCAGCTTCAAATTTATTTATTGTATCAAAATCTTTTCCACCTATAAAACCAATTTTGTTAGTTTTTGTAGTTTTTCCTGCAATAACTCCCATTAAGAATGAACCTTCATGCTCTTTGAAAGTAATTGAAGCAACATTTGGCTGTTCAACTACAGAGTCTATAATTGCAATTTTAGCATCTTTATTGTTTTCTGCAACAGCTTTTGTTGCATCAGCCATTTGGAATCCAACAGCAATTACAAGATTTGAACCATCATCTATAAGTGATTGTAGGTTTGGTTGATAATCCTCTTTCTTTTGTGACTCAATAGGAGTATATTTTACTTTAAAATCTTGTACTGCTTTTTTAACTCCTGTATCTGCAGATTGGTTAAATGATTTGTCGTTTAGACCACCTTCATCAGTTGATAGTCCTACTATTACTTGTTTTGTGTCTCCACCAGTAGCTGGTTTGTTAGTGTCTCCGCCTTTATCTGCTGATCCACAGCCTACTAATAGTGAAGCTGTCATTGCAACTGTAGTTAACATTGCAACTATTTTTTTCATTTTCATAATTCTTACCTCCTATAATTTAGAAACCTTTAAGTCCCAACAATGTATTATTCTACACGATGTGTAAAATTCCTTCTTAATAAGATAATTTTTTAATTTTTTTCTCTAATATTTTTAGTAAAAACCTTAGAATTTATACATAATACCATTTAATTTTACTTTAATAACTACTACCCTTATTAATATGCTATATTTTATCATAATATGATTAAATATATAATTACTTTTAGCACTTTATAACTGTAGTTCAATAAAATAAATTAGCTGGACAAAATTATGCCCAGCTAATTCATTATGCCATATATTCGGCTTTTTTTAATATTTCCATTGCCTTTTCTGAATCTTCCTCTGCAACAAGAACTATTGGTCCTGTACATCCCATACCACTTTCGGAATAAATATCTTCTTTCCAAAGTGCTTTGCAAGCATTTTCAAGCTCAAGTATATCTATTCCAGCTATTGAGTATGTAACAACTTTTTTAGCAGGCATTTTTACTTCTTCTGCTACTTCTGTCTTAGCAGCTTTCTTAATTGTTTTTTCAATAACTTCTTTTAATCCAGCTTTGTTAGCTTTTTTAAACTCATCTCTAGCTATATCTAAAACTTTATTTTCAGCACAAGTAGCACAGTACCTTAAAGCTTCTGCAATAAGTGGTGCCCCTGAGGCTCTTGATACTATGTTAACTAGTTTATCATAGTTCTCCCCAATTCCTGGGCCATAACCTGCTCCCACAGTTTCATAACTTCCACCAGTAGTAAAAGATGAGAACACTTTAACAAGTAGGTTACCAGTTAAAGAGTCACAAACCATAACGTCAGGTGTTCCAGCTAAAAGGTCATTACCTCTCATTACAGCTCCACCATCAGCTCTTAAAGACTGAGTAAATTCAAAGTCATATCCATTGTCTTGAACTTCTTTTAATATTCTCTCAACCTGTCTAGCGCCATCAAGATTTAAAATTCCAACTCTTGGATTTTTTATTCCATTAGCTTTAGCCACTGAAATTCCTGATATTGCATTCATAACCATTCCTTCAACTCTATTTGTTGAAGTAGTTCCAGTAGTAGTAGCTATAATCATATCTCTACCTCTGCCTGGAGTAGCAACCTTACCTACAGTTGAAACTCCAATTGGAAAATCAAAGTGCTGAGTAACACAACCATCTAACTCTCCATTTTCAAGCATTGCAGTCATTTTTTTATGACCTTCCTCTGCAGTTTGCACTTCCACAACTTCAAATTCTCCATCAACCTTTGGTCCGATTAAAACTATATCAAAATCACCATACTTAGCTTTAGCAAGCTCAGCAGCACTCACCATCTCTTCGATGCCGTGTTCAGAACCTAATATAGTCAGTCCTATTCTAACTTTTTTCTTGAACTGTCCGCTTTTTATTCCATTAGCTATATCATTAAATACTTCAGCAATCATTGCTTTAGTAGAATCTTGGCTCATGTGTACACCCCTTTTCTTTACTATACTCCCCTTTGTTTAAAAGGGAGTATAGTATAATTATAAAAATATCAGCTTTTAAATAATTAATTCTTCTCTTTTATTATTAACGAATTATTTTATGTCCATTAATAAATTAAAATAATTAATTATTGATTTGCATTCGTTAAGAAAGTAGCAAAATCTTTCATTGCATCTGCAACCATTGATTTAACTTCCTCTTTGCTTATTCCGCTATTATTTTCAACTTTTCCAGTGTTTTTTTCTACTAGTATTGATACTCCATCGAAAAGGTTTGTCATTCTTCCTAAGAATAAGCTTCCTTTTCCAACTATCATAAAGTTATTTAATACACCATTCTTTATGTGTTCAATTCCATGTCCAATAATTGGCGCTCCTGATGGTATGTGTCCTTGTGTTGGAGCATATCCAGGGTATCCATGTTTTTTAATGAAGTTAGGAAGTTCCTTTTTATCTAGCTGGCCTTTTTTAACTGCTAAAGCACCTATCATTTTATAGTTCTGAGTTGGCACATCTCCAGCTCCTGCTGGTTCAGTTATATCCGGAGTTTGCATTTCTGGTGCATATTTCTCTACATCTGTAACCTTTAATCCATTAGCTACTAGTGGATCAAGAACTAATGCCTCTAAAACTGCTTGTGGAGAAGCTCCATGACCTATGGTATGTCTTCCTATTACGTCTGTTCTTAAAACTGGACTTACACCATCATTTTGAGAAACAAGTACAGCAAATCCACCTAAACAATCCTCAAGAACAGGCATGTTTTTCTTAACGTGGTCTCTTCCATTCATTCCAAGTTTAGCAGTAGCTCCACCTGCAATTACTACAACATTTTTATAGATTCCGCTTTGAACTAATGAAGCAGCAGTTATTAAAGAGTGAGTTGGTCCTGCACAGAAGCCTCTCATATCTGCTCCTGTTGCTCCTGTTAATCCAACTACTTCACCAATAGCTTTAGCTATGTTTCCGCCACCTCTTTGATTCATATCTCCAATTGCTTCTTCAGAACACTCAATGATATACTCTATTTCATTTACTGGTATATCTAAGTTGTTTATTAAGTGCATTCCAGCTAAAACACCTGAAGCTTTTACAGCTAAGTTTTCTAACATATAGTGAGCTGAAAGGTTTGGATCAAACTCATGTGCTCTTCTTACACATCCAACTAAGTTGCCATCTTGATATAAACCTTCTGCACCAGAGTTATTAACTAACTCTTGAACTTTTTCAATGCTATCTCCTACAATTTTTTCTGCTTTTGCAGCTATAAGTGGATGTTTAACTAATTTTTCTCTTACAGCATCTGCAAAGGCAGCTTCAAGTATTACAAGATCAAACACATCTGATATTTTCATTAATCCGTAGAATTCGTCTTGTGGCATAACTTCGCCAAACTTACCAAATCTATCTGCATTGTCAGCATTTTTTCCATACCATGGTCTTGGCATTTCACTTAATTGCTCTGGAGTTAAGTTACCTATATAAGTTTGGTTTGGCGCATATGCAACAACTTCTTCAAATGGTCTTAAATGATTTTTTAAATTTTGTAAATACTCAGAGTTTGGATTTGTCTCTCTCTCTAAAGTTTGAGTTGTTCCATTATGTATTACCATATCTGGAGTATTAACTAAAATGTATGATGCTTTTTTAAGTACTGGAAAATTCATTATATTTCAACCTCCCTTTTTAATGTGCAATAAATTATATATCATGCACAATTCAGAATATATAATTCTTAAATATTTTTTATTAAGAGAATTATACATTATGCAGTGTGCACCTAATAACTTTAATAAACAATTAGGGAACTTATGGTTCCCTAATTATTTATTATATTTTAAATTAAGATTTTATAGTTTATAAACTATTCAAAAATCTTTTGTCCATCTACTGGAGTTTCTAATGCTTTAAGAGCTCTCTCAACTAGCTTTCTTCTTAATGCATATTCATCTTCCTTGCTTAATGCAGGGTTTCCTAGTGGATGAGGAATTGCTATTGTTGGAAGTATTCTATTTGCTCCAACTGTTAGTGAAACTGGAGTAATTGTACACATGTGTACTACAGGTAATCCAGCTCTTTCTATTTCTTTAACTAGCGTTGCACCGCAACGTGTACAAGTTCCTCATGTAGAAGTTAGTATAACAGCATCTACACCGTCTGCTATTAACTCTTGAGCAGCGAAAGCACCATACTTCTTTGAAGAAGCAACAGCTGTTCCGTTTCCTACAGTTGAATAGAAGTATCTGTGTAATTTACCTATTTTACCTTCTTTTTCCATATTTCTTAATACGTCAACTGGAATAACTCTATCTGGATCTTCGTTAGCATAAACAGGATCGTGACCACCGTGTGCTGTTTCAAAGTTTTCAGATGTTAAATCATCTATTCCTTCAATGTCGTATTTACCAATTTTAGAAGCTGAAGAAGATTCTATGTGGTCTGGATTTCCTTTTGGAACAATACCACCAGAAGTAACTATAGCAATTGTTGCTTTAGTTATATCTACTATTGGAGCATTTGGCTCTACTCTATCGAAGTCAGGCATTTTAAACTCTGTTACAAACTCTTCACCTTTTAACTTCTTAACAAGCATGTCAACAGCTCTCTTAGATCCTCTTTCTGTAGCAAAGTAGTTCTTTCTGATACCTCTTTCGATGTATCCTTCTTCTGCTGGAGAACCTATTTCTTCATTTCTCATTAATTTAGTTGCTAATGCTGCAATTTTTGGTAGAGCATCTCTCATACCAACTGCACTGTTTCTAGTTGATACTATATGTACTTCTTTCTTGTACATATCAGCACCTGGGTTTTCTATATACATAGCTGTTAAAACTGGAATGTTTAATTCTTCTTTAACAGTTTTGCATATATCTCCGCAAGCTACACCGTATCTTCCAGCGTTAAAAGCAGGTCCAGCTATAAATAAGTCTGGGCTGTACTTTTTAACCATTTCTAATACTTCTTTTTGAGCTTCTTCTGTGTTCTCAGCATAGTAAGAGTCTCCGCATATAACAGTTGCAACTATTTCTGCACCCTCTTTTTGTAGTAAACCATTTAATCCCATTCCTGGTCCTACGAAACCTTCACGAACTTCTGGTTTAATATGTGCTTGTTCTTCTCCGCCTATTCCAGCGTAGAACTGGTTTATATAATGAACAATTTTTAACATGCGTTTTTCCCCCTTTCATGGGAATTGACCTACAGAAAGGTTAGATTCCTTCAGATCAATTATTATTTCAATTTATAATTTATCTATTTGCAAATTAAAGATATTTACAATGTTGATCTCTTACAGTCTTAACTTCTTTAATTATTTCTTCAACGTCAAGAACCATTTCCATCATTCCACATTGCTCATCGTAAACTGTTTCATCACACTCATCTTTAATTTCTGGCTCAACAACGTGGAAAACTGATAATCCTAAAGCAACGCCTGCTAAAGGACCAGCAAATGTTGGGTCTCCTGCTGCTACTGTTTCAGCTGATAATCCAGAAGCTTCTGGCTCAGCTCCACCGATAACAATTACCATGTTTTCAGCGCCATATTTATCTGTTAAATCTTTAACTCTTTGTTGGATCTCCAGATCCATTGCACCTGCAGCTGTTCACACGAAGCATTCTGTTGATGCGAATACTACGTCTGCTCCTGCTGATTTTAAACAAGCTTCAATAGCTGGTCCTGGTATTCCGTCTCTATCGCCTATACAAATGGCTTTTTTTCCTTGTAACATAATTCTATCTCCTTTTTATAAGAAATTTATATTTCCTTGTATAATAGTTTTATTTTAGTATCCTTTTGCTGTTAAGTAGTTAAATCCTACTTCACTTGTAGCTCCAGTAATAACTTGGATTTCAGCTTCAATGCTTCCATCTTCTCTTAAACTTCCTACGTGTCCTCCAGCAATGATATCCGCAGCTTCGATGTGTCCAATGATTTTTTTCATAGCTGGTAATATAACAACTTCATTAGCGTTTCCACCAGTTACTACAGCATCTCCTTTTGGAGTTGAGTCAGCTAATGATTGAGACATTCCATCTTGTCCTGCATACTCATCAGTTACTAGTACGGTTTTTATTCCTTTAGCAGTTACTTTGTTACAGTTCATAACTAAGTCGGCATCTGGATTTCCAAAACCTTCCTCAGATATTATAACAGCATCTGCTCCCATGAATTCAACTAATTTAGCAACCATGTTTGAAGATCTTTCTTTATCTGCAAGGTACACGTTTTCGTTTGTGATTACCACACCTAAGAAGTTGTAATCTTTTCCATGTCTCTCATATAAATCTGTAATTATTGGATGATTCATATGAACATAAGTTGGGTTCTTGTCACAAGCAGATACACAGTTTCCGCTTACAACAGCTCCATCAAATACCTCTGTAGGGTAAATAATTGTTGGTATTATTTTCTTAGCATCTACACCATAAACATATGTATCATGTAGTAAGCCTTGAGTTTGAAGCATGTAAACATAAACTACTTTTGGTAATTCTGGGTATTGTTTTACTTGCTCTAAAAGTGGTAATGTTTCGAAAGTTTTAACTTCATCTGGTTCAACATTTTTACCAGCTTTTCCAAGATAAGTAGCCGCTTTAAATCCTATCATTCTTACAGCTTCTTCATGATCATGTTGGTGTATTCCTTCTTTTGGCTCACAAATAATTACTAAGTTATTTGTTTTTGAGAATGGTGTATATTTAGCACCTTCTCCGCACATGTCAACGATACCTTCTTGGAATCCAACGATTTTTCCAGTAGTAACTACTGCAGCTCCCTTTAATACATGAGTTCTTCCTGATCCTACTGTATCAACTTTGTTGATGAAACCTGGGAATATTCCACCATTTCCTTCAACTTTTACTCTTGGTTCAATTACGTCCTTAACAGGAATTATTCTAACTTCCTCACCTGGTTTTGCTATGTCAAAATCTATGCTAGCAACTCTTTCATCTCCAGATACTTCTTTTAGTAATTCCTCTTTGTTTACATAAAGAACTCCATTCTCAACTTTTGTTTCTGGTCCGAATTGAAGATCTTTTATTATAATGTTTCCAATCTCTAGACGCAAAACATTCACCTCCTAGAATATATGGGTTTATTTAAGTTTATTAAAAGACGGGAGGTATATCCTCCTCGTCTTATAAGCATTTAATTATACTGTTTCGTAGTATGATTTAATAAAGTTTTCGATATCATCTAGTGTAGCAATCTTATCTGGAGTAATTGTAGCAACACACTCTCCACCATTGTATATTTTCATTGTTGGAAGCCCTAAAACTTTTTGTCCAATTGCCACTCTTCTAGCTCCACCAATATTTAAGCTAGCAAATTTAATTTTATCGCTGTATTTTGATTCTAAACCATGAACTCCTGGCATTAATTCGATACAAATTTCACATTTGTCTCCCCAAAAATCTACGAATACTGGTTTATCACTTTGAAGAACTTCAGCTTCAAAATTGTCTTTGTTTAATTCTAACATTGTAATTACCTACCTTTCATAACATAATTGCATAGTTTACCTAATGCTTATATTTTCCATAATTATTACTGTTTAATCAGTAACTTGAAATTTTAGTGTAAGTTTCCTTCTATATAATGCTCTGCATTTGTAGCAGCAATAGCTCCATCAGCAGCAGCAGTTATAACTTGTCTTAATGATTTTTCTCTAACATCTCCAGCTGCAAAAACCCCTGGTATATTAGTTCTCATTTCTTCATCAGTAATGATGTCTCCTCTTTCAGTCATTGTAATTTTACCTTTAAACAATTCTGAAATAGGTAAATATCCAACGAATACAAAACATCCATTTACAGGTAATTCGCTTTCTTCACCTGTTTTAACATTTTTAATAACTAAAGATTCTAATATTTCTTCTCCTTTAGCTTCTAGAGGAACTGAATCCCATATGAATTTGATTTTTGGATTGTTGAAAGCTTTTTCTTGAAGAGATTTAGCAGCTCTTAAAGAATCTCTTCTATGAATTACTGTTACTGTCTCACCAAATTTTGCAAGATATATAGCTTCAGTTATTGCAGAGTCTCCTCCACCAATAACAGCTATATCTAAATCTGTAAAGAAGTCAGCATCACATGTTGCACAGTATGATACTCCTTTTCCTCTTAACTCGATTTCATTCTTAAATCCACCAAGTCTTGGAGTAGCACCAGTTGCAATAATGATAGTTTTAGCTTGGTACTCACCTTTTCTACATTTTATAACTTTTACATCGCCTTCAAGTTGAACTTCTACAACTTCATCTTTAACAAATTCAGTTCCGAATTCTTCTGCTTGTTTTCTCATTCTTTGGCTTAATGAAGTTCCAGTACAATCTTCAATTGAACCTGGATAGTTTTCTAGTTCATCAGTAGTAGTTGCTTGACCACCGTATTTCGCTCTTTCAATTATTAACGTTTTCATTCTTGATCTTGCAGCATATAATCCAGCTGATAATCCTGCAGGACCTCCACCAATTATTATAGTATCAAAAATTTGTGACATGTGTATTACCTCCTTAATTTATAGCATGGTCTATTAGATCTGAATCTATTAGTTGAAAATCTAATAATATTTTTTCACTCCAATTAGGAGTTCTAAAATCCTTTAAAAATTTTTCTGTAGTTACTATGGAATTCTCTATGAACTCCAGGGATTGTAAGTCTAAATGTTGTAACTTTTCTTGAGAAACGCAAACAGTTCTGTAAGGTGTTTCATTAGGTTTTACACTACCCATTAGAGGATGTGTTAACAGCTTATGTCCCATATGTATAAAATCTCTAACTTTTTTTAATACTTCCATAGCTGGTCCATCCAAATAAATAACTTCATACTTATTATGAAATTTCTCTACTGACATTGGATTGTTTGTTACTATGAATAAGGGTTCTATCATAAAAACACCTCCTTTTACGCACAAAAAAACATATGACCAAAGTTGCCTTTGCCATATGCCCTGTATTTGAACCTGAGAGTTTTGCTCCTTCGGTGCTTTCGCTTTCCAGAGTTATGTCCATTTGCGGTCCTTTTGCCTGAGAGTTTCGTGATTATTTGGCTAAATAATCACTTGCTTCTTCGGCTATCTTTTGCATATTTGGCAACAGATTATCTCCCGAAAATATCATCCATTAGAATATTCAATTAACTTACAACGTAAGTATACAGTATTCTAATTTAAATTTCTACATAATTTTTAATTTTTTCTATTTGATTTCTCTATAGTTGTTATAAAAATATCAATCCTTTAATATTATTTGAAAAATAATAACATAATTTAAAATATTTCTAAACAATTTAAATATAATTATATAGAATCTAGGGCATTTATCTATTAAATTTTATACCTTAATAGTTTTAAATTGTTATATACTTTTTATTCCTTATTTGCAAAAAATAATTTAGCTTCTTAGTATAAAAGAGGTTCTTATATACTAAGAAGCTTTTTAATTTAATATACTTACACATAATAATATATAATAATTTCACAGCACCAAATCTTATGGGTTTTGAAGGAAAAATATTCCACAAGCATTTCTACCTGAATGTGTACCTACTACACATCCTACTTCTGCTTCCACATATTTAATTTCTTTTTCACTTAAATAGTTTTTAATCCCTTGCAACACTTCCATATTCTCTTTATCTGCAGCAGCATTCAAAACTAAGGGGCTTATTTCCTCTGAAATTCCTGTGTTTTCCAAATATTCGAGTATACATCTTAAAGCCTTTTTACTTCCTCTAACCTTATCTTTTACGGTCATTTCGCCATGTTCTACAGCTAAATTAAGTTTAATACCTAATAACCCACCTATAACTCCTTGAGCTTTAGAAAGCCTCCCCCCCTTAACTAAGTTATCTAATGATTCAAAGTTCAGAGTACTTTTAATTCTAGGGATCGTATTTTCTAATTCTTTACATATCTCTTCCGGGCTATAGTTTTCCTCCATTAACTTACAGCCTTTTAAGACTAACATACCAAGACCACAAGTTACATTTTGTGAATCTATAACATGAATTTTTTCACTAGCTAGCATCCCTTTTGCAATAAGAGCTGACTGAAAAGTTCCACTCATTTTAGAGGATAAGTGTATAGAAATTATAGTGTATCCTTCTTCAATGTATTTATTATAGATTTCTAAAAATTTTCCTGGAGTTATTTGACTTGTTTTTGGTGGTTCACTAGACTTTTCCATTTTCTCTAAAAATTCTTCCAGAGTTATATCAACACCATCTAGGTAAGTGGAATTATCTATTGTAACCGATAGAGGAATTACCTCAATATTTTTTTCTTCAACTAACTGTCTAGGCAAATCACAGGTACTATCAGTAATAATTTTAATTTTTTTCATTAATCCTCCACCTTTACTTCATATTTGGAAAATCTATCTGCCTAAGGGCTTCATATGCTATTAGAGCTACTGTATTAGAAAGATTTAAGGATCTTGAAGTAGTATTAATCATAGGAACTTTTATTAGAGTTTCAATATTTTCATTTCTAATATAATCAGGCAACCCCTTAGACTCTCTTCCAAAAACTAAGAAATCTCCTTCCTTGAATGCTGCTTCATGATAGTACTTTTCTCCCTTCGTGCTACAAAAATAAAAAGTACTATTTTTATATTTTTCTCTTAAATCCTCATAAGATTCATGAATTTCCAATTGAAGATGAGGCCAATAATCTAATCCTGCACGTTTTATTTCCTTTTCATCTAAACTAAATCCTAAGGGTTTAATTAAATGTAATTTGCAATCTGTTAGTACGCATGTTCTACCAATGTTTCCAGTATTCTGTGGAATTTCCGGTTGAAATAATACTATATTTAAATTCATAGTGCTACCTCCTAAAGAATTATCGTTTAGGATTATAATACTCTAATTAATGTATTTAGTAAAGTTAGTATTAAATTCATACCCCTATCGAGCCTACTATTAATTAGATAATTCTTTATATAAGTATTACAAAAACTTAAATACTATGATAATTTATTATGTAATTCTCAAGAACCTCAGCTACTCCATCTTCATCATTTGTACTTGTTACATAATCTGCAGCCTTTTTTATTTCATCATTGCTATTTCCCATAGCTACTCCTAATCCTGCAAACTTTATCATTGATAAATCATTTTCATTATCACCAATACATATAATTTCCTCTGGAGAAAAACCATAAAACTCTGATAATATTTCCACACCTCTCCCCTTAGATGTATCCCTACACATAACTTCAAAATTATTGTTGTGAGAGCTCACTACTTCTACTGAGCTAATTTTTCTTAACTCCCTCTTGGCTTGAGCTACTTTATGCAAATCATCGTCAACTGCTACAGCTTTTATAATTTCTAATTCATTATCTTGGAACACCTTTTCCCATTGGTCTGTAATTTTTATAGCAACCTGATTTTCCTTTTCTAACTTTTTGTTTTCCTCATTGTAATATGCAGAAAAGTATATTAGCTTTTCTGTATATATACTATCAGAGGTAAAGAAATGAGGCACGATGCCATATTTCTTAAATACCGAAAATATTATCTTACAATTTTCATAACCTAAAACAGACTTATATATAACTTCATCTCTATCTTTTTCACGAATGTAAGCACCATTAGAAGCAATAATAGGAGCTTTAACCCCTATTATCTCTCCATAATATTTAGCAGAAGTAAAGATTCTCCCAGTACAAATTGCAATCTTAACTCCTAACTTATGACTTTTTTCAATAGCTTCAAGGTTTCTTTGGCTTACATTCTTCTTAGAGTCAAGTAAAGTCCCATCCATATCTATACAAACTAATTTATAACTCATATTTTCCTCCTTAGTTAAAACCAAAATATTTCTTCATATAATATACTATCCTTTTATCTTTAGCTTTTAAATAATCCTCAATAAATTCAATATGGCTGTTTTTTTCTACTGTATTTCTAACAATACCTCCATAGAACTCTTCATAGGATAGCTTTACTAGAGTTAATACCCTTTCTTTAAGTTCTAAGTCTTTAAGACTATTGATAAATTCCAAATCCCCTAAACTATCTGGTTTTACAACCCCAGCAGTTTCCAATCTATCCATATAGTATTCGTAAAGTGGAATTATACTTGAGGATGCCAATATATTTTTTACCCCTTTTCTAAAACTTAATACCCTATACAATACATATAATAAGATTGTTGTAGGTATGGCTACTCCAGAAAATAATTTGTAATCAAGATTATATAATAAACTAACTGAGGTATCATCTCCAAATTCTTCTTCCATGGGATTTCTCTTATTTGGTTTTTCTTTGTTACCATTATTGTTATTATTATTTGAAGGTGTTTTTTCCTCGTCATTACTATTTGTGTTATTCAAAGCCTCGAATTCCGTAGGTGTCGGAGATGGGTCTACCACAATCCATAAATCCTTCTCTGGATTTATTAAAATTTCACACCAGGCATGTGCCTCTGCATTTGTTACAATATACTTACCTTCACTGTCCATCTTATCTGGAGTTTTGAATCCCTGAACGTATCTTGCTGGAATTCCTGCAATTCTACACAATATGGTAGTTGCTGAAGCAAAATAAGTACAATATCCTTTTTTCTCTTCAAGCAAGAAGTATGAAACAAAATCTTTATCTTCTGGCATTTCTGATACCTGTAGAGTATATGGATAATTTTTTGTGAGATAGTTTCTTATAGCTAAAGCTTTTTCGTAATTAGTTAACTTGTTTATATCCTTTCCAGTACCAGTTAAAATCTTATTTAATAAATCATACACTTGAGAAGAAATTCCTGTATCTAGTTGTAGATAACTTTCATAGTTATCTAAAATATTACTTAACTGACTTTTGTCATAGTTATTTAATTCTATTGAATCAATTCTTTTTTCATAATTTAGGTAAGGTTCGCTTTCTTCTCTAATTGGTAACTTATAATTTTCTTCCTTTATAGAAACTGATGAAGGTCGATTTTGAATACCCTCAACATAATTTTCATATTCCTTGTAGCTAAAAAACTTAACCATATATGGATTTCTAATGTCCACATCATTGATAAAAGTAGGTACTTTA
This sequence comes from Clostridium sp. UBA4548, assembly GCF_002387895.1. GTDB lineage: Bacteria > Bacillota > Clostridia > Clostridiales > Clostridiaceae > Clostridium_J. The sequence goes on from NZ_DGLI01000044.1 coordinate 98,418, forward strand.
GTATAAAAAACACCTTTGTAATCACTTATTACATCAAATCCGTTATTAGGAATAAAGAAAGAAGTTGAGTTTAAGTTACTTGTAGGAAATATTTCTATTTCTTTAGCTGAAGCACTAATAACCCCATTTGATTCACCTTCTCCAATAGCTTTGAGACCAGACCTTTCAAAGTCATAATCCTCATACTTAGGTAAAGGTGCTTCTCCAGTGTTTAACCAATAATTTTTAGAATAGTAATCCTTAACTGTACCTTTAAGGTAATAAGGTCTATCACTTTTCACTTTAAATACTTCTTTTCTGTCCAATGTTATTGGCCCACCTAACTTTACCTCTGTATCATTGTAACCAGATTGATTTAAATCAAATTCACCTAAAAGCGCATTTTTCAGGTTACCTATTCCTCGTTTAGGCGCAAACTTATTTTGAAATGAATCAGTAAGTTCTTTAATGTTTCTACCACTATAGTCCTGAGGAAGAATTGATGTTACTCTAACAATAACTAGCGTAATAACAATAGAATAAACAAAAATGTGCCTCATACTCAGACTAACTTTAATTTCCTTACTCTCAAACTCCTTTAATTTTCTTAGGAAGGAAGTCAAAGCGAAGGTAGCTAAAGATACTCCTAGAAAGTAATAAATATTTTTTATAACTGCTGTGTATAAAATTGTGTACCAAAATGAAACCATAACTAACAAATTGAACACAATAATACTATTTCTCCAAAAGTTATTCAAAACTATTAATAGAGAAACAAGTGCCGGAATTAAAACAAAAAATATTTTCTTATACTGATAAAAATAGGTAGGTTTATCCCTTAGCAAGGCAGCATTAATATCTAAAATATTATTAATAAAATCTTTTATAACATATACCGATATAAAATCTCTGTATTTGTACAATAAAATTGAAATTATAGCTAGTACCACAACTGTAAAAACTAATTTGTAAATCTTTTCATCCAAAATAAAGGTATAGAATAAATAAATTAGTATACCGAACATTACAAGCAAGGTAACAATAACATAATCGAAATCTTCAATTCTGAAGCTTTCTTTAAGTAATTTTAAAAATACTATGAAGTTTATTAATACAATAAATACGGAAATCATTTTTTCCTTAAGTCTATCCATAATCTCACCTAATTTCTTTTACGATTATTGAGAGCTATTCCCATTTATTAACTCTAAGATACTATAGCACTTAACACCTGCTGCAACTAACACATTAATATCCTCAATTATGCCTAAAGCTTGGCTATAGTAAAAAAGATTAATATCATATCCTTTGCTTTTCAAATCAATAAACTCATTTTTATTTTCATCCGTTATATCTGGAGTAACTATAGCAATATAACTTCTCCTGTTCACATTGTTCAAGTTTCCATGGATAAAATCGATAAAACTTCCTTGACCTTCACTTTTGTGAGTTAGTAGGAATTCCATTAATCCACTAAATTGTTCTTTAGTGTCAATATCAAATTTTTTATAGTCATTTCCACAAATAAACACCTTGGATCTAACACCTTCAGATATCATTTTATTTAATAAAGATACGGAAAAATCTACTAATAGTTCTTCTTTAGTGCCATCCTTATCAAAGTAGAAGCTATCTCTTCTCATATCTAAAAACAAATTACATTGGATTCCTGAAACGTAATCGTAATTTTTCACATATAAATCCCCATGTTTCGCACTAAGTTTCCAGTGAACTCTTTTTAAACTATCCCCGATTCTATACTCTCTAATATCTTTTATCAAGGTTAAATCTTCAACTTTACTCTCATTACTAAGCCTATTTTCTAGCTTTTCACTTCCTCCTAAAAACAAAGCCTTTAGCTGATATATTCTTGGATAAACTTTAATTCCTGCATTATTCTTATATTTTTTCGTATGATTAAAAACTCCAAAAATATCACTTGTTTTTATAGTAGTAATTCCAAAATCATATATTCCTCTTTTTCTGAATACTACATCCTTTTTTAAGAACTTACTACTATTAAGATTAAGAAAAAAAGCATCCCCATGATATTTCCTCAACAAATCCTCAAAGGTATCATTGACTACTTCTATGTATGCTACTGGAATTATTGAATCATTACTTATCTTGAGACTTATATCTTGAGTATCCCCTACACTAAATTCATGTCCCTTACATTTTATTTCTGAATTTATATGTTTACTTGTAAAGTAAACATATAGTACTCCTAAAAATAACACAAGAAACAAAGAATAAAATACAGCATAAGGTAAGTTTCCTCCTGATATTTTAGCAAAACCTAAGGCTATCACCGTTGTTAGAACAAAGGTTTTTTTAATCTTAATCATGTTTCATCACCTTTGGAACAGGTATTGTACGAAGAACTTCTGAAATAATAGCATCACTATCATTCCTATTAGCTCTTGCACTAGATGTTGGTATAATTCTATGACTTAAAACTAGTTTTACGTTTTCTTTAATGTCTTCAGGAATAACATAATCTCTCCCTTTTATAAGTGCTGTAGCTTGAGAGATTCTTTGTAATGCTAGAGATGCTCTAGTACTTCCTCCAAGAGCTAAACTCTTATTGTGTCTCGTTGCATTAATTATACTAATAATATACTTATTTAAATCATTGTTAATGTGAACTTTTCTTACTGCTTTCTGTAACTCTATTATATCCTCACTTGAAGCCACCGCTGTAAGTGTGTCTAATGGTTCTTCTTCTTTATAAATATTCAAAATTGATACTTCATCAGTTTCACTTGGGTAACCAATTTTCACTTTTATCATAAATCTATCTAGTTGTGCTTCTGGTAGAGGAAATGTCCCCTCATATTCTATAGGATTTTGTGTAGCCATTACAATAAAAGGTCTATTGAGAACATAAGTATTTACGCCTTCTGAAACTTGTTTTTCCTCCATAACCTCTAAAAGGGCTGATTGTGTTTTAGGTGAAGTTCTGTTAATTTCATCTGCTAATATTATATTAGCAAAAATAGGTCCTTTTCTGAACTCAAACTCACCACTTTTAGCATTATATATAGATACCCCAATAATGTCCGATGGCAGCAAATCTGGCGTAAACTGTACCCTACTAAAGGTGAGATTTAAACTTTTAGTTATAGCTTTAATTAAAGTAGTTTTACCAACCCCTGGCACATCTTCAATTAAAATATGACCATCAGCTATTAACCCCTTCATAATATTATAAATTTCACTTCTTTTTCCTATAATAACCTTTTCCACATTGTTAACTATTCTCTCTACTAGTTCTAAGTTATTATTCATTGAAACCCCATCCCTTCAATATTCTCTCTTATAAATCTAAATCTTTAACTTTTGATTCATAATTTTAAAAAACTTGAAATGTATACAATTAACTTAATATTAGTAAAAACATATATTAGCATTATCACATTTCCCCTGAAATAATCATACCATAATTTCTAACAATTGTAATTATTTCCTTATAATCCTTTTAATTTTTCTAAAATTTTCACATGCTAATTCTCCCAATTAGCATAAAAAACAAACTGCCGACAAGCAATTTTGCCAGGAGTTTGTTTTTAAGCTTAAAACTATTTTCTTAATTCCCCATTCTCACGAGTTTATCTCTGCCCTTATACTTACTAGTTGATACGAGCTCTTTTTTTAACATCTTACCTCCAACATAAGTAGTTCTATATACCTCTACTACATAGGACGCTTTACCTTCTTTTTCTACAATCATTTCACCATTAGTCAAACTTTCATCATGTGTTATATTTATTTTAGGCTCTATAGTTTTGATAATTTTGCTTTCTATGTTATACAAATTCCCTGTTAAATCCACATTGGAATAAAAATTAAAACTCACCACTGAGTTATTTACAACACCTTCAATATAAACGGGAAAATCTGTATCATTCATAAATCTCAAGTCTGAATATCCATAATATATCATTGCATCTTGACCTAAAGGTACATAAGCAATAGGCAGACTGTGATTTTTTCTTTCAACTACAGTAAGTTCACTTCTTATAACAGTGTTATACAAAGTTGTTGATACCTGACAAATCCCACCTCCTATGTCCTCTGCAAAATCATTTCCAAGAATGACTTTTGCGCTTTCATACCCCTTATCAACAGTAGTTTTACCTACAATTTTATTAAAGCTAAAGGTATCTCCAGGCATTAGGAGAGTGCCATTTATTGTTTCTGTTGCTATCTTTATGTTATTAACTCTTGATTTTGAGGAATTATAAAAAGAAGTGCTAAAGGAACTAATCTTAGTATCTATAGCTTTCAATTCTCTCTCTCTTATTTTAGGAATGTCCTCCTCTATAACCCCTTCAACCATAATTGTTTCTTGTGTATTCTTATTTATTTGTACAATTAGCTCCTTCATGATTCCATAGGTATTCAAATTTCTTCCTATGACTTCTGGAGTTATTTTAAACTCTTCATCTATTTTTTGCACTTTAGCATCTACTGATTTTTTCTCTACTTTTTTCCTCAATTTTTCTATTGCTTTGTTAAATGCAACTTCATCAACCTTCAACTTAATTTGTAGCATAATACTTTCAGGCCATTTGATTAGCTTGTGTTTTCTAAAAAAATTCAGGTTTTTACCATAACTAAAGGCACTATTTATTTCACTCTCAATATCATAGTTAATGTTAAACTCCTTATAATTTGTCTCATATATTAAATCATCAACCTTAATAACAACTTTATTATTTTCTATATTTTTAGTTGAATTCTCTAACAACTTTTTCTTTGCTTCTATTTTATTTAATCCACCTATACTAATATTATTTACATACACTCCTGGGTATATTAAATTTTCATATTTTTTAACTCTTAAATACATTATAGTGAGTGAATAAATTATAAATATAATTAGTGCTGTTACACCCCATAATAACCATTTTTTCTTCAACCCAATCCCCTCCATAGTAATAAGTATATGAAAAGGAATTCTATTAAATTATAAAATTACTCTACTCCTTTTGGCAAAATTGTGATACCATAATATCAATATATAATATTTAAAATATTTTTTATTTTAAAATAATCAAAAGAGGTGTTTTTATGAACTATAATTCAAGTCAAATTAAAGAGTACCTACAAAATATACTAACCATCCCAAGTCCAACAGGCTATACTGTTAGAATAATGGATTATATAAGAAAAGAGCTTGATAAATTAAACATTTCCTATATTACTACAAACAAGGGAGCAGTAATTGCTACAATTAAAGGTAAAAATGAGGATTACCAAAAAACTCTTTCAGCTCATGTTGATACCCTAGGAGCTATGGTTACAGGAATTAAAGGGAACGGTAGATTATCCTTAACTCAACTTGGTGGATTTATGATGACTTCTGTGGAAGGTGAAAATATTACTATTGAAACTGCAGAAGGAAAAACTTTTGAAGGAACAATTCAAACAGTAAAACCATCAGTTCATATTAGTGGTGGAGATGCTAGAGACCTTAAAAGAGTACCTGAGAACTACGAAGTTGTTCTTGATGAAAAAGTATTTTCAAAAGAAGATGTAACTAATTTAGGAATTAACGTTGGTGACTTCATTTGCTTTGATACAAGAACAAGATTCACGGAGAGTGGATATGTAAAGTCTAGACACTTAGATGATAAAGCAAGTGTTGGAATATTACTTTACACATTAAAGTACATTGTGGAGAATAAAATAGAGCTTCCTAATACAATTAATGTGTTCATTAGCAACTATGAGGAAGTTGGACATGGTGCTTGTGCATCCATTCCAGAAAAAACAAAAGAATTTATAGCAGTAGATATGGGTTGCCCAGGTCTTGATCAAAATTCTACTGAATACGCTTGTTGTATAGCAGCTAAAGATTCTTCTGGTCCTTATGATTTGGACTTAAGAGTTAGATTAACAAACCTTTGTAAAAAACACAACATTGATTATAGAGTAGATATATATCCTTTCTATGGTTCAGATGCTTCTGCCGCATTAAGAGCTGGTTATGACATTAAAACTGCTCTAATAGGAGCTGGAATATTTGCATCCCATGGATATGAAAGAACTCATATGGATTCAGTTTTAGCTACTGTTGATTTAATACTTAAATACGTAACTGAAGAATAATTTAAAAGCGTAGTGCTAAGCACTACGCTTTTTATATGAAATATTAAATTTACGGATAATCCTTTTTTAACTTGACCTTCTGATTTTCCTCTTCCAACTAGGTGATAACAACTCATCTATAATATCATTCATTACTGCTACTCCACAAACCTTCTCTTCTTCATCTACCACTGGCAAAGAATAAAGGTCATATTTTACAGCTAACCCAATAGCCTTCTCAATTTCATCAGTATCCCTAACTTTGAAGACCTTAGTATTCATAATTGATTTTAGCTTGCTATCAGGTTCAGATAAAATCAAATCCCTTAGAGACACAAATCCTTGTAATTTTTCATCCTTATCTATAATATAAATATAATGGGAAACCTCATCTTCTGGCTTTAATTCCCTCAAAATATTCATTGTTTCAGCCACGGTTATATCAATATTAAAGGAAATAAAGTCGGGATTCATAATACTACCTACTACTTCATCCTCATATTTCATTAAGTCTCTGATTTCATTTTCATCTTCATCATTAATATTTATTAGTACTTTATTTGCTATTTCCTCATCTAATTCATCTAAAATATCAGCTATTTCATCATTTGGTACAAGGTCTAAAATTTCTCTAGCTTTGCTTTCACTTAACAAGGTTAAGATTTCTTGTTGTATCTCCTTATCCAATTCCTCTAATGTGTCTGCAGCTAAATCATTATCAAGACCTTCAATTACTTTTACCCTATCCTCTGGGGAAAGATCAGCAATAATTTCTGCTATATCTGCTGGATGAAGCTGGCTCAATTTATTATATGGAGTTGTGAGTTGTAAACTATGCTCTGTCATTTCAAGGGACTGTACGCTTTCCCAAGTAACAACATTTTCCTTTGGATCTTTGCCAAACAAGCTGTATAATCTTTTTACTCCATTCTCAAAGCCTAACTTTCTTGCAGTAGCTAGGACCCCTGACTCTACCTCAACAACTTTGATTTCATCATTGCATTTAACAAGCTTTAAGTCCGTTACTTTAACAATTTTTTTACCGTTAATATCCACAATTTGCTTATTCAATAGGTTTTTTGATAAGAGATAAGAATATTTTCTAGGAATTATATCTTTTACTTGTCTAACTTTAATTAAATGATTTCCATTATGTTTATATACATCAATATCACGAAACTCAAAATTATATATATCTCTTCCTTTTCTTATTTGATATCCAATGGCCCTTGGATATCCACCCTCTGTAGTTACATATATGTCTTGAAGCTTTCCGATGCAGTCCTCAAACTCATCATAAACATATTTGTTCAAAAGGTTACTTAAGTGAAATTCTCTTAGTCTCTCCATTGTTATTCCTCCTCTTATATGAAGGAAGAACTACAAAACTAATATATAAAAGCTTTAATGTTTAGTAGCTTTCCTCCACCTATATTAAATTTTAAAAACTTTTTCGACTCTCTCATTGGAGGGCCACCATCCATTAAAACTCACCACCTAAACTTTAAATCGTTTTTTATACTTAGAACTTCTTATTAGACACATAATGTCCATTATATTTATATAATCATTATATTAGAAAAAAACCATTTTGTAACTATATTATTTAAAAAAAGTTCAAATTTATTCACTAGACCATATTATATTGAATTTTCACAGAACTATGAAGTTTATCTAATAAATCCTTTAAATTTCACTTTTACTTTAATATATTTGATTTTCTATTATATTCATGTTCATATTTTATCAGTATTATGTTAAGATAGTTATATTGCCCAAAAGCAATAAAGTTAATTTACTTGGGAATGTATTATAATAATTTTTTAAAAGTTTATCATATGTTTTGATTTTAAAATAAATATTTTTTCTCCTACAGGAGGTGTTTAAATGAATTTAAATAATAACTTTTTACCAACAAGCAAAGAAGATATGAAGAAACTTGGAATTAATCAGCTTGATTTTATTCTTATAACTGGAGATGCTTACATAGATCATCCCTCCTTTGGTACATCTATTATTGGAAGATTACTAGAAAGTGAAGGTTTTTCTGTAGGCATTATCGCCCAACCAAAATGGGAAAATACAGAGGACTTTAAAAAACTAGGTAAACCTAAATATGGTTTTTTAATAAGTTCTGGAAACATAGATTCCATGGTTAATCATTATACTGCAGCTAAGAAAAAAAGAAGAGATGACTTGTATTCTCCCGGCGGAAAATCAGGTTTTAGACCAAATAGAGCTGTAACTGTTTATTCTAATAGAGCTAAAGAAGCTTATAAGGATGTACCAATTATCCTTGGTGGAATTGAGGCTAGCTTAAGACGTTTTGCTCATTATGATTATTGGGATGACAAAATTAGAAAAAGTATACTTTTAGATTCTAAAGCTGACTTACTAATATATGGCATGGGTGAAAGGCCAATTATAGAAGTAGCTAATCTCTTAAGCTATGGTATGGATATTTCAAGAATAACCTCAGTTAGGGGTACTTCCTATGTTTCAAAGGACATATCAATGCTAAAGGATTATGTAACTCTACCCAGCTTTGATTCTATAATTTCCGATAAAAAAGCTTACGCTGAAAGCTATAAGCTTGCCTCTCAGGAGCAGGATGCTATAAGAGGAAAACTTTTAATAGAGCCTTATGACAATAGGTTCGTTGTTCAAAATCCTCCTCAACTCCCACTTACCACCGAGGAAATGGATAGAGTATATAATTTATCTTATACCAGAACTTATCACCCTTCCTATGAACCAATGGGTGGTATTCCTGCATTAAATGAAGTGAAGTTTTCAATTACTAGTCATAGAGGGTGTTTTGGAAGTTGTTCCTTCTGTGCTCTTACCTATCATCAAGGTAGAGTAATACAAAATAGAAGTCAGAATTCTATCATAGATGAGGCTAAATTACTTACTGATGATAAAGATTTCAAGGGTTACATTCATGATATAGGAGGTCCCACTGCAAACTTTAGACATAGGGCTTGCAAGAAGCAAGAAAAACATGGTGTTTGCAAAGACAGACAATGCATGTTCCCTACTCCATGTAAGAATTTAATAGTAGACCACACTGAATATTTGTCCCTTCTTAGGAAGGTTCGTACTTTGCCCAAAGTAAAAAAAGTTTTTATTCGTTCAGGTATTAGATATGATTATTTAATTCATGATAAAAATACAAAGTTTTTTGAAGAACTTTGTGAACATCATATTAGCGGACAACTAAAAGTTGCTCCTGAGCATATAAGCGATAAAGTTTTAACTCAAATGGGTAAACCTTCAAAAGAGGTCTATGAAAAATTTAAGAATAAATACTCAGATATAAATAAAAAATTAAATAAAAATCAATTTGTTGTGCCTTACCTTATGTCAAGCCATCCTGGTAGTACTATGAAGGCAGCGGTTGAATTAGCTGAGTATATAAATACAATGGGCTATATGCCAGAACAAGTTCAGGATTTTTATCCTACTCCTGGAAGCCTTTCTACTGCTATTTATTATACTGGAATAAACCCACTTACAAAGGAAAAGGTTTATGTTCCAACAAATCAACGAGAAAAAAATATGCAGAGGGCTTTAATGCAATTTAAAAATCCTGACAATCATAGCTTAGTTAAAGATGCCCTGATAAAGGCTCATAGAGAAGATTTAATTGGTTATGACAAACGTGCTTTAATACCACCTGTTCAGTCAAAATCTAGTGGTAGCATAAAAAATAAAGAAAAGAAGTTTAGTAAAACCACTCCTAGTAGCCAAGTTTCAAAAAAGTCTACTGCTTCATCAAATAATAAAACTACCCATGGTAAAAAAAATAGCAGGTAACCCCTGCTATTTTCATATTTTATGATTATTTAGTTATTAAAATATATTCACAAAAGACTTAATAAAATTTGTTCTTATGACTCTAGTATAATATTTATATATTGCTACATAAGTTTTTAATAAACCTGAAGTTGTTTTCCCAAAGTAAATATTAATTTTTTTCTATATAATCTATATATTTATTAAAAAGTATATCCCTGCTAGTATATTTACCTATATCTCCAGCTATACTCTCTTGGATTTTAAACTCTTTCTCCTTACTAAAGTCTATTACTATATCTGGTTTTATACTTTTTACGGTAAAGGACTGTCCTGAACCATCCACTAATTTACTATTACTTACTAGAATAGGCAGTTTACTCCTAGGCAAAATAAATAGAAATAAATCATCGTAAGTGCTAGTTTTACAAGTTATATTCTTGACTCCTATTATTTTCCCCAGGTTATTTTCTTTGATAAAATCAAGGAACATCATAGTTTCTGGAGAAACTTCCTCACTATCAATCAAAACTATAACTTTACCATTGTATTTTTCTTTATTATATTCTTGTTTTTTCCAGGATTCATAAACATTAAACTTATCTTCTGTATATTTATTTTTTATTTCTTCCGGGTATTTTTGAAATAGATTTTTATAGTTTTCAAACTCATCATCACTTTTAAATGATAAATAGTTTTCATTATAGTTATTTTTTGCAAACACCTTATAAGAAGTATATTTCACCTCCCTTCCAACAATAAAATTTAGTATCTCTTGCAGCCCATCTACAGAATTATTCCCCCTGAAATCTAAAATCATGGAATCATATTTATTAAGCATGTCCATATTTTCTCTAAACTCATATCTCCACTTTTCTTCATTGGGATTCACAACACTAAAATTCAATAATACAGCATTTTTACCCTCAACTGGATTTATAAAGCAGTTACTATTCTTATTTATAATCTCTATATTTGTTTCGTTCATTGAATTCAATTTTATTACTTCTTTAAATCCATATTTATCTTTATAAAGTTTCTTCCAATAATCTAATTTTCTATATAAATCTTCGTATTCCATTGTAGTAATTGGCACAAATTTCGTATCTTTATAGTAGTTCTCTCCCATAATATTGTTTAAAGCTGCTACTTCACCATGCCCAGTATATAAATCACCTAGAATTTCATGTATATTCCTTAAAAACTCTTCATCACTCTTTGTTTTGCTTATCTTATAAATTAGGTTATTTTTACTGTTATAAAAATCCTTATGGGTTATTTCTTTATCCTCTTCAAAGTAAGGATAGATGCTAGTTAATACTTCTATAAGATATTTACTATCCTGTAATTTTTCTTCATAGGTAAGTTGTCCAATTGGCGAAAACCTATTATCCTTTAAGATTAATACCCCCAATATAATTAATACCATAATAAATATGCCAAATATTATAGTTTTTATTTTTTTACTAACAGTCATACTTCTCTACCCTCCTTTTGAATTTTATTAATACATAAATATACTCTCTTTTAAAATTTATATGCACAATTGAACATATTTTTTAAAAAAAATCAAGCTAATATTCCCATAGTAGCCTGATTTAAGTTTAAAATATTAATAATTACTTTACTTATTTGTTTCCTTTTCTTTTTGCCTCTTTATGAATTTTACCCCAGTGCTTTTTATATTCCCTTGCCAGTGCTTTATTTACTTTCCTCTCCATAAATTCTGCTTCTTTCTTTAATTTAAAATAGCTTTCTAATCTATCTTCTGTAATTACACCTTCTTCTATAGCCTTTTTAACCGCACATCCCGGTTCAGATTTATGACTACAATCATAAAACTTACATCCCCTAGCAATATTACTTATATCTTTAAAGGAATCCTCTACACCTTCTATATTATTTAGAAGTTGAAGTTCTCTCATACCTGGGGTATCAATGATAACTCCTCCTGAAGGTATTAGTATTAGTTCTCGGTAAGTTGTGGTGTGCCTACCCTTACTATCACTTTCCCTAACCTCTTTGGTACCTTGTCTATTATACCCTAAAAGCGCGTTTACTAACGTAGATTTACCTACTCCAGAAGAACCAATAAATGCTACAGTTTCTCCTGGTTTTATATAATTTATAATATTATTAATCCCATTTCCAGTTAGAGAACTTATAGTAAATACTTCTATGCCAACAGAAATATTTTTCACTTCAGTAACTCTCATTTCTAAATCCTCACATAAATCAGACTTAGTTAACACAATCACTGGAGTAGCACCACTATCCCACACAATAGTTGTATATCTTTCTAATCTTCTAAGGTTAAAATCCCCATTTAGGGCCATACATATAAATACCTTATCAATATTAGCCGCTATAATCTGTTCATCACTTTTCACACCAACAGCTTTTCTAGCTAATTTGCTAGTCCTTGAAATAATTCCATGGATGATAGCTTCTCCAGCTCCATAGTCTTCTCTATCTAAAACTACCCAATCTCCCACTGCAGGATAATTACTTCTATGATGTCCTTCAAAGTTTAATTTTCCTGAGATTCTGCTATTAATCTCTCCTTTTTCTGTAACCACCTTATATAATGCTTTTTGCTCAATTATTACTCTGCCTAAATAATAAATTTTATAATTATTATTTAGCTCCTCAATTACTTTATCCTTTAATCCATAATTATATAGTTCTGTAAAATTATTAATCAACGTTTATTTCCTCCCTTAATTTTGGGTATAAAAATACCCTGAATTAGTCTATAACTACTCCAAGGTTTTAAATAAACATGTTAACAATACAGCAAAATACTATCTAACTTTTAAACTATGTTAAATAAGCAATACCATTCTTGGAGTAGTAATTATTAAAATTAGTCCCAACAAAAATAACACCTAATTTTTTCATATTACATCACTCCTTTCATTTTCACTAATATATTTATAATACCATTTATTGAAATAAATTACAATAGCAATCTTTCAATTTAATCTTCATGCTTTTTTATACCTTATGAGTATAAAGTTTCTAGTGCTTAATTTTCTCTTAGTTATTGAAATCCTATTAAAACTATTATAGCCAGGAATACTCACTATTTTGTCTAGCTTTTTATGATTATATAAAAATTAATTGTTCAAAGGCTTATACATAGCTAAGTTATCTCCTAGATGCTTACAAATTATATTATCTAATGAATTTTCGTAAACCATAATCTAAAGTTGCCATCCAGCATATTTCACCAGCAATAATAGCTCCTACAAAATCAGCATGTAATACTGAAATTATGGTTGCTATTATAGTTACTAAGGCTGCTACCATGGTCATAGTTACTCCTAATTTATTGGAATATTTAAAGCTATAAACTCTAAAACCTAAAATAAACACAAATGTGTTAATAAATAATAGAACTAGATAACTATTTAACCCATTTTTTAGTGTAATTGAGTATCCATATATAGCAGAAATATTAGTTATTAATGGAGCTTTTATAATCAAAAAGAAATATACAATAACAAATATTCCACACAGTAAATAGAAGAAACTTAATTTTATTTTATCATTTCTAGAGTAAATATAAGTGCAGATAAATATAATTATTGGCATATAAAATAGTTCTAGAAAAATTAAGGGTTTTAACAAGTAAACATACTGCATTTTATCATACAAAAACAATAGCAGTAGTGTTGAAAATCTTAACAATACTAGGACCATGGCAATTATTGTTATAGCTTTTATCTTTGTTGGTGCATAAGTAAAGGATGTAGTTATTCCTTCATAAATCAACATGAACATAATTAAAATTGCTATTAAATATATATAAGTAAACAAAAACTCACTCTCCAAAAATCAATCTTACTTATATATATTTTCATTGAATTACTTTTATGAACTAAATTAGTTTTCTTTGTAACCTAATATTTTTATAGCTCTTCTCTCACAGCTTATTGTTAGTGGAAAGTCTGGACCCCTTTCACCATCTATATCTGTTGCAATATCATCTTCGCACTCTACTGTTAATTTATCAGTTTTAAAATATAACACTCCATCCATATCAGCTACCATTCCCTTCTTAGCCATTATAAGAATGTTATTCAAAGCACTTTTTACTACATCTTCCTTTATAATTACCACATCTAAAAGTCCATCATCTGCCTCAGATAGATCTGTAAATTTAATATTACCAGCAGTCTGGCCATTAAAAACAAGAAGTGTATACATTTTGCCTTCAAAAGACACAGTTGGAGATTTGACTTTCATATATATTTTTCTTAAATTAGTCACTTCTTCTAGTCCTTTTAAATAATAAGCTAGCTTTCCCATAGTATTCTTAAGATGAGGATCGGTTTTCTGAGATATATCTGTGAAAATTCCTGAGCTTGCTACATTTACAAAATACTTGTCATTTATTTTTCCTAAATCAAACCTCTTAGGCTTGCTTTCTAAAATTTGCTTGCAAGCAGATACCACGTCACTAGGTACTCCTAAATATTTTGCAAAGTCATTTGCAGTACCCACAGGTAAAAATGCTACAGGAAGGTCTACCTTACTTTCCTTCATTTTGTTAATCACAGAATCAATGGTTCCATCTCCACCAGCAATTAATATATATTTATAACTATCATCCATATCTTCAAAGGCATCCTTAATATCTACACTGTTACTGATTCTAAAAGGTTCAATAACATGATTATATTCTTGATGGATTTTTATTACTTTATCTAAATTATTAACAATTAAATTGTCACCAGAATACGGATTATAAATAAATTTAACTCTCTTCATGCTTTATTACGTTAGTAAAATCTTATAAAACTTTTACGATAATACTGCAAAATGTACTATTCTTTCATAAGATTAATTATCTAACGAAATTCACCTCCTAGTTTTAGTTAATAAAGCTTATAAACTTCTTTACTTAACTTAATTATATATATAAATTCAACCTAAATATACCATATTTTTTATATTAATGCATTGTAATTCTTAAAAGTATAAGTTTTCAAGGTGATAATTTATTTTATTCACTATTAGAAGTATTAAGAGCACCAATATATCCTCCCTATATAAAGTTAGTTATACCTTTCTTTCATAATAAATAAAATATAGTTTATTAAATTTGTTAGCATATAATATCCATAAATAATGCCCCTTAAATTTTAATATTTAAGGGGCTTAATAGGTTAGTCTGGGCAGCAAGGTGTAGATATTTCTTTTAATGCTTCTCCTACTTCACTATTGGAAATATTCTCAACAGCTAAATCTCCTAAAGCCACCATTCCTACTAAATTGCTATTATCTACTATTGGTATCCTTCTAATCTGTCTTTCACTCATAATTCTTGAAACCTCTTCTACATCACTATTAGATGAGCAGGTCACTGGATTTGATGTCATAACATCTGCCGCATTCAAACTGGTATTTCCCTCAGCAATTGCCCTTATAACAATATCCCTATCAGTAATAATTCCAACTACCTTATCTTCTCTGCAAACTGGTACAGAACCAATATTATGATCCTTTAGAACTTTTGCTACATCTTGAATACTTGATTCAGCATTAACTTTAATTACACCCTTAGTCATTATATCATTTATTTTCATATTATCACCTCACCGTTATTGTTTGAAATAACCCTAATATTTATTCAAATAAAAATTCAACTAATTATTTCATGTAATCTATATCTATAATCATTTTTTTATGTTAAAATTACTATTATAAAAATGTGATTTTATATATTTTTTTATTCTAATATATAGGTTTTTATAATATAGTAGAATAATATATTTCTTTGTGGGGTGATTAAATGAACAAATCCTCAATACCAAATATAATGACCTTTGGAAATTTAGTGTGTGGTATATTATCAATTCAATATACAATGCTTGGTAACTTTAAGGTTGCTGGAGTGTTAATACTACTAGCAGGTGTTTTGGATAGATATGATGGTACTGTAGCTAGATTTTTAAAAGTTTCTAGCGAACTTGGAAAGGAATTGGACTCTTTAGCTGACTTAGTATCTTTTGGAGTGGCTCCTTCATTATTGGCATTTTCTCTTTATAACTTTCATAAATTAGGAATCATTGGTTTTATTTTATTAATTTTGTTTCCTGTAGCTGGAGCTTTTAGACTTGCAAGATACAATTGTTCAGACTTCAATAATGTATTCACTGGCGTTCCTATAACAATTGCTGGAAGTTTATTTGCAATTATTATGCTTTTAACTGAAACTAAAAATGTACCTCAATTACTTCCAATTGTAATTGTTGTATTACTATCATATCTAATGGTTAGTAAATATCAAATTAAAAAAAGGTGAGAACTTCTCACCTTTTAATTTTGCAATTTTAAATCCTCACTTATTTCTGTTTCTATATAAGCCATATGAATTTTAGTGTTTATAATTTCTGACTTTAACTTGCAATAACAATTACAATTTTCTGTACTTACCTCTAGTGCATCAATCACACCATCAATTATGTCTCCTAGTTCACTTGCTCTTTTTAAGGCATCTTTTATATCACCCTTACTAGCAAGTGCAATTCCATTTAATTCGTTAGCTCCACCAATTAGTAATCTATATGAATTTACAAGTTTATTTAATAAATCTGCTAAATTATTAACATCTTTATAATAGGTTTCCATAACTCTTCTATGTGCCATAACTGCCCACCCTACACATTATTTCACAATAAATATATTAGTGTATTTTCTTATTTATACCTAAAACTCAAATTCCCGCTATTATTCCGTGTATATATTTTTATTGATTAAACTATATAATAATAAGCTATAGTTATCAAAACATAAGTGGTAACTAGTATACCACCTTCTAACCAATAGGTTTTTCCATCCTGAAATACAAAATATGACATAGCCATTGATAAAACTAACATTATAATTTGAAAGGTTGAAAATAACAATGTCATACCAAGTTTCATAAAAAGTGATGATATAATAAGAGTTGGTATTACGAACATTGTAATTTGTATGCTTGATCCTATTGCTGTTTCTAAACTTACATCAATTTTGTTATTTAGTGCACACACTATGCTAGATGCATTTTCTCCAAAGGCTCCTAGAAGAGGTATTAAAATTATTCCAATAAATTCTTGGGAAACATTATACTGATTTACTATATTATTAATATTTTCTATTAACTTTTCGCTAGTAAAATATAGTAAAAGTGTAATAAATGCTAAAGTAATAAAAATTCTAATAGTTTCTTTTTTGTCGTTATTATTTAATTCAAGTTTTTCTTGTGATACAACAAAAAAATTGCTATGAGTATATAGAGAAAAAATTAACCCTAATATATATATAGATATAAGAAGTATGGAAACAATTGCGCTAATATTAACCATTTGTTGTTCTCTAATGAAACTATACTTATTAAGTGTAGCAATTATTATTATTGCGGAAATTGCTAATAACAACATGTTAAAATTAGTTCTTGCAATCATCTTGTTAAACTTCTGCTCTTTAAATTTTATTCCTCCGCAAAAAATAGCTATGCCGAGGCCTAATAGCATATTAGTTATTACAGCACCTAAAAGACCAGCTTTGGCCATACCTAACATTCCATATCTTATAGCCCATAGCCCCATCATCAATTCCGGTACGTTTCCAACTGTGGCGGAAAGTAACCCACCCTTTTTCTCACCAATGTAATCAGAAATTTTAGAGGTTTCCTTGCCTAATGTAATAGCTAAAGGAATAATTGAAATTGAATATAAAATACTATTTATCAAAGGTACTTTTGTATTAATAAATAGTATTGCTATTGAAAAAACTATGGTTAATTTAGATATAACTACTTTTTTATTTTTACACTTTAAAGATCCTATAAAATTCTTATGTGTTGCCTTCACTTTTTTCCTCCATATAATTTTATCTATAATAAATTATTCAAATTATATGAAATAGTGACGAACTATTATTTTAATATTTTATCCTTAAGTCTTAACCCTGCTGGAGTTGTTGCAAGACCGCCCATAGCTGTTTCTCTAAGTTCACTTGGAAGTGCCCTTCCTATTTTATACATAGAAATAATAGTATCATCGAAAGGAATTTTACTTTTCACTCCAGCCATGGCTACATCTGCCATAGTTAGTGCGCTTACAGCTCCAGCTACATTTCTTTTTGCGCAAGGTATTTCAACCAATCCAGCAATTGGGTCACAAACCAACCCCTCAATATTTTTAATTACCATTGCAGCTGCGTCAAAGGCCATTGAGGGCGATCCACCCATCATTTCCACCACTGCTGCGGCAGCCATTGCTGCTGCACTTCCACACTCTGCTTGACAACCACCTTCAGCTCCAGCTAAAGTAGCATTTTTGGCAATTAAAATACCTACTCCTGAAGCTGAAAGTAAGGCCATTATCAACTCTTCTTCATTTTTATTTAGTTTTTCCCCTGCTGTTATAATTGCAGCAGGGATTATGCCACAACTACCTGCTGTTGGTGCTGCAACAATTTTTCCCATTGCTGCATTTACTTCCGAACAAGATAGGGCCCTAGCCATAGCTTTAACTATAAAATCACCACATAAAGTGTTGTTTCCTTCATAATATTTTCTAATCTTAACTGCATCTCCACCAATTAGCCCACTTATGGAGTGTACTTCTTTTTCCATAGCCTCTCTTGAGGCATTTACCATGACTTGAAGATTTTTTCTCATTTTCTCTATAATTTCTTCTCTGGTCGAACCAGTGTTTTCCATTTCTTCTCTAATTGTATATTCTGCAATTGTCATATTATTACTTTCGCAGATATGTATTAATTCTGTAGCTTTATTTACAAACATTTGCTATTCCCCTTTCATAGGTGGTACAATTTCTTCTATATTTTTTATATTTCCTAATGCTTTAATTTTCTCAATGATATCGTCATCTACTTTACTATCAGTTTCAACTACCATGGAAGCCTCTGAACCTCTTGACTTTCTATAAACATTCATAAAGGCAATGTTTATATTCTCATTAAACAATAAAGTACTTACCTTATGAATCATACCTGGTACATCTAAATGAGTAATTATAAGAGTTGGATACTCTCCAGTAAACTCTACTCTTTGCCCATCCACATCGAAAATTAAAATATTTCCTCCACCAACAGAAGAACCTGTAATTTCAGTTTCTATTCCACTATGTGATTTTATAATAAACTTTACTGTGTTAGGATGCACTTCTCCAAGGTCTGCTTCCTCAAAAGTGAAAGTTATCCCCTTTTCTTCTGCAATTTGAAGGGAATCTCTTAGATTTTCATCCCAAGGATCCATACCAAGAATACCCGCTACCAAAGCCCTATCACTACCATGACCTTTATAGGTTTTAGCAAAGGAACCATGAAGTAAAAATCTTACTTCTTTAATATCATACTCTGCTATAGTTGCAGCAATTTTACCTAATCTCGCTGCCCCAGCTGTATGGGAACTGGAGGGACCAATCATTATGGGACCCAAAATATCAAATGCACTATAAGTTTTCATAAAATCCTCCTGTATATTAAGTATATTTTCTCAAAACCCAGTTATTTTCATATATATATAGTTGCTTATTGTAAGCTACTATATACTTATAATCATATCATTTTTTCTGTTCTAACCCTATTAGTAAGTTGCCCTAGATTATTAATTTAAAACCCTATTAAAGGTTTACATTTCCTCAATTCATTATTACTCTAATCCTTTCATTTTTAGAATTTAAAACATAAACCTTAGTATAAAAGTGCTAGAATTATCTCCTAGCACTTTTGTATTAATATTGATAAAAACAACTTCCACCAATAAACTCTCTAACTAGTGAGTTAGTTGGAACAAAATCCTTATCTACTTCCTTGAAGAAATGTAAGAAGTTTATTAACCTTCTAGCTTCATCATAAACTGGGCTATTCCATTGAATTTTATATAATTCTGCAAGAGCATATTTTTTAAGCACAGCTAATTCATAAATTAAGGCGGAGTTAAACATAGCATCCGCATCTTCTTGGAAAATAAAAATATTTTTATCTTCACCTCTTCTTATAGAAGGCCACATTTTAAGAGTATCTTCCACACCATATCCTCTTGATAAATAATCTCTAACTATTCTTCTTATCATTCTTACATCAGTAGTTGCAATTCTATTATGATCATCTAAATTAATTTGAGTCAAAGGACTAATATAAATCTTAAATTTCTGGTGGTGAGAAATTGAAGAAGTTAAAATTTCATTTAGCCCATGAATACCTTCAACAATAAGAACTCCATTCTCAGGTAGCTTCATTTTATTGCCATTCCATTCTCTCTCTCCAGTTCTAAAGTTGTAAGTTGGTAACTCTGTTTCACCGCCAGATAATAAAATTTTTAAATGCTCATTAAATAAAGGTAAGTCTAGTGCATATATTGATTCAAAATCATATTCTCCAAACTCATCCTTAGGAGTTGCATCCCTATTGACAAAATAGTCATCTAAAGAAATAGGCACCGGAACAAGGCCATTAACTCTTAATTGTATCCCTAACCTCTTAGAAAAAGTAGTCTTTCCTGAGGATGATGGCCCTGCAATTAACACCAATTTCACCGTACTTTTTTCGTGTATCTGATCTGCAATATAAGCAATTTTCTTTTCATGAAGAGCCTCTGCAACCCTAATTAAAGTTACAATATCCCCGCTTTTAATTACTTGATTTAAGGATCCTACATCCCCTACTCCTAAGATATTTCCCCATTGTTCTGCTTCATAGAATATTTTAGCTAATTTCTTATGTTCTTCAAATCTTGGAATTTCCGTAGGTTTTTCTATGATTGGAAATCTTAAAATAAATCCTGGCTCATAGTAGATTAAATCAAAGTACTTCAATACCCCTGTTGAATATGCCATAGGTCCATAAAAATAGTCAATAGTTCCATCTAATTCGTAAATTTTCGCACTCTCTCCACTTACAAATTCTAAAAGCTTAACTTTATCATCCATTCCATTCACATTAAAAATCTCAATAGCTTCTTTCCTATCATAAACAGATTTTATTATTCTAATATCCTGATCTATTATATCCTTCATTTTTTCCTTTATAGTATAAATATCATCTATTCCTAGTTTCGGTTCCTTGTGAATTTCACCAAATAAACCCTTGCTAAGTGAATGTTCTATAGTAACTTTCCCACTGGGAAATAAATCCTTAACAGCTTTTATTAGCACAAATTGAAGAGTTCTCATATAACACATCATACCAAGTTTTGTCGAAATATCTATAAATTCCAAAGTAGAGTCTTCTTCAATTCCCCTTGAGAGTCCACTAAGCTTACCATTAACTCTTACTAGCACCACTGGTATATTGGATTCAAAATTATATCTTTTCATTATTTCATAAGCATTTAGCCCTCGATTTACTTCAAATGTAATAGAACCAACGGTTATGTTTATTTTGCCCATACTTTCACCTCGATAAATTGATTACTATCATTATATTTGAATTTTTAAAAAATGTATCTATTATTTACTAATAATTTTATTTATTTTGGAAGAAAATATACATATTAACATAAGAGGTGATGGCATGTTTAATTTAATAATCCGAACTACAATTTTATATATATATTTAGTTTGTATAATGCGACTCATGGGAAAAAGACAATTAGGGCAGCTACAACCTGTAGATTTAGTAATTGCACTAATGATTTCTGAATTAGCAACCCTCCCTATGGAAGACAATAGAATTCCTTTAATTTATGCAATTGTTCCTATAACCACCTTAGTAGTTCTGCAAATTACAACCTCAGTAATCGAGCTTAAAAGTGAAACTTTAAGAACTTTATTAAATGGTGAACCAAGCATACTAGTTAAAGACGGTATAGTAGATATGAAAGAGTTAAAACATCTTCGCTATAATTTAGATGATTTACTAGAAGAACTTAGATTAAAAGGATATTTTAATTTGAAAGATATCCATTATGCGATGATGGAGACTAATGGTGATATATCCATAATACCCAAAAATTCTGCGTCACCACCAAACAGAGAGGATATAAGTCTGGAAATTCAGGATGAACCACTTCCAATTCCTGTAATATTAGATGGAAATATAAATTCTAGAAACCTACAGTTAATGAACAAGGATATAAATTGGTTAAATAAGAAATTAAAAGAAAATAATATTAAGGATCCACAGGATATTTTTATAGCAATTCTATACTCCAATTCAGAAAAATTATATTTTCAGCATAAAGATAATTCTTCCGAGGAATATAAAAAAGGGAACACTAAATAAAGCTACCCAAAGGAGATATTTGACATGAGAAATATAGTTGTAACTGTGGTTGTTTTCTTAATTATGTGCTTTTGTCTTTTTTTCGCTAGTCAATATATAATCTTAACAAGCGATAAATTATTAGACGTAGCAAACAAAATGGAAAACAACATCGTAGATGAAAAATGGGATGATGCTTACATTCACTCCTTTGAACTATTAGATATTTATGAAGGCCACGTTAGACATATGACAGTATTTGTAAACCACGCAAATGTAGATGTTATTTACAGTGAAGTAATTAAGCTTACCCAGTATTGCAAAGAAGAGGATAAGGCTGAAGCTCTTGCTACTCTTCATTTAATAAAAACACTACTTCAAGAAGTAAGACAAATGGAGAAGGTAACCATTAACAATATTTTCTTTATTAAATGCATTCCGTAAAATTATATAGTAATGCAATATATTTAACAGTGTTTTATTAATAAAATAACTTTAAACTTTTATAAATTATATCCATATTAGTAGAAATTGTAATAAACATGATTTATAATAAGGATATAGTAGTGGTAAACATTACATAAATAAATGAAGGGTGGAGTAATTATGGCATTAGTAACTACTAAAGAAATGTTCCAAAAGGCCTTTGAAGGTAAATATGCTATTGGAGCTTTTAACATCAACAACATGGAGATAATTCAAGGAATTATTGATGGCGCAAAAGCTCAAAATTCTGCAGTAATTCTTCAGTGTTCTTCAGGAGCTATTAAATATATGAGACCAGAATATTTAAGACATATGGTACTTGCTGCTGTAGAAGAAAGTGGTGTAGATGTAGCATTACATTTAGACCATGGTGATTCCTTTGAACTTTGCAAGAAATGCATAGATATTGGTTTTACTTCCGTAATGTTCGATGGTTCTCATTATGATTACGAGGAAAATGTAAGATTAACAAAGGAAGTTGTTGATTATGCTCATTCAAGAGGAGTAGTAGTTGAAGCTGAGCTTGGAAAACTTGCTGGAGTAGAGGATGAGGTTAAGGTTGCAGCTCACGAAGCTACTTATACTGATCCAGACCAAGCTGTAGATTTTGTAAAAAGAACTGGAGTAGACTCTTTAGCTATAGCTATAGGTACTAGTCATGGTGCATACAAATTTAAAGGTGAAGCAAAGCTTGACTTTGATAGATTAGAAACTATAACTAGAAAACTAGAAGAAGCTGGTATTTATAACTATCCAATCGTTCTACATGGAGCATCTGCTGTAGACCCAGTTTATGTTGAAATGTGTAATAATAACGGTGGAGAAATAAAAGGTGCAAAAGGTGTACCTACTGAAATGTTAAGAAAAGCAGCTTCAATGTCAGTTTGTAAAATAAATATGGATACTGACTTAAGACTTGCTGTTACTGGTACTGTAAGAAAAGTTTTTTCTGAAAAGCCATCTGAGTTTGATCCAAGAAAGTATCTTGGTGAAGCAAGAAAAAATCTTCAATCATTAGTTGAAGATAAAATTAAAAATGTTTTAGGTTCTGTTGATTCAATGAAATAATTAAAGAAACCTTAGTAAGTGTTCTTACTAAGGTTTCTTACTATGACCTAAAGCTATATATCAACTTATACATACCCCTAAAATTAATGCTTTGAAATTTTTGCAGATGATTAAAACAAACTACTTTGGAAACCTCTACATTTTTAATGATTTTTATAATTTCAACCTATTATCATTAAGATTTAAGAGATATTTTAAAATTGTAAATGCTACCCTCCATTATTCCTTCTTTAATCCCTGGATCGTTATTCATTAGATTTTTGGCCTCTTCTTCTGTATATGCCTTAATAATTACTAATTCAACATCACCTTTTTCAGTTACAGAGGTATCTCCAGCCATAATAAGCTTGCCCTCACTTAATAGGTTTTTAAGATACTTAAAATGATTTTCTAGAATTTTCCTATGATTCTCTCTCCAATTATCTTCTTCTCTTAACCTTGCAGTAACCTTAAGTACATAAACAAACTCTTTTTTACTATTTCTTAGCATTATCTCACCTACTTCTCAACATAATTAGAAATATGTTTTAATATCATATTAATGCTACCATCACCATTTCTTTGAATTTCAAATCTGTGAATATCGTGATATGCCTCTTCTGATATGTATATATCAATATCTTTATCTATTTTGAGTCTTATTCTCTTCAACTTTTTATCTACCCATTCTTTGTCTACAGGTATACTATCCCCTAGGCCTGCCTCTGTTGCAAAGTTAATAAAACTTTCCTTTATTTCCGGCTCTTTAAAAACCTCTTCTGAGAACTTTTGCACATCTATAATATCTTCTTCTTTTAGTTTTTTCTTTATCTCTCTTCTAACCGTCTCCTGTTTATCTGCATTTTCGTTTAAGGCACTTTGAGTCCATTTTTCTGCTACTTTTACAAAGTTTTTAGTTTGATCTCTTTCATTATCGATAACTGTGCAACCTAAATAACTATCTATAAAATAGTTTGAACCATAATCTTCATTGTTTTTACTTTTTTTCTGCTTATCAATTACCATTAAATCATACTCATTATCTTGGTTCATAGCTTTTATAAAAGCACATTTTTGGATTCTTGAACTACTTGCTGGTAACCCTGTAAACTGAGGAATAATATTAATTCCTATTCTATCATCTACATATTCTATATTGTGCAAATAATTCTTAATATAATCCATTTTAAAGATACCTAAAAACATTCCATACTCTGTTGAAAAAGATACAGTTACAAGATCACAAGAAGGGATGTTACCCTTTGACCTCATTAAAATAAACATCTGTCGCGCAAGTTCCTTTGAAACATCTAAAATATTGTTTTCTCCATTTAAATATTCTTGTGATAAATCCTTTACTATATTTCTTTCTTTATTAAAAAATGCATATTTCAACTCTTCATCCTTTAAACATCTTTGAATATGCTTTAATAAAAAATCATAGGTTTCTTCATTTAAATCTAATGCAAATTCATTTAAAATTGGTTCATCAGCATTATTATCCAAGATATGAATAACTGCTTCTCTAAGATTAACCTCTTTAATGTACTCCAAAAGTACCCCTCCTTAGTAATTATAGGGAACTAGAGTATCTTTATAATGTCAAAGATACTTTGATTCCTTTAAGGCTTTCAAACTAACCAATATTATAGTGTAGCCTTCTAACCAATACCAAACTTAATTATACATTTTTTTGTACTGATATTCTATAGTATTATAGCTATGTTTAAATTATATATGGTATAATGTGACTAATTTAAAATTTTTATTGGGCTATCCTTGGATTATTATAAAACACTAAAACAATACTTATACACCTTATGAATCCTTATATACTGATACAATTAATTATAAATCTAAGGTAGTGTTTGGTTCATATTTTAAACATTGAATATATAATAAAATTAAAGGAGTGTTTTCCTTGAAAGAAATGGAATTAAGAATAATCAAAATTGATGTAGATGGCATTAGAAAAAAACTTAATGAAATTAATGCAGTTAAAGTAAAGGAAGAAAATCAAATAAATAATATTTATGATTTTCCAGATAGAAGGCTTTTAAATAATAAAGGCTATGCACGAATTAGAGTTGTTGAAGATATGTTAAGCAATGACAACATCAACTATATGACAACTAAAAAGCTTTTGAGCCAAGAAAAATATAAGGTAATGGAAGAAAGAGAAAGTAAAATTGAAAGTGCTGAAGAAGGCGCTTTAATCTTTCAGGCTTTAGGATTAGAGCTGGTTCAATCTATAAAAAAGTATAGGGAAAGTTATAGATATAAAGATTCTTTAATTGAAATTGATATCAACGATAAAAGTTTTTGTCCTTTTCCTTACATTGAAATTGAATCTTCCTCTGAAGCTGAAATTGAAGAAATAGTGAATCTTCTTGGCTATACTATGAATGATACTACTTCAAAAACTATTTTTGAAATTTTAAATATGGAAGGAACAATAAAGGGACTATAATGTTTGGATATGTAATGCCATGTAAAATGGAGTTGAAAATAAAAGATTATGAAAAATTTAAGGCTTATTATTGTGGTTTGTGCCTTTCCCTAAAAAATAATTTTGGTAACATCTCTAGATTTGCTCTTAATTATGATATGACCTTTTTAGGAATTTTACTTGATTCTTTAGATAAAAGCAAAAATTCTTATATAAATAATGGTTGTATTGCTCATCCTATAGGTAAGAGACTGAAAGTTATTAATAACCATGCATTAAATTACGCTGCTTTTTGCAATACTTCTTTAATGTATTTTAAACTTCTTGATGACTATGAAGATAATAACTCTCTTCATAGTAAAATGTTATCTCTGCTAATTAAAAAATATGTTAATACTAGTGATAATGCGTTAAATCCACTAATAAAGTATATGGAAAGTAAGTTAAATGAACTTTATTCTTTAGAAAAATCTGCGGAAATCTTTAGTATAGACGAAATTAGCGACAAATTTGCTGATTTAACTGGTTTTTTAATTTCTTACTACTATAAAGATGAGGAGTTTAAAGATGCTCTATATAATTTAGGTTATAATTTAGGTCGTTGGATTTATATAATAGATGCTTATGATGATTTAGAAGAGGACATGAAAAAAGGTAAGTTCAATGCTATACATAAAGTTTTTAATACAGAAAACAAAGGTTATGAGGAATTTATTAGTTGCATCAGTGAAAGAGTTGAATTCAATTTAATTCTCAGTGCAGATAGTTGTTTTCGATGTCTAGAAAAATTACCATTGGAAAAAAACAAAGAATTATTATATAATATTTTACAATTAGGTTTAATGGAAAAAATGGAAAGAATTAAGATGAGGAGTGAAGTAAAAAATGAGAAATCCCTATGAAGTATTGGGTGTAACACAAGGTGCCTCTGAGGAAGAAATAAAAAGAGCTTATAGAGAGTTAGTGAAAAAGTATCATCCTGATAAATTTTCTGATAATCCACTTCAAGACCTTGCAGAAGAGAAGCTTAGAGAAATTAATGAAGCTTATGATGCATTAATGAAGAATTTTCAAGGTTCAAATTCAGGCTATGGCGGAAATTATGGTGGAGATAGTTCCTTCCAAGAAATTAGAATGGAAATTAACAGAGGAAATTTAAATGGAGCTGAAGCAAAATTAAATGCTATTTCAAACCGTACTGGAGAATGGCATTTCTTAATGGGCATGATCCACTTTAGAAAAGGCTGGTTTGATAGTGCCCATAGATTTTTTAATACTGCTTGTAGTATGGATCCAAACAACTTTGAATATAGACAAATGTTAAATGAGCTTAGTCAAAGACAAACTTCCTACAGACAGAATTACTATGGCAGAAAAGGTGGAAATGATGACATGTGTAATATGTGCTTTAAAATTTGGATGTTGGACACCTGTTGTGAATGTATGGGTGGAGACTGTATATAGGATTTTCAACCTTGTTAAATTAATGAATATATAACTTAAATTATTAGGTATTTAAGCTTTGGCATCTGAAGTAAGCTAGCACACTTAGAATAGCTAAGAACCTTTTACGAACTTTAAGGTTTTTTATCTCTCTGCTAGCTTTCCATTAAATTTAGTTAGCTTTAGGCTATACTAATTTCACGATGCCTAAGTTTTTTATTTTGGAAGGGATGGTAATACATTGAATAATAAGTCATCTTATATTGCCAAAGGTGGTCTTTTCGTTACCTTGACTCTAATAGTACTTTATTTAACCACCATCTTAAAATTTAACACCTTATTCATGTTAGGGGTAGCCTCTGCTATTATACCTCTAGCCCTAATAACTACTAGTTTAAATAATTCTATCTTAGTATTCATTGCATCCTCTATATTGTGTTACTTTTTAGTTCCTGTAAAGTCTGTATGGATGCTATATACTCTTCTCTTTGGTCCTTACGGAATAGTTAAGTTTCTTTTGGAAAGACTAAGAAATACAACCTTAGAAATTCTTTTAAAACTGCTTTATTTTAACTTATTAACCTTTTTAAATTTTTATCTTTACAAAAGATTATTTGTACCAAATTTCACTTTAAATTATAATATAGTATTAATACTAATTGGTGTTCAATTTGTCTTTTACTTATTTGATTATGCCCTTACAGTTTTTATTAATGCAATGAGAAAATACAAACTGTAAAGTCTATTCACCAATAAATAACCTTTAGATACCATTGACAATGTATAAGTTTTAATCTATAATTTTAATAACAATTTAACAAATTATTGCATTGATTAGAAGTAGTAATATCTTATTTATTTTCAGAGAGCTGCAGTTTGGTGTGATGTAGTAGTAGAGGGATATGAACTTGTCTATGAGCTTACTTGTGAAAAGCAGGT
Organism: Clostridium sp. UBA4548; assembly: GCF_002387895.1. Classification (GTDB taxonomy): domain Bacteria; phylum Bacillota; class Clostridia; order Clostridiales; family Clostridiaceae; genus Clostridium_J. The sequence continues at coordinate 126,880 of NZ_DGLI01000044.1, forward strand.
ACGGTTTAAACCGTTATATTTTTAAGAGAGATTCTATGAATCTAATTAGAGTGGTACCGCGGAACTATGGCTTTCGTCTCTTCATTGAGACGAAAGCCTTTATTTTTTTATATAGGAGGAAAAGATTATGGCAAAATACGGAACAGCTGTTGATAAAAAGTGGCAGCAAAAATGGGAAGAAACCAACCTTTATAAATTTGATGAAAATAATATGGATAAAAAGCTTTATGTGTTAGAGATGTTCTCTTATCCATCTGGAAGCCAGCTTCATGCTGGACATTGGTTTAACTACGGACCAGTGGATTCTTGGGCAAGAATGAAGAGAATGCAAGGATATAATGTGTTCCAGCCTATGGGATTTGATGCTTTTGGATTACCTGCAGAAAACTACGCAATTAAAACAGGAATTCATCCAAAAGACTCCACAGAAAAAAATATTGAAACCATGGAAAAACAATTAAAAGCTATGGGTGCTATGTTTGACTGGGATCATGAAGTTGTAACTTGCAGACCTGATTATTATAAATGGACTCAATGGTTATTTGTAAAATTATTCGAAAAAGGGCTAGCTTATAGGAAAAATGCTCCTGTAAACTGGTGCCCTAGCTGCAATACAGTTTTAGCAAATGAGCAAGTGGTAGACGGTACTTGCGAAAGATGTAGTAGCGAAGTTACAAAGAAGAATTTAACTCAATGGTTTTTAAAAATCACAGATTACGCAGATGAATTGCTTGATATGGTTGATACACTTGATTGGCCAGAAAAAACTAAAGCAATGCAAAAGCATTGGATTGGAAGATCTACTGGTTCAGAGGTAACTTTTAAAGTTCAAGATTCCGATTTATCTTTCAATGTATTTACTACAAGAGTTGATACTCTATTTGGAGTTACCTATGTGGTTCTTGCTCCTGAAAACGAGTTAGTTGATATGTTAACTACTGATGAAAATAAAGCTGCAGTAGAAGAATATAGAGAAGCTGCTAAAAAACAGTCAGAAATTGAAAGGCAATCTATTACTAGAGAAAAAACTGGTGTATTCACTGGTTCTTATGCTATAAACCCTATCAACGGAAGACAAGTTCCTGTTTGGATTGGAGATTATGTTTTAAACACCTATGGAACTGGTGCTGTTATGGCTGTACCAGCTCATGATGAAAGAGACTTTACTTTTGCTAAAAAATATAACTTACCAATAGAAAGAGTTATCGAAGGTGGTGAAGAGCTTCCTTATACAGAGTATGGTCCAATGGTTAATAGTAGCGAATTCAATGGTCTTGAAAAGGAAAAGGCTAAAGAAGCTGTAGTTTCTAAATTAGAATCTCTTGGGTTAGGTGCTAAAAAGGTTAACTATAGATTACGTGACTGGTTAGTTTCCAGACAAAGATATTGGGGTGCTCCTATTCCTGTGGTTCATTGTGAAAAATGTGGTATTGTAGCTGTGCCTGAGTCTCAACTTCCTGTAGAGCTACCTTATGATGTTGAATTTGCACCAGATGGAAAGTCCCCACTTACAAAATGTGAGGAATTTATTCATACTACTTGCCCAACCTGTGGTGGTCCAGCTCACAGAGATGCAGATACTCTAGATACCTTTGTTTGCTCATCTTTTTACTACTTAAGATATGCAGACAACAAAAATACGGAAAAAGCTTTCGATACGGAGCTTATTAACAAAATGCTTCCTGTGGATAAATATGTAGGTGGCCCTGAGCATGCTTGTATGCATTTACTTTATGCAAGATTTATTACTAAAGCTCTAAGAGACATGGGTTATGTAAACTTTGATGAGCCTTTCCTATCTCTAACACATCAAGGTTTAATTTTAGGACCTGATGGCCTAAAAATGAGTAAATCAAAGGGAAATACAATTTCTCCTGACGATTACATCAAAGAATTTGGTTCTGATGTGTTTAGAATGTATCTAATGTTTGGCTTTGGCTACACTGATGGTGGTGCTTGGAGTGATGATGGCTTAAGAGCTATTGCTAGGTTTGTAGATAGGATTGAAAGAACTGTTGAAAATGGTATAGCAGAAGCTTCAAATCAGGTAAATAATAAAACTTCAATTGAATCACCAGAAAAAGAATTAAACTATTGGAGACATTTTGCTATTAAAGGTGTTTCAGAAGATGCTGAAAAGCTTCAATTTAACACTGCTATTGCTAGACTTATGGAACTTACCAATGCCCTTTCAAAATATCTTAATGAGGAAGTTAAAAATTCTAGTTTCTTAAAAGAAGTATTAGTAGATTATATAAAACTTCTTGCTCCGTTTGCGCCTCACTTTAGTGAAGAGCAATGGGAAGCACTTAAAATGAACTTCTCAGTATTTAATGAGAAATGGCCTATCTTTAACCCTTCTGCCTTGATTAAAGATGAAGTTGAAATTGCTATTCAGATTAATGGGAAAATCAAAGCTAAAATAGATGTCTCAACCACTTTAGATGAGGAAGGCATAAAGGCAGCATCTTTAGAAAATGACATAATTAAAGCTGCTCTAGAAGGAAAGACTGTAAGAAAAGTCATTGTAATAAAAGGAAGACTAGTTAATATAGTTGCTAACTAATGTAAAAAGGTGAGATTATAAAGTTTTATAATCTCACCTTCTCTATTTATTAATTATTTTCCACACCTACTGTATTGGTAAAATTGTCCACAGTAAACCCTCTATTGTAATTATATATTTCTTAAGATTTATCCAATGAATTTTTCATAGCCTATCTAATCTATACCTATAATCTACAATAATTAATTAGGCTATAGTTTGTATCTCTCCAAAACTCTCTTTGTAGCTTCTAGTAAGCTTGTCAATTCAAATACCTCTCCCACTTCCAACAGTTTATTTAGCTGTTCTGTAAATCTAGATGCTTCTGCAATTTTCCCCAGTGAAGACAAAGTTAAAATATTCTCCATTATATTAGTAACTAAAGAGGACTTTACTTCAAATAACTTTTGAGCATCCTTTATTTCATCTTTAATGGTAAGCATCTGCTGATCCAATTGAAAAGCTGCATCAGCTGCATTTTTAAGTTTTCCTCTAACATCCGTTGGAATATTATGCTTATACTTGTAATTCAATGAGTGTTCTACTGTAGCCCAAAAGTTCATGGCTAGAGTTCTTATTTGAAACTCTGCTAAAACCTCTGTCATACCATCTGCCATATTAACAGGATATTTAATAATCATGTGATAACTTCTGTACCCACTAGGTTTAACATTTGTCACATAATCCTTTTCATATATTATTTGCATGTCTTTCCTTTGCCTTATAAGGTCTACTACCTTATCTATATCGTCAACAAATTGACACATGACTCTTAATCCTGCAATATCCTCCATCTCAAAATGAATTCTATCAATGGGTATATTAAACTTATTAGCTTTTTCTAGGATACTAGAAACCTCTTTCACCCTTCCAGTAACAAATTCTATAGGTGAATATTCATTCTTTCTTCTTAACTCTCTTCTTATACTTCTGAACTTAACTTTTAACTCCTCTACTGCTTGTTCATAGGGGATTAAAAACTTTTTCCATTCAATTATAGCCATAACTTTTCATTCCTTTGCCAACTAAGTACTACAGGTAATCATAGTTAAAATTGTTTATATACTCTTATGATTACCATGGGACTTTGAAAATTACTATATTAAAATTTCTACAAACCCTTTAAAACTAAATACATAAAATATTATATCACAAGATTGACAATAAAAAATATAATTGAATATTTTTGTTTTAATTCCAATAATTATAATATTATAAATTGTACTAAAATATATACTAACTTTCATTATAATATTAACTTCTTATTAATTTATACGATAATTAATAGTATAATAATTATAAGTATATTAACTACCAATTATTTTACTTCATTAATTTTCTCACAAAAATTAATAATTACGTTTATACATATAAACTTGATAATATCATTACAGGAGGGTTCTATGAGTGAAATTTTTAATGGTCTAGAAGAACTAGGCTTTAAGGAAATAGATATAGACGATATTTATGGAAAAGACAAAGAAAAAATTAAAGCGGCACAAAAACACATCTCTGTAAAAAGCCCTTTATATCTTACTACTGTTTGTTGCCCAGTATGTGGTAATAACTTTAAAGAAAAGGCTGTTAAATCTTCAAGTTCTAGAATCGCATCTAAGGATACAGATTTATTTATAAGATATGATATTACAAATCCCTATTTTTATGATGTTTGGATCTGCAATAAGTGCGGTTACTCAGCTTTAAAGGTAGACTTTCTTAAAATAAGAGAAGGCGAAATTCAATTGATTTCAGAGAAAATAACTCCAAAATTCAAATCTAAAATATATCCTGAATTTTATGATTTAGATATTGCTATTGAACGATATAAGATGGCTTTAATCAATGCTGTATATATGGAATCTAAGTGGAGTAGAAAAGCTATAATTTGCTTAAAACTTGCTTGGATGTACAGACTTATGAATTCTGAGTATGGTAAAGAGATGGAAAGAGTGTTTTTAAAAGAAACAGTAAAAGGATTAGAGGAAGCATATATGAATGAATCTTTTCCTATTTACGGAATGGATAACCTTACAACCATGTATCTTATTGCTGAAATACATAGAAGACTTGGAAATCATTCTGTCGCATTAACTTGGTTTAGTAACTTAATCACCTCTAAAGGTGTAAAGCCTAATTTAAAGGAATTAGCAAGAACCCAAAAGGATCTGGTTAAAGAGGAACTTTTGCTTATGAAAAAGCTTGAGTTAAATGGGGAATTATTGAATGATGAAAGTTTTGACTTACATCATGAAGATAACACTAAAACGAGTACTCCAAAAAAGTCCTTTTTAAAACTATTTAAGTAGTCGGAAGCCTTAATATCTTCATGATTTCCAATTAACATTAATAAAAAAGATAATTTAACTAAAGAAGGACCAGTAATTTAGTCCTTTTTAGTTAAATTATCTTTTTTGGTGTAAAATTAATATAGTCACAGGAAGTGAGAATGTATTCTACCTCCTCCTTTACCCCTTCAAATACATTATTTAATCCATATCCATGCAGATGACCATAAATAACTTTTTCTACTTCATAATCTCTAAGTATATCAATAAACCCTGTATCTTCACAACCTTCATTAGTAGGAGGGTAATGTAGCATAACTATAATTTTGCTATACCCATCTTTTTTTGCCATATCTAAAGATAAGGTTAATCTTATGAGTTCTCTTTCATATACCTTTTTATCATGTGCAGTAAACTTAGATGAACTTGGTGTTATCCATCCCCTAGTACCACAAATAGCATAATCCTCATAGGTAAAAAAGTTATTTTGAATAAAATTCATATCCTTATACATAGAATTTAACTTTGTTATACTGGTCCACCAATAATCATGGTTTCCCTTAACAAATATTTTTTTACCTGGTAGCCTGTGAATGAATTCTAAGTCTTCTCTTCCATCTTCCATCCTCATGGACCAAGATATATCACCGGCAACCAAAACTGTATCTTCTTCTTTTACTATATTAATCCAATTTTCCTGAATTTTTTCGTGATGCTTAAACCACTTGTCTCCAAACACGTCCATTGGCTTATCACCAGTCAATGCTAAATGAAGATCTGATATTGCATAAAGTGCCATTATCCTATCACCTACTTTTTCATGTTGTTATCTATATCCATTACATATGCTATTACCTTAGCTACGATATCATAGAGTTCATAAGGTATCTCATCTCCAATATCAACCTTAGTAAGCATATCTGTTAATTCCTTATTATAAACTATAGGAACCTTATTTTCTTCTGCACTTTCTATTATTTTGTCAGCAATTCTACCCACACCTGAAGCAGTAACTCTTGGAGCTGAACTATTCAAATCATACTTCAGTGCAGCTGCTTTTTTTCTTTCATTCATTAAACCACTCCTATAAACAATAAAATACCAATGAGCATTTTATTTAATGAAACCAACCTTTTAATAACAATTATTTATTAACATATTTATTGCTACATGACAATATAATATTTTCTTTAATTCCCAGTAGCAACTCTTTATTAAAGATAAATATAAAAACTTAAATTGACCTTTTTTATACCACAATATTAATGGCCGTAATATCTTCATCAGAAAAAAACTCTCTACAATTACTCAAGGAAAACTCAACTTTACGCTGATTTACTGAAACATTGAAAACATGATTTTCATCTCCTAAATCCATTAAGAGCTTTTCCTTATACACATCTAAAGCTTTCACAAAAGTCTTATCTGCCTCTATCCGAATAGTTACACTATTGTTAATAACTGAAATATAAGCATCAACGGTATTCATATTAATTGTACTAATGCTAGTAGCAATTTTAATATTTTTTGAATCTAACTTTTTACCACTTGTTCTTTCATCCTTGATTACTAATTTACAATCATATTGATTCTCCTTAACATTCATAGGAATGTTTAAGTAATAATAGTCATTATTTAGGGTATTAAACATCTTAAACTCTTGAAATTTCCCTTCTAAGTTTTGAAATACTTTATTTACAGTATTATTATTTTCTTCGGTAAACTTTAATAGCTCTAAAAGATTGTTTTTCAACATTCCTAATTTACCCTTAATTTCCTCTTTCACCATGCCTTCCGTAGATAAGAAAGTCTTTTCCTCAATAGCTTTACCTTTCAATTTAAGTGGTGAAAGTTGCTCCTCTTGAGTCTTATCAGAAACTGAGTGTTTTGAAACTTCTATATCTTTATGATTCAAGGAAGTGTTTTTTAACGGTTCTGCACTGTCACTATCTGGAGAGCTTATTTTAGAAGCATCAATTTTAGCCACTTTACTTTCTTTTACTTCACTTGTTTCTTTATTATTTAAACCTAATGAATTGTCTTCACGTCCAACTGCTTTATTTTCCAGCCCAGCTTTATTTGTACTGCTATTATTATTTGTTATTTCCCCATTTATATTTGCTATAAAACTATTTTTCCCATTGTGGTTACCTGTTTGTCCTACTAAAGTTTTAATTTCCTCTAAATCTTTAAATATATTCATACTAGGGGATATGATTTTATTAAAACCCCTTAGATTATCTTCAGTCAAGGGAATCTTACTTTCCTTAAAAGTTAAAATGCTGTTTAAATCTAATTTTTTTGCCTCGTTAAAGAACCCCTTTAAAGTTTCCTTAATAGTCTGTCCTTTTAAACTATCTGATTGTACTCCTTTAGAATTTAAATATTTTTCAATAAATAAATTCTCTTCTTCTGGTGAAGACTTTATTTTGCTAATAAAATCTGAAAATGCCTTAATTTCTTTAAAGTTTTCCTCACTAATAGGAATATCAAACTTTATCATAGCTTTTATAATTCTTATATCTTCTTTTTGAAAAGAAAACTTTATTCTTCCTATTAAATCATTCAATACATTATCTTCATTTTGCTCCTTAATGAGCTCTTGATGTTCTGGTCTTCCCTCTAAAATTTTTATATTAAGTTTTCCATCCTGAAAACTATCTACTGCAAATTTTAATAAATAATTATCCAACGGTCCATTCATAGCACCTTCTATCTTTGCTGGGAAGGTTCTTCCATCTAATAGTCTTAATATTACTTCAGAAGTATTTCCATCAAGTTTTAGCACTCTAGCTACAAAACTATCTCCCTTTTTAAAAGTAAGCTTATTTAAATCTTGTTTGGTACTTTGATTTTGTACCATATTTATTTTCCAAATTCCAGACATAAAATCATCTCTCCCCCATTTTAGTATAATATATTAATCTAAAACTTCAAAGTACTATCCCTTTCTTTATCGTAATTCTATGTTTAATACTTGAATTTAATAGTAAAACATATAATTTTCAATTAGTTATTAGCATTTTAAATACTGAAAACATACTTAACTTTTACTTTAAATCTTCTCATCTTATAATATGATTGAGTAAAGGCTAAAGTATTTCTAGCCTACAAATAATAAAACTAGTAAGGTCTCACCCCCTACTAGCTTTATGAAAATATAATATTACTCAACAATTAATTTATAGAACTTTTTCTTACCTCTTTTAACAAGTGCAGATCCATCTACTAAAAAGCTTTCATTAAATAATGCATTAACATCTGAAATCTTTTCTTCGTTAATTGTTAATCCACCTTGTTGAATTAATCTTCTTCCTTCAGCTTTAGACGGCACAATTTCAGTTTGCACTAGAATATCTAAAATATTAGCATTTATCATTTCTTTAGAAATAGACACCATAGGTACTGTACTCATATCTACACCCTTGCCAAACAAAGCTTCTGCTGCTTTCGTAGATTTTTCTGCTTCTTCTTCACCATGTACAAGTTTAGTTACTTCATAAGCTAGCACAGCCTTAGCTTCGTTTATTGCTGCATCTCTTAAGGCACCCAATCTTGTAACTTCCTCCATTGGTAAGAAAGTAAGCAATGCTAAACATTTTTCCACATCTGCATCATCAATATTTCTCCAGTATTGGTAAAAATCATATGGAGTTGTTTTTTCTGCATCAAGCCAAACTGCTCCACTTGCTGTTTTTCCCATTTTCTTTCCCTCACTATTAGTTAATAGTGAACAAGTCATTCCATAAGCTGGTTTACTTTCTTTTCTCCTTATAAGCTCCATACCTGCTAGAATATTTGACCATTGGTCGTCTCCTCCAAGTTCCATAGTACATCCATATTTTTGATTAAGAACCAAGAAGTCATAACCTTGCATTAACATGTAGTTAAATTCTAAGAAGGATAGTCCTTTTTCCAATCTCTGTTTGAAGCATTCTGCTGTTAGCATTCTATTCACAGAAAAATGTATTCCAATATCTCTTATAAACTCAACATAGTTAAGGTCTAACAGCCAATCTGCATTATTAGCTAAAATGGCTTTGTCATCACTGAAGTCTATTAATCTTGATAATTGTTTCTTTATGCAGGAAATATTATAATTTATTTCTTCTTTAGATAACATTTGTCTCATATCTGTTCTTCCTGAAGGATCTCCTATCATAGCAGTACCACCACCTACAAGGGCAATAGGTCTATGACCTGCTCTTTGCATGTGTGCCATAAACATCATGGCTATAAAATGCCCTACATGAAGGCTATCAGCAGTTGGATCAAATCCTATATAAAATGTAACCTTTTCCTTACCTAAAATTTCTTTCATTTCTTCTTCATGAGTTAATTGCTTTAAAAATCCACGTTCTTTTAGTACGTCATAAACATTAATATTACTCATACTTTTTCCTCCTCATATGATTTCATTTTATTTTACATTATTAACTAAGTTATATATTTTTTAGTCCTATTATGTAATGAACAAGATTTCAAACTACTAAGAAAAAAGCTTTAAATCTCTAGTAGAAATGAACTAATTACACTTTGATAATGTGTTTTATTATCCTTGTTCATAATGTAATAATCATTATAATAAATAATAACCTTCTAATAAAACTCTTATTTTAACTTTTATAAGTGTTTTTAAAGCTAAAGGGTTTACGGTTTCAATAATAATTTAAATATAAAAATCCCTAGTGCATAAAACACTAGGGACGAAATTTTCCGTGGTACCACCCAATTTGATATAACTATCATCTCTTTCCTTAATAACGTCAGGAACCCGTTTCAGCTTACTACTACTTCAGCCTAAAGTTCAGGAATGTATTTCATCATGTTCCTCAACTGATTTTCACCAACCATCAGCTCTCTGAATGATTTCCATAATTACTTCTTTCCTTCATAACCTTTAACTTATTTTTATTATATCTATAATACTATTAACTTAATTAAATTACAAGTAGAAAATAAATAATTTGGCGCTAAGCTACATATTTTTTTATTACCTCAGGAATTTCTCTTTCATTACAATTTACATTTATATAAAAGTTTACGTTGAATTTTTTCACTAAATATTCTAATTTAGATAATAAAAGTACCATATCTTCATTAGATTTACATATATCATTAAGTACGCCATCTATAAATATAGCCTCGATATCGTAATCCTTTGAAATAATACCGCACATAAAACCATAAAAATCCTTATAATTGTGAATATTAAAGTCTTTAGAGCAAATAAATCTTATATCTCTATTTACTTCCAACATTACCCTTGTATCGTCATCAATATAAACTAAATTTCCTTTTGCTTCTTCTGTTTTTAAATTAGCCAAATTAACTAGAGCTTTTGTTTTTCCAGATCCTCTTTCTTTACAAAATACATGAATCATCTTAAACGCCCCCAAACTATTTTATTACTTATAATAATAATATTTGATAATACAGTTAAATATTATCATTTAGTTGATTTTCTATAAGTTTATTAATTACTTGGTAATTTGTTTTAGAAAATCAGTTTTAGCAAATGTACAAATTTACCTACTGGAATGCTTATAATTAAGCTCATTTAAGAAAGTTTATGAAAAACTTACTGTAATGAATAACCTAAGGTTAATAGCTTACAATGTCATTTCTAAATTTCATAGAAAATTAGTTGTTATAATAATCCTCCTTTATATTAAATAAATGTGATTATACTTTATATTATATAATATTCAGAATATTTTTACAACGTTACAAAGAAATATTTTTAATTCCCGGAAAAATAACTTTGAATATATTTTCCTCTAAAGAATTAATAAACTTGATTCTTCCTATATTTTTAAAGCCCCTTTTCATAATTGAGAATCCTGGATAGGGCTTTAAGTATCTTTTCTTATTATCTAAAGCAATAAGTTTATCATAAATCCACATATTTCTTTTAATGTAGCTGTGGTTTTTATCATTATTATTTAATATCATTGCTCCTGGACTTGATACTATAACACTATTTTCACTAATTACAATTTCAATAACTTTTCCATGGAGACTATAATCCCTATATAGTATTGCATTGTTTATTGCTTCACAAATACTGTTTACAGGATATTTTGATGGAAGAATAGTTTTCAAAAGATTTTCGCTTAACTCTAATAAAGTTAATAAACTCCCTTGAAGTACTGTTACACCACTTTTACGTCCTTCTAATCTGTTGATAACTTTAATCATATTATGAGGCAAGTATATACTATTCACATCAGAAAAAATTAAAAGGCCACCAAGGGTTACCATTCTATTTCCGCTATCCTTATCCATATAGGTAATAGCTGCAGCGTCCATAAATTCAACCCTATTTTCTTCGCTAATTTCTATTCCTTTTGAAGCAAAGTATCTGTCTATAGTACTGTAATTTAATATATTTATACTGCTATTTACTATAGGTGACACTTCTATATTAAAACTTAAACTTTCAGAAAGATAACTTATTACTTCTTCTTTTTTCATGGTATCAGTAGTGGATCCTCTTCTAATATAAAAAGCTCCATTATCTCTTATTTGATAAGGCTTTTGAGTACCTGAGAAAATTGTTATAACTCCTAATCTTTTAGCTCCATATTTAACAAGCTCAAAAGCTATGGGAATTGGTGGTACACATCTAGAGCTTATTACTTGTTGAATAGACTCTTCATTTAAATCCATGTCCTCTATGCCCATAATCTCCTTAGTCTTATCCTCTACTCCAATAACTATATATCCTCTTCCTCCTCGGGAATTTGCAATGGCACATACATCCTTTGCAAGCTCTTTTTTACCACTATCGGTGTAAATATCTATTTTTCGCTTAAAATCTAACTTTGTACTTTCTTCTTTTTTAAGCAGGTTTTTAACTTTTCGAAACTCCATAAATATTCTCCTCTAGCGCTTTATATTATTCTATGCTGTTATAATTTTATGTTTCCATATTACCACTAATTACAGTAATATTATACCATATTTTAAAAAATCCTATTGTCTTATAATTAAAATATGATATAATTAAATTAGAGTTAAAACTCTAATAAGTAAGATTAATTAACAGGCAATTATCCCCTCCTTTAGTCAAGAGGTAGTTTATGTGTGATAGTGTTCCTAGTTTAATTAGTCCTTAGATTAAAAGGAGGTCATTATAATGGCAGATAGAAACATAACATGTAAAGATTGTGGAAAAGAATTTATATTCACTGAGGGCGAGCAAGCTTTCTACAAAGAAAAAGGATTTGAAAATGATCCAGTAAGATGCCCAGAGTGCAGAAAAGCTAGAAAAAACACTAGAAACAACGGATTCAACAAAAGATAATAACTAACAGTTAAAACAAAGCATTTCTATTAATTAGAAATGCTTTTTATTTTGCTTCAAACATATTAAACCCAAGTCTTGTATTTCTTGTTAATTAAAATACCTGAATTCATTTTATTCATAAGTAAGGATTACTCTATTGTTAACTTTGGCAAATAACACAGCTTCATTAAGTAAATTCTACTATTCATTGCTTTCATGTAGTAAGCCACTGATTCCATTATATTTTATTTAAGCTATAGTTTTTTGCAATAGTTTAGCTATAGCTGAAACTTAGTAGAATAAAAAAATAGAAGCTTTATAATCTAGATTATACTTCACCCTAATCTAATATTCTAAAGCTTCTATTTTACTATAATTTCAATACTTTTTTTAGTGGTTCAGTTAAAGGCAATGCAATAGCGATTCCTGCTAAAACTTGAAGTCCATTAAAAGATATATCTTTTAATGCTAATGCAAATGCAGAAATTAAAGATGGAGCTCCATAAGCATAATAATTTAGTAATCCACCTGCAACAAAGTATCCAGCTATCATAAATACACCAGCAACAATAAATGCAAATAAATTATTTATAAAGTTCTTACCTTCATATCCCTTTCTATATGCAATAGTTCCTGCTATATAAGCCATTACTCCTTTAATTACAAAGGTAAAAGGTGCCCAAATTATATAAGGTGATAAAGCATCAAATAAAGTCATACCAATAGCTGCTGCTATAGCACCCTTCTTTTTTCCTAAAAGCACTGCTGCCAAGAAAACCACTGCATCTCCTAAATGAAGCACAGCACCATTTCCTACTGGTATGGCAATCATACTTGTGGCTACATAAGCTAATGCAGCCATCAATGCCACATGAATTAAGCCTAAAGTATCAACTGAAGACTTATTCTTCATTGATAGCTTATTTTGTTTTTCCATAGTCCCCCTCCTTAAAGTTTGATATGTAATATTAATAGTGCACTTAATTTAGCTATAAAATAACTTTTTCATAGTTTGAAACTTATAAACTACTTTATCATCTACCATTGTTTATAGTTCAATACATCCATTAATTGTACTGATACAATTTAGTTTTACACCAACATTTACACCAGTATTATATAACAATTTTTCATAATTTCAACTAATTTAGTTAAGAATTATAAATATTTTTTTCAAGCCGTTTTTTATCTGAAGTCTATCTTAATTCATATATTAGGATAATATATGATAATCATTTTTATGTTTTTAGAATTAAGCTTCTATTATTCACTGGTCAATTACACTGAATTAAGCTTAGATCTTTTTTAAAACTTTACTAGTATATGTGTTCAATAAAAAAAGGCTGAAGTCAATGACTTCAACCTTTTTAATTATTCATCACTTTTTCCAATATTCGATAGCACTAACCCTTTATTATGATCTAATGCCCAACTAATTCCCCAATCACTTTGGAATATTAACAAATCTCTATCTTTTAAATCTTTAACAACCTTAGTATCACTTGTTAAATTCAAAGTATCTACTGGCTTATCATAATTTTCTATCCATCTAATATTCTTATATGCTAACATATCCATTTTTATATCTACATTATACTCATTTTTTAATCTAAATTCTAAAACCTCAAACTGAAGTACTCCAACAACCCCTACTATTATTTGCTCTGTTCCAATATGAAGTTCCTTGAAGACTTGAATTGCTCCCTCTTGAGCTATTTGAGTTACACCTTTTATAAACTGTTTTCTCTTCATAGTATCAACAGTTCTAACTCTAGCAAAATGTTCCGGTGCGAAGGTAGGTATCCCTTCAAACTTAAACTTTTTACTTGGAGAGCATAAGGTATCTCCTATGCTAAATATACCTGGGTCAAAGACTCCTATAATGTCCCCTGCATATGCCTCTTCAATAATTTCCCTATCTTGAGCCAGAAACTGTTGTGGCTGTGCAAGCTTTATTTTCCCTCCACCTTGTGCATGGTAAACTTCCATACCTTTTTCAAAGGCTCCCGAACAAATTCTCATAAATGCTATTCTATCTCTATGAGCTTTATTCATATTTGCTTGTATTTTGAATACAAAAGCTGAAAACTCCTTATCAAAAGGATTTATATGACCTGCATTAGAATTTCTACCAAGTGGTGGTGTGGTTAACTTTAAGAAGTGTGCAAGAAATGGCTCCACACCAAAATTTGTTAAAGCACTACCAAAGAATACTGGAGTTAACTCTCCATTTCTAACCTTTTCATCATTGAACTCATCACCAGCTACGTCTAACAATTCGATATCATCAAGTAGCTTTTCATACAAACTATCAGTAATAGCCTCTCTCGCTGTTACTTCATCATCTATATTAATTATTGTTTCATGGACTTCTCTTTGCCCATGGTCACCTGAATCAAAAATTTGAATTTCCCTTGCATTTCTATCATAAACCCCTTTAAAATGCATTCCAGTTCCTATAGGCCAATTCATTGGATAAGATTTAATTCCAAGTTCACTCTCTAATTCTTCCATTAACTCAAAAGGGTCCCTAGTTTCTCTATCCATCTTGTTTACAAAGGTAAATATGGGTATCTCCCTTATGCTACAAACATGGAACAATTTTCTTGTTTGGTCCTCTACCCCTTTAGCTCCATCAATAACCATTACGGCACTATCAGCAGCCATTAAAGTTCTATAAGTATCTTCACTAAAATCTTGGTGTCCTGGAGTATCTAGAATGTTTATACAATATCCACTATAGTTAAATTGCATTACAGAAGAAGTAACAGAAATACCTCTTTTCTTTTCTATCTCCATCCAGTCTGAAACTGCATGCTTAGATGCCTTTCTAGCCTTAACCGAACCAGCAAGTCTAATTGCTCCCCCATATAAAAGTAGCTTTTCAGTAAGTGTTGTCTTACCTGCGTCTGGGTGAGAAATTATAGCAAAGGTTCTTCTTTTTTCTATCTCTCTTATGTAATCGCTCAAAGCTATCGCTCCTTATCCTCTATTAATTTATGTTACTTGTAATAAAAAGTATATTTTCACTATAACCTTTTATGTTATTAACAGTTTTACCTTACTAAATTTTATCTTGGTTTTACATACATCCTATATAATAACATAATAACTAAGTTAAAACAATTTTTTTATACAATATCAGGCTAAAACTTACATTATATAAACCTCTATTCTCTCTAGAAGCTGTATTTCCTATACTACTGAAATTACTACCCTCTTTAACATATGCCTTCCAATTATATTATGACGCATTTTTTGCTTTTTATTGGTATCCTGTTGAAAATTGTAATTATTATTGCTATAATTAAAAAGCTTATTAATTAATTTGGAGGTCATAAAATGACTACTAGAATAGCAATACTGGGCGGACCAAGATGTGGAAAGACCACTCTTATGCAACAGTTATATGTGGATATGAAAATTGCCGGATTAGATGTTGGATGTGCTTCAGAGTATAGTACAGATTATTTAAGAGAAAAGGGCATGATTGAAACTATTTCTGAACAATACGGAATATACTTAGGTCAGCTTAAGTTAGAAGAGGATCTATGCTCCTTTGATTATGCAATCACGGACTATGCTACTTTTGTACCATATATCTATGCTAGGTTTATGCTAGGAAACAGAAAACGTACAATTAAAGAAATTGAAATATTAAAAGACTTATACGGTCTTGCTATAAGAGACATTTCTAAATATGATTATATTTTTTATGTTGGGAGAGAGTTTGGATACTCTAAGGATGGAGTAAGATGGCAAGATGAAAAAGCTGCTACTGCAATTGATGATGCTATTTTACAATTTCTAGATACTGAGTCAGTTCCCTATTCAAAGTTAACCGGCAACACTAAGGAAAGAGCCAAGCAGATACTTGATGTTTTAGGTATTAAAGCAGAAGTACATAATTCTGATAATGAACTAGTATAAAAATACTTTTCATTTCTCTATTTAAAGGTTAAACCTAGTTTCTTTTATGGAAACTAGGTTTCTTTTTATTTTACCAGTTATTTTTTGCCAATTATTTAGATGTATTAGGAATTAGCCCAATTTTCTTTTGCATTTTTCTTAAAGTTTTCATAGCTACATAATTAGCTTTTTCTGCACCTGCTTTATAAATACTTTCTAGATATGACTTGTTGTTTAACAATTCCTTAACCTTAGTTTGAACTGACTCTAGTTCACTAACTATAGCTTCAGCAACATCTGTTTTAAACTGAGCATAGCCCATTCCCTCATATTTATTTTCAATTTCTTCAATAGTTTCACCAGTAATTGTACTTAATATTGTCATTAAATTTTTAACTCCAGGTTGATCATCACTGAATTTAACCACTCCCAAGCTATCTGTAACGGCCCTTGAAACTTTTTTTCTAATAACTTCCGGCGGATCCATAACTTGAATTGAACCATTTGGATTTTCTTCTGACTTAGCCATCTTTTTTGTAGGGTCTTGTAAATCCATTATTTTTGCCCCAGTTTTTGCTACATATGGTTCTGGAACTACGAAAGTAGGACTATAGAGTCTATTAAACCTTTCTGCTAAATCTCTTGCAAGCTCTAAATGCTGAACTTGATCCTTTCCTACAGGAACTAAATCTGTTCCATAAAGAAGCACATCTGCTGCCATAAGAATTGGATAATTAAATAATCCAGCTCCTATACTTTCTCCACCCTTTTGAGCTTTATCTTTATACTGAGTCATCCTGCTCATTTCTCCCATATATGCAATACAGGTTAAAAGCCAAGAAGCTTCTGAGTGGGCTGGTACATGAGATTGAATAAATAAGGTGTTTTTCGCTGGATCAATACCAGCTGCAATATAAATTGCAAGTATTTCTAAAGTTCTTCTCCTCACGTCAGCAGGAAGCTGCTGTACCGTAATAGCATGTAAATCAACTACGGAAAAATAACAATCATACTCTTCTTGTAACTTTACCCAGTTTTTTATAGCTCCTAGATAATTACCTAAGGTTAAATCCCCTGAAGGCTTTACTCCACTAAAAATTACTTTTTTCTTATCTTCCATATCTAACACTCCTTTTTAATATTTAATTTAACTACCATACAAAGATTTCACTATGTTTTTATTATTAAACTTGATAATTATCAACTGAAATTAAAAACGCCCTATGGATATTATTAATCCATAGGGCGTAAAATACGCGGTACCACCTAAATTTAAAACTATGATGTATAGTTACTCTTTCAGATACAAATTATATCCTATCTCTGTAACGTGAGAATCACGTGAAAGACTACTACAGTTCATCTTCCCTCTCCACGACCCATTCAGTTTAATCATAATTATGGTAATCCCACCATCTACCACTCTCTGTGAATTTGTTTTTAAACTTACTTACTTCGTTTCAATGATTTTAATAAGTGTTAATTTATTATATATTATGCAACTATTCTTAGATAGTGTCAAGAGTTTTTTCAACAAATATAAATTTAAAACTAGATTAAAATCTAAGTTGTAATATATACTTTAGGACTTTTCTATGATCTCCAAAGTCCGTGTAAATTACAATATTCTCTAGCATATATTAATTCTTCATTAATTTGAAACTCAGCCACTGGTTGTTCGTCAATTGATAAGAATTTTCTATAAACTCTATCCTTTGTATGAACTTCTATCCACTCAATATGATGTTCTACTGTCATTGGGTGCAATACAGAACCTACAGTTACTCTATATCCACCTTCTATCTTTTCTACTACTGGTACATGCTTTTCAACTGCTGCTTCTTGGGTATTTTCTTTTTTAAGAGTCATAGGCTTTCCGCAACATACTAAAGTACCTGCTGCTTCATGGATTACTTCAATTATGTGTCCACATACCTCACATTTGTATACTTGTCTTAATTCACTCATTTCTTTTACCTCCAAACTTTTATTGTCATTAATACTATAATACCATAATTTAGAAAAAATTACACATCATTATTATAATATGCACAAATTAAATTTTTATTAATTATATATCTTTAGAAAATTATTGATTTTTATTATGTTAGGTATTTAATTATAGTTTTTACACAAGATAGTCATAAGAAACTTCTTTCTATAGATTTTTCTTATAAATTATTTTTAATAAAAGGAGGAGTATTTATGGAAACTAAAAATAAAAACAACGAACCTAAAAAGGTATATGGCCCTAATCAAAGGGATTTTTTAGAAGTTAATCCTAAAGAAGTTAAAGCCTATTCATTAGAAGACTACACTCTCCTACCTGACAATGTACAAGATCCAATAGTTTCGAACAATATATCTTATATGGAGTTTGACTATACTTATAATGGTGGTGAAGATCTTCTTGGCTTTTCAAATGAGATTCCAGAAACACCTAAGAATCCTAGAAATATAAATAATTAAATTGGCATTAAACAAAATAGCTTACAGGTTTATATATATCATTAAATTCTAGAAACATTAAGAAAATTTATGTGGATTTGCATACAATTAAACAGTAATTTCTATTCTCTATGTAAAAGTATAATTTTAAGTTCCTTTATTACTCAAAAATTAATTCTATCTTAACAAAGGTCTACATAATTATATGTAACCTTTGTATTTTTTTGTAAATATTTTATGAACTTTCTCACCATAATATGGCATTATTTTAACATGTTTTCCGTTATAATTAGATTAATATAATTATGGAGGTTAATATGCGAAATTTAAAATTTGTACTTATAATTATCTTCATACTGAGTTTTTCACTTACAGCATATGGTTCTAAAATGAAACCTACAGAGGAGGAAGTATTTTTAGAATCCTTCTTAACTGAACTTTATACATTCAATAATAATGACTTGCAAAATTTATATTTTTATAAATTTATGTATCCCTATGATAAGTTCAGCTTAAATCTTAGAAATTATATGACTGAAAAAAAATTTGAAGATTTTAGTAACCAAAATTTATATTATGACTTTATAACCTCTTCTTACTATAATGGATTTAACAGTTCTATATACTACATTAATATAAAACCATTAAGAAAAAACATAACAGCCAATTCTTACGCCTATGTGGCTACTGTTGAATTGTTATACCCTCATAAAAATAAAAAAGAAGTATATAATGTAACTGGTGAAATAAGTATATCAAGAATTAATGATGTCTATAAAATAACAAATTTAAATAAAATAATTTTTCCCTATGCTGGTTTTTCCAATGTAGTTTCTAAGTTAGTATAAAACTCATGCTTTACAGACTTCTTAAGACCTTATAGTTTTTTATTATATGTTTATAGTCCTTAATATGAACTTATATATTAACTAAAAAAGATCCCAGCATTTTCTGGAATCTTTTTATTAATGGCTTATATTATAATTTATAGAATTCTAAAAATGACTTCATAACGTAGGTATGATCCATAACCCCTGCTAACTCTCTGATTGAGTGCATAGCTAAGGTTGGATTTCCAATATCTATTGAGCGAATATTTAAATGAGTTGAAGATATTGGTCCAATAGTTGAACCACCTCTTACATCTGAACGGTTTACAAATTTTTGATAAGGTATTTGCGCAGACTTGCAAAGTTCCTCATAAACAGCAGAGGATTCACTATCAGTTGTATAAGCAAAGTTTGCATTTATCTTTATAACAGGACCTTTATTTATAACTGGTCTACTAGTCGGATCATGCTTATCAGGGTTATTTGGATGTACTGCGTGAGCATTATCTCCTGAAATTATAAAGGATTTAGCTAACGCTCTGAAGAAATCTTCTCTTTCTTTTCCAAAGGCTAACACTATTCTCTCCAAAATGTTTGCTAACATGTCTGAGTCTGCACCTTGTTTTGTGGAACTTCCTATTTCTTCATTATCGAAGCAAACCATTACATTGGTAGCTTGAGCAACTGATGCTTCTTTAATAGCAGCTATTCCTGCATGTACCATTTGTAAATCATCTAATCTTCCTGCTGAGATAAACTCATCATTTAGCCCAATGATACTTCCTCTCTCGAATTCATATAAGAATAAATCAAAGTCGATTATTTCTTTAGCATCTATATTTAATTCTTTAGCAATAGCATTTAATAAATAATTTCCTTTTTCTAATTCATTATTAACTAATGAAAGTAAAGGTAAAGTATCTCTTTGAGCATTTAGCTCCACACCTTTATTCACTTCTCTATTCATATGTATTGCTACATTTGGAATTATTAGAATAGGTTTTTTAATATTTACTAAAGCAGTTTTTGGACATAATATACTTTCACCCTTTAAAACTACTCTTCCAGCCACTGATAGCGGTCTATCTAGCCAAGTGTTTAATATTGGTCCTCCGTATACTTCTGTGTTTAATCTAACATAGGTATTTTCTACAACCATTTCACAAGCAGGCTTAACTCTAAAAGTTGGTGAATCTGTATGAGCGCCAACAATTTTAAATCCATGGTTTTCAATCTCACCATTTCCAACTACGAAAGCAACTAGCGCTGATTGATTTTTAGTAGTATAATATTTCCCACCTTTTTCAAGATTCCACTTATCTTCTTCTTTTAACTCTTGAAACCCAGAGTTATCTAAATCTTTTTTCAGATTTTCAACAGCATGAAATGCTGTAGGGCTATCGTATAGAAAATCTATAAGTTCTTGAGCAAATTTTAATTCATTTGTCATTTTATATACCTCCCTATAATTGAACTTCTATAAAGTAGTATATCAAACTTTCACTTTCCTTTTCTACAAATATTTAAAATAAGTAGAAATTTTTTTATTGTTTGAATTCCCTTTCCTAATTTGTAAGTATTTATATTGTACTATTCTTGCATACTTACTTTGATTAAATCTTGGCATACCATAAAATAAAAGTATAAACATTGTAATTATGACTTATGATATAATTAGAAAATAGGTTTTAACTTACTTCTAAAAAAATAAAGCTTATATACATAATTTTATAGATGAGGTGCAAAAATGATTTCTAATTTCTTGATTAAAAAGTTTATAGCAAATTATTCCGATACGAAAAATAAAAAAGTCCGAGAAAAATATGGATACCTTGGTGGTATTATAGGTATAGTTGTGAACTTATTATTATTTGGAGTTAAATTTACTGTAGGACTAATTGTAAATAGTATTGCAGTTACTGCTGATGCTTTTAATAATCTTTCTGATGTAGGTTCATCAGTTGTAACAATTTTTGGATTTAAACTCTCCAGCAAACCTGCAGATAGGGAGCATCCTTTCGGGCATGGTAGAATTGAATACATCTCTGGACTTATTGTTGCATTTTTAGTATTAATGGTAGGCTTTGAATTTGTAAAAAGTTCTTTTGATAGAATCAAAAATCCAACACCAGTAGAATTCTCCTTTGTTCCTTTTATACTGCTTTTAATTTCTATCTTATTTAAAGTATGGCTTAGTAGGTTTTATAAAAATATAGGTGGTAAAATTAACTCTTCTGCGCTACAAGCTTCTGGAGTAGATGCACTTAGTGATGTAGTTTCTTCCTCAACTGTGGCATTTTCTCTCTTAATTTCAAGATTTACTTCCTTTCCTATAGATGGATATATTGGTATGGCTGTTTCTGCTGTTATACTTTATGCAGGTTATAACTTAATAAAAGACACCTTAAATCCCTTACTTGGTACAGCACCAGACAAGGAATTAGTTGAAAGTATTCAGCAACTTATGTTAAATTATGAACACATAGATGGTACTCATGATTTATTAGTTCATAATTATGGTCCCGGAAGAATTATAGCTTCTATTCATGCGGAAGTTCCATTAAATATTTCAGTTGTAAAAATTCATGAAGTTATAGATAGAGCTGAAAAAGAAATTTCTGCTGAGCTTGATATTTATTTAGTTATTCATATGGACCCTATAACTACAGATGATCGAGAGATTTTAGAGGCTAAAGAAGAACTTGCTGAAGCTTTAAAAGCATTTCCCCTTGTAAAGTCCTTTCATGATTTTAGGGTTGTTGGTGAGGGCGAAAATAAAAATCTAATTTTTGATGTGGTGATTGACGCTAACCATAAACTCACCGCTGAAGAGGAATTAAAAATCCAAAAGGACATAAATGTGGAACTGAAGAAAACCCATCCAAATCATAATGCTATTGTAACAGTGGATAAGGATTATTTAGGTGTGTAAAGTTTCAATGTAATGACTTATAAGGCTCTTTTAGAAATTATATATGCTTAAAATCATACGACTATGCTGATACTCCTTAACCCCAGAAAAATTTTAAACATAATAAAACTAATACTAGCTAAAATTGCTAATATTAGTTTTATTTTTCTTGTATTCAACATTAATGCATTTAAACTGTTATTAATACAAATCCCCAGTAATATTCCTTCTTATATCTATTCACTGTACTAATTAACATAAACTTAACACCAATAACTTAAAATTAGCAATAGCATTCTAATGAACTCCAGAATAGTATATATTACTATGAAAATATGGAGTGTGATTTTTATGTCCGGTAAACAAAGACATTTTTTCCCTGGTGGTAATACTTCTAAAGGTTTTTACTCTTTTTATAGGTATATCCTTTCTCAAGATGAAGCAAAGCGTATAATTTGTATTAAAGGTGGTCCTGGTACTGGCAAATCCTCACTTATGAAGAAGGTTGCAAGTATATTTTTAGAAAAAGGCTATGAAGTAGAATATCATCATTGCTCTTCAGATAATAATTCTCTTGATGGAGTTGTAATCAAAGGCTTGAATGTTGCTCTATTAGATGGAACTTCTCCACATGTAGTAGACCCTATAAATCCTGGGGCAGTGGATGAAATTTTAAACTTGGGCCAATGTTGGAATGAAGAAGGTTTTAAGTCCTTTAAACCCTTTATTATGGATACTAATAAAAAAGTTGGGAAAATCTTCAGAAGAGCTTACAGATTCTTTGGAGCTGCTAAAGATATTTATGAAGACTGGTCTACTTTTAATAGCGAAGCGCTAAGCCTAAATAAACTTAGCTTATTAAAAGAAGAACTTAAAAATGATATTTTACCTAATAGTGTAAGCAAACTTGGTTTTGATCGCCATCTTTTCGCTACTGCTTTTACTCCTAATGGAATTGTAACTTATATAGAAAATTTAATAAAAGGATTTCCAAAGGTTTATGTTCTCAAAGGTGGTCCTGGAACAGGTAAAACCAATATTCTTCAATACCTCTATGAGGAGGCAGTAAGGCGTGGTTATTATGTAGAAGTATTCCATACTCCACTTACTCCTGATAGAATTGAGCATGTGCTGATTCCAGCTCTTGGTGTGGCTGTTGTAACCTCAAATGAAATTAATAATCTGAATATTAATGGTAAAATCTATGACATGAATAATTTACTAAATAAAAATCTTTTAGAAAAAAATAAAGATGATATTGATGAAGTTAAAGAAACCTTCTACTTGCTTCTTAACAAAGGTCTTGCTTGCATTAAAAGAGCAAAGGGTCTTCACGATGATCTTGAAACTGGATATATTCCAAACATGAACTTTAATAAGATAAATGAAATTTCTGAGGAAACTATTCAAAGATTATTAAAATATGAAGAGGAGTACTTGAGAGATAAGTAATCAAAGGACCTCTTTCTTTATGGTAAGTTACCACTAGAGTGATAAATGTATTAAAGGTAGTCAAAAAATTAGTGTGGTGAATTCACCACACTTTTTATATTGTTATAATATTCTATATAAGCCTATCTCCCGTAACCCAAGTTTATTAATAAGTTTTCCATTACTAAATTTTGTTTTCTTAATTATTTAACCTTTTGAAATAAGTATTCATTAGCAATGCCCCCATAACACTAATAAGCTTATCTACAACAAATATTAGCTATGGACTTTAAAATAACAAAACCATCCTACTCATTAACTAATTCACTGGTTTTAATCACAAATAGATTATGAAGAGCTCTAGTACACATAACATACATTAATTTATCCTCAGTTATAAGTCCTTGTTTTTCTGTATTAACAACTACTACTCCATCAAATTCTAAACCTTTTGCAAAATAAGATGTAATTATTATTAATGAGTCTCTATGAACTACATTTTCCCTATCTATAATCTTTGCACTAACTTTACTACCGATAATATTTTTTACCTTGTAGGCATCTTCTAAATCTCTAGTAATTATAGCTATATTTTCTAACTCCTTATTTTTCATAGTACCTACATAGGTCTCTATAAATTTTGAAAGTTCTTCACTATTTTGAGCCTCCACCTCTACTACAGAGTCCCCACTTCTTACAAGTGGTACTATGTTTTGGGCCTTAAGGAACTTATTGCTATATTCCATAATTTCTCTTGTTGATCTGTAACTTTTATTAAGCTTAAACTCTTTAGTGTTAAAGTTATTGATGAATTCATCTACTGAAAGCATAGGAGGTTTATTATCCTTCATAGGAAGTATTCTTTGATTACTATCACCCACAATAGTCATGGACACAGCCCTTGTATACTCCTTAATAGCTATAAACTGCATTAGCGAGTAATCCTGGGCTTCATCTATTACTATGTGTTTTACTTCCTTAGGTGATTTAATTCCTTCTAATTTAACCTTTAGATATAATAAAGCTCCTAAATCTATTTCTGTAAGCTCTTTACAAATAAAACCACTATTTATTTCTTTATATAAACTTATTACATCTGGTGGATCTAAAAAGTCTAAAGTTTTCTTAATTTCTATTAGTTCCTGAATTAATTCTCTTATTTTAAGTTTTCTATTAAAGTCTAGGTTATTGATATGAAAAATTAATTCATCCTTTGGATAGGAAGCTTTTTCCTCATCATATTCCTTTTGAATTCTTCTGAATTCCTCATCTCTTACATCTTTCAATCTAGAAAATATAATTCTCTTTACCTTTTTACTTCTTCTAAAAAGAGGTAACATATAAAACTCATGGCTAAACATTTTTTCCATTTCTTCTGAAGAAATTACTTTACGTTTTCTAAATTCAATATTCTTGGATGAAAAATAAGCCTTATTTAATTTATCTACATAATCATCTATAAAGTCCTTATATTTAATAGATGTTTTGTAGCTAATTTCTTCTTCATAATTTTTATCTCCAATTAAAAACCTTTCCATAATATCCTTCAATGAAATAACACTATCTATATCTAAAATATCTAAAACAAAATCCTTAAAGGTAGTTTGTATTACTCCACTTTCCCCTAAACTAGGAAGCACTGTTGATATATATTCCATAAAAATATTATTTGGTCCTAGTATAAGAACTTTATCCTCTAGTATTTTTCTGTAATTATATAAAAGATATGCAACTCTATGAAGAGCAATAGTGGTTTTTCCACTACCAGCAACCCCATCAACTACTACAGTTTCAGTTCTTGACTGTCTTATTATATCATCCTGCTCCTTTTGGATAGTCATTATAATATCTTTTAATTTATCTGAAGAATTTTTACTGAGCATCATTTGCAAAATATCATCTTTTACATCTACAGCAGAATCAAATAATCCTTCTAGCTTCCCTTTTTTTATGATAAACTGTCTTTTTTGGAGAACAGATACTTCCACCTTTCCCTTTGGAGCTTCATAATAACCCTCACCTATACCACCATTATAAAAAATCGAAGATATAGGTGCTCTCCAGTCAACTATTAAAGGTTCAAAAGACTCCTCTGGAGTAACTCCAAATCTTCCAATGTATATTTGTTCAACTCCAAAATCATCTTCTCTAAAATCAACTCTACCGAAGTATGGTGACACTTTTAATATATTTAGCTCTTTTAGCCTTCTATCTATAGTTTTAAAAGCCTCTTCTTTTACATATCTTTCATGATCAAAGTATTCAATTACTTTGTCTTCATCATCTCTATATTCTTCTATAAACTTTTTTCTATAATCAAGTATATATTCACTTATTCCTTTTCGCTTTTCTATGTACTTTAATATTTCTTCATTAATAATCCTAATTGTATCAGCTAATTTACCCTCTTCTATTGAAATTTCTAGCTGTTTTTTTATTTCTTCATTAATCTCATTATTCACAGTTATATTTTCCTTCTTTCATACTCTTAAATTTTGTCTAATATATAAGTTCCAATAAGGTTACCTCATAATGATAATTTTATCTATTGACTAGAAAACTAAAATTTCGAAGTTACATTACTGGAACATATATTATTAAAATCAATTTTAAATTATAATTTTTACAAAAGCTATGCTATCTAAATTGTAATTTCTTCCCATCCTATTATATCTGTTATTCCTAAACCTGGCTCCTCGGATAGCACAATTCTATTACCTTCAATAGTAGCTCCACCAACAATTGGATCCTCTGAAAAATACAACATTGTATCTAAGTCTGAAATTATCATATTACTTTTAGCTGCAGCAAAACTTGCAGCTGCTGTTATTCCTACCTTGCTTTCAAGCATGCATCCCATCATACACTTAATACCCATAGTATCTGCCATATTATATATCTTCATGGCATTATGAATTCCACCGCTTTTCATAAGCTTTATATTAATTAAATCACAAGCTCTGTTTTGTATGATTTTAAAAGCTTCTGGAGTAGCAAATACTGATTCATCTGCTAAAATTAAAGTATCAACATTTTCCTTAACAAACTTTAACCCTTCAATGTCCCAAGCCTTCACTGGTTGCTCAACAAACTCTATATCTAGATCTAATTCTTCAATTTTTCTTATGATTTTCACTGCTTCCTTTGGAGACCATCCTTGATTCCCGTCTACTCTTACCTTTATTCCTTTTCTAATGGCCTTTCTTAACAGCTTAACTCTTTCTAAATCATGTTCAGGATCTTTGCCAAGCTTTATCTTTATATTGCTATAGCCATCTCTTACAGCATCATAAGCTGCACTTACCATATTTTCTACAGTATCATACTGTATTGTCATGTCAGTAAGTATCTCCGAGTTATATCCTCCCAATAGTTTAAACAGTGGTATATTTGCTCTCTTAGCAGCTAAATCATACAAAGCCATATCGAAGGCAGCCTTAGCGCTATTATTGCCTTTAATGCATTCATCTATAGTTTTTGTTATACACTCAAGACAGCTAATATCCATACCTTTAATATGCTGTGCTATATGTTTAATTGCCCCAACTATGGAATCTTCTGTTTCACCAGTGACTCTTGGAGCTGGAGCAGCGCTACCAAATCCTATTTCCCCTCCATCAGTAATTATTTTTAAAATAACTTCTTTTGAATAATTATATGGCCTATCTCCAATAAGAAATGGTTTTTTCAACGGCACAGTAATTTTACCAACTTTTACATCATTTATTATCATTTTAATTATACCTCTCACCATAAATTTTAATTAAATTATTTGTTTCTCTGCATAATTTAATTATATGCAACATTAAATTGGATTTTTCTTATATTTATCTATTATTATACCCAATTAAAATACTTTTTCAATGGAAATAAGATTTTCAATTTAATTTAAACTGAAAAACATAGAGAAGAGCATGCTCTTCTCTATGTTTAAATTAAGCTGTAATTAATCGTATTCTATTTAACTCACTTACAATTACAAAAGGTCTATTTTCTATTTTGCTAGTTCATATAATGCATGAGTATATATTTTTGTCATTTGAATTAAATCTTCTATTACAACATATTCATTTGGTTTGTGGATTACATCTGGATCCCCTGGGAAAGTTGGTCCAAAAGCTAAAGTATTTGGCATCTCCTTAGCATAAGTTCCTCCACCTATTGATATTAAAGTACCCTCTTTACCAGTCTGCTCACTATAAACCTTTTGAAGAGTCTTAACTAGAGGATGATCTGGTGAAAAATACAATGGTTCTTGATGAGTGAAGTTTTCAATAGCAAATCCTGTATTTTCAAGAGTTCTATTAAATGGTGTCATCATATCCTCTAAAGTTTTTGTTACAGGATATCTTAAATTTAAAGTAACTACAACTTTATTCTCATCTATACTTATTTTTCCTAGGTTGAAAGAAAGTTTTCCTGAATCCTTATCTTCTAATAGTACTCCGAAGGTTTCACCATGGATTTCCATACCTACGTACTCAGCTAAGAATTTTATTGAACTTGATATGCAATCATCACCAAGTGGTAATACATTTAAGAAAGTTATAATTTGCATTATAGCATTTTTACCAAGTTCAGGCGTACTACCATGCGCAGAAACTCCTACAGATTTAATAGTAACTCTATTTTCATTAGCTTCTGCTTTCATGTCATAACCATTTACTTTAGCAAAACCATTTAATTTATCTATTAAATCACTTGTATTAGCCGTTACTACTAGTGCCTCTGCATAATCAGGAACCATATTTGGAGCTACTCCACCTTTTACATATTCAACTACGAAGTCACCTTGCGCCCTAGTTTTTACGTCCTTAACTATATTGAAAGTAGTTATGCCTTTTTCACCATTAATAATTGGGAAGTTAGCATCTGGAGTAAATGCAGCAACTGGTGGCTTTTCTTTTTGTAAGTAATAATGTAATTCATTACTACCAGTTTCTTCATTTGTTCCAAATATTACCCTTATTCTTTTTGTAAGTGGTAAATTAGCATCCTTTATAGCTTTTAATCCGTAAAGACAAGCTACAATTGGTCCTTTATCATCTAAAGTACCTCTTCCAAAGATCTTATCATCATGAATTTCTGCCCCATAAGGAGGATGTATCCATCCATCACCTTCAGGTACAATGTCTAAGTGACCTAATGCAGCTACATAATCTTCACCTTCACCAATTTCAGCGTACCCAACATAGCCATCAACATTAACAGTTTTTAATCCTAATTTCTCAGCATTATCTAAAGCACATTGTAAAGCCTTAGCAACTTCTTCTCCAAAAGGCATTCCTGGCTTTGCTTCACCTTCTAAACTTCTAATCTTAACCAACTCTTGGGTAGTTCTTATTATGTCTTGACGCATTTCATCAATTCTTACATTTAAATCCATTTAATTCATCTCCTTATTTTCTTCATCTTTGGGCTCTAAGGTTTTTACCTCTTTGAAATGAATCCAACCCTTTCTTGATAAGTAAGTTGAATAGGTAATTAGTTTTTCAATTGCAGTTTCCTTTGTTTCTCCAAAAACTTTTGACATTTCCATTGCAATTTCATAAATATTTTTTTCTCCATCCATTAATAACCATGCAGTGGAGCCTTGCTGATCTAAAGTTAAATCACTAACATTATTCTTTCTAACAAGCCAACTAGCAAATTTTTCTATTGGCTTATCGTGTTTAAAGTATAAAGTAACAAGACCATCCTTTTCAGTAAAATTAGTATGTTTAATCACTGGTACATAGAGAAGAAAATTATACTTATCATTTTTTGTCTCAGTAGAACTTTTTTTCATAAAATCACCTACAAAGTAGTTAAGAGCCCAACTAAGGGCTCTTAACATTATTATTTGTCTCAAAATTATAAGTAAAACCCTTAATAACTTTGATTATATCATTATTTATATTATTTGCAATAAATAGTAATTTATTCTACTTAGATTTAACTGAGAAATTGTAAACCCATAATCCTAGTAAGAAGTACATTGCTGTTGCAAATATTGCATTTCCAGTTAAAGCTGGAATGAAGTTTGCACCAAAACCAATGTTTAATCCTATTGTAGCTGCACCTGCTACAACGATACCCATTAAGGCATCTCCAGCAACAAGTCCAGATGCAAGTAATATACCTGTTTCAACTTTATCTTTCTTAACAGTTTCATCATTCTTGAATTTTCTTTCAACTAAAACTCTTACGATACCACCAACTAGTATACCAGCATTTAAGTGGATTGGTAGGTATAGACCAAGAGCAACTGGAAGTATTGGAAGTCCAGCAAATTGACAGAATACAGCTATTGATGCTCCAACGAATACTAGAGCCCATGGTAACTCACCTGTCATAATTCCTTTAATAACCATTGACATTAATGTAGCTTGTGGAGCAGCAACTTCTTTTGTTCCTATTCCATAAGTAGTGTTAAGCATGTTGATAACTAATGCTGCAAACACAGATGCTATAACTAAACCAATAAACATACCAACTTGAACTTTTCTAGGAGATCCTCCTATGATGTAAGTTGTTTTTAAACTTTGTGCAGTACCACCTGAAACAGCTATAGCCACACAAACTATACCACCAATTAATACAGCTACGATCATAGCCTCTTGGTTTGTTTTTCCTAATGCTTTTAAAGTACCAGCAACGAAAAGTAATGTTGCAATTGTCATACCTGATACTGGGTTATTAGAAGCTCCAATTATACCACACATTCTTGCTGAAACTACAGCAAAGAAGAATGAGAATACAACTGCTAGTATAGCTCCAAAAATACCTGCTTCTCTAAACATTGGTAGTAACCAAGCTAATGCAAATACAATTACTGCTGCTCCAATTACCCAAGTAATAGGTGCATCTTCTTCTGTTCTTTTAACTGAACCAGCACCTTTAGCACCAATTCCAGCCATTGCAGATTTGAAAGATTTAATGATAGTTGGTGCTGATTTACCTAGAGATATAAATCCTCCAGTAGCAACAGCTCCAGCTCCTATATATCTAACATATTTACTCCAGATGTCCCATGCTCCCATTTCTGATATTAATTGTGTAGATGGGAATAATGGTGCTGATAATCCTGCTCCGATAAATTTAATTAACGGAATTAGACCAAGCCAAGCAATTAAAGAACCACCAAACATGAATGCTGATGCTTCTGTACCAACGATAAATCCAACTCCTAATAATGAAGCTAATGTATCAAATCCAAATATTGAACCTTGATATTTAGTTATAACCCATTCTGGTTCTTCAAGCCATAGCTTAAATCCACCAGATAATAATTTATAACCTGCTCCTACTCCTAAACCAGTCATAACTGTTTTAAATCCAGCTCCGCCTTCGCTTCCGTTTACTAAAACTTCTGCTGCAGCCATAGACTCAGGATAAACTAAATTTCCATGTTCTTCAACAATTAAGAATCTTCTTAATGGAGTAACAAAGAATACTCCTAGAAGTCCTCCTAGTGTAGTTACAATAACTACTGTCCAAATACTTAAGTCAAATCCCCATAATATAATTGCTGGAAGTATGAATATAATACCACCAGCTATAGATTCTCCCATAGCAGCAACAGATGCAACTAAGTTAGCCTCTAATATATTATTTCTTCTAAATATTCCTTTTAAAATTCCTGTTGCAAGTATTGCTCCTGGGATACCAGCAGAAATAGTTAATCCTACTTTCAATCCAAGATAAGTATTTGCAGCTGCAAAAATGATTGCGAATATGATTCCTAGAAAAATAGAATATCCAGTTGATTCTGGCATTGCTACTGTTGTAGGAACAAATGGAAGATAGTCATCACCATGAACACCGCCATAAGCGTTATGGGATAATTTTTTTGTATTTTCCATCACTTTACCTCCTCTTAAATTATTAAATATGTGCTATTAAAGAATATCACATTTCGACAAAAATATTAATTCCAATTTTGGCTGTTTTACCAAATTATCCAGCTAATAGTTCATTTTTCATTAGATTGCTACATTTTTCACACATTTTATGAATAATTTTAAAATATATAATTAACAAAATGTAAACAGGTTTACCATTGCTTTAATATGTTTAATTTAATTTATTTTTTTTACAAAACCACTTAAGTTACTATGTCTATTATTATCCAAAATCAGATGAGTTATTACTATTTTTCATAAAAAAACAAAATCTTTGCAAAAGCTACAAAGATTTTATTAAACTTCCTTAGCAATATTAGTTATTTTAGAGCACCAAATCTATTGAAAGGTTTTATAATAAATTTTGCTTCTCCCATAATTTCATCATAAGGTATGTATGGATTGCTCCAGTACCTTGAATCTACCGAATTTGCTCTGTTATCACCTAAAAACAAATAGCACCCTTCGGGAACCATAAAAGTACCTACTTTGTCACTCTTGTATTTAACGTAAGATTCCTCTAGTTGTATATCATTTACAAAAACTGTTCCATCAGACTTTATCTCAACCTTTTCATTTGGAAGACCAACTAACCTTTTAATTAAATCTTCATTAGCTTCTTTTGAATGAAAAACTAAAATATCTCCCCTTTTCAAAGATGAAGGCCTGTAGTTTCTTAGCACAAATATTTTATCTCCTGGTTTAATAGTAGGATACATAGATTCTGTTGGTACACTAACATTGAAAAATATAAATTTATTAATAATAAAGGCTAGGATTATAGCACATATAATTGGTATTGCCCATTCCTTTACAAACTTCTTTACTATGTCCATATATATCACCTCATAATAATTCATAAAATTTATTTTATCACACTTGGAAATCTTTATCAAATTCTCTTTACTTTTCATAGACTTATTTAATAACTTCATATTTCTAAACCAATATTAATATGTTAATTAATATTTTAAAATTTATATTTACTTATACCTATTTTAAATTTTAAAAATATATTTGTAATTTTAAAACTAAAATATATGTAATATGCCTAATTTTTAACTGTTTAGTAAAATTAGAGCTTGCTATATAACTAATATAATCTCACTTGCAAAATAATAAGGTTATTATAGTAGAATTGTGAAAAACATACCATCTATTATTATTTAAAAAATACTAATAATAATACTAGTAGTAAAAATAATTTCATAGAAGGAGGGGAAAATATGATAACTAAAAAACCTTTAAGTAATATGGCTGAAAGTAATATTGGTTGGATTAAAAGTACTCATCATTATTCATCTAGTAAACATTCAACTTCCAAATATAAGAGTTTTGGTGTTCTACAATTATTAAATGATGAAGTTATCTTACCAAGAAGTGGTTTTCATAATCATCCTCACTATGATATGGAGATTTTGTCTTATGTGGTTGATGGTGAGTTAACTCATGGAGATAGTTTAGGAAATGAAAGTATATTAAAAAAAGGTGGAGTTCAATATATAAGTGCTGGTTCAGGTGTAACTTACGAGGAGCATAATTTTGGAATTAACCCCTTAAGATTTATTCAATTGTGGATTTTGCCAGATAATAAAACATCTAATCCAAATTATATGAGTTATGATTTTTCTTTAAAAGATAATAAAAACCATTGGATTTATATGGTTAGCAGTAAAAATGGACTAGCTCCTGTCAAAGTTAACCAAGATATAAATATTTACAGTGCAATGGTAGAAAAAGAAAATAGTGTAGAATTTAATATCCGTGAAAACAGGCAAGCTTATCTTATTCAAATTTATGGTAAGTCATTTGTAACAAGTTTAGAGGAAAAAAACCACAAAGTTCTACTGGAGGAAAAGGACGCATTAGAAATATATGAAGATGAAATAAAAATTAATACTGTTGAAAATTCTCATTTTCTGTTGGTAGAAATGAATGAGTATGTTAATTAAAAGTAAAGCATGATTTAACTTAACTTTTTAAGCATAGGCAGTTATAAACTAATGATCAAAGTTTATAACTGCTGTTTTTTATGTTTTAAATCTCTATACACCCTCTTGCAAAATTGTAAAGTTCATAAATAATATAATTGTTGGTTTCTTTTATCAACTTTTCTTCATCTATTACAACTACAGGTAATTTCGTATCTTTAGAAAGTTTATCCGCAATTACATCAAACTGAAGTTTACTATATTTCGTCTTCACTCCTAAAATGATATTAAAAGAATTTTTAACTTCCATCAATCTATTAATAAACTTATCAAATTCACCAAGTTCACTTAAATTATAAAGAAAAACATTAAGATCCCCTTTATTATGCTCTTCAAGCATATACTCATCTAACTCTGAAAGTAAAAAACTATTTAAATACTTTATTTTCCTTTCATTATTAGATTCTTTACATGATTTCTCAAAATTTAAATTATCCTTATTCCATCTATCATTACACTTGCAATATTCTATGAAGTATTTTCCTAATTGTCCCACTCCAACAATATTTATAAAACGCTTACTCTCTTTAACTATATTTAAATTAATATCCTTATATTTTTGTAATAAATGTTCTAACTTTTTATAATCTATGTAGTTAACGTGATTGTTTAACATATTAGTCCCCCCTACACCTTAAATTAAATATAATACTATTATGACATAATTTTATAAATATTCAAACTATTTTTCTTAAACATATTTATTTTATTACATTTTGTTTTATTTCATGTTGCAACTAAAAAAAAAAAAAAAAAAAAAACACAAAAGGAATTGTATGTAGAATGTAATAATGATATTGCATAAATATATCTAATTCTAATTTGTACTCACTTTAACATAAGTTAGTTAAAATTTTTAGAGTAATATGGAAATAATATTCCAACTCACATAAAAGAAACACTATAACCTTAAAATATGTTGTCAAATACAGTAAAAGAGTTAAATTTCTAACCTGCTTTACTATATAGTATGTCATATAAAGGCTATAGTGTTTTTTATTAACTTATTAATAGATATAGAAAATGTGCAACAATTCCAGCTGCAATTCCCCCAAAGGTATGGCTAATTATAGCTTTACCAGTTAATTCTCTGCAATTTAAGCTATCCATCATAGCAACGTGTGTACTTAAATACCCACTCCAACACATTCCCATAGCAGTAAATACTGCTATTTCATTTCCTCCAATTAACCCTTGTTCTAACATCTTAGGAACTAATCCCATTGCAGCTCCTACAGCCCCTAAAGAGGTAATTGGAAAAGCAATAGCTTCTGAACTTTGGAATCCAAATAAAGGACTAATTATAAAACTTAATTTGCTTCCTATCCAAGGAAGTAACTTTACGCCTTCGTAAGCTGCCCCAGTATATTCCCCTGTGGCTGAGGGTCCATTTGTAAGCATTAACACTATGGTGCAAATTATTAATACTCCTGGTATTATGGCTAACCCCATTTCTACGCCTGACTTCCCCCCCTCTAAAAGAGCATCCATAATCCTTCCACCTGCACTACCTTGTCTAACTTCTCTATAATTTATCATATCAAAGCTTTCACCATCCTCAACTACACAATACTCTTTTTTACCATATATTTTCGATGTAAACCTTAACATTATCCTCGTACTAACAATACTACCTACTACCGCACCAATATTGCCAATGATTCCAGCAAGAATAAAACTTTCTCCTACAGGAGACTTTTGGCTAATCATAAAGGTTGTAACTATAAGTCCCATCCCAAAGGCAGTCCCTAAGTTTGTAAGGGCAGGTATTTGGTATTTCTTAAAATAGCGCCTAAAACCCTTATCATCTGCTAGTGTTAAAATCGCAGGATTATCTGATAGATAGGTTGCTAAAACCGCTATAGTTGCTGCTCCAGGCAAATCATAAAGTGGTTTCATTAATGGCGATAGTATTTTATTTATTATGGAAACTACTCCAAATTCGGAAAGAAGTGCAGATATTGCTCCAGCTAAAACTGCTATGGCTAGTATATAAAATACTGTATCCATCAGCAATCTATAGGCTGTGTTCATTAGAGTGTTAAACATATTTATTGTACCCATAACACTACCTATTCCCAAGAAAACCCCTATAAAAATTACTAAAAATATAAATGCTTCTGTACTAATGGCCTTTTTTAACGGCTTATTTTGTGACACTGATTTCTCCCCCTCTATTAATGCACATAACCTAATGACTAAAATTTCCTTCTTAATTATGTGATATTTAGTAAAGCTTGTCAATTATTAAATCAAAGGGGTAAACTATGTTTATTTTTCATTTTAATGAATATATCAATAAATTATTCACTATACTTCTTTCATGGTTGGTTTTCATTTATTTTTTGCATAATTGTGTATTTTCTCAATAATCTGTTCAAAAAATGTTTACAACATTTACTTTTAATAACCACCTCCATAGTGCCATATCCACTTTAAAAAACTATGTTCAAGGTATTACTACTACCATATACTTTATTAAGCTTCTTTTTGTTCATACAACATTTAACAACATTTCAGAAAGATAATTCACTGATTCACCTTTAGTGTTCACTGTAACTTAAGTTTTAAAATTAGTTAAGGTAAGAATCTTTTTCTAAAAATAAAATTTTGGTGTAATGAAATATTTTTGTACACAAAGGTGGTTTTTCTTAGTTAAATGTCCTTCCAAAGATTTTTTTAAAATGAACTTGTTCATTAGCTAAGAAGAGTTTGCGAAATAATAATTTGAAAATTGCATTATAGTATAACTTAAACTTCATTTTTATCGCTTTTTCTATTCCAAATCTCAATAAAATGTATTATACTTATAGTAACTCCTGCATATTTTATATGTAATATATTATGGAATATATTGTTTTAAAAATAATACTATAAAAAAGCATCTTAAACCCTAATAAATTAGAAGTTAAGTTACTTAAGTTGGAGGTGAATATATGAAAAAGGAATTTTCAATAAGTAATGACAAGGTAATGATAAACTTTTCTGCCAAGTATTGTAACACCATAGAAAACCTACTAAAAAGTGAAGGCTTTAGAAGAGTACTTTTATCTTATTATAATAGAGTTAAAAGTAGAAATTCTAATGTTTACAAATTTCTATGTGAGAATATAGAAAACACTGATAGTGAAGAAATTACTGATGAACTGGTTGACCTTTTCAGATTACTAACAGTTCTTAAAGCTACGGAAATTGTACGACTTAATACTAGGTATGAGAAAATTCTTAAAGATAAGTATGAATTCTTTGAACTTGTAGAAGATTTTTATGGTTTTTGGAGACGCTTGGAAAGATACTCCATAATACAAAACAACAAAGTCACTGATGGTCTAGCTTCTGTAAGTTTTATAGAAGCAAATAATAAATTCACAAAACTGATTTTAGACTTTTACAGAAAGATTCAAGAAAGCATCCTTTCTGCTGAACCAACTGTTTATCGTCAACTTGCTTCTGGAGCTAACGCGGGGTTGATATTAAATAATACAGTTTGGCCTTGTCCTTATGAATATGAGGTTTTAGAGGATATCCCTTTTATTAATACCATAATGCTAGAAGCTCCTTTTATAACTTATCCAAAGAAAAACACTAGAGATGGGTTCTTTACTGAGACCTTCAAAAACCCTCTGAATGATTGCTATATCAATACCGATCACTGGTTTTGCTACCCTGCTTTAGTAGGTGAAGTTTTAGCCTTCATTTATTTTCATAGAGATTTAATGGCTCACGGTGTTACCCTTTGTAATCTATTTGAAATGGCAAAAGAGGATGATTACAGAGGTAAAAAACCAGATATAGTTTATGTATTTGGAGCCAAGGATGACTATGACAGGATAAGAACTATTTTTTATGATGATGTAAAAAATGGCATAATGCTTGGTTATGTTAACTATGATGAAGCCATAGATTATTTTGGCTACATGAAAAAGATGACTCTTACACTTCATAATCTAATCATGATAAAAAAAGGTTACCTTCCCATCCATGGCGCCATGGTCAACATAATTATGAAAAACGGAAAATCTGCCAATGTGCTTATCATGGGTGATAGTGGGGCTGGAAAATCTGAAAGTTTAGAGGCTTTTAGAAGTCTTAGTGAAGATTATATAAGCGATATGACTATTATATTTGATGATATGGGCTCCATAAAACTTAGAAGAAATGGTCAAAAACCTAAGGCTTATGGCACAGAAATAGGAGCCTTTGTAAGACTAGACGATTTAGATCAAGGTTATGCTTTTAAAGAAATTGATAGAAGTATATTTATGAATCCTGATAAAACTAATGCAAGACTGGTAATGCCTGTAGCTACTTATAAGGATATACTGAAAGGTTATCCTATTGACTTATTTCTTTACGCAAACAATTTTGATGATGTGACTGAAAATACAAAAGCTATAGAATACTTTAATTCTGTTGAAGAAGCCATACCTATCTTCAGAGATGGAGCTAGAATGGCTAAAGGCACCACTTCTGAAAAAGGACTGGTAAAATCATATTTTGCAAACCCCTTTGGTCCTTACCAAAGAATGTCAGAGACAGATAAATTAATTGACTTATATTTTAATGAATTTTTTAAAACCGGCGTAAAGGTTGGCCAAATAAAAACTTGTCTTGGAATCCAAGGTAAAGAGAAGGATGGTCCAAAACAAGCTGCTATCGAATTATTTGAAATTATTAAGGAGTTGTAAGGAAGTATTCCTAACTTTCTTCTTATCACAGTATATTTTATCCTTTAACCTAAAGGATACTGTAGAAATTAAGCTTTATAATTACTCTTCTATAAATGTAACTTTACACTGAAAGAACTGAGTCTTAGTCTCTTTCTCTAAGCCTTCAATATAATATGTATTGAGGGCTTCTTTGTGTACATATTTATTTAAAATCACTTCATCCCCATATTTAGCTTCCTTTATAAAATTTAGCTGAAGAGAAGCTATTCTCTTATTTTTATAATCTTCAAGATTAAAAACATCTTCTACCCAACTAATATACTTAGCATTATTTACATGCATATTTAAATCAATATCACTATAAGTCACTACTCTCTCTATAGTTCCTACTAACTCATTAGGCATCTTAATCTTATCTAATTTTTTCTCTTCTCCAAATCTATTTTCTATGCTATCAACCCCTAAAGAGATTCTAGTAGGTCTTTGTGGAAACTTAGAGTTTACATCCAATAAAAGATAATATGCTATTATATTTCCTAGCTCATTTTCATTTGCATCTATAATTCTAAAATTACGCTTAAAGAACAGTTTGTCTATACCACTTGGCCAAGTCTCCATTATTATTTCATCCATATTTTTAGGATATTTAATCATATTTACTTCAAGTCTTGAAACTACCCAAAATAGCCCTTCACTAATCAAATGATTATACCCAATTCCTATGCTATTTGAATGTTGCTCTGAAGTTTCTTGCATATAGTTTATTAAGGAAAAGAGTTTAACCTTACTTGTAAAATCCGTATCATAAAATTTAACTTTAAAAAACTCTCTATGTATGTTTTCCATAAAATCAACTCCATTTTCAATTAAAATTCTTTTTTATAGTACCCGCATTATGCAGTAGGGTCTTTGTATTAAAATATATCCATAGAACCTTTTGTGATTATAAATACTTTACAGTTTATCAATAATTTAAGATTTAATTTTAATATAGTTATTATATCATAGGTAATTACTAAAAAAATTAACCTATTATGAATTTTTCATAATAGGTTAATTTTTATTTATTAACTTGTTTATCTAATTTCTTTTCATGTTTATTAATAAGAGCCCTTTCCTCAAGAATTTTTAACTCTTTTTCATCTATGTCATTAAAATTCTTGAAAACATACCCCTCCTGTTTTAAAGTTTTTATTATTTCCTTTAAAGTTGGTACAGTGGTCTTATTATAATAAGAATCATGCATAAGAACTATAATCCTATCTTTTTTATTATTTTTAAACTCTCGATAAAACTTATTTATCAATGTACCTGCAGGCTTATTTCTAGCTAAAGAATCGTCAATTGTAATATTCCAATCCACATAATATAATCCTTTATCAACAACCTCTCCCCTTATTTCTTTGAGTACAGGCTTTCTTGCCATAGTAGTACTTGACCCTCCTGGAAATCTCATGAATTTTAATACCTCGTTACCAGTAAGTTCTTT
The DNA here is from genome assembly GCF_002387895.1 of Clostridium sp. UBA4548. GTDB lineage: Bacteria > Bacillota > Clostridia > Clostridiales > Clostridiaceae > Clostridium_J. Next base: position 166,563 of record NZ_DGLI01000044.1, read on the forward strand.
TATAGCAGTAGAGCACTTACGGTAATCCTCCATAAAGGTCTCAGTATTTTTGTATATTTTATCTTCATGAGTATAAGTGTGAACACATATAGCATTACCTGCCTCCTTTACTGCTTCAGCAATATCTTTGTTTTGTTCAACTAATTGGCCAATAACAAAAAATGTTCCTGTAACTTCTTCTTCTTTTAATACTTCTAGAATTTTTTTAGTAACTACAGTAGGCCCATCATCAAAAGTAAGGTACACTATTTTTTCTTGTTGCACCAATGAATTCGGTTCCTCTTCTAATGCAATTGCTTTTTCATCTAGAATACTAAAATTAAGCGTAAATAAAAGCACAGTAAAAAAAGTAAATAATGAGAAAGTTGAAATAAACTTCTTTCTTTTTCTAATCATAAAATCACCTTCTTAAAATACTTTTCAACTCATACTTTAGTATTTGAAAAAGGTGAAGTTTTAATTCTAAAATTATATTTATTTAATTCCCATGTTTTAGGAAATAATTACTTCTTATTATTTTTTCTGACAGAATTAAGTAATTTTTATATTTCTCCTTCTCAGCCTTAGTAATATTACCTCTTACTTCAAAATTAGATAAGATAACAAAATCTTTGTTTGTATTTAATAAATTTCTTCCCATTGCAGTTTTATATTTTTTTTCATCTGCACCCATTAAATAACCTAAAGTTGGAACCAAATCTACTGGTCCTCCATAGGTGTTGATTATTTTAGCAGAAGAACTCTTGTTATAAATTAATAATGGTATTTTGTTATTGTTATCATTCCACCAATTTTCTTTATTTTTCATACCATTAATTTTATCTTGAAAATATTTATGAACCCCTGTATGGTCACCATAAAGCACTACCACAGTATTATCTAAAATGCCCTCTATTTCAAGACTTTCTATAAAACTACCTATCTGTTTATCAGTATAATGAATTGCCTGAAAGTACCTTCCTATTTCTGTTTCTTCTAAATTTTCATCAAGGTTTAAAGCTTTATCTTCCTTTGGAAGGTTAAAGGGTGTATGACTAGTTATTGTCACTGTCATACCATAAAAAGGTTGTTCTTGCTTTTTAATGATATCGGTTGCCTTTTTAAAGTATTCCTTATCACTAATTCCAAGTCCAATTTTTTCTTCTACTCCTAAGTCTTCTGCGAAATAAAGTTTATCAAATCCCATAGAGGAAAGTGCAGGTTTGTAATTCCAGTACATTGAGGTGTCAGGATGTACTACATAGGTATTATAGTCTAAAGTTTTCATTACATTCGGAAGGGAATGTGGATAATAGTTATTAGGATATCTATAGAAAGTAGTACCTTCTCTTACTGGATAAACAGATCCATTTACTAACAAATCACAATCTGAACTATTTCCATTCCATACCTGTTCATGAAAATTATCAAAATACAAGGAGTTATTTAAGAGCTTATTTATATTGGGTGTAATTTCTTGCCCTTGTACTTCTCTATTTATAACAAAGTTTTCAAGAGACTCCACCTGTATTAAAAGTAGATTTTTACCTTTAAAATACCCTTTATATGCATTATCCTTTAAGTTCTCTTCTTTATCTTTATAGAATTCTTCTATATCCTTTAATTCCTTTTGAGAAAGGTTATAGGGCTTTTTATTAGAATAATAGCTATATCCATCATATATATGATATCCAATTGGTCCTAAAAGAACCATTTTGTCATTTGGCATGTGAACTTTATCTAATGTGGATTTCACAAAGTATCTAGTAGTTTTTTCCCCAATATTAAAATCAGTATAATATATCACGAGAAGAAAAGAACTTAAGGCTATTAATAAAAAGAAAATTTTAGGTTTTCTCATAGTATTTCTATAATGAGTACTTTTTCTTTTTATTATAAAAGGTAAAAGTAAAAAATCTAAAATAAATAAAATATCAATACTCCTAAATAGTGCAATAATAGAGCCCCCTAAATCTTCTGTCATAGATAGTTGGTCTAATAAGTAAAAATTAACGTAACTAGAAAATCCCCTATAGTAAAAAAGATCAGAGATAATAATTAAGGTAAGAGCTATATCTAAAGTTATCACAATCTTCCATTGAAGCTTTCCTTTAATTAAAAAAATTATAGCTAGTATTATGGTTGAAAAAAGTATATACGGAACACAATTCAATGCTGAAATTTTCAAATTAGAGCTTTGAAGCATAGACGCACCTGAAGATTGAATTAGAGCTGTAAATAAAATATTTTTCATTGTAAAAATAGCTAAAATAAAAAAGAATACCCTATATTCTTTTAATAGGCTCACACCTATATTTTTAATTTTGTTACTGTTTTTATTTTTAGAATTAAAACTCAGCATATCCTCATTCCTCCCCGAAAGTAAAACTGTTATGAATATAATTCTCTCCAAGCTTCAAATCTCCTCTAATTTTCGAATTATTCTTAAAAGCCAACTTAGTTTTAATATTCTTAATTATAAGGAGGCATTCTATAGTGTTAGAAGTTATCTCTAAGAATGTCTCAACTAAAAAAATCAAGTCCCCTTAGAACAGATTTTTTCTAAGAGGACTTAACACTCTATAAACTAGATTTTTAGTATTACCTAATACCCAACTCTAATACTATGATTTTTAAATTTGTATTTATTCTGTATGCTTAAACACTTTATTAACTGGATTTCAAAGTTCAAAGACAAGAAATCCTATTAAGTAATCACTTACAAAACCAGGAACATACAATAAGAACTGAAGGTTCCTACGAAAACTCCTGCTGCAACATCAGAGGGATAGTGAACTCCTAAGTACACTCGAGAAACCCCCACTAGTAAAGATAAAGCTAAAGCTATAATTGCTATGCTTGTATAACATAAAGCTATGCTTACTCCTATTGAAAATGCTGCAGTGGTATGTCCTGATGGAAACGAGTAATCGTCTACTCCAATTTTTTTGATATTTAAATGAGGAAAGTTTATATAAGGTCTGATTCTATTAATAAATCTTTTTATAAAATGTGTTATAAATGTAGAGGTTAAAATAGAAAGAGACGTTAGAATTCCTAAGTGTTTAATATCCTTATTTTCTGATAACAAAGTAACTAAACAAAATATTGCACTAAATGTAACTGAACCTAAGTAAGTAACTATTGGCATAACTAAATCTAAAATCTTGCATTTAATTGAATCATTTAGCCAATGTAATAAAAATACATCTCCATGTTTTAATTTTTCAATCATTAAGGTTCCTCCTAGGATAAGATATGTTAATATTATATAAGACTTTTTTCAAAATTTAAAGGTTCTTTACAGGATTTTTAATTTATAATTTTTTACAGGCACTTTTTTTACTATAGGGTTCCATGATAGAATTTTAACTTCTTCATCTTCATAAACCCTTAAGAGAACCAGGGTAGGACTAATGTATAAGTTAAGTTTTAACTCTGGTTCCCTATAATACTCACCTATATGAACCTTCAGTGTTGTTGCTTTTGAATGTAATATGATTTTCTCAGTATAGGCTTCCCTAGTCAATTATCAATTCATTCATGATTAATTTCGTTCATATTTAATAATCCTTAAGAGAACCAATATAGGTTCCACATATAAGTTTAGTCTTGGATTTGGTTTCATATAATTCTTTATTAAAACACAATAAAAAAACTAGAAGTTCTGCAAAGTCTATGATTTAAAGTAAACACACCCTGCACCTTCTAGCTTTTTATACAAAATATAATTTTAACATGGAAACCAAGAATATATAACTTTCAAATTAATCTTGGCTTCCTCAGAGCTTTTATTATTTTAAATTAAAACTTAATTATAAAAGCCTGTATTATATTGTATCAATCTTTAATTTTAGTAAACTCTTTTCTTATTTAAAAAATTGTCCTGAACATCAACTAAAGCTTCTCCAAATCTTTGGAAGTGTACAACTTCTCTTTCTCTCAAAAATCTTAATACATCTTTAACATCACAGTCATCGGTTAATTTTATTAGGTGCTCGTATACAGTTCTTGCCTTTTGTTCAGCAGCCATATCTTCAGTTAAATCTGTTACAGGATCTGCAGTTGCTTGAACATAAGCAGCTGTCCAAGGTACTCCATTTGCATCTGCGGGGTAAATTGCCTTCCCATGTTCTGTATATGCTGCTCCGAGTCCAGCTTCTCTTAATTCTTCAGGAGTTGCGTCCTTAGTAAGCTGGTAAATCATAGAAGCAATAATTTCTACGTGTGCCAATTCTTCAGTGCCTATGTCTGTCAACAATGCCTTTGATTTTCCTGTTGGCATTGTATATCTTTGACTTAAATATCTAATGGAAGCACTCAATTCCCCGTCAGGGCCACCGTATTGAGCAAACAAGTATTTTGCCATATTAATATCTTTACTTTTTATTACCACTGGGTATTCTAATTTCTTTTCATATATCCACATAATCCGCTACCTCCTAACATTTGCCTTCCCATGGCCATGGGTCGTTAACATAGTTCCAATCTCCACAAACCTCACCATAAGCAAAGTTAGCTAGGGTACCATATTGCATTTCATATTCTTTTTTTAGGTTTTGATAAATTTCAGTAACCTTTTGGTAGTCTCTCAATGCTTTTCTATTATCAGGGAAATTATCCAAGTATAAATTTATTTCAACTGCATAAAACCCATATTGTTGTAACAACAACATTAATTCACTTTTGCTTTTTGCCATGATTTATTCCTCCCTTTTGTGTTTGTAATCAGTTATATCACTGTAGTAAGGTAGCTTCAAATCTTCGAATATGGTCCCTTTCCAAAGTGCCTTATCCACTGGATATAAATTTTCATAATCTTGGGGAAGAACATAAGCTCTAGCATATCCTAATTGTCCTAAACATTTCTTTAGTTCATAACAAGTTTCCACTTAAATCACCTCATAATAATTTGTTTTTTGTAGATGCAAAGCCAGAACTTTAAACTGACTTTTTTATCAAATTCTGATAATACTTTATATCTGATAGTTTCTAGACCAATCTTTTGTGCCTAATAACATATTATTCAACAACATAATTGTGGTGATAAGGAAATCAAATTTTTTATTATTTTTTCATCTGAAGTTTAAAAAAGAATTTTAAAGTTCTCCTTTAGAATTTTTTTGTGCAACTACTTTCATAACTTTTATAGTCTCAATTATTATATAATTGCCTGTATTAAAGACTTTTAGCACTACCTTAAATAAGACTCTATTCACCCAAACTTTTCATGACTATCATGTTCATATTTACTCTTTACTACTTTTTATTACAAATTTAGTATGATTTTACTGGATCTCATGCTAATCACTACTATAATTAATCCTGTACTTACCAATTGTATAAGGTACTTTTTCCATAGGTTTCTTAGCTTTCATATAACACTACGAACTAACCTAAAAACAGAATAAAATGACACATGTTTTTTAGTTTTTTCCGTTACATATCAAGAATAATTGTTTAAATCTATGAATATATTGTAACGTCAACAAATTATTTAGGAGATGTGTTATGAAAAAAATTATTGCTCTTGTCACCTCTGCGGTGATTATTTCTTCTTTTTTTGCTACTTCTTCAGCTACAGCTAAAGTAAATGGCCATGATTTCAAGGTTGAGAAGTTTGGTAAATATTCCACTGATCTTAAAGGTGTAAACCAATTATTTAAGGACAATAATGACAAATTTAAAATCAAAAATGCTGAAGATGAATTTACTACTAAAAGTTCCAAAAAGGATTCCTTAGGTTATACCCACTTAAAATTGCAGCAAACAGTAAAAGGTGTACCAGTTTTTGGACATGAGTATATAGTACATTTTAATGATAATGGGGAAGTTTATTCTGTAAACGGAAATTACAATCCTAAGGCAAAAGAATTCAAAAAATCTAAAGAATACATTACTCCAGGTGAAGCTGAAAATAAAGCTTTTGGAATTATTGATTACGACCCCAGCAGTTTAGATGCTGACTTCCCTAACAATGGAAAAGCAAAGCTATATTTATATAATTTGAACAATGAATATATCCCAGTATATTTAGTACAAATTAACTATTTACTTCCTACGCCAGGTAACTGGAGTATCTTTGTTAATGCTTACACTGGTGAAATTGTGAATAAGTATAATAAATTTGCAAATGTTACTGCTACAGGCAGTGGCAAAGGTGTTCTAGGTGATACTAAAACACTTAACCTAGATAAAGTTACTACCTCAAAGGGCACCTCCTATAATCTAACAGATTTAACTAGAGGTGCTACAATCTCCACCTACACAAGTAACTATGGAACCCGAACTCCAGGAACTTTAATATCTTCTACAACAACTACTATCAATGATCCTGCAGCAGTTGACGCTCACTATTATGCTGGAGTAGTTTACGATTACTATAAAAACAAATTTAATCGAAACAGTATAAATGGATCTGGCATGGCTATAAAATCTAGTGTCCATTATTCAAGAAATTATGTTAATGCAGGTTGGACTGGAACTCAAATGGTTTATGGTGATGGCGATGGTGTTAATTCATTAGCCTTATCTGGAGGTCTAGATGTCATCGCTCATGAAATTACTCACGGAGTAGACCAATATGAAGCTGATTTGATATACCAAAATCAATCAGGTGCTCTAAATGAGTCAATGTCAGATGCCTTTGGAGTTTTTGTAGAGTACTATGCTCAAAATAGTAAGTTTGACTGGCTAATGGGTGAAGATATTTGGACCCCTAAAGTTGCAAATGATGCCTTAAGAGATATTTCAGATCCTACTAAATACGGTGATCCTGCTCATATGAATAACTATGTTAATACAACTCAAGATAATGGTGGTGTTCATACCAATAGTGGAATACCTAATAAAGCTTGCTATCTAATAACAAATAATCTTGGTGTTAACAAAGCAGAGCAAATTTACTATAGAGCATTAACTCAATATATGACTGCCTCCACAGACTTCTCTGCTGCAAGAGCATGTCTTGCTCAAGCTGCAGCTGACCTTTATGGTTCAGGTAGTGCTGAAGTTACAGCAGTTCATAATGCCTTTAGTGCAGTAGGAGTAAATTAACCAAAATAAAAAAAATTAGCAGGGACTTCCTTGCTAATTTTTTACAATTACAACTTAATTATTTTAATCATTATTTATAAATTATAATACAACCTCTTCAACAAATAAGGTTAAGTTATCCTTATTGTTTAAGTCAATATATTCTCGTTCACCATTATTCTCCACCATTACAACTGGTCTAATAGGAAAATTTCTATTTTGGAGAATTAATATTCCAACCTTACCATTATTTAACTTCACCTCTACACCAACGGGGTATAAATATATAGATTTGTTGAAAGACTTATAGACTTCCTCATCATACTTTCTTAAGGTTTCTGCCTGAACCTTCTCCATAGCTTGGTGAAGTAACATTTTCTCATTATTTATTGCATTTAAATATCCATTACATATACTTACAATTTTAGCGAACTCATGAATTTTGCTTCCCTTTAACCCCTCAGGGTATCCAGTTCCATTAACATTTTCATGGTGAAGTAGAACGGAAATATATGTTGAGGTGTCAAAAATGTAATTCTTTTTTAATAAATTATATCCTTCTAAGGAATGTTCTTTCCCCTGTACTAAGAGCTTTCCTATATCATGAAGTAACGCCCCTACTGCTAAATTAAATAACTTTTTATAATTATATCCATAGTTAACCCCTACCATAATGGAAAGTATTGCTACATCAATTCCATGAATGCACATTTCAGTCATTTCGTCAGTATGCCCAAAGGTATTGATAAACAATGCATTTTCTGACATATCAATTTGTGCAATAATTTCTTCAACCATTTCTTTTATAATTTTATCATTTATTTTTTTTGTAGCTTTAATGGAATAAAACTCTGCTTTCAAAGTTCTTATCATTTTTAGTTTTGTTTCCGAATCTAACACTTCTTTAAGCACAATGTCACTTATGCCATCATCTGTATATACTAAATTAATTTTCATATTTTGAATTGATTTAATATATTTTTCGTTTAATTTTATTCCCCTATTTAAATACATTACCCCATTATCCATGTAAATTGGAAAAGCTAGTTCTTTGCCTATTATTTTATTGCTTACTATAGATAATTTCATTTCTTCCTCCAATAATTTTCTTTTGTTGTCTTAATATCTTCTTAATATTATTAAATATAATCCTTTTAATTTCATGGTTAAATTTCTATATGTAAATAAAGATTTTATATTGTTAAATTCATTAACATTATTAATTATTATAACATGAAACAGTAAATAAATTTTAATTAATTCATATTTTTTTAATATGTTTTAATTTTTATTTTATAAATTTCACTCTAAGTAATCCACAAAATTTCATATAAAACTAAAAGGAACTTATATGGAAAACTCTAACTTTTTTCTTATATCAATGGATAATACTTGCATAATAAATTATAATTAATAATATGAGTCTTTTTGTTTTAACTATTAAGAATACCATAAACCTTCAATTTAAGGTATCCTTGGTATCTCTTGAACAAACTTTTATATGATTAGTAGCTTTGTTTTAACAAATAGCAATCCGCATAGTTAAAGTGTATAGCCTATTTTATTATTTAGTAGATTGGAGAGATGATTTTATGTTTAATATTCCTGAAAAATTAAATATAGCAAATTTGCCTACTAAGATTCAAAAATTAGAAAGACTCACTAAGGAACTTCAAGGTCCTAATATTTTTATTAAGAGAGATGATGAAACTGGTTCAGAAATCTCAGGTAATAAAATAAGAAAACTAGAATTTTCTGTAAAAGAAGCTTTAAATCAAGGTTGCAACCTATTAATAACCTGTGGTGGTATTCAATCTAATCACTGTAGGGCTACTGCTGCTATTGCTGCAAAGCTTGGATTAAAGTCTTCCCTTGTTTTAAGGGGATCAGAAGCAACCGATATTGATGGGAATTTATTTTTAAATAAACTTCTAGGTGCAGATATAAAGTTTATAACAGCTGAAGATTATAAACACAATAGAATGTTGATAATGGAAAACCTTAAAACTGAATATGAAAAACAAGGATTTAAACCATACATTATCCCCGAAGGTGCCTCGAATGGCATAGGAACTTTTGGTTATTTTAATGCTATGGAGGAAATTCTTAATCAGGAAAAGGATATGAATATACGTTTTGATAAAATAATAGTTGCTGTAGGTTCAGGAGGTACCCATGCTGGTCTTTTACTTAGTAAAAAAATCTTAGGCTTTAATGGTGAAATCTACGGTATAAATGTTTGTGACAATGAAGATTACTTTAAGAATAGAATTCTTAATATTTTAGATGAAAGCATTAATTATTTAAACATGGACTTAACTTTTAATCTTGATGAAGTTCATATAATTGATGGTTATGTTGGAAGAGGATATGCTCTAAGCACTCCTGAAACTTTATCATTCATACTCCATATTGCTCAACTTGAAGGCCTAATATTAGATCCAGTTTATACCGGCAAAGCTATGTATGGATTAGCTGAGGAAATTAAAAAGGGAACTTTTAAAAAGGATGAGAACATCTTATTTATCCATACTGGAGGTCTTTTCGGTCTATATCCTCAGAGAGACTTATTTAACTTTTAAATCAATAAGTAGATTAACACATGATTTAACACTTAAATTAGATAAGATTTTCATAATTAGTTAGAAATCCTAATAACTTATATAAACTGAAAGCACTATGGATACAACCTAATTCATAGTGCTTTCAATGTGTTAAACTATTCAATTAATCATAAGCCTTTCTTACTTATGCTAAGTTTAAATTTGTGAAAAATCCCTAAACAACCTTTTAATTCATTAATATATATAGACTTATTTAACATAGTGTTGTATTTATATTTAAATTGAGACTTACTTTATTCAATATATGTTAATTCAAAGCCTTAGTTCCTTTACTCTATTATAAAAAACCTAGATTTTTCAAAAACTTCAGAGACTCAGCTAGCTGATTTATATCAAAAACTTCTATAGCCCAGTTAGCTTCAGGGCAATAAAGCTTCAACATTTCCAAGGTTTTCACCATATTAATTTTCCCATTGCTAAGCCCATTATGATTATCCAAAACCCCTTCATTGTTATGTAAATGCACATGCTTCACCCTTTTATTAAGACCTTTAATCCAATGGTCAATTGACTTAGATGAGCAGGTGTTAACATGACCTATATCTAAACAGGCAGAAAAGTTAGGGTTGTTTACTTCATCAATAATTTCACCCATAAGTATATAATCATCATCATATACATTTTCAATATGTATTTCCATCTCCTCAAGTTTCCCCTGTGTAAACTCTTTCCAAAAACCCTTGGAATGTTCAAGCCATTGTTTTTCCCAATAAGTATGTGGAATACATCCTGTATGGTATACTATACGCTTAGCTTTAAATTGTTTTGCTACCTGAAATCCTTGTGTAAACCTCATATTAGCAACCCTTCTGATCTCAGGATCATTGCTTCCAGGAATTAAATCTGAAAAAGGCCCATGAAAAGATATCTCCTTTACTTTATGAATATATTCCCTAAGCTCTGACACATACCTTTCCTTATCATCTAGAACCATAGCATTAGCAAACATAACAACTTCTAATCCTACACCGTATTCTGTTACTAAATGTTCTAACTTGCTAAATTCATCTAATTGTGAAATATATACTTTCATTTTATTCTCCATTTTCCTATGTATTCTTTATAATGTATAGTAAAGAAACCTCTTAAATTCATAGTTTACCATATAATTTTCAACAGCTTCTTGTAGAACTATATTAGTATATCACTTGCACTAAAACTTCCCTATAAAACAGAATTAAGTTTATGATATTTATAATTTCTTTTTAATAATATAAATTTACTTACACATATTTTTTTATAACTTTATATGGTCTTACATATTAAATTTATTTTAAAATACCATTTTTATATGAATTCTACAATATAATTTATTATAGTTTCAAAATATTTAATAGATATGCACTTTATAGTCTTGCTAAATATGTATATAATGGAATAAGAAAATAGATGAATTTATGTTTATGCTAATCTATTGTAAAGTCTGTAACTAATCTTGCAACTTATACTTAAAAAGCATATAAAATAAAGTTGGAGGGAATTATGCTAAGAACAATTGGATGGTATATAAGTTTTGCTGGTAGCTTAGTAGCTAAATTGCCACAAATGTATATTGTAAAGTCCTTAGAGAAAAAAGGTGAACTAGCTCAGCGCGATGAGTATGTACATAAGACTACTTCAAAGTGGGCACTGAATAGAGTTAAACTCAGCGGTGCAAAGGTTCAAATTTTCGGCGAGGAAAACATTCCTAAAGATAAGCCTGTAGTGTTTATAAGTAATCATCAAGGCAATTTTGATATAGCTTTATTTATGAGTTATATAGACAAGCCTAAGGGATATGTTGCTAAAATTGAAATGAAAAAAATCCCTATACTTCGTGATTGGATGACTTATATGAACTGCGTTTTTATGGATAGAAGTAGTATAAGAAAATCTGCTGAGGCCATAGTTGAAGGAGTAAATATAATTAAAAAGGGATACTCTCTTGTAATTTTTCCAGAAGGAACAAGAAGTAAGGGAGATAAAATTGGAGAATTTAAAGCAGGAAGTTTTAAACTTGCAACAAAGGCAAAAGTTCCTATAGTTCCTGTAACCATAATAGGTTCTTATAAGCTCATGGAAGCCAATGGAAATAAGATTGTGCCTTCTCAAGTGGAAATGTACATTCACCCACCAGTGGACACTGCAAGTATTTCTAAAGAAGATTTAGAAGCACTTCCTGATAAGGTAAAGTCTATTATCGAAAGTAAACTTTGCTAAAATTACTTGGGGCCTTTAATATATCTGTGCTTATATTTCACAGATTTTTATAAATTTTGCTATATTGATTTCTATAAGATGTCTGTAGCATCTACACTTGTTCAAATGTGTACTATAAACATTTAGGGAGGATTTATTATGTTTGAATGGAAAGATGAATATGAAACTGGTGTACCTCATGTAGATGAACAACATGTGAAGCTATTTGAAATTGGAAATAATGCTTATGATTTACTAACAAACAATTTATCTATTGATAAGTATGATAAAATACTTGCTATTATTGAGGAATTGCGAGATTATGCTATATTTCACTTTAAATCTGAAGAAGATTATATGTTAAGTATCGGTTATAAAAAATTCTTATCACACAAAGTGCAACATGATGAATTTATAAAAAAAGTGAATAGTATTGACTATAGCCGCATAGATTATGGCCAAAATGAATATATACTAGAATTATTACAGTTTGTGCACAAGTGGATATGTGAGCATATTTTAATAAGCGATCAAGGATATACACAGTAAAAAAGTATGGCTATAAAAGCCATACTTTTTTGATTTAAGAAAAATAGGTTGTCATACATAGTTTGGGTTACTTGTATGATTATTTAACTATTTATATTATTATCTATCCAATTCATAAATATACTTAGAATTATAGTTTAATTTACTAAAACAACCTTTCAATAAAAACTAATCCCATTAAATAGTTTTATAGATCAAACTTGAATTTATGAAATCATATTTAACCAAATCATAATTTATATAATAAAAGGATGTCTTTAATAAAAGACATCCTCTATAATGTAATAATTACCATCTTCAATCAATCCATGTTCTTCTATGAACTTTACAAATAAAGGAACCAACTCTTTATCAAATTGCTTTTCTACATTATCCATAAGTTCTTGAACCGCTTCTTTTATAGTCATACTTTTTTTGTAAGTTCTTTCACTAACCATAGCATCAAAAGAATCACATATACTTAGTATCTTACATAGTTTATTAATATTATTATCATTTAATTTATGGGGATAACCCATTCCGTCAACTCTCTCATGGTGATGAAGTATTAATTCTAATTCCTCGTTGAAAATCCCTGTATACTTAACAATGTCATAACCATAGTAGGAATGTTTTTTTATTATTTCATATTCTTCTTTTGTCAATTCTTCACTTTTATTAAGTATATCATTTGGAATTCTAATTTTTCCTATATCGTGTAATAATGCTGCGTAATGAAGTTTAGTAATATCCTCTTTTTCACACTGAATATATCTAGCAAAACTTGTAGCGTAATTAACTACATTATAACAATGCGTTAACGTATCTTTGCTTTTTCCTTCTAATTCTCTCAGTAGATTTTTCAAAATACTAGCTTTTGTTTCTTCTAAACAATCACTACACATAAATTTCATCATTCCCCCATTTTAATTTATTTATTTTCATTAAAGTAAATTTATTTTCAATAATAATATAACATGTGATTTTCCAATATTCAACATTTTTCTGCATATTTACTTACATTTCACAAATTTATAACATTTTTACCAATTAATTCGACATATTTCTACCAACCTCTTAGTCTTCACACTAAAAATAAGCCCTTTCTCCCTATAAGTTTAATTCCAAACTATAAATTCATATAGAAACCTTTAAATACTTAAGCTCTCTTGTAAACTTTCTTTAAGAAACCCTGCATAGATGAGACTTGTAAAACATCTCAATATGAATACTTAATTCATATTTTCTCATCAAATGTTCCTGGTTAACGAAGGAGCAATCTATATTTAAACCTTAAAATTCTTCTCATCAACTGCTATTTATATCTCTTTGTATTACTTTATAAAATTTTAATGTATGGACTGTGTATTCCTAGTAAATAATAGAATAGGTAAGATTTAATGTAAGGTACTTACTCACTCATAAATCTTGTAGGTGCTTAAATCATTATAGAGGAGGATTTTATTAATGGCAAAAATCATGAAAACCATGGATGGAAACCAAGCTGCTGCAGAAGCCTCTTATGCTTTTACAGAAGTAGCTGCTATCTATCCTATAACCCCGTCTACACCTATGGCAGAACTTACAGATGATTGGTCTGCCCACGGTAGAAAAAATATGTTTGGTCAACCAGTAAAAGTTGTAGAAATGCAATCAGAAGCTGGTGCTTCTGGCTCTGTACACGGTTCTCTAGTTGGAGGAGCACTTACAACAACCTATACTGCATCTCAAGGATTATTGTTGATGATCCCTAACCTTTATAGAATGGCAGGAGAACTTTTACCAGGAGTATTACACGTAAGCGCCCGTGCTGTTGCTGCTCATGCCCTTTCTATTTTTGGAGACCATCAAGACGTAATGGCTACTAGACAAACGGGAGTAGCCCTTTTAGCTGCTTCAAATGTTCAAGAAGTAATGGATTTAGCAAATGTTGCTCACCTTTCTTCTATAAAATCTAGAGTTCCTTTTATACATTTCTTTGATGGATTTAGAACCTCACATGAATATCAAAAAATAGAAATAGTAAATCCTGAGGATGTTATTAAGCTAGTAGATCACAATGCTATTAAAGCTTTTAGACAAAGAGCTCTAAATCCTGAACATCCAACACTAAGAGGTACAGCTCAAAACCCTGATATCTACTTCCAACAAAGGGAGTCTTCTAATAGATATTTTGAAGCAGTACCTGATATCGTAGAAAATTATATGAGAGAACTAGAAAAAATTACAGGAAGAGCATACCATCCCTTCGACTATTATGGTGACCCAAATGCTGAAAATATAATTATAGCTATGGGTTCTGTATGTGACACAATCGAAGAAACCATAGACTATTTAACTAACCAGGGTGAAAAGGTAGGACTTATCAAAGTTCATCTTTATCGTCCATTCTGTAGTACATATCTATTTAATGTTCTTCCAAAGACTGTTAAGAAAATAGCTGTACTAGATCGTACAAAGGAGCCTGGCTCTCTTGGTGAACCATTGTATCTAGACATTTGCAATGCCTTCTACAATGATTCTGAAAAGCCATTAATAGTTGGTGGTAGATATGGCCTTGGCTCAAAAGATACTAGACCATCTCAAATTTTAGCAGTTTATAATAACTTGAAAGCTCCAAGGCCCAAAAATGGCTTCACCATTGGAATTGTAGATGATGTTACTAATACTTCACTACCTGAAGAAGAAATAATCGAAACTTCTGCTGAAGGAACTATTAGTTGTAAGTTTTGGGGACTAGGTTCAGATGGAACTGTTGGAGCAAATAAATCTGCAATTAAAATTATAGGAGATAATACAGATCTTTATGCTCAAGCTTACTTTTCTTATGATAGTAAAAAATCTGGTGGAAGTACAATTTCACACTTAAGATTCGGTAAAAAACCAATTAGGTCACCATATTTAGTATACAAAGCTGATTATATAGCTTGCCATAATCCATCCTATGTTTATAATTTTGACTTAGTAAAAGGATTAAAGAAAAATGGTGTGTTTGTTCTTAACTGCCCTTGGAGTGATGAGGAATTAGAAACAAGATTGCCTGCTTCTTTAAGAAGATATATTGCAAAAAACAATATTAATTTCTATACCATAGATGCTATTTCTATAGCTGGGAAAATTGGTCTAGGTGGTAGAATTAATATGATAATGCAGTCTGCCTTCTTTAAACTAGCTAATGTTATTCCAGTAGAACAAGCCATCGATTTACTAAAATCTTCTGTAGAAAAGACCTATGGTAAAAAGGGTGAAAAGATTGTTAATATGAACAAAGAAGCCATTGACCAAGGTGTAAATGCATTACACAAGGTTAATGTACCCGAATCTTGGGCTAATGCAGAAGATGAAAATCTGCCAATTAAGGAAGAACCTGATTTTATTAAAAATATTCAAAGACCTATGGAAAGACATGAGGGAGACGAACTTCCTGTTAGCGCTTTCAACGGTATGGAAGATGGTATTTTCCCAACGGGAACAACTTCCTATGAAAAACGTGGTATAGCAGTTACCGTTCCTGAGTGGCAAATTGATAAGTGTATTCAATGTAATCAATGTGCTTATATATGTCCTCATGCAGTAATACGCCCATTATTACTTGATGATACTGAGAAAGAAAAAGCACCTGATACCTTTAAAACTAAAAAGCCTACTGGAAAAGGCTTTGAAGACTTACATTACCGTATACAAATCAGTCCACTAGATTGTACTGGTTGTGGAAACTGTGCTGATATTTGTCCTGCTCCAGGAAAAGCATTAATCATGAAACCAGCAGAACATGAAATTGAAATGGAATCTGAAAATTGGGAGTATGGTACAACAGTTACTTCCAAAGATCATATTATGGATAAGAAAACACTAAAAGGAAGCCAATTTGTAAGACCACTTATGGAATTCAGTGGTGCTTGCCCAGGTTGTGGAGAAACCCCATATGTTAAACTTCTAACCCAATTATTTGGTGATAGAATGATGATAGCCAATGCTACAGGTTGTTCATCAATTTGGGGTGGTAGTGCACCTTCTGTTCCATATACTACTAATGCATGCGGTAAAGGACCAGCTTGGGGTAACTCTCTCTTTGAAGATAATGCGGAATATGGCTATGGTATGTACTTAGCGGTAAAACAACTAAGGGAAAAACTTGCTCAGCTAATGAAGGAAGCATTAAACTCAACTTTAAGTGCACCTGTTAAAGACGCATTTGAACAGTGGCTAGCTGGTATTGATGATGGTGAAGCTTCTAAAGCTGCTACCTCTAAGATTCTTGAAGCTATGAAGACTATAGACTATGAAAAAGACCCAATTCTTAAAGAAATTATGGAGAATAAGGATCATTTAGTTAAAAAGTCTCATTGGATGATTGGTGGAGATGGTTGGGCTTACGATATAGGTTTCTCTGGACTAGATCAAGTTCTATCAACTGGCGATGATGTTAATATCTTTGTTATGGATACAGAGGTTTATTCTAATACCGGTGGTCAATCTTCTAAAGCTACGCCTACAGCTGCAGTAGCTAAATTTGCAGCTGCTGGTAAGAAAATTAGAAAGAAAGATTTAGGCTTAATGGCTATGAGTTATGGCTATGTATATGTAACTCAAATTTCTATGGGTGCTAATATGAACCACACAATAAAAGCTATTGCAGAAGCTGAAGCATATAAAGGACCTTCCTTAATTATTGCTTATGCACCTTGCGTTAACCATGGTATTAAAACAGGAATGGGCACAAGTATTGCCCAAGAGAAAAAGGCTGTGGAGTCTGGATATTGGCATCTTTATAGATATAATCCAATGCTTAAGGAAGAAGGAAAGAATCCATTTGTATTAGATTCTAAGGAACCAACAAAATCCTTTAAAGAGTTTATCTTAAGTGAAATTCGTTACACTTCTCTTGCAACCGTATTCCCAGAAATTGCTGATCAAATGTATGATGTAGCAGAAAAGCATGCCCGTGAAAGATACGACACATACAGAAGATTGGCTGAAATACAATACTAATTATAAAACTAAAAATTTTTTCATAAAAAGAAGCTTGATNNATCAAGCTTCTTTTTATGAAACTATTGCTTTCTCATTTTTAGATACTATTTTTGATTTGCATCTACCCAATCTTTTGCATTTCTAATCTCGTTATTATTAGGAATATTTACTCTTGTTCGTGGTTGTAGCTGATCCCTATTAGCCAATGGTGCTGTTGCAAAATTTTCAATTGGCATTGCCATATGTTTTTCTTTATACTTGTTTTCTGCCATAATAATCCCTCCAATATTGTTTTTTATTGCTTTTGCCTAAAACATAATAATTTTAAATTTATATCTTTCTCTATATTAGTTTCTACAATTAAACTAATTCTATAAGAGGTAATTTATTTGAAAACTTCAAATGTTTATCATTTGTAATATTTTATATGTTTATATTACCCCAGTTTCTCTTAAAACTTTTAATAAATATTAATTATATGTCCAATAATATTTTATTTATTTCTTCACTTACCCTAGCTCTTTCCTCCTGTACCCAATGCTCATCATATTCTAGTTTGAAAATTTTCGAAAAACTATAGTATAAATTCACCTTTTGATAGTAAATTTCAAGTTCATATAATTCTTGTAATGAATAGGATGGTTTTGATATACTATCCATTTTTCCAATGAATAATTGATCAACATAAATTAAAAAAGCTTCCATTAACTTAGGATTTGTTACATCAAAAGGAATTCTTATAAGTTTCCATTGATCCTGTTCATGAAGTTTATAGCTTTTAAGATGATCAAGAATTATTAAATATTCATTAATATCCATTTTTCTATAAAAAGGTACTTGTTCTTCTCTAGTACTCCACAAAGCAAGCTTTTCCCTTAAAGAAAGGCTTTTTACTTTTAAAATTGCTTCGCTAGGCCCCACTACTGCTTCTTTTATTTCTCTATCTTCTGAACTTAGCATTTCATCTAGGAAATCTTGATTTCCACCAATGGATGCCACATAACCAACTTCATATATCCCCTTTCTCCCTGCTCTACCTGCTATTTGCTTTACTTCATGGGAGTTTAAAAATCTAAATTCATTTCCATCGTATTTTTTTATGTCCATAAATATTATTCTTTTAATGGGAAGATTAACTCCCATGCCAATAGCATCAGTACAAATTAATATCTTTGTCTCTTTATTAATGAATTGTTCATATTGTTTTCTTCTAACTTCAGGTGGTAAATCTCCATAAATTAAGCTGGCCTTAATGCCAAGGTCTGCAAATTCATATGCTAGCTCTAATACTCTTTTTTTCGAAAAAACAACTAATGCATCTCCTTCTTCTATATTTCTATAGGAAAAGTTCTGCTGTTGAAGTTGAAGAGGTATTTGCCGTTGATATAGCTTTAAAGTATAATTTTCTTCACAGTCTTCTAGGATTTTTATTATAATATTTTTAGCATTCAAAGACCCACAAAGATGAACTTCCTTGCTTTTCACCCCAAGCAAAGCTCTGGTCCATGCCGCACCACGTTGATCATCATCTATCATTTGAACCTCGTCAATAATGGCAACCTGATACTCTTCTTCAATATCCAATTTCTCAATAGTACAAGATATATGAGTAGCTCCTTCTACTATAATTTCTTCTTCACCTGTGAAAAGACTGCATTTAACTCCCTCATTATTTAACCTTTCATAATTCTCTAAAGCCAAGATTCTTAATGGGGATAGATAGATACCTCTGCTACTCCCCTTTAACCTTTGCATAGCATTATAGGTTTTTCCTGTATTTGTTTCTCCTAAGTGAAGATAAAACTCCCTTTTCACTCTTCTTGTTTCTCTATATTCATTCTTAGGATTCATTGGAAACACTCTATCAAATTCACTAGAAATTAATCTAGGTATATGATTGGAAATTAACACACTAATTATTCCTGATTTTAAATATCCTTCGTAATTATCTTCTATAATGTCTCTGAAATTAAACTTTGTATCGTTTTTATTGTTATAATCATTAACAAGTCTCTCAGAAATATACTCTAAAATTTCTAAATAACTTTGGTAAACTTCTTCATAATCTCGAAGGCCCGCACCTTCAAATTCCTTTAGCTGCTTAAGCTTTTTTCTAATAGAAGCCTCATGCTCCCATAAGGAATTAGTTTTTGAATTTTTTACTATCTCATTTATCTGATGAATTTGGTTTTTAATCTTGCGAAAATTTCTTTCAATAACTCCTCTTTTCATCTCAGTCTCCTTTATGAAGTACTTGAATTTTTCAAATACTCCTCTTCTTTGATGACCATATATTATTTATTAAATATAATATTTGCATATTTGAGAAACTTTATAACTGGATAAAAGTTATAAATATACTTATTAGTCTATAATTCTTTACTTATTGGTTATTAACTTTAGTGTAGAAAAAAACTTTGTTTTATTATATTATTGTAATATAATGATAATCAACCTTTAAAGGAGTGAGTTTATGAAGGGTAAAATACTTATTGTTGAAGATGAAACTAAACTTTCAGAAGTAATGACCTTATATTTAGAAAAAGAGAATTATGAAGTAACTTGCATTTCAGATGGTAAATTAGCTGAAGACGCTATTTTTACTGAAACTTTTGATTTGGTTATCTTAGATGTAATGCTCCCTAATAAAGATGGTTGGGCCCTTTTAAGAAAAATTAAAACCTTAGGAAACACCCCAGTAATTATGACTACTGCTAGAGGTGAGGAAGATGATAGGATTTTTGGTCTAGAATTAGGGGCTGATGATTATATGGTGAAACCTATTAGCATGAGAGAGTTAATATTAAGAGTAAACTTGAGAATGAATAGCAAGGTAGATAATAGTACAACTCTTGCTTTCAATAAATTAACTATTTCAGAAAACAAGAGAGAAGTAATAGAAGAGGATAAAAATATAGTACTAACTCCAAAAGAGTTCGATCTTCTAGTGTTTTTCTGTAAGAATCCTAGTCAAGTTTTTAATAGAGAACAATTACTTAGTACAGTTTGGGGATATGATTACGCTGGAGATTCTCGAACTGTTGATACTCACGTGAAAAAGTTAAGAGAAAAAATTAGTTTTTGCGAAAATCATTTGGCAACGGTCTGGGGTGTAGGCTATAAGATGGACTTTAAAAATTAGTATATGCCAATCTTCTCACTAAATTTAAATGAACCTTATTTTGAAATATATAGAATGCAATAAAAATACTGAATAATTATATCTAATTCTGTTTTGCATTCTTTTTTATATAAGTTGCTTAAAATTACCTTGCAATGTAAAAATAATATCGTAACTTATATATTATTAAATATACTGAAAATCTCATTAGTCAATTAATCTTCTGCTAAAATATAAGAACGTAATTTTCTTATTTATAATTAATAACTTTGTGGAGAGTAAATATGAATAAAATAACAGTAAAGCTTTCAAAATATTTCTTAGGCATAATTACTTTTGTGGTGATTTTATGTTTTATTGGTAGCAGTATCTTTTTATCTAAATTTTATTTGTCTCAACAATACACTTATCTAGAAAGTTCAGCCAAGGAAATTTATGAGTATCTGAGTACATCTACTCCCCTTCCAAGTCTTGAAGTTAGCGCTATCCTAATTAAAGATGGAAATATTACACCCTTAACTCAAGGTAAAATGAGAATGATGTCTTTTCTACAAAATGTTAAAGAAAAAGATTTTGTGAAAAAGGGAAAGTTTAAAAATATGATGGGATCAGAATTTCTTTATTACAAGTTTGAAACCTCATTAGGTGATATTGTGGTTTTTCAAAGTAATAAATACTCTGAGGATTATTTGAAAGGTATTTATATAATATTATTTTTAGTTTTTGTTGTAGGAGTATTATTATCACTCCCTCTCATTTCTTATATTGGGAGAAAGTTTACTAACCCTATACTGCAAATAGAAAATGCAGCTAATGAAATATCAAAAGGAAACTTTGACTTAAAGTTAGATATAAATACAAAAGATGAAATTGAAGCACTATCTTATAGTATTGAAAAAATGACTCTTGAACTTAAAAAGAAAAATCACCTTCAGCGGGAATTTGTGGCTAACGTTTCCCATGACTTTAAAACCCCTCTTAGTGTGATTAGAGGCTATAGTGAAGCTATTTATGATGGTTTAGTAACTGAAGAAGCTAAAGATAAATATTCTCTTGAAATAATTAAAGAAGTAGATAGATTAAATAACTTAGTTGTAGATTTGCTTCAACTTTCTAAATTTCAACAAGGAGCATTTACTTTAAATAAGAGTTCTATTAACCTTCCACTGCTACTAGAGGATGTAATTAATAAGCTTCATCCTATGATTATTAAAAAAAATCTTTCCATTTATTGCAGTTCCCTCCCCATAAATATAGAAGCTGATAAAAAACATCTAGAAAGAGTTCTTTATAATTTTCTAGATAATGCAATTAAATTTAGTAGGGAAAATAGTGAAATCAAAGTCTTAGCTAGTAAAGAAAATACACATATTAAAGTATCTATTTTAGATTATGGAGTGGGAATACCTCCAAATTTATTAGAAGATATCTGGCATAGGTATTATAAAACTTCTGAAAGTGGTGGCATGGGTCTTGGTCTCCCAATTTGTAGCGAGATTTTAAAACTACATGGCTTTGAATATGGAGTTAATAGCTCCCTAGGAAAAGAAACAGAATTCTATTTTATAATTCCCAATAAGTTTATAAGAAAATGCGATAAAACTACGGAGGAAGTACCAGAGTAATAAATAACTTAGTATAGTAAGTAACTTAGTATACTAAGTTATTTCTAAAGACATAAGGAAAAATTTAAAATTATAAAAATCCTTTAACTTAATATTTCACAAATTTATCACAATTACCCCATAGTATTATCAAAGTTTGTAGGTATTATTTTAATATAAGCTACTGAGATATAAAACATATTAACTTTCAACTATTTAATCTATTTTTGGAATACCTAAGTATTCCTTAGTTAAACAGAGACCTAACTTGTTTCTCTTATAGATTGGAAAGATAAATACACTTAAATTTCCTGTTGGAAGCCTGTGTTGTAACTCAGTAAAAATGCAAATAAATTTATGGAGGTAATGACAATGAAAAAGAAAAATCTTATGATGGTATTAGCACTAACATTAGCACTTGGTATTGGAGCAACTGCTTATGCAGACTCAGCAACAACTACAGCTAACACTAATAACCCTACTTCTCTTTGCCAAGGTTCTGGACTTAGAGGAATCGCTGGTATAAAAGGTTATGATTTTATGACAAGGTTATTAAAAGAAAAGTTTGGTATAGAAGAAGCTGATATAACTGAAGGCAGAGCTGCTGGTAAAACAATGTATGATTTGGTAAGTGAAAAAGGAATTACTGCTGAAGAGTTTAAGTCAACTATGGTTGAGGAAAAAATCAAATCTATTGATGAAGCTATAAATAATGGTTCAGTAACAAAAGAACAAGGCGATGCCATAAAGGCTAGAATAGAAGAAAACTCAGCCGCTTGCACTGCTCCGGGTGAAGGACAAAAGGGAAAAGGTAATGGGAACATGGTCGGAAGAGGTGCTGGCAAAGGTATGGGTAATGGTGCTGGTATGAAATCTGGTGCACGAGGTACTTGCGGAAACTTAGGTAGTGGAAATTAACAAATTATTTAGCCTCACAGGTATTTTTCCTGTGAGGCTAAACTTTAAACTTATTTCCTACATACCAAGAGCTGCTGCTCCAATAATTCCCGCTTCATTTCCAAGTGTTGCAAGAACTATCTTTCCTATAGGAATCATTTTCATATACCTTACTCTTTCAACTTCCTCCCGAACTTTTGCCAAAAGAAAATCTCCTGCTCCTGAAAGTCCTCCACCTAATGCTATTATCTCTGGATCAATAATGTTTATGATATTTGTAATTCCAATAGCTAGGTATTTTACTAACCTATCTACAGCTTTATTAGCTACATAATCTCCTTCTTTTGCAGCTTCAAAAATAATTTTTCCATTAATGTCTTGTAAACTGCCCTTTGCTTTATTAACTATGGAGGTCTCATTCCCCTCACTTATTAATTTTATCGTATAGTTAATTAAGGCAGTTGAGGAAGTGAAGGTTTCTAAACACCCATTGCGACCACAATTACAAGGATAAAAGTTTTCTCCTACTATCATGTGTCCAATTTCAGATCCTACACCATTAAAACCTGACCTAACCTTACCATTGATAACAATACCTCCACCAACTCCAGTACCTAAAGTTATGAACACACCACTTTCACAATTCCTCATAGCGCCTATCTTATACTCTGCAAGTCCAGCAACGGTGGCATCGTTGTCTACAAATACTGGAATATTTAGCTCTTTTTCAAGGTCTTGCTTTAAAGGTACATTATTCCACCCTAAGTTGACACAGTAAATTACCTCTCCAGAATTAGGCTCTGCAATTCCTGGCACACCTATACCAATGGCTTTAACTGTCTCTTTATTTATGCCATAGTCTCTTATTGTTTCATTGATTAGCTTAATAATATCTTTAGTTACTTCCTTTGAACCTCTTTCTGCCCTAGTTGGTGTAGACTTGTGATATTTTAAAATACTATTTTCATCTACTAGGCCAACTGCAATATTAGTCCCGCCTAAATCTACTCCTACATACATGGTGCTCCTCCTTGCTTTGCTCTTTGTACAAATACTCTAAACCTCTTACATAAGTTGTAATATTACTTATAAATTTAGGCACTTATGTTAAAGAGAATGAAAAATAGACTTATCTATATTTATACAGTACGTTTATTGCATTCTATATATTATAATTATAATTCATTTAATTCATCCATTCTACAAAAATTTAGGCACACAAGACTAAAATAATTAGAACTCTTGTGTACCTAAAATATAATGGGTTTTATCTGGCTTTTTATATTTTCTTTGGCTCAATATACCAAATTTCTCTTGCATACTCTTCAATGGTTCTATCACTACTAAACTTACCAGCGTTAGCTATATTCTTTAGACACTTTTTAGCCCATAAAAGTCTATGTCTATAGGCCTTATCCACCTTTTCTTGTACTTCTAAATAACCCATAAAATCCTTAAATATAAAATAATGATCTGGCTTATGCCAAGCTGCACCTTCAAGAAGAGAGGTATAAATTTCTTCAAACATTCCTGTATTTCCATCAGAGAAGGTTCCATCTATTAAGGTGTCTACTACCTTCTTTAACCTTGGATTATTTTCGTAGTACTCTTTTGGATTGTAATTATCCTTAATTTTCTCTATTTCTTCAACCCTAGCACCAAAAATAAAATTATTTTCTTCTCCTGCTTCTTGTACTATCTCCACATTTGCACCATCAAAGGTTCCTAAGGTTGGAGTTCCATTTAGCATAAACTTCATATTTCCAGTACCTGAAGCTTCTTTACCTGCTGTAGAAATTTGCTCAGAAATATCTGCTGCAGGAAATAGCTTTTCCCCATAGGATACCCTATAGTTTTGAACAAAAACTACTTTAATTTTTTCCATAACCTGAGGATCATTGTTAATTAGTTTTCCTATTTCATTTATAAACTTTATTATCCCCTTAGCTCTTATATATCCTGGAGCAGCTTTTGCTCCAAAAATAAAAGTTCTAGGTACTATATCTATTTCTGGATTTTCCTTTAGTCTAAAATATAAATCCAAAATTCCAAAGGCATTTAGAAGCTGTCTTTTGTACTCATGTAGTCTTTTTATTTGGATATCAAATAAAGAATTTGGATTTATTTCGACCCCTTCATGAACTTTTATATATTCAGCTAACTGGTGCTTTTTCTCTGCCTTTATTTCTAAAATCTTATTTAGCACCATTTCGTCCTCTAAATATTTTTCAAGATCTTTAAGTAAAGTAAGTTCATTTATCCATTTATCAGTTCCAAGAAGTTCTGTAATCATTTGTGCTAATTCCCTATTGCAAAGTGCAAGCCATCTTCTTGGTGTAATTCCATTAGTTTTATTTTGAAACCTATTTGGATAAAGCTCATACCAATCTCTAAGCTCTTGAAATTTCAATATATCTGTATGAAGCTGAGCTACTCCATTGGTAGTATGAGTTCCATGAATAGCAAGAAAAGCCATACGAATCATGTCCCTATTAATAATAGCCATAGAATTTATCTTTTCTGGTTCATAGCCCTTTTGTGAAAGCTCAATAACAAATCTCTTATCAATCTCTTCAATAATTTCATATACTCTTGGAAGCACCTTTTTATAAAGGCCATTCCACCATTGCTCTAGAGCCTCTGCTAAGATAGTGTGATTAGTATAAGAGAAGGTTTTTACGGTAATATCCCAAGCTATTTCCCAAGCTATATTTTCTTCATCCACTAATAACCTCATTAACTCTGGTATTGCAACTACAGGGTGAGTGTCATTAAGCTGAATTGCGTGAAACTCTGGAAAGTCCTTGAAATCTCCCCTATGATCTTTCTTATATTGTTTTATTAAATCTTTTAAGGAAGCTGATACAAAAAAGTATTGCTGCTTTAATCTAAGTATTTTTCCCTCTTCAGTGGAATCATTAGGATATAACACTCTTGATATATCCTCTGCCTTATTTTTTTCCTCTACTGCCTCATTATACTTTTGGTCATTAAATAGATGAAAATCAAAATCCTTAAAGCTTTCTGCCTTCCATAATCTAAGAGTATTTATATTCTTTGTGCCATAGCCAATGATTGGTGTGTCATAAGGTACTGCCTTAACCTTTCCATCAGCAAATTCAACAATTACAGATTCCTCTTCTTTTCTTATTGACCAAGGATCTCCATATTTAAGCCAATTGTCACCTTCTTCCCTTTGAAAACCATCTTCAAAACTTTGCTTAAATAAGCCATGACTATATCTTATACCATAGCCTCTTACAGGAAGATTTAAAGTTCCACAGGATTCCATAAAACAAGCTGCAAGTCTCCCAAGACCACCATTTCCAAGACCAGCATCTTCTTCAATTTCTTCAATATCATTGATATTTATATTCATGTCCTTTAATACTACTTTTACATCTTCATAAATTCCTAAGTTCAATAGGTTGTTACCTAAGGCTCTTCCTATTAAAAACTCTGCAGAAAGATAATAAGCTACTTTTCCAGTAGAGTAAGTCTTCTCTGTTTCATTCCAGTTATCAACAATTGTTCCCATTATGACTTTAGAAAGGGCATTATACTTCTCATGAGTTTGAGCTTTAGCTAAAGTTTTGCCGTAATCTGTTTTAAGAATTCTTTCTATGTTTTCTCTTAATTCTTTAGTATCAAACATATTTATCTACCTTTCCTTTTTTATCTTCCATAAAGCTTTGTGAGTTTATTTATCTTCTCCGCCAACTCTTCTGTAAGAGCTTCTTTTTTAATTCTCCACTGCCAGTTATCTCCTAGGGTTGATGGAATGTTCATCCTTCCCTCATCTCCAAGTCCTAGATAATCCTGCATCTGTGCAATTGCTAAACTCCCTACAGAGCTTAATGCCCCTCTAATAAATCCCCAGTTATAGCCTTCCTTTTCACTCAAATTTAAGTACCTAACTGCATAATCTACATCTGCTTTATTAGTGTTTTTAAACCACCCATTTACAGTATAATTATCATGAGTTCCTGTATAAACCACACAGTTCTTTTCATAATTATGTGGTAAGTAATCGCTTTCTTCTCTAGAATCGAAGGCAAATTGAAGCACCTTCATTCCTGGATACCCAGATTCTATTCTAAAATTTATAACTTCTTCAGTTAAAAAACCTAAGTCTTCAGCAATAATTTCTACATGCCCTAAGGCTTTCTTAATGGCGTTGAAAAGCTTTATTCCAGGTCCTTTTACCCAAGTTCCATTTATAGCTGTTTCTTCTCCATAAGGAATTTGCCAATAGGATTCAAAACCTCTAAAGTGATCTATTCTAATTACATCATATATTTTTCTGCTTGCGTCAATTCTTTCAATCCACCACAGATATTCTTGTTTCTCTAAAGCCTTCCAATCATAAATAGGATTACCCCAAAGCTGACCTGTTTCTGAAAAAGCATCTGGTGGACAACCAGCAACTACTGTTGGAGTTTTATTTTCATCAAGTAGAAATATGTTACTATTTGCCCAGGTATCAGCACTATCTTCTGCCACATATATAGGAATATCACCAATAATTTTAACACCCTTGGAATTTGCATAAGCTTTTAATTCACCATACTGTTTATAAAATAAGTACTGCAAAAATACCCAATACTCTATTTCTTCTTTTAATTCTCTCTTATAAGTTTTTATAGTACTTTCTTTTCTTAGTTTAATATCCTCATCCCAAAGCTTCCAAGGCTTTAATTGAAACTTTTCTTTTATTGCCATATAAAGGGCATAATCTTCTATCCACTGGGTATTGTCCTCTTTAAACTTCTTTATATCCTCTAAATGTTTGTTCTTTGCATTGTTAAAAGCAACTTTTAGCACCTTCATCTTATTTTTAAATATCTTCTCATAATCTACATTTTCAGGATCATCTCCAAAATCTAAAACCTTATAATCCTTTTCTTCAAGAATACATTCCTTATTTAGAAGGTCCAAATCTATAAAATAGGGATTTCCTGCGAAGGCAGAGAAAGATTGATAAGGAGAATCTCCAAAACTTGTAGATCCTAGCGGCAGTATTTGCCAATATTTTTGACCTGCTTTAACTAAGAAGTCTACAAATTCATAGGCCTCCTTTCCAAAGGTTCCTATTCCATAAGGACTTGGTAAGGAGGTTATGTGCATTAAAATACCGCTGCTTCTCTTCATCATTATCCTTCTCCTTTTTAGGTTTCAACTGATAGGATTTTCTTATGAACCCTTCCATTTGTATCAATTATTTCAAGGTTTATAACCCTTACCTTTGTATTTCCTTTATTTTTTATCTCAATAGCAAAGTCATTTTCACCACATTTTTTTATATTAATAATTACTTCTTCATGGTTTCCTGTCTTATAGTCTTTAGTAGTGCCATCATCATCATAGTAAACATAAGTTGTTTCATTCTCTACAAAGGCTATGACTTTAAGCTCTTCATTATTTAAACTATCCACATTTTTACTGTGGTTTCCTAAAATAAAAGCCTTGTCTTTTCTCAAAAATATTGGTACTTCATTTAAGTCTACATCAATATAATGATGACCACCTTTCACAACTTCATAGATTCTTTCCTGGTAATTCTTCACCTTCAAAAGTACCATGTCCTCTGGTAAGTAAACATACCTACCTAATGAATTCTCCTCATACACTGGAGTTATCATTAAAGATTCCCCCACAAGTAATTGATTTTCAACTCTTTTAGCAAAATCATCTTTGTATTCAAAACCTAAGGGCTTAAAGTACATATCCTTATTCTTTAAGGCTTTCATGTATTCACAATAAATATATGGTATTAATGCATAACGCAATTCGATAGTATTTCTTAGGGTTTTTATTGTTTCTTCTTCAAAGGAGAAAGGTTCTTGTTTTCTCGTTCCCATAGCTGCATGATTTCTAAAAAGAGGAGTAAATATACTAAACTGTGTCCATCTTGTTATAAGTTCAGGGTTGGTGTCTCCTCCAAAACCACCTGTATCTGCACCAATGTAAAGAAACCCGCACATATTTAAGGATGGCATCATCTTTATATTCAAAAGTAGGTGTTCCCACCAGGAATGGTTATCACCAGTC
The DNA here is from genome assembly GCF_002387895.1 of Clostridium sp. UBA4548. Taxonomy (GTDB): domain Bacteria; phylum Bacillota; class Clostridia; order Clostridiales; family Clostridiaceae; genus Clostridium_J. Next base: position 195,554 of record NZ_DGLI01000044.1, read on the forward strand.
CAAATGCCTCCGTATCTATGCATTCCAATATAAGAGGCTCTAGAGAACAGTAAAAATCTCTTACTTGAATCTATGATGTTTAAACCTTCACCTGCAGCTCTGGTCATATTGTAGCCATATAAGTTATGAACTTTATAATGATTTATTTTTTCACCATTTATATTGTGATAAAAGCTTTTATAATCCTCTAAACTATTAGACATATTGTTAAAGTAGTCTTTTAACTTAAAGAAGGAATAAATATCTAAGTTTGCATTTTCTGATACCTTAGCTAAGCTAATTGCTTCCTTTAATCCTCTATCTGTATAAAATAGGGCTGGTTCATTCATATCATTCCAAAAACCTTCAATACCTAAATCTGTTAATACCTTGTACTTTAATCCAAACCAGGTTCTAACCTGAGGATTTAAAAAATCTGGAAAGTGGCAACGCCCTGGCCAAACTGCTGCCATAAAAGCCTTTCCTTCCTCATCCTGGCAGAAATAATTATTTTCTAAGCCTTCTTCATATATGTCATAGTCCTTTTCTATTTTCACTCCTGCATCAATAATTGGAATGAGCCTAAAACCTTTATCCTTCATCTCTTTAGCAAAAGCTTTAAATTCTGGAAAAGCTTTTTGATCTATTGTAAAATCTTTAAATCTTTCCATATAATCTATATCTAAATAAATGGCATCACATGGGATATTACTTTCTATAAATTTATTTGCAACTTCTCTCACCGATTCTTCATTAGGATAGCTCCACCTTGATTGTTGATATCCAAAAGCCCATTTAGGTGGAGCATAGCCTTCTCCAATTATACTTAAAAACTCTCTTACAATTTCTAAAGGCTTTTCTCCAGTTATTATATAAACATCTACATCTTTTTCTTCAATGGCTATTATGAGAGAGCTTTCTTCTGAGAATCCAATATCGAAAATAACCTTTCCTGGATAGTCAATAAACACTCCAAAGGTTTCCTTACCATCTATAACCAAAAAGTTATGAGCTCCATATAAGGATTTTTTGTCTGGAGTATGTCTTGGGTCATCACTGCAAAAGGACTCATAAATTCCTCCTCTTTTATTCATACCTTTTAGATTTTCTCCTAGACCCCAAACTACTTGTTCCTTAGTCATTTTATAGGTAAATCTCATTCCTTCAGTATCATCTATATTAAAATATCTTAAAGATTCCTCTTTTACTTTTTTACCTTTAGTTACTACAGCCTCAGTGTTAATGGGATTTCCAAAGGAATATTTAAACACCTTATCTGATAATTCATATAAGTTCATATACTTACTCCCCCCTCTTATACTGTTTTTAGACTTGTTCAGTCTATATAATTTCTTTTATCACCCTAAATCTACTCCCATATTTTATTACTTTATAGACCCTTGAGTAACACCTTTAACAATATGCTTTTGAGCAAAGAAGTAGAATATAATAATAGGAATCATACCAATTACAAGCCCTGCAAGAGCTAAATCCCATCTTTTTGAGTACTGTCCAAAGAAATAGAACATTTTTAATGGTATAGTGTGCCACTCTGGTTTATTTATAACTAATTGAGGGAGTAAAAAGTCATTCCAAATCCACATTGCATTTAAAATAGAAACTGTAACGGTTATTGGTTTTAATAGTGGAAATACAATAAACCAAAAGACCTGAAATTTATTACACCCGTCAATCAAAGCAGCTTCCTCAAGTTCCACTGGTATTCCTTTAATAAATCCATGATATAAAATTATGGATAAACTTGAACCGAAGCCTAAATATGCAAATATTAATCCAAAAGGATTTAACATCTTAAGCTTTCCCAATAAATTAATTAATGGCAGCATAACTGATTGGAATGGTATTAGCATGGCCGCCGCAAACAAGAAGAATAAAAAAGTACTGAACTTCGATTTGCTTCTCACTAGCATCCAAGCTGCCATTGAAGCAAAAATTACTATCAAAACTGTACTTGTAATAGTAATAAATAAAGAGTTAGCTAAGGAGTGAAGAAAGTTTAAATCCTTAAAGGCCTGAATATAGTTATTTACAGTAAAGGTATCCTTTACTGGTAGACTAAGTACATTTGTAAAAATTCCCTTAGCTGTTTTAAAGGAGTTAGTAAACACAATGTATAGAGGTGCTAAAAATATTAAAGCCACTGAAATACCTAAAAGGTTCCAACCTAGCTTTCTAAAAAACTTTTCTTTCATTACATTTCTACCTCCCTTTTCTTACTAAAATAAAGCTGTGTAAGTGATATAACTGCTATGGTTATTAAAAATATAACTGCCTTTGCTTGAGCTAATCCAAATTGGTTAAAGGTAAAGGCTGAATTATATATGTTAAGTGCTAACATTTGTGTGGAGTTAAAAGGTCCTCCTCCTGTTAAAGATAAGTTTTGATCAAATAGCTTAAAAGAATTTGATAAAGTTAAGAACAATCCTACTGTAAAGGCTGGTGCCACTAAGGGAAGAGTGATATGTCTTAATCTTTGGAATCCATTAGCTCCATCAATCTCTGCAGCTTCATTTAAGGCTTCTGGAATTCCTTGAAGAGCCGCAATATATATAATCATCATGTAACCTGACATTTGCCAAGACATTAATATTACTAAGGCCCAAAAACCTGTGGTACTAGTTGCGAGCCAGCCCTTTAAAAACTCTATTCCTAATTTAGTACCAACCCAAGAAAAAGCCTTTGTAAAAATAAACTGCCAAATAAAACCTAAAATCAAACCACCAACCATATTAGGCATGAAAAATATACTTCTTAAGATATTGCTTATCTTCATTCCTCTAGTTACTAGTAAAGCAAGTGAAAATCCAAATAAGTTTATTGCAATTACTGATGCTATTGCAAATTTCGCTGTAAATATAAATGCTGGTATGAAACCACTTTCTTTATTAAACACTTGTTTATAATTTGTAAGTCCAACCCAAGTAGCATTATTTTCTATACCATTCCAATTAGTGAAGGAAAAGTATACTCCTGAAATCATAGGAATTATTACAACCATTAAAAATGCTAAAAGTATAGGACCAACAAATAAGCTAAACCACAACTTTGAATTTTTCATATTAACCTCCTTTTACATTTAGTCTTAAATTTTTTCCCAAGTTCTTAAGAAAAAAAGTGAATAAGTATATAAATTAAGGAGGGAAAAACCCCTCCCCAATTTCATTTTCATATTTAATCAATGTAATAGCTATTTAACAAGATGATTTTATAGTGCCTTTTGTTTCTATTACTATTTTCTCATTTCTTCCCATTTAGCTTGAGAATTTTTCATTACTGCATTCCAATCTTCTTGTCCAGCTAGATATTTTTGAATTTCTTGTCCAAGAACTTCCATTCCCCATCCTGTTGGATATCCCATAAATACCCAAGGTGTGGTTTTTCCAGCTTCAGCATATCTCTTAACTGCAGCACCTAGTGGATCTTTGGGTTGTAAACTTTCGTAACCTTTAAATGGAGGAATAAAGAAGAATTTATTAACTATATAGTCCTTACCTTTTTCTGAAGTGTAAAGCCAATTTAAGAAATCTTTAGCTGCTGCTTGCTCAGCTGCAGTACCTTTGTTGTTAACTGCCCAATACATTGGAACTCCCATTGGAATTGTGTCTTCTTTTCCACCCTTAACTGACATTGGTAATATATCAAGTTTATCAGCTACTTTTGGATCTATTTTTTGAACTCCGCCATAAATCCAGTTACCCTGTTGAACCATAGCCACACGTTCAATAGCAAGTCCTTGGTCTACTTGAGTTGCATAATCTACTGTGCTTAACTTCTCTTTTGATTTTGCACTTGGAGAGTAATTAGCTTGTAAATCTATTAATGCTTTTAGAGCTTCCCCATTTTTGAAATCGATCTTTTTAGCTGCAAAGGCATCTAATGAACTATTAAACTCTTGTGAAATAGCTGCATTTGAAGTATGAAGTCCAGTTACCCAAGTTTCTTTTGCTGGTAACTCAAAAGCTGCTTCTAGGTTTGGATATTTGCTTTTTAATTCACCAGCTTTTATTTTAGTATCTAAATCTTTTACTGCTTTTTCTAAAGAAGCATAGTCTTTAACTCCTTTAGTATCAATTCCTGCAGTTTGGAATATTTCTTTGTTATAAACAAAGCCATAACCTTCTACTGCAAAAGGCATTGCATAAACTTTATTATTTACTGTAACTCCTGATAAAACTCCATCAAGAGCTTGTTTTGTCCAAGGTTCATTAGTTAAATCAACTAATCTAGATTCCCAATCCTTAACATCTTGTGGTCCCCCAATATTGAATATAGAAGGCTCTGTTCCACCTTGAATTTTTGCTCTTAGAGCTGCACCGTAGTCAGCACCACCACCTACAGTTTCTACATTAATTTTTACATTTGGATGTTCTGTAGTGTAAGCTTGTGCTGCCTCTTTAAACTCCTTATCAATCTCCACTTTAAACTGGAATATGTTTAAAGTAACATTTTCTTTCTTCTCCTCTGCCGCAGGTTTCGTTCCCTCATCTGTCTTTTTATCCCCATTTGCTGCACAACCAGTTAAAGCTGAAGTTACCATTAAGGATGAAATTGCTAAAGCTAAGATTTTTTTAACTTTTTTCATGTTAATAATCCTCCCCTGTAATGTTATGAATATATTAAAATTAAATTGATAACACTTTTTAATAATCACCAAGTTCATTTTGAAGAGCCACATTGGAATGAGATGATATTTCCAACTATGTTTGTTTTTAAATAAAGCTTCTTACCCAAATGAAATGATAGAATCACTATTGAAATATTTTTAAGGACCTAGTATTTATAGACTTATATTCTCTTCACTTTCATAATCAAAAATATGACAGTTTTCCAAATGAAATATAAAATCTTCTGCTTTTCCTGTTTCTAACCTTCTTGACTCCATAGAATCAATTTTTGCAGTTAGCTGTAACTCCCCTTTACTAAAATAAACAAAAGACTCATTTCCCATATGTTCAATTACATCTATACTTCCATTTACTTTTGATGAGTTCTCCTGATCTTTTAAATTAATGTGTTCAGGTCTAAGTCCAAACCAAACTTTTTTTCCTATATGACTTTTAACCTTACTTCCCTTATTCTCTGGAAGCACTAATACTTCTCCACCTATTTTCACAGCAACTTTTTCCTCTTTGCTTACTAACTCTCCCTCTGCAATATTCATAGCAGGAGAACCAATAAAACCAGCTGTAAACTTATTCTTAGGATAATGATAAAGATTTAGAGGTGAATCCACCTGCATTATCTTTCCAAAATTCATTACGCAGATTCTATCTCCCATAGTCATTGCTTCCACTTGATCATGAGTTACATAAATCATAGTAGACTTAAGCTTCTTATGAAGCTGTGAAAGTTGAACCCTCATATGAACTCTTAGTTTTGCATCTAAGTTTGAAAGTGGTTCATCAAACAAGAAAACCTCTGGGTCACGAACAATGGCACGCCCCACAGCTACCCTTTGTCTTTGCCCTCCAGATAACTCCTTTGGACGTCTTTTTAATACCTCTTCTAAATCTAATATTTTCGCTGCTTCCCTTACCTTTTTATCTATTTCATCCTTTGGAAGCTTTTTTAGCTTTAATGAAAATGCCATATTTTCATACACTGTCATATGAGGATAAAGTGCATAGTTTTGAAATACCATGGCAATTCCTCTATCCTTGGGTGGAATATTATTTACCACCTTATCTCCTATAGAAACAGTTCCATTAGTGATTTCCTCAAGCCCAGCTACCATTCTTAAAGTTGTAGATTTAGCACAGCCTGAAGGTCCTACTAAAACCATGAATTCCCCATCGTTAACTTCTAAATCAATGCCATGCACTGCTTTAAATCCATTAGGATAAACCTTTTCAATGCCCTTTATAACAACATTAGCCATGTGAAGCCTCCTTTAAAAAATTTTTACAAGATTCTCTTTCCTCTAGTTGAGTTTCTAAAACTATATGCTGATGCTCTCTTTTATTTTTTAATATTTCAAAGAGTAAATCTATGCTTTTTTTACCCATTTCCTCTACCGGCTGTACTACTGTAGTAATTGATGGATGGAAATATAATGAATAATCAATACCATCAAAGCCTACAATGGAAATGTCTTCTGGAATTTTAAGTCCTCTAGCCAAAATCGCTTTGGAAGCACCTATAGCCATAATATCTGTTGTAACAAAAACTGCAGTTAAATCTAAGCTTTTATCCAAAAACTTATTCATTGCCCCAAAACCAGACTCAAAGGTATATTCCCCTATCTCCACATAATCTTCAGCGAACTTTATAGAATTTTCTTCTAGGGCTTTTTTGTATCCTTCAAATCTTAGTTTTCCAATAGTTCTATCTTCTTCTCCTGTAGTAATAATTCCAATTTTTCTATGCCCAAGTTTCGCTATGTAATCTACTGCTTTAAAAGCTGCCTTTTCATTTTCTATAATTACACTGGAAAATAAAGTCTTGTTTGCTTTTTCTATAACATAAGTTGACGCTAATACAATAGGAGTCTTTAAATTAATAAGCTCTTGCTTGTCTAGATTTTCGAAATCTCCTCCAAGACAAATTAAGCCTTTTAACTTTTTCTCCTTGATAAGTTCAATTGCTGCTTCTATATCATTATTATTACTTTCATTATAGTGAAGGATCATAGAGTATCCTTCTTTATCTATCTCTTCTTCAATGGATTTAATCATTTTTGAAAAGAAAGGATTATGAATTCCCTTAACTAACACTCCAATATTATTAGAAGTGTTTCTTTTTAAGTTTCTTGCACTGTTATTTGGCACATAATTAAAGTTATTCATAACTTCTAGGATTTTCTGCCTTGTTTCATCTTTAACATCAGGATGGTTATTTAAAACTCTTGAAACCGTAGTAACACCAACACCTGCTATACGAGCAATATCTTTTATATTTAGATTTTTCATAAAAAACCTCTTTTCTCAAAAGTATGAGTAACGTTTTCGGTAACGTTTCCAATTAAAGAATTAATTATGGAGAATAGAATCTATTACTTTAATTAACCTACTCTATTCCCCTATAGTAAAATCATTTTATGTTTACTTATGTATAATTTAAAAAATCGTTTTCGGTAACGTTTCCAATCTTAAAAACATTATATCATAACTTTTTAAGTTTTCAAACATTTTAAAAAATTTTTATTAATTAATGAATAAGTTCTTTTTGTTGAGCTACTTTGGAAACAGCTTAAAATTAAACAAAGGTACTTTGTTATATCAAAACAAATTACTTAGGTTAAGCAACTGCCACTTAAAGATGATGGAAGAATTAAGCTTTCAAAATGTTATTAAATTAGTTTTACCTTCTAAATATATGAGTTTATTTTCTTAGTTATTCAAAAATTTATATTATTATTTTCAATAATATAAATTTAATACTCCAATTAGTCTTTATCTATTATATACATAAGAATAAAGATTATTTCTCCATGTTACTTATAAAACTTAATTCTATAGTAGCTATATATGAAAAAAAAGACTACATCTCATAAAAGATGAAGTCTTAACCCCCCTAGGCTATTAGACATTTTCTCTTGATAAAAACGTATACTAGGTTAATAATTAAAGTGATTATCTCAGCAAAGGTAGCAGTAAGCCAAATCCCATTTACTGAAAATATCTTTGGTAGTATAAATAATCCAACTAGTATAAATATTACTCCTCTACTTAAGGATGAAAAAATAGAAATCTTGGATTTTTCCATTGATTGAAAATAAGAAACTAGAGTAATATTTACCCCCATAAATAAGAAAGCAGTAAAATATATTTTTATTCCAGTAACTGTAATATTCATTAATTCCTGATTGTCACTATTAAAAATCAGTACAATAGGTTTTGGCAGCACTAGACCTACAATATAAAAGACTACTCCTAAACTTATAGACGTAATTAGAGCATAAATCAATGCTTTGTTGATCCTATCTGTCTTTTTAGCTCCAAAGTTTGTACTTATAATTGGTTGAATAGCCTGGGCAACTCCAGTGAATGCTGCAGCACATATTAAATTTATATTTGCAATAATACTATAGGCAGATAATCCTATATCTCCTATTAAATTAAACACAGCCTTATTAAAAGCAAATATAACAATGGCTCCTGAAATCTCAAGTATAAAGCTTGCAATTCCATTTTTAAGAATTCTAGTTATTAACCTTATATCCTTTTTTAATCTCACTAATTTTATAGTGTTCATTTTTCTGATGAAGTGAAAACTTAAGATGATCAAAGTAATAATTGGAGAAATAACTGTAGCAACTATAGCTCCTGTCATCCCCATATTGAATCCAATAATAAATAACCAGTCTAAAAAAATGTTGGAAATGCATCCTGAAAGCATGGCCCACATGGCAAGCTTTGGATTTTTATCATTTCTAACCATTGCTACCATTGTTCCCGATAAGATGAAGGCCCAAGTAAATTTAGCCATTACTTCTAGATATTCTTTAACTAGTGGAAATAGAGTTCCTTTTCCCCCTAAAAAATAGCATAGCTCATCAATATATATAACCTGAATTAAAGTAAATACTATTCCTAAAACTATTGCAATAATAAAAGAAATGGTAAAGGCCTCATTAGCTTTATGGTAGTTTTCCTCTCCATGATAGATTGAAAGTACCGTAGCTCCACCTACCCCAAGTAGTAACCCAAGAGCATTATATACATTATACATAGGTATTGCTATACTAAGGGCGGCAAGTCCATCACTTCCTACCCCCTGTCCTACAAACATAGTATCAAAAAAGATATATAATGATAATCCAATCATTCCGCCTATGCTTGGAAGCAAGTAATGAAAAAATATGCTCCTGATATTATGTTCTAATAAATTTAATCTTTTGCTCATAACGACACTCCTTTTGCTATTAACCTAATTATTAATACTAATTATTAATCTTAAACTAGCTACAAATTAACTTTTATTAAGCGTATCCTATTTGTGAAATTAACCAATTTGCACTAGTTATCATTAGTGCAATAAAATAAGCCTAGAAGATATCTCTTTTGATATCTCCCAGGCTTTTATCCTTCCGTGTACACAATTTCATGTGCGTTTTCTCTTGGACCAGACCAACATTTACTACTGCGGAACCCTAGAAAACCTTTTATCTATATGAATTTAATTAAGTAATTTAATACTCTTGAAGATTATACATGATTTCAACTCAATTTGCAATTATAATTATTCTTAACTAGTAATAAAGCAGCAAACCATATTCCTATAGATCACTGCTTTATGAAAGGTATATTTGTTTGTAGGAGGTAATTTCATTATGCTAAATTATAATATTAAGCATAATGAACTATTAAACTAACTTTTGATTTTATTCACTTAAAAAATCTCAAAGGATCTATTGTATATTAATGTATACATTTTAAGTTTCACCTTAAATTAATATATTGCTATAATTTAACCTTTACTTCTCTTTATCCTTTTTAGGTTGATTTTTATCCTTATTTACTTGAGATTTATTGTTCTTATCTTCTTTTTCTTTTTTATTTACTTTACTATTTTTCTGTTCACTATTATAATTCTTATTTTTATTTTCCTTCATGCTATTGCCATTGTTCTCTTTACTATTATCATTAGGACCTTTTTCTTCCTTTGTGTCATCTTTCTTCTCTAGGTTATTTGCTGGTTCTTCCTGTTTTTCTTCATTACTTTCCAACTTTTCTTCTACAGAAGCTTCTTTTTTAGTATTCTTAATAGCTTTCATAATATCTTTTACAGATGTATTTACATAATCCTCTTGATTTATTTCTGGCATAACATCTTGAAGCTTATCTATCAAATTAAGTTTCCCTGGAGAAATTCCTAGTGCTTCAGCTTCTTTATGTCTATTTAAAGTGGCAACAGCTGTGGTAATTGGAACTTTCACTAAATTATCTTCTTCAAGCTGTTCCTTTACTAATTCACCTAACTGACTCTCCATACCTTTAGCTATAGTTTCATCTTTTGCTGAAACTGTAACTAACACTTGATTTTCTAACTCTTCCTTTAAATATCCTTCTTCTTCTACTTCAGTAATAACTAATTTTATAGCTTCATTTACAGGCTTATTCTTTAACGATAACTCTTCTAAAACCCTTAAACCATCCTCATTTAGGCCTACAGCCTTAACAACTCTATTAAATCTATTAACTCTTAATTCCACACTAGGATTTATATCTATATTCACATAATTTGAAGGTATCATATAGGCATAAGCTACTGTAGACATACCAAAAATTAAAAATATAGAGGCAAAAGCAGTAGCTATCCTTTTGTTAAATCTTGTGCGATTTACATTGTCACCAGTACTTATAACATTGGAAAACAGTTCACTTAATCTTAACAATCCGGTTTTTCCTTCATATTCATCTCCAATAGAATAACCATTTTCACCTCTTACCTTAATAAATCTTCCATCTTTCGTTATAATAATAAAACGTCCTTTTTCCTGCTGAACAATTACACCCTTCATATTTCTTCCTCCAAATTAATATAGTCATTTAAATACTCATAGTCACCTAAAATTATTAATACTACTGATATTATATATTTTCGTGCTCTCTCTATCTTTTTCCGAGGTACTAAAGTATTTTTTTCAATGTCTGAAATAGGAATGGTTTTTTTGCTCAGAACATAATTTAGTGACTTTTCATCATTTAAAATATATTTAATTATAACATTGTATGTTTTTCTTGTAGAAGCTCTTTTAGGTGAAGCCTTTACTAGATCCTTAAAGTTAATATCCCACTTTGCTAATTCCTCTGTTAGTTGTCTAATTTCAATTTTTCTATACTCATTAAGATTTTGTTTTTGATACTCTTCAATAGCCTGTTTTTCTGATAAATCTATCTCTTCATCTTCTTCTAACACTTTGCTTATGTACAACATATTTTTATGCTTTGATTCTTTTCTATAATAATCAATTAATCTAGCTTTAATTACCATTTTTGAAAAAGCTAAAAAACTTCCTTTTTGTATTTCATAATTTTGTATAGCTTCATTAAAAGCAAGTAGTGCTACACTCCACTCTTCATCATTTTTACAATCTATATATCTATTTAAAGTTTTTTCTGCTGTAGAAATAACAAAGGGCTTGAACTCTTCCATAAACCCATTTAACTCCTCAGTATTTACTCTTATTTCTAAAACTCTTTGGTTTATATCCTTATTCATAAAACTCACGTCCTAACGTTTACCTACAGTACATATTTAAATTATATCTATATTTATTCGAAATTATCATGTACTTTTTTGAGGTAGGTCTAGAAAATTATTTTATACAACCTTGATTTATTTAAAAGTTTACTTACCAATATATTTTGTATGTAATAGAAGTTTTATATGTAAAAAATAAAAGGAGCTCCTCACCTGACATATTTATACGTTGCGAGACAGCCCCTATTTATACAGTGAATTCATTTATATTTTTATGATGATATATAATGAGTTGCGATAAAATCTTTTAACTCTTTTGGTGTAAGAGGTTTGCTATAATAATATCCTTGAGCTTCATCACAACCATTTTCCCTTAAATATTGTACTTGTTCCTTTGATTCTACTCCCTCTGCTATAACCTTGAAACCTAAGTTTTTAGCCATATGAATTATGGTTTTAGTTATTATAGATTCCTCAAAATCTGTTTCTAAATCCATTATGAAGGATCGATCAATCTTCAATTTATTTATAGGTATCTTCCTCAAATAACTTAAAGAGGAATATCCTGTTCCAAAATCATCTACTGCAATCTTTAATCCCATTTCCTTTAAAGTATTAAATATCTCAATGGACCTTCCTATATCTTCCATCATAGTAGTTTCAGTTAGCTCAATTTCAATGCTATCTGGACTCAGTCCTACCTGTTGTAATATATCTTTAATAATCATACAAACATTGTCATGTTTTAACTGCACTGAGCTAAGGTTTACCGCAACTTTACTAACAGGTAATCCATCTAACTCCCATTGCTTAGCTTGAATTGCTGCAGTTTTTATCACCCATTGCCCAATAGATAAAATTGCTCCTGTTTCCTCTGCAATTGGTATAAATTCATCGGGTGATATCATTCCTAAGGTAGGATGCTTCCATCTTAGTAAAGCCTCTACTCCTATGGGTTTTTCATTGAGTAACTCCATTTGAGGCTGATAAACTAAAAACAGCTCATTATTATAGATAGCAGTTTTTAAATCATTTTCAATCTGAGCTCTTCTAGTAAGTTTTCTATCCATTTCTAAGGTATATACTTGCATACAATCTCCACCTTGGTTTTTTGCTTTTAGGATAGCTTTCTCAGAATGACTTATTAAGTCTTCACTGCCTTTACTTTCTCTTCTATAAAAACTTACTCCCATACTGCAAGTAATATAAATATAATTTTTATCGAAAACAAAGGGTCTACCAATTGCACTCTTAATTTTCTGGGTTATGGCACATACGTTATTCATTCCTGTGATTTGATCTAACAGTATGCCAAAATGATCTTCGCCAAGATATGCTACAGTAGCTGCGCCTTTTAAAATGTTTTTTATTCTATAGGCTACTGCTCTTAAAAGTTTATTTCCCATTGAAAAACCATAACTATCATTTACATTTTTGAATCTATCTAAGTCCACCATAATCATTGCAACTTTACCCTGAGGATCTTTATGGGTTTTTATTATTTGGCTTACAGCATTTTCAAAAAATTGACGATTAGGTAAATTTGTTATGCTACTATAAGTGGCTAAATAGTGTATTTTTTTTTCTACTCTTTTCTTTTCTGTTATTTCATTTAAATTTGCTATATAATTAGTTACTTGTCCATCTGAATTAATGATTTTATTTAATGCCAGCTCAGCAACATACTCTTCCTTGCTCTTTTTTATTCCTCTAATTTCTCCTTGCCAAAAGCCATGATTTTCTACTTGATACCACATATTCTCATAGAATTTGCTATCTTCTGGACCACTTTTTAAAAAGTCTTTTTGCTCCTTTACAAGTTCTTCTTTGCTAAAACCAGTTATCCTCATCATAGCTTCATTTACATACAAGATATCGCTTGGATCAGTAGATGTAAAAATTACACCATCATTAGCAGCAGAAAGGGCATAAGATACTAAATTTAGTTTATTATAGGCTTCCTTGAACTCTGTCACATCTGTGATCGTTGTAATCTTGCATTTCTCACCGTCCTCTTGCTCTAATAATGTGGAGGTTACGTAGACACTTAATAATCTTCCATCCTTAGTAATTACTGACCACTCGTTGCTAACTTCTACTTCTCCTGAAACAAAAGCTTCATGTGCTCTTATAGCATTGTCATGATTTTCTTCTGGAATCACTATAGTAAAGTGCTTGCCTATTAACTCTTTTTTATTATATCCATATAGCTTACAGTAAACTTCATTTACCATTTGGAAAAATCCCTTTTCATCTGTAACACATATACCAATATTAGTAACTTGAAAAATTGCATTTATTAATTTTTCCTTATTTTTTAGCTCTCTTTTTAAGTTGGTGTCACACTCACATGATTCTATTGGATATTCCTTGTGCTTTTGCAGTATATCTAATTCTCTCATTTCTTCACCTACAAATTCTTTTATTAAATAATGAACAAGTTCATTTTGTTAACAACTTTGGAAACAGCTTTGGACTAAACAAAGCTATTTTGTTACACCAAAGCAATTTGCCTAGGCTGAGCAACTGTAAGGCTGGTCAACAGTCCCTTACAGAAGACGGCAGACTTGTATCTTCCAGAATATTGTTAAATTCTATAAATTCTTACTACATTTTATAAAAATTGAATCCTAAATCTATGCCATTTTGATTTTTAGAATTGTACTAACAAATTCATTATGACAATAAGAATTGTAATATCACTAATATCGAATCAAAAGCTTGAAAGTTAACAGGCTTTCAAGCTTTTTATATTTTTACTTTCTAAAGAATTCTGCAATCCTATCAACTTCAACTGGTTTACTAAAATAGTATCCTTGTATCCTGTCACAGCCTAGTGTTTTTAAATACTCATACTGTGCTTTATTTTCCACACCTTCAGCTATTACAGTAATATCTAAGCTATGCCCAATTTCTATCATTGCCTTTATAATACTTCTATCACTTCTATTTTTTAAAATTCCATTCACAAAGGATTTATCAATTTTTAGAGTATTAATAGGTAACAGTTTAAGATAATTCAATGATGAGTATTCTATTCCAAAATCATCCACAATTATACTTATACTTTCATCCCTTAATAAACGTAATCTTTCAATACTCTCCTCTAAATTTTTCATAATGGAACTTTCTGTTATTTCCAGCTCCAAATTTTTTGGTTCAAAATTGGTCTTCACTAAAATATCTTCTAAACTATTTACTAGTTTGTTTTGCTGGATTTGTCTTGCAGAAAGATTTACAGCCAACTTAATGTCCTTTTGTTGTGGTTTTATCCACTCATTATACTGCAAACAAGCATTTTTAAGAACCCATTCCCCTATGGGCACTATGAGTCCCGTTTCTTCTGCTAAAGGTATAAAAATCTCTGGGGATATTATCCCCTTAGTAGGATGGTTCCATCTAATAAGCACTTCAAAAGAGCTAACTATTTGTTGTTTTATATCTATAATTGGCTGAAAATTAAGAAAAAACTCTTCCTTATTTATTGCCTTTCGAAGATCATTTTCTAGCTCCAATACACCTAATTTATTATGGTGTATACTTTTTGAATATATCCAAAATCTATTCTTACCCTGCTCCTTAGCCATATACATAGCTGAATCCGCATTTCTTGTTAGTGTATCTACATCATTTCCGGCCTCAGGATACCTTGCAATGCCAATACTGGTAGTTGTATAAATTTCTTTATTATCTATTATCAGTGGCTTTTCAAAGGACTTAATAATAGTTTCTGATAAAAATATATCTTCTTTGGATTTCATATTAATTATTGTAAATTCATCTCCACCTAATCTGTATATTATTCTATCCTTATTCTCCAATGCTCTTAACATTTCAGCTACTCTTATTAGTACTAAATCCCCCACGCTATGGCCAAAGGTGTCATTAACATGTTTAAATCTATCTAAATCTAAAAACAAAACAGATATACTTTTTTCTTCCATGCTGCAAAACTCTAAAGTCTCACTCAAATCCTTAACAAAGGCTGTTCTATTTCTTAGCCCTGTAAGATTGTCAGTAACAGCTTGTCTAAGAAATTCTCGAGAAAGCTTCTTCTCATTTTCCAATCTTGTCTTTACTGTGTTATAACTATAAGCAAAGAAGTAAAGCCAATACATAGCTAGGGAAATGTTTGCCATGGCTATAATAGTTATTATATTTTCTATCAGAATAATACCATCCACATTGAAAAAATTAACAGCTAATGCTAACCAGGAAATTATTATACTATACCAACTAGTAGTTATCATTCTTACCTTTACTTTTTTACTTTCACATTTCTTTAAAAAATCATAGCTATAAATTGAACACATATTTATGAAATTCATTGAAATTACTCTTAGTATTATTACCTCATTATTAGGTTTTTCTCCCCAAGGTAACTCCAAGAACTCACTAGTTCTAGCCAATTCTAACAGCTGAACTATACATAAAATTAACAAAGTGCTAGTTATTAAAACTATGGTCAATCTTATAAATAGACTTTGTCGTTTCCATAATAACAACAAATATTTCACTTAAATCACCCTTCAATATGAAGCAAATAAATGTTTAAGAGATAAAGCCTTATGATTTATTTGTTACAACCGTCCACTTTCCTCAGATGCGCTACTTAAAATATCCTTAAGGTTAAAAATATAAAGCTTTTCCTTAATATTATAATATTACTTGCCACTATGCACTGTTACATTTAACTCAAATAATTACAGCTGTATATATTACAAATTTAACATTTAACCTATACATAGTAACTATATAGGTTCGCTTAAAGCTTTTTGAAGATTAATTTATTCATCGTGAATGAAGTTCATGATGAATAAATTAACCTTTGACTAAGGAAGCCTATGCTTTAAAATTATTCAATAATTTATTTTCACTAACCAGTTTAAATCTTCATATACTGATATATAGTCACCATTGCTTTATGAGAAAAGAGGTGTTTAAATTGATGGCTATTATGAATAACTCCACTAATTCTATAGTCAATACTAAATCAGAAAAAGATTTTGTCACTGGCATTTACAATAGATGGTATGTTGATACTTTACTCACGAGTAAATTCCCATACCTGTGGCTCTGTACTCTTATGCTCCTAGATATTGATAATTTTAAAGATATTAATGAAAAGTATGGTAAAGCTGATGTAGATAAGATTTTAAAAGAAGTATCAGAAATAATTCTAACCACTGTAGGTGAATCAGGAATTGTAGCCCGTTCCCATAACCATGAGTTTATAGTAGTAATACCCTTATTAAGCAAGAGAGCTAGTTTTATTCTTGCAGAAAAGATAGCAACCACCGTAGCGAGAACTCCTATTTTATTGAAAAATGAAAAACAAAGCTTAACTATTTCCATCGGTACTTGTACTTTTTTAAAAGAGGAAAATAAAATCTCCTCCTTAGACCAATGGGTTAAAGCAACCGAAAATGCATTGCTAAAGGCTAAGACTCATGGAAAAGGCATGGTAATTCAGCTTTAATATTTATGTATATATAATGTAATAAAGATACTACGCTAATAATAAGCCTACTTTTACATTTTATTTCATGTAGTTGCTTTTAATTCATTGAGCATGTAGAAATACTATTTCAACTTATATTTTATGAAATTTTCATATTTTAAATATTGTTTTAACTCAAATTAAAGAAAAAAATCTCAGGTTAATATCTTGGTTTCCGTTACCAAAATTTTAACCTGAGATTTTAATATATTTTGAAAAGCAGAGCATCTTACCCTCTGAAAGTGGGGGCACTATCCAGAAAGTAACACCTTGGTAGGAATCTAATCCCCCTCCAAAGTGGCCAAACAGAATGAATTTGTTTATTATTTTATTAAAAGCCTTTGATAAAAATGTATATTTTTTTATTTCTTTTATTCTTTATAGTTGTTATAGGATTTTAAGGTAGTAATTTTCGTACAAGTGGCTTAACCTATACTAATTACTTGTTTATTTATCTTTATCTTGCGTTTTGTATAATGAATACGCTAGATACTTTTTCAATTATTAGTTTTTGTTTCCTTTTCCTTGTCCATTGTTTCCTTTGCTATTACCATTATTACCATTTCCCTGATTTCCATTGTTTGTTTTTTCTTCTTTTACTTTTTCCTCTTTAACTTTTTCTTCTTTTACTTTCTCTTCTTTAATTTTTTCTTTTTTAGCTTTCTCTTTTACTTCTGTACTTTCAACTGCTTTATTTGCGTCTTCAGTTGTTACTTCAGTTTCAGTTCCAGTTGTTTCTACCTTTTCTGATTCTTCAACAGTATTAGTAGTTTCTTTATTACCTTTTCTAATTTCTTTAATTTCTTTCATGATATCTTTTACTGGTTTTTTTGCATACTCTTCATAGTTTATGCCTGGGTTAACTGCTTCAAGCTTCTGAATTAAATTCATTTTTCCTGGAGATATTCCAAGTCTTTCAGCTTCTTTATGACGTTCCATATTAATATTTTCAGTTGTCACTGGCACTTCTTCTAGTTTTTCTTCAGTAAGTTCTTCCTTAATTACTTCTTCTAAATCTGTTTGAGTTTTTGCAGCTTCTTCCTCATTATTTGTAGCTACAGTAACTAATATTTCATTTTGAAGTTCTTCTTTTAAATACCCATTATCAATAGCGGCTTGTGTTAATAAATCTACAGCTTCTTTGATATCTTTATTTTCTAAATCAAGGCTTTCAAGAATCTTTATACCATCTTCATTTAATGCGCTTGCTTTAATAACTTTATCAAAAGTATTAGTTACTAATTCCACACTTGGATTAATATCAAAACTTACATATTTAGTAGGTGCTGTATAGCTATAAGCCATACCTGACACTCCTAGAGCTAAAGCTACCCCAGCGATAATAGTTGCAATTTTCTTATTTTTTAACATAATATTTCCTCCATACTTCAATTCTTTTTCTAAGTTTAATTAATAACATCCTGTTTTTAATATTTTGTTACACTTTTAAACATAAGTACTTATGCATTTATTTTTACATCCATGGATTTGTTTTGCACATGTTATAAAGTACGAAGGACTTATTAAGGTTTTTAGGGTATATTTCAAAAAAATTATTTTATATATAAAGGTCATCCCAAAATTCATGGAATGACCTTTATATATATTGAACCACTTCAACCTCGAAGTGATTTTCCTAACTTGGTTCTCTTAAATCCTTTGAAAAACTAATTTATTCATCATGAATGAAATTCATCATGAATAAATTAATCTTTGACTAAGAAACCCTATATATGCACATTTATAATAAATTAAGATTCTGTTATATAACTTTAGGATTCTGTTTTTTAACTTTCACTATCTGTTCCTTGGTGAATTTTTGAGCCTCTGTCCCCTTTTATCTTGTTGCCTTTCTCTGGTCTTACCTTATCAAAATTGTTGTTTTCAATTTTTGCTTTTATTTTAGTTTTTATTTCTTCACCTTTTTCAGCAGTAATTTTCCCGTTTGAAACCGCTTCATCTATAGCGGCATTATGTTTTTCTATTAAAGCTGCTCTAAAGTTCTCTAAGGACACTCCCTTTTCTGTTAAAAGGGTATTTAAAGTCTTTCCTTCTTTCCTAGCTGCAGTTAACTCTTCTTTAGTTATTCCAAACTTTTCGCTTAGCACTTCATCCATTTTAACATGCTTTACTGCCCTGAAATTCTTTTTCTCTTTACCCTTGTTAGGTGCAGTAATTTCCGTACTTTGATTATTGTTTGCTTTGTCTGTTGAGTTATCAGTAGCATAAACCGAGGTTCCTATACCAATGGATAAAGTTAAAGCTAAAGCAGTAACAATTAAATTTTTTTCATCATTCATTCCTCCATATAATTTATTTTTATATTTATTTTTTTATTTATCTTATGGTAATATACTACCCAAGTTATATGTCAATGAGGTGTCAAAAAAGTGATAAAAGTATTAATTATAATCTTTCTTCGCTTTCACTTTTTTTCTTGAGTATTTCAGAAAATTGTATTATTTTTCCCCCTTTATTCCCTTCTGTATTTTCCTCCATTTGTTTTCTATCCTCTGGTATAAAAGGAATGACGCCTTCATTGAAGGCTAGTTCTTGTAATTCCCTTGGAGCATCTCGTAAATCTACTGTAACCCCATCAATTGATACTAGCCATGCAAAAGGATTATCATAGATTTTACTTGGCAATGTCCACTTAGGGTCAAAGGGAATTATATCCATAAGTTCTTGGACTTCCTTAGATTTTGACGAACCAGTACTGCTACTTATTCCAAAACCTTCATAAAGTTTATTTGCCTTAAGATGTGGACTTTGGCTAGGGTCAAACATAAAATTCACTGTTCCAATTGCATGAACTATGCCACAAGCCCAAGTCTTACTTCTGCCTCTTAAAAGTGGCGATGGTCGCTTCCTACATAGGGCTGCACATAATTCTCCAGAAAGCTTTGCATACTCTCCATTCAAATTTTCAACACAAAAATTATTTATAAGAGCCATTATATCTCTATATTTTTCTTCCATGGATTTTGGCACGTTGTTTTTATTCATTTTTGTCTCCTTAGTACTTCTGCATAAAATTTCTCTCATACTAAATCATTCCTTATTTTATAAAAATTAAACATGTAAAAAGAATTAATATCTTTGAATTTATTAAGTAAAGCGAGTCAGTGTATAATATATCTAGGACCATTTTCAATGTCTTTGCCGTGAATTGCACTTTAAAAATGTGGTTAAGACTAATGGTATAAATATAAATTTTTAAAATGAAAGTAGGCGTTTTGTCATGATTGATATAGCTCTTTTAGGTTGTGGTGGCGGCATGCCAATTCCAGAAAGATATCTTTCTTCCTTGCTTATAAGTTATAAAGGGAGAAAACTTCTAATAGATTGCGGAGAAGGCACACAAGTCTCTATGAAACTTTTGGGTTGGGGATTTAAGTCCATTGATATAATCTGCATCACCCACGGTCATGGAGACCATACTGTTGGACTCCCTGGATTATTAGCTACAATAGGAAATAGTGGCAGAACTGATCCATTAACTATTATTGGACCTGAAGGAATAACAACTATTGTTAATGGCCTTAGAGTTGTAGCTCCTTATCTTCCTTATGAAGTAAATATCATTGAAAATCCTTCTAATTCTTTTTATTTATCTGTAGATAAAGAAGGAACTAAAGTTTCCTTTGAAGAGAGTTATTCCCAAAGTACCTCTAGTACTGATATGGTAATCTCAACATTGCCCTTAGATCACTCCTGCCCTTGCTTGGGCTATAATTTTTACATTAAAAGAAGACCAAAGTTTAGTGTGGAACAGGCTGTGAAAAATGAAGTTCCTAAAATTTTATGGAATAAACTTCAAAAAGGTGTTAAAGTAATACATGATGGCAATACTTATGATCCAAAAATGGTACTTGGTGTAGAAAGAAAAGGCATTAAAGTTAGTTATATCACAGATACAAGACCCATAGAAACCATTCCAGAATTCATTAGAAGCAGTAACTTTTTCATATGTGAAGGTACCTATGGAAATGATGAAGATATAGAAAAAGCTATAAGAAATAAACATATGACCTTTAGAGAAGCAGCAGCTTTGGCTAAAAAGGGTAATGTAGCAGAACTACTTCTTACTCACTTTAGTCCTGCCATGGCTAGCGCGGAAATGTATGTAGGTAATGCTAAGGAATTATTTCCGAACACCTTATTAGGTGAGGATAGACTTATAAAAACCTTAAGCTTTATTGATTAATTTTCATGTTTGGGGGAATAAACTTGCTTCGTATATTTGCAATAGATAAAAACTTACAGTTAGTAAAAAATTTGACCATAAAAGATTTAAGCAAAGCCAACTTAGCTTGGTATTGGGTAGATTTTCATAATCCAAGTGAAAAGGAAATAAAACTACTATCTACTTATTTCAAATTCCATCCCTTGGCTATTGAAGATTGTATCCATGCTTTAAATAAACCTAAACTAGATTACTATGAAGGCTACAACTTTTTAATACTAAATGCCTTAAATAAGAATGACTTAGCCCCAATAGAAGTTTCTCTTTTTGTTGGTGATAACTTCATAGTCTCTTATCATGATACAGACCTTTTAGAAATGGACGAAGCCTTCAACAGAATTAAAAATACTCCTCAGCACTGGGATAAAGGACCTATGTATGTTAATCATCAAATACTAGATGAGATAGTAGATCAATTTTTTCCAGCAATCTATGAAATAGAGGATGCCTTAGACAAAATTGATAATAATCCTGAAAATAAATCTATTCATAAACTCATAGATGAGATTTTTGCTATTAGAAGTGATTTATTAAAATTAAGAAGGGTTATTTATTCTATGAGAGATTTGTTGTATAGAATTTTAAATTCTGAACGCTTAAATAGCTTTAAGGATCACAAACTTTACTTTTCAGATGTTTACGATCACCTTCTAAAACTATCTGATATGGTAGAAGCTAGTAGAGATATGACTTCAGACATCAGAGACAGCTATATTTCCATAAATTCTAATAGAATGAATACTAATATGATGTTGTTAACAGTTATAACCTCTGTATTTATTCCTATAACTTTTATTGCAGGAGTTTATGGAATGAACTTTAAATATATGCCTGAACTAGAATGGAAATATGGGTATTTTATTGCACTTGGTGTCATGTTTATAATTAGTATATCCATGGTATTATGGTTTAAAAGAAAAGGCTGGTTTGACAAGTAAAAAAGGAAGGCTGTTTCGCCTTCCTTCTAATTTTTATCTTACTATAGAAACTCTAACTTTTTCAATTCTCTTTTCTTTTACATCTTCAATTTTAAAAATTAGGTTTTCAAATTCAACTATTTCATCTTTTTCATCATTTGGAATACTTCCCAGCAGGTTTACTACAAATCCACCAATGGTTTCCGAATGTTCACATTGTAACTTAGTGTCTAAATAATCATTAAACTCATCTATAGATAAAAGACCATTCACTATAAAAGTGTTATTGTCTATTTTCATAATATCGCACTCTACTTCATCGTACTCATCAAAGATATTTCCCATAACTTCCTCAATTAAATCTTCAATGGTTACTATTCCAGAAAACCCGCCATACTCATCAATTAGAATGGCCATATGATTGTTGGATTTCTGTAATTCCTTAAATAAATCATCAATATTTTTAGTTTCAGGTACAAAATACGGAGTTCTTAAAATTTTTCTAATATCCACATTGTCAAAGCCATGTCTACTAGCTTCTAAGAAATAATCCTTCATATACAGTATCCCAATAATATTATCTGAGTCTTCTTCGTAAACTGGTATTCTAGAATATTGTTCTTCAAGCAACTTTTTAGATATTTCAGTTGATGACCAGCTTATATCTATTAAAAACACCTCTGTTCTAGGCATCATTATTTCTTCTGCTCTTTTATTATCAAATTCAAAGATACTCTCAATCATTTCTTTTTCAGTTTCATTTATAACCCCATGCTCCTGACCTACTTCAATTAAAGATTTAATTTCTTCTTTAGAAACCTTCTCCTCTAAATTCTCTGTTTCATGACCTGTGAGCTTAACTAGTAGATTTGTTGAAAAAGAAAGAAACCTTATAAAAGGTTTAGTAACCTTTGAAATAAACATAATTGGTGTAACTGCAAACATAGCAATACTTTCTGCTCGTTGTAAGGCTATCCTTTTAGGATATAATTCCCCAAATACTAAAGTAATATAGGAAAGTATAATTGTTATAACTACAAGAGCTATTTGACTACTATAAGGAACTCCTATTCCTTTTAGCACCATGGCAAAATCGTCTGAAATTCCTGTTGCAGCAGATGCACTAGAAAAGAACCCTGCTAGAGTTATTCCAATTTGTATAGTTGATAAAAATTTGCTTGGTTCTTCTAGAAGCTTCTCTAAAAGAATAGCTTTTTTGTTGCCTTCCTCTGCTAGCATTTTCAGCCTATTTTTATTTAATGACACTATTGCCATTTCAGCTGCAGCAAAGAAAGCATTAATCATTGTAAGAATTAATATTAATAGTAGTTGTAAAGTTATACTACCATCCGGACCTGAATCCATTAGTATACCCCCTCGGTGGTTTAGTTTTATATAAATGATAATAACATAGTTTAATTTTTTTTTCAAATTCAATTAATTATTATTACCATTAATGTAAAAATACTATTATAATTTATATTTATTAACATGGATAAATATGAACAATTTCGTAAAAATAAGGAAAGGTTTTATCCTTTCCTTATTTTTATACTTTAATTTTTATATTCAAATTTAAACCAAGTCCGCATTGTGGTATATTTTCTCCTTTTTATCAAAGAAATTTAAGATATTATCTAGCATAGTTTCCTTGTTAGTATTTATATACTCTATCTGATTTTTGGTATAGTTTGTCCCAGAAAAATGAAAAGTTGGTACATTATTAAGGCACATGAGACACAAAATAATTGTTAGTAATTTTTTCATCTTGCACCATCCTTTCTATTTATCTTTAGTTTAGGATATTCTCTGATGAAATTGAATGCACTTTGTTTTTATATGTTATTAATAGTTTCTGCAAATTTTGAAACTATATGTTGCAAAATTACTAGTAAGATTTCTATAATAATCTACTAAATAAAATTATTGATATGAATAATGAAAAAAGCCTTCAGATTATATGAATAATTTTACAGATTAATCCACCATTAGCTAAAAGTATTGATATTTCTAACGTTGAATGTTAGCACTTCTTTATAAATGGATATATAATCCATTCCATATTTTTAATTTTTTCATTTGTTTTCCATATTAATTTCCATTTTTATAACTGATTTTAACATAAAGCTTTCTTGCAAATTTCTTTTTAACTTTCGTTATTTATAAATAATTTATATTTAAACTTAATAGCTATTAATTGACTATTAAAATCTATTTACCATTTTAATGCTCTTGTAGTATAATTATTATGATTTTACAATGGCTCAAAAATATTTTGAAGGCATACTATTTCTGAATTTTTTACCTAGAAATACTTCATTAAAAATAGCTCCTAATTAATTTGAAATCTGATTTAAAAATTCTTTAATTAGATTTTACTGAATCTATTGTTGAAATTCTAAATTTATTAATTCATTATATTAAAATAGAGGAAATAAAAGTTATAAAACTTATAATTTTATAACTGCTAGAGATATTTAGATGTAAATCAAGGCTTATTTAGATGATTTTTATCATTAAACTAGCTTTAATTTTCACGAATTTTTAACAACATTTTGGAAGCTTCAAGTCTGCCATCTTCTAAAGTGGCAGTTGCTCAGCCGAGGTAGGTTACTTTGGTGTAAGTCTTAATTTGCTTCCAAAGTTGTTAACAAATGAACTTGTTCATTATTTAACATAAATATTTTATAAGGAGATATCATGATACATAGCTTATTTGCAAATCTTGCTATTATAATAACCTTTGTGTTTTTAGGATTACAGTTTCTATTGAAATTTGATAAATTTAATAATAATCCAAAATTAATTATTTTATTTATAGGTTTGGCTTCTGGCATAAGTGGATCCCTACTTATGTTTTATTCTATCAGCATTGCAGATAAGGTGCTGGTTGATTTAAAGCATATTATTATTGCCGTATCTGGACTTTATGGTTCTTACCTTTCTGCAATTATTAGCAGTGCTATAATTGCCACTGCTAGACTTTTTATCTTTGGAATTAACCCCGCGTCTATTATTGCCTTTATTGGCATAATTTTAATGGGAATTTTATTCAGCTATATAAGTAGTTTAAATAAATCTAAAGCCTTTAAGTTAATCCTTATAAACTCCATAAGTGCTATATACATGCTCTTTAGCCTTTACATAAACTTAGGGTTTACTAAAACCTTTGTGAAGGCTTATAGTTCTTTTATAATTATATCCTTTATAACTTGTATTTTATCCTACTATGTATGTGAATATCTTTATAAATCCTATGAGAATTACAAACAATTATCTTGCTATGAATTAATTGTAAATAACTCATTAGATTTAATATGCGTTCATGACCAAAATTCTAAAATTAAATATGTTTCTCCTTCTATTAAAACCCTATTAGGATTTTCATCAAATGAGGCAATTGGAAAATATGCTTGTAACTTTTTGCATCCAGAAGATATAGATTATATTAAGGAACAGCATGCTCGCTTATTAGAAACCAGAAATATAACTACTAAAGCTTATAGGTATAAAAAGAAATCCGGTGATTATATTTGGTTTGAAAGTAAAATCCATGCTCTTACAAATAAAGACGGCTCTGTTAATAAGATTTTGACTATTTCTCGTGATGTGACAGCTAGAGTGAAAATGGAAGGAGAATTGAAGAAAACTAATGATAGGTTGATTGCTATACTTGATAATGGTGGTACAGGGATTACTATTAGAGATACAAATGGAAAACTTATAGACTCTAATAACACATACCTTAATATGCTTGGTTATGGCAATAAAAAAGAGGTGGAGTCATTAATTAATTTTGTTCCTTATGAAGAGCGAAAAAAAGATAAGGAGCTTATAAATGATTTATTGTCTGGGAAAAGATCTTCTTATAGAATTGAGAAAAGATATATAAAAAAAGATGGAACCACTCTATGGGCAGATGCAGTTGTAACCTTATTGCCACCTGATAACTCTAATGGTGCTCCACTTATTATAGGAATGATGAATGATATTACTAGTAGAAAAGCCTTTGAAGAAAAACTATTAACTATGGAAAGTCAGCTAAAAAAAGCTAATGAGGAATTAAAAGAAAAAAATAAAGTTCTAACTGGATTATCCTTTTCAGACGGCTTAACTGGAATTGCTAATAGAAGGTATTTTCAGGTGTCTCTAGAAAAAGAATGGAAAAGAGCTCAAAGAACTTTTAAACCCTTAACTTTACTAATGATAGATATAGACTACTTTAAAGCCTTTAATGATACTTATGGACATGTTCAAGGCGACGAATGCTTAAAAACCATTGCTACAACTCTGTCAAATACAGTAAATCGTAGTACTGACTTAGTATCACGACTTGGTGGTGAAGAATTTGCTATAATCTTACCCGATACAGACGAAGTAGGCGGAAAAGTCATTGCTGATAAGTTAGTTCAAGCTATAGAAGAGCTAAAAATTCCCAATGAAAATTCTAAAGCTATGCCTTACATAACAATTAGTATTGGGCTTTGCTGTGAAGCTCCAAATCTAAGTTCTGTTTTTGAAGACTTTATTCATCATGCTGATATTGCCTTATATAGAGCTAAAGCAATGGGCCGTAACAGAACTGAAGTATACACCAAAGCTCTAACTCCAAAAGATATAATACACCCAGAGTTTGATTTGTGGAAAAAAATAGAAGGAATAGCGGCAGATAAGTAATCCCTGCTGCTATCCCTTTTTTATTTTTTCTTATTAGGGTTGGCTTTATTATTTTCATTTTTGCTTAATCTATCATATTTTCGTTTCGAGATCCTAATAATATCAATAATTGATATTATTATTACGATTCCTACCGCTCTAATTATGCTTAAATTATCAGAACTAAAAATAAGTCTATCTAATAAAAATAATACTACCAATAGTACATTGTATTTTACAAAATAATAAGCTATATTTTTCAATTACGTCACCTCGTTAAAAATGTTCCCCATTTTCATAATACTTTTCTTTTTCTAGTGCTGTAAATATCACATCCACATTTGGGTAATCAATAGAATTAATATGTTTTGTAATTATTTTTGCAGCTTTATCTTGTATTTCTTGTCCTCTATCAAACCAATCTACTTCAACTCTAGGACTCACACCCACAAACTCTCCATCCTTTATGTATAACCTTTGCACCACTTCTAAAGTAAAGTAATCTCTAGGGCATTGTAATAAACTTTCTAGTTCATCAACTAACTCCTTACTTATTGCGCAAAGCTTTTTAGCCTCAACACCATTAAATTTTAACATTGGCATAATACTACCTCCTATTTTTTATATTTTTACATATAGATAAATAACTTCCATAGTTGCTTATACTGGCTGACTCAAGTGGCCTTTCAAATCTCACAATTTTTCTATCATAATTATTCTATCTAAACTTAGTAAAACTTCTTGTTTTTCCAAAGAGTCCATAGAGTTAGATTTTTCTATTTTTTCTCTCAGGGTCAATATTTCTTTATTTTTTGAGTGGATTGCTTTTTCCTTCTCTTCAGTTTCCATAAGACTTCTATTCAAAAGATTAATCACTGAAGCCATTTCATCTGAGCTACCTACTATTCTATTTAAAAGTAATAAATTTAAAGCTAATACTTGAGGAATTTCATCTCTAGTATATCTAAGTTGATGATCTATTTCTCCATAACCTTCCTCAAATATGGTTCTTACTTGTATTTCTGCAATAACCCTTTGATTAGTAGGAAATGACTCTATTAAGTAATGTACGGAACGATACCCTGTTTTTCTAGAATTAATTTCTATATTAAGTTCTTCAAATCTATCCGTGTCGTCTCCTTCTCTTACATTGGCAGTTATCTCAATTACCTTCCAAGTATTGCTTATAAAATTGTGTATATCTTCCCAGTCTTCCTTGAAAATATGGATGGCACGAACTCCGATTAAATCCGTTATTTGGTCTTTATAATTGTCAGTAGTAAATTGAAAATCCCCTCCATAGGCCTCTTTTCTACTGGCAGTTTTTCTAATAATCTTTTCTATTAAGTGTTCAGAATCTTTTACTCTAGATTTAACAGAATGAATTTTTTTATGATTTCTTAAGGTACTTGCAATAAAATCTGCCTGGGTTTGATATAAAGTTCCATATTGATTAAAATCCTCATATATTTCGTTTAATATGTTCCAACTAATATTATATTTAGTCAGATCCTCTTCTAAAATATTGTATTTACTACAAAAACTCGCCTTATGTAAGCTCATTGCCAAGACCTCCATTAACACTATTTAAAAAAACGCCTTATTTATGGATTTTTAATATAAAACCCTTATTATTTTTTATTTTTTCTTCCAGAAACCAAAGTAAGTATATATAATTTAAGTGTTCACTGTATTTCCCTATAAATCAATCCAAGGCATATTATAACATTTACCGATATAAAAATATAGCTTCAGGATTGATTTCCTGAAGCTTTTTTACCACATAGTTTATTTCAAAGCCTTTGTTTCCATAAGAATCTCCTCTACATAATATACAATAGAGTTCATATTTGAGGTGACTCTATTACCATTAAAATCTTCATCCAAGGTGGATATTATTTCTAAATTATGCTTAAGGGATTTTATTGTGATAAAATCTACTGAGTTTAAGGCATCTATAACCTCCTGTAAAACCAGCAGTATATTATCCTCTAATTTTAAGTTATTTCCCTCTCTCCATATTGTATAGTTTATATCGTAGGTTAAATGATTAATATCCTTAAAGTGCTGAAGGATTCTATGGATTCTATCTAATTTCTCTGGTTCTAATAAATGAAAAAGAAATTTAGATTCTTTAACCATTATTTCCACATTAGCATGAACCAAGTCTAAATCATTGAAAATCCCTGGGAAAAGTCTTATATATGATCTATCTCTCTCTTTTGATGGGTTTTTAAGTTGATTTAAAGTATATTCTAATCCTAAGAGCACTGATTTTTTACCAAATTCTAACCTTTTATTTGCCATATTATTATAATAAAAGTGGGAAAATACATAATTATAAAAGATTGCAATTATAACCCCCAGACCTAAAGCTGCAATTCTTAATCTAAAGGTTAACCAAATACTTGGCACTCCAAATACATCCTTTTGTACATACTGAGTCATATAGATACAGGTGAAAATAGCTACCGGCGATACCATTCTCCAATTTATTTTGAGGGAGACATACAAGGTTAATGCCATTCCTAGAGCAATAGTAACCACATTAATTCCAAAAATTAATATTAAAATTCCTGTGCAAGCAGCTCCTATGGTGGATGCCACCAGCTGACTAACACCGCCTCTTATTCCCATTACGTTAATGGGTTCTAAGTTATACATTACACCTAAAAGTACAGATATCATATCTAATCTAGTAATAGGAAAAAATATTCCTATTACATATCCCGTTGCTATGGCTAACATAGCTTTTATTATATATAATTTAGCATCAAATAAAACTGCTTCCTTGCTTAATCCTAAGAACTTAATCGCCTTTTGCATAGGTACCTCCTAAAAATCTTTACTAATATATATGTATTATATGCAAAAGGAAAAAATTATATAAAAACATGAGTCTATGCATATAGAAATTGCAAATTCTATGTGCATAGACTCATGGATTTTTAATTTTAAAAATTATAGTGTACTAAATCCAACTTCTAAACTTATTATAGATTTTTAAAGTACACTTTATTTCCTTTCTCCCATAGCCTCTTATGTAAACTTACTTAAACTTATGTATAAGTTAAGGCTATAGTTATTATGAAAGAATTGTTCCGCTATCTTTGAACCCTATAAATAAATCTATAGTTAAGTATTTTCTTATTTATGAGTTATTATATTTAATGTTTCGTTTGTCGTATTTCTCGCTAAATTGCCCATATTATCTGCATTGTAAATAATAGTAGCAGCTATTAAAAAAAACACAAAGCAAACTGCCACCTTTGGAAAAATTTCATTTACTTTACTCATTATTCTCTATCCCCCTTACCCCTTCAATAATAAGTTTAGGAAAACCCTGAGGAGTATTTTAATTTTTCATACCTTTAATTATACGTTATTTCTACAGAAAAGTTAGTTCCAAATTATTAAATAATTCTTAAGAATTTCTTAAAATTAAAGAATAGAGAATATGAGTTTATCCTTGAAAGGTTATTATATTATTTTACCTTTTATTTTTCCATGAATCCTTTAGTGGAACAATTCTATTAAAAACAATGCTATCTTCTGTAGAGTATTTTTTGTCTACAACAAAATATCCATGTCTGATAAATTGATACTTACTTTCTGCTGCTGCACCATTTAAGGCTTTCTCTACCAAACAACTTTTTAGTATTATTAAAGAATTGGGATCAATCTTTTCCTCCCAAGTTTTTGAGCTATCCTTTAATAACTCTTCATTTGAAACTAGTTTATCATAAAGATTAACCTGTGCCTTTATTGCATGATCCTTGGATAACCAATGAATAGTTCCTTTTACCTTTCTCCCTTCAAAGCCAGAACCACTCTTAGTTTCTGGATCATAGGTACAATGTAGTTCTATAATTTCTCCCTCTTCATTCTTTATTACCTCATTACATTTTATGAAATAAGCTCCTTTTAAACGTACTTCCTTTTGTGGAGCCAGCCTATGAAATCCCTTAATAGGGCTTTCCATAAAGTCGTCCTTTTCAATATAAATAACCTTTGAAAAAGGAACTTTCCTACTTCCCATTTCAGGATTCTCCATGTTATTTTGAATGTCTAATAGTTCTTCTTTACTTTCTCCATAATTAGTAATTATAACTTTAAGAGGATTTAAAATTGCCATAACAGAAGGCACTTTTACTTTTAAGTCATTTCTTAGACAATGTTCAAGCATTGATATGTCTATGGTACTTTCACTTTTTCCAACACCAATTTCTCCTAAAAAGGCTTTAATGCTTTCTGGAGTGAACCCTCTTCTTCTAAGGCCTTTTAAGGTCGGTAGTCTTGGATCATCCCAACCATCCACAAATTCATTAAACACTAAATCCCTTAAATATCTTTTACTTGTAACAACCCCAGTTAGATTAAGTCTTCCAAACTCTCTTTGTCTTGGAGGTTCCACAAAATCTAACTCTTTTAAAAACCAATCATAAAGTGGTCTATGATCCTTAAATTCCACGGAGCAAAGAGAATGGGTTACGCCTTCAATAGCATCTTGAAGAGGGTGAGCAAAATCATACATAGGGTAAATACACCACGTATCCCCTGTTCTATAGTGATTTGCATGTTGAATTCTATATATTACTGGATCCCTAAAATTAATATTTGGAGAACTCATATCTATTTTAGCTCTTAACACCTTGGAGGAAGATGGGAACTCACCCTTTCTCATTCTATAGAAAAGATCTAAGTTTTCTTCTATACTACGATTTCTATATGGGCTATCTACTCCGCCTTCAGTTAAGGTTCCTCTATATGCTCTTATTTCTTCTGGGGATAAATCACAAACATAAGCTTTCCCTTTTTTTATAAGCTTCACAGCTAGCTTAAATATTTCCTCTGAATAATCTGATCCATAAAAAATTCTATCTTCTGGATCATAACCTAACCATTTCATATCTTCAATTATTGAGTAAACATACTCCATATCCTCCTTAAGAGGATTAGTATCATCAAAACGTAAATTAAAAAAACCACCATATTTTTTTGCTATTGTATAACTAATATTAAAAGCATAGGCACTACCGATATGAAGATACCCATTTGGCTCTGGTGGAAAACGAGTAGTTATACTTCTTGTAAATACTTTCTCTTCAATATCAGTTTCTACCATTCTTTGAATAAAATTTGACTCCATATTTAAATTCTTTTCACACATATTAATACCTCCTGGTTAATAATTGATGAACCTAATTAAAAGCAATAAAAAAACTCTCACCTCCAAGACTTTTAGTCTTGGGGACGAGAGATATTGCCTTCGTGGTACCACCCCAGTTTATTAATATGTTGCCATATTAACCTCTTCGGGTACTACAAAACGTTAATACCCTAGCTCTGTAACGGGAGCAAACGCCATAGCCTCCCCTTTACAAATATATTTATAAAGCTTCGGTATGGAGCTCAGAGGCTTGTTTCAATATATATTTCTCTGCTCCTTCTCAGCTACCAGAGCTCTCTGTAAAAGTCCTATATGTTTACTCTTCTCATCATCGCTATTTATGATTTTATTTATATTATATTATAACAACTTCATTAAGTTGTCAACAAATTAAAAAACTTATGCCCTCGCCTAAACTTATCTTTGTAAAACTAGTTCTATAAAGGAATTTGGCACATAAATTTATAGAAAAATATTTATGCAAAGGAGAATAAAAATGATTAACTTCCCACTATATATTCCTGAAAAAAGAGAAGCTGATAAAAGGGTATTCTACCGTTTTATTAAAAATGAATTTAATAACAAGAACTATATGTTATGCCTAGACATTAAGCCAACTGAAGCTACCTTAGATGTGTTAGGCTTTAATAGTTTTAAAACCTTCGAAACCGAAGCTGAATTAAAGGATTTTTTTGGTCTTGTAAGTAACGTTGAAGAATCTATTGAGGGCATTATGTTATTTAACGAGGAGGGTCAAAAGTTTTTAAGTTTAAAATCATGTTAGCCTTCAAAACCCCTAACTATTAACTGCAGATAATTGGCTACTTGTTAATTTAATAATCCATAAGAAGTTAATTAAACCTTAAATTGTGAACATATTAAATTCGCATAATTGTAAACTTTAAGTTTTACCTATATACAAACCACTTTTACATTCTGATTAACACTATTTTAGGGGGAATTTATTGTGATAAGAGAGTTTAATGCAGAAGATAAGGATAATATTATAGAGCTTCTAAGAAAGGGGTTCCTATTAAATCAAAGTGATATAGATAGTTTTTTTCAAGACCCAAACAGAAAATTAATGGTTTATGATGAAGGTGGTATCTGGGGGTTTGGATATTTAAAAAACACCAATAAAGAATCTAAGGAATACTGCATATTAATTTATGTTCATCCTCACTGGAGAAAAAAAGGTATTGGTACTGCTCTTTATAATAATCTTACCTCTTACCTAAAAAAATTAAATCCAAATCTTTTAACCACTTATTTTAGAGTAGGTAAGGAAGACTTTCAAGGTTTCTACAGAAAATTAGGCTATAAAAGATGGTGGGGCTGTCACGAAGCTTATTATACTGGTTCCTATCAACCTAATGTGGCTTTAAATTTTATAAACTATGAAGATAAGTACTTTAATAGTTATACAAAACTTATTCAGGAAGGTTTTTATGAGTTAAGAAAAGAAAATGATATAAAACCCTACAAATGTGATTTTAATGAAAAATATAGAGAATACCTGCTAAATAATAAAAGTGATATATACTTATTACTTAATAAAGATCATATTATGGCAACAGCAGTAGTTCAACAGGGATATTTGGATAATATTGTAGTTGCTCCTGAATATCAAGGACAAGGACTTGGCAAAAAGGTTACTCAATTTGCAATAAATAAAGCATTGGAAAAAACTCCTGCAGAATCAATCCACCTTACAGTCCTAACCTGGAATAAAAAAGCTCTAAAACTTTATATGGACTTAGGCTTTGAAATTCTTCATACTGTAGATTTTTATAGACAGTTTTGTGATAAACAGCTTTAAGTTAATCTTCAAGCTGAAAAGCCTTAGGGATTAGGGAATACTTGGTACTGGTTGTTCTCATTATTCCATTATAAAAGTATAATCACAATATTAATTCTAAAAAAGAGTAAACTTAATTCTAACAAAGAAACCTTAGGTAGTAATTTTTCCACCTAAGGTTTTCTCATTTTTTAGATTACAGTTATATCTTTAAGCAACTGAAAATTATTTCCAGTAAGCACAAGGGTATCCCCTTTTTTAATTACAGAAGAGCCTTTAGGAGTTATGACTTCATTTTTCCTTTTTATCATTACAACTAAAATTTCTTCAGGTATATCAGCATCCATTATCATTTTATCTACCCAAGGACTATCTTCTTTAATAACCATTTCTATTAACTGAGTGTAAGTTTCATCTTCATAGTCATTGAATACTTTAAACTGAGATACTTCCTCTTCCACTAAATCTAATTTATTTGCTAATTTTGGAAGAAGAGCCCCTTGCACACTAACAGAAAGTAATGCAATTATAAAAACAGTATTAAATATTTCATTTGCAATTGGAATTTTATTAGTTAAGGCATAGGTTGCAAATACGATGGATGCTGCTCCCCTAAGACCAACCCAAGACACTAACAATTGTTGCTTTATTGGAGTTTTAAACCATATAAGTATACTGCTCACTGCAATAGGTCTTGCTATTACTACTAAAAATATTGCAATAAGGATACTGCTACCAAGAACTGATGAAAATTGAGAAGGAAAAACTAATAATCCCAAAGTGAAGAATAATATAATTTGCATAAGCCAAGATACACCATCAAAAAAGTGATCCATGCTTTTCTTATGAGGAATTTTATTATTCCCCATAACAATTCCAATTATATATACAGCTAAAAATCCATTTCCACCTGTAAAATCACTTAGAGCATAGCCTAGAATTACAATAGCTATAACTAAAATTGGATATAAGCCATCAATTTCGAACTTAATGTGCCTTAAAAGAAATACGGATATTACTGCTAAAATAACCCCAATTATTAAACCGAAGATAATTTGTTTCACTAATAACTGTAATATAGATTGTCCTCCGCTACTAGTAATTAGAGATAAAATCACCACCGTAAGCATATAAGCAACAGGGTCATTGCTACCACTTTCTATTTCTAGCATAGGTGCAAGACCACCTTTTAAGTTCAATTTTCTTGATCTAAGAACTGAAAACACGGAGGCTGCATCTGTAGAAGAAACAATAGCTCCTAGAAGCATTCCTTCTAAAAGTGTAACCTTTAAAACAAAATGAGCAAACACTCCAGTGAAAATTGCTGTTAGAACTACTCCCACTGTGGATAAGAGTATAGCTTGTGGTGCTATTGACTTTGCTGACTTCCAGTTAACTCCAAAGCCTCCATAAAACATAATAAACACAAGACCTATATTAGAGATTTGCTGGGTGAGTACAGAATCGTCAAAATATATACCACCTATGCCATCATAGCCAAGGAGCATACCTAAGGTAAGAAAAATTAAAAGAGTGGGGATTCCAAATCGATACAATAATTTACTAGATAATACAGAGGCTAGTAATACTATACCTGATAGTAGTAAGATTTCAGTCATTATCATCTTCCTTTCTTAAAGTAATTATATTGTTGTATGAAGGTGACTACTTTTCCATGAAAAACTTTATAGTTACTAATATGAATTATTTTAATAATGCATTATTTTATAATATATGAATTACAAACATATGTGATTTCTCTTAAAATAGATTGTATTTATAAACTGTATTTTAAATGATCTTTAAAATAAGACATGGTTCCATATATTATTATACATTTTTTTGCGGTAATGTGACTAATAATTTAGAAATATTAAATAATTGTTTACATTATGAACGATTATGAAACACTTCTACATTTCTCTCATGATTTTTAAATACTGTATCTTTAAATAATTGTAAATTATCCTCATTGCTTTCCTCGCTGCTTTTGAAGATGATAAAATAAGTTTTTCTTCCATATTTCCTATGTGAACCATTAGCTTATAAATTAATATACTAGGAGTAAAACAATGTATTAAGGTGATAAAATAACATGAAAATTCATAGCATGGATTGTTCGAATAATAGCTTTAGAGAATTAGGTATAGAAAACAAAACCGTATTGTCCACAAAAGCATTTAATGAATACTACACCAGTGGTAATTATGAGACTTACTTTATAGAATACTTTGGCGATATTGCTTCTGCCTTGTCTAAAATTAACTATGCTGATGTGTACCTTACTGATAAATTCTTTGCAATACTATTTGTAGAAAGAGGCATGCTTAACACACTACTTCAAAGTGTTCCTGAAATTACTGAAATACAACAAAATTTCATTTATACTCTTTCTGAACTTATAATTGATAAGGATATTAGCAAGGAGTCTATTTTTTATCCAGATAGTATTCCCCTCAATGGTGAAGGTGTGGTAGTTGGGATTGTTGGTGCTGGTGTGGATTACTTAAGTCCAAGATTTATTACAGAAGCTGGGGATAGTAGAATCCTATCTATATGGGATCAAACCATAAATACAGGTCCTAGTCCTGAGTTTTTTCCCTATGGCACAGAATACACTAAAGAAGACATAGATACTGCACTTAAAACCAGTACTCTTGGAAAATCCCCCTACGAAATAGTCTCCCATAAAGATGATATTGGTCATGGAACAGCAATAGCAGGTATTATTGGTGGTAGAAATTTAGGTGGCGAGGATAGCTTAAAAAGCATTGTTCCTAAGTGTGAATTTGCCATTGTTAAACTTCAGGAAGCTCAGGAATCTGTACTAGAATTAGCTGGCATAGAAAAAGGTGCTAAAAATCTATACCAATCTACTACTATATCTTCAGCAATAAGATATCTTTCTGATTTACAAGTAAAGCTAAGAAAACCTATGGTGGTGTACCTTCCCCTTGGTAGTAATTTTGGAGGTCGCGATGGTGAAAGTATACTTGAAAGATATATTGATAATTTAACACAAAGAAGAAACTTTCTAGTGGCTACAAATACAGGTAATCAAGGAAATGGTAGAACCCATACCAGTGGGACCATTTCCTCTACTGGAGATACAAAGGATATCTTTGTAAATATAAGTGAAGCTCAAAAAGCTTTAAATATATCAATTTTTACTAGAAGACCAGATATTATATCCATAAGTATAACTTCTCCAAAAGGAGATACTATAAGCAAAATTCCTATACCTTCCATTACTGAACAAAAAAAATACTTGACCTTTGAACAAAATAGTATTAATATTAACTATTTTGCACAAGAAACCTTAACTGGATCAATAAATATAAATATTTTAATTAAGAATACCATTGAAGGCCTTTGGAAAATAAGTCTTTTGGGAGATTATATTGTAAGTGGTATCTATGATGCCTGGATACCACAATCTGAATTATTAAAAGGTGATACCAGATTTTTAAATCCTGATCCTTACACAACTTTATTGACTCCATCTACCTCAATAAATGCTATGGTAACTTCTTACTATAATCAAATAGAAAATACTATAGCTGAAAACTCCGGAAGGGGTTATCCCAGGAATGGAAGAATTGAACCTGCTATAACTATTGAAGGACTAAATTTACTAACCTGTGGCTTAGAAGACTCATTAATACTTGGTAGTGGTGCAGCTATGGCTGGTGCCATATTAGCTGGAGCAGTAGCATTAGTTTTTCAGTGGGGTATAGTCCAAGGTAATTACCCAGAGCTCACCCCTCCACGAGTTAAGAATTATTTAATTGCTTCTGCAGTTAAAGATGATGACAAGATATATCCAAATCAAGAGTGGGGCTTTGGAAAATTGAGCCTAGAAAGATTGTATGAGGTATTATACAGAACTAGCAATATTAATATTCCTAGAAACCGTAATTTATCCAATAAGGATGAATTCAGTAGCTACTTGTATATAAACATTCCTGAAGAAATATATAAGAATATCAATAAATAAAATTTTCATATCATAATTTAATTTATGTTTTATAATGAAAACTGTCCTCATATGCATAAAAGGAGATTACCAGTCCTTGGCAACCTCCTTTTACCTTTATATTTATATTTATATTTATATTTGTTTTGCTTTTGGAAAAGTGACTTTTAGCTTGAATAAGTCTCCATCCACCTCTATATTTAAAGTTCCCCTTTGAAGTACAATTAAACTTTTAGCAATAGCTAGACCTAATCCTGATCCTTCAGTATTCCTTGCTCTATCCCCTCTTGTGAAACGCTCTGTAATTTCCTCTGGACTAAAGTTCATTTCATAAGATGAAATATTTTTAAAAGTAAAACTTACTTCTTGCTCATCCTCTACAATGGTAATATAAACTCTAGTGTTTTCCATAGAATACTTTAAGATATTAGTCATTATGTTCTCAAATATTCTATAGGTTCTTCTTCCATCTAAGTTGCATAAGATTTTATTTTCTGGTGCAGCAATTTTCATTTGCAAGGTACTGTTATTTATCTTTTCTTCTAGCTCTCCTAGGGTCTGTTTAAACAATGCTACTACATCTAATTTTTCTAGCTGCAATTCTACATTTCCACTACTTGCCTTGCTAGCTTCAAACAAATCTTCTATTAAACCCTTTAACCTTTTAGATTTTCTATCTAAAATATCAATATATTCTTTTCTATTTTCCTCCGTAAGGTTCTCACTCTTCAATAAGTCTACATAGGTGATAATTGAAGTTAAAGGGGTTTTTAAATCATGAGAAACATTGGATATCAGTTCGGTTTTCATCTTTTCGCTAGTTATTTCCTTATCTATAGCTAGTTTAAACCCATTTTTAATATTATTTAGGTTTGTAGCTACTGGGCTTAGAATTCCAATATTTTCATCTACCACCACATCAAAATCTCCCTGAGCCAGTTGCTTACTGCCTTCATTTAAAGCTTTAATTCTATTAATTACATTGTGCAAATATCTAAATAAGAAAGCTGTATATCCAATTGCTATCATAACACCTATAAAAGATGTGGCAGCAATAATCCATAAAACAAACAAATTAATAACAAGGACAAAAAGAAGTTTTTCATCCTCTTTCTTATTTAAATCTAAAGAGAATATTCTTTTAACTAAACTCCTTAGTTTTCTAAGGGTATAAAGGGCCAACCTACCAAAAATACTATTTCTAATAAAGCCATTTTTAAAGCCATTGTAATAAATATACTTAAAATACACAAAGGTTAGATATGTTAATAAGAATAGTACAAAGGTTACTGGTATACCAATAAGATAAAAATATTGATTTCCACTATATATTATATTAACTAAATCTAAGGGTCCATTTGCACTAAAATTATTATTTAGTTCCCTTAGCCCCCCAAGAAAAATTATTCCCAATACCATCCAAAGGAAGAACTTAAGTTCTAAATACATTTTGTTATATAGATTACAAATATCCACCTTTTCCTGATAGGAATATGGAACTGAGAAAGCTATAATCATTAAAATAAATACACTAATTGCTCCAATACTCATAATTAAAATTATATTTGGTTCAATACTGTTACTTTTTATGTTTTGAACGAAAAAATCATTATAACTCTCTAAGTTTTTAGGAACTATATAAGTAGCCTCTAAATTAAAAAGAGCTTTGTTATTAAGGTTATTTTTATTTTTTAATCCTAAGTTATTTAAAAAATCATTTTTATCAAACTTAGTAGTTGAGGAAGTTTCAACTGTGGCATTTCCAACTTCATCTACTTTTAATTGAAGATAAAACTCACCATTTTCTTTTTCTCTCTCCACAGCTTCCTTTGAAATATCCTCCATATTAGTAAAGGTATTAGTGCTTTTCTCTTTACTAACAATATACTTAATGCTTTTAAGGTCTTCGTATCTATTATCATACCACTCTGGACTAGTAAAATACGTTGTTAACTGGGCTAAAGTATTTGAAAAATTATAACTCTCTAAATATTCTTTGGTATTGTCTTTATGAGGTAAAAAAGTACTTTTCAAAGGCAAATAACTACCCACTGCAATGAAGGCCAAAAGTAGTATTGAAATTAAGGTGCCTAAGGTAGATTTAATAAACTTATTTTCTTTGTTATTGTTCGAATTTGTATCCAATGCCCCACACCACCTTTAGATATTTTGGTTCCTTAGGGTTTATCTCAATTTTTTCCCTAATTCTCCTAATATGAACTGTAACTGTATCAGCACCACCATATGCCGGCTCCTGCCAAACTCTTTCGTAAATTTCATCTATAGAAAAAACTCTATTAGGATTGCTCATAAGCAAATAAAGAATCTTATACTCTAAGGGAGTTATTTTTACTTGAGACCCATCTACTAATACTTCCTTATTGTTATCATTAAGTTCAATTCCACCAATTTTTATACTATTTTCTTTAACCGTAGCAGCAGTGTTAATATAACTATTGCATCTTCTAAGATTTGAATTAACTCTTGCCAGTAGTTCTAAGGGATTAAAAGGTTTAGTAACATAGTCATCTGCCCCAATATTAAGTCCCCATATTTTATCCATATCCTCAGATTTTGCAGAGAGAATTATAATAGGCACATTGCTCTTCTCCCTTATTTTCATAATAGCCCCTATACCATCCAACTTTGGCATCATGACATCCATAAGTACTAAATGAACTTCTTCATTCTTAAAGATTTCCACTGCCTCTTCACCATTAAAAGCCTTAAGCACATTATAATTTTGGTTTCTTAAATATATTTCTATAGCATCATTTATTTCTTTCTCATCTTCGGCAACAAGAATATTATACATAGCATTATTCACTCCTAAATTCATCATATAATAAACATTTTATATATTTATAATAGCATAGACTTTCTAAGATTTAAGTATTATATTTATTAAGAATTTCTTACAAAAGAAAAAATGTACCTTCCAGTGAAATTCCTATTGTAGTTACTTGTACAAAAATTAAAGCTCAACAGAATTAGATTTTCGCTAAATACTTTTGCTTTGCCATTAAATTTAAAATAAAGAAAGCTGCTGAGCATCACTAAGCGCTGTAATATTTAATGTATTCTTGGTATAGGGTTTCAGCATTGTTCTAAGACATTCTTTGTTAGCTTTAGAATTTAAAAACTCTCTTTCTAAATCTCTATCAATAATCAAAGGCATTCTATGATGAAGAGACTTTATTTCTTCATTTGCTTCTGTAGTTAATATTAAAAACCTATCCTCAAATGTTCCATCCTTCATTACAAATCTTTTAACTATACCTCCAAGAGAAAATATAGGCATGGTTTTTATACTAATGGAATGTTTATCCCCATTCTTCCACTCATAAAAACTATTCACTGGTATCAAACATCTGCTATGTTCCATGGCATAGGAAAACATAGGCCTTTGAAAAATAGTCTCACATCTCCCATTAATCATAAGCTTATCCTTTGTTGGAAAACCCCAACTCAAAGCTTTTAGTTCATTATTGTACATCACTAGAGAGGCATTTGATGGGAAAATTTCTCCCTTACTATATTTATTTTCATTGTTATATTGTACTTCCCTAACTATATTATAATATTCCTGTAAATCCTCTAAAGAGGTGTTTAAAAGAAACCTTCCACACATAACTATAACGTCCTTTCTAATAACTAAGTTTTCTTATGCAATAATTCTATCATACTTAAAAAACAAAAAAGAAGATGCTATATGAAAAGCATCTTCTTTTATAATTAAATTTATTCCTGTTTAAGGTAAGTTACTTTAAGCTTCAAGCGAACTATTAATTTGCTGAAGAAGTAACTTTCTTAGAGTTATTTAATTCTTTCTTAAAGTGTTTATACCCAATTAATACTATCCAAACATAAGCTAAAGTCTTTGGAATCATTAGTATTCCCACAGGTCTATAAATTGTTCCCCAAAGTACTACTGGTATATATAAGGCAAAGGAAAGAAATACAGCTAAGGCCATGAACTTATAGTCCTTATCCTTGTGTTTCACTGCTTCTCTATACATAATGTATATCATTATAATACCCATTATTGCAAAAGGAATATTTCTATATATTCCCCAAGAAATTGGCGAATTATATATGAACCATTGATTTTGTGGGAAGAAACAAAGAATTATCCTAATAGCTGCTAATACCCCAATAACTGCTCTTAAATTCGTAGAATTCTTAATATCAAAACGAAGTTCCCAAATTCTATATAAAATCACATAAAATATGGTCATAGTTATTGATGTGACAAATTTTCCAAAACCAAGGGCTCCAGCATGAGATTCAAGGCCTGTTGTAAGTAGTGCATAGGATCTAGGAACTAGATGAAAGGCATCCCCAAAGCCTAAAAGTACGGACATATATCCAAACAATTTAATGTACTGATTGTTCTTACCTTTAATTATCATTTGTAGTCCTAAAATAATAACACTGGACAGATAGATAGCATCAAATAAAGTTTCCATGATGGCTTGCATAAAAAAACCTCCTTAAATTTTTAATAATGAACAATGTTCATTTGATTTTAATAAAAAATTATATCCTGAGATATAAAGTAAATTTAGCTATAAAGTTTATTAGTTTTCAAATGAACCATGTTCATATCATATTATAATTTTGGATCTTTGTCAATAGTATAAGTAAGAAATCTAAAAACAATTACTACAACTACTGAATAAAGAAACCCTGAAAGTTCTCATAATAAAAGCTTTCAGGGTTGTTATTTTTTTTGCTAGAGTTATTTTTTGCTATGCATCTTATTCATGTGTATCCTTATATATTTAATTCTCTCTTTGAAAGTGTACAGTAAAATCACACTTATCTCCTCGAGTATAAGTTCTGCTAAACTCAATTACTCTATTGTTTTCATCATAACTCGTACATTCAAACAACATTACAGATAAGTTGCCCTCAATACCAAGCATTCGTGCATCCCTTTGATCTAGCTGAGTCAATTCTAAGGTTTGATAGGCCTTTGAAACTTTTATCCCATAAAACCCATATATATCGTAGATTGAAAACACTCCTAAGTCTATCTCCTCTAGATTTGGTATTAAATATTTAGGTATAAGTACTTCCTCTAAGGAAATAGGTTCCTCATCAGCATAGCACATACGCTTTATGTAATAAACCTGATCCAAGGGATTAATTTCAAAAACTAATGAGTACTTCTCCCCAGCGGGGCGCAAAATCTTTGTTATAACCTTTGTTCGTGGCTTAGCATTCTTCTTTTTCATGGTTTGATTAAAGCCTTCTAAGGTTTCTAAATCCCTTTCCACCTTCTTTCCAACTACGTAAACGCCCTTGCCTTTAACTCTTTTCAATATTCCCTCATTAACTAAGGCATCAATACCACTACGCACCGTCATTCTATTTATTCCATAGGTTTCAGCTAAGTCATTTTCAGAAGGAATAGCCATGGCTGGAAGAAATTCTCCCTCTTCAATCTTATTTCTAATTACTTCTCTAAGCTGTAAATATATTGGAGATTCATAATTAATTTTTTCTTTACTCAACATATCACCTCCGCCTAAGGTATTACCACGCACCATTATATTGCAAGGTAATGGCTGCATTTTTAGCTCCTTCTTCCATAGCTTTCTTTAAACCTTCTTCTTGAAGAAGGCCTTTTAAGAAGCCAGCTATGTAAGAGTCCCCTGCTCCCATGGTATCCTTTACTTTGCATGGCACAATGCCACAAGTAAGGAATTCTTTTCCATCATAACATAAACTCCCTTTATCTCCAAGGGTTACTGTGACAACCTTAGGCCCTTTTCATAAATCTCTTTCATAAATTTTCGAATAAATTCATTATCTCCATCATCATAGGCAAAAAAGGCATAATCCACTTGATAAATTGCCTTTTCAACAATAGGGTGAGAAAGTTTATTAGCAAAGTCAAAAGCAACTAAAGCACCTTTTTCTTTTATCTTATGAAGGTCATCCTCTATCATTCCCCAGATTCCTGTAACTACCATATCATGGGAACATAAAAATTCAATATCCTCTTCTGAAAGTTTAAACTCTCTCAAAACACCTTCCTCGTAATCTCCAAATACCCGTTCTCCATTAATCAGCTCTACTTGAGCTACTGCTGTTTTCCCAGACAATATTCTTACATGAGAAATATCAATATTCTTTTCCCTTAAAGACTCCAAAATTAACTTTCCATTTTCATCATTTCCTATTACTCCTGTATAAGAAGCTTTTCCACCTAATCTTGTAAAATAAACTCCCACATTAACTGGGTTTCCACCTGGGAACCCTTTGTTAAGACACTTATAATAATCTACACAATTATCCCCCACAGTTGCAAGCTTCATAATCTCCCCCCTTTTTAAGTTAGCACACTTGAAAACTTAATTTTATCAGATGTGACAATGGACTTAAAATACTCAACTGGATGATTCTCTCCATCATAAACTGTTCCTGAAACATAAAACATTGCTTTGCCAGGCTCAATATTTAACAGC
Organism: Clostridium sp. UBA4548; assembly: GCF_002387895.1. Lineage (GTDB taxonomy): Bacteria > Bacillota > Clostridia > Clostridiales > Clostridiaceae > Clostridium_J. The sequence goes on from NZ_DGLI01000044.1 coordinate 239,438, forward strand.
TCTGCTTCGTAATTTGTAGCGTAAGTAATTCCTATACTTTCTTCTCCCTTTATGAGTTTAACCCCCTCCTCCTCAATTACAGAGTATAAAGATTCCTTAGAGAAGTCATGGTTAGTTAGCATTGAAAATCTGCCATAGTCCATAAAAGAAGTCTCAATCGTGACAGGTTCTTCGTCAATGTAGCGCAGACGTGTTAACACAAAAATTTTACTCCCTAAAGTTAAATGGAGTTTTTTAGTAGTTTCCTTATTGCTCTCTATTACTCTATAGTCCAATATTTTGCTAGTAAGCGTTTTATTATTGCTTCTAACTTCCTCAGATAAGGAGCTTAAATTTTGTAGGTTTCTTATGACCTTAGGTTCAGAAACATAAGTTCCAGAACCTTTCTTTTGATAAAGTTTCCCTTCAATAACCAATCTTTGAATTGCAAAGCGAAGGGTTGTTCTATTAAACCCCCACATTTCACAAAGATCTCTCTCAGATGGAATTTTTTCATGGGGCCTTATTTTATTTTTAATAATATAATATTCTATTTTTTCAATAGCCTCATCTCGAAAATGATTTTTATATTTTTCCTCCATAAATGCCTCCTAAATTTAGATATACCCTTTAATTAATTGTAGTATTATACCCACCTGAAAGCAATACATTATTGTACAGGTGGGTATACAGAAGTTTATATCAAATTATAGAGAGGTAAAAGTATTACAAATGCGAGTAAGTTAATACTTCATTAATCCCCCATAATAGCGTCTGTCATCTGGATTATGATCTTTACTAATTGATAAATAATAGTAAAAATACTCTAAAGGTACAAATAAAACCATAGGTGAAAGCATCGGATGCAAATCACAGTTTAACTCTGCATAATCAAAAACTATGTAGTCATCAGTAAGTTGTTTTACAAAGTTAATTGTTCTTTCTGTTGTATGTCTTGATTCATCTGTGCCAAGGATAAATACATAGGGTACTCCTTTTTCTACCACTTCTAATGGACCATGTCTAAATTCTGCTGCATTAAGCATACATCCATGAGTCCAAGTGAATTCTAACATAGTAATAATTCCTTCTTTATATGCTAATGGGCGAAGTGGACCTGCTGCCACAGTATAAATAAAAGGCCACTTGCTTGCTTTCATTCCTAGTTCTTTAGATTTTTCTTCAACAGAAACCACAAGATCAGCTAAAACCTCAGGTAGCTTTTTCATATCTTGAAGAATCTTTGTTATCTCAGCATTTTCCTTTATAGCATTTATATATCTGCATGCAAGGTAATAAGTAGAAATTAAATGAATTTCCCAAATACATTCAGCTCCATAACCAATTACAAATTCTGCTGCCTCTGATAGTGGTGTATTGGCAGCATCGCGAGTAATTCCTAGGGTTAAAGCGCCCTTTTCCCTAGCACGATTTATAGCCTCAAAAACTTCTTCAGTTTTTCCATAATGTGAAACCCCAACTACCAAGGTTCTTTCATCAAGTTTTGCTGGAAGGTGGTCTAAGAAATCAAAACCGCTATATGCTTCACAGGAAATTCCCGAGTACTTTTCAAATAACATTTTTGTAGTTTGACAAGCACAAAGTGGTGACCCACAAGCTACAAAATAAACACGATCTATTTTTCTTTCTATCATCTTCCTAACAATAACATCAATTTTAGGAAAATCATTAGTCATTAAACTTTTTACTTCAGTAACCATGTTTTCAGTCACTAAAAAATCAACGGTATTTTTATCAATATTTAACATACTCCCTTATCCCCTTTTCTACCTTTAAATAACTATACAAGTTAACCATATTTTTAAACCACTTTTATTGTACCACCTTTTAGAATATTTTGTCAATTGTTAATAAATTATCTTTTCACACAATAACCATATTTTCTCGAAAATAAGTGTTATAATTCTTTTATAGGTTGAAACTGTATTAATTAAGTAACGAACAAGTCCATTTAATCTATGTCTTCGAATAAGTGTTTTTTCAAAATATAGGCACAAAAATGTGAATTCTTTTCAAGTTCAATTAATATAATTAGCTAAGTTTCTATTAATATTGAGGAATTGTTAATTTTAAACACACATAAAGTTTCGAACTTCTTTATCTATAAACTACTTAATTTTAGTGCTGTTATGGGGGGATTACTATGATAAGAGATTTTGAATCACAAGATAGTGAAAGGATTAAAAAATTATTAGAACAGGACCATATCTTAGAAAAAGAAACTATAGATTTATTTTTGGAAGATGAAGATAAAACTCTTAGAGTATATGAGGATACAGAGATAAAAGGATTCTTTTATTTTAAAAAAACTAATAGTGAAGAAAATGAATATAGAGTTTTAGTTTATGTGTGTCCTGAAGGGAGAAGAAAAGGAATTGGGACTATTTTATATAATAGTGCTTATGATACTTTAAAAGAGTTAAAAGCAAATATATTAACTACTTATTTCAATGTGACTTTAGAGAATCCTAATAAATTCTATAGAAATCTAGGATTTAGAAAATGGTGGGTATATCATGAAGCCTACTATACGAATAAAAAGTCTATGTTTGAGGTGGATTTAACTTTTATACCCTATGAAGATAAGTATTTTCCTTCCTACTCAAAACTTATACAAGACTGTTTTTATGAGTTAAGAAAAGAAAATGATATTAAGCCTTATATTGTTTCTTTCACTGAAAAAGATAGAGAAAATAAGGCATCAACTAAAGATTCAACTTACCTTTCCTTTGAAGGTGAAGAGCTAGTGGCAGCAGTGGTTGTAAAAGATGGTTACATAGATACTATAGTTGTTTCTCCTTCTCATCAAGGAAAAGGTTTAGGGAGAAAAGCAACTGAATTTGCTATAAATAAAGCTTTAGAACAAAACCCAAATTCAGTCCATCTTTCCGTGTTAGGTTGGAACAAAAAAGCCATAGAGCTTTATAAAAAATTAGGGTTTAAAATAACAAAAACTGTGCACTTTTATAGACAGTTTTGTGATAAAGAATTTTAAAATATAAAAAGATGCTTAATTAAAAGCATCTTTTTGTTATATCTCTTATAATATTAAACATTTTAGTATGACTTGGAACCCGTATATAATCTTGGGTCTATGTCCTGAATAAATCTTGATGGCTTATTAACAAAATGAATATGAAGCCTATGAAGAGCCCTTGTACAAATAGTATAAAACAATTTTCTCTCCCCTTCTTCCTTATATTCTTCCTCATCTCCATCAACTATTATAACCCCATCAAACTCTAATCCCTTTGCTAAATAAGAAGGTGTTACTGTTATTCCTGAGTTAAACTCTGAGTCATCCTTTTGAAGTAAATGTATTTCCTCTTCAATATTCCTCATCTTCATAAGATGTTTGTAAACCCTTGAGGCCTTAGAAGCAGTTCTGCATATAATTCCTATGGATTCCATTCCAGAGGCTTTCATTGCCTCAACATCATGAATTACAGCTTCCATCTTCCCTTCCTCATCTAAAGACTTAATTATCTTAGGCTTTTCCCCTTCACGATAGGTATTTTCAAAATCATAAGCCTTTAAAATTTCCCTTGTAAAGTTAGATATTTCTGTGGTGCAGCGATAGCTTTTTGTAAGATTCATGATTGAGGATTTCCTATCCCCAAAAATATCAACAATTACATTATAGTCTAAGGTATTTACATTAGGATTAATAGACTGATTTATGTCTCCTAAGATGGTGAAGCCAGCTTTAGGGAACAGTTTTTTTATAATTAAATACTGGAAAGGTGAGTAGTCTTGAGCTTCATCTATGATTACATATTTTATGCTATTCATTGCCCTTTCACAGCCAAGGGCATAATTTATATAAAGCAGTGGAGTAATATCCTCATACTTTATAATTCCACTTTGAAGAAAATTAAAGGACTGGGTTAGGATTTCCTTAATGTTTGAAGGCAAGTCTAAGCCTTGAGCTAGGTTTAGGAATAACTTATCATTACTCAAAAGGTTCTTGTAGCTTCTTAGAGGATTTATTGAAAGTGTACGTCTAATATAACCTTTTAAATCCTGTAGTTCGCTTTTAAGCTTCACTCTGCTCATTGACTCAATATCATCATAGAAATCATCACTTTCACTAAGCTCTTCTTCTATTTGCTTAAGCCTTTCTTTTTCCACAGGTTTAATCCGCTGTTCTATATCCTGAATAATCTCCTTAAATCTGTGATCCATTGGCCATTTGCTGTAAGTGGTGTAAAACAAGGACTTAATTTCCTCTCCCTTAATAATTGGGAAGCCTTTGAAATTAATATCTGAAAACTTTACACCCTCTCTTTCTATATAGTCCACATATCTTTTTATAACTTCAGCAAACAAAACTGAGGTTTTAAAGGTAATATTGTCTTTTCTCAAATAATAATCTCTATTTCTTTTTGCTGAAAGTATATATTCCATTTGCTCACTAGAATCTTCTATTCTTAAATTTCCCTTTAAAGAATTTCTCACATATTCCATAAAGGTAGTTTGGTACGCATTATTTTCTCCTAGCTCAGGAAGAACCCCTGAAATATAATCATTAAAGATATCATTAGGAGAAAAAATCACTACATTCTCGGAGGTTACATTCTTGTTGGCATACTTATAAAGAATATAGGCAACTCTATGAAGGGCTATGGAAGTTTTTCCACTACCCGCTGGTCCCTGAACAATAAGCACAGAGTTATCTTCATCACGAATTACCTTGTTTTGTTCCTTTTGAATAGAAGTTATTATGGTCTTCATCTTTTCATCGCTACTTTTGCTTAAGGTTTTTTGAAGAATATCATCATCAATTTTAAGACTGCTATTAAACACATAGTCAAGATGTCCCTTTGAAATTCCAAACTGTCTCTTCAAAGTGACTTCCCCAGCTATTGTTCCTTCTGGACATTTATAAGAAGCCTTCCCCTCTTCATTCTCATAAAATAAGCTGCATACTGGAGCTCTCCAGTCGTATATAAGCATTTCATAATCTTCATCAATTAAAGTTCCAACACCAATATAAATATTATCTTGAAATCTTTCTCCCTGCTCTAAAAAGTCCACTCTACCAAAATAAGGTGATGATAGCAGTTTTTTAAGCTTCTTAACTGCAACATTTTTTGTTTCTTGCCTTTGTTCTTCTCTTTTAACAGCACGAATATTTTGAGTTATATCTACTATGGTATTTAAGTCAGACATGCTTTCAGGCACAATAGGTTGTGTTTCCCAGAAACTTTTTTTAATTTCCTTAGCTTCATTTATAGCTCTTTCTTTATCATCCTCAGCCTGTGCAAGTTGCTCTTTAATAGTATTAATAGTTTTCTTTAATCTCTCTTCTTCATAGATTCTTTCTTCAATAGAAATACTCATATAAACCTCCATAATAACTTAATTTGAAATAAAAACTTATAAAGTATAACCTCCCTGGAATATATTTTGTATATAAATTTACATAGTAACTAAAATGTTATCCAAAAATTTTTATGTATAGCAATCAGCTATCTTTGTAAAGTCTTGATTTTGGTTCACTATAACATAATATAGGAAAAGTTATCAAAGTGTAAGACTGTTAAATAAATTTTATTTATGGTATAATATAGGTGAGGGATAGAATTAAATATTAAGCTTAATAAAAGATGTTTATATATAAAAGGAAAGTCAGCTAGACTTTCCTTTTTACTTTATACTAAATTAAACCTTTATGCAAATGCTAATAATATAAGTTTTTTATGAGAATTTTTATATTACACTTAAGGAAGCTATATGAGTTCCTTTTTCATTTTACATTTTTACTTAGAATTATCCCTTGACTACAACCTTACGTCATAGTTTACAATATAAAATATAAGTACAAAAATAAATATAAAAGCATTCTCTTCTTCAATGATTTACGTAAATTATAAAAATATCCTACTATTTCCTAAAAAAGATAACGTTGAACTATCTGTAATTGAGGCTGTTATTTCACCTACTAATTTAATACTAGAAGAATCAAAAGGAGTTTGGCATGAAAAAGCAATCATTTAATGTTAAAGACATTGTTAGGATAACTGGGGTAACCACAAGAACATTACACTATTACGATAAAATAAACTTGTTAAAGCCAAGTGGTAAATCCGATAATGGTTATAGAGTATACTGTATAGAGGATTTAGAAAATCTTCAAACCATTTTGTTTTTCAAAGAAATGGACCTAACCTTAAGAGAAATATCGGATATTATGAGGCTTTCTAAGGAAGAGCAGCGTAAAGTCTTAAATCAGCATTACCAAACTTTAATACTTAAACAACAGAGATTAGGAACAATTATTCATGCCGTAGAAGATTATATATCTGGAAAAGATATATTTAACTTGAATATTTTTAAAAATTCAACGGTGTTGCCACTACAAGAACAATATAATCGCGAGGCCAAAATAGTGTATGGTGATACAGAAAAATATAGGGAATATGAGAAAAATCTAGAAAAACTATCTGATGCTGAAAAAGAAGTTTTTAAAGATGAATTTGCACAAAACATGGAAAACATATTTAAAAAGTTAGCCTTCCGGATTAATGAAGCTCCTTCATCAAGCGAGGCTCAAGAATTAATGGAAGAATGGAAAAGTTACCTAGAGAAGTCCATGGTTTGCGATAGAGAAATACTAGAATGCATTGCACATACTTATAAAAATGATAATAGATTTAAAAAATATATTAATCAATTTAGTGATAAAGATTTAAGTAGCTTTATTTACGAGGCAATTATGCATTATGCCAAAAATGTTAAATAGCCTATTGGTAAATAGCTTTATAAATAACTTTATAAACTGAAATGCTAAAAAAGGAAGTGACAGATTATGAAAGATACACTAATTGTTTATTATTCTCTTTTTGAAACCACAAAAAATTTGGCCTTAGAAATAGCAAAACAAACTGGTGGCACAATAAGAGAACTTATACCAGATAAGAAATACTCCTTTGACTATAACACTGCTTGTAAAGAAGCTAGGAGTGAAATTTCCCGTGGATATTGCCCAAAACTATTAAGTGGGAATGAATCAATAGATGATTATAAAACAATATTTATTGGATCACCTAACTGGTTTAAAACATTTGCTCCTCCAGTTATGAGTTTTCTTAGACAACATAACTTTTCTGGAAAAACAGTAATACCCTTTTGTACTCATGGAGGTGGTGGATTCGGTAAAATTGAAGATGATATAGCTAAAGAATGTTCAGAATCCATACTTCTACCTGGTATTGCTGTAAATGGCATTGTTGACCCTGAACAGGTGGCAAATTGGCTTAACTCAATTGGCTTTGAGTTATAATACATTCACATTTGTCAGAGTAATAACTAGTAAGTATAATTTGAAAATTTGAGTATATTGTAGGCTTCCAAAGTGAAAACCTACCTTGTTTATCTTCTATAAGCCTTAAGGTAACTAATAGAGGACCATAACTACAAATTAACTTGTAGTTATGGTCCTCTATGTGTCCTTATGTTGTTTTGTGAAGCAATATTTTATGCTTCAACGAAAAACTCTAATGGAACCAAGTTAGGAATACTAAAAAGTTGCTTTCTGACTTTGGTTCCTTTTTATAGGGAACCAGAGTTAAAACTTAACTTATACATGAGTCCTACCCTGGTTCCCTTAAGGGTCTCAGGATATGAATAAGTTAAAATTCCATCAAGGAATCCTATAAAAACAAAGGAAGTCATTATGATCTTCCTTAAAAGTTTGTATGCTTTTAGCATTATAGACAGAATAGCCAAAGCTAAGAATAAATACTCTTCGCTATTTTAAACCTTCCACTTAATTACTACTCCTTAACCCAGTAGCTGCTACAGTCATCCTTTCTATCAAAAAATCCGTATTCAATTAGAGCTCTTCTTATGGTTACATGGTCTTCATAAATTCTCTTTAAAACCCTATTAACTTCTTTCTCAGAATACATCTTTCCCTTTGAAAAACTCTTAGTTATTTCCTCAAGGACAATTATCTTCTTCTTCGCCTTAACTGGGAAGTTTTTCAAGGCTCCATTTTCATCCATATAAGTTTTTAGTGTGTCAGCCTTCTCTTTATCTGTAATGTTATACCTATCGTCTAGAGCAGTTGCTGACTTGTGAGGATCACAAATAGTTTCCTTTTCAAGAGTACTTATTTTCTTACTTGAACTTTCAGAAAGTAGGTCCATCATAGCTAAAAATAACCTAGCTTGTTTTTCCTTTTCTCTCAGTTTATATCTATGGTTTCTAATAGTTGATCCAGCTACTCCTAAACTTGCTGCAATTTCCTTGTCTGAAAGTCCCTTTGAGATTAGCTTTACAATTTCTCTTTGAACCCCTGATACCCCTGTAAAAGTTGAATTCATTTGGAGTAAATAACCAAGCATAGATTCATGAGCCTCTGCTATATGAAGTTCTGCCGCCTTTTTTGCATCATATAAATTAGAGTCTATTTCATATATACGTCCTTTTTCAAAGATTTTCTCACAAACTACACATATATACTCCTTTTCAGTTTCTATAATTCCACTTTTCACCTCTTCTATGGAGGCTTCCCAAAACAGTTCATTCAATTTTGTTTCCATAATTCTCATCACCTTTTCAATTAATCTATATTATATATATTATGCTATATTTCATTATTTGTCTATATATAAATAAACATTTTTATATTATGTTTATTTATATATAGACATTTTCTTGTTTTTCTTGATTAGGCGTTAAATACTTTTTACTGCAAAAACCATAAAAATTACCTTTAAATTTTAATAGACCCTATAAAGCATTAAGTAAAAATACTATAATAATGCTTATAACTTATATTGTTACTGAGTATTCCGCATGCTAAAATGCAAATAGATGAAAGTATAAAGACTTATAAGTTTATTCTAACAAAACTACATGGTATTATAGAAAAATAACTTCTACAGCTGTGGAAGAAGTATTTTATTGTTTTAATGATGTAGAGCAAATAAAAATACTAATACTATCTATTGATATCGCAAGTAATTAGCTGGTAGTAACAAGACCTTCTATAAGATTTTTGAACTACCAGGATTTTTAGAACTTTTCAAACTTAATATTAGAAAGGATATTTACTTTTATGGATAACAACGTTTTATGGTACTTAGAAAAACAAGTTGAAAGAACTGTTAGTAATTTGCAAAAACGTAATATGGAGGGCTTTTTCGTAAAGAATGAAAATGAGCTAAAAGAACTGTTAATCCAGCTCATTGCTGAAAACTCAGTAGTGGGTGTTGGAGATTCCATGACCTTATTTCAAACTGGTGCTATAGATTTTCTTCGTAGTAGAGACTATAACTTTTTAGATAAGTATAAAGAAGGTATTACCAGTGAGGATAAAAAGAAAATTTATATTGAAAACTTTTCTGCAGATACCTTTATGTGCAGTACTAATGCCCTAACTGAAGAAGGAGAACTTTATAATATCGATGGCAATGGCAGTAGAGTTGCTCCAATGCTCTATGGTCCTAAACAAGTTATTATAGTAACTGGAATAAATAAAATTGTTAAGAATATAGAAGAAGCTGAAAAAAGAGCAAGAAACTTTGCTGCTCCAATTGATGCTAAGAGATTAGGAAAAAATACTCCTTGTACCAAATTAGGTTATTGTATAGACTGTAAAAGTCCTGAAAGAATCTGTAATGATTTCACTATTATTAGAGGTCAATTTATTAAAGGAAGAATAAAAGTAATAATCCTTGGAAAAGCCTTAGGCTATTAAAGAATTTCTACATAAATTAAATCATACTAGGAAAATTTTAAAATAAAAATTATAAATAAAATAAATAACTCTAAATGGGGTGGCATTGTGATAAAAACTGAAAGATGTATTGTAAGGGATTTTGAAGAGAAAGATTTAGATTTATTCATGGCCTACAGAAATAATGAAGAGTGGATGAAGTATCAAGATTTTAAGAATCTAACAAAAGAGGAATATAGAAAAGCTTTATTAAAGCCTCTAAATATTGAAAAAGGAATGCAACTTGCCATTGCTGATAAAACCACAGATAATCTTTTAGGAGACTTATATGTGGCAAAAAAAGATAAAACTATTACAATTGGATATTCTATTAATCCTCTTTATTCTCAAAAAGGATATATGGTAGAAGTTTTAAAAGCCTTATTAACAAAGCTAAGAGTAGATTATGCTGATTGTGAAATCGTTGCTATGACTGATAAAGAAAACCTTCCATCAAAAAACTTATTACTTAAATTAGGCTTTGTCTATGATGGTTGGATAGAGCAGTGGCAATCAGAGGTTTATATATATAAGCCTAATTAAACCTTTAAAATTATTGAATTTTACTTATGTTTTCTTTAGTTTTATAGACTAATAATTATAAATAAAAACAAAGGTATAAAACTCTCACAAGTTTTATACCTTTATATAAGGAACCAAAGTCAGCATATAACTAATATATTGCTCCTACCTAGGTTCCATTAAAGCTATTTTCTAATAAATAAAATAAAATTTTATTCTGTAAAATTAAATATTATACCATCCAAAAGTATAGTAGCACTATAATTCCAAGAACTATTCTGTACCAACCAAAGATTTTGAAATCACGGTTTTTAATGTATTGCATTAAGAATTTAATTATTACAACGGACACTACATATGCAGTAACCATTCCTACTAGTAAAATTATTGCCTCTGACCCTGTAAAGGCAAGACCGAATTTTAATAATTTAAGTAAGCTTGCACCAAACATTACTGGTACTGCCATGAAGAAGGTAAACTCTGCTGCAATGGTTCTGCTCATGCCTATTAAGATACCTCCAAGGATAGTTGCTCCTGAACGTGAAGTTCCTGGGAATACTGCGGCAATAAGTTGGAAGAATCCAACCATTAAAGCTGCCTTAAAAGTAATCTGAGAAATTGTATTAATCTTTGACTTTTTACCTTTGTTTCTGTTTTCAACAACTATGAATAAAACTCCAAACAGGATAAGCATTATAGCTACAGTTTTATAATTGTAGAATAAGGCTTCAATCTTATCATCCCATAACACTCCAACTAAAGCAGCTGGGATACAAGCAACTACAATTTTAATCCACATTATAATGATATCTTTTTTAACAAGTAACTTGCCTTTACCTAGGGTAAAAGGAAATAACTTTTTCCAATAAGTTACTACAACGGCCAAAATTGCACCAAGTTGTACAACAACTAAAAACATTTCCATAAAAGCTTCAGATACGTTAAGTTTTACAAACTCATCTAATAAAATCATATGTCCTGTACTACTGATTGGTAGCCATTCCGTTATTCCTTCCACAATACCAAACAAAATGGCCTTTAATATTTCAAATATTTCCACTTTCTCATTCCTCCTATTTTATGTCCTGTTTTTTGAAGTATAAAATGCTAGCAGCAAATCCTACTACAAAAGTAATTAATATAATTGTTATGGCAATGCCAATACCATAGCTGAAATTTCCAATAAGATCCATTGCAATTAAATACCCAGATGACCAAGGAAAAAGCACAGCTAAATCTTCATTGGATAAAGCCACATTTCCTAGGGCAACAGCAGCTACTGCAATTATTGGTGGCACTAAATTTTTAACCCATAAGGTAATAAATACAAAGGGTGACATAGTTAAATACAAAAGACTTGCACCAATTATATACTGCCTAAGAGAAATTAATAAAATGGTAAAACTAAATTCCTCAGCCCTTCCTAACACTCCTAAAAGCAAGGTTCCTACCCACCCTACTAGGGTCAATAAAATAATCCAGATGAAAAGCATTAAAAACTTTCCTAAAATAAAGGAAGTTTTAGACACTGGAATAGTTATTATGGATTTTAAGGTATTTTCAGTGTACTCACGACTAAAAAGATAAGCTGCAATAACTCCATAAACAATTAAACCAAAAAGTAAAAGCACATAAAGGCTTGTTTGGTCAAACAAATCCTTATAGGTTATAATCATCTCTGGTTTACTAATTCTAGCTTTAATAAGTCCTGCAAACACCATAATTGGTGCAACCATTCCCCCTAAAATGCTGATTAAAAACATTTTAGAACGTTTTAGCTTTAAAAATTCACAATACAAAATATTAGCCAATGGTGCCACCTCCTATAAGCTTTGAGAAGTAATCTTCAAGTTTTTCCTCACTTAAATTAATCTTACTAACTTCAATTCCGTTTTCTATAAATAAACGATTGAAATTACTTCTTAGTTCAAAGTCTGAATATAATCTGAGGTGTCCATTGTCATGTACGCTATAATCATGGAAACCATGCTTTTCTTCTAAAAGTAGTGCAGCCTTATTTTCATTAGAAACCTGAAACTCCACATATCGCCTATTTCTTTTATGTAGCTCTGCCATAGAAATTTCTTCGAGGAGCTTTCCTTCATGCATCACCCCTATGGTGTCAGCAATTTGCTCAACTTCACTTAAAATATGACTAGAAATTAATATGGTGGTTCCTTTTTCTTTACAAAGGTTCTCCAAGTAATTACGAATTTCACTAATGCCTACAGGATCTAGTCCATTGATAGGTTCATCTAAAATAAGGAGCTCTGGTTCATGCATTACTGCTGCTGCAATACCAAGACGCTGCTTCATACCAAGAGAGTAATTAGCAAAGACCTTTTCCTTCTCTTTATGGAGTCCAACAGTTTCTAGTGCCTCCATAATTGCTCCTCTCTTTTGTGTCCCACGAAGCTTCTCCATAATTCTTAAGTTTTCTTCTCCTGTCAAGTTTTCATAAAATCCTGGTGTTTCAATTATTGAGCCAATTCTACGATAAGTTTGTTTTGGATTTTTTCTATAATCCTCACCAAATAATAATATCGCACCTTCAGTAGCTCTGGCAAGACTTAATAACATTCTTATTGTAGTAGTTTTGCCTGCCCCGTTTCTCCCAAGGAGTCCATAGATGGTTCCTTTTTCAACTTTTATATTAACTCTATCAACACTAATTTGATTTCCATATACTTTTGTAAGATCTTGAGTTTCAATTATGTATTCCACTATCATCGCCTCCATAATTAAATTATACAGAAGAAAACTTACACATAACTTTAGAAGTTCTTACTTTTTTCTTAATTTTTGGAAGCATCTAATCCTTTGATGGAAATTCTATTATAAACTTTGTATATTCACCAACAAGACTTTCAGCAGATATATTTCCTCCTTGAGCCTCCACAAGCCCTTTAACAATGGAGAGTCCAAGACCACTCCCTCCACTACTCCTAGCACTATCACACTTGTAAAGCCTGTCAAATATATGTGGAAGTTTATCAGAATCGATGCCTTCTCCATTATCACTAATAATTACTCTAACACAGCCATTAGTATTTTCTATAGAAAGGCTTAACCGCTTCCCACCATGAGCTATTGCATTTTGAATTAAGTTGGATAAAATCCTTGTATATGCTTCTTTATCTAAACTTACAAACAAATCATCATCAGATATACTTCCTTCAAGGCTTATGTTCTTTGCTTCAAACATTGGAAGAAAATCAATTAATATCTCTCTGGTTACTTCGTTAATGTCTATTTTCTCTAGATTAAGCTTCATTTCATTAGAGTTAATCTTAAACCACTGAAATAGTGCATCCACAAAGTTTTTCAAGTCATAAGCTTTCTTTTTAGCAATTTTTATATATCTTTCCTTTTCTTCTCCAGACACAATGTCCTTTTCTAGGGCATCTAAATATCCCATTAAAGAAGTAAGAGGGGTTCTCACATCATGAGAAAGACTTGTTAATAGTTCCTTATTAGATTTCTCCACGGCTTCAAGCTTTGAAATTTGATTTTGATAACGAGCTAAAATCTCATTGATTTCAAAGCAGACTTCTGAAGATATTCCGCTCCCCTGAGCAAATGCCTTGCGATTTTCACCTTTTTTTACAGATCTTAAAGCCGCTAAAATTTCCTTAGATTCTTTTCTTTTCTGTAGTGAATGGAAAATGAGATATAGGTTTAATAATAGTAGCAAAACAAGTATAGCTGTTGTCATAACCCTACTCTCCTCCAAACTTATAGCCAACACCCCATACTGTTATTATAAAAGCAGGCTGATCAGGATTTAGCTCTATTTTCTTCCTTAGTCTACGAATATGTACCATAATATTGTTATCATCAAAGGCATACTCATCTTCCCAAACATTTTTATAAATTTGTTTTTTTGTAAATACCCTTCCCTTGTTCTTTGCTAGAAAAGCTAAAAGGTCAAATTCTTTAGCAGTTAAATCAACCTTTTCTCCTTTCACTAGCACTTCCCTTGTAGGTATATGAATTTCTAAATTTTCAAATACTAGCTTTTCTTCTTGCTTTTCAGTGCCAAAGGAATTTAAGTGGGTATATCTTCTTATAAGGGATGCTACCCTTGCCACAAATTCACTGGTACTAAAAGGCTTTGTTAAATAATCATCTGCGCCAAGGCGAAGTCCAAGTACCTTATCCACTTCGCTATCCTTTGCAGTAAGCATAAGCACAGGTACACCACTTACCCTTCGTATTTCTGAAAGCACATCAAAGCCATTGATTTTAGGCAGCATAATGTCTAGGACAATTAACTGATAATTATCCTTTAAAGCCTCATTTAGACCCTCTTGCCCATCATGCTTCACCTGAACTTTATAGTTTTCTAGCCCCAAGTACTTTTTAAGAAGCTGGCTCAGTTCAACATCATCATCTATAATTAAAATATTATGATTCAAAATTGCACCTCCAATAAACCCTTATGCCTTACAGTGAAAATTTCACCTTAATTATATTATTGCCATTTTCTACTAAACGGCCTTTTGAAGAAATCATTGGTATAATAAATAAACTAAATTGTTCCTAAAAAGTAATTTTCAGTTTTATTTAATACCTCTACGGTTTCTTCCAAATTCAAGGTTAATTATAACACTATTACTTCCCCTTTTAAAATCCATAAATTACAATTAATTAGCACTTACACCACTTTAAAGGTACATAATATAAAATAAAAAAGGTACAAGCTTACCAGGAAGCTTATACCTTCTAATATTAATTGTAATATAAAAACTTGCGAAATAACTCCATCAGCCACTTAACCCTAAAAAACTACTTTAGGAAAGCTTTAGAAAAGTTTTTAGTTCTTTTCTCTGTATATCTATATGCACGTTTTGCACTATCTCCAACATAAAGAACTGGATCTAGACTTTCATAAATTAAATGTCCTTCTTCATCTAAAAGTTCATTAGCAACACATCTGCCTTTAACCTTTGCTAATATATTAGTGATGTGAGGATATTCATCATTTTCAATTACATCTGTTAAAGAACATTCAATAGCCACCAAACATTCATCAATTATTGGTGCATTTACTACCTCTGATTTTATAGGAGTTAGGTTTAATACCTCAAACTTATTCACATTACGCCCTGAAGCAAAGCCGCAATAATCTATTTCCTCCATCATTGTTCTATCTGGTATGTTAATAACAAAATCTTTAACCTTTTTAATTTCATTTATGGCAAAACCTTTTCTTCCAAAACCTAAGGCTACCATATCCATTAAACTATAGGAAGATGATATTGTAGTAATGTTAGGAACACCCTTTTCATCATAAAAGCTTACAAGAAAGACTGGAAACCCATAATACATCTTACTAAAATCAACTCTTGTTTTTTCCATTTCTACTCCTCCTCATTTATATAGAGAAACCAAAGTGAAGACTTACTTCATGAGAGGAACTCTTAGGTTCTCTTAAGCTTTTTCAAGCTGAATTATGTTCGTCATGAATATAATTCATGATTAATAAAATAAACTTTCACCTTGCTATCTATATTTAACCCTACTTTACTTAGGTTTAACTAATCTATAGGTATTATAACAATTATTAAATTGCAACACTGTGACTTTTATCACACCTTGGTAATTAATGGATAAAAGTAGTATATTTATCTTCTATTACAAATTAGTATTCTTAGTAAATTAATCAAGTATGCTATACAACTTTATGAAGGTATGGCATATTTTAACTTTTAACTATTGAAAAGTCTAATGCCTAGCATTACTATTATATTTATTACTATATAATTAACATGGGATTATTAGTTTAATTGGGGGAATTAAAATGAGCATTATTAAAGATAAAAAGCAACGTATTCAGTGGTTTCAAAATTCACGATTTGGCATGTTCATCCATTGGGGGCTATACTCAATTCCTGCTAGAGGTGAATGGATTAGATCTTCAGAAAGAATTTCTAAAGAAGATTATCAGCAGTACTTTGAGGAATTTAATCCAGTAAATTTTAATCCAAGGCTCTGGGCTAAAGCTGCAAAGGAAGCTGGGATGAAATATGCTGTAATGACCGCAAAACATCATGACGGCTTTTGCCTCTTCGATTCTAAGCTTACTGATTACAAAGCTACTAATACTAAACTCAAAAGGGATTTTATAAAAGAATTCCTAGATGCCTTTAGAGCTGAGGGCCTTAAAGTAGGCTTATACTATTCACTTCTTGATTGGTATCATGAGGATTATCCTGCTTATGGTGACCGCCACCACCCTATGCGTGGTAATGAGGCTTATAAAGATAAATCTTATGATTTTCATAGGTACCTTGATTATATGCATGGTCAAGTCCGTGAGCTTTGCACTAACTATGGAGACATAGACATTATGTGGTTTGACTTTTCTTACGATGATATGGCAGGTGAAAAGTGGCGTGCCACAGAACTGGTAACCATGGTTCGTTCACTTCAACCTGGAATAATTTTAGACAATCGTCTTGAAGCAAGCGGTGAAAGCTATGGAAGTATTAAAACTTTAAATCCCAGTATTTATTCTGGAGATTTTGCCTCTCCTGAGCAAATAATACCTCCTGAAGGAGTTACAGATGAGGTAGGAAATCCAATTCCTTGGGAAGCTTGTATAACCATGAACAATCACTGGGGATATTGCTCAACGGACAAACTTTATAAACCTGCTAAGCAAATTATAAGAAAGTTAGTGGAATGTGTAAGTAAAAATGGAAATCTTCTTTTAAATGTAGGTCCAAATGCCCTTGGAGAATTTCCTCCAGAAGCTACACAACTCCTTTCTGAAATAGGCCAGTGGATGAAGGGAAATAACAAAGGTATTTACAACTGCAAAAGGTCACAATTTGAAAAACCTGAGTGGGGTTATTATACTCAAAAGGAAAATCTTTTGTATGCTCATATCTTTGAAGGTAATATCGGCGCCATTCCTCTTATAAGCCTAAAAGATAAAGTAAAAAAAGCAAGACTTTTGTCCGATGGTTCTGAAATAAAGTTTTGCAATGGCTGGAACACCAAAGAGTTTGAGAAGGATTTATTTATTAACTTCGGGCCTATTGACACTGCAACTTATCCCCTTCCTAACCCAATTGATACAGTGGTGGAGCTAGAGCTAATTTAACCTGTAGTGTTTTACAATAGTTTTTAATAAGATGATGTTTTCTCCTGTATAGCTAGGCTGAAATATAAATAGTCTAATATAACTTAGTAACATTAATTTAGAACTCTTAGAAAACCCACAAAATTTATGTATTATATTATAAAAAGAAGGTATAAAATTCTAAATGAATTTTATACCTTTTCTATAGCTACTCTCTTGCAAACCAAACATTAATAATTAAATCATCTTTAACTTCATACATGGCTATAACGCTACTTTTAACTTCTTCGTCTCCTTGAAGCACAGTAACATTTTCATGGTCTATAACATAATTACCTAAAGTAATTCTATTAGAAATATTCGCATGTAACCCTGGAGTTTTAAACCTTTTAGCATACCTTTCACGCAAGGTTTCTATGCCGCTTAAAAATGGAGTAACTTCTCCTAGGTTATAAATTTTAATATCCCTGCTATAGGTTGAGGCAAACCCCTCTAAATCATGATTATTATAAAAACCTAATTGTTTTTGAACTACTTCTACTGCAGTCATTCTAATCCACTAACCCTTTCTTTCTCCACTTACCCTTTTTAAAGAAGATGGTGGTTATAATGGCTCCTAGGGTCCAAGAAACTAATAGAGAAATAAAGGTGGATTCAGGTCTTCCAGTAGGATAAAGATCGCTACGAGTTAAGTAAGCAATACCATAAGCTACAGGTACTCTAAGAACAACTGTAGTAATTAAGGAAATCCACATTGGTGTCATGGTATCACCAGCACCACGCATTACTCCAGATAAACTTTGAGTTACTGCCATGGCAATATAACCTACTGCAAGAATTTGCATCATATGCATACTTAAATCAACTAGTTCCTTTGTGTCAGTAAACACTCCCATAAGAGGCCTACCAAACATTAAAATCAAAATAGTTATTGTAGTGGAAACTGCAACAGCAATCTTAGTTCCAGATTTAGTTCCTTCATTTACCCTGTCCATTCTTTTAGCTCCAATATTTTGACCTGCAAAGGTGGTCATGGCACTACCAAAAGTAAAGTTTGGCATCATGGCAAAGCCATCTACCCTCATTACAATAACATTGCAAGCTATAACCATCTCACCAAAGCTATTAGTAAGAGATTGAACTACAATCATTGCAAGGGAAAATATAGCCTGAGTAAATCCTGATGGAAGTCCAAGTTTTATAAGCTTAACAGAAAACTCCTTATTAGGCTTTAGCATTTTTAGGTTTAAATCAAAAATATTTCTCATCTTAAGTAGCTTAATAATACAAAGTACCGCTGATACCCCCTGCGCAATTATAGTAGCTAGTGCAACCCCTGCAACTCCCATATTAAGTCCTGCAACAAACCAAATATCTAGAATTACATTAAGTACAGTTGCAACAAGTAAAAATACTAATGAGGATACTGAGTCTCCAAGTCCTCTAAGAACTCCTGCTAAAATGTTGTAGTATGCAAAACCTGCAATACCTACAAAATAAATAATTAAATAATCTGCACACCAATCAATTATAGAAGCTGGTGTATTCAGAAAAGAAAGCAATGGCCTTGTTACTAATGGACCAACAACCATAATTATTACAGATGCAATAGCAGTAAGGGTAATACACACTCCAATAGTATGGGAAAGTTTTTCCCTATCCTTTGCACCAAAATATTGAGATACCATAATTCCAGCACCTGTAGCTATTCCAACGAAAAGTACTAATAAAAGATTTAGTATGGGAGATGCACTCCCCACTGCGGCAAGGGCATTATCTCCCACATATTTTCCTACTATAATAGAGTCAGCAGTATTATAAAACTGTTGTGCTATATTTCCTATTAGCATCGGTACTGAAAATTCCACAATTCTCTTCCAAGGAGTCCCTTCTGTCATATCCTTGGCCGTAAATAAACTTCTAAATTTCCCCATTTCTACCTCCTAGACAAATTTTAAATTATAATAATTAAAACAATATATACCCAAAGCTTGTCTGCTACACGTCCACCTTACTTCAACCAATAAATTCATTTTTTCATGACCCATAAGAGCATAACTAAATATTATTAGACTTTTTCTCTTGAAAACACTACAAACAAGCCTTCTTGTTCATATATATGAATTTTATCCGAACTAAATTTAAGCTTATCTTAATTATAATAGTTTGTCAATTTTCATCTTATCGTATAAAACCAGAGCCTAGATTGTTGTAGAGGCTTCAATTTTCCCTATCCCTTATGTAGAAATTGTATTTATGCCTGCCTTAGTGATTTAGCTATCTTAGAAGTTGCTACATACACAACTAGCTTAGTTAACCTCTTCTAAATTTCATAGCCAAAAGAGTTTGAAAGCACTTACATCTTTGTTAGATTTTAATATAACTTCTCATTTAATAAAGTTGTAATCCTTCTCAGCATGAACTTATTACCATTAATATTATTGAATAAGGTTTCTATTTCTTCACAGCTAAGCCCCATCATATCCTCTAGCTCATCAACCATGTCATCCTCTTCATATTCCTTTATTAAAGCACTTCCTACAGAGCTTATATTCTCATATACGCTAAGTTCAAGAAATAAACCTTCCCTAAAATCATTTTCCAAAGATATTTTACTTAAAAAGTTTTTAATTTCATTAAAAGTTGCATCCTTATCCTCTAAGTTGTTCACTTCTTCAAACCATCTAATATAATCTTCTACAGCTTTTTCATAGCCCTCTTGTGCTGCATTCTCTAATATTCCTATGGTTTCATTATATTCACACACATCTATATAAACTTCTCCATCCTTAAGCCCCATATTCTTTGAGATAATAATTGATGGTATAAGCACATACTTAATAAAGGCATATAAATTTTTCTTAGTAGTGCAACATATCCAATGTCTTACCCAATTATTGCTGTATTGATTTGCTAAGGTATATCTAACTATATAACCATCTTCAGTGATGGGAATTTCCTGTTTATTATTAATCCAATTTCGCCAATAAGCTATTTGATTCTCACTCATTTATTATTACTCCTTAATTAGGCATCTGGAAAAAAATAATTAGTCAAAGATGTGAAGGATATTTTGAGTTAGACCAGGAAACAGGTTCCTTAGATAGTTGGGCTATCTAAGGGTTCTGTTGACGCAGTATAACACAAAATAGACAAGCATACTGACTTATTTATTTTTTGAAGATGCCTCATGTTAATTGATTACTATTTCCACAGTTTATTCTAGCACTTTCCAGTGGTTTTTCCTATATGATTATTTTATTCTTCCTTAAATTTGTTGCTTTTTCATTGTAGTGAATCACAATTATGTCTATCCTATAAGCATCTTGCTTCACTATTGCTTTAGAAATTAATAAAATTAGCTATCATATAGAAATTAAGAGATGAATAGGTTTAAATATTTTATAATTTTTGAAGAGTTTGCTTAATAAATAAATTGGAACAAATAGATAAAAATTTATAAACCTAAATTAATTTCTATGAAGATTACACGAATTTTTGTTTATAAAGTCTTATAAACATATAAGTTGCTGAAGTATACTGAAAATGCTAATATGTTTATATAGATATTAAATAACAATAAAGTACTGCTCTCAACTATTGCGGGCAGTTTTACTCTATTTAATAGATAAAAGATAAGATATTTAAAGGGTTCCATGATAGAATTTCAACTTATTCAGCTTCATAACCCTTTAAGGGAACCAGGGTAGGACTCATGTATAAGTTAAGTTTTAGCTCTGATCCCCTATAAAAAGTAAAAATTCAAAACTTATTATTTTACCTTGAGAACCTAAAACAAAAATATTTTTATTTAGAATTTAACATGAGGTGTTGTCTTGAATAAAAAAATAATTTACTTAACCTGTACCATGTTTCTTATGAGTCTTCTAGCTAATATGGGACATCCTGTTACTCCTGAGCTGGTAGTAAGCCTAAAAATGTCCTCCTTCATGTATGGAGTAATGTTTGCTGCTATGTCTATTGCTGGCTTTGTTATGTCGCCCATCTGGGGCAGTCTTTCAGATAAATATAAAGATAGGCGACTATTTATGTACATACCTACCATAGGCTATGGCCTTGCTCAATTAGGTTTTGGCTTCTCTACTTCAGTTCCTATGATAATCTTCTTCAGAATCCTTGGAGGGGCATTCTCTTCCTCTGTGTTCACAAATGCAATTGCTTATATTATAGATGAGACAAATCTTGAAGAAAGAAACAAAGCAATTGCAAATTATACAGCTATAACTGGTTTTGGTGTATCCATAGGGTATTTAGCTGGAGGTTATATTGGCGCAAAGGATTATCATTATGCTTTTGCTTTTCAAGCAGCAGGACTACTTATTCATGCTGTACTCATGAGGCTATTTTTACCAAAGAGTCAGGTTCATAGTAAGGCCCAAGAAACTTCACAAGAAAACTTAAAGGGATCTTTGAAAGCTAGCTTTAAAACTTATCTTTCAACTTCTTTAGGAGTTTTACTTTTAATAGTGCTTTTAACTTCCTTTTCAAATACAACTTACTCAAATGGTATAAACTATTACCTAAAGAAATATCTAAACTTAAATCCACTACAAATAGGCTATTATATGGCCTTTACAGGTATCATCGGAATGATAGCAAACATTTATCTAACTCCAAGACTATCTAGAAAAATTGGGGATAAGAAATCTTTAAAATACGTTTTTCTAGCAATTGGAATATCTCTTATGATCATTGGTATGCAGGCAAATATACTTGCTAAATCAACTATTGGTGTGTTTGTGTTATTTATCTTTGTACTTTCCATGTTTAACCCCTTACTTCAAGCAATGGTATCTAAACATAGTGAAAATGAACATGGAAGAATAATGGGACTTCAAAGTTCCATAAACTCTGTGGGCATGGTGGGAGGTTCCTTATTTTCTGGTGCTTTAATGGATTCCTATCCAAAGGTTTCTTTCATGGTGGCAGCAGCACTATTTTTAATTTCCTATTTAATAGTTCAGTTTAATAGAAGGTTGAGTAACAAATAGGTTAACTGTAAAATATATTTAACGTTATGAAATCTGTAAGTTTTATAATAAGGATTTTTTACTAACGTCAATAAAGCTATGTGATGATCACATAGCTTTTCTTAATTTAACTTAGCATTTCTTCAACATATCTATAATCTTGTTCCTAACACTTTCAGGAGATTTAACCACCACATAAGGTCCTAAGGATAAAATTCTTCTTATAACCTTACCCATGGATATATTTAACAGACAAAAACTTTGCAAAAAAGAAAGCCCTAATGAAAATTCATTAGAACTTTTAAAATTTCTACTAATATAATTTAATACAGTTTTTGGTGAAGTTACTACTAATATTGCATAGACAATGGGATTCTGACATGGTCCTCATTCAATCTTAAGCTTCTGAATAAATCAACTAACAATTTTGTAGTAAACTTTTGAAGTAAGAACATACACAATACCATAAAAAATAGTAAAGACAAAAATTGTTCCTGCTGTACAATATACAAACAGTGTAACATTAGTGAGATTTAATACTTCCAAAAGTTTTATTATAACTTTAAAGGCAAAAGCAATATGTATAATAGCTGTGAAAAGCGGAAGGAAAAATACCATAAGCACTTGGCTGTTAATTGATTTCTTTATTTCGGCCTTGCTCATTCCAACCTTTTGCATAATTTCAAAGCGTTCCTTATCATCATAGCCTTCTGAAATTTGTTTGTAGTAGATAATAAGCACTGTGGCCATAATAAAGAGTGCTCCAAGGAATATACCTAGGAAGAAAAGACCTCCGTAGACAGAAAAGAAAGATACTCTAGATTCTTCCAAACCTTCACAGTTCCCATCAACAGATAACTCTTTTATTTTGCTATTAATCTCTTTAGTCAATGCAATTTCCTCTTCAGCATTGCTATCAGTATCAAAGGCAAAGTAATAAGATAATTCACCAATATTTTTAGAAGCCTCCGTACTTGAACTGAATATTTTTTTAATTGTATTTTCGTTAGGAACCACAACAAAGTAACCATTTGAAATTACAGAAGAAGCAATTCCATCTACTGTCATAGTATTTATATGTTCCTTTATTTTAAACTCATTACCTAAGATATTAATACTATCTTCAGCTATTTCGCCTCTGTAAGTGTAAAGAAGCACTTCATCTTCCTTTAAAGTAATAGACTTATTTTCCATTTCATTATATTCACTTAGAGGTATAAATTCTAAGAAGCCTACATTGTTCATGTCCAATTCATTGCGGTTATCTGTAAAGTAATTTTTATCTTGTATTACAGCTAAATCTAAAGATCGATATTTAACTATATTTTTCACAGCAGCGCCCTGTTTTTCTGCCTGCTCTTTTATCATAGAAGTAAGTTCTTCTGACTTATCTTTTGAAATGTTTTTTGCGCTTATTGAAATATCCCTTGGGTATCTTGTTCTAAGCACATCCTCCATACCAATATATAAGGATACTGTAGTGGACACCATTACTAGAACAGTGGTTGAAAGAATACAAATGTTAGCAAGTCCTATTGCATTTTGCTTCATTCTATAAATCATACCAGACACATTTATAAAATGATTGGTCTTATAATAAAATTTCTTATTCTTTCTAAGTGCTTTTAAAAGAGCTATGCTTCCTGCAGTAAATAGAGCCCAAGTTCCTACCATAACAAGAATTACAGCCATAAAAAAGCTACTTAGTGCTGCTAAAGGAGATTCTGTAGTTAGGGCAATATAATAACCTGTTCCTAGACTCAGAAGTCCAATTATGGTAAGAATCCACTTTGTCTTTGGCTCTTTTTCCCCAACTTGACCGCCTTTGAGAAGTTCTACAGGGTTTGAGAGATGGATCTGTCTTAGATTATTCATAAGGATTAAGACAAAAGTAACCCCAAATAAGACAGCGGTTTTAAATAAAGACTGTTTTGAAATAAAAAAACCCATGGGTACCTTAAAATTCAAAATCTTAAGAAGCACTAAAAACATCAGCTTGCTTAATGCAATTCCTAAAAGAAGTCCTAATGCCATAGTTATAAGGGCTACGAAAAAGTTTTCCCAAAACAACACTTTAGCAATATGCTTTTTCTCCATACCTAGTATATTATATAGCCCAAGTTCCTTTTTACGCCTTTTAATAAGAAAGCTATTGGTATAAAAAAGAAAAACTACGGAGAAGAACCCAATAACATAAGTTCCAAATTTCAGTATAGTTTTAAGTTGGTCTCCCCCAGACATAACTTCTAAGCCTTGATTTACAGATATAAACTCCATAATATAAAACATAGCAGTAATACAGATACAAGTTAACATATATGGAAAGTAGGTCTTTCCATTCTTTTTAATATTAGTTACAGCCAACTTTTCATAGAACATCTTACTCAAATCGATCACCGCCTGTAGCAATTATAGTAAGGGTATCAGAAATCTTTTGATACATTTCTTCCTGACACATGGAAGCCCTATAGAGCTGATGAAATACTTCTCCATCCTTAATAAAAAGTACGCGACTTGCATGACTGGCTGCTTTTGTACTGTGAGTAACCATTATTACAGTTTGGCCTTCTTTATTTATATCATTAAATAAACGCAAAAGCTCATCACTAGAGTGAGAATCTAATGCTCCTGTAGGCTCATCTGCAAGGATAAGCTGTGGACTCGTTATTAAAGCTCTAGCAACGGCAGCTCTTTGCTTTTGACCTCCAGAAACTTCATAAGGATATTTTTCCAAAATACCATCTATGCTAAGCTTCTTTGCTATAGGTTTTAACCTGTCATTCATTTCATCAAAGGCTTTCCCAGATAAAACAAGGGGCAAAAATATATTATCTTTCAATGAAAAAGTATCCAGAAGATTAAAATCCTGAAATACGAAACCTAAATTATCACGACGAAATTTAGATATTTCCTTTTCCTTGATGTTCCTGCTACTTATGCCATTAAGAACCACCTCTCCATTTGTAGGCTTATCAAGAGCTGCAATAATATTTAGCAGTGTAGTTTTACCTGATCCAGACTCCCCCATGATAGCTACATATTCACCTTTTTCCACTGAAAATGATACATCAGATAAGGCTTGAACATGATTTCCTCCAAAACGACTGGTATATATTTTTTTAAGTTTTTTTACTTCTAATATTGACATTATTTATTCAACCTCCAAAATTCTTATCCTGTTCAGTATAACAAAAGGAAGAAATGTCTACCTTAACTTTGGCTTACACTTCTTCCCATAACCTTACGTCTTCGTAAGGTTGAAATAAAAATTTATTCTATACCCACCTGAATTGTTTCTAAATTAATTTTTACCTTTGTGCCTTCATCAACCCTTGATTCTATGCTTATACCGTGGGAAAGCTTATTTAGAATCTGCTTACAGAGGTATAACCCAAGACCCGTAGACCGCTTATCCCATCTCCCATTATAACCTGTAAACCCTCTTTCAAATATACGCGCTAAATCCTCTTCCTTTATACCAATACCCGTATCTTCTATAACAAGAATCTTTTCAGAAGCACCATCCATATATATTGAAATAGTGCCTTCCCTAGTATACTTCAAGGCATTTGATAAAAGCTGCTCAATAGCGAATAATAGCCACTTTTCATCGGTTAAAACCTCACAATTTAGGTCTTTAAAGTCCATCTTAATCCTCTTCCTTATAAACATTCTTGCATATTTTCTCACTGCTTGCTTTACTATATTATCAAGACTTTGACTTTTTAACACAAGATCAGATGACATGCTTTCAAGTCTCAGGTACTGCAATACAAATTCTACATACTGTTCAATCTTAAATAGCTCCGTAGAAAGTTCTGAGCTTAATTCGTTGTCTTCTGTCTGAAGGATTAAGTGTATTGCTGAAATAGGGGTCTTAATTTGATGAGCCCATAAAGTGTAATAATCTATTAAGTTACTTTGATTTACCTCTGCATTATGAGTAATTCCAAGATTTTGCTTATAAATAATAGTAAGCAAATCGTAGTAATCTCTTTCAATTATGTCCTTAGGCTGAGGAAGATTATCAAAATTCAAAGCAATACTCTGTTTTAAGTCCTGAAGTAGTTTATGCTTCCTGTATAGACTTAGCAAATCTATAATTAGAAGAACAACTGCTACAATTGCGCAGAGAACACTAGCATAGACTACGGGTTCTGTAGGAACATTATATAAGAAAAATACCAGTGCGAAGGTTAAACAGCACAAAATCAAAAGAATACTTCCTTTTAGTCGAGCTTTTAAATAAAAAAGCACAAGATTAAAAACGTCTTTTTTCTTCATATGATTCCACCATATATCCTACACCTTTTTTAGTTTTAATAAAATCCAATAATTCTATATCCTGCAATTTCTTGCGCAGCCTTGTTATATTGACAGTTAAGGTGTTGTCATCTATATAACTATCTGTTTCCCAAAGCCTTGTCATAATAGTATCTCTTGACACAGTCTTGCCTTTGTTTTCTATAAGAACCTGCAGTATCCTGTTTTCATTTTTCGATAGCTCAATTTTATTTCCCTTAAAATTCAAAGTGGAGTCGCTGGTATTAAGTATTGCACCTCTATGCTCAAGAAGATTAGTCTGTCCTGCAAAATCATAAGTACGGCGTAATAGTGCCTGGACCTTTGCAGTTAGCACATTAAGGTCAAAGGGTTTTGCTATAAAATCGTCTCCACCCATATTCATAGCCATAACTATATTCATATTATCTGAAGCAGATGATATAAAGATAATAGGTACCTTTGAAACCTTTCTAATTTCATTACACCAGTGAAAGCCGTTACAAAAAGGCAGAGTAATATCTAAAAGAATAAGCTGAGGATCATAGGAAGCAAAAAAAGAGAGAACATCCTTAAAGTCAGTTATACATTCTGCTTCATATCCCCAGGACTTTATATGATTTTTTACTGTTTTAGCAATTATTAAATCATCTTCTACTATAAGAATTTTATACATTTATTTTCTCCTCAAATACTCTTTTTTTCAAATAACAACCTAATTATACCATATTTAAAATTAGCGGTTAAATTCTCATAATAACCCTTCATAAACTTCTTGTTTCTTGTATTACCCTTTAAAGTTATATAAAATTAAATATGTAATTATAAATAAAGGAGCTACAAAAATTATGATAGATTTACATATACATACCACAACTTCAGATGGTTCCGATGAGCCTAAAGATATCCTTATTAAAGCACAACAACTTGGGTTAGAATATATTTCTATTACAGACCATGACTCCATTGGAGCTTATAAAAAGCTAAGAGATATTAATATTCATAACTACTTTCAGGGTAAGATTATCCCTGGTTGTGAATTTTCAGCTGTACACAAGGGAAAACCAATTGAAATATTAGGCTATGGCATAGATTTTGATATGATAAGCTCAATGGCAATAGTTTCAGATGATAAATTTTATGAGAAGGAAAATGATCATCTAAAAAAACTAGTAGAAATATGCAGAAATCTTAACCTTAAATGCAGTGATAATTTATCAATTAAAGGGAAATATTTTGCAACACAAATAATCCATAATGATCTTAGAAAATACCCTGAAAATGAAAAATATCTTGGCAAGGAAGTCTATGAAAGCATTAATGTATTTTATAGAACTTGTGTAAATAATGTAGATAGTCCATTTTATATTGATATGCTGAAGGATTGTTTCACAGTGAAAGAAGTCGCTGCACTAATAAAACAGGCAGGTGGAAAATCCTTTCTTGCACACCTTTATGGATATTACGCAGATAATCATGAAGATTTTTTAAACTCAATAATATCCTTAAATGCTCTTGATGGAATAGAATGTTATCATTCTCTTCATTCTATTGAAAAAACAAAACAATTGCTTAATTATTGCAAGAAACATAACCTTTATGCCTCTGGTGGAAGTGATTATCATGGAAAGCTGAAGCCTACTGTGAAAATGGGAGAAAGTGTTATTGATACAAAGATACCTTTTGACATATTAAAGCCTTGGCTTCCAAGTAATGTTATATAATAACTGCCTTATTTTCTCCTTTACATATAGAGAAATTGCTTTAATCTCCACACAACGCTTTCCCCAAAGTGGCTTATCTATATGTAGATGATAAAGATTAGAAGTTAATTTTTATATGAACCTACCTATTTGCTTAAAAGGTTTATAAATGAATAGATTGAAATTTAACTAGCAAAATTACACTATTCTCTCGTGGTCAATTAATCTAAAAATTTATATAACACAATAGAATTGTGTCATGATGGTATTAAATAAGGACTAAAAAAAGCCCTAATCAAAATTGATTAGGACTTTCTTTGCATATATAAGGTATTTGGATAGAACCCAAATTTCGAGTAAAACCTTATTGTAGATTCATTTTCCTGTGATACTGTTACCCCAATAACTTTACAGTTCTTTTCATTCATCCATTCTATATGTTTATCTACAAGTTTCTTTCCTATTCCATTACCTCTGTAAGTCTCATTAACGTGAAGTGATTGTATCTCCCCCGTACCATCGATTGCCGTTGATATGCAATACCCAATATATTCGTCATTTCTTTTCGCAACAGATATTTTCATTGTATCCTTATTAAACACAGAAAAAGCTTTAATTCTCTCATCAAAGTTCATTATGCGGTATGATTCCTTAAAGTATTCTGAACTACTTTCATGATACTGTCTATTTTTTTCCCAAAGATCTTTAATTACTTCAATTTCATCATAAGTAATATCAATTATATTATTCATGATTATCCCCCTTTAATTTTTTCTAATTCATCACCATAATCAAAAGTTCCTCTAATTTAAACACAGGATTAATTTTAAAAAGTTCTGCTAAGGTTTCTATATTTTCTTCTAAATGTTCAATATCTTTGGAGTACATATGCATTATGTTAACTGCATCCTCAGCAGTAAGTTCTCCATTTTGTGCCCACCTAAATACAAACAATTCCTTAATCATTAAGTAACTCACCACTGCTGTGTTTACCTTAGCAGCCACATCACAATCAAAAACAGCCTTCATAAAGTATCTAAATATAAAGTAAACTAATAGATTTTCAAACTTATACATATTATCTTCATAATACTGGTTAAACCCTTTATGTTTGTCTAAATAAAACTGTTCCTCACCATTGCTTTGCCAAAAACACTTTAAAACCTCCTCTAACCCCAAAGGATCATTAGGGTTTATATGTTTTAATTCCTTAAAGACTTTAAATAATTCCTCAATGTTATGGTATTTAACCATCTTTTTATCTTTATACTTATCCAAGCTATTAATAAAGTTTTTTATAAAATCCTTATCTAAGTATTTCTCCATAACAGGTTTTATTCCCATTAGATTTTCTTCATCAATTCTTTCTTGAACTTCATCAGTAAATTTAAGCACTGTAGAAATTCTATGTTCCAGCTTAATATTACGGTTTTGAAGAATATGAAAAATTACTTTTCTGCATTGCAGAAGATTCATGAAGAGTAGAGCATCAATATCATTATAGGAAGTGATTTCTTCCTGAATTTCACTGACTTCAAATTCCACTTTTTTATTATGTCTTAATATTAATCTTGCTGCTTCTGGACAAGATAAGGATATGCCTATCTCACGAAGACTTCCAAATTCCTCTATATGTCTTGGATACATTTTGCAGGTATAGCAAAGACTATCCTCTCCAAGTTCGATATATAAATCACACATTTTATTTTCATTTAAAAAGGCACAGTTATCCCCTTTTAAAGTGAATATGTTTTCTCCCTCACGGTAGATTATCTCACTACGGAGCCTCTTTCCGAATTCGCCCTTTGCTTTTTTATATTTTTTATAGGAATCCTCATCAATTACAACTTCCCACCCAGCACAGCAGGTGTCTTCGCATTGTGAAGCTATACATTTGAATTCTTTTAAATAATCTGGTACCCGAAGTTTCATTTTTTATCCCTATCCTTTATATTTTAAAAATTTAATAAATTAATTCATTCTTAAGAGGCTTTGTTAGGAGCTTTAACCTCTCTAAAGGATACTTTTACTCAAGGACTCTTCTTATGGTATGAAAGAATTTCCTTTTTAAGTATTCTTAAAGTCATTACTTAATTTTAGTACCAATTGAAAATATCATCAAGTACCTAAGAAGCTTGACGAGAAATTTTTCAACTAAAACACTTCTGAGCCTCTACAATAGCTTATTAAAAATCGTAAAGTAGTTAGTAAAATAATATTCAGAAAATTTCAAAATAACTGTTTACAAAGATAAACATTATGCATATAATAAAAATATATTACTCGATAAAATTTATTTTATCGATAAAATTTATTTGAGGTGAATTATGCGAAAAGAAAAAGTATTAAGCACATTAGAAGAAATAAAGGTGATTTCCGACCCTTTCAGATTTAAGATACTAGTTTTATTTAATAAAGAAAGTGGATCTTTAACAGTAAAGCAAATGGCAGTGAAGCTTAAGGAAGTACCTTCGAAGGTTCATTATCATGTGAAGGAACTAGAGAAAATCGGAGTTTTAGAAATTGTTGAAACCAAAGAAAAAGGTGGCATTATAGAGAAGTTCTATCTTCCAACAGCAGAAATATTTAAAGTAAAAAAAGATATTGGGATACTTGAGGAAGACGAATATGAAAAAGCAAGTGAAAACTTGATTTCCATAATGCATGAAGATTTTTTAGAATCAATGAAAAGTAAAACTAAAGGTGAAAAGAAGCAATTAAACTATGGATTAACTTACTTAACAGATGAGGAAGTAGAAGAGCTTACTGAGCTTATTACAGGGTATATGAAAGATAAGGAACAAAGAGAGAATGCGAGAGCCTATATGTTTGGCTATGCATTATTTAGAAAGCATGATGTTGAGGGGGATATTGAGAATGGAAGCGAGTGTTGAAGTAACTAAAAAGAATGGGTTTATAGTTTTAAAAGAATATCCTGATTTTTTAAAGGTTTGGATAGGTAGAACAATATCTAGATTTGGAGATGCCCTAGACGGAATAGCCTTTATGTGGCTTATGTATAAACTTACAGGCTCTACACTTTTAATGGGGTCAGTAATGGCAGTTAGTGCTATTCCTTCTTTATTTGGAATGGCTGCTGGTGTTTTTGTGGATAGAATGGATAAAAAGAAGGTAATGGTGTTAATGGATTTCCTTAGAGGAATTTCTACAGCCATAATTGCAATTTTATTTATGGTGGACAGTTTGCAAGTGTGGCAACTTTTTGCCTTTGCCTTTTTTAATTCAATTTGTGAGGTATTCTCCTCCCCTGCCCGTTCAAGTGCAATGCAGGTATTAATTAAAAAGGAACACTACCTAACAGCAAATTCCTTAAGTCAAGCCTCTGGGGCTATTGCTGAAATCTTAGGTATGGGAATTGCTGCTGCCATAATCGGGCTTTGGGGCGTAGGAGTTGCAATTTTAATAGATGCAGCAACCTTTATAATATCAGGTATAACTGCTTTAATTGCAAAAATAGAAAAGGTTATAAGCAGTACTGAAAGGCTTAATTTTTCCAAGTTTTTTTCAGAACTCTTTGAAGGGTTAAAGGTTATAAAAACAAATTCACTAATTTTTATTAATATGATAATTGGTGCAGCTATAAACATACTTTTGGCTCCTTTTAATGTGCTTATGCCAGTGTATTCTGATAAAATCTTAAATTCTGGAGAGCAAGGCTATAGCATAATGGGAATAGGTGTAATGGTAGGAACTGTACTTGGTTCACTTCTTGTGGGTCAAATAGGTCATAAATTTAAGAAAAGTACTGTTATAATAGCTGGTTTCTTAGTTTTTGCTGGAAGTATTATAGCACTGGGCTTCGTTAATACCTTATTTTTAGCTGTAATCTTTAGTGCTCTCATGGGGGTTTGTCTACCTATAATTTCTGCAACAGGCATGTCAGTAATACAAACTCATACCCCAAAAGAAAAAATGGGAAGAGTTATTTCCACCATGCAAACTATTGGATTGATTGGAATGCCAGTGGGCTTTGCTGCCTCAGGAATTATTGGCGAAAGTTTAAATGTGCAGTATACCTTCATAGCCATTGGAGTAATTATGTTTATTATTTGCTTGCTCCCTCTTTTTAATAAGGAGTTTAGAAGCAATTAAAATATCTTTCACGAAAAAATTAAAGTAGTGTTCAAAGCCTTTCAAAAATAACTTTGAAACCACTAATCTAAATGGTAGAATTATACATATGTGGACTTTTTAAAGAGTCTACCCAATGCTGGTTTAATTTATGGGGGGATACATATGATAATTAAAACTACCTATGGAAAGCAAATATATGAATTTTTAAGTAAAAATAAACTTATAAATCTTAACTTAATTGGTTTTTTAGAAAATGTACCTGATGCTGAAGTTTATGTTGATGATGAAGCCAACCCTACTGGAGTTGTAGCAAGAAAAGATTATTTTAGTAGCTTATATACGGAAAATGATGATTTTCTTAATGAAGTTCTTGATACCTTGTATAAAGAGGATGGCTTCTATGGCTTCAGAGCAGTACACAGGCCTATAGCTGAAAAAATAAGAAGTAATTTCTTGGTTAATTGGGAAAGCTTGAATGCACTTTATTATTATCCTGAGAAGGAAGTTGATTTAAGTAGAATTAAAAATCAAGTGACGCCAATTGATATAAAAGATGCAGAAATTATAAACCATTACTACACTTACAAAGACGAAATAAGCCTTGACAAAATAAAAGATGATATTGAAAACAGACCTTCTTCTGCCATATATGTTGATGGTGACATTGCTTCCTGGGTACTTATTCATAACGATAATTCAATGGGTATTATGTACACTAAGGAAGAATACAGAGGAAGAGGTTATGCAGAACAGGTTACTCTTGACCTTACTAACAAGATACTAAAGTCAGGTCATGTGCCCTTCCTTACAATTGTAGATGGGAACAACATGTCTCCAGGACTTGCAAAAAAATGTGGATTTATACATGAAGGAGTTTACACTGATTGGTTTGGAATAATTTCAGGAACCCCTAAAGTGTTTACAGATTGGCAAGATGAATGTGATAAGAAATTCCAAGAAGCTACTAAAGCTTTGAGAGAAGATTTGCCAGCTATCACTGAAGAGTCCCACTGCTTGTATATTCTTAATGGAAATGAAAGTGACTCCATAGAAATTTCGGAAGATTTCAAAACTGAAGTTTCTGACACCATGGAGAAAAAGCATATTTGGTGTACAACCCTTGCAGAAGGATTAGATATCAATGTTGATAGAAGAAGTGAATTCCTTGATAAATTAATGGAAATTGTATCTAATGAGGATTATGAATTTAGGTTGATTTTAGGAACTATTAATGGGAAACCAGTTTCTACCGCTGCCTTTTTAAGATTATATGATGATCTTTGCGGTATATATCTGGTTTCAACAACTGAAAAAGCTCATAAGGATGAGTTTGTTGGAGTGACCTTAACACAAGCACTTAAAAAGGTAAAAGAGCATGATATGTATTTATGTTTTGTTAATTCAGTTGAATCAGAATTGGAGCTATACATTAAAGTTGGCTTTATTCACTGTGATTTTAGTAAAGAAGAGAAACAATAAAATATCATTTAGTAATTTCTTTAAAAAGGTACAATGACTGAAGTATGGCTTTTCACTGAACTTTTGCATATTGGTATATTTTTGTAAAGAAATATGTACTGTTATTTATATATAAGATAATTTTAGATTACTTATATTAAAGAAAATGCATAATAGAATTAGCTATATTAATGAAGTAACCTAATTTCATTGTATGTAACGAAATAAGGCTTATCTTACTGAGATAAGCCTTTAAATTTTATTCATTTTCTCTTTTCATTTTTAAAATAATTCCTTGTATACTTTTCATTGATAAAAAGTACATCTCAGAAAGTGATTTTATAGATACACCCTCTTGGTATTTCTTTTAGATATTTATATTTCTATCAGTGGTTTCCTTTTTACTCTTAGTAGTTTCTCCCCAGGCTTTTCTACTTCCTTCCCTTCTAGGAATATTAATAAAATCTTCTTACTTATACTTATTTGCTTGTTTGAAGATGTCTAAAGCTTTCCTAAGAATTTAAGCTAAATATTTCAAAATACATTGATTGAAAAACAAAAACATAGGGTTGAAATATATTTTATCAGCTTTATATAGTACCGAAAACCTCACTCTTATTTCATAAAAAAGAATGAGGCGGTTTAAAATACCTTCTCTATCCTCAGTATACCTTTCCATTGGAGTTAAATATCTTCCACTAATCTAACCATCTAGTGATATTACTACCTAATATATTCCAAAGCTAAAGATTCTTTCTAAATAGCCGAAATTTATTTTGTAGACTTTATCCACAAAGTATCTTTTTAAACTACGTCTAATGTATGCGCACAATAAAAGGAGGTCTAACTTTAGTGAAAATTAATTTTAAAACAGTCTTATCATATATTACTTATCTTTTTATTCTTTCGGGGTGTTTTTTTGTGATTAAGAAAATTCCTTCATTCACACCTCCTGTTATACTTGTTATTAAGTATTTATCATATGTTATTTTTGGGTTAGGAATCATCTTAAGCATTCGCTTTAATCGAGGAAGGGTTTTTTTGATAATTTTGCTACTTACCTTATCTCAATTATTTTTAAACTATTATTCAAAACTTTCAATAACCAATACAAATTATAATCAAATCCTTTACCCCGCCATGTGCATTCTTATACCTATTAATATTATTATTTTCTCGCACTTAAAGGAGAGAGGCTTATTCTCTATGTGGGGAAAAATACGTATTGCGTTTATATTAATCGAGTTGTTTGTTATACATAAAATTGCTATACTAGCCAATTCATCAATACTTAAGATTTTGAATTTTAAATTCATTAATGCCCCTTTAGAAAAAACTTTAATGAATCAAACAGTTTTACTAACATTCTTTTTAGCTGTAATATTTTTAATAATAAAAGCATATGTGAAAAAAAATGTCTTTGCAGTGCAATTAATAGGTGTCCTTATTTCCGTTTTCATAGCTCTCTTTTTCAGTAATGATAAGTTATCTTTTTCTATATTTTTAAGTGCTGCTGGTTTAATGTTAATTATCAGCATCATTGAGGACTCCTACTCTATGGCATATCTTGATGAACTTACGGGAATTCCTTCTCGTCGTGCCCTTAGGGAGGACTTGCTGAAACTAGGAACTAAATATGTTATTGCAATGGTGGATATTGATTTTTTTAAAAAATTCAATGATAAATATGGACATGATGTTGGAGATGATGTTTTAAAATTAGTAGCTTCCAACTTAGTACAGGTCACAGGTGGTGGAAAAGCTTTTCGTTATGGTGGGGAAGAATTTACAATTCTGTTTCCAGGTAAATCTATAAATGACGCATTACCCCATTTGGAAAGCTTACGCGAACAAATTTCTAAAGCAGCATACACAAAAAAATCCTCAAAAGGTCAAAAATCCAAAGCTAAATCTACAAATTCAAGTAAATTATTTGTTACTATAAGTATTGGAGTATGTGAAAAAAACAGTAAATTTAAGTACCCACAGGATGTAATAAAAGGAGCTGATAAGGCTCTGTACAGAGCTAAGAAAAAAGGTAGAAACTGTGTAAGCAAATAAAAACTCCCTATAATTTGAACACCTAATTGATTTACTACAAAGCTTCTAATGGAAAGGAGAGTTTTACATGGCTATAACTATAATTGAAGCAACAAAACTAGAAACCTTTAAAAACTTTAGATTAATTTCAGGCATCAGTGGGCTAAACAGGGAAGTTGAGAAAGTTGGCATACTTGATTGGGAATTCTTCTCCAAATCAGAGTGGGTCTTTAATAAAGGGGAATTTGTCCTTACTAGTCTTTTATTTGCAAGGGATAATCCAGAGTTTATATTGGAAGCTGTTAAAGAATTAATTAAAGATGGTGCCAGTGGTTTAGCCTTCAAGAATATTTATTATAAGGATCTCCCCATGGAGGTTATAGATTATTCAAATAAAAATTCCTTTCCTATATTTATCTTTGATAATAGTGTTTATTTTGAAGATATTATTACGGAGGTAATGGATAAAATAAGGTTTTCAGAAAATCATGAACTAATGGAATCGAAAATTGATATTCTTATTAAAAAGAGTCTAAATAAAACCACTGTAAAGGAAATTGCCTTAGAAATTAACAGCAGCTTTAAAGAAAACTTTTTTGTGGTTTATTGCAAAAATATAAAATATATTCATAGCGATATTATAATAAGCTCTATTGAGAGGCTAAAAAGAAAAAAGATAATTGGACTTCACAGCACTGCTTTGAAATACAGAAATGGGTTATTGATTATTTTTACTGAGGATAGGATAGATCTAAGAAACTTTAAAAACAGTGTAGATCATCTAATAAATACCCTTGGCATTGAGGTTTTAGATTACTATATTGGAGTAAGTAGCCTCCACTCCACCCTTGTGGAATTAGATCAAGGAATAAAGGAGAGCCTTTTTGCTCAAAAAACTGGTGAGGTTTCCACTCTAACCTTCAACTATTTTAATGACATTGGAATTTTCAGCATCCTTATGCCCTTTGTAGATGAGACTTGGATGCAAGGCTTTTACAATAGAATACTACACCCTATTAAAAGTTATGATGAAAAATACAATAGTGAGCTGTTTCATACAGCCATAAAATATATTGAAAACGATGGAAAAATAATTGAAACTGCAAACACATTGTTTTTGCATAAAAACACAATTAGATATAGAATCGGTAAAATAAAAGAACTGTTAAACATGGAGGATTGTGAAGGAAGCTTCTATGAGCAGCTGTCAATTGCAGTAAAGTTGTATAAGATATATAACCTGTAGACTGAAGTAAAAAGTTCTACGGTATTTGAAAAAAATGATAAGCCTAATATGTGAAGTATTATTTCATACTCACTGTAAACTCTTAAAGTATTTAAAGAACCTATAGAATAAGCATATTTCTAAGGTTCTTTTTATATTACCTAACTTTATAAAAGCACTATTGTACAAAGTACAAAAATTCATCACTAT
Source organism: Clostridium sp. UBA4548 (assembly GCF_002387895.1). Classification (GTDB taxonomy): domain Bacteria; phylum Bacillota; class Clostridia; order Clostridiales; family Clostridiaceae; genus Clostridium_J. The sequence goes on from NZ_DGLI01000044.1 coordinate 276,780, forward strand.
ATTTATATTTCGTACAAATAAATTCAAGTGAAAAAAATGGTATTATTAAAGTAATGAATAAAAAATCTTGTGTAATAAAGGAGATGATTAAATGAATAATAAAAGATTAATTGCTAATCTGCTTCTAATTCTTACCGCTGCAATTTGGGGCTTTGCCTTTGTTGCACAAAGAGTAGGTTCCCAATTTGTAGGAGCCTTCACTTTCAACGGAATTAGGTTTGCTCTTGGAGCTCTATCACTAGTACCTTTAATTATTTTTTTAGATAAAAGAAAAGAAAATAGTGAGGAAAGTACAGAAAAACCAAATTTAAAAGCCACGTTACTCCCTGGAATATTGGTGGGTTTGATTTTATATGCTGGTGCAACCCTTCAACAAGTGGGACTTTTCTATACAACAGTAGGAAATGCAAGCTTTATAACAGGGCTTTACATGGTGTTCGTTCCAATTATAGGCATATTTTTAAAACATAAAATTGGTAAAAACTCCTGGGTTGGAGTTATACTTGCAATTATAGGACTTTATCTTTTAAGTATAAATGAAAATTTCAGCATAAGCTATGGTGATCTTCTTGAGGTTATAGGCGCAATTTTCTGGGCTGTACACATATTGGCAATAGATAACTTTACAAAACGAATAGATCCTTTAAAGCTTTCCTTTATGCAGTTTGCAACTTGCTCTATTTTGAGTCTTATAACTGCTTTCATATTTGAAGATATAACAATCAGTGGTATTTCAAGTGCTTTTATACCTATACTTTACGGCGGTCTTCTTTCAGTAGGAGTAGCTTATACCCTTCAGGTAGTAGCACAAAAGGATGCTAAACCTTCCCATGCTGCAATTATATTAAGTATGGAATCGGTTTTTGGTGCCATTGGTGGTGCAGTTCTTCTTGGAGAAAGTATGAGTGGCAGAGGATATCTTGGCTGTGCTCTTATCCTTGCAGGAATACTTGTATCACAAATAAAATTTTCTCCAGAAAAAGCCCTCGTCAGTGAGGCAGTAGATTAAAAAACGCTCTAATAGATAAATATTCAAAGTTACAAAATCCCTCAATTCCTTTTTAGGATTGGGGGATTTTTTTAATTATATAACTTGAAACACTTAAAATGCTGCGAATTATTACATTATTCGACAAATAATTTCATTTTTCACCCCAATTTATTAACTTGAAATTTCGTATGTTATAAATGGTTATTTTTAGCTTAACTAGAATATTGTACTTACATGGATTTCAGTGATACTTCTGTAAGAAGTGGAAGGCCTTAGTTAAAATTTAATTTTTATGGAAGCAAAATCCCCTTCCAAAGTCACTATATAAAATGAACTTGTTCATTATTTAAAGAAATAAAAACTTTTTTTAGTACTTCTATGTGATTGTTAGGACAACCAATAGGTATGTAAATATTTATTAAAAATATTTTAAGACAGTTAGTTAAGGAGTTGTTATTTATATGTTGAAAAATATGCAGAATGGTCAGTATATACCTGGCTTAGATGGACTTCGTGCTTTTGCAGTATTAGCAGTTATTAGTTACCACTTTAATTTAAGTTTTGCTATGGGTGGTTTCTTAGGAGTGGATGTGTTTTTTGTTATATCTGGTTATCTCATAACCTCAAAAATACTACCACAGTTAGAAAGCAGAGATAAATTTAGTTTACGAGAATTTTGGACTAAGCGAATTAGAAGATTGCTACCAGCTGTATTGACAATGATTACCACCACCTTTATATGGGTAACACTTTTTAATAGGAAATTCATAACTACAGTTTTATCAGATGGGCTCTCCTCTATTATCTACGGAAGCAACTGGTGGTTCATTTTTCACAAAGTTTCTTATTTCGATAGTTTTAATTCCCCTTCTCCACTGAAAAATCTTTGGTCCTTAGCTATAGAAGAACAGTTTTACATTATTTGGCCAATTGCTCTATTAATAGGTCTTAAGTTCTTTAAAAGCAGAATTAAGTTTGCTAACTTTGTTTTTATGCTAGCTTTAGGTTCAGGAATACTTATGGGTATAATGTATAAACCAGGTTTGGATCCTAGCCGTGTATATTATGGCACAGATACTAGAGCCTTTGAATTACTAATAGGCTGTTATATGGCTATGCTTTTTCCAATAAAAAAAGTTTTATCCACTAAAACTAATACAAAAAAAATAAAAACCTTAAATATTACAAGTATGATTACCTTCACAGTGTTTATTCTCAGTGTAATCTTCGTCAATGAATATGAAAGCTTTTTATATAGAGGTGGTATGCTTCTACTTAGCTTAAATGCAGCAATACTTACAGCTTGCATATGTAATCCTAAAAGCTACTTAGGTCACTTACTTTCCTGGAAGCCTCTTAGCTTAATTGGTAAAAGATCCTATGGAATTTATCTTTGGCATTATCCTATTATTATTTTAACTACACCAGCTGCTGAAACTGGAAATTACACTGAAATTCGTATATTCCTCCAAATACTTTTTACCTTTATTATTGCCGAGGTTTCTTATCAGTACATAGAAATACCTATACAAAAGTATGGGTTTAGGGAGTTTTATAAAAAACATAATCCAATTAATAAGTTAAAGTTAGATAAGTTAAAATTTAAAAAGATATCTTTTTCTAGGAGCCTTGCAATTACAGTAGTATTTTCTATGTTTATAATGGTTAACCTTTTTAGTTCAGTTGTTGCAAGAGCTAAACAGCAAGCCTATGTAGCTGAATTACTTAAACCTGAAATCATTCCAAAACATACAAAGGAAATCAAGGTGATTGAAGATCCAATTATAACTGAAATTGCACAAATTGAGCCAATTTCTCCAGTTAACACTAAATCTTATGATGAAATACTAGCAATTGGAGATTCTGTGATGCTAGACATTGAGGAAAGTCTCCATAAAATACATAATAACATCACCATAGACGGAAAAGTTGGAAGGCAACTCTTTCAAGCTATTGAACTTGCACCTACATATTCAGACTTTAATGCTGAAAATAAAGCAGTAATTATAGGACTGGGAACAAATGGTTATTTCACCGATAGTCAAATTAACACCTTACTTGATGCCTTTGATAAAACTGATATTTACTTAGTAAACGTTCGTGTTCCACGTCAATGGGAAAAACAAGTTAACAACGCTTTGAGTAAAAAAGCAGAAGAAAGAGATAATGTAACTTTGATTGATTGGTATTCCACATCAATTAGCCATCCTGAGTATTTCGCAGATGATGGTGTGCATCTTCAGCCTAAAGGAGTTGAAGTTTTAACTACTCTTATAGAACAAGCTATAAAAGAAAATTAAAGTTTAAAATAAACTATAAAAGACCATGGAAAACAACTTTTTTACCTTGATTAAGATACAAAACCACCACATTAAGTTCATGCTTAATGTGGTGGTTTATTAATTTAATTTATCCTTAGGCGATACAGTATAGGATTAAAGGTTAGAATTTATAATCTTCATCTTTCAAAATCCTTCCACCAAAAATCATTGACCACATGGTTTGTTTTTGATAAAATAAAAACAGACCACATAGTTTGAAAGGTGATGTATATGAATAGAGAAGAAAAAAATGAATTGAGTAAAGAAAAAATTATAAATGGCTGCATTAAAGAATTTGGCACTAATGAGTATGTATCTGCATCCTTAAACAATGTTTGTAAAAACAATAATATCTCTAAAGGATTGTTGTTTCATTATTACAAGAATAAAGAGGAATTATTTTTAATTTGTGCTGAAAAATGCTTTCAGGAACTAAGTAAGTATTTGGAGAAAAATTTTCAGTGGCAAGGCAGAGGAATAGATGTGGAACTAAATAATTATTTAAATAAAAGATTAGAGTTTTTTAAAGAAAATAGTTATTATAACCAAATCTTTATATCAGCAGTATTCAACCCGCCAGAAGGTTTAGAGGATGATATAAAAAACTTAAAAAAGGTACTAGATGATACAAATAAAAAATTTTTAAATAGAATTCTTGATGGTAGTCAGTTAAAGGACACTATATATAAGGACAATGCTCTAAATATGATTTTAGAATTCGGTAATTATCTTCAACTAAAATTTAAATCTATATATAAAGAAAGAAAAGATAATTACGCTGATGTTATAGCCCAGCAGGATAAAGCTTTTAGTCATATGTTAAATATAATTTTATATGGAATTATTAAATAAAACTTTGGAGGAAAGACTATGTTAAAACAAGTAATTTTATTAATTATCTTTGTGTTTATGGCAATTTTTGTTGGTAAGCTTGTGGCAAAAGTTAAATTACCTGCAATTTTAGGGTGGTTAATCACAGGTATGATTATTGGCCCCTATGCCCTAGGATTTATGAGTAATGATATGATGAATCAACCTTGGTTTCATATTTTAATTAATCTTGGGGAAGTTGCAGTAGGCCTTATGATAGGAACTGAGCTAATATGGAAGGACTTAAAGGAGTCTGGTAAGCAGATATTAGTTATTTGCTTTACTGAAGCTCTAGGAGCCTTCCTTGTTGTAACCCTTGCCTTTGGGCTTTTATTTATCTTTATGGATATTCCCTTTTATTTAGCCTTTATTTTTGGTGCAATTGCTTTAGCAACAGCCCCTGCCCCTTCTCTATCAATTATAAATGAATATAAGGCTAAGGGCCCTGTTACCAAGACTTTAATCCCTTTAGCAGCACTAGATGATGTTATTGGCTTATTAGTATTCTTTATTGTAATGGGAATAGTTACTAAACTTGTTTCTGACACAAGTTTTCCTATGTATTTTGTGCCATTAATGATTTTGCTACCTATTGTTGTGGGAACAATTACTGGCTTTATATCAGGAAAAGCTCTAAAAAAAGAAAGTAATAGAAAAAGTACAACAATAATTGCTTTAAGTTGTATACTAGGAACGGCTGCAGTGGGCATCTTTATAAATAACTATATACTTCCTTCTCCAGTTATGAACCTAATGCTGGTTGGAGTAACTTTCTCTGCAGTATTTTCTAATATGATTTCAAAGAAAAGGTTAAATCAGGTAATGGAGGCTGTTAATCCAATCATAGCTATAGCTATGATTATAGTTATATTAAACCTTGGAGCGCCACTAGATTATCATTTAATAATAGGAGCTGGTCTGTTTACAGCAGTTTATATAATTTCTCGTGCCATAGGAAAAATTGGTGGTTCTTACTTTGGAGCTGTTACAAGTAACGCTCCTGATACGGTAAAAAAATATTTAGGCTTAACTCTTTTACCCCACTCAGGAGTATCTTTAATTTTCACTGGAATAGCTGTGAACACCTTAAACGGACCTGCACCAGAATATGCTGAAATTATTCAGGGTACTATAGCTGCTGCTGCTGTTATAAACGAAATTTTTGCTGTTATTTTAGCAAAGCAAGGTTTTAAATATGCGGGGGAATTAGGAGAATCTGTAGAATACAAAGATAAAATAATTACTAGCAATTAAATGTCAGTGATTATTTTGCAAGAAAAATAGCCCTAGTCATTTTGATTAGGGCTATTTATAATCAAAGAGTATCATTTTTCGCAAGTATGTTTTTGGTAATGTTTGGTTCTTCTTTGAAGCTCTTTAGAAGCTCCTGCAATTTCGCATTTTTTTCTTTTATAAAAAGACTACTCTTACATCCAATGAACTAAATATAAACGATTTCTAACTATCTATTTGCTATTAAATTTACCATAAAGTAATGCTCCATAGTATTGATCTTCTATATAAAAATGATCTTTTAAATTCCCCTCTAACTGAAACCCGTTCTTTTCTAATATTTTAGCAGAGCCAATGTTTGCATCTATTACAGTAGCGTGTAGTTTATGTAGTTTAAGAGATTCAAAGGCAAAATCACTCACTAAGGATAGACTGTCTGCACCATATCCTTTGCCCCAGTGGTTCTTATGAAAAACATAACCAATTTCAGCTTTATTTGCTATTTTATCAAAGTTAAATAACATTACTGTACCTATAACTTCATCTGTGGATTTTAAAGCAACAGATGCGTATAGATGAGTATCAGCTTCCTCACGTTTTATCATAGTTCTAACAAATTCAGTGGTTTCTTCAAGGGACTTCATTAAGTTCCAACCAATATACTTCTTAACTTCCTTATCTGATGCATAATCATGTACTTTATGAGCATCCTCAGTTTTTAAAGGTTTAAAGTAAATGTTTTTACCCTCCAATGAATGAAATAACTCTTTATTCATTATTATTCTCCTTATCTATTTAGTCTTATCTATGGTGTTATAACTTATATAATTACTATTATTTATTTTTTATTAGAAAAAAGCAATCTTCTTAGTAAAATTCATTATATAGGAAACCAAAAATTAAACTTAACTTATACATCAGTCCTACCCTGGTTCCCTTAAGTGTTTATAGATATGAACTTCATTTATAATGAACAAGTTAAAACTCCACCATAGATCCCTATAATATACGTTTTAATAAGTAATTTAGTTATACTTTTTAAAAAAACTCTTGCCTAATTCTAATAGACAAGAGTTTTTTAGTATATTCACATACCATAGCTAATTAAGTGAAGTTTGAAAACCTCCTAGACCTTGCTGTATCTTAAAATAACAATACCATTGTCCGTAATGTACTCATCCAAATGTAATCTTATTGTTGGATTGTTTCCTAAAAATAGTGGTCTTCCTTTGCCTAATATTATAGGAATTATGCCAATGATATATTCGTCGATAATGTCTGCTTTAATAAAGCTATCAACAACAACTCCACCACCATACAAATATATGTCTTTGCCTTCCTTCATTCTTTCCTCTTCAATTACCTTACATATATCTCCACTTATAAAGTGAAGATTGTCGTGATTTTCCATATTTTCTGTGGTTGCTATATATACTTTTTTACTGCTATAATCTTTGTGCATATTTTGATCATAACAATTTTTACCCATAATTACAGTATCCACTTCTTCTACAAACTTTTCAAAGTCATACTTTTTTTCAGTATTTAATGTATCATCACCATCTCCTACTATCCAATCATATCCACCATCTTCCGAAGCTATATAACCATCAAGACTCACTGCTAAATTTAAAATTATTTTTCTCTTCATTATAAATTCCTCCCCTATTTGAGTATTGTATTTTTAGTTTTACAATAATAACTATTATCCTTTGATTCATAACTTATTATACGTTATAATAGTTGACATCCTATGTCATATAATTGGAGGAAATTTATGAGAGCAGACAGATTAATTTCTATATTAATGTTACTACAAATACATAAAAAGTTAACTGCTTCTGAGTTATCAAGAAGACTTGAAGTATCTGTTAGAACTATTTACAGAGACATTGATACTCTTAGTGGTATTGGAGTTCCAATAGTAGCTGATAAAGGCATCAATGGAGGAATTAAACTTATTGGAGACTACAAAACCTCTATTACCGGAATAAATAAAAATGAACTTTTCTCTTTATTTCTTCCAACTGGTGATAAAATTTTAGAGGATTTGGGTAAGGAAAAGCTTAAAGACTCTACAATTCTAAAGATTTTAGGAGACTCTTCCTCAGATGAACTAAAAGAATTTGAAAACCTTCAAAACTATATTTATGTAGATATGAATACTTGGAACGAGCCTAACACTATCTTAAATACAGATATTCTTTCATTACTTCAAAATTCTATCTGGAATTCCAACACATTAAAAATATTATACAGAAAAAAAGATGAAGTAAAAGACGTAGAAGTAAATCCACTGGGATTAGTTTGCAAACGTGGCACTTGGTATTTAGTTGCAATAAACAATGACATTATTAAAACCTATAAAGTTACTTCTATTGAGAGTGCTTTATTAACATCCCATATATTTACTAGACCAAATAACTTTAATTTGAAGATTTACTGGATAGATTCTACAAACAACTTTAAAAGCTTAATTCCAAAATTTACTTTTACTTTTAAAATTAATCCCAAGATATTAAATAATATTAAAGAAAGACAATTTATAACTATATCTGAAATCGTAGAAAAGGATGACAATACTTATCTTATAATTAAATTCGATTCCCTTTGGCAAGGTGTAGAATTTGCCTTTGGATATGGTAAGTCAATAGAAATAATTGAACCAATTGAGGCTATCTCTGAAATTAGAAAAAAAGCTGAAGAAGTTCTTGAGTTGTACTAACGGTGAGATTACAATAAACACTCCATTATTTTTTATTTCTATATATAAAAATTTTTAAGCAATTATTTCCTAGGGAATATTTAATAAGCATAATTAAATGATAATTATTATTGATTAAACAAGAATTTTTTGGTAAACTATTTATATAAAATAGATATATATATTAATAGTTAATGATTTTTTTAATGGAATAATATTTTTTTAGTTTGGAGGTTTTTTTATGATTAATTGGTTTACAGGGCTAGACCCAGTGATTCAAGCACTTTTAGCAACACTTTTCACTTGGTTTGTGACTGCATTAGGGGCAGCTTTAGTTTTTGTTTTTAAGACTATCAATAAAAAGGTACTTAATGGAATGTTAGGTTTTGCAGCTGGGGTTATGATTGCTGCAAGTTTTTGGTCTTTACTACAACCTGCTATTGAAATGGCAGAGCAATCAGGTACTCCTGCTTGGTTACCTGCAGTTGTCGGCTTTCTAGCTGGAGGGGCTTTCCTATGGACTGTAGATAAAGTAATACCCCATCTTCATAGTGGAACCCCCACTGATAAAGCGGAAGGTGTAAAGACTGGTTGGCAAAGAAGCGTTTTATTGGTACTTGCAATTACCCTTCACAACATTCCTGAGGGATTAGCAGTAGGAGTAGCTTTTGGAGCAGTAGCTGCAAATTTACCATCAGCCTCTCTAGCTGGTGCAATAGCATTAGCTCTTGGAATAGGACTTCAAAACTTTCCAGAAGGAGCAGCAGTTTCTATACCTCTTAGAAGAGAAGGGTTATCTAGAACCAAAAGCTTTTTATACGGGCAAGCATCAGGGGTTGTTGAACCCATAGCTGGTGTAATAGGTGCAATTGCAGTTATTGGAATGAAATCTATACTTCCATATGCATTATCCTTTGCTGCTGGAGCAATGATATATGTAGTAGTTGAAGAATTGATACCAGAATCACAGTTAGAGAGAAAATCTGATATAGCTACAATAGGAGCCATGATTGGATTTGCTGTGATGATGTTTTTAGATGTAGCTTTAGGATAATTAAAAGGAATTAAGGATACAAATCCTTAATTCTTTTTATTTGCAAAAGAACCCCTTTTTCTCGTGACCTTACTTATTTAAAACTTTAAAAAAGCTTTATAATATGCTTTGATGTTTCATGATTTATTACTGATTTGTTAATGCAATTACTCCTTATATAAGTCCATAAATTACCTATAACTTTTTATAGTCTACAGCTCCTAAAACTATTAACTTATTGCTATGTCCAAGCATATATAATAGTAAGAAAATAAATTCAGGCAAAAATATAGGAGATGATTAGTATGCCTACATTTGCTTATGTGGCAAATGATAATAATAAAGTTTCAGTTATAGATACAAGTAACAATACAGTGATAAATACTATACCTGTTTTATCTCCTGATAATATTGTAAAAGCTATTGCAATAACTCCAGATGGTAGGTATCTTTATGTGACAAATCTTTCTAATGTGGTAGCTGTTATTGACACCTGCTCTAATACTGTTGTAACAACCATAACTGTTGGAGATTTCCCTGCAGGCATAGCAGTAACCCCAGATGGTAAATATGTCTATGTTGCAAATTCTGGCCTTGCAACCTCTACTTCAGGCACTGTTTCTGTAATTGACACTACTACAAATTTAGTTATAGCCACCATACCTGTTGACAGAGATCCTGTTGGAGTTGCAATAACTCCAGATGGAAACTTCGTTTACATTACTAATTCAAAATCAGATAATGTTTCTGTGATAGACACTGCTACAAATACAGTAGTAACCACCATTGCTGTGGGAGATTTTCCTCAAGGTATAGCAATAACCCCAAATGGTAACTTTGCTTATGTGGCAAACCAAGGTCAAAGTTCTTTATCTAATACAGTATCTGTAATAAATTTAAGTACCAATACAGTAATAGCAACTATCACCGTTGGACTTGGACCTACTAATGTAGCTATAACTCCAAATGGGAATTTTGTTTATGTTACAAACGTTGGCGATAATACGGTGTCTGTTATAGATGTAGGAACAAATACAGTGGTAAAAAGTATTCCTGTTGGCCCCTGCCCTTTTGGCATAGCAATAACACCTGATGGAAGCTTTGCTTATGTGACAAGAGCCTGTGATAACAATGTATCAGTGATAGCTACAAACACCAATACAGTTGTAGATACTATTCCTGTGGGAGATCTTCCCCTTGGAATAGCAATAGGAAATATTAACTTTCCATGTCCAGCTCCATTAGATAGAATGTGTATTGAAACCACAAGAATCTTTGACTCCTGTATGTTCGAAGTTGAAAAAACAATAAAAATTCCTACTTCAAATAAAACCCAATCACTTCAATGCCAGGTTTTAGAAAGTAAATGTTCTGTATTAAGTATAACTAAAATAGATGAACAACAGGATTTAGTTGACGTTAAATTGCAAATAAAAGTAGTTCTTCGCATAACAAATAACGGTTGTAATAACAGTTGTTTTAAAAAAGTAATAGATTTTCATAAGAATGTTACCCTTATGTTGCCTGAAGGTGGAGATTTAAGCTGTGAAATTAATAATGCAACTTGTGGTTGTAGTGAAGTTAGTGAAGGCACAAGAATATGCTGTAATAATAATTCAGACTGCACTGTTAAAGTAACTGCAACAGTTAAATCTAAAAAGCTTGTTCAAGTTGAAGTGCCATTTTTAAGAAGCTGTGAATCAAAACAATGTACTTCTAATGGTGGAATAAGAATAGCCCCAGGTAGAAGCTATCCATTACCAAGTGTACCTTCAGAGATAAACAGCATTATGTTCCTTGCAAAGACAGACACAGGTATGACTTCTCAGGTTGTAGTACTTCTTAATGGTCAACCTTTGACTTTTGTAACTGTAACCGAGGAGCTAAAACCTTATAAACTAGTTTTGCCTGGTGGCCCATACCCTGTTGGAAGTGTCTCATTAAATAATCTAGGAACTTCCAGTATCTATATTCGTAATTTAACTACCAAATAATTTTCACAGTCTAAAATATTATATTTAAAATAACTAGCAGAAACCACCTAACATCAGTAAATATAAACTGTAAATAATTAAAAGTTCAAAGCACCCTAAGGCAATACTTTAGCCTTGGGTGCTTTATTGTGGATAATTCTTATAAAAACTAAGATTTAACCCCTTTTACTAAGTTCCTCTTCTATTAATGCTTTTGAAATATACATAGCTTTTATTATTTTCTTTAAGCGGGTATGATGATAGGTTCCCTCTTGAAACTTTTGGTGTGCTTTTTCACATTTACTCATAAGAGAAGTTACGGGGGGTAATGCTTCTCTTAGCTCTTCTTCTGTATATTTGTCTACAATATTTTCTTCCCCTATTAAGGCTTTTGAAATATACAAGGCTTTTATCCTATTCCTAAGGAGTGTGTGTTGAGAAGTACCCTCTGGAAACTTTGGATGTATTTTTTCACTTTCATTTATAGCTGAAGCTATAGCTTCTAAGGCTTCTTTCAATTCTTCCCTATTATATTTTTCCATACTTTTCACCTCAAATTGTATTTTATAATAATTTTTTGTTAAATACTCTTCATTAACTCTATTTGGATTTTTCTCTCTTTTCTTACTTCCTCTAAATTGTCTGTATACATAAATTGTCTTTTCATTATAGCACACTACTAAAACCTTGGTACCACAGTGTAGGGTTTAATAAAAATCTACTTCTTAGGCTATGTGGTTCTCCTAAAGATTAAAGTTGCAACCTTCTCAGATTAAAAAAAATACCGTAAAATCCATTTATGAACTGCTACTCTAAAGATAGCATATCATTATGGATAGTACGGTATTTTTATATTACTTTATTACTACTTTATATTATAAAAAGATGTTTTGTTCTTCATTAAATTTTAAAAAGAGTGATAGCAAATATTAGCCAGCAGCCCAAACTTCAATCTCTATTTTTAGAGAGGTCAAGCCTAAAGCAGAAACATAAGAAATTGTCATTGATGGATAATCCCTTTGAAAAAAATCATCCCAAATAGAATCAAAATATACCCAATCAATTTCTTCTGTAGCCAATATATTAACTTTAATAATATTACTTGAACTTAAATTTTGTGTTTTAAGAATAGTATCTATGTTTTTAATTGTATTTTTTACTTGTTCATTCATATCTAAAGGAATATGATCATTAGAGTCAATTCCTATTTGTCCTGAAAAAACAAATAAATCAGCATCCTTTGATACCCTCGTTACATGACTATAATGTCCTACTGGTTTAGGAACTGGTTCCGGATTATATCTTACTACTAGCTTTTCTTTATTATTCATTTTAAATGTCTCCTCTAAAATTATTATTTTATCATTTACTGGTAAAAAAGGGCGCACTTACCCCTTAAATAATAAATTTTAGAAAAAAACAGCAGTAGAATACCCTATGCCAATTGAAAGACTATATAATGCTCTTTTTTTCATAAGATATTCCTCCTTTAAAATAATTTTGTATCCTAATTTATCCTATCATTTATATTAATTATTGTCAATTTTTCTCATCTAATCTCAGGTTATTTATACCATTTAAATATGACGAGCTTATTAGTTTCATCTACTCAACACTTATATTTGCTAATGCATCTTTCATATATTTATAAAGCTCTCCATTGATACCACTTCCTTTTGCTGCATGTGGATTGTCTGAGTAATATCGTTCAGCTGAACTTATAATTTCTGTATCTCCCCCTGTAAAAAAATCCATTGCTTCCTTCCACTTTCTTGCTAGGCCAACCACTGTTGGATTCTCTACAGATGTTCCCTTTTCCATTTCATATTGAAATGAAGAAATTAATTCGCCCCAACTACTAGCATACTTATCTGCTTCATTATTATTTAGTTCATTATATTGTTTTTTTATAAGGGTGATTTGCTCCTGTGTAAAGTATTTCTTTTGATTTTTTATTAATTCAATGGAATTAATAAACTGCTCTAAATTTGGTTTTCTCCAAGAGTTGAAAACCTGCCACAGTTCCTGTAGCTGACCCTTTAATTCTTCTTTGAGTTTAATTTCCTGATTTAACCTTTCAATTTGCATCTCTATAATTTCCTTGGGATTATGCTCAGGGTTCTCTAAGAACTCTTTTATTTTATCTAAAGAAAAATCCAATTCCTTCAGTGACATAATTTGCTGTAGTTTTATGATATCCCCTTCATCATATAAACGATGTCCAGAGTTGGTTCTAGAGGTTGGACTCAAAAGCCCAATTTCATCGTAATGGTGAAGAGTTCTTATTGTAAGCCCTGTGAGCTTAGATAGCTCACCTACCTTCCAGGTTCTATTCTGCACTGTGATCACATCCTTCTAACTTTCATTTAATGTATAAGATTTTTTATATCCTGAGAACTAAAAGAGTATTTCTTACCACAAACATTGCATACAATCTCCATGGACTTTTTATTTTGAAATGCGTCTTCCAGCTCATCTTTACTAAGGGAGTATAGCATAGGGTAAAAAACTTCTTTCGAGCATCCGCAAAGAAATTGAACTGGATATTTCTCAACTATTTCAATATCATTAAATAATAAGTAAGGTATATGTTTTAAACTCTCATTGTCTCCTAAGTTTGACAAAATTGAGTGATTTTCAAAAATAGTTTCTCTAATGGTATCAATAAGACCAGTAGGTGCACCAGGAAGCAATTGAGCCATTATACCTCTACATAATACAACTTCATTATTATTATAAACTATATTTATTGAAAAAAATGAATCAGTTTGTTCACTTTGTTTGAAATAATAGGAAAAGTCATCAACAATATTTCCATAGGGCATATCTGTTATGCCAGTAAAAATACTATGCATTCCTAAATCCTTCAATACTTGGATGCAGCCTTTATGTCCTATTACTTCTTTAATGGATAAACCCTCTATATTATCTATTGGTACATTTAATAATTCATCACTTATATATCCTCGGATATTTCCCATGGAATCAGCGTCTGCAAAAATTTTATGCTTTCTATTGCTTGCACTAACCTTTATACTAACTCTTTGATTCCCTTTTAGGGTTGCAGATATTAAAGTTGCAATTGATACAGTTTTTCCTAGTGCATCTTTTAAAGTCTTGCCAATATTTTTATGATTACAGATTTCCTTTATCATATCTGTACCATCCAAGAAGAAAATTCTAACTTGCTTGTTATAGGCTAAGGTTTTTAATATATAATTGTTCATTTTATTTCAGTCCTTTCTTAGTTTTTTTAGTTTTCTCACAATTTTTCTATTGAAAAGTTTCTAAGTTACTTCTTCATATATAGAGAACCAAAGTTAATACTTAAACTACACATAAGTCCTTCCCTAGCTCCCTTAAAGGTATATGACCATGAATAATCTTAAAATTGCATGATGGAATCCATATCTTACGTAAGGTTATATAAGGTAGTAAATAAATCTTACAACCTAACGTAAGGTGAGGTGCAAGAGTTATTTTTTATTTAACCCTTTTATTCAACCGTGGTGCATCTCCAATAAAAAAGCTCCTAAACCTTTAAGTTTTAGGGGACATAAATCATCTTTCATTATAAGTTTGAGCTATTTAACTTCAAATAAATTTGCAGAAGATAAGTTGTGGCCTGCAAATTTTACGTATTTCTGTGATAAAATAACTTTTCTTCATTTTCAATATGCTTCTTTTAATTTTTATTTATTATTAAAAATTAAAAAACTAAGGAGATGTTTAATTATGTCATTACAACTTATTCCTTTCATTTTAATGAATGGAAGGGCAAAAGAAGCATGTTCTTATGGTTTTAATAAAACCTAGGAACCTATTTATTTGAAAATTAATATATTAAACCAAATGAATAAAATAGGGTGATAAAATATTATGAATCACAGATACTTAAATTGTTCAACTAAAAGAGAGAGAAGTTGCCGATTCCACTGTAAATCCCCTATACGGAGAAGAGTTTTAAAATTATTACTTTAATCCAGACTATGAAGCGCATTTTATAGAATATGTAGGCGATATAAGAGCGGCATTGGCTAATATTGGCTATGCCAAGGTTTATGTAACGAAGAAGTTTTTTGCAACACTTCTTGTACGAAAAGGTATGTTAGGAGCCTTACTAGAAAATATTCCTGACATTATTAATATTGAAAGAAATCATGCCCTATGGAACTGAATATAACAAGGATAAGATAAAAGATATATAGACAGTATTACAAATAAAGCAAACTTTTCAATAGTTACGGAAACTAGAAATCAAGGGATGGGGTATACTCATGCCAGTGGATTAATTAGAGCTTCGGGACAAACTGAAGAAATTTTTATAAATGTTGGGGCTGGTCAAAGAGCTTTAAGTGTGGAAGTTTATACTAAAAGGCCAGATATTATTACAATAGGAGTAACTTCACCTTTAGGAAATGCTATAACTGGGATTCCTGTACCTCTAGGTAACAAAACTAACGAATATATAACTATGGAGGAAAATGGATTAATCATTGATTATTTAGCTAGAGAAAATGTTACTGGCACTATGAGTGTAAATATGATAATTAGAAACACTACTGAAGGAATTTGGAAAATAAGTTTGTTTGGGGAGTTGGTGGTCAGTGGAATGTATGATTTATGGATACCTCATTCCCAGCTATTAATAGGGATCACTAGATTTTTAACCCCTAGTCCCTATACAACTATATTAACTCCTTCCTCCTCAACTAATATAATTGTTACAGCCAATCATAATCAGCTAAATAGTAGTATTATAGAAAGTTCAGGCAAAAGATTTCCTAGAGTTGGGGTAATAAAACCCTCCTTCACCACTGGAGGAATGCATTTCCTCACTGCGGGGCTAAATAACTCCTTAGTTATAGGTAGTGTCGGTGCAATGCCTGGTGCCATATTAGCTGGTGCTGTAGCCTTAATATATCAGTGGGGGGTTGTTGAGAACAAATATTCAATGCTGGACCCACCAGTAGTAAAAAATTTTCTTATAGTTGCAACAGATAAAGATCCCAATATAATGTATCCAAATCGTGAGTGGGGCTATGGAAGATTAAATATTAATAAATTATATGAAGTTATGCTTGCTACCAGTAATGCTGCCAATAACAATAGTACTTCTAATGCTAATTTTACCATTAATAGCAATGTCGGCAATACTAGTGGTGCTATGAATACTAATACCACTAGCATTGCTAGTAGCGCTACTGAGAGCTGCATTAAGGGTGAATCTAAAAACTATTTGTATATAAATATTCCTTTTGAAATATACAAGGCTTTTATTCTATTCCTAAGGAGTGTGTGCTTAGAAGTACCTTCTGGAAACTTAGGCTGTATTTTTTCACTTTCATTTATGGCTGAAGCTATAGCTTCTAAGGCTTCTTTCAATTCTTCTTTGTTATATTTTTCCATACTTTTCACCTCAAATTGTAGTTTATAACACTATTTTTTGTTAAGCACTCTTCATTAGTTATATTTGGATTTTTCTCTCTTTTCTTACTTCCTCTAGGTTATTTGGTTACATAAATTATTTTTTCATTATAACATAGAAGTAAAACTCTGGTGCCACAGTGGAGAGTTTTAATAAATCAAAGGAAACCCTAAGGTCAAACCACAGGTTTCATCTCGTAATATAAACAATAAAAACATATAACCTAATCCAAGTTTAGAAAAACACCACTTCTATAAAATATATATTAAAGAAGTAGTGTTTTTTATTTTTCTATTCTCTATTATACTTAACAAATATCAACTTATAAATTTGTACCAATATCAGCGGCATAAAGGATAAGCCATAAACCATTGAATATTGATTGAAGTTAAGGGCAGTTACTTCAAAGATTCCCATTATAGGCTCAAAGGTTAATACTGCTTTTAGAAGCAGATAGCCTATTATTACGGCAAACCACAGATATTTGTTAGAAAAGATACCTATTTTAAATATGGATTCCTTTGACCTTGAGTTGAATCCATGAAGAAGTCTTGATAAACATAAGGTTGCAAAGGCCATGGTGCTTGCAACTGTTACATTTCCACTTGATAGCCCAAAGTGGAAAGCAATCATGGTGCCTAAGGCAACTAATAGTCCTTCTAAAATAACCTCTACAGTAAAGGCTCCATCTAGTATTGGCTCATTTATTCCTCTTGGTTTTTCTTTCATTATATTTTTACTGTGAGGTTCAAGTCCAATGGCAATGGCTGGTAAGCTATCTGTAACTAAGTTTATAAATAGCAGGTGTACTGGAGCAAAAGGTACAGGTAATGCTAGTATTGAGGCATAGACTACGGATAAAATTCCTGCTGTATTTCCTGATAATAAAAACTTTATGGCATTTCTAATATTAGCATAGATGCTTCTTCCGTTAGAAATAGATTTTACAATTGTAGAAAAGTTATCATCAGTTAATACCATTGAAGCTGCATCCTTAGCCACCTCTGTACCTGTAATTCCCATGGCAATTCCAATGTCTGCTTGTTTTAGTGCTGGAGCATCATTTACTCCATCTCCAGTCATGGCAACCACATTACCTTTTTCCTGCCACGCTCTTACAATTCTTATTTTATGTTCTGGGGAAACCCTAGCATAAACTGAGATGTTTTCCACTGTATTTTTTAATTCTTCATCACTAAGACTTTCTAGTTCGTAACCTTCCATAGCTTCTGATTCATTTTTTAAGATTCCTATTTCCTTGGCAATAGCTGCAGCTGTGATTTTGTGGTCACCAGTTATCATTACAGGTTTTATTCCAGCATTTATACAATCCTCCACTGCCTTTGCAGATTCAACTCTTGGTGGATCAATCATGGCAATAAGACCAACAAAGGTAAGGTCATGTTCATCTTCAAGAGTTAACTCTATATTCTCATCCACTTCCTTAAAAGCAAAAGCCAAAACCCTTAGTCCATTTCTGGAGAAATCCCAGTTGGTGTTTTCAATGTCTTTTTTTATTTCTTCTGTGATTGGTGCAACTCCCTGTGAGGTTTCTATATTTATAGTTCTAGCTAAAAGCACGTCCAAAGCACCTTTAGTTATCATGATAGTTTTTCCCTGAATTTTATGCACTGTACTCATAAGCTTTCTGTCTGAATCGAAAGGAAGCTCTTTAAGCCTTCCAATTTCTTTTCTTATATGCAGCTCATCTAAATCATAAATTTCCCCTAAGTTTACTAGAGCAATTTCTGTTGGATCACCAATTTCCCTATCTTCTACCGTTACAGCATCATTACATAATAAAGACATTAATACAAGCTGTTTCTCTATTTCTCTATCATGGTCTAGTTCATCATGGTCAACGATTTTACCATCCACAAATACCTTTTGAACAGTCATTTTATTTTGAGTAAGAGTTCCTGTTTTATCTGAACAGATTACAGATATACTTCCAAGACTCTCTACTGCATGAAGCTTTCTTACAATGGCATTTTCCTTTGCCATCTTTTGAGTACCTAGCGCAAGAACTACTGTCACTATTGAGCTCAAAGCTTCTGGTATTGCTGCCACTGCAAGGGATACAGCAAACATAAAGGCATCAATAATTAGCTCTCCTCTAAAGATACTTAAAGCAAATATCACTGCTGAGATAGCAAGTATAATAAGAGCAAGCTTCTTTCCAAAGTTATCAAGTCCAACTTGCAGTGGTGTTTTTCTTTCCTTTGCACTTTCTAAAAGGTTTGCTATCTTACCTATTTCAGTACTCATTCCAATACCAGTAACTAAAATAGTGCCTCTACCATAGGTGACAAAACCCCCAGAAAATACCATGTTTTTTCTATCACCAATGGCTACATTTTCTCCCTGAATTATATCAGTTATCTTATTAACTCCTTCTGATTCTCCTGTAAGAGAGCTTTCATTAACTTGAAGGCTGAAGCTTTCAATAATTCTTCCATCTGCACTAATATAATCCCCTGCATCTAGGTACATGATGTCTCCTACCAATATTTCCCTAGATGGAATTTCAAGTTTTTCTCCATTTCTTAAAACTTTAGCATTTGGAGAGGATAATGCTTTAAGACTACTTAGAGATTGTTCAGCCTTCATATGCTGTACCGTTCCTAAAATTGCATTAATTATAACCACCACTAAAATTACTGCTGTACTTTCAAACTTGCCAAGAAAAGCTGAGATTACTGCTGCAGCTATTAGGATTATTACTAGAAAATCTTTAAATTGCTCTAAAAATACCTCTAGTGCAGTTTTCTTTTTTCCTTCAGTTAACTCATTATAGCCATACTGTTCTCTTCTTTTATTTACTTCTTCCTTACTTAGTCCCAGTGAGGTTACTCCCACAGTTTTCAGGACCTGATCTATGGTTTTGTTATAGAAATTTTCCATATTTTAATTGCTTCCTTTCGTAATAAATATCTTAACTAAATCTACTCTTTTTAAACACATAATTACTGTTTTATTTTGCTTTGCATTTAAGTTTTATATTCTTCAACTTAGATTGCATATATAGTGAATTGCTCTAAAAAAATATGAATTATTCTTAATAATCCCCTCCTTTAAAGAATTAACAAGTTGGTTTTGAGCTAGCTCATTATGAAAGTTCAATTTAACAAGCTCACCTTGAACAAGTTACTTTTTCAAGCTATTTAAAGAAAAATAAAAAGACCCCACAGCTAGAATAAATCTAGCTGTAGAGTCTTACAAAACTATAGTAGTTATCAAAGCCGGGATTTTCTCCGAAGTGACGACTTTGATTTCTGCTAATTTAATCAACAGGTTTATTAATATAAATTGATTATCAACAAGGTCCTTGTGAACAAGTTGATTTCAATAATCTCCTATTGTTAATTAACAGATAGTTACTCCCTCTACAAAAGTTATTAAATTTATATTAAATATAATATGAAGTTTCAATTATTCTGTGAAAGTTGTTCTAGAAAGTCATGGTGAAAACACTCTATAGAAATCTTCCACCAAGTCCTTCTAAGTAAGTTTTACTTCCTAATATCTAAAACTTCTTGTACATCTATATTATTTTATTTTTATGTTAATGTCAATTAACTTAACAAGAACTTAAACAAGATTTAAAATAATACTAAAGATGACACCCCTAATGTAAATACTTATTTAGAAGGTCAGCAATTAATTTATTTATGCCATTTATGTCTGGACTTTCAACCTTCTCATCCTTAATACCATACTTTCTTTTTAACTTAATAATTCTTTCCACACTTTCATTTATTCTTTGCTGCGAGATTTCTCCTTTTTCAATAGCGGATTTTAAAGCAGATTGAATTTTATCAACATTATCATAGCCATGGCCTACTAAGATAATGTCGCTACCTGCCTTTACTGATTCTACTGCTGCTTTGCCAATATCAAAATGTTCTACAATAGCCCCCATTGTCATGTCGTCCGTTATGATTACCCCAGTAAAACCAAGTTGTCTTCTAAGAACATCCGTCATAACCACCTTTGACATGGATGCTGGATTATTTTTATCTAATTCAGGTATTAATATATGGGCTACCATGACAACCTCTGCTCCCTCATCAATGGCACGCTTAAATGGGATTAACTCTAGTTTCATAAGTTCCTTAAGGGTTTTATTTACAATTGGCAGTTCAAGGTGAGAGTCCACTGCTGTATCTCCATGGCCTGGAAAATGCTTAATTGTTGGAATAACCTTTTGAGACTGTATCCCCTTCATGGTTTCAATGCCAAGTTTACTTACTATTTCTAGGTTGTTTCCAAAGGATCTGTCACCAATCACAGGGTTATTGGGATTGCTGTTAATATCAAGAACAGGTGCAAAATCCAGATTTAAGCCAAATTCTTTTAATTCATAGCCTAAAAGTCTTCCAATTTTATAAGAAAATTCAGGGTTATTTACCTCTCCAATCTGTTTGTTTGGTGGAAAATTAGTTAGTGCCCCAGGTAATCTTATGACACGTCCACCCTCTTGGTCAACACCTAGAAATAGGGGTGTATTAGAACTATTTTCAGCTTTTATTTGATTCACAAGTTCAACAGTTTGTGTAGGGTTTTCAAAGTTATTCTTATAAAAAATAATTCCTCCAACATGTAATTGGTTTATTAATTTTTGTGCTCCAGTATCCATTGTAGTTCCAGAGACCCCAGCAAAGATCATTTGCCCAATTTTTTCTTCCAAGTCCATTTTAGAAACCTCCTCAGAAATAGATTGATTTCCTTGTTCATTAGATTTTTCATCAATCTGTGCGTAGAGTGAACTATGGTCTACCTTTGGGTTTGGTTCTTTATCTGTAGGTCTTGGCAAAACCCATAATAAATCAGTGGAAGTAGTTATATGATAGACAAGTATGATTTGATCATAGGTTGAATCCTTATAATATCTAAGATCATTAGGTTCTCCACCAATTTTCTTGATTTCCTTTAAAGAAATGGCTTGTAGTTCAGGATTATAATTTCTTATATCATTAACAATGTCATGAGTATAACCAAGAGTGACATGACGATTTTCATACTCTTCATATCTACCTTCAGCTGTTTCTGAAATATGATTTGATTTTCCCCACTGTTCATTAACTTCCTTCCACTGTGTTTTCCCAGAAACAAAAGAAATATTAGGAACTTTACCTTCCTTAGCTAAGGAAAATGTTTTCTTCACTAATTCCTCAAGTTTTGAAATCTCATCCTTATCCACATCTAATGGGTTCCCACTGTTGTGGTCAGTTATATTTGGCTCTTCTTTAACTGAACTCTTTTCTTTTAAAACTCTAATACCAATCACCAAGGCTAAAATCAGGAGTAGAACTGTAAAAATAAATAGCTTAAGCCGAGAAGTCCTTTGTTTATTCATTCTCCTCACCCCTTTTTATCATATTATTTTTAGTATTTACAATTTCCTTAACAAATCTTCAACTATAATTAAAATATGTTTATGGTACTCATGCTTTTTTATTACAAAGATCTCAATTGCCTTTTAAAATGAAGTATTAAATTTATCCTTCTCTTTCACCCTATGTTCCGTACTCAAGGGTACGGTTATTTATATTACTAAGCATGGGAACTTATAACCTTCTGAAGAATATGCAAGGGTAAATGGTGGTAGTAATCCTAGTTTTTATATTTTTACCCCAGCGTTGGAATAGAAATTCAAAGGTGTTTGAATCTCTTTATCTCTCCTATTTCAGTAATGAAATATGCTTTTTTCTTTTGATAATATTCTAAACTCATCCATACCTCTCCAAAGAAAATCCCCTCCATATGTCCCATAAAAACATGTGGAGGGGTAAAATTCAGTGAAAATATTAACTTTTATATATGAGTGTTGTGAAACCCAGTACTTATAATTTTTTATAAGCCCTCATGGCAAAGCTATAAGCTACTAACATTATTACAATACACCAAGCAAGGGCAACCCAAATATCATTTCCTACTGGCTTATTTGCTAATAAATTACGAATAGCTTCTACCATAGGGGTTACAGGTTGATTTTCTGCAAAGACACGTACTACCGAAGGCATAGTATCTGTTGGTACAAAGGCAGAGCTGATAAAGGGTAGGAAAATGATTGGGTAAGAGAAGGCCCCTGCACCATCTGGTGTTTTAGCAGCAAGTCCAGCAATTACAGCCACCCAAGTCAAAGCAAGTGTAAAGATCCCAAGAATTCCAAAGACTCCTAACCATTCTAAGATTCCTGCTGAAGAGCGGAAGCCCATTAATAATGCAACAAGTATAATCACTATTACGGAAATTCCATTTGAAATTAATGAAGTTAATACATGCCCCCATAATACTGTAGAACGAGCTATAGGCATAGAGTGAAAACGCTGAAAAATACCACGTTCTTTATCTATAAACAATCGGTAAGATACATATGCAATTCCACTACCAATAGCCATTAACATTATACCTGGTAATAGGTAATTAACATAATTCTCTGTACCAGTCTTAATTGCACCCCCAAATACATATACGAATAATAGCATCATAGCAATTGGTGTAATACAAACTGTAATAATTGTATCCATGCTTCTAAAAATATGACGCATAGAACGTCCAAACATAACACTTATATCTTTTAAAAAATATTTTTTTATTGATTCCATTTATTTCTCCTCCTTTTTACCAATGATTGTTAGGAATATCTCTTCTAAGGTAGGTTGCTTCTCAACGTATTCAACTTTTGCAGGTGGAAATAATTTTTTCAACCCCTCTAGTGTATCTAGAGCAATGATTTTTCCTCCATGAAGAATAGCAATTTTATCTGCAAGTTGTTCAGCCTCCTCTAAGTATTGTGTGGTTAAAAACACTGTAGTTCCTGTAGCTGATAATTCTTTTACAATTTTCCAAACTTCTAAACGTGCTTCTGGATCAAGCCCTGTTGTTGGCTCATCTAGAAAAATGATTTTCGGATTTCCCACAAGACTCATTGCTATATCAATTCTTCTTTTCATACCCCCAGAGTAAGTACCCACTCTGCGATCTGCAGCTTCTGCCATACCAAAACGGTTAATTAACTCATCTGCTACCACCTTTGGATTTTTAAGATGTCTAAGTTTTGCTATCATTTGAAGATTTTCACGACCAGTCAAAATTTCATCAATAGCAGCAAACTGACCAGTAAGGCTTATGGAACCTCTAATGTTCCCTGTATTTTTTTCAATATCAAAACCATTGATCTTAGCATTTCCAGCATCTGCTTTAAGTAAGGTAGCCATAATTCTAATCATGGTTGTTTTTCCTGCTCCATTGGAACCTAGTAGTGCAAAGATGCCCCCCTGCTCTACTTGAAAATCCACTCCCTTAAGTACTTCTAAATCTTTATAAGCTTTCTTTACCCCTTTAATTTCTATGATATTTTTTTTCATTTTCTTTTCCTCCCCTACAATATAGTGACCAGTCTCAAAGCTGCGTCAAATTTTTTCAATGCAGCTTGAGGAATTATCATAAAAAAAGAGCCGACAACAGTGATTTTACTCACGGTTATCGGCTCTGCGTCTTAGCGTCTGGCTCTTTGATAACTGATATATTCATTTGTTTTACATTAATTATAGTTTCCAGTTTACACTTAGGACAAAATAACGGAAAGTTTTCAATTACCGTATCAACCCCTATCTTCACCTTTGTTTTATTGCCACACACCGGGCATAATATCCACTCATATTTACACACTGTACCATCCCCTTACTTCAGGTTGTTGTTGATAATTATGCTTTTAATGCCTGCAACCATTAAGTTGCTTTTCAATGTACTCCCACATTGGGAGGAGTGCAGATTTTTCTATTTTAATTGCCTTTTCATCCACTGCTTTCATTTTTACTTTGTTTTATCTATTACCTTTTTCATGGCCTTGTTAACTTCTTGGTTAGCAGATTCTTGGTAGATGTCAGCATAAGTTTTTGAATCTTTAATTAAGTCATCGCAAAATGCTGCTACATCTCTGCCTGTCACCTCAAGGACACCTTTACCCATGGCTACACCCTCTTCAAAAAGATCTATAATCCCTGATAACAAGTCTATGCCATCAGTTAACTCAACAGGCCCCACCTTAAAGAGATACTTTTGAATTTCTTTATAAACGATCTGATAATCTTGTGGAAGGGTTTTTACACGTGCCACATGGGCTTTCCACTCTTTTTTGCCTTCAATTATATCTTGTATTCTCATTTTCTCCTCCTATTTACCTAACTTTTTAGCAATATTATTATTAAGTTGCTCTCGCCACTTGCCACGATAAGTCTTTGCCCCATCTTCACCCACTAAGGCTAAGCAGAAGCCTTTGATATCGTTACCCAAAACCTCCTGGATGCTCTGTCCATCCGCTGCCGTTTCTTCCAGTAATCCAAGAACACCGTCAAGGATTGGCATAAGGTTGCGACCAGTGAAATCTGAGTGGGACCAAAGATTTGCTTTAATTATTTCCCATGCCCCTTGATAATCAGCAGGTAGCTTTTTCGCTCGAGATTCAAAAGTTTTAAATTCTTTAGTAATGTCACTTCCCGTGATTTTTTCCCAAAAATTCATTATTTCTTCTCCTTTAACTCATTAATTTTTGATGATACGAACTCCCATTTTTCCCAAAACCTCCTCAGTTCCTCACGCCCCGCGTCATTGAGGGTGAAAAACTTTCGCGGTGGTCCCATATCCGATGGTTTCTTCGTAATTTCCACTAGCTTGTTTTTTTCAAGTCGTACTAATATGGTATAAACTGTGCCGTCTACAACATCTGAAAATCCCAGTGCATTCAGCCTCCTAGTAATCTCGTAGCCATATATTTCTTCATGGCTGATAATTTCTAGAACACAGCCCTCTAGCACTCCTTTAAGCATTTCTGTAAGGTTCTCCAATGTAACCACTCCTTGCTATTCTGTATTACTGGTATTCAGTATTACTTACTACAGCTATATAGTATCACGTAGTAGTGCTGCTGTCAATATACTTTTTTTATTTTTATCAGCAAGATTTAAAATAATACTAAGGATTATATAAATGAAGTTGAGTATTCTCAATAACCTAGAGATAAAACAGTTTAACTTTCCATAAAGTTTCTATATATATTACTGCATATGAATTGGGTTAATAGCAATTGGACAAGTCCTTAACCTTAAGGGAAATATCCCTAGTCTGAATAAAGTCTTCTACATCATTTTCATTTGTAAAACTTCTTAAAAATTAAAAACACATTGATAAAATCATCAATGTGCTTTCTTAATTTTTTTGTGTTCAAATTATATCCATATCAATGAACAATGCATTATGTCTACTTGGTAATTTCCACTTCTAATTGAATATATAGTTTTACTTTTCTACTTTATTAAAGCTATCAGCCCATTCTCTTACTCTACGGCTGCTTTCTTCTTCTGATAAATCTTCGATTCTAGTCATGATGGTCCATCTTACGTTAAAAGGATCTAAAATGCTGCCAAATCTATCCCCTGAAACAAAGTTAGCAATGGGCTCTCTAACCTTTGCCCCTCTTTCTACTGCACTTTGAAATACCTTATCTACTTCATCAACATAAATTGCCAAAGAATAGCAAGCTTCATCCCCTATTGGCGGCAACATTAATTTATATGCTGGGTTAGCTGCACCTAACTGTAAACAGCCATTTCCAAAGTCTAATTCAGCATGAGCAATTATTTTATTTCCACTTTCATCAGTAAATTCAGTAGTATCCTTAATCCTAGCGTTAAAAACACTGCTATAGAACTCTATTGCTTCTCTGGGATTCTTTACTACAATAAATGGTGTTATAGTTGTAAAGCCCTTTGGGATTCCGTTCTTTGTGTATTTACCAGTTACTCCAATATGTTTACTCATAATTCTTCCTCCTTTAAATTCACGAAATACCTTTCTTCATTGTTATACTTATTATAAAACAGCTTCACTGACAACTGCTGTCAGTGAAGCTGTTAACTTTGATAATATTCCATTAATTCTGCTGTAACATAAACCAATGCCTTTTTCAAGGTTTCAGGCTTTATCACCTGAATAGCTTTACCATAGGATAAGAGAAAATATGGTACGTATTTATGAATTACTCTTTCATCAAGTAAAAAAGTAGCTTCATTTAAAGTCCTTTCTTCAAGATGATGCCCTAAAAACCAATGATTGCACAGATCGTCCAAGGCTTCTGCCCTGCCACTTATAACTAATGAAACCATTTCTGCCTTACCTTCTTGATGGGATAAAATGCTTTGCATAAAAAACTCTCTTGCTGAAAAGTCTTCTGGACGCATAAAGGCCCTTTTAATATGTTTTATGTCTAAAATCCTCTCAACTCTAAAACTGCGGATTTCATTCCTAAGATGACAAAATGCCACAGTGTACCATTTATTATTCCAATAAAGCACTCCATAAGGGTCAATAGTTCTTTGTTTTGGTTGTTCTTCCTTACTTGTTCGGTACCCAATTTCAACAGAATACTGATTTACTACAGCTTGCTCAAGCTCCCCTAATGTAACCTTAACCTTAGGGTCAGAAACGCGATTTATTACATCAAAGGTAGCTAAATGATCATTGAGTAGTTTTTCCTGTTCCACATTAGAATACATCTTTAACTTTTCTGTAGCTTTGTCTAAGGATTCACTAAAAGGATATCCAGCTTCTTTTGCAAATGTAGCCGCTTGAAGTATAGCCTTTTGTTCTTCAACTGAAAAAAACAAGGGTGCTCTGATAAAATTGTTCAATAAACTATAACCACCCTTCTGACCTGTGTCGGATACTATAGGTACCCCGCTGGCGCAGAGAGAATCTATATAGCGGTAAACTGTTCTTATATTTATTTCTAATTTTTCTGCTATTTGCTTAGCCGTTATTTTTTCTCCTGAATTCAGCATCCACAGAATGGCTAGCATATTATCGTTTTTTGACACAGCACCACCTCTTTTCCTTACTCATTCCAATTTAGTATGTTCCTTTAGTTTTATCTCTATTTTCATTATTAAATCTCTATTCTGTAATTATAACAGGATATCTTGGGATTAAATAGAATAACAGGAGGCTCAACTTCAATTTTACTTAAATACTTGTAATATCTTTAAGAAGTTTTCCTACCTGTTCTATGCTTCTATAGTTTTAATAGATTTACTAATTAAGTTCTCTAGTACTATAAATTTATGAGAAAGATTATAACAAGAGAAAGATTATATCAAGATATATATAATTCTTCATTTTAATTAGCAGCTACTTTCTTTTCTTCACCGGTATCCATATTTCGCTTTTGAAATTTGGAGAAGTTGTATCTTTGCTCTCATTCCACAGTATCTCAGGTCCTTCTGCTATTTCATAATTTGAACCTGGAAACCATTCAGAGTAAATGCGTCCCCAGACATTTTGCAGTGTTTCTGGGAAGGGCCCTATTGCCTCAAATACAGCCCAAGTTGAAGGTGCCACTGTAAGCTCAGCTAAATCCCTTGGGCACTGATTATTTGTTGCTACCCCAATATAGTGATCAAAGTCACCCTTCTCTTCCATTCTTCCCTCTGAAAAGTTCACTGATGCACTTATTAGGCCCATTGGCTCCACGTTTGAAAGTTCTTTAAGTGTTTTAATCATCTCCATGTTTAGGCTTTGCCACATAGCAGCAATTTCTGGATTTACTCCATTAAAAACTATTGGCACCCTTTTTTTTATGCCAATTATTGAAAAGGCTTCTTTTTCTTCAATTCGATAATTCATTTCATTTCCCCCTTGTATTGATAATTGGAAGGTCATTCTTGGATAGGATTTTAGACATTGACCCTTGTTTCTAGCTTCAGATGGAGTTATTCCATGTAACCCTTGAAAAGCTCTTGCAAAGGAGTCCGCTGAGCTGTAGCCGTATTTTACTGCAACATCAATAACTCTTATATCACTGTTATTAAGTTCAAAGGCTGCAAGAGTAAGTCGTCTACGCCTAATATATTCTGATAGGGTTACTCCTGCAAGGAAAGAAAACATCCTTTGAAAGTGATATTGTGAGCATAAAGATATCTTTGCAACTTCTTTCAAATCAATGTCATTATCAAGATTTACTTCAATATAACTAAGTGCTTTGTTCATATTTTTAATTGAATCCATGTTATGACCGTTACATAAAATCTACTAAAGTCTACTGTTTAGAGATTTTTTCCTTATTCAACGCAACCTGTTTTGTCATAAGACTACTCCAGTTTCTTATGTTGCTCCAAAGGCTTAAATTCCTGTGTAACGAACAGTACATGTCAGCATTATCTTTTTAGTGATACTATGCTGATTCCTTGTATTTTGAAAGATTTATTGATGCATTTTTATCTCTATCAATGCTACTATTGCATGATGGACAGATAAAAACTCTATCTTTAAGTTTTAAATCTTTCTTTATTGTTCCACAACAAGAACAGGTTTTGCTTGAAGGATAAAACCTATCTGCTTTAACAAATTCAATTCCATTAAATTTACTTTTGTATTCTAAAATACTAATAAATTTATGAAAACATTGTTCGCTAATGGCTTTTGATAAGTGTTTATTTTTAAGCATACCTTTTACATTTAAATCTTCAACAACTATTCTGCTTGGCTTGGTTTTCACTATTGCAGTTGTTGTTTGATGAATATGATTTAAACGTATATTAGAAAGCCTTCTTTGGATAAGTTTAATTTCTCTTTCCAGTTTTTTTATATTATTAGTTTTAGTGAACTTATAACGGTTTTCACCTTCCTTTCCTATTTGAATTTTACCTTTTTCATATTTTTTTGAAACTTGTCTTTGCTTTCTTTTTAATTTCTTTTTTAGTCTTTTAACTTCTTTAGTTTTATTTATATTTTTAAACCGCCTATCTATATTTGAAACTATTGCTAAATCTTTAAGTCCAAGGTCCACACCTATTGATATACCTGTATTTTCAGGTATGGGTTCTCTTTTCTCAATACCTACAGATATATACCAAAACTTCCCGTCAAAACTTATTCTTGGATTAGTATATTTAGTATCCATTGGTATCTGCTCTGCTGTTTTTATCCAACCTACCTTTTCAACCAATACTAAGTTCTCTTTTACTTTTAATTTGTGTGTATCATTATAGAATGATGGTTTGCTTTTTCTTCTGCTTTTAAATTTTGGTTTATCCGCTAACCCCTTAAAGAAGTTTTTATAAGCATTACAGGCATCTTTTACAGCCTGTTTTGCAACATTATTAGATACTTCACTGAGCCAGTTAAGTTCTGATTTCTTTAAGATGGTTAACTCTTTTCTCAAATCTTCATCTTTTATAAACTTACCACCATTTTTATAATTTTCATCTTGCCTTCCAAGTGTCCAGTTATATATAAATCTTGCAGTTCCAACTGATTGCCATAATTTTTGTTCTTGCTCAACGTTAGGGATAATTCTAACTTTCTTCGCCAGTATCATTTTCTAATAACTCCTTAATCATTTTCTTAGCTTTATTTGCCCTCTTGCCTTGCAATCTACAACTAAAAACTGTAACAATTTGAATTAAATCCTCAACTAACTCCTGTTCTTCATTTTTTTCAGTATTATCTATAATCTCAATAGTAGTTCCATATTTGTCACATAGGTTTTCTATAATTTCAAACCCAAATCTTAATAATCTATCTTTATATAAAATTACTATCTTTTCAACTTCAGAATTAGTTATCATGTCTATAAGTTGATTTAATCCTTTTTTATTGTAATTAATGCCACTTCCTATATCAGTAATAACATGAAATTGGTAACCTTTAGCAATCATATATGTTTTAACATTTTCAATTTGTCTTTCAAGGTCATCTTTTTGCTTATTACTTGATACTCTACAATAACCTATTACTTTTCTGTTTCTCTTAACAAGTGGCACTTGTAAAACTTGATTAATTTGTTGTTCAGAATAATAACGGTGTCCACCTTCTGTTATATGGTGTGGTTTTAATTTCCCCTCATTATCCCATAGTCTTAAAGTTTGAATACTTTTTCCTACTAACTTTGAGAATTGACCAATTGTATAATATTTCATGCTATCACCTCTTTATACATATTATGGCAGCATAAAACTAATAATATACAAATATATTTTATTAAGTTTTAGTAGTTACATTTAAGCTGTTGCTCCCCTCCTCATATCAATAGAATAACAGAGATTGAAACTACCTATCCGACATTTCTTGCACCATTATGTGGGATAGGTCTTTATTACCTAAGCTCATTTCTTATTTGGTCTTTCCATTTATTAATATTGGCAATTGCATTTTCCTCACCGCCTAAGTATATGTCTTCAATTGTCATGGGCCATTCCCTTAGTTCACGGTTTCTTTCTAAATTTGGAATGGAGCTTGTTATTTTACCCAATGATTTTACCATTTCTCTGTTTCTCTTAAGAATATATGATGAGTCCCAGTTGTTATCATAGGCCTCAATAAATAACTTTATTAAGTGCTTATATCCTTCAGCTGTGTAATTTGAAGGATGTTGTATCATATAGCAGGAAACAAGCCAAAAGTGCAAGGCATATAACTTAGGATCATTATGCTCCCATACAAGGGGAAATCCAAATAGTTCATAACAAGAAAAACCATCAGTTTCTCTTGCACCACATTCCATACATCTTCCGTCTTTCATAACTGTATTATTATCAACCATTATTACCGCCTCCTTTATAACCTTTAATTATCTTTCCCTAATAAAAAACTTTTCAATAACAGCTTACACTATGACGCAACGTAAAGGTCAAATAAATTATTATTATTTATTGTAAAATGTAAAAGTAACTTCTTGATTGCACTACTTAATTCGTGTTTAGCGATTTTAGTCTTGCAAGTGCTTAAGTCGTAATTTCTTAGGATTCTTATATTTTCTTTTCTACGGTTTATGGACTGCACTCTTGCCATAAACAATTGACTCCAGTTATGAAACCCTTAGCTAACTTTCATTACCAGATTATTATACATGCTAGGCGCACAAAAACAGCTCCACTGACAACTATTGTCAATGAAGCTGTTAATTTTCTTGAGCCACTAAGCACCCTCAACCATATCTCGTTTTACATATCCAATATAACCAAGTACTATTAAAATAATACTAATCACTGTTATAGTAGCAAAGGTTGCCCCATCAAATTTTTCTACTGGCATATGTGGAATCCAGCTTTGAATAGCTGTTTTTGAAAACCAATCTGGTAAGTCTAAAATTCCCCCAAAGTAGTTTAGTGCAAAAGAATAGCCAAGATATACATATACAAGCTTACCTAGTTTTGGTGCAAAGCCCAAAGCCAAGGTAGCAAGCCCTACAAAGAACAATACAGATGGAAGAAAGTTATAGCCTGCTGCAATAAAGTCCCCTATACTCATCACTGAACTGTCTCCCATTGCAGAAATTGCTGTACCACCAAGTCCTACTGAAGCCAGTAAAATTCCTACTACTCCAGCAATGATTGCAATTATAACGCTAGTAAAATATAGCTGAGTTCGAGTGACTTTTGTTGAATAAAGCTGGCTCAAATGTAATCTCGACTCTTCTGAAAAAAGCTTATTAACTATAGCAATTGGTAAAATAGAAACTAATCCAATCATTACCATCATAATAGTTCCAGTAAAGGATTCTTCCAGTGAAACCCCTGCTAGCATAAACATTTTGCTTACCATTTCATTTCCCTCAATAAAAGTCTGCATATCTCCATAAATAGATCCATAGGCTGCCCCCATGATTACGAAAGCAACTGACCAGGAAATTATTACACCTTTATTAAGCTTCATAAACAAACCAGGTATGGATAGTAATGACTTTTTCGCTGTTGCACGTCCTTCTCTTTCAGGTAAATAACCTGCTCCCATATCGCGGCCACCTTCAAGAGCAAAAGCCATAACCACAACAAGTATACAAAAAACTATAGCGTAAATTAGCGGATACCAGTTGTTTTTAGTAAAGGGATAAGTTAGATAAGTCCACCCCATTGGATTCAGCATTGATAAATTAACATTTGACACATCTGTACCAGCACGAACAATGTAGAGCAAACCTACAATTCCAAGAGATGAACCAGTTGCACCAGATGATGTTGGCATAACTTGTGCCATAACTAATGCAATGGAAGCTCCAAGAATTCCTGCTATTCCTATTGATGCACCAAACAAAAATGATCCTTCAGTGGAAATTGTAGCTGCACTAAAGCTAGTCATAACCACACCAATAGAAAGAGCTAACAAAATATTGATAATAACTATTTCCATCATCACAGCAAGAGAATTAGCTTGACGTCCTACTTGGAAGGAACGCACTAGTTCAGTAAGCCCATGGTCTTCTTCCTTACGAGTATGACTAACAACATGGAGCGCTGCCATAATCATGGCAAACAAACCACAAAATAACAACATTTCATTGGCATACATTGCACCCAAAGTATAGTCTGCTGCCTTATCTATTGGTGTGGGACCAACCATTGAAATCATGGCAGGGTTTTGCATGGTTTCATACATTCCTATCAAGCCTTGTCCCTTCCCAATTTCCTCAAAAGCTGGAACATAAGCACCTGCAAATAAGCCTAACCCTAGAATCCAGATGATATTTTTTTTCCAATCACGTTTAAGATATTGCACAAATAGTACATTCCAACGTGCAAATTTTTCTTTCATAATAAATTCCCCCCTTCCAGCTCTTAGACTTCATAATGTCGCATGAACAAGTCTTCAAGGGTTGGTGGCACAGATTCAAACTTCTTAACACCTAATTTTACAGCTTCGGATAATATATCATTGATAAATTCATTATCTGCTGAGAAGGTAGCTTCCTTGTCCTTATGCTTAAAATCATGAACACCCTTAACAGCTGCTATCTTAGCCACATCACCTTCTGTTTCTATAGTTACTGTAGAACGAGTTAAATGACGTAATTCATTTAATGTGCCAGTTTCAACAACCTTACCCTGACGAATAATAACCACCTTATCTGCTAAACGTTCAACTTCACTTAATATATGGGAGGACAGTAAAATTGCTTTCCCTGCCTTCTTAATCTTTTCAACTTCCTCTTGAAACACTGCTTCCATCAAAGGATCAAGTCCAGAAGTGGGCTCATCGAAAATATATAAATCTGACTCAACTGACAATGCTGCAATCAAGCCAACTTTTTGACGATTTCCTTTTGAATAGCCTTTTGCCTTCTTTTTAGGATCTAGTTCAAAACGCTTAATTAAATAGTCACGCTTATCCTTATCTCCACCACCATGTAATTTAATAAATAAATCAATAATTTCACCACCAGTTAAACTGCTCCAAAGAGCCACATCCCCGGGAACATAAGAAATTCGCTTATGAATCTCAAGGCTATCCTTCCAAACATCTTTATCAAAAATTTTAACTTCCCCAGCATCTCTCTTGATAATTCCCAGCAAAGTACGAATGGTTGTTGATTTACCTGCGCCATTTGGCCCAATAAAGCCAACAACTTCTCCAGCCTTTACTGTGAATGTCACATCATGCAATGCTTTAAATTTACCGAATTTTTTTTGCAATCCTTGGACTTTTACGATTTCTTGCATAATACAAATCTCCTTATTAAAATATTTTGAAATAGTTTTATAAGGTGCTTTCTAATTTAAAACAGCGTTTATATTTTAAATGAATTTATTTGAACTTCAATATACGTTTTAGTTCATATTATCTTATTTGCAAGCATATTTTAAACTAAAATTCACTTATTAATTCGATTATATTCCTTTTTTATCCCATAGTCAACAAGTAAAATGGTATTTAAAACTATATATATGCTTGATGATTCATAACTTTTACTATATAATAAAAAAAAGTATAATTATGAACTAAATCTTCTTATAAATATTTTAATCATCATATATAGAGAGTAGGAATAATTAATGAATGGTTATGAAAAACGGACACAAGAGAAGAAAAATCAAGTTTTAGAAGCAACTTTTTATTTGATGAATACAGCTACAGGCATAGAAAACTTAACAATGGATGACATTGCTAAGAATGCAAATGTTGGTAAAACATCCATCTTTAAATATTTTGGTAGTAAAGAAAACCTTATCAAGGAGGTTTTTGAGTTCTTTTTAAATAAAATAAGGGAAACAGCTCTAGAAATAATGGCAGAAAATAAACCTTTTGAAGAAACCCTTATTGCCATGAGCCAGAATAAAATCAATTACTTAGAAAAAATCAATAAGCAATTTTATTTGGATCTAATGGATTTTGCTACCAAGAAGGGTGATGATGGTTTATCCATCATGATGCAGCAATACATCAAGGAAAGCTACAATATCATGTTGGATTTATTCCATCGCGGTCGTAAAGAAGGAAAGGTTGATTTGAAATATTCTGACGAATTTCTTTTAGTTTATTTTCAAGCTCTTGTTGAAGGGATTTCCAGCCCACATATCTACCGAAAAATTCTTCCTTATACAGCCCAATGGACAGAACTGCTGGTTAAAGGTATTGCACCAAATAAATAAATTCAATGAAACTCACCTTAGGTCATTGATAAAGATGAGTTTTATTAAGGAGTATATAACTTAAGCATTCTCCCAGTTCTTTGTTTACGAAGCATTAATAACGTTTTAGTTTCAATATAAAAGCATAAAAATCACACTAAATTAAAATGTAAAAAACACCACTACTTTCAAATAAGTAGTGGTGTTACATATTTTTTGCTAATGTTAATTATTGAGGCTGAATTACAAAATCAACCTTTTCATTTGCATAAGAGGTTCCATAAACCTTAGATTACTAAAAAGTAGTGAGGCTTCTTCAAATTGCAAATTAATGGGGTATCACCGTTCTTCACCTTCAGAATTACACTCTAAGGGAGCCACGGAATCCCCTGGTTCCATAGTAAGACTCTGCACCATTATGATACACAAAAACATTACCATATCTAAAATCAGCAAAGATGGCACCGCCTAGGTTTCTGATCTCAGAGGGTGTTTTTAACCAGCTAGAGGTCTTCATATCAAAATTTCCAAGGCTTTGAAGTTCCCTATACTGTTCTTCTGTCAATAGTTCAATGCCCATAGCCGCTGCCATATCAATAGCGCTATTTTCAGGTTTGTGTTGTTTCCTTGACTCAAGTGCTTCTCTGTCGTAACAAACACTCCTACGACCTTTA
Organism: Clostridium sp. UBA4548; assembly: GCF_002387895.1. GTDB lineage: Bacteria > Bacillota > Clostridia > Clostridiales > Clostridiaceae > Clostridium_J. The sequence goes on from NZ_DGLI01000044.1 coordinate 312,411, forward strand.
GGACTTTCCACTGAGCAGTCATAAAAAATATATTCTCCTGTAGTTTCATCATACCCAACCACATCTGGCTCACCGCCAGTTCTCTCCATTTCACCAAGTACCAAAAGCTTTTCTGTATTAGCTTCCAACTTTGCTTCCACTTTAGCCCATTCAAGGTCTTTATGACGATTCATGTTTCTTTCAAAACGCTCCTTTAGAACATTCAATATTTCACTATTTGACATAACTCATTCCTCCATTTAATTTACTTTAAATTTGTAGTGAAGTTATTACTATAATAGGTAAATTGGCTAATTACTACATATGTTTTTTAGCGTGTAGCCCATATAAAAACTATTTTCACATTTTTATTTGGTAAAAACTTTATTTGGTAAAAACTTTATTTTATCTAATCCTAGGATAAAATATTTATTTCTATTATATATCACATTACAAGATTTCTACATACCCTTCTGTTCCATGAACACGAATTTGTTGTCCATCCTTTATTAGTTTCGTAGCATTTTCAACTCCCACAACTGCTGGTAAGCCATATTCTCTTGCAATAACTGCTCCATGGGTCATAAGTCCACCAACTTCAGTGACTAAGCCTTTTATGGAGACAAATAGTGGTGTCCAGCTAGGGTCAGTAAAGGAAGTTACTAAAATATCTCCCTGTTCTAGCTTAGCATCTTCCATGTTTAAAATTACACGTGCACGACCCTCTATAACTCCAGAGGAAACTGCTAGACCTACCATTGTACCTGCTGGGAGATCTTCACGGTTATACTTACCAATAATTACTTCCCCCTCAGAGGTCATAACTCGTGGTGGAGTTAATTTTTCATATAATTTGTGCGCTTCTTTTCTCTCACATATAATTTTATAATCCAGTTTGTTTGAGGCTACCACTTCACGAAGCTCTTCAAAAGTGAGATAGTATATATCTTCTTTTTCATGGATAACCTTAGCCTGAACTAGCTCTTCAGCTTCTTTTAGCAAAGCCTTTTTATATAGGAAGTAGCGATTAACCATGCCGTATTTTGGATATTCACGATAACCAATGAAGTTTCTTATTAAATCAATTTTTTCCTTTGTTGCCTTAGCTTTTTCCTCACCATCAGGTAGCTCCTTCAATCTCTTTAGTAGCTCTTGTTCTTTTTTCAAAGCTTCCTGTCGTCCCTGTTGAAACTTTCTCTCACTAGCCTTAGGCTGAAAGTTTTTAATATTACTAAGAATCATAGGGATAAGTGTAGTTGGATTTTCACTAAAACGAGGTCTAGTAATATCAATTTCTCCACTGCAACGCATTCCATATTTCTTTAGATATTCATTAATAGCATCTTTTGCTTCCTGTCCACCCTGAAACATTACTATTTCCTCTAAAAAGTCATAATTCTTTAACTGCTCTAGATAATCAATTACTTCTGGATAAGGACGAATTGCATCTGCAACATCCATTAGGGCCAGGCCCATCTCAGAAGTAACGTTGTTTGGTACAGATTGAGAAAGAATATCCGCTACATTTTTCTCCCCTAACCACTGCTGGATTTTCTCATTAATCCAGGCTGAAGCATTTATTGCAGCCATAAATACTGCTGAACTTTGTGGGTCAAATAAAATCCTCTTTAACTCCCCAATATCTTCTGAAATAAAATCAAATACCTCTGTTCCAGTCTTACTCTTAATATTTTGTTTTAACGCTTCAACAGAAGCTTCACATTTCTTAATCAAATCAGAAACTATGTTAGGATCACTATCCATCTGTGGCTCCTCTTTCCTAGGAGCTTCACTTTTATTATCCTTGTTTAAGTTCTGATGTTCCTTCTCCTCTGGTAAGACTTTTATGAAATCCCCTCGCTGCAAAAGGGTTGTGATTGCATCCTTTATAAGAGGGTCATGTTGTCCCATGCCCTTTAATAACATCTCTCTACTTTCAGGTGAAGCCAGCATTTGTGCCACATCAACGAAGAGTCTTCCTCCAGCTTTAAACCTCTTTCCAAAGGATATTAGTTGAAAAAAAGACATTCCCAGTGGTTTTAAAGGATCCGTCATCATTTGTTGATGTCCCACAGAAATATATACATGGTTTTCTTCATCCTCCACTTGAGGAACTGGGTATAAAGTAGTGATTGGACGGCTTTGTACAAGGTAAAATTTATCATCAGCGAGACACCATTCTATATCCTGAGGGGAGGTAAAATGATCTTCCAGGTTTCTACCCATGATCTCAAGGTCCAAAATTTGCTCATCAGTTAAGGCTTGCTTATTCTGAAGTTTAGGTTCAATGTGTTGCTTCTCCGTCCCTCCATGTTGTAAAGGGTAAATAGCTAGCTTTTTAGTTGCTATATTCTTGTGAATTATGTTACCTTCACGAACTTTATACATATCTGCATTTACAAGGCCAGAAACCAAAGCTTCACCAAGGCCATAGCTTGCATCAATAGATAAGACTTTTCTATTGCCTGTAACAGGATCAGCAGTAAACATAATACCTGAAACCTGTGGAAAAACCATTTTTTGAACCACCACAGATAAATATACTTTTCTATGATCAAAGCCATTTTGTATGCGGTAAATTACAGCTCTATCTGTAAATAGGGATGCCCAGCATTTTTTTATATGGTTTAAAATTGCTTCTCTTCCCCTAAGGTTTAGATAGGTATCCTGCTGACCAGCAAAGGAAGCAGTTGGTAAATCCTCTGCAGTAGCACTTGAACGAACAGCGTATGCATTATTTTCTCCAAGGGTTAAAAAATGACTTAGAATTTCCTCAATAATATCTTTTTGGATAGTTACCTCTTCAATCCTTCTGCGTATTTCACTAGTAATTTCAGCGATTTTATCTAGCTCTTCCACCTTTAAAAGGGCTAACTCATTAAGCAATTCCTTAATAAGTGGTGTTTCCCCTATTATTCTTTTAAAGGCCTCAGTGGAAATACAAAAACCCTCTGGTACGGCAATTCCTTCAATCTTACATAGCTCTCCTAGATTGGCACCTTTTCCCCCAACCATGGAAATCTTTGATTTGTCGATTTTCTCAAAGCTAAGCACATATGAATTCATAAACATTCTCCTCCCTCTCTTTTAGGTCTAGGTGAAGCAATTATCTCTAATAACGTCTGTTCCTATAATACACACAATAATCCTAAATTATAAGTCTGTTATCTAAAAATTACATATGCTATAATGAAGAGGGGGAGAAGTTTCCCCCTTTGTTTTAAGATAAAAGCAATTTGTGTGACTTTAATTTAAAATAACTCTCCTATGAAGTGATTCTTTTAAAGTTCCATAGACACTTTACTTAATTAACAATCTAGCTCCTATAAGATAATCATTTCATGTCTTTCAGTATCCAAACAAAAAAATAGAAGCAAGCCATTACTTAATTCAATATATATTTGGAACATAACATGCTGTAAAACAGGAGGATTTATATGAAGAATAAATTTAAAGTATTAGTACCTGTAATACTAACTGTATCATTAAGTTTAATAGGTTGTGGGAATAATTCTGATAAAATATCAAATCAGGATGGTAAAACTACTTCACAAATTGAAACCTATGATTTGATAAAATACAAAGACTCTTATGTAGGTGATAATAGTTCAGTAGGAAATATAATAGCAAAGTTACCTGGTAATGAATATAATGCAGGATTTAGTTTGCAAACTGATAAAGAGCCTTACGGAATAACTATTAACTATAAAGCAAAGGAAAGTTTGGGTGAAGATAGTTATAATAAATTTTGGAGTGATAAAAAAGTTACTGAGTTTTTAGAAAAAAATGCAGTAGTATTATTATCTCTTGTTCAAAATGCTGAGGTTATAGAATTTAATGTAGATAGCATAGGTGAAGTAAATTATAAATATGATAGAAAAAGTTTAGAACAGAAATATGGTGGCAATTTAAAAGATTTATTTAAAAATGATAATTCATTTAAAAATTTTTAAATAATTAGTATTTCGCAGCCTATAAAATATATTAAGAGAAGTCAGATGACTTCTCTTATTCTTTGCTATATTATCTGAACTAATGCTAGTCACCCCGAGGAAATTTCGAAAAACCATAACTTAGCCCGTACTATTTCTTAAAGGTTTTATTAAAATATTGTTAGAACCTTAGTTTAAACCTAATCGAACAGTTGGAAATGGATATATGCTCTGATTTTAAACTAATGATTAACAGAAAATGAATTTTGTAAACTTATCACTTAATATTTGAACATAAGTTTATATTTGTACTTTGCAATTGAAATTTTTATTAACAATAATTTCAATTATGTGAATTTACAGTTATTTTGTGGTAAAGTATATTTATTCAATTATTTTGTATGAATTGCAATTTCTTAGGGGGGTTAAATATTAATGAAAAGAGCGTTATTAGTAGCTTTATTGCTTATGTCACTTACGGTAACAGCCTGCAGTCCAAAAGCCAAAACAACTGATGTAAATGGTGAAACAAAACAAACTGATGTAAGTCCAAGCACCCAAGTGAAAATTACTAAACATCCAGAACCTGCAACTTTCAATCGTGAAAGTGTAAGAACCTTGCCACCACCAAATCCCGCTTACGAGGGCGATAAGACCCTAGATCTTAGGAGCTATGATTTAAGTTCCCTTGATTTAAAAGATAAAGCAAAGGATTTAGAATATGCAGAGTTTGATAGCAAAACAATTTGGCCCAAAAGTTTGCCTGATAAGTTTGACCCTAAAAAGCAGATGGACCTGTGCAAAAGTCCTGGGCTTAATGTAAAAAAGCTTCATAAAAAAGGAATAACAGGAAAAGGTGTAGGCCTAGCAATAATAGACCAAACACTCTTAGTAGACCACATTGAATACAAAGATAATCTTAAAATGTATGAGGAAATTCATAATTTTGGTGATCAGGCACAAATGCACGGTCCTGCTGTAGCTTCAATAGCTGTAGGAAAAAATGTAGGGGTAGCACCTGATGCAGATTTATATTATATTGCGGAAACTCATGGAGAATATAAAAATAACGATTTTGAATATGACTTCACCTGGGTTGCAAAATCTATTGATAGAATCCTTGAAGTAAATAATACTCTTCCTCAGGATAAAAAAATTAGGGTAATTTCTATTTCCCTTGGTTGGGATAAAAGCCAAAAGGGTTATGAGGAAGTAAATGCAGCTGTTGATAGAGCAAAAAAGGCAGGAGTATTTGTAGTTTCCTCTTCCCTTATAAACACAGATGGATACATGTTTAATGGTTTAGGCAGAAATCCTTTAAGTGATCCAGAAGCTACTTCTTCCTATGAACCAGGTTTGTTTTGGAAAGACAGATATTATGAATATGGTAATGAATTTTATACTATGATGGGAGAAAAGGCAGGAGTAAAAATTGATGAAGTTTTACTAATTCCAATGGATTCAAGAACCACTGCAAGTCCTACAAATCCTAAGGATTATGTGTTCTACAGAGAAGGTGGCTGGAGCTGGTCCATTCCATATGTAGCAGGGCTATATGCTTTAGCCTGTGAGGTTAATCCAGAGGTTAATCCAGAAATATTCTGGTCAACAGCCTTAAAAACTGGAGATACAATTAAAGTTCAAAATAACGGAAAAGACTACGAAATGAAGAAGGTAGTAAATCCTGTGAAACTAATGGAAGCCTTAAAGTAAGCTATTAAGTACAAGTCTTTCAATTCCCAAATAAGTGAAAAAATTAAGCCCTATTAATTTAGGGCTTTTCTTCTAATAATTTATATTTATTCTCTATAACTTTTTATTTTAACCATGTTTTGAAGAGATAATTCTACCCTCCTCTTCATGGTGAAAGCCTTTTTAGACCACGGGATTAGTCTTATAATTGCAATAATTTTATGCTTACAATAGCTCTCTCTTTTTAAAGGGTGACATGATAAATCTTTGAGCAGACTTTGTATTTGTAAGCCACTGGATATGAGCACTTTGTTTTGTATTTTCTAAGATTTTAGGAATAAAAAACTTTGCAACAGTTTCAGGCTTATCTGCTAAAATGTTAAATACTTTCTTAAATTGCTTATCCTCAGTAACTGTAGAAACCTCTCCTGTAGGGGCTTTAGTGATAAACTCAGTAAGCATCATACCTGGAGATAATCTACCTACCTTAACTGGAGAATTTTTAAGTTCCTTTGCTAAACCCTTTGTAAAATAAGTAAGTGCACGCTTTGAAGTTCCATATAAAATGGTTTTTTCTATAATCATATCATTTGAGCCTAAGCCTTCCATGTTCCAAACCTGACCATAGCCCTGCTTAAGCATATTTTCAACAGCTACCTTGCATCCGTACATAATCCCTTTTATATTGGTATCCACCACTGCTTCAATATATTCCGCTTCAGTATCCCACATAAACTCATGAGGAACATTTTGACCTGCATTATTAATCCAAATATCAACGGTTCCCCACTTTTCTATAGATTTAGTCCACAGGTTTTTAACCTCTGATATATTTCTTACATTACAAGGTACATAAATAAACTGTTTTTCAAAGGCTTCAACCTGATGGTTTTCTCTATTAAAGGAATTTTCCCTTGATCCAGATATAGTAACATTACACCCTGCTTTTAAAAATTCTTTAGCCATTTCAAGGCCCAAGCCCCTAGTACTACCAGTAATCACAACATTTTTCACTATAGATCCCCCCTCTTACCTTTAGAAATTTTCAAAAATAACTAATCAGTCTACTGGCCTATTTTGCTTAATACTACGTGCACAGAACCTATTAATAGCCCAACTATAAATAGAACCTGCGTCTTTGGCTTACGCAAAATATTTTTCGCATTTTTAATTATTTATTTTTTACGATGCTTCACTCAAAATATCCTTCATATCTTTGACATATTTTCAGATGCCTTATCTAATTTTATTATAACAGAATATTCCATAAAATGGAGGTTTTTTGAATACTTCCTAACCCATAGTTTTTTAATATTGCACAAATAATATAGATAGTTTAAAGGATAGAATTGAATAGTATTAAGCTAATATGACATAAACACAAAACAGCACCGACCTTAAACTATCCGTGCTGTTTTAATAAACTTTTTAAATTTTATTGTCCTGATATTAAGGGGAATCCTTTAGTTAAACTAACTTAGCTACTTTTATATTTCTTATTAAATGTCTATTTTTTTCTTCTTGTCATTTCCCTTTGCTAGTTTTGGAAGAGTTATCTTTAAAACGCCATGATTAAATGATGCATTAGTAATGTTCTTCTCCACGTTATCTATATAAAAACTATACAAAGTTCAAAATTTCAATTGCGTCCTTGATTGTCTTTTCCATAGCCTCTCTGCCATAATCATCAACTAGCCTTCTATCTTTCGGATTGTGGGTTAAGCAGGCGGCCCCGCCTATACACCCATCGTTGCAAGCCATGCCTTCAATAAAGTTTTCTTTTAATACACCTTTACTAGCTTTTAAAAGTGCAATTCTACATTCTTCAATTCCACTACAAGAAATTGGAGAAGCTTTAAAATCTGTTACCCCTTGCTCTTTTAGAGCCTCCACTACTGCATCTGATAAACCACCACTTCTTGCAAAAATTCTTCCAAAGTAAGAGGCATTATCTAGAACATCATTTGGTAGCTTTGAAAGATTAATATTTCTACTATCAAATAGCGCTTGAAGCTCTTCAAAGGTTAAAACCACATCTACATATTGTTTAACTCTATGTTTTTTAACTTCAGCTTTCTTTGCAGTGCAAGGTCCAATAAATATAACCTTACTATCAGGGTGAATTCTTTTAATATATTTTCCGATTTCAGCCATGGGGGATAGATTATGAGAAATATGTTCCTCTAAATTAGGAAAATTTTTCTCAATGTAAGCTACAAAGGCAGGACAACAAGAACTAGTTAAGAATTCTTTTTCTACCAGTTCCTTAGCTTCCTTGTGGGCCACCATGTCCGCACCAAGGGCTACCTCTACAACATTGTAAAACCCTAGCTGTTTAAGTCCTGAAACTACTTGACCTATGTTAGCATTTTGAAATTGTCCTGTAATAGACGGAGCAATAATTGCATAAATTTTATTTTCACCATTGCTCTCTCGTAGAAGTTTTATGGCCTCAAGTATATAGGATTTATCCATAACAGCACCAAAAGGGCATTGATATACACAAGCACCACAGGCAATACATTTGGACTCATCAATATGAGCTTTTTTATTTTCATCCATAGAAATAGCATGGACCTTACAGGCATTTTCACAGGGTCGAACACTTTTTATAATTGCATTATATTGACAAGCATTTAAACATTTCCCACAGCTAATACATTTTTTATGATCTATAACTGCTTTATGAGAAACAAAGGAAATAGCACCTCTCGGACAAGCATTTTCACATCTATGAGCAATGCAGCCTCTGCAAGCAGGGCCAACAGAAAATTCAGTGATAGGACACTCGTCACAAGCTATATCTAAAACTTCAATTACATTGGGATTATTTTTATCTCCACCCATAGCAAGTTTTATACGTTCATTTAAAATAGCACGCTCTTTATAAATACAACAACGAATAGAAGGTTCTGGACCTGGTACAATTTTTTTAGGTATATCTAGCATTCCACCCTCTAAATTATCCTCAAAAGCAAGCTTTGCAACTTCTTTTAACACATCATATTTAAGAGCTTGAACATTAGTATCAAATAATCTCATGATTCTACCTCCTAACATAAGCTTATTTTAACTTTTTTATCCATTTTCATTAAAAGACTTTTTAGTTCTCTTATAAATTCCATTTTTATTGATGAATTAATCTGCATACCATCTATTTCATGACCAGGATTAATTGCTTTACCAATAAAGAAATTTATATCTGTAGCTTCCTCAAAGAGCAACTTGGCAAGTAGAGAAGCACCATCAGTTTTATTCTCTAAATCAAGGGAAATTTTACTATCCTCTAAGTACTTTCTACCTAGTTCTACTACCTTACCAAGGGTAATAACTCCTTCAGTAACTAAATCTACACCCTCTATGTGGGCAATGGCAGGTATTTCTTCATTCTGGGAATTAGCAACTATTTTTATAGGTTTATTTAAATAGTTACTAACCATTTTTGAGGTACTCCCACCACATACTATCTTTTTACCTACCTTAGAAAAAAATAGTTTTAGTATTATATTATCCTCTTCTTTTTTCTCAGGAGGGCCTATAATAAGGTTTACTACCTGTCTTTTTCTTATCTTAAATACTGCAACCGTTGAGTCATCCTGAGGAGTACCAAGAGATAAATCCATGCAGGCATCAGCAATGGTGGAGGCCATTCTTTGGGGTGACATATTAGGTGTATACCATAGTTCTATATATTTAATAACTTCATCACGCTTCCAACCATTTGTAGTAACTCGCCCTAGACCAGCACTAGTAATGCCATCTGTAAGTAAAATAACCATATCTCCAACTTGGAGTTTTATATTGCTTTCATAGATTTCTTTTTCTCCAATAATCTTGCAGGTGGAGGAATAGGAATAATTTTTACCCTCTCTCACTATAATTGCAGTAGGATTATCAAACTGACCTAAATAAGCATTATTGTCATAGTGATAAAATTGAAATATTGTAAAGGTGGAATAAGCAAGATTTCTAACCTTACATACAGGTAAGGTTTTTGCTACAGTATGCACGCTATGTTCAATAGACATATTTCCAGCCATCATGGTACTTAAAATTTTCGAAGTTAGTGTGGCCAAGATATTTGCTTTAATTCCACTACCAAGTCCATCAGAAAGTACAATTGTGGTGGTATCCTCCTTCTTTACCATGGTATAATAATCTCCACAAATCTTTTCACCATGCTTATTGAGGCTTACAAATCCACACTCCATAAATATGTTTTTCACTAGTCTTCATCCTCCTCAAACATAGTGTTTTTTAACTCATTTAAGGCAACTTGTGTTTCAGCTGTGGTTTCACCAAGTAAAGAAGCGATTTCGTGAACAATACCTATTTGCTTTTCTAGTATTATATCAGCAATATTCTTTGCGTTATTTCTTGAAGCTAGAAGTTTTTCTCTCTTTAACTGTTTCTTAGTTATATCCTTCATTATGCAAATTACTACATGGCTATTTTTATCATACACTAGCAACTCTTCTATATATTTTTCATATTCTGCTAAATAAATCTTCTTGCTTATTCTACCTTCCTCTTTAGAAATTACATTGACAAAGTCAAACTCGTCCATAATTCTTGACACAGGTACACCGATAATATCTTCACTTTTGGATATCCCAAAGATATTACAGGCAGCTCTATTAATTTGTTGAATCTTTAAATCCATATCCACAGCTAAAATTGCATTTGGAGTTGCACTTATAATTTTGTCAGAGAAGGATTCTGCTTTACTCCTCATATAAGGAAGACACATGGTTATTTCGGCTTTACCAAAGTAAACAGCAATAGCTTTTTCTCTACAGGTATGATATCCACAGGTGCCACAATTAAGTTCATCACTGAGACTATTTCTACCCATTTTTTTAAGTATAGCTGCAATATCACTTTTGCTAGGAGGAAGGTAAACAATCTCTTCACTCTTAATTTCCTTATAGAGATTCATATCTATGTTTAAATCATAATCACAGAAAGTTTCCCTATTAAAAGCAAGTTCCTCCACCTTTATTTGTGCATTTATAAGATTTAATTTATTTTTACCTTTTGCAGGACCATTAACACAACTGCCATTGCAAGCACTCATTTCGATGAAGCAATTTTCAAAATTACCTTCCTCTATTTCATTAAGTGCATCAATACAATTATCTAGTCCGTCTATAGGAATGTATTTATAATTTGTATCTATATTCATGGTCCTAATTATTCCACCAGCCACTGGAAAGAATCTAGATAAGTATTTTGAGGAGGGTATAGCCTCCGTGTTAATTACGTTAATCTGTTCTTCCTCAAGCCACTGATTGAGCTCATCAAAGGTCAAAGCTATATCTATTATTCCAGGATAGTTTTCAACCTCATCTTTTTTAGAAATACAAGGTCCGATAAACACCACCTGTGAATTGGGATTCTCCTCTTTTATCAACTTTCCATGAGCTTGCATAGGAGATAAAACAGGGGCTAAATTTCTAAGAGTATTAGGATGATGCTTTTGAATTAACTTAACTACTGTTGGACAACAAGAAGAAATTATTGTTTCCCCAGTGTTTTTAGCTATGAGTTTTTCATACTCACTCTTTACTAAAAATGCGCCTTGTGCAGTCTCATAGGCCTCTGAAAAACCTAGTTTTTTTAATATATCTTTAAATTCTTCAAAGGTTGAAACATTGTAATTTGCAATAAAAGAAGGAGCAACACTAGCAATAATATCCTTATCTCCTCTAATTAAATTTTTAACAATTTCTAAGTCATTCCTAACTTCTTTAGCATCTTGAGGGCAGGTTAAAATACAGTTTCCACAAAGTATACAGTCTCTTTCTAGGATTTGTGCCTGATGGTCCTTAACTTCAATAGATTTAACAGGACAATTCCTTACACACTTATAACAATTTTTACAATTAGCCTTTTTTAATTTTAAAATGCTCATATGCTAATCAACCTTCTTTAAAACATATTTATCAAAAACCTCTGTTAAATTTTCCTTTGTTACGCCTGTTACAAGCTGTTCATCCACTTTTATGGTTACTCCTGCTTTACAATAGCCAAGACAAAAGGCAACCTTAACCTTAACCTGACTATCTAAGTCTTTTTCAGTTATCATTGCCTTTAAATTATTCATTATTTCATAAGATCCTCTAACATGACAACTGCTGCCTATGCATACTAAAACATCCATTTTAAAGCCTCCTTTAGAATGTTTATTCATAATTTTAACTAAAATTTAACTACTGAAATTGATAAAACATTCACATTGTCTTCATTGTAACATTGAACTTCAGTAGTGGGTAATGTATAATTTATATATCTAATATGTTTAATAATGAATGGATGATAGTAATGAATTTATTACACCTAAAATATATTGTAGAAGTTGAAAAGACTAACTCCATAACTAAGGCTGCTCAGAATTTATTTATGGGACAACCTAATTTAAGCAGAGCTATTAAGGACCTTGAAAAGGAGATCGGAATAACTATTTTCAAGAGGACTGTTAAAGGGGTTGAACCCACTAGAAAAGGTGCTGAGTTTTTATCCTATACAAAGGCAATTTTATCTCAAATTAATGAGTTAGAGTCTTTATATAAACCTTGTGAGTCTGATGTCATAGAATTTAATATGTCTGTGCCTAGGGCAACCTATGTTTCTGTTGCATTTTCTGAATTTCTTAACTCCTTTAAAGAGGAAAGGGCAATAAATATATTTTTCAAGGAAACAAACTCTATGGGAGCAATAAATGATGTGAATAACGGGGATTCTAATTTAGGAATTATTCGTTATCAAAAACTCTATGAAAGCTACTTTCTATCCTTTTTAAAGGATTCAGATTTAGAGTATGAACCCCTCTGGGAATTTGACTTGTGCTTGCTTATGTCAAAAGACCATCCTCTTGCTCACCATGAAGATATACCTTATTATGACCTATGCGACTATACAGAGATTGTCCATGGAGATTTTCAGGTACCTTCGCTTTCTCCTAATGAACTTAAAAAGGATTTTAGAGCCAAGTTACCTTCCAAACGGATTTATGTATATGAAAGAGGAAGTCAATTTGACTTATTACAAAGGGTAAAGGGTTCCTTTATGTGGGTATCTCCAATTCCCCAGGATGTTTTGGACCATCAGAATATGATTTTGAGAAAATCTTCTGCTGGCTCATTAGTTAATAAGGATATTATAATTTATAAGCAAAATCATGTGTTTACACCCTATGAAAAGTTGTTTATTAAAATGTTAAAGAACTTTACAAAAAATGAAAAAGCAACCTGTGGGTTCAGGTAAATACTCAGTTTCTCTGTGTTCATATAACTTTCTAAGAATTTTACCTATATGAACTTTAATTTTTCCATATATCACTTGCTTACGGTATTTTGGTGTAAAAACTATATGGTATTTACAATTCCACTTACTATGTGCTAAACTTTAACTATCCATACTGGATGACCTCCTTCGTTATTGATACGGTTGGCGAACCTGTATCTATTTTAACAAAGGAGGTTTATTTTTTTCTACTCATAGCTAAAAGCTTTTTAGAACCAAAGTTTGTCCCGTTGTATTGGTGATACAACGAAAAGCTGTATTTCCCATCCACTGTTCCTCATGAACAGGTACAATTACTTTCTCGAAGGTTTTGCCTTCATTTTCAGTTCTATAATAACAATATGAATTCAGCGAGTATGAGTTAAAGGATGCAATTTATTACTATTGAATTAATATAACAAAAACTCAAAACAGCACCAACATCAAACTGTCAGTGCTGTTTTAATAAATTTTAATTTTTTAATGTTCTTTATTTACCATTGCATGTTAGAGATATGGTCTATCCAACCTTTTTTCATAGGCGTTATGCTTTTTCATTTCCCTATGCCAAAATATATTGTTTATACCTGACCTTGTAACCACTTTAAGAATTCCAAGCATGGGCTGTTTTATCTCATAAGGCTTTCCAAGGTTATTAACCAGTTCTTTATGAAAAGCACCTGTTTCCTCATAAAAAGTACCTAAATCAGAAACCATTTTTAACACCTTCTTAAACATCTTTGGCATCATATAAGTAGCAGCAGCTTCTCCCTTGCAAGCTGTACCTAAATAGTTATAGTTAAGCTTTTTTGTAAAGCTCTCCAAATATCTTACAACAAATCTTTCCTGTGAGGTTTCTGTAAAACCAGCTTGAATAATAAAACCTAGAGACTTTCCTTCCACTGCAGGCTCCATAGCCTCGAAAAACTCCATTACAATTCCCGGCATGGCATGAATATAAAGAGGCATTATGATAATAACTGTATCAAAAGCTTTTATATACTTAGCTAGCTCCCCTTTATCACTATTTACTATATTCCTTATTTCACAAGGATTTTTCATATTATTTACAAAGTGCTGAGCAAAAATCAAGCTATTACAGTTTTTAGAATCTCCTTTAGGTGAACCGTTTAGAATTAATGTTTTCATAGCTGGCTCCCTCCTTCTGAAACAAATTCTTCAATAGGCTTTACAGTAACGTTTTTGTTATGAAACTGATAAAACACCCTATTTACATAGTCTACAAAAATCTTTCTGCTATCTTCGTCTTCAAATTCACCCTCATAATAAAACTCAATATCTGGATATTTTTCATACCTCTTTACATGCATGGATTCTCCTGTATCATAAGAGATATAGGGTAAATATAGTGGCAGCATTCTGTCAAACAAAGTTTTCAAATTGCTACTTACAAAGCCCCTTGAAACCTTTGCAAGATATATAGCTTTATCAGCAGTTATATACTCGTGATAAAAATCCTCCAAGTCCTTAAAAGTGCATCTTCCTGGTGTTGTCCACCAACAGGTCCAACATCCAATACAGCCTTTAACCTTTCTTTCTGTAAAGTCCAATGTAAAAGCAGCTTCAACACTCATACTCTCCAATTCCTTGATAACTACAGTCCTCATTTTCTCTCCCCCCTAAAATTGTAACTTGACGCACCAAAAGCTGTAAAAACAATTAATTCTTACAGCTCAAAATTATGATTATTTAATTTTAAACTCATTTGCCTTATATACAGTATACACTACATTTTAGTAATATATTACCATATCTTTAATTCACTTTATTATTGGCAATAGTTAACCATTAAAGTATTATTATCTACTATAAATTTTTGAACTTATTAATATTACTTAAATAAGCAATTTCTACCTATAGTTTTACTTAAATAAATATATTATAAGTAGGTGCCACAAATTACTCCACTTTCAGCACTCTTATACTTTAAAGATTATTTTAGGCATTTTCAAAAAATAAATAAGTCAGTATGTTTGTCTATTTTGAGTTATACTACGTCAACAGAACCCTTTGATAGCACCACTATCTGCGGAACCTGCTTCCTTGTCTGCACAAGCTTGCTTGTGAACTCAAAATATCCTTCACATCTTTAACTTGTTATTTGTTTTCAAATGCCTTATGTTCTCTTTTTATAACTTTTATAAATCTCTCTCAGCAACTATCTCATCAATTATTCTTTGAAGCCTTTTACTTGCATCTTCGATTTTGATTTTATTTCTGCTATTTAAAACACTATCAAATTTCATCAATTCAAGCTCTAGTTTACGTCTTAGATCTCCAATGCTCTCCTCGTATAATCTTTCAGCTTTTAAAAGTAACAGTTTGTTTGCTTCCTGCTCTCTTGGATGAATTTTCAAATATGAAAGCTCTTCCATTCTTTTTTCAATTTCCTCATCTGTCATATCAATATTTTGCCCTTTTATAATTGTCTTTTTACTCTCACCATTGGAAATTACTTTTACTTGAACTTCTAAAATTGAGTTTATATCATAAGTATAAGTTACATCAACGGCTTCTTCTCCACCCCTTGCTTTTGGTACTTCTATTTCAAGTTCTCCTAAGCTTAGGTTATTGGAAGAAAATCTACTTTCTCCTTGAAGCACCTTGATGGATATTTTAGTCTGATTATCTCTTACAGTATAAAGCCTTTCTGTTCTACTAGCAGGGATAACAGTATTCCTTTCAATTATTGGGCAAAAATACCCTGATTCATAGCGATTTTCTTCAATTTCTTTTACCACTTCTGTTCCAAGAGTGAAAGGACATACGTCTGTCAAAATTACTTCCTTGATAGCTGTGTTTCTTTCTTTCATAGCGCCTTGAATTGCTGCACCTAAGGCAACAGCTTCATCTGGGTTTACCGAAGTGTTTGGAAAGGTTTTAAAAAGCTTGCTTACAAATCTATAGATTATAGGAAGCCTTGTTGCACCACCAACCATTACTACTTGATCTATATCAGAAACCTTCACGTTAGCGTCAGTTAAGCTTCTTTTAATTGGTTGTCTAATTCTCTCAAGAAGCTTTTCACACTGCTTTTCAAATTTATCTAAATCCACAGTAAGCTCCATAAGCTCCCCATTTATCTTACAAGTCATAGTAGGAGCTTTTTCTGATAAAAAGCTTTTCTTACAGAGCTCTGCTTGCTTTTTTATATGTGCCAAAGTCTTAGAATCTAGTTCCTCAGCCTTAAGCCCCTTTTCACCTAAAAACACATCCATGAGAAGTTCTGTAAAGTCCTCCCCTCCAAGGAAATTGTCTCCTGCTACTGCATGAACTTCCAAGATGTTTTGAAAAAGTTCTAAAATAGACACATCAAAGGTTCCTCCACCTAAATCGAAGACTAAAAATCTTGTATCTTTGTTTTCTTGATAAAGACCATAAGCAATAGCAGCTGCAGTAGGCTCACTAATAATACGTTCCACCTTAAGGCCCGCTAGCTCCCCTGCCCTTTTAGTAGCTTTTCTTCTAGCATCATTAAAATAAGCAGGTACACTAATTACTGCTTCTGTAACTTCTTGTCCTAAGAAAGCTTCTGCATCTTCTTTTAGTGATCTTAGGATAAAGGATGATAACTCCTCTGCAGTAAAGGTTTTATTCCCTAAGTTGAATTTTTTATCCGTACCCATATCTCTTTTAAAAACACTGGCACTGGTGGTAGGGTGTAGCAGCATGCGTTCCATAGCTGTTTCCCCTACGTATATTTGCTCATTTTCATCTATACTCACTACAGAAGGTGTCAAATTCTTTCCCAGTCTATTTGGAATTATTTTAGGGCCATCCTCTGTAAAATAAGCAGCCAAACTGTTAGTTGTTCCTAAATCAATACCAATAATCATAGTTATCTCTCTCCAATTTTTTCTTTTAGTTCTTTTACTTTATACATTAAATCCATATTACTTGGTTCAATATTTAAGGCTTTTTCATATTTTTCAAGTGCACCTACATAATCATTTTGAAGTTCTAACATTTTTCCCTCTAATTTCATATATTCATAACAAGCACTATATTGGCACTGCGCACAATTTATAGTTTCACCCATAAGTTCCATATATGTTTTTGCCTCTTCATATTGTCCCACATTGAAGTTGTATAGCGCCATCTTATATAGTCTTATTTTGGCAAACTCTTTGTTTTTCAACCAATTTTCAATGCTAACATAGCGTTGATTTTTAAAGCTTAGGAGTTGTTTTAAATACTTAATACCCTTATTTTCCTTCTTTAAAACCTTATATGCTTCAATTATGCCTTCTATAGCTTCTTCCTTATCTTCAGAATTATATTTTTTAGCAACTATATATGCCAATTTATAATATATTAAAGCGCTTCTCTTCTTTCCTGCTATCCAAAGTAGGAAGTTTGCATATTTAATATAAGGTAAGCTTTCTTTTGGGAACTTTCTAAGAGCTTTTTTATAAAACTGTAGAGCTTTAGATTTATTTCCCATTAAAGCATTTATTTCTCCATTGAAAAATAAGTACTGCATCTGTCCATTCTCTCCAAAGTTCAATAACTTTCTTGACTCCACAAAAGCCTTGTCCCATGCTCTCATCCTTATATAAATTTCTAGGATACTTATTGTAACTCTAATGTTATTTTTCTTCTCACCTATAAGGTTATAAGTTTCAATTGCTTTTTCATATTGTCCTAAAACACTATACAAATCAGCAATGTTCCAATAAGCTATTAAATTACTCTCATCAGTACGCTGAATTGCTAATTTATAGTTTTCATAGGATTTATCTATTTCTCCTAAAACCTTATACACATACCCCATATTATTGTATGGATATAGACTGGTATCATCACGTTTACTTGCTTCTTCAAAGGCTTCAAGTGCTTCTTTTAAATCATAACCTTTTAAATACACAAGGCCTAAGGAATTATAAAAATAATAATCTGGATTTATCTCTATTTGCTTCTTCCCATGATAAACTGCTTTTTCATAATCCTCTTTATCATAGGTTTTCTCATAGCGACTTTCATATATTTCCATAATATCATAATTAGCATTTGTATGCTCTTTGTCCTTTTCAATTGTCTTTAAAAAACAATCCAGGGCTTCTGCTTCCTTGTCAAGGCGGTTATAGCAAAGACCTATTTTATACCATAGGTTAGCATCCTCTGGTTCTTCTTTAAGAAGTTCCCTATATACTTTTATACTTTCTTCGCATCTATTTAGGTAATATAATAGATCTCCTTTAAGCACCATACTTATAAAAGTTTTTTTCAAGGCAAGTTTTTTCTCAATAATGTCCAGTGCAAGTTGGTCTTCATCCATGTAATAATAACAAAGAGCCTGTTCATGAAGTAAATTTGTAATTTCTTTTAAATCCCCTGCTTCCTTTTGTGCAGCATTATATAGCTTGTCTAATTCGTCTGCAATTTCTTTTCTCTCCTCATTAGTAGTTGACATTAACCTTCTTGTTTTAAGGTCTAAAAACTTAAGTTCATTGCTTACTATTTCAACCTCTTTAGCTCTATTGATTACTATTTCTGCATCCTCCAGTCTGTCATATATGTGATATACCTGAGTTGCAAAAAGATAAGGTTGTACTCCAAGAGGATAGATTTCAATGGCATCAAAATAATCATCAATGACCTCTTTACCCATTTTTAGGTTAAAGTAAGCTTCCATTCTAAGAACATAAGCTGGATAATAGCCCTTATCCATTTCTAGGATCTTATCGCATACATCAACCGCAAGCTTATTTTCTTCTAGCTTTAAAAGTACATAGGCCTTTGATTGTAAATACTGAAGCACTTGAGTTGTATTTTTCTCAGCCTCCACTGCCTTATCAAGATATTCAATGGACTTTTTAAAGGCTTCTTCTTTATGATTTATATCTTGTTTTTCCTGTGCAAAATGATAGTAGCATCTATACATATAACTATAGGCAAGTCCTAATCTATCAATTCTGCGTGACATCTTTTCTGTTCCGTCATCTTCTGTTTTTAAAATTTCAGTTATCCATTTTTCAATACATGGGAAACCTTTTTCAAAGTTTCCTACTTCTATGTAAGCACGGCTGGCCAAATTGTAATAATCATAATAAATTTCTGAATCTACTTCTAAGCTTTCAAAAAGGTCAATGCACTGTTCACATAAGTAATTTTGATAGTAGCACCATGCCAGTTCCAATTTTGGAGACTTATTCTCAGGTTCTTTATCTATTTGCTCTTTTAAGCTTTCAATAACTCCAATATTAGCCTTTTCAAGTCCAATTCGAAGTGTATCATTATAATTGTCTATTTCTAGAAGTTCCAAATATCTTTCTTTTGCTTCATTATAGTCCTTCTTCTTTAAGTAGTACTCACTAAGAAGAACCTTAGCCCCAAAATAGTTTGGATTAACTTCCAATATAGAGTTACATTGTTCAAAGCACTTGTCTAAATCCTCTAATTTCAAATAAAGCTCAGCCATATAATACTTTATATGAAGATTTTTAATATGTTTTGACCTTAAATTTTCTGCAATAGTTTTAGCTTCTTCAAGGTTATTATTAGCAGAAAAGTAGCGAATTTTCTCGGCTTCAAGGTATGGATGCCATAGGTTTATTTCCTCTAATTTTTCGAAAATCTCCTCTGCTCCCTCATAATCTCTCTTCTCATTCATTTTACCCAAATCTAAGCTTAGTCTTATGAAATCATCTATGTTACCTTCATCTTCTCCTTCAAAGAGGGAAAAATCAAACCAACCTTTATTTTCAGCATCTTCCGTGATGAAATTCACAAAATTTACTGGAAACTCCTCGTATAACTCTTCCTTTGAGTTAACTAGCTCAAAAGTATCTTCAATAAGCTGCCAAACCTCTTGTGGTAAACGGAAATTATCCATTAAAAATACAAGTAAAGCATCTCTTGCTTCTAAACTTGTATCAAAGTCTAAGCAAACCTCTTCTTTAAATAACTCTCTCCAACAATCCACATTACTTCTAGTAGAAAGCCTTTTATAAACAGTCTCCACTTTCTTTATCCACTGAGTAATAGGAGTATCTTCAGTCTCAATCTCCTGTTCCTCTTTAACATTTACAAGTCTAATTGCTTCTTCGTAAGCTTCTCTAAGCATCTTAAACCCTTCTGGATCATCCTCTGGATTTACTTGTACTAATTTTCCTCTATAGGCCTTTTTAATAATATTGGTATCTTTAGTTTCCTCAATCCCTAAAGTCTCAAAGACTTTTCTTTTCTCCATGTTACACCCCACATATTTTTATATTTTATATTTTATATTTAATGAACAAGTTCATTTAATTAATCTTCATTTTAATGAAGCACTTTATTTTAATGAAGAACTTTAGAAGCAGGTTTTGTCTGCTACTAATGTATTTTTTCTTAGCTAGACAACTGCATGGCTGTACAACAGCCCCTTATAGAAGATGGCTACTTGAAGCTTCTAAAATGTTGTTAAGTTTTTTTATTTTGTTGCGCACAATTTTACGTGTGCATCATTGCACCCGTAAAACTACTTGTAAGCTGCCGTTATTATAACTATATAATCCACCTTTTCATGGGTTCTAGTGTCTAAATTTACAATCCAACCTGGTGAAATCCCTGCTTCACAGGTACAGTTGAAAACATAGGTACCACCTAACTTTTTAAACCAAATTCATTGTGAACATGTCCACTGAAAAAGTATTTAGGCTTTTTTATCATTTGATTAATAGAAGTACTTCCATAATGAACTCCATTACTTGCATTATCTAAGCACTTATAAGGTGGAAGATGTTGTATAATATTGGTTTCATTATCTATATGAGATTAGATAACTTATACCTTATTTCCACTTCATCACCCTCACGGTTAGTACCATGGGCAATGAGATTCATATATTTATTATCGGTAAATTTTTCAAAAACTTCATCCCTATTATAAGGTAAATAAGTAATATCAGCTTTAGGTAAAAAGTTTATATTTAAAGTAAGCAACTTAATTTATCTATGCTTTTACCTTCCTCTAAAAATAAAAAGAGGCAAGCTAAGCTCACCCCTACACTGATAATAATTAATTCTTCACTTTTAATAACTAATTTAATCTAAAGAATATATCAGTTCTTTCGCCTACCTTATTAAAGCCTAGTTTCTTATACATCTCTTTTGCAGTATCATCCTCATCTGTAACTAGATAAATAGTATTACACCCTTCATTTGTTGCTATTTGAATTAAATGCTTAAGAATTGTAGTTCCATAGCCTTTACACTGACACTGTGGTGTAACTGTAAAATCCTCTATTTTTGCAGTACCATCATGAATAAACAAATCACAGATGCCAATTCTTTCCCCATTATGATAACAGATGTAAGAATTTACACCCTTGTCTAAAATGTACACCTTACCGCGTCTATGACATCTTCTAGTGCAAAAATCTCTTCCTAAAGTTGCCTCATCTAACTGTAAGTCACAATATAAAATATCTTCAACCATTTCCATATTACATACTCTTTCAATGTTACAATCTTTCACCGAAGTCATATTTGAAAGCTTTGTAATATCGAAGGAATAATATCCATTTCTTGACACTTCACCTTTATACTTTAAATCCTTTAACAGGGTTTCATTAATTGTAAAGTCCAACAGAATATTGCAAAACTTCTTTCCTGCATTTATAGCAAAGGATATTTCATTTTCTATACACTTTTCAACTTCATCATTGCCCAGGTTATCTCTTATATATGTGTAGTTGTGGTAATACATATCCTTTAGTTCGTCATCTCTATATCTAATAATATTTTCATCTTTATAATATTCACAAAAGCACTTAGTGTACTCAAATTCACATTGTTTTATATTTTCCCCTACCATGATTAATCCTCCTAATTATCCCCTTTGTTATAAATTATGTCTCTCAAATTTCCTGTCTATTTTCTTGAACAATAGTTTTGTAAGCCTTTCTTTCACCATAAATATCATCTTTCAACGGATTTAGTTTGTTTTTTCTAATCATATTAAACTGATAAATTGCAAGAATAATATTTGCAATTAAAGAAGCCAACTTACAATTTATCTTACTCAACGGTTTTTAAGAATACTCCTTCTTTAAAGCCTCCACGAGCTTCCTTTTTTTCTTCTCTCTTTTTAAGAAGGTCCTCTTCGCTATAGCCTAAATTCTCTGCAAGACCAAAGACAACTTCCATAATATCTGCAAGCTCTTCTAGGTTCTTATCCTGCATAAATTCATTAACTTCTTCCTTAAGCTTATCTTCAAGAAGTGGTAAAAGCTGCTCCTTTGAAACTATTGAAGTTTCACACCTTCTTCCATCCCCTTCAATAACCTGTGGAATTTTATCACGAACTAATTTGTTATAAACTTTCATTTTTAATACCCCTTACTTCCAAATTCTATTTATCTCAACTTCATTCATTTCATTATGAAATATAAGCCTTTATTTCCCTTGCAATATTTAAGTATTCATGATCATGTACATAATGACTACAATTAAGATAAATGATCTTACCCCCTGATATCTTATTGATAAAATTTTCTTGAAATTGTGTCCATTGTTTTTCACTCCAACCAGTACCAGTACCATTTGAAGAAAACATTAAAATTGGAACCTTTGGTAACTTACTATTGTCCACTATTTTTGCATTATTTTTAATTTCTTCTAATTCATTTAGCATAGTTTTAGTTGTAGTTCTTCTGAAAAATACAGCTCTATATATGTCTTTTTCACTATTGCTTAAAGTGCCATATTTAATAGCTTCACTTTCCGCAATTCCAGGTAAAATCCTAGTTATTCCTATGTTGTTAGCAAAGGCTGCAGCTTTTGCTAAGGGCATATTTAATTTATAATTTTCATAGGTTTCTGGCACTGCCATATCTAGTCCTATAATAGCACTCACTTCTTCTGGATATTTCTGTGCCCAATACAAGGCTTCAATGCCAGACATAGAATGAGGACAAAGGATAAAGGGTCCTTCAATACCAGCTTGTGTTAATGCTGCTCTTGATTGATTTAATATTGTATCAATATCTCTTTTTTCATCAACTACATCACTAAAGCCATAACCCAGCTTTTCTATTACAACTATTCTATAGTCATCACTTAGCTGAGAGAACAAGGATTTAAAATCTAGAATTGGAGAAGAAGTGCCTCCACCTGACATAAACACAAGGGTTTTCTCTCCATGACCTTCTGTATAAATACTGATTTTATGACCATTAACTTCCACTATTTCCCCCAAGGGTTTAAACAGCTTAGCTTCTCTCTTTAACTGAATTTTATTATAAACATATATTATTGTTATGATGATCATTAGTACCAATAAACTTATAAGTAATATTTTCTTTGCTTTTCTTAATACTTTCATTTAATCCCCCAAATACATTGCCATATTCCCACTACAAAGGCTTATTCATCTATGGTTAATTATACCATACACCCTTACTGTCTGCCCTATGTTTATAACATTGTAATAACATGACTTCAACTTCTGCCACGAAGTAATTTGCTATAGACTTATATTACTAATATCCTTACTTCCAAATTCTATTTATCTCAACTTCATTCATTTTATTATCCTTAAAAGTTAGCACATACACATCTGGATTAGTTAAGCTTTTCCAGCCTTCATAACCAAATGAACTATCAAAGTATTTAATAATCAATGAAAAAAGCTCTCCATGAGTTACCACAGCAATGTTACTTTCTTCCCTTTTAATTAAATCCCTTAAACCCTCTATAGCTCTAGAGGTAGCTTCCCTCGAGGACTCTCCACCTTCATATTTTAAATCCATATCCTTAAAGGCAGATTTTAACAGTGGAGTAAAATCCTCCACATCCTTTGAAGTTAACACTTTCTCCTTAAATCTTTCATCAATATTTATAGATAAATTAAGCTCTTTGCTTAATGGAGTTATGGTGTCTACTGCTCTCACATAAGGACTAGAAGCTATGTACTGAATATCATAAGGCTTTAAAAACTCCATAAGGTCTTTAGCTTGCTTTAATCCAAGGTCAGTGAGCTTTGCCTCAGCAGGTTGTCCCTCTGCTTTGCAGTGTCTGATTAGGTATATATTTTTAGGGTTATTGTTCTTGATTAAACTCATAGTTCTCATACCTTTCTTTTAGAAATAATTTGTTACAACTCCGTTTTATTCTTTAAGTGTTGATAAACTCTTATAGTAATAACTAATGAAATTGTAACTGCAACTTACAAAACAATATAACTTGATCTTTACAATACTTTAATTAAAGCAATTTTTCTCTCACTTTAAACCCTTGATTAGCAGCAATTTGGTACAGTGGAGAAATGCACTTTTTAAGCTCTTGACTAAACATTTCCTTGGTACCACTTTTGTAGAATTCATAGATGTTCTCAAGTCTAAAAGCATCAATATATTCCTCTGCAATATCATTAACCTTTTTCTTACATACATGAGAAAAAGCTTCATACTGTAAAGCACAAAAATCAGCTATGTACTTATCATAAAGTAACAAGTCATCACTCTTTTTACTATTAATATTCTTAAAGGTAGGCACTAAGTTCCAAATCTGATCATGTAGTACAAAACTCCATGGAATAAAGTGATCTATGCTTAAGCCTCCATGAAGATCGTAATTTTCTTCAGTAAAATATTTTCCTGTGTAGATATCAATAATTTTAGAATTGCTAATTACATCTTTCCAAAGCTTTGTTGCCTTTGAAAGCTTTCTCTCCTTAGGTGCTTCTAGCTTAAAGGCTATGGCAGGTACATTAGGATTTCTCTTTTGAAGAAAACATACTAGCTTATAATAGGCCCAACCTTTTATTATCCTGTAGTTATATTTTAAATAGTCTATCCAACCATCTTTCATCCTAATAAAACTCTCATTTTTATCATCTTTATATACGCCATAAATGCAGTTATCCTCTACCCTAGATAGCTCCTCTAGCTCCTTCATAGGCTTCTTCTTATCAAGAACTTTCTCATTAAGAAAAGGAGATAAAAATCTATAAGGAACATTTAAGGTTAAATCCTTTAGCAGCTTAACTAAGGCTTTGTCTTTCGTACTGCATAGAAAATTAAGAAGCTTAGTTTCCTCATAATTGTTTTCAAAGCCATAAGTATCAGCAATGTAATTAACTACTGTAACTAAATTATCACAATACCCAAAGCTCAGCTTAAAAGCTCTTATTGGATACCAAGCATTAACTACCATTCTTGAAACTAGCTTTTTAAATGGAATCTCCACACTACCTAAAGAAACCTCATCAAGTAAAGCAATTAGCCAATACATCTTATAACTTGCAACCACTTTATTATCATCTAACACCCTTGAAAAGGTCGAATAATCTACTTCTCTGCTATAAGGTATCATCTCTACTGACTTAGGCAGTATTAATTGGTTTTTGGGTATTATTATTTTATTCAAGGTTATTCCCCCTAACCCATAGCTTTTGTTTTATTATAATAAGTTAGGCATAACAGTACCTAATTACTAATTCTTTTTTATCAATTACATTTTTGTACATACTTATCACTATCCTAGTAAGCTCTTTATTTGCTCTAATATATAAGTATTATTTAACCAAAAGCATTGCTTTGTAAGCCTTCTACCATCTGGTAACTCATATGTGTCATTAGCATCTCTTCCATGGGGTCTTACATGACAAACATAGCTTTCACTCTTTGAAGGCAAGTTATTCTTATGCCTAATTCCACTTTTGGTCAGTTTTTCTTTTATTTCTACACCATCTTTAATTACTTCTACGGTTTTTATATATACCCTTTCTACTTCATTTAAATCCTCATAGGGTATATTCCAAAACTTAAATCCTTTAAATACTAAATCACCATTTTTATTTTCTTTAAAAACTATAAATAAGTACTTTTGCTCTCCTAAAATTCTTTTCAAATCTGAATCTTCCCAGGAAGTTTCTATAATATCTTTAAATTTAAATGTGGGAAAAGACATGCTTTCTTTGATTTTATTGTTTTTATCTACTGTTATAGTCTTTAACTTTAAATTAGCTTTTTCAAATTCTTGTATTTTTGAAAGGTCTGTTCCTTTTATATTGAAAATTTTTGATACAAGAAGCTGAACTGAATTTTTTGCACTTGATGCTTGTCCGTAAACTTCACATAATTCTTCATAGCTCTTATTAATTAATGGTTTAAGTACCTTTTCTACATATCCTCTAATTGAAAAGTTACCATCCTTAATAAGCTTTTCTGATGATTCATTATTTAAATTATTTCTCAATATATGAGTCATATAAGATTGTTTAAAAGAATAGGCCCTTTGCATTGCTGGAATATTTGAAAAAGGCTGCTCTCTTAAAGATGAACTATCTTTACCCTTTGTGCATGCACCTAAGTAGAAGGTGTCCCCTTCAGATAATTCATGAGCTTTTCCGTTTTTAATTTTATCTATTATTGTTTCCCAATCTTGAATTACCGTAGGTAAATCTTCTTCTGGAACTTCGTATAAAATTGTATTTGTAATCTTATACTCCCCTACACTTTTTTCCTTTTCATAGTTATAAAATACAATAAGTAGCTTATTGTTCTTCGTCCAGAAGGAACTAGTATAAAAGTCTTTATAAACCTCTTCCATATAATTAATTATATTTAGAACTAATCTTTCCTTTGCAGATATGCTTCCATTTTTGTTCTTTTTATATGGTGTTACTTTTAATTCTATATTAAGATTCTTAAAATCAGCCTCAGGTTTGGAATTTATTTCATAGCCAAAGTAGCTCTCTTCAATAATCTGCCCAAGTTTTCCCTTTGCCTTTTCATTTATAATTCTATTAGTTTTATCTATTTCACTAAAAGTTTTCCCTTCAAGACCTTTAGCATAAGTAAGTAACTCCTCTTGTGTTTCATAAGTGATTTTTTTGTTTCCCATAAAATTTCCCCCAAAATAAAAGTTGATCTTTACTTTTGTTTATATTATAATTATAATAGTATTTATAGGTTTTTACTAATAAAAAATATCTAGATATTATAGAGGTGAAAGATGAGAAAAACCGTATGTGAACTATTCGCTGGTGTTGGCGGTTTTAGAGTTGGTCTTAATGGTGAAAAGGATAATAATGGATGGGATTTTGTTTGGGCCAATCAATGGGAGCCAGGGAAAAAAACTCAACACGCATTTGATTGCTATACTCATCACTTTGGAGAAAGTGATTGTCATGTAAATGAAGATATATCAACAATTAGTGCAATTGATATTCCTAATCATAATCTCTTAGTTGGTGGTTTTCCTTGCCAAGATTATTCTGTAGCTAGAACTCAGGCAAAAGGAATACAAGGTCATAAAGGGGTTCTTTGGTGGGAAATAAATAGAATTGTTAAGGAAAAAAGACCGCCTTTTATACTCCTTGAAAATGTAGATAGATTATTGAAGTCTCCTGCCAAACAAAGAGGTCGTGATTTTGGTATTATGTTGTACTCACTGTGGCAATTAGGCTATTCTGTTGAATGGAGAATAATAAATGCAGCGGATTATGGATTTGCCCAAAAAAGAAGAAGGGTATTTATCTTTGCATTCCACAATGAAACTCAATACTATAAAAAACTTGGAAAATTAGACAATCTTGAAAAGTGGCTACTCTCACATGGCTTTTTTCAAAGTCAATTTCCTTCTAAGTTTTTACAAAGTAACTTATCTTGTAATTTAAATGAATTTGAAGATATAGTTGAAATATCTGATTCTTTTAAGTTTGAATTTAAAAATTCAGGAGTTATGAGTAATGGTTTAATTACAACTATGGAAGTTAATGCTGATAAATTCATACCTAAAACCCTAAGAGAAATCCGTATCGAGCAAGAAGTTGATGAAAAATACTTTATTGACAATAATGAAAAAAAACTAGAGAAGTTTAAATACCTTAAGGGATCAAAAAAAATACAACGCGTAGACAAAAATGGTTTTGAGTATTTTTATTCTGAAGGTGGTATGAACTTTCCTGATTCTCTTGACTTACCTGGAAGAACAATGCTTACTAGCGAAGGTAGTGTGAATAGGAGCACCCATGTAATTGAAGATTTCAAAACTGGAAGATATAGACTGATTACCCCTGTTGAATGTGAGAGGCTAAATGGTTTCCCTGATAACTGGACAGATACTGGAATGCCCGAAAATTTCAGGTATTTCTGCATGGGAAATGCTCTAGTTGTAAGCTTAGTTGAAAAAATGGGTATTACTTTGAATAATATTTTTGAAAAGGAAAAAGAGCTTAACCTTGATTACTTTGTAAAAGATGATGTTGCTTATGATCAAATATGCCTATTTGATTAATATTTTCTTTTTAACCAGTTCATCTATAGTTTTAATGTAGATGAACTGGTTTTTTTATTAATTCACTTCTTCAAACTCTAATTCGCTGTTTTCTATGTTATATTTGTATTTTACGAGTCGAAGATTTGTCCAAACTTTTGAAATAATTGGTCTTCTCCCTATGGTAAAATTTCTAATAGCAACATTATTTTTATAAGCTATTACTTCTTTAGAAAAATCATAAGCTACAATAAAAGCCTCAATCATTTCATAGTTTCCAAAAGTATATTCTTGGCTTAACCAATCAACATATTTAATTACTTGATCTATAGCATCAAATACAGCTTCATCTTTTTTTATTTCTAAAACGAGATACTTTGAAATCGTATCAAAACCACTTATATATCTATAGCCAAATATATCCATCTTATCCATGTAATCTATAGCTTTGAATGGTGAGGCAATAACTTGATGAGAAATATAATCCCACCTTCCAAATATAGTATTATTACTTCTTGATACCATACTAGTAATAGCTGCTTCTATAGCCATTTCATGTTTAATCTTACCTTCCTTATGACTATACATTAATATAGCTTTCTCATTCACAAAATAGTTATTGCTAACTTTGGTACTAATACCATTATGAATTTCCGTATTAAAGTTATATACATCATGTTTTCTGTTAATTGATTGTTCATTCCTAATTAATATAATATCTTTTAGCGCTTTATTTTCATTGTCATCTACCTTTATAAAAGAAAGTTTCCAAAATGCTCTTAAATTTTTGAAACTATTAGGATTTGACGATAAAACATCATCCATATCAATTCCCTCTAAGAAAAAGTTGGGGCTTGGCTCAAATATGCATAAAATTCTATTATTAGTATTCCCATTGCAATCTTTCATTAACATTTCATCATTTATTTCTTCATTATTGAAATTATTTGGCTGAAGTGCATTGGGAAAATTAAGAAGCTTGCATTCATTTTTAATACTAATCAACTTCCCAATACCATAAATCTTTCTCTTGATAAAGAAATAAACATTATCACCTGGCTTCATACTCAAATAATCTGCAAATGTACCTTCATGGTGTACTCCCCAAGTATTATTTCTTGGAGAAGTTAAATTAGTGCTATAAACTCCATTTTCAATGCATTGTCTTAAAGAATTAATACTATCGAGACTAAAAATATATCCTGCCATATTTCCTCCTTCAAATTTAACTAAATTTACTTAACAATTCTTTATCCTCTCATCTCCCTAACTTCCTCCACATGTCTCCTCTTAACTTCCTCTGACACATTGCTATAGCTCTTCAATCTATTATAGATTTCATCTATCTGCTCTCTTCCTAAGTAGCAACAGCTACTTAGTATCATCCTGTTCACAGTTTTTTCTAATTCATTTCTATTTATCACTCTTATGCTCTCAGAGTATACCTGTAGCTTTTTCAAGGTACACCTTTCACTAAAGGCAATGATTGACTTCATTATATTTTTTTCTTCTATATTAAGTAGCTTTGAAAGATGTCTGATGTGACTTTGGTTTTGCCAAATTGGGTTGTAGAATTTTTCTTTTCTTCCGTTTTTAAAGCTCTGGGTCCAGTTTTTATTCTTTTCATCTCCAAAGATCCAGCCACTGTAGTTCTTTGATTCAATTACAAAGATTCCCTTTTCATGAATCATTACAACATCTATTTCTGTAGTCCCACCTTTTTCCTTTGGCACATAAACATTGGCTAATATTCTCTTGTGCCCTTCTATTTTATTTAAGATATTAAAGGATAGGTATTCCCCGTATAATCCTGAGTTAAATCTAACTTTAGTATAGGAGTATCCAGTTTCTTTTTTGTAATTACTTTTATTATAATTTTTCACTTCTATGTACTGAACTAAGGCTGCAAACATCATTATTAATATAAGAAATCCCATAATTAAAATCCCCTTTATAAAAACTTGCTTATACAAGTAATTATAAGATAATTTACTTACAAACTTAACAAAAACTTTGAGAAACTTGTTGAAATTTCAGCTATTTTTTCATCAGAATGACTTTTTAAATTAATAATATAAATTAACTTGAACTTTGCTAAAATTATATTCAATATATTGTTTTATATCGACATATTTATCTATTCCTTTACAATAGTAACTTGCAACTACAGTTCCTCTTTGAGTAACAAGCTATAAAAACTGTCCTATCCACCTCTAAAAACAACAGATTTATAGTCTTCTCAAGATTTAAAGAAAAGAATATAACCATAAAAAAATATATGAAGCCTTCAATATATCCATATATCAATAAAAGAATAAAAAAATAAGAAAGTATAGTGATCATGGGGGTTTGCGGGTATTAGGGTGGTTTTTTTACTTAGAAAAGCCTTATAAATTGATAATGAAAAGGGTCATGTAATATGTACATGACCCTTTAGGCAATTATTAGCAAAATAATCTGTGCTGGTAATTTGTTAATTACCCCAAAGTTAACTTAATGCTATTCATTAACTCTCTTTATTTCATTTAAAAGCCTTTGTACTTCACCCTTAGGATTATTCCACCAGTTATAGCTCCAGATTCTAGTTATTTTCCATCCTCTAGATTCCAGATAGCGTTGTCTATGGACATCTCTTTCCCTTGCTGATTTAGAGCTGTGGTAGGTTGCTCCATCACATTCTATTCCTAGAATATACTTAGATTTTATTGGATCATAAATAGCTAAGTCTATTTTGTACCCTGAAACTCCAACTTGAGTGTGAACTTCAAGGTTATGGAGTTTATCTTTTAAAGCTTCATAAACTTCACCTTCAAAGTCGCTGTCATGGTGTATTTCCTCTTTACTTTTCATCTTGGTGTCCATCACAGTTTTTAAAATATTCTCTGCTTCAGTTTTGTTTCCACTTGATACTGCTCTAACATATTGGAGATAATTTTTGAACAGCTTTGGTCCTTGATTTTTAGTGTTATCCACTTGAAGCTCTTCTGGTTCAATGGAAGTTACCACATAAATCTTTTTCTTAGCTCTACTTATGGCAACGTTTAGTCTGTTTTCTCCACCATCTTGGGATAAGGATCCAAAGTTTACGGAAATCCTTCCATTTTCCTTCTTTGCATAGGCAATGGAGAAAATGATTATATCTCTTTCATCACCTTGAACATTTTCTATGTTTTTTACAAATAAGCTTACATCTTCATTTTCATCCATTCTGTCAATTTCAGCTAGATATAGTTCCCTAAATTCACTATCTTCTCTAGCCTTTTTATCTAGCAGATCTTCTATGGTAGTTTTTTGGTTAATGTTAAAGGTGATAATTCCTATGGTTTCCCTGTTTTTTCTTTCCTTAAGAATCTGATGCACTAAAGTTACTACTCTTTCAGCTTCTTCAATATTTGCTCTGTTAATCCATTTTCCAGGTACCATTATTCTTTCAATTGGAACTCCATATTCCCCTTGAGTATGAACATTTGGTGAAATTCTAAGTCTTCCTTCGTAAAAGGCATAGTTAGAAAAGTTAATTAGCTCTTCAAAGGAAGAACGATAATGGTAGTTTAAATGAACTCCTTTGTAGTTTACTTTTGCAAGGTCTAGTAAGCTCTCCTCCTCTAGTGCTGCTGTGGTGTCATCCTCCACTTCTTCCTCTTCCTCTTGGTCTAAGAACCTATTGGAGAAGGTTCCATTTGGTCTTAACTGCTTATCATCTCCTGCAATTATTACGCTGCTTCCTCTAAAGATGGTTGGAATAGCATTTTCAACATACATCTGGGAAGCTTCATCAAAGATTACAATATCAAAAAGCTCCTCTTTTAAAGGTAGTATTTCTGAAACAGTTTCTGGACTTAATAAAAAGCAAGGAAAAACCTTCAGTATCATGTCACTATAATCTTCAAGATACTTTCTTATAGGAAGCAGTGCTCTTTTTTTGTTTGCTTGCCTTTTAAACTCTTTAAAGCCCTTTTCACCTTGAAGGGTTTCTATATTACAGTTCCATTTATTTAAAATGAATTCTCTCACTAAGTTTTGCTTCACTTCAATATTAGAGTTTATCCCTTGAACTAATTTATCGAAACCCCCTAGGTACTGCACTGCCTTTTGAAATTCTTCTTCCTTTTCTATTTCTCCAATGTGATAAAGCATAATAAACTCTAGAAGCTTCTCAGTTGAGTTTCTCATTTTCTCCACATCTTCATTTAAAGCATAATTCATGATTTTAAATTGCAGCTCACTAAGCCCTTTTGTGGTTTTAAGTTCAGTTTTATACTCCTCAATAAGATGAAGAGCTTCAATAACATCCTTAAAATATTCCGTTAAATCCTCACCCTTAAGAAGCTCTACCACCACAAGGTTATAAACTCTTTCATTTAAAGCCTTCTTTACAATGGAAATCTCCTGAAAGGAAGCTTCAATTTCACTGTGCAGTGTAATCATAGATTTTTGGAGCTGTGAATATCTATTTTCATATTCTACTTTATTTGCTTCTTCCTGTTTCTTGTTTTTTGAATAATTCATCCAATACTTAAGGCTCCACCATCTGCCATCATTGATAGGCTTAAGCAAGTCTCCACTTTTCTCAAGAGAAGTAGCCTTAATTACTTCCTCTAACTTCTCCCCAGTTAAAACATAGCAATTTTCCTCAAAGGCTTCCATTAGTTTATGGTATAGGTCCCCTTCACTAATAGCTTTATCAGTGATTTTCTTAATGGGGTCTATGATATTTTCCACCTTCATAGAAAGCTCATCTATATCCATAAAGCTCATATTTAAATCCACATCATCCACAAAAGGATTTTTAGTAAGCAAGTTTCTATAAGTTTTGTAACTTAAAACCTCTTTGTGTTGAAGCCCTTCTACTGCTTCCCTTAGGTTTTCATAGGTATAAGTTTTAAAAACATTTTCCTGCCTAAACCTAGAAAAATCAGAATATCTACTGTCTTCTCTGCTTTTAATGCCCTTTGTCTTACTATACATTTCTTGAAGAGTTAGTCCAAAGTGTCTTTCTTTATGGAGTGCATAAGCTAGTTTTTCTAATTGCTCTATTTTACTATCAATATCCCTAGACACCTGAAGTATATTTTTCTCGTAGTCCTCATATTCTCCACCTAAAACCTCTAAGGACTGAGCCACAGTACTATAAAAGGATTTCTTATCCCCTTCAATATCATGGATTAAAAGTGCTTTGGCATTAAGCTTTGCAAGTCTGTTATAAATAACATCTAGTGCTGCCCTTTTTTGAGACACCATGAGAATAGTTTTATTTCTTGCTAAGGCATTGGAGATAATGTTAGCAATGGTTTGTGACTTACCTGTACCCGGTGGTCCATATATAACTAATTCTTCTGTGTCGTTGGAAAGCTTCACAGCCTTTTCTTGACTATAATCTAGAGCTGACATTAAATAAAGCTCTTCTTCACTGAAGGATAACTTACCATGTTCTTCTTTATCCTCTAAGGAATTTGTCTCCAAAGCAGAACTGGTCTTAAGTAAATCCTCTAAAAGTTTATTATTAATATCCATTTGGAGTAAATCTTCATAATCATTATAAATAGAATTTGCTATAGGAAACTGACCCAGAACTAAATTATAACTAAGCTTCAGTTTTCCCATTTCAAAGTTTGGCAAAGTATCCTTTTTATATTCTAAGAATCTAACAACTTCACTAAGATTATTTTCAATTACAATATTGTTTTCTTTCAACTTTTCTAAGGCTTCAGTAATAAAGTTTTCATCAACCTTAAGAAACTCTGTTTCAATATCCTTAACCTTTATTTCATTATGCTTACAAATAGCCAGTAGCAACACCTTGTTAAGATAAATTACTGCTTCATCCTTATTTTCTAAGTAGTAGCTGTCCCCATCCCTAAGCAGTGACACTGGAAACATAAAAAGAGGTGCTCTAACAAAGGTATCATCCTTAAGTTTTCCCTCCACAAAAGGATAGCCCACATAAAGCTCATTTCTACCTGTTTCCTTAACAATGCTTGTGATTTCACGAAGAAGAGCTCTAAGACTCACTGAGTACTCAATTAACTTATCTCTTTTGCCACTAAGACTCTGCTGTTCCCTGTCCAGCTTTTCTCTATATTTAGCTTTGATTTTCTCCTTTAACTCCTGAACCTTATCCACATCTAAGGTACTATCAATACCTGATAGCTCAAGCTTTTCTTCCTTTGCTATATCCTTTTTTAAAGTACTCTCGCCCTTTAAAAAATAGGCAGAGTAATCAGGAAGAATTAAAAACTTCTTATCCTCTCTACTTATAAGGTAACTTAAAATATCACTAATAAAACCCTGAGAAAACTCCCCTAACTTATATAAATCAAAAGCCCTTTTATTAGGTAACTTCTTACTCACCAAGCTTCTGTTTCTTCCACTTAAATTTATTAAACGTTCCTTGTACTTACTTAAAATTTCCTCCACCGTAACACCTCTTAAAAAGCTCTAGTTATCTATGTACTTAAATAAATCATAGTCTAAAGCTTATTTATTTTAAAATCTATAGAAAATTAATATTAAATAATGAACAAGTTCATTAAAGATAAAATATTAATGTGTTTATTATAAAGCAAAATAATTGCACTGCCTTATTATATGCAATGCAATTATATTATACTGTCTATTTATTATATTTGCCATAAAGATGTGGATATTACATCTAACTTTTAAGATTTGAGCCTTGTAGCATTACTCTTTAAAAATAGTTAGGCTTTAAGGCGTAATAGATGTTTAGCGGATGCAATATTGCACTTGTAGACTTTATGATTTAGCTAAATAAAAGCGCATGCCTCAGGGGTGATAACGATAAACTGTGGTCTAAGCTTGCTGCTAGGACAGCTACTTACTTACTAAATTCTTTGAAAATACTGGCAACTATTTTCCCAATATTTTTTGCATCCTTATCTTTAAGTTGCTTTCCTAACTTATCAATATACTTACCAACCTTTTTCAGAAATTCAGCCTCAGCAAATTTTTTCATCCAATCAAAATTATTAGGGTCTAACTCTCCCTTTACAATCTTCTCCATTATGGCAATTGTTATTTCACCGACAACAGCTGTAATAACTGCTGCTACTATGGCATTCATTAATGCTGCTGCAATATTCAGCCCTGGAATCACCTTTAACATCGAAATAACTGTCTTAGCTCCTAAAGTTACTGCGCCGCTTTCCACTATAGCATTTCCAATGCTATTAAAGTCTGTATCCTGTTTTTTAATGCCATAAATTTTTGAAATACCAATTATCAAACCACTTTGTATTGGCATAAGGATAAGTGAGTCTGCAAGCGGTATGGGAACTGCACCTATAATTGCTGCTCCTGAAGTAGCGGCAGTAGTCAAAGCATTTGCATTAGCGCGTTTAATTCTTAAATTAAAATCAAATACAGCTTCCTTGTTTATTTTAAATGCTTCCGGTATAACCTCATTTGTCTTTTCAATTAGTTTGTCTACTCCAGTAGGTGGAATAATAGTTTCGTTATTAATAGAGAATTGACTCGAAATAACTGGTATTATATCAACGACATTTAGCGATTTATTGTCTTTATATTTTGTTAGACATTTTTTTACCATGCTAATATTATCTTCTGTTTCTGTTTCTGAATATGACTTTGTTAACACAATTATAATAGGAACATTCTTCCACATTTTTGACACATTTTTAATTGAATCTAAGTTTTTGTCAAAAATTCGCTTTGATGTTGCATCTATACAGTACCAAATGATATGTATATATTTAGCTTCATTATTATTCTTTACACTATCCTTAGACCATTTTCTTATTAAATTTTTTGTATGCATTTGTGCCAATATACCATATTCTAAGCCTTTTGTATCTATTGCACGAAAATTAACATATTCTGTTTCATATATTTCCATCTTTTTAGTAACCGCGTCACCACTACCAACTGCTGCCCGTTCAAATTTAAACACCGAATTAATTAGTGTACTCTTTCCTGCTCCTGAATTACCCATTACTAAAACATTTGCTTTTTCTTTCATTTAAAACACCTTCAATTATTTATTTTTGTATTGATTACACTTATGTTACATAACATTATTCTACCTTTCCTTCTTAATTCCTTTAGTTTTTGACACAAAAATACCTGTTATTATTGCATGACCTTAAAAGGTTTCTGAAGGCTTCCTTCCCTTCCGAGAACTCCACCCAGACATTTTAGCAAACTTCTATAAATTATAGTTTCCTTGCATATCCCTAATAGCCTTTATTATTTCCTCCCTCAACTCCACTGGTTCTAAAACTTCTATAGCAGCTCCTTGGCTTAAAATCCACATTTTTATTCCACTTCCAAAAACCTTAGCTCTAACAGTAAATACTCCATTACTTTCTTTAACTACCTCTGCTGTAGGGAGTCTATCTAGCACGGCTTCTATAGATCCTCCTTTAAACTTAAATACTACATTTTGTAGCTTTCCTGAATGCATGAATTGAATTAAGTTTCTAAACTCACCAGGTTTAAATCTTTCACTATAATCTACTTTAAAACTTTCCCCTAGAATCTTATACTTTTTTATTCTATCAATCCTATAAATCACTGGATATTCAAAATCATAGCCCTTCATATAAGCAACTAGGTAAAAATAGAATTCTGAGAATATTATCCCCTGTGGTTCTAGTATCCTTTTTGATATTTCTTCTTGAAGCTTTCCATTTGTACCAACTTTTTTATAAGCAATTTCTATAAGTTTTTGATTTTTAATAGCTTCATTCAGTGTCCAAAGCTTGTCTATAACTTCACCACTATGTTTTGGTGAAATATATGTATCTAACTCATTATCTATAGATAACTTAATTTGTTTTTTATCTTCACCATAACAATTTGATGTGAGTTTATTTATTAACTCATTTACTTCCTTTTTACAAAAGCCTCTACTTTCTAAAAGCACCTTTGATATGGCTAAAATATCTTTACTATTTAAATTAGAGTCCTTTTCATTAATTAAAACATGTCCTTTTCTTTTTTTACTGTAGCTTATTTTCGCATTAATATTGTTTTCACAAAAGTACATATTAATTTCTTTTATATATCTGGAAATTGTCTTGTCTGAAACACCAAATTCCTCTGACATTTCTTTTTTATTTATTAATCCACCCTTAATTAAAATATCATAAATATGCAATAGCATTTCCGTCTTACTCATCCTTTTAACCCCTTATCCCTTGCTTTTAGGCATGTATCTATATAATTAAACAAGTTTATCCATTTTCCTTCTTTTTTCTCTTATGTTTGTACATTTCACTATCTGCCATATCTATTAATTCCTTTGGCGTGTTATATAAATTATTATTGTATTGTGCAATTCCATAACTTACCCCAATTTTATAGGGCAATATTCCTGTTTTGTTATAGGCTTTTATTCTATTTGTCATCCTATTACAGACTTTTCTAACTTTTTCTAAATTACCTTCAGTAAAAACTATTACAAATTCATCTCCTCCACATCTAAATACAGAGTCAGTTTTTCTAATTGTGCCTTCTATTAGTTTAGCTAGCTTTTGTAAGAGTCTATCACCTTCTATATGACCATAGGTGTCATTAACTTCTTTAAAGTTGTCTATGTCTAGAAAGACTATTGTTATCTTTGAAGACTTATCCTCACAGTTTCTTATAGCTTTATCTAAAAGCTCCATGCCAGCTCTTTTATTTAATACACCAGTTAGACTATCTGTTTTAGTTAATAACTTAAGCTCTTCTATTTGTCTTTCCAAAGCCTTTATTTTGTTTTCCTTCTCCATTAACAATTTAAAGACCTCAGCTGAATCAATACTTTTATTATTCAAACTTCCCACCTCATGTGTTATTATCAATACCTTTAAATATATTTTATTCATAAGAGTGGACATATTCTGTCTACTTACATTTTAATTTTCAACTTTTTCATTTTAACAACATTTTGGAAGCTTAAAGTCTGCCATCTTCTTTAAGTGTAAGTTCCTCTGCCTAGAGAAATTGCTTTGGTGGTAGTCAAATCTGCTTCCAAAGTTGAAGTTTCTATACAATAAAAAAGGACTATGCTTCAGGCATAATCCAAGAATATTTATATTTATAAATCTGCAAGCTTATCAAACTCACCAAATATCTTTTCTTCTAAATTATCAGAGGTAACTTCAAATAAATCTATTGATTTTGTGGTTATCTTTTTTAGACCCCAATAGGTTTTTGAACTTTTTTCGTTTTTAGGAATTGATATTTTATACTCCCCTCCTATAGTAAAATCCATGTACTGGTCGTATCTTAATGGGAAGTAAAAAGCCCAGTGATTTGCTGGTGAACAGCCCTCATTCCAACTATTTAAATCATGGTATTCAAACTTTGATAAATATATTAGTGGAAGGTTTTCGCTGCCCTTTTCCCCTAAACATATTTCTAAAACATAAATAGGTCCCTTGCGCCAACCATTTTCACTTTCACATTCTCCGTCATTTCCATTTTTAAATAATAAAATAAGTA
This sequence comes from Clostridium sp. UBA4548, assembly GCF_002387895.1. GTDB lineage: Bacteria > Bacillota > Clostridia > Clostridiales > Clostridiaceae > Clostridium_J. The sequence goes on from NZ_DGLI01000044.1 coordinate 350,992, forward strand.
GTATAGTTTTCAGAAATATTTTTAAAAAGTGACACATTTTGACAACGTTTTCACTAAGATCCTAATATAATGTAGATACATATAACATAATTATTTTATGGGGGAAAATCATGGAAAACAACTTAAAATCGGAAAACACTTACTCCTTACCAATGAAAGTTTATTCTAAACCGAAATTGTGGCTGACTTTATTAGGAACTGTACTATCCCTTTTATTTATTGGTATGACCTTTATCCCTTTTGAAGAAGAGGGTGAACTATTATTGAAGATTTTTATGATTTGCTTAGGTATTTTTTTCCTTTACATTACTGTAGTTATTCATCTTTTCAAAATTCAATATTTATACCTAACAGAGAGTTGTATTGAGTATAATTCTGGTCTTAGCAAAAAAATCAAAATAAGCTATAGTGATATATACACTATGAATATATATGAACTAAATAGTCATACTATTTTAGGTATTATATCAAATAAAAGGGCTAAAGAAATAAAGGCAGGTAATTTTGGCTTTGTTAAAAGACTCTTTGTTAATGAGTATTCAATGAATATACAAATGACTTACTTCTCTAATTTGGAGCTGGATAAGCTTTATACTACAATTAAAGACAAGGTGTGTCAGGTTAGAGAGGAATTTGGTGAACTGTCCCAAGAAACTTTTGATGAGGACTCCCTTATCAATGAATTTGAAGGCTATGAAGAGAAAACATCAGGAAGTTTATCAATTGCTATAATAAAGACTCTGGCTGTGACACTAGTTGTTGGAGTTTTATATGGTCTTTCACTTCATTTTTTTAGAAAAAACATCTTAATTATTCCAATATTAGGAGTCATGGCTGTTTTGTATACCTATAACAAAAGTTATGTTGAGGAAAGGATTAACTATGTTGTTAGATTTTTTATAGGGATATTTGCTGCCTGTCAGATATTTATTGCTGTAATTGTAGATGGCTTTTTCTGGAATGGACTATCTTTTAACCTGGTAAACCTAACAAGGCTTACAGGAGATGTTTTCAAGGAAATTGTAAGAGATCCTATGGATCATTTAGTCATTATTTTAATTGCTGTGGTTAGTTTTTACTATGGATTCGTACAAGGAAAAACCTTCAAGTTTCAGAGAAGCTTTAATAAGTTATTTATGAAAAAGCATGGAAATTACTATTATAAGCGAGATGGAAAAATTGTTGATATTTTTCTTAAGGACCCAGCAAATTATGATGAAGATGAAGAAAAATATACACTTAATATCAGTGAGGGCTGTTTAATTGAAAGGAATAAAAACAAGGTACTTAGCTTTTTAATTCCTGAGAAGTATCTAAAAGAGTACTCAATTACACTAAACAGTGACATATTCAAAGTTGGAGAAGAAACTTATAAGGAAATAAATCTTGGGGGAAGTGGCAACTACAAAGAACTCTTACTACCCTGTTCAGTAATCTTCAATGCTAACAAGGAAGCTGAAGTTATTCGAATTCAATTATAAAACCTTTATTAAATAAAATTACAAAAGGCCCCAGAGAATTCACTAACACCTCTGGGGTTCAAATTTTGTTAATCATCTTAATGGAAGATGAAACGAAGCTAAAATTAACAGAGGTTCTAGAAATTCACTTTATCGAACTTAGTATATTTCATTGATTTAAATGTAAAAATTAACACCTAAAATTATGTAGGTGTTAATTTTTTTATTTCCCTTTTACTTCACTTGCAAAACAAGTCCTATTTACAATTTGTTATTGCCTCCAAGGTTGGTGGGAGAAACTGAAGATTTAATCTTGCTAATCACTTTTCCATACTCGGACAAAAGTATGTTGACAAACTACACATTTCTATGATATACTAATATAGTTGCGAAAGAATGCGCTACATAGCGCAAAATAATTTTATCCATAAATTAAGATATTATTTGACTCTTGTGATTTTGAAAGCAAGAGTTTTTTGTTTTTTTATAGCAACAGAAATCGGAGGTAAAATGGAAATTTTAATAGTATTTTTACTAAAACTACTGGACAATACGCTAGGCACAATGAAGAATATATATCTAGCCCGTGGAAAGTTCTTTTTTTCTAGCTTGCTAGCAGCCTTGTCTACAACTATATATATGATTGCCGTTGTAAAGATGGCAAGTTCAGATGGCATCCTAAGCATCGTAGCTATATGTGCCGCTACCTTTATCGGGACTCTGGTTCCAGGGCTTGCAGTTAAAAAATCTGAGAAGGAGAAGCTTTACATCTTTGATATCACAGCGGACACCCTGCACAGTGGCAAAGAGTTTGCAGATATTTTAAGAAGTGAGAACATCGCCATAAAAACCAGCGTTGTCTATGACAATACCATGATAAAGACACTTTCCATAAAGGCATACTGTACTAGCAGGAAAGAAAGTAAAATGGTTAATGAAATAATATATCCAGCTTTCAAATACAATGTCTATGCACCAATGAGCTTAGACTAAACTCATCCTTAGAAAAACAACTACTGTTCTCCATTTATTAATCACCCCTGGGGCAACTTTCTCATATTATTTTCTAATTAACGCTCTCCTTAAAAGGCTTTTCAACTTGCTCCTCACTTAAGCCAGTTAATTCTACAATAACCACCTTATTAAATCCCTTACTAGTCATATTTCTCGCAATTTCTACTTTAGCCTATCTGATACTTTATCATCTACAACTTTACTCCTATACTTTATAACTAATACTAAGTGATAGTTTAGCAAGAATACTGAATGATTATTACTATCTAATTTTATTGATAACACTACCTTTCAATCTTTACAACTGAATATAGTTTATTATTTCTGTTGCCTATCGGCAAGTGCTATCCATCTCCCTCCTATAGAGGACGGGAGAATTACGCACATGGAGGTTAAATCCTACTTGAGCACTTTACTCACCGCCAAACATTTGTTTGTATATTTATATTTTTCTTGTCAATAATTGAGATATAAGTTATAGAAAGGACTGGTTTCATGCATTATAATAGTGTTATAGAGAATTATTTCGTTAGAGAAAACTCAGATAAATATGAAGAGTTTTTACTTAAACCAAAGAATGATTTTGTTTTTAAGAAAATTTTTGGTGATGCTAAAATTAACACAGGTTCTAGAAATTCACTTTATCGAACTTAACAAGCTAAGGAATGTTAACAATATGGATAAATTATCACAATGGATGAATTTTATAAAAAGCGATTCAAAGGAGGTTATTTTAGAAATGGCGAGGGTAAATAGTGAAATAGAAAAAGCTTACGATATTTTGAGGACTATGAGGCAAAATAGAGAGGCTCGTGCCCTCTACCTATCAAGAGAAATAGCTCTTCGTGATGAAGTAACTAGACGTGAGGAAGCATTAGAGGAGGGAAGAGTTACCTTATTACTAGAGCTACTCAACAGAAAATTTAAAGGCTTATCTGATGATTTAGAGAAAAAAATCAAAAAGCTTCCTGAAGAGAAATTTAAGACTTTAGCACTAGAAATTTTTGAACTTAATTCAGTAGAAGATATCTATAAGTACCTGTAAGAATCCATTTAATGAATTTAGTATGGTATAATTAGAAATATAAAAACTTCAATAAAGGGGTGAAAAATTTGAGCTTACCACAAGAAAAACTTATGACGCTAGATGAATTTTATAGATACAGGGAGAATAAAGAAGGTATTATTGAATACATTGATGGAATTACTTATATGGCTCCATCTCCTTCAACTAAGCATCAAAGAATATCTATGAGATTGTCTAGCAAATTATATGAATTTTTAAAAGGAAAAGAATGTGAAGTTTTTTCTGCTCCCTTTGACATTAAATTGAAAAGTGATAGAGTTGCTGGAGATAAGATCGTTATTCCTGACCTCTCTGTGATATGTGATAAAAAAGGTCTTGGTGATAGTGGATATGAAGGTGTTCCTACAGTAATTATAGAAATTCTATCCCCTTCAAATCAATCTCATGATTTGGTATTTAAATTAAATTTATATATGCAATACGGAGTAAAGGAGTATTGGATAATTAACCCAATGCTTAACACTGTTCAAGTCTACGTTTTAGATGAAAATTATCAATATGAGCAGGCAGTGGTAAAAAGTGATGTCGGAAAAGTTTCTTCCCATATTTTAAAGGGATTTTCTGTAGATTTGGAAGAACTTTTAACATAGTAATATTTTGAGTTTATGCTGGATATTTTTATAACTAAATTAGTACTTTAAATTATAAAAGTCATGTGTCAAACACATGACTTTCTTTGATGTAGTTAGCAAACAAATTGTGTTCATATTTGCTAACTCTCTCTTTAATAAGCTTTTCAACTTGCTCTTCACTTAATCCAATTAATTCTACTATAACCCGTTTATTAAAACCTCTAATAATCATATAAAATTATAGTAACTTAATCAGCTCTTCTAACTCTTCAGATAACTCTTTTGCAAGGATAAAATCAGTATTCTTTAAAGCCGATTCTATTTTTGTTTCAACTAACTTTTTCTTTTGTTCTGTTTCTAAATAATCTTTGTCAAAATGACTAGCATAAATCATCTTTTTAAATTTCTTTATTTTCGTTTTTCTAATTGTTTTATCTTCAATGATTAAAACTGAATCCATACAGTTTACTACAGTGTAGAAATCATGAGAAATCATTAGTACGGCACCCTTATAGTTTTCTAGGGCTTTTTCAAGTGCTATTTGTGAATAGGTGTCTAAATGACTTGTGGGTTCATCAAGTAGCAACATATTTCCTTGACTTGCTGAAACTTTAGCGATTTGAAGTATGTTCTTTTCTCCACCAGATAAAGATCCTATCTTTTGATTAAGGGCTTCTTCCTCAAAACCATAGTCTGAAATATAATCTGTAACATCTTCATAAGTTTTAAGCCCAGCTTCTAAGAACTCTTCCATTATGGTGTTAGACTCATTTAGTGTTTTACCTGGAAGTTGAGATAAGTAAGCTACTTCCATGGCCTCATTTATCTCAATGGAAGGATTATTATTTTCAAAGATTTCCCTAAGTAGCGTAGTTTTTCCGGTACCATTGGGACCTATAATGGCTACTTTCTCGTTGGATTTAATTTCAAAGTTCACATTTTCTAGAAGCAACTCATCAAATGAAACACTGTAATCACTAACTTTTAAAGCAATGGTTTCTTCTATTTTATTATTTATAAAAAACCTGAAATTCGGATGTTTAATATCTAGAAATGGCGCTTTAATTCTACGCTTTTCTAATCTTTCATGAATTTTAACTCTAGCCCTTAGAGACTTTCCTCTAGCACCTTCAGCATCAGTAGTTGCCCTATCTCTTAGTTTCTCTATTAACTTTTCATTTCTCTCAAGTTCTTCATTATCAGCAATTGCTAGTTCCTGCATCTCAATTTTAGTTTGAAGTAATGAGAAGTTATACTCTATATAGCTTCCCTCAAACTCTTGGAGTTCCATGTTTTCAAGGTGCAGAATTTTGTTAAAGCAATGATTCAGTAAATATCTATTGTGGGTAATAATTAGCATTGTACCCTTGTGTGAATTAATTAGATTTTTAAGAGAATTAAGGTTTTCAAAGTCTAAAAACACATCAGGTTCATCCATAATCATTAAGTCTGGACTGTTTAACATTTCTTTAATTACTTGAATAAGCTTGAATTCTCCACCACTAAGTTGGGATATCATTAGATCTTTACACTTCATTAAGTTTGCAAGATTTAGGTTTTTATTAATGTTTTTTTCGAAGTCATCTCCATTAATTGCAGCAAAGGCATCCAAGGCTTCTTGGTACTTTTCTAGTAAGGGCTCAATATCAGAAGCTGTTTCCATTTCACTGCAAATAGCTGCTATTTCATTTTGCAGTTTAATAAATTCTTCCCCTATATACTCAAAAACTGTAGTTTCTTCTGTTTCATCTAGCTGCGAGAACTGACTCACATAACCAATTCTACAATTTGGTTCTTTCTCTACCTTACCCTCGAAGATATATTTTTCAGGGTCCATAATTATATCTATCAGTGTACTTTTTCCACTGCCATTTCTTCCTATAAAAGCACAATGCTCTCCATCTTCTAAGGTAAAGGAAATGTTATTATATAAATCCTTTTGCGGAAATGAGTAGGACAAATTTTCAACTCTTATCATATTAATACCTCTCTTTATCATAAAAAAGAGCTTATAAAAATAAGCTCCTAAATCTATTAGGCATCTGAAAATAAATAATAAGTCAAAGATGTGAAGTATATTTTGAGTTCACAAGCAAGCTTGTGCAGACAAGGAAATAGGTTCCTTAGATAGTAGAGCTATCTAAGGGTTCTGTTGACGCAGTATAAAACAAAATAGACAATCATACTGGCTTATTTATTTTTTGAAGATGCCTTACTTCTTAATTTTAATTTTTATTTAACTTTTATTTGCTAAACATATTCTACTATGTTTACCTTTGATAGCATAACACTTTTTATCACTAAGTTCAATGATTAAAAAAATCCATTAATAGCACAGAGAACTTGCCCTCTAGTTTCCTAGATTATGTTTGCATCTTCGTTAATCACCCCTGGGGTACTATCTTTGTCCTCAAATTAAGATATAAATATAATGTGATATCTCAATTTGAAGATAGCTTAAAAAAAGATAAGAAGATATAGTGTTCATGCGGGTTTGAGGGTTTCTAGTAACATTTTCCCCTTTTAAAACACTAATAAATTGTACTATGTAGAATTGCTATGAACACTTGATAAAAAGGTTGTTAAATTATGAAGCCATGTGGTATCATTCCACATGACTTCATAATTTAATTCATTATTTCTTTAGCTATTTCTTTTACTCTTTCTATACTTAAACCAGTATTTTTTGCAACAATTTCACAACTAAGTCCATCTCTAAGAAAGTTCCTAGCTATATTTTCTTTTTCCTTTTCTGCTCCAATTCTCATACCTCTTTTTTCAACTTCTGGATCATAAAAACTCTTAAACATAGTTTCCACCTCCTTACTTAAACCATCATAATAATTATAATTACTTATAAAATAGTCGTTTAAATTCTTAATCACTACTAACATTTCACTATAGTCTTCTAAATTAATTTTATCACATCTATAGGCTTCACTGATAGCTTCAAGGGTGTTTTTTATTGTGATCAATATATGTTCATTTATCTTTTCTACCTTTGCCTTTTTTTCTTCTTCTGGTTCCTTGCTTTCCCTTAACCTTTCCATAAACCTTCTATAATTAAAAAGCTGTAGAGGATATAGCAGGTATTTATTTTCTTCATGCAACTTTTGAAGATCATACTCCCAATATTTTAGCACTTTTACTTCATAGTGAATGCCTTCTTTCTTTGGAAAATTAATTTCTAAAGTAATCTTATCTTCTAACCCCTTCTCTTTTTCTAAAACAATGAGATATGGTTCTGGAAAGTTAATAATTATAGTATTTTTGTCTAGCTCGGTAAAGTTTTTAACAGCTTTATCAAAGCCATATCTAAAAATCCTTATGCCCATGTCCTTTTCATATTTAGTTTGAAATTCAAAGGCATAATCATATAATTTATCTTTATAAGTAACTTCAATATATAAGTCTGCTCTAAAGCTTAAAAGACCATTATTTATATTTCTGTTTAGATTTTCCACATTGGGATAATAAACCTCTGCATCATCTCCAATATCATCACCATAAATAGAATTAAGAAAATCAATAATAGGCTTCTTATTTTTAAGGGTAAATAATCGCTTCATTATACTATCCATATCTAGGCATTTTCAAAAAATAAATAAGTCAGTATGTTTGTCTCTTTTGAGTTATACTGCGTCAACAGAACCCTTAGATAGCTCTACTATCTGCGGAGCCTGTTTCCTTGTCTAGCTCAAAATATCCTTCACATCTTTGACTTGTTATTTATTTTCAAATGCCTTAATGAAGTCTTTTTAGAATTATTATTTGTATCACTTTCATAATTTGAATCTTCTTCTCTAACTAAAGTTATTACATTACCGTGTTTTAAGTAATACATAAATTCACTTCCTTTCATTAAATATTATTGACTAAAAACTAAATTGTAAACATATGTTCGCACGTTTCTCAAAGAAAAATACAATATTTGTTTAATAAGATAAACTGGTTAAGATTACAATTTGCTTATTATCACTATGATTTTTTTAAATGATCTTATAAAAACAAATTTATTACAGATTTATGTATTACAAAATCCTACTTGGTAATAATTTAGAATGTTATCCAAAATTAATTTAAAGGTGAATATATGAGCAGTTATAGAATTTTAAATTGTGGTAGTTCTATGGAAAATTACTATATTTGTATTAATGAGAAAGTGGCAGGATTTACACAAAGAACTGCAGATGTAGGTGACACAATCTTTTTCTCGGTAAAATACAACAAAAAAATCTTTGCGGTGCTAAAGGAATTTTATCTGAGCATACAGATTACAAGCCTTGGGAGGATTCTCATAGATATGTTCAATGTTTTAAGGTTAAAAATATGGAATTTTGTACACCTTTTGATATTAGTATCTTAAAAGAGTATGGTGGAGCTTCAATTCTTTGAAATAAAGCACGTTACCTTGTAGAAAATCATTTTAATTTAAAGACATAATGAATCAAGAACATCCTGAATATTTTCTAAACACATGGGATGATGGTTGGTATCAAATAAAGTTGATATTAAAAAAATATTTAAAAGAAGACTTATTAGATTTTAATGAAAGCACTAATAAATTGTACAATATATAATTGCTATGAACACTTGATAAAAAAGTTGTTAAATTGATAAAAGCCATGTGGTATCTCTCCACATGACTTCATAATTTAATTATTATTTCTTTAGCTGATTCATTAACTTTCACTAAATTAATTCTGTTGTTGCTGTCACAATTTCAATATTATGTCCCTTAGAATAAGCTCCTTGCTCCTATTAATACTTAAGCCTTATTGGTGTAATAGAGTTTAGTGCTTTTTCATAACATTTAAAGTTTAAGTCAATGACTGTACTTATTTTAAGCTATCTAAAAGCTTTATAATATAGTTTGATGCTTCATGGATTTGTTGCTCATTTGTTATAGAAGCTTCTCCATCCCCCTGTTGATGTCCATAATCTCCAAAACCCCCATGGTTTCCACCTTTTATTTCTATGAACTCTGAATCCTTTGGCACAAGGTTTTTAGCTTCTTTTACCTTACTTAAATCTGCCACTTTATCATTACTTCCCCATAGAGACAACACCTTTAACTGGGTTGAAGTTAAATCTTTACTGCTTTGTGGATAGGAAGCTAATAAAACCAGCCCTTTTATTTTATCATGATCAAAGGCATAATCTGCTGCCATAACTCCACCTAAAGAATGACCTCCTATAACCCAGGTATTTATATCACTATACTTATTTATTATAGCATCTGCCTTATTAGGAGAAAGCACTGCTAGATTAAAGTTCATTTTAGCAATTACAACAGTATATCCCTTGGCAGCTACTTCTTTAGCTAAAGGAGCATAGGCTGAAGCCTCTACTTTTCCTCCTGGATAAAAAATAAACCCTATATTTTTATTCTTAGAAACTGGACTAAATATTATGTCACCATTTTCTTCTACAGTTACAAGAGAATCAGATTTCAAAGTGTTAAAAGCTAAAGAACTAGCTTTATAGTAAGAACTTACATAAATAAAAAAAGCTGAGACTATTACTGCTAAGAAAACACCAAATCCAAGAAAAATTTTAAACTTCAAAGACTTTTTTTCCTTCATTCCATTTCTCCTCGTATAATTAATTTTGACTATATATTTATATTATATATCTTCCATAAAGAGTAGGTAAGAATTTTTCAATAGTACTTTTGATTTTTTTATTAGTATATCTATATTTTATATATGAGCATCTCATATGCTAAGCAACTTATTTATGCGCTTTTAAAGCAGGCACTATATACCATAACAGTTTTGTATTTACCTTCATGCTTCTAGCAAGTTCTATAGGTTCTCATTGAATACTTTCTTCTTTAATTTCCTAAATTGTATTTTAAATTGTAGCATAGAGGCAAAACTTTGGTAATTTAGTGGAGATTTCTAACCTTTTACCTTTCTAAGGCATAGAGTTACTTTAATTCAGTTCATCTGCTACCAAAGTATTATCTATCAGCATTCCACTTATATTAACCCCTAAGTTTTCTAGCTCAGCTATGTCAATATAAATACATCTGCTGTTTATATCCTTTTTCTCACTTTCATCTTCTCTTAGAAGTCGTACACTAAAATTTCCTAGGCAATATTCTTTATGTCTAATAAGTCTTCCTAAGTCGTAAGGTTTATTTTCATCAAAGCAGCACTGATAGCCTAATTCTCTGCACTTTTTTATAAGCTTATTAAATAAGGATTTTATGTTAATTCTCAGAACATACCTTGCATTTTTATCTATAATCGCATCATAGTGATGTTTCCATTTTATTTCTCTATCCTTTGCCATGGTGTTCATGATTTCAAAGATTTTTTCTAGGTTGTTGAAGGTTATTTTATTGCTGCCACTGTAGCTTCTTGTTAGTGATGCTTTATTAAAAATTCTTTTTAAGTCCTCCTTAGCAGGCTTATTATCCTTTGATTTTTCTTCTGTAATAACTTGTTCACTTAATATAATTTCATTCTTTAGGTTTTTAATAGATTCTTTTTTATTGCTATAAATCTCCATAATTAACTCCCCCCTGTTATTTTAGAATTTATAATTAGGTTGTATATTGGTTTCAAAGGTGATAATGTATTTTATTCATCATGAGCAAACCTTAAAGGAACCAATGTAGGTTCCATGGATAAATTCAGTGTTGAATTTATTTCCCTTTATAATTAAACAAGCTGAAAGTTTTATCTATCCTCCACCTATGTAAATTTCCACATTTTATGGATAGCCTAAATATTTATAGTGCACTCAGCATGTCTATCTCTTTATAGAAACCACTTTTTAAAAGTAATAGTTTAGGTGATGTAGTGGTTTCTCTGTAGTAGTTTATTTTATTATTGTTGTAGTATATGTCAGGGGGTTGGTAGGGGGTGAAATTTATATCTTGAAAGAAACCTAAAACACTATAATACGAAGGTGGAGTAAGTGAACACCAACAAAACAAAGTATTCTTAGACTTCATATATAATAAAAAAACACCTGCCAAATGCCAAGCGTTTCCCTAATTATTAGATTTATTTTCATTATTTAGTAGTGACATCTAGTGCTTATTTCCATTGAAATATTTAATTTTAATTCAATATAAAGCCTAAAGCTGTATCCAGTTTATTCTCCAAATCATCTGGATACCAATGGCCTATACCATGATTAATAATATAATTGCAAGACCCTCCAAAGTTATTAAGAATTTCAATCATTTCTTCCACATCTTGCACTGGCGCATCTTTTCCCCCTTCCATAAATACCCACTTAATATGTTTTTCAGCAGCATTCTTGGCACTCTCAACTGTAAAAGACTTAGGTCTTTGAGAACACAATAAAATCGCACCTTTTATAGGAATTCTACCAGATAAGGACATATCTATAGCAGCATGAGCACCTCCTGAAAATCCCCCAATAATTATTTTCTCATGATCTATGGAATACTCCTGTGTTATTGAATCATAACATCTTTTTAACTCTTCTCTCATAGAGCTGTACATTTCAAAATTTTCAATATCAAATATATTTTCTTCCATTTCGTATTGAAAGTATAATTCTTTTATGTTCCAAACATAACTATTATGTGCAATTCTTTGTGATGATTGAGGACAAAGCACAATAAAACCTCTCTTAAGAAGAAATTCTGGCTCCCAAAACCTATTATGATATTCTGCATCCTCACCATCTCCATGCAAACTTATAAATAGAGGATATTGTTTTTCTTTAACATATCCCTGTGGAACATATACTTTGTATTTAAGTTCTGATTCTTTTTCAGCAGCTCTCCTTAAAAGGTCATTTTTAACTTTTAATTCCTTATATCTCAGGTTATTATTTAAAGGCCCAAATCTCCATAATGAACATATAAACCCGCTATTAATAAGACTTTCTATTATATCTAATGCTTCATCGTATAAATTACACCTAAAAAGAGCCCTAGCTTTATCTATCATAATGTTGTAAAAATTCCTTTTTATTTCATCCTCTGAAATAAGAATTTTAATGTTCTCTAGCATTTCTAAGGTTTCCTTATACTTTTCATCTCTATATAATTTAGAATAAACTCTCTCTACTTCCTCAAAACTTTTATATCTCATTTTTATCCCCCTCATTCTTTCCCTTGAATAAACCTTTATTACTTTAATTAATACTCTAAGATTTTCCCCTGTAAGTACCCTTAATGATTTTATCAGTTCAAAATCCATTTTATATCCATTGGTTCTATACATCTTGATTATACCTAATATTTTCTTAAATGGAAATTACTACTTAAATAATACTACTCTTTGAAAATTATTTACATATATACAATGTGACAAAATTAAAAGAATGCCCTATTTAGTGCTAGGCATTCTCCAATCTTTATAATAAATTCTTTAGTGCTTCTTTTTCATAATTAATTTCAGAACAGGTTCTAAATCCCATTCTTCTAAAGACCTCTAAGGGTGGGCACCAACCTTGAAGAGCATGCTGTAATAAGAATCCTCCCACTGCTCCTGCCCCTAAAAACCATTTCTTATTTACTGTAAAGCCCAAAGCTGTAGTTACAATAATAGCACTTGCGGCATTGGTTTCAAGGACTCTTTCAATATCCCATTCTGCTTCCAATTCTTTTAGCCTGTGTTTAATTTCATCTTTACTCCTATCTGCATAGCTTAAAACATTTTCTAAGGTTTCTTTCATAATTTTATTATTTATTTCCCTAGTAGTATGTAACTGCACTCTCTTCATTGTATGTGGAAAAATAGCTCTCATATATTTCCTCCTATATAGTTTTTTAGCTGTTAAAAATATTATTTGTTATAAAAATAATGTTTTTCCTAATAATATAAGGCTCTAGGGTAAAGACTTAATTTATAGCTGAGCCTACCTTGGCTCCCTTTGGACTTTTTCATAATGAATTATTTGCAAAAATTTAATTCATGATGAATAAGATGCTTTTATATCATGGATGCCTATATTGTTCTCTAAAATAAAAAATTATATTTATTAATCCTAATGAAAATAAATTACATGCACACTTTGCTAACAATCCCTAAACAAATTTTTTTAATATGGAATTTTCTTTTTAAGTGATGGTAGTTGAATATGCAAATCTATGTTAATATGTATTATAATATTAAAGAGAATGCAAAACATAATTAGATATATATAGCGAGTATCTTTATTGCATTTCATATATTATAAAAATTCTTGTGAGGTATTTTGTATATGAATAACAAATTGACTAAGGAAAACTTAGAAAAATTAAAAGAAGAATTAGATTATAGGCTTACGGTGAAAAGAGCTGAAATTGCCAAGGAAAAGATGGAAGCTGCTGCCCATGGTGATAGGTCTGAAAATGCAGAATATAAGGAAGCCTGTGCAAACTATAGAGAAAATGATAATAGGATTCAATATTTATTAACTATGATTTCAACCTCCACAGTAATAGATGAAACTTCTTTAGATAGCTCGGTTTTAGGGGTTAATAGAAAAGCTAAGGTTAGGTTTGTAGAGGATGATTTTGAAACTGATATTACCTTAACAACTACTTTGGATGCAGATCCAGAAAAGATGTTTATAAGTATAGAGTCAGATCTTGGAAAGGCCTTGGTTGGTAAAAAAGCTGGGGATGTAGTAGAGGTTAATGCTCCAGATGAAACCTATGAAGTGGAGATTTTAGAGCTACTGTAATGTTTTAAATGTAAATTATATTTAAGATTTTTAAAAGCTGTTTCAAAGGTATAGGAATTCCTTTTGAAACAGCTTTTATACTTAACTTCTCTGCTTTTCCTTGAAGCTAAAGGCATAGGAAACACTTATTTTATCATAAAATTACTGTGGTTCCTTTAAAATTCTTATAATAAAACTAAACTTTTTACTTACCAGTTGTAACTCCTTCAGTTAACTTCTTAAGACCTTCGCTATCTATTTCTCCTCTATTACTTGACCCTTTAGTACTGCCACCTCTCTGGTTTCGAGTAACAGCTTCTGTTTCTGATTTAATAACTTTATTAGCCTTTTTCATAAGAATATAACCTCCTAAGATAATTTGACTTACATCTATTATAATTTCATTAATTCAATTAATTATGTAAGAAATTTTACTATAGGATCATGCCCATGGTGGAGTTATCCTTTGTGGTTATCCTTGAAAGATTCTCTGATTTATACTTAGATTGAATACTTTTTAATGAACTTTCACTTTACTCTTTTGTAGCTACATACCTTTTGTAACCATCAGTAATATTGTACTTACTTCCTGTTCATACTTATTTCTAATTTAATCTTTAGATTTCTTCCCTGTAATTTCTTCAATTTCAATCTTAATAACAGCCACTCTTTTTAAGGCTGCTTCAGGAAACTTAAAATCAGCTTTTCCTGAATACTTTTCCATTATTGTATTTAAAGCTTCTGCTTTTTCAGTTAGATCCTCCACAAAATATGCTTTACCAAAGCCTATTACACTTAAATATTTCATAGACCAACCACAAGGATTTTCAGCTTTAACTACTTCGGTCTTTACATCCACTTCAAAACAAACCTTATTATTTTTCTTTAATATTTCAATCTTTTTACCTTCTAAGGCAGAATGAATATATAGATAGTTATCCTTATATCCAAAATTCATGGGTACAATGTAAGGTTTATTATCCTCACATAACCCAATTCTACATTCTAAAGCTTCTTTCATTATAGAGTTTATTACCTCTAAATCCTTAATTTCTTTTTCACTTCTTCTCATTTTTATTCCTCCCTATTTATAAATCATTGTGTTTGACAGAATCGCATAAGCATGTTTAACTTTAAGAGTTTCCTATGTTTTGTGATTCTATATAATTAACCATAATCTTTAACAACAATTCCCCCAAAACAGAAAATATGAACTTTTCTCATTTTCAAATTGACTGCTGTTTAACATAATATTACAATGAAACTGTACTCATTATAAGTGCCAATTTATGATAATTTAAGGGTGCCAGTTTATAAGGGGAGTGATACTATGATGGTGCTAGATGAAAATTCATCAGAAACTTTATGTGTTCAAATATATAATAAGATAAAGGAAGAAATTCTATCTGGAAATCTATCTGTGGGTAGCAATCTTCCCTCTACTCGTACTCTTGCAAAGTCCTTAAATGTAAGCAGAAACACTGTAGAAGCAGCTTATCAACAGCTTTCTTCTGAAGGGTATATTAAAAGTAAACCTTGTAGTGGATATATTGTTGAAGAAATTCATAACTTAGAAATTACTGCTTCTGAAGTAAAAAGTAATAAACCTAATATGGATTACACGCCAGAGGCAAGCTTTAACAAAGCTAATGAGGAAACTTATTTATATGATTTTAAATATGGAGCTCTAAGTTCTGGGAATTTCCCTTTAAATACTTGGCGTAGGCTTACAAATCAATGTCTTTCCTCAGTTAGTGCTGAGAAAATATTGTATTACAATGACCCTAAAGGTGAAGTTGAATTAAGAGTTGAAATAATGAAATATTTAAGCAAATCTAGAGGAGTTCACTGCAGTCCTAAGGAAATTATCCTTTGTGCAGGTGTACAAAACTGTGTGGAGCAATTATCCGTGCTATTTAGAGAACACTCAAAAAAAGTGGCCTTTGAAGAACCTGGGTATATTGGCTCAAGAGATGTGTTTATTAATAACTCCTATGAAATAATTCCTATTCCAGTAGAGGAAGATGGACTTGATCTTGAAAAATTAGAAGCTAGTGATGGAAAAATAGTCTATGTAACTCCCTCTCATCAATACCCAACTGGTGCTGTAATGCCTATTCAAAAGAGGTTAAAGCTTCTAGATTGGGCAAAAAGAAAGGATGGAATAATAATAGAAGATGACTATGATAGTGAATTTAGGTATAATTCTAAACCTATTCCCTCCATACAAAGCATTGACTCTAATGGACAAGTAATATATATTGGAACCTTTTCAAAATCCCTTGCTCCAAGTCTCAGGATGAGTTATATGGTGCTCCCAGAGAAATGGATTAAGAAATATGATAAAGTCTTTGGAAGCTACAGCTGTCAGGTACCTTGGATGCAACAAAAGGTCCTTGAAGAATTTATGTCCTTAGGCCATTGGGATAGCCACTTACGAAAAATAGTCCATTCTTATAAAAAGAAGCATGACACATTAATTCAGGGTATTAATACTCAAATGGAAAACAAAGTTGTTGTTCATGGCAAAAACGCAGGACTTCATATACTGCTGGAGTTTGAACATGGATTAACAGAAATAGAAGCAATAAACAAAGCTAAAGAGGTTGGGGTTAAGGTATACCCTGTAGGACCCTATTTTATAAATCCCAATAACTATAAAAATAATATGGTATGCATTGGCTTTAGCGGTATGAGTGAAGAATCCATCCTTCAGGGGATAGCTCTTCTTAAGGAAGCATGGTTTAATAAGTAATTCTACTTAGAAAATAAAACATAAAATACTAACACCTTCCACTTAGAGGTGAATGTTTAATTAGCCCAAAATGCTAAAGTGTTAACTAATATTAAGTTAATACTTGAAGCTGCAGACGCATCTCTGGACAACATTGTTAAAGTAATCTATCATCATTGGAAATTGGATGACTTTGCTGAGTATAATAACTCGTATGAGAACTTTTTTAATGAACCATTACCAGTTAGAACAACTGTAGGAAGTAATCTTTGTGATGTTAAAAAAGTTGAGATAGATGTGATTTCAGAAATTTAGGAAGAAAACAAATATCTACTATAATTATTAATTTAACAGAGCCCTGTGGTAACCTGCCACAGGGCTTCTAATATTAACTTCTTTATCTATTATAGTTTTTACTTTTAAATAAGGTATTTTTCAGTTCTTTTTCTCCATTTCTACACACAATTAATCCTAATGTTTTCATAAAGATATTTTTAACTGTTAACTCCCTAATCAAAGTATATATCGCTAAATTCTATGGACATGGCCTGCACTATACGTTCATCCCCAGATATCAACTCATAGTTTATTGAACAGCTTACTTCTTTCTCTACAGATGAGGGCTTAACTACAGGGAGTAAGATTGTAAAAGTGCTTCCTTTTCCAGGTGAACTTATTAATGATATTTCCCCCTCCAATGCCTCCAAAAGCAGTTTAACAAGGTGTAGTCCCAAGCCCGTACCCTCTGCCTGACGTGAAAGACTTGTGTCTACTTGACCAAACCGATGAAAAATAATTTTCTGCTTTTCAACAGGTATTCCAATACCTTCATCCTTTACACTTATACTAATATAATCTTGGTTATTGAGGTTCTTTACTGAAAGCATCACGGTTATATTCTTCCCCCTTGGGGTAAACTTCATTGCATTGGCAAGTAGATTTAGCATTATACGCTCAAATTTTTCCTCGTCTATGTAAATTTCCTTTTTTGTGAGTTCAGTTACAAAGGTTAGGTTTATCTGCTTTTGCTTTGCATAAGCCTCCACAGAATTAACTATGAACCCTGATACATGCACAATATCAATACAGTGGTTATTTACTTTTATATGACCTGAGTTTAATCTTGTAATATCAAGTAAGTTATTTACTAATCTTAACTGTCTGTATGTATTTATCTTTATCATATTCAGGTATTTCCCAAGTCTTTCATTTACATCAGTCTTAAAAACACTATTAATTGTCTGAAGCACCGAGCTTATAACTGTTATTGGGGTTTTAAACTCATGAGTTATTAGATATATAAACTCATCTTTCACCTTCATTGCCGCTTCAATAGTTTCTCTTTTTTCCTGTTCCACCTTTATTAGAGCTTCTTGTTGCTTCTTTATTTCCCTCTGTTGCTCTACTCTATTAGAAATATCCTGCATAACACAGGCAAATTGTCCCTGCTTTGGTGAAAAGACTTTAATATTAAAATGTCCATTTAAATTTTCGAAAAATCCCTCATAGTTAACTGGTTCACCTGTGTTTGCAACCTTTCCAAAGGTATTGATCCAATGGCTAGGAAAAAGCTGAATGCTCTCACCTGTATTTCCTATAATAGCTTCACTATTTAGTCCCATAATATTTTCTAATGCCGGATTTGTTGCCAGATAGAGATAATCTACTGGATTACCTAAATCATCAGAAATAATTTCAGCCAGAAAAAAACCCTCGTTCATATGCTCAAACAAGGTTCGGTATTTCCCTTCACTCTCCCTAAGTCTATCTTTATACTGAACTTGCTCAATGATATCAGCTGCCTGCCTCGCTAATACATCCAAGAGCCTAAGGTCTCTTTTAGAAGGTTCATGCTGTTTTGACCAGTGTGTGGATATGGTTCCAATCATTTTACCATTGCGAGAATAAAGTGGAGTTGTCTGAACTGCATGAATACCTGTTTGTAGATATATTTCTAAATCTTCTGTTCCTTCCATGAAATCACACTGCTCTACGTTTGGCGCTATAACCCGCTGTCCAGTACGCAATGCTTCACCGCAGGTAGAGCCAGCATCCTCTGCATATACCCATTCCCAAAACTTTGCTGCCTTAAGATTAAATCCACGAAAAGCTAGAAGTTGAAGCTTATCACCTTTTATCTTATCAGTATGTAACATCTGCATGCTTGCATATTCTGAATCCATTATTTTAATTGCTGCATCCATAATTTCTTCATATAATGTCTGTATGTTATCCCCACAAATAAGTTTCATACTTATATTCTGAAGTAACTTTGCATCCTCAAGGTCAGCTTCAAGCCGCTTTTTATTATCTCTTAGTTCCTCCACAAAGGGATGAAGTAATATCCCCTGTTCAAAATTTATACTTTCGTGTCCTGGTTTAGATAAATCCTTATCAGAATCTTCTTTGCCAGCATCTATAAGATTCAAAACTATCCCCCCTTATTATTTGTACAATAATATTAAACCTACTAGAAAATGTTAATCAATTTTCTGTTTATATTCTAAAGTTATAGCTATTAGAATCTTACAGAAATCATACTCATTATGAATAATACCTAATTACACAATAGTTAGATTATACTCCAAAACTTTACATCCATCTATAAGAACTATAATAAATCTTACGTTTCATAAAAATTTACAGCAATTTATAATATATATCAAATAAATTCAAGGAAACATTTTACCATATTGAAATATCTATCTTCTATTACAATTCATTATATTAATGGTTATTATAGGCTAAACTTACTTTAGGATAATAATATTGTCCAATGAAGGTGCCCTTGTATCAGTAGAGGGGATAGTGCATGTAAAACTAAAAGTAGCAATGAGTTTCATAGAATAACATTATCATGACTGTAAGTAAATTAAACCCCTAGAATTTCTAAAAATCCTAGGGGTTTTAATTATTTCTCGAAAAGAATACTTATTTCATTAAGTCTTCTTCACCTTTTCTATCCTTATCAGTTCTTTTACGCTTTTTTACGCATTCTGTCAGTAAATATTCTATTTGCCCATTGATGGATCGAAAGTCATCCTCAGCCCAAGCTGCTAGCTCATTCCAAAGACTTGGTGATAGTCTTAATAAAACCTGTTTCTTATCTTTTTCTTTTGACTTCTTATCCACTATCTCTCAAGCCCTCTTCCTAATTATTATTTTAACATCCTTTTGGAAGCTTCAAGTCTGCCATCTTCTATGGTGCCTGCTTAGCAGTCTTGCAGTTGCTCAGCCTAAATAAGTTGCTTTGGCGTAACAAAGACAGTTTGTTCACAAATATCCATTTGTTTAGTCTAAATCTGCTTCCAAAGTTTTAACAAAATGAACACGTGATTTCTTAATAAATTGAACCACTATTTACTATTGGCTGTGCATCCTTGTTTCCACAAAGTACTACTAGTAGGTTACTTACCATAGCTGCTTTTCTTTCATCATCTAATTCAACTATATCATTTTCACTAAGCTGATTCAAAGCCATTTGAACCATACCTACTGCACCTTCTACAATTTTTTGTCTTGCAGCAATGATAGCAACTGCTTGTTGACGTTGTAACATAGCTGAAGCTATTTCTGGTGCGTAAGAAAGATGTGTAATACGAACTTCTAAAACTTCCAGTCCTGCAATATCAACCTTTTCTTGTAATTCTCTTTGCATAATAGAAGCAACTTCTTGACTGCTACCACGTAAAGATTTTTCATTGTTATTTTCATTCTCTTGTCCAGCTTCATTAGTATCATAAGGATAGCATCTTGCCACATTACGAATTACAGAATCACACTGAGTAGAAATATAGTTTTTGTAGTTATCTACATTAAATACTGCCATAGAAGCATTTTTTACCTTCCATATAACAACAGCCCCTATTTCAATTGGGTTACCAAGTTCATCATTAACCTTTTGTTTTCTATTCTCAAGAGTTATTGCTTTTAAAGAGATTTTTTTACCAACAGTATCATGAGTCATATTTTCATGGTCTTTATTCCCAGCAGTTTGATTTGGTGTAACGCCTACATGTTTTGCAGTTGGATTTATACCAGTACAGAAAGGGTTTACCCAATAAAAGCCCTCTTTTTTTAATGCTCCTTTATATTCTCCAAACAAGGTTAAAACTAAAGCTTCATTTGGATTTATTACCTTAAGTCCAAAAAGCATTATAAATGCAGTAAAAATAACAACAATTGATAATAATATAATACAAACTCCAAGGGCTGTATTATTTTCTACCACAAGGCTAGCACTTAGTATAAGAGCAGCTATTGCTAATATAATTATTGCCATATTTCCAATGAGCATCCCCATACCACTTCTTGCTTGCATTTCTTTTTCTTCATAAAGGATTTTCTTATCCTCCATAACCATTCACTCCCCTAAAAATATTGATATGATATCAAATCGATATCATATTAATATTTTACATCTCTTTCAATATATTTACAATAGTTTTTATACATTTTCTTATCAGCTAGATTTATTAGTGCTGTAGCTGTTTTGCATAAATTATTATCATATTCTGATATACCAAAGCTCACATCAAATTTATAGGGTAGTATCTTTATTTTACTTTGATAAAATAGTTGATTGTAAAATTGCATGATTATTCAGATAAAATAACACATTTTCTTTTTAGAAAAAGGGTTTTTATACAACACATAGAATATATTAAGAAATTTATTAGAATAAGGGGTTATTTTGTATTAATAACAGAGATTATATATTAACTTCATTTGAATTTTTGGGGGGATATCATGAAATACGAACTAACAGATCTTGTAGATATTAATCAGCTCAGAAAGTTGTTAGATAGCTTTTATCAAGCAACTAATATTGCTTCTGGAATCGTTTCAAGAGATGGTACTATTCTCACCTCAACAGGTTGGAGAGATATGTGCACAAAATTTCATAGAGTAAATCCTAACTCTAAACTCCTATGTATTGAAAGTGATGTATTCATCCTAGAAAAGCTGAAAAATAAAGACATTATTGTGGATTATAAATGCAAAAATGGGTTGATAGATATCGGAACACCTATTGTAGTAGATGGAATTTTTCTCGCCACTATCTTTAGTGGTCAAATTTTTTTTGAAAAACCAGATAAAGAATTTTTTCGAATGCAAGCAAAAAAATTTGGTTTTGATGAAGAAGCTTACCTAAAAGCTTTAGATGAGATCCCAATTGTTAATAAAGAAGAACACGAAAAAATCCTTATTTTCCTTAAACACCTCTCAGAAATGGTTGGGGAATCAGGTTTGCGCCAATTAAAAATTCTAGAATCACAAAAACAACTTATGCTTTCTGATGAGCGATATGAACTTGCGCTAAAGGGTTCTAATGATGGAATGTGGGATTACAAAATCAAAGATGGTACTTTTTATGCTTCAGATAGATTTCTTCAGATCTTAGGTTATACAAAATCTGAATTTAACCTTTACTTCCCCAATTATAAGGAATTTATTCACCCTGAAGATAGAGATGATTTCGTAAAAGAATTATCCTACCACTTCCAAGGGCATAATAGACACTTTATACAAGAGGTTCGAATTAAAGCTAATTTCAATAACTATAAGTGGGTTTTAATTCGTGGGGCTGCTATATGTAATGATGAAAATGTTCCTTTAAGAATGGCTGGTTCTTTAACAGATCTATCTTGCCGAAAAAATGCTGAAGAACAATTAAAGAAAGTACAAACTTTTTCTAAAACCATAATCGATAATGCAAATGTTATAATTTGTGTTTGGAACCAAGATGGTTTTCTAGTTCAATTTAATAAATATGGAGAAAAGCTTTCAGGGTATTCTGCTAAAGAAGTTTTAGGTTATAACTGGAGAAATACTATCTTTGAAGAAGAAGATGGCAATGAAATATTAAACTACATTCGTTCACTAAGTCCGGAGATAATCTCAACACAAATAGAAAAATCTTTTGTTAATAAGCATGGCTCGCTGGTTACTATACTTTGGAATACTCAAATAATAAAAGATGAAGAAGGCACTATTAAAAATGTTATTGGTATTGGCTTAGATATAACAAAAAGAAAAAATGAAGAGAAAATCTTAACAGAATTTTTTGCAAATATCTCTCATGAGCTGAAAACCCCATTGAATATAATATTTTGCTCAATACAATTAACTGATTTATATAATAAAAATTCACCTAATGATAATAACCTTCAATTTTTAAATTGCAAAAAAAGTATAAAGCAAAATTGTTATAGATTACTGAGATTAGTGAATAATCTCATTGATATTACTAAACACGATGCAGGCTTTTTAGAACTGAGTATGGGAAAGTGTAATATTGTTAATTTACTAGAGGATATTTCGCTTTCTGTAATACCATACATTCAAAACAAAGGATTAGAGTTGGTTTTTGATACAGATATTGAAGAAAAAATTATGTATTGTGATCCTGATAAAATAGAAAGAATTGTATTAAATTTACTTTCAAATGCAATTAAATTTAGCAGTGCACCTGGAATAATTTGTATATATTTAAAAGACATGGGAGATTTTATTTCCTTTTCTGTGAAAGACACAGGTATAGGAATTAAAGAAGATCAGCTTGATATCATATTCGAACGTTTTAAACAGGTAAATAAATCTTTTACAAGGGAACAGGAAGGTAGCGGTATTGGATTATCTCTTGTAAAAGCTCTTGTAGAACTTCATAATGGTTCTATTGAGGTTAATAGCAGCTATGGAAAAGGTAGTGAATTTATAGTTAACCTTCCTTCTAACATGAATTTCTGCCCTAATAAAGCTGAAACTTTAAATGATAAGCATATAAGCCAGCATTCTAATGCAGAAAAAGTAATCATAGAGTTTTCTGATATTTATTTTACTTAACATATAACTTGTATGTTTTATTAACTTTAAGACTAATTTACTAATAATATAATTGTTTTTATAGATAAATTTCTTTTCAAATATATCTTTGCTTATTATTATAAATTAAAACCCCTAGGATCTCTAAAAATCTTAGGGGTTTTAACCTATTCCACATAAAGAACACTTTTCTTATTAAGTCTTCTTCGTCTTTTTTATCCTTTTGAGTTCCTTTGCACTTTTTACACATTCTGTCAGTAGCTATTCTATTTGCCCATTAATGGATTGAGTTTAGTTTTCTTTCCAAGTAACTATATATTTTAGCTTACCAGCCTGAACCTCTGGCTTTGACTTTATCCATTGACCAGTTATTCCAAGTTCCCTTGCTGCTAGTTCAAAATGGCACATTGCAATACCCATGTCTATGTTTTGAATTTTAATTCCACTAAAGGTATTGTTATACTTTTCATCTTCCTCTAAGAAAATATGATATAACCCCTGAGAGTCTTTAATAATTCTCCAAGGCTGTTTATTGGATGCAGAAGGAGCTAATCTCAAGGCTTCTAATACCTTACTGTATGATCCTATGGTGTCTAAATTTAATGAAGTGTTAAAGTTATTTTCAAAAAATAACACTTCAGGGTTTTTCCTCTTTTTAGCCCCTACTAAGGTCCTGATGAAATTTTCTTTTAAAGTTCTTTTATCAGCAGTATAACCTATAGGAGTGATGCAAGGTAACAGCTCTTCACCAGATAGGTTTACTTGTTTTGCAAAGCCACCTCTATTAAAGGTTCCTCCAAGCCAGCAAGTTCCAAGGCCTAACTCCGAAGCCTTAAGAATTAACTTTTCCATGCAGTAGCCAAAATCCTCCATAGCATATTCTCCCGGTTTAACAACCCCTACAATATAACTTGTTGCCCCACTTATCATGCCATAGGTAATTAGTGATTTTAACTCCGCTTTATCGTGTTCTGAAGCATCAATAAGATGGAAGGTAACTTCATTGCCCATGGGACCTTTTTTATTTTCTTCTATAAAAGTTTTAATAATGTCTAGTTTTTCCTTTTCAATTGGTTTGTCTATATAATTTCTTACAGAGTACCTTGACTCTATGGTTTTCATTACATTATTCATAAATAATAACTCCTCTTAATTTCTTATTTGTATAGATAAACAAGCTTAAAACTATATATATCTTTCAATATTGTTATTCCTTGATATTAATAGAAACTTAGATAATTACATTAGTTGAGCTTGACAACAATTAATATTTTTTTGTAAAAAGAACTGCTATTTTTTGTCCCTATCTTTTTTGAGAAACTACTTCTTGAAAGATATAAATTAAACGTTGAAGTGTTTCTCTATAGGGTTCCTTGGCGAATG
>NZ_DGLI01000014.1:0-133696 GCF_002387895.1 Clostridium sp. UBA4548
AGACTTATTTACACACTCTAATACTTTATGTAGCGCTTTGCTAAACATCCAATCATTATAAGCTAAGGTTCCTTGAAAGTCACAAAAATAATACTTTTTTCACTTTATAAAACCCTCCATATAACCAATTAAAACATTACAGATTTAGAATTAATGAATTTGAAAAGAAGTTTATTCACTAATTTCATACTTATAGTAAATAAGCAATTGAAGAATGCTCCAGTGAAGTAACAAATCATATCATCAAAGTTTACTCAACAAACTCTTGAATAACTGATTTGAATTCTTCATTATTTTCAAGATATAGCATATGTTTGCCTTGAAGTACTCTTACTTTCTTATTAGGAAACATGAAATTTTCATGGTGATTTGGTCCAATAGCATAATCTTCATTGCCAATTATGATTAATACAGGAACTGTAATTTTTTCTGTTAGATAAAAATAATTTGCAAAATACTGTTTGTTACTAAAAGCTTGATTAGCCATAACTGCATTAAAGTTTTCTATTTCGCCGCTTTTAGCATTTACCTTTAAGAAGTTTTTATAATCATTATACTGTAACTTATAAAATATATCCTTTTCAAGAAGCTTACCAACTACATGTTGCCACTTCTCAAAAGTAGAACTTTCTTCTGAGTATTGTAAGTCTTCCTTAGATAGCAGCGTAATCCCATAATCTAGTTGACTAGTAAAAGAATGCTCCATGGAAAGAGTACAATTTAACAAAATAAGCTTATCCACAAATTCCTCGTATTTGTAAGCGTAATTAGCAGCTATAATCCCTCCAAAGGAATGAGCCATTACTATCCACTTAGATATTCCTAGGGTTTTTCTTATCTCTTCAATGTCATCAATTATTCTTTCAATGGAATAATCATCACTAGAGTTACCACCTGACCTTGCACATCCTCTTTGGTCAAAATATATCATCTGCATGAAGCTCTCTAAAGAGTTTCCACCCAATGCTTCAAAATCAAGGCTTCCTTCTCCAGGTCCACCATGAATAAACAGACACGGAATCCCTTCACCTGATTGTTTTACATATAGATTGACTTTATCACTCATTTCTATGTACATTTGCCTATCCCCCTGCTATTTAGTCGAGTTTGTCTATATCCCCAAAACTTCACCAGTATGTTGTTTTATAACTTAATTTTACCACATAATTACTGGGATAGTATTACTTATATTCAAACTAATGTTATAATAAAAATACATATTAACTATTATAACTAATTGCACAAATGGGAGGGAATTTATGAAGGTTATATTTTTGGATATTGATGGAGTCCTTAATTCAGAGGATTTTCTAAAGAATAATCCCACTGAACCAATTGATAGGAAAAACGTGGAGGTTTTAAAAACAGTAATCGATAAAACAAATGCAGCTATTGTTATGTCTTCTGGTTGGAAATTATGGTTTGATGACAATATGATGCCAAAGGAAGGATATTCTCAATACTTATATGATATCTTATGTGAGTTTAATATAAAAATAATCGATAAAACACCCGATTTCAGCACAGATGAAATACGCACAAATAAAACCTTTAGTCATGTAAAGGCTAAGGAGATTATTGCTTGGTTAAATGAACATAGAAATGTTGAAAAGTATGCTGTTCTTGATGACTTGGACTTAGAAAATGAGGAAATTAATGAACATTTAATTAGAACAAATAGTCATGTAGGAATTACAGAAGAAGATGGCTTAAGTATCATTGATAAAATTAGTTAAACTTATAGAAAAAGCATCCATCTATCAAAGATTAATGCTTTTTTCTTAAACTAGTAAGCAAAATCTAATAGCCCTAAAACTAAAAATGTTCTAGGATTAGCTTAGTGTTCACAGAACTAAACAGATATTGTCTTTAAAAATAAACCAATAAAATTTTCAAGTGGTTTATCCACAGTAAATTTAGCATTAATAAGATTTGCTTAACTATAATGAGTATGAAGAAAATTTTAATTATGAATTAAATAGGGGGATAGCATTGAATATATTTGCGTACAATCGCATAATTATCGTGGGCAATAATGGTAGCGGCAAAAGCTTTTTAGCTAAAAAATTAGCTCATATAACTGGACTACCACTGGTTCATCTTGATGTTGAGTTTTGGCGACCTAATTGGGAAAAGCCACCGGAAGAAGAATGGATAAAGAAGCAAAAGGAGCTTACATCAAAGGAAAAGTGGATAATTGAGGGGAATCATACTGGCACAATGGAGTTGAGATTTAAAGAGACTGACCTTATTATATTTCTTGACGTTAATCGGCTTACATGCTTGGTTAGTGTTTTGTTAAGGCAGGGTAAAAAGCGTTCAGATACACCACAGTATCTAGAACAAAAGTTTGACAAGGAATTTTTATTTCTTTGTAAGGGGTTATGGAGTTTCTCTAAAACACGTAAGCATACTATAATAAATTTACATAAAAAATATCCAGCTAAACAATTCTTCATTATTAATGGTAGAAGAGAGATGAATAAACTATTAAATCAATGGAGAAATGAAAAAGTTAAACATAGTGCTGCAAGTGGATTATAGTCATAAGCATGGATTAAGTTAGTTTGTAATCTTGTTAATAAATCATATCTATTCTTAAAAATATTAGGTTTATGGAATGTATTTACTACTAATTAGATAATCCCTATGCTATAATATGTTGGTAAAAGAGGCCGTAGAAGTGGATGGCTGCGGTGGTTGTACGTTTTCCCACCTTGGGCTATTGGTGAAATTCATCATAGCTTAAGGGGGTGGTATTGGATATGATACTGATAATAAGTACCTTAGTAGTTTTACTAATAGTATCTGTTGTCTATATTTTCTTGGGTGTTTACATAAAATCCCTAGAATTTAATTTCGGTATTAAAGGCTTCAAGTTGAAGATAGAGACAAGAGAAAAAAGTGCTCCATCCCACAAAGATTAGCACTTTTTCTGTTTAACTGTTAAATTAAATCCAATAGCCCTAAAACTAAAAACGTTCTAGGATTAGCTTAGTGTTCGCAGCACTAAGCTTTTCTTATTTATATTATACCATATTGTGTTTGAAAATAAACCAGTAAATTATAGAGGAGTTAAGAATTAAAAATGAAAAGGTAACAGTTATTACTTATTCATAAAGATAATAATTTATACTAACCTGCCAATTTATTTACTTTCAACATTTCTTTTAAAGGAGTAGTAAGTAGCTGCAAAGTAGCACATGTAAATAACTAGCATCAATAATAACCCCATGCCAATATTGAATATAAAAGCTTTATCTCCAATATAAATATCAATTAATTTGCTCCCTACCGACATGAAAATATTTAATAATACAGAGAAGCCAATGACCGCTACAAAGATTGGTATTATAAAGTATATGGATATTTGCTTTGATATTAATTTACGAATTTCACTTTTATCTATACCTAAACGCCTTAAAGTGTTAAATCTGTCTTTATGCTCAATTGAGTCAGATAGTTGCTGCAAGGCGAGAACTGTTAAACTAATCATTAGTAGCACAGTACCTACATATATTCCAAGGATTCTCATGCCTAAGGTAGCATTTAATACCTCACTTTTTTCTGCCACCTTAAACCTAATTATAGTAGGGTTGCTGCCATTATTTTTATTAAGCATATCGCTGTAATTTTTCATAAACCAATTTGGAATATATTCACCTTCCAGGTTAAGTGCATCATCAAAACTCATTTTTTTCTTTGTATTTGCATAGAAGTCTTTGCTAGCTAATGTTAGATTTTCACACCACTCATCGGGTAAAACTACCACTCCACCTTCATATGACTGATAAATATATTCCCCAATAGATTCTGTATAATATGGCAGTGAACTAAGCTTTAGTTCACTATCCTTTATTTTAATAGTGGGGTTTTTAGCAATGTACTCCTTTATGGAATTATTATCTACAGACTTATCCCATTGAAGTGTGAATTCATTAAATCCTAGCTGAACCTCACTATAACCAAGGATTTTTCTTAGGTGATTATAATCACTTAAGCCTATTGCTAATAAAGGCATATTTTTTCTACCTTTCTTATATAGCTCCAAATCGTAAATAAAGTATTGTTCTACCTCGCAATAATCTTTTAGTCCATAAGCTTCATTGTCAAAGTACTGAGCAATTTCACTATAATCAATTTTAGATACATCCTCTGCTTTAGTCATGATGTTTAGCTTGCTAGTTACAACTGCATCAAAAGGAATTCTACTATCTAAGTATCCCAAGCTCCATTGGGATAGTAGCAGTGTAAAAACAAGACTTAAGGCCGCACCTAAAAACGTTAATGAGATTGTAGCCATTAAGATAGGTGCTGTCTTTATTTTAGAAACTACTGTTCCAATTAAAAATAAGTTTGTGTTCTCATATTTAAAGTTTGTCCATCGTTCCTTAATTGTAATTATTATATAAGCTAAGGAGTAAAACAGTGCGTAAGTTCCGCCAATAAAGCTTACTAAGGCTATCCCTGCATAAGTCATTTCATTTCCCGTCTTAAGAGAAAGATCCCTAACTACAAGTAAAATTTTGTGAACTGAATAACCACAAAAAATATAAAGTAGAATAGCTGAAACTAATGCACTAATATAAACAGCTTTACCATGCTTAAATTGATACTCTGTTTTTTTGCCAGCATTAATCATATTAATAAGTTTTATTTTATTTAAAGCTCTTATATTTAAAAGCCCAATTATACAAAACATTGCTGTAAAGAATAACAAGGTTATCATCACAGTATCTAGGTATAGTTTGAAGGAGAATATGATCTTTTGCTCTGCAGTCATAAGAATCAACGCAGTAACAAGCTGCGAAAACAAAGTTCCTAGAAAAATACCTAAAGCTATTGAAATAACTCCCATTACCAAGGTTTCAATGAAAAACATAAAGGCCACATTTTTTTGTGGAACACCTAGTAATATATAAGTTGCAAATTCCCTTTTTCTTCTTCTTATCATGTACTTATTTACATAGCCGATAAGCACTACTTCTAAGGCAGTTATCATATATGTGGCGTACTTCATTATATTTTTCAGCATTTCAAAGTTATAAGAGTCCTCTGTTATTAGTTCATAATGGGAACTTGATAAGGACATAAAAGCATAAAATAGGCTTACACAGATAGTTAGAGTAACAAAATAAATTACATAATCCTTTATAGAACGTTTTGAGTTGCTTAAGGCCAGTTTAGCGTACATCCCTAACATCGCCTCCCAACAATGCAACAACATCTAAGATTTGATTAAAAAACTGCTTTCGAGTATTTTGGCCTCTTACTAGTTCTGTAAAAATTTTACCATCTTTAATAAATAAAATTCTGCTGCAATAGCTTGCGGTAAAGGAATCATGAGTTACCATTAAGATGGTTGCTCCTATTTCTTTATTTAGTTGGGAAATCATTTCAATAAGCATCTGAGCTGACCTTGAATCTAAGGCACCAGTGGGCTCATCAGCTAGAATAAGCTTAGGATTTGTAACTAAGGCTCTTGCACAGGCACATCTTTGTTTTTGTCCCCCCGAAACCTCATAAGGATATTTTAAAAGAATATCTTCTATACCTAAGTTTTCTGCTATGGCTTTTATTTTATGATCAATATCTTCTTTTTTATGCCTGTTGATGGTTAGTGCTAAAGCTATATTTTCATGAATTGTTAATGTATCTAAGAGATTGAAATCCTGAAAGATAAATCCAAGATTTTCCCTTCTAAACTTTGCAATATCCTTTTGATTGATTTCCGTTAAGTCTTTCCCATCTATGTAAACATGTCCTGAACTTGCTTCATCAATAGTGGATATCACATTAAGTAAAGTTGTTTTTCCAGAACCAGAAGGTCCCATAACTCCAACAAATTCTCCCTTATAAACTTGAAAGCTTATATCATCAACAGCCTTTACCACATTTCCTTTATTTCCATAGTATTTTTCTAAGTTTTTTATATCTAATATTTTATCCAATATCATCACCTCAATAATATTGTACAAGATTATGTACCTTGTTGGTTTTGACTAACCTTACTTTAAAGTTACAACTTTGTCACCTTGTAGAGAAACCACCTTGGTATTCGATGGTAGCACCACAAAATGAACTTCTTCCACTAGAAAAGTAGAAAAGAGCCTATATGGCTCCATTCTTACAAAAGCTTCCCTTAGGAAAGGTAATTACAACCTTAGTATATACATTTTCCTTTGAATCCACTGCAATTAATAAACCCAGTTTATCACATAACTTTTTACAAAGGTATAGACCTATTCCTGTGGATTTATTATTTTGTCTGCCCTTATTTCCAGTAAAGCCTTTTTCAAACACACGATTAACTTCATTATCTGGTATTCCAATGCCATTGTCTTCAATAATAAGTTGAGTACCATTTTTAATTTCTTTAGTGTAAATCTTAATCATAGGAAAGTCTTTTTTTCTATACTTTACTGCATTAACTATTATTTGATTTATTATAAACTCCAGCCACTTACTGTCACAGTAAATATTTTTATCAAGGTCAGCTAAGTCTATATCGATGCTATTTAGAATAAACATCTGTTTATTTCTTATAAGCACCTGATTTACGCACTGCTCTAGTGAAATTTCTTTTATAAGATAGTCCTTGTGAGCTTCTTCACATCTAGCGTAAAATAAAGCTTGTTCAACATATCTATCTATATTTTCAAGCTCCTCTAAGATAACTCTTGAAGTAGCTGTCTTGTTATTTTCCTCAATGAGTTTAATAGCTGATATAGGGGTTTTTACTTCATGAATCCACTGCTCTATATACTCCTTATATTCCTTACGTTGACTCTTAACTTTATTTATTTCTTCAAGCATGGATTTCCCTGATTTTTTCATCAATAAGTAATAAGGAACTGCGTCCATAAAGGGAGGAGTATCAATTACTTCACCTATAAGAGATTTTTTATCTAATTCATTAAAAGTACTTAAAAGATCATTATAGTATATCTTTCTTTTTCTATATTCGTATATTAAAAATATGCTATAAACTACAATCCAAGATAATGATACCGTTACTAAGGTGTCAAAGGTATTTCCTACACTGAAAAGAAAGGTGCTTAGAGTAATTAATCCTATAAAGTTCAGTATTATAGCTTTAGCTCTTTCTCTTAAATAATCTCCTAAGCTCATATTATATACCCTTGTCCTCTTTTAGTTTTTATAAAATCACTAATTCCTATTTCTTCAAACTTACTTCTAAGTCTAGTTATATTTACTGTGAGAGTATTGTCATTTACAAACATAGCACTGTCCCATAAGTATTCCATAATATCTACTCTTGATACTATCTTCTCTTTATTAATCATTAAATAATAAAGTATTTTAAGTTCATTTTTCGTAAGCTCTATCTCTTTATCTTCATATTTTATGTTGCTAGACAGTACATTTAATGTAACACCGTTATGCACTATAAAGTCATTTGTTTTTTCACTTGGATAAACTCTCTTTAACACAGAGTTTATTCTAGCTAAAAGAATTTGAGGATTATAGGGTTTTGTAATAAAGTCGTCTCCACCTAGGGTTATGCTCATTAGCTCATCAATATTAGTGGCCCTACTTGTAACAAATATAATTGGCACCCTTGAAAAGCTGCGTATTTCAGTACAAATTTTAAAGCCATCATCATAAGGTAAATTAATATCAAGTAGAATTAGATGGGGGCTACTTTCTTTAACTAGTTTAGGTATACTATCAAATTCATTAACCTTTATAACAGAATATCCATTACGGGTTAAAAGAACTCCTATCTCATTTTGGAGTTGCTGGTTATCTTCAATTATCATAATATTAATCATATATTCACTTTAATGAGAGGGCATAAAAAGCCAAGAAGTCTCACCAAAATTCCCCTCTTTCTATTTAATACTCTTTCTTCTATTATTGATAAATCCTCACCTAATGTCTATGGGAAAAGCTGTTTTTGCAGCAAGATATCTCTATAAAAAGACAAAGTGATATCTTTATATCTTCCTTAAAAGATAAGAAGATATAGTATTCATGCGAGTTTCATAGGATTTGTTACATAAAATAAGTTTACTTAGCTAATATATTTTTTATATTTACATTTTACCATATAGTTACTTAAATGGTGTTATTTATAATGGAGATAATGTTATAATTAAAACATACAGTAGTTGTAACTTATTACATAAATGTAAAATGTGATTCATTCATTAGCATAAAAAGTATAAAGTTCATGAATTATAAAGTTTTCATAAAGAGGAATTTATTTTTCGTAAGTTGTAATAAGTTGAAAATTAAATGGGGGGTAAATATGTTAATGAACTATTTGAGAGAGGGGATAATCACATTCCTTTATCTTACACCAGTAGCTGCTATTATTCTTTGCGCTTTTATTGGGATAAAGTTTTTGCTTAAGAGAAGATTTGAATTTATACCCATGAAGATATTATGTGAGTTTGGTTGGATACTTACTGTTTTAGCAATTTTAAAAATTACAGGAATTATAGGTGGGGATTTCAATACCACTTCAATATTAAATGGAGATGTATATTTTTCTTACAGTATTTTTCAAGAAGGTTTATCAATGGCAACCTTGCTTAACATTACTTTATTTATTCCATTTGGATTCCTTTCACCTATTGTTTTTAGTGAACTTCAACATAAAAGAATTTATGGAGTTTTAATTGGAGTTATATTTTCTGTAGTAATTGAGTTTCTTCAAACATTTACGGGGAGGTTTGTGCAACTAGAGGATATGTTAATGAATACCTTAGGAACAATTATTGGATATGAAATTTGGATTATCATATCAAGAATAAAATCAAAACCTAAATTAAGGGTAAAGTGACAGTATTCTTAAAGCTTTAAAATTTCTTTAATAAAATAAGTAATACTTTTTCATGGAATACTAGGTTTATGGAACATATTTACTACTAATTAGGTAATCCCTATGCTATAATATGTTGGTAAAATAGGCCGTAGAAGTGGATGGCTGCGGTGGTTGTGCGTTTTCCCACCTTGGGCTATTGGTGAAATTCATCATAGCTTAAGGGGGTGGTATTGGATATGTTAGAATTAGTAGTAAAAAGTATTGTTGTTCTTTATCTTATTAGAATGATATTAAAACATAATCTTTTTATTTCAACTATAAAAATCAAAGTTAGATTTCTTGGTTTAGATATAGAAATTAAAAGCAAAGAGAAAAAGCACCCATCCAGCAAAGACTAGTGCTCGTCTCTTAATCAAAAATTTAATTTAATCCAAATAGCCCTAAAACTAAAAACGTTCTAGGATTAGCTTAGTGTTCGCTGCACTAAGCTTTTCTTATTTATATTATATCATATTAGTTTTAAAAATAAACTAATAAATTATAAATAAACTTGGTAAAGCCTATATTTATGGATAGTAAATATGGCTAGAAAAGTATAGCTTTATAAAAGCACATATATAAAAGGATAAGTTTAGCATTAAAAAGTTGCATCAAATATTTCTTGAAAAAATTCATAAGTTTCTTCATGACATAAAGTTTTCATTAAGTCTTCCTTAGAAAAGAATCTTATATCGTCAATTTCCTCATCTTGGGGCTCTAAATCGTCTCCATTACCTAAATACTCAATATAAAACATTATAGTTTCTTGGGCATCATACTTATGAGCCTGGGGAAATGAAAAACAAATTTTTTTATCAAACATATGGACAATTCTATAATTAGAAGAGCCTGTTTCTTCTTTTAATTCCCTCAAAATTGCTTTTTCTAAGCTTTCATCTAGTTCTCCTATGCCACCCTTGGGAAAATCCCAATATCCATCAATGCTTTCATTATCGCTAATACTTTTAACTTTATGAACTAATAAGTATTCATCGTTTCGAAATACAACTGCACCAACTGCTTTTCTTATTTTCAAAAACACCTTCACCTCCAAATTGAGACGGTAAATATAAGTACCATTATTTTATGTGTAACATCATTTCACATGACAATTTTAGATTTAGTTAGATTCCTTTTAAATGAAAGATACTTTGCTAGCAAACTCTAAAATGTTTATGTAATTAAAGCTTACCATATAATTACTTAAGTGTAATTCTTTATGAGTGGAAATCATGATATAATTACAACATATGTTAACAATAATCAATTATATAATTGTAAATTTTTGTGGCACAGTTGTAGAATTAAATAAGGTTAATTTATAAGAAGGGGGTTAAAGTTATGATTAACATTAGGGTAGGAAGTTTACCTTCATTGAAGGAAGCTGATGAAATTTTAAGAGAAGCAGAGCAATTAAATCCAGGACCATGGGTGGATCATTCACTATTTGTTGCCTAAGGTGCAAAACTGATAGCGCTCCAGTGTGAGGGAATGGATGCCGAGGCAGCTTATATAGTAGGACTTCTTCATGATATAGGTAGAAGATTTGGGGTAACAAATATGCGTCATAGTATAGATGGATATAACTACTTAATTGAAAAAGGGTATGATTTTGTGGGTAAAATTTGTTTAACGCACTCACATCCTACAGGAAATGTTAAGGAGGCTTTTGGTAAGTGGGATTGTAGTAATGAAGAATATGAGTTTGTTGAAAATTTTTTACATACAGCAAAATACGATGATTATGACAAATTAATTCAATTATGTGACTCAATAGCATTACCAAGTGGATTTACACTGATGGAAAAAAGAATGATTGATGTAGCATTACGACATGGTCTTAATGATTATATTGTACCAAAATGGAAAGCTACCTTTGAAATAAAGGATTATTTTGAGAGTAAGATAGGAAAATCTATATATGATATATTGCCGGGAGTCATTGAAAATATTTTTAAGTTATAATCCTTTG
This sequence comes from Clostridium sp. UBA4548, assembly GCF_002387895.1. Classification (GTDB taxonomy): domain Bacteria; phylum Bacillota; class Clostridia; order Clostridiales; family Clostridiaceae; genus Clostridium_J. The sequence continues at coordinate 10,806 of NZ_DGLI01000014.1, forward strand.
TCACAAGATGATTCATAATATTCCAATTAATTTAGCATTGGAATTAAAATTTAATCTTTATTTCTGAACCAACTCCTTATGAAAGTGAAGAAGAGTATCGATGGTTTATAGCTGAAATGAGGAAGGGACTATGTACCAAATAAGAATTATCTGATGTGAAGTTGTTTCACAAATTTCATACCTTACTCATCTATCACAAGTATGAGATAAATGAATAGTGATAAATAAGAAGAATTGTCCAAGCTCTAAAATTATTATTTGAGAGGATGAAAATGAATGTTCATTGAAGAAGTAGAATGTGGCAATAGAATTGAAGGTATTGAATACAGAGAGAGAATAGGGGCATATGCACTAATTGTTAACTCAGAGGGTGAAATTGCTTTGGTAAGAAGAGATAACAACTATTTCCTACCAGGGGGTGGGGTTGAGAAGGATGAGACTTATGAGGAGTGTTTAAAAAGAGAATGCTCAGAGGAGCTAGGATATAATATAGAGGTAGCCCAGTATGTTGGAAAGTTATCTCATTATACTAAAGCTATTAGACGTGAGGAATACTTAAAATTAGTTGGACATGTCCATATAGCAAATTTACTAGATAGTAACAGTTTAAAAGTTGAGGAAGACCATGAACTTGTTTGGGTTCCTATTAGGGAAGCCGCAGAAAAAATGCAGGAAGAATTTCAGGCACATGCTATAAGGGAGTATATAAGACAGAAAGCAGTATGATTAATTAGATATTAACTCGTAGCTAATTACGTATTTACTATTTGGAAGATAATTTAGTCTGTAGAACTTTCCTTCTTTGGGGGTAAAACTCCAAGGACTTCTTCTAAATTCATTCCCATCTAGTATAAAAGAATTTGTTACACCTGATATATATACTTTTTCAACTTTTCCTTCAGTGGTGATTGTCTTACCACTAATAGCATATTTTAAATCCATACACGGGGTTATGAAGAAGGTATATACACAAAAGCTTAATAGTGGAATTAAAGCTATGATTACCAGCAACCATCTCTTTTCAGTTTTTTTCTTTTTTAGATTTATTATTAAAGAAATGACTTTAAACAAAATTAAAATATAACATACACTTTGAATTATTAGAGTTCCCCAGAAGTATGTCATAACTCCACCTTCCTTCTGTTATTAACTTTTACCTACTATAAGGATGTAAAACTACAATATAAAATAATTATATTATTTTTGGATAAATATGTATATAACTCAGGAGTCATATTTATCTTTCAATTCTTAAAAACAGTCAAATGTAAATAAATTTTTAATGCTTTCAACTAATTCTCAAATCATGCTTCCAACTTTTAAAGTAAAGTAGTTATAATATTTCGATATTATGGAAATTAGTCATAAACTAGGAATACTTCAATGTTAAAAACTAGTTTGCAATGTAAAATTAATGAAGTTTAATGATAAATATGTAAAATGTAATGGATAAAATTATCATAAACTACTTTTTATTGTATAATTGTAATATAATTATACATACATAAAATAAAAGCAATAATGAACTTATGAGTGAAGTTCATTAGAGCAGAATTAAATTATTAAGCACTTAAATTTTTAGAGTTGCTAAAAGTGTTAAGCAGCTATTCTTAGGGGGACAGGAAGTATGTTAGAGGTTTCTAATTTAAGTAAATACTATAGTAAGACTAAGGCAGTAAGTGATGTAAGCTTTACTGTGGAGCCAGGAAAAATTGCGGTTTTGGCAGGGCCTAATGGGGCAGGAAAATCCACTATAATAAAATCCATTGCAGGGCTGCTTAGATATGAGGGAAATATAAAAATATGTGGAGCTTATAATAAGACTGTGGAAGGAAAAAAACATCTAGGATATATTCCAGAAATGCCTTCTTTATTTCCACTACTCACAGTAAATGAGCATATTATACTTATGGCTCATAGCTTTGGAATTAAGGATTATGAAAAAAGAGCTGAAGAACTATTAAAGTTATTTGACTTAGAAGATAAGAAAAATAAATATGGTAGTGAGCTATCTAAGGGGATGCAGCAAAAGGTAAGTATTTGTTGTGCTCTTATCACAGAGCCTAAGGTACTTTTAATAGATGAACCTATGATTGGACTTGATCCGAAGGCTATAAGAAGTGTAAAGGAAATTTTAATGGAACTAAAAGGTAAAGGTACAGCCATTGTACTTAGCACCCATCTTCTAGATTCTGTTCAGGATTTGTGGGATAAAATACTTATAATGAAAACAGGACAATTTGTGTTAACAAAAGAAAGAGCCGACTTTGATAATGAGGGTAAATCCTTAGAAGATATATTCTTCCAGTTCACGGAGGAGTAGGATATGAAAGCATTAATTTATGTAATGAAAAGAACCTTAATAAATTCTATTAAAAGGCTTAAGGAGAAGCCACAAAAGGCCATAGGGCCAGTTTTTGTAATAATTTGGCTTGTGATAATGTTCCTTCCAAAAGGAAGAAAAGTTACAGATGGTGATGGAATGCCAGTAGAAGTTTTTGTTAGTATATTTCTAATTGTTATTATGGGGATGTTTCTTTATGCCCTTTATAGTGGGTCTAAGTCAGTGACTTCTAAGTTCGACATGAGTGATGTGAATTTACTCTTTGTATCACCCATAAGACCACAAACCATAATGATATATGGAATTGTAAAGAAGGTGGCAGTAGAAGTTTTAGCTTCTTTGTATATTCTCTATCAGATCCCGAATTTACTTTCAGGAAATAATGTACCAATGGTAAACCAAGTACTCCTTATGGTAAATCTTATTATCTTCCAAGTGTTGTTTTGTAATATATTGAAACTGTTCATCTTTGCTTTGTGCTTTAAGTTTGAAAGGCTTGGAACCATAATAAGAAGTCTTATAAAAGCCTTGTTATTACTAACAGCTGTGGGGATAGCAGCATTATTTATGAAAGGCAATGGATTAGAAGCTTTAACTAAATTTACTCAGGATTTAACTTATAGTAGTTATGTTAAATTCATTCCGGTGTTTGGATGGCTAAAAGAAATTGCACACCAAACTTTAATAGGAATCAATGTAGCTTATGGACTTTATATGTTTATGATTTTAGCTACCAGCGGACTAATATTATATATAACCTATACTATGGATATGGATTTCTATGAGGATATGCTTTCCTCAGCAGAAACCAATGAGGTTATAAAGGATGCCAAGGCGGGAATTAAAGTAACTCCTAAAGAGGGAGCACAGAAAAGCATCTTCACTAAGGTATTTAAAGAAGTTAGATTAAACCTTAAAGGAAGCTATGGGGCTAAGGTGCTATTTTTAAAACATATAAATGAATACAGAAAAAGAAGCTTACTATTTTTTATAAACACCTATTCCTTGCTTTTATTAGCAGTATCTATATTAGCAGGAGTGTTCCTAAAGGAAGCAGGTATAAAATTTATATTTATAATATTTAGTGGGTTTTTAATTTTCTCAGTTGGTATGGGAGGAAAACTTTATACTGAAATTGATAAGCCTTATATTTTTTTACTTCCCGATAGTTCAAGCAAGAAATTGCTTTACGGCTCAGCTTCATCATTTATAAAGCTTTTTACAGATAGTTTAATTCTATTTTTACCCTTAGGCATTTTAACAAGAGCCTCAATAGTTGAGATACTACTTTGTATTGTTTGCTATGTGGCACTAGGTGGAATGTTATCCTTTAGCGGACTTTGTGCCTTCAGAGTTGCTCAATTTTTAGGATTTACAAGTCAAATTTCCAAGGGTGTATTTTTTGCCTTCTTTCAGCTTTTCCTAGCACTTCCAATAATTATAATACTAATGCTAGGCACAAAGCTCTTCACTGACTTTAATGGTTATTTCATATATTTCTTATACTTAGTATATAGCTTTGGAGCAGGTGCTTTGTTCTTTTTTAGTGGAGTTGGAATATTTAATGATATGGAGTTTAGTGAGTAAAGGATGATATAATAAGTTAAAGAATTAACTAAGAAAAGGGTGAGAATATGGAGGTTTATATTTATAAGGATTATTCAGAGTGGAACAGTGATAATCCTTCAGAGGTTTTAGAAGGCACCGTGGAGTTTTTGAGAAACGGAACAGTAGTTATTGATACCACCTATGAGTATAGAAGTTATAGACAAATACTATCTATGGAAAAGATTTTTGCTATTGTCTATCAAATGCCATCAGGTTTTATGACTTTCCATAGGGAAATAAATGTTTATGAAACTATGGAAGCTTGGAAAGAGTCAAATCCACAGGTTACCTTTGAGGGAGAAATTTGTGAGGATCAGTGTACTGCTGGTTATGTGACTTTTATAACTACAGAGGGGTATAAGCAAATAATTTCTCTAAATAAGGTCTTTGCTGTAACCTATGAAAGGTAGTAGATTGGATGAATTTAAAGGCTGTAGACTTAAGATATGTTTATAGAAAGTGGAAAAGTAATTTAGAGTTCTTTGAACCCTTTATGAGAAGTGGACCCTTTGTGTCCCTACAAAATTATGGGGATTTTGAAATATGCTATAGTCCTCAAGAAGAAGAACTTCATAAAAAACACAAGATTGTAATAGATAAAATACTGGGACAGGATTTAAAAAGTACCTTTGTTGTTGCAGATTTAGAATTAATAGAGGATTTAGAAATAGCTTATGTGCTAAATAATAAGTTTTCTATAAAACCTGTGCTTAACTGTAATTTTCTCTTTCATCCCTATGGGTTAATTGGAGATAAAGGTCAAATAGAAGCATTAGTTACCATAGGACATAAGCTTCAGCATATAACACCAAAAGGCTACGTGTTCTTCTTAGATTATGGAAGGTATAAGGATTTTTCTCCAGAAGTTTATAAGAAAAAGCTAAATAACCAGTATGAGCTGACGGAAGAAGATGTACCAAACCTTGAAACTCTAAAGGAGTTAGGGCTTAATAGGATAGTTATTATTACGAAGGACACACTTAAAGAGGATATTCATTACTATGCAAATTACCTAAAAGAGGAGCTTCAGGTTGAGATTTTATCAGGACTTTAAGAGCTTTAAACTTGTGGCTTTTATAAAGAGAGCAACTATTAAGGCTAGAAAAGTTACTAGGGTTTAACAAAGCAACTTATGATTATTTAAGTGTAAGATAAAGAAGCAATTTATCTATAATTTTAAAATTTATGGAACATTAAAATCATTGGGATAGGGGGTGAAATTTATGGAGAGTTTTAAAAACTTAATAAAAGGAAATAAAAAAAGAGCTTTGGCAATTGCCGTGGCCACAGCCTTTGTAGTGACTAATCCTCTTGGTATGACAGGATGCAAAAAGAAGGTGCTTACAGAAGAAGAGGAAGAAGAGCAGCAACAACAAGGAGGAAGCACTGGAGGATATGGAGGTTCTTCAGGGGGGCATTACTATGGTAGAAGCTCTGGATGGTGGTTTTTTAGAAACAACACTAGATCCACAGGAGATACCAATATAGGCAGTGGGTCTTCAAAGAGTAGCAAAGGAAGTGGTTTCTCGGCTCCTTCTAAAGGTGGGTCAGGCTATTCAGGAGCTAAAGGAGGAAGTTCCTCTAGTTAGGAAGCTTAACTGAAATTACTTAATGGTAGATACTCATACTAAGAAAGTAATTTTTGTGGAAGTTAAAATCTACTTCCCAAGTTGTCAAAGAAAATGAATTTATTCGAAATGAGTTTGTTTAAAATGAACTTGTTCAAAATGAACTTGTTCATTACTAAAAGGAAAAGAGAAGTTATATGATAGACCAAAAAAAATTTACTGAAGAGGTATTATTTAATTATTATATGGTTAGCAACAATTCAGAAGAAAGTGTTCATTGTCAGATACCATTTTATATTGAAAAACAATGCTACGATGACATGGTTTATTACTCTGAGCAGGTTAATAAAATTGCCTTGAAGGTGTTAGCAGATATAAATAGTCATCATAAAAGCTTTATTTCTTATATTGATGATTTTCCTTTTAAGGAAGAAATTTTAAGTTTAAGTTGTGGAGTTTCACCTCTGTTTTGGACTAGGTTTGATACCTTTAGGGATGAAGACAATAGGGTGTTTTTTGCAGAGTTTAATTATGATAAGCCTTGTGCTCAAAAGGAAATAGGGCTTGCAGGAGCTGCTGATATTAAAAATAATGTAAATGAAAACTTTGAAGAAAATTTTGTAAGGGAACTTAAAAAAATAGCTGAAGACTTAAAGGGCACAGAGGAAAAAGTTAATGTGGCGGTACTTATGGACCCTTGCCACTATGAGGAGTTTCACTTAGCTTTTTATTTTAACAGCCTATTTAAAGATAGTAACATTAAAATAATTGAAGCAGGGCCTAAGAACTTTTCAGTAAGGGATAATAAAGTTTATGCCTTTGAGGAAATAGAAGCCCACATTATTTTAAGACTTTTTCCTACAGAATACCTTTATGAAGTAAATGACTTTGAGAAAATTCTTCAGTGTTTTGAAAAGGGAACTGTGATTTTAATAAATGACCCTAGAGTTATTGCTATTCAGGCAAAGAGTTTTTTTGCTTATCTTTGGGAGCTGGTGGAGGGAGATTCCCCCTGGTTATCTAAAGAAGAAAAGGAAATCATGCGAAAGTCCATACCATATACAGTTATATTTACAAAAGATTATTATGAGGAAGTAATAAACAATAAGGACAAATATGTAGTTAAGGCTTCCTTTGGAAGATACAGTGGAGAAGTTTATATTGGGAAATTATATACTGTGGAGCAGTGGAAAAAGCAAGTTCAAGAAGTATTAAAGTCTGATAAGCTACATATTCTTCAGCAGGTAATCCACATAAAACAAGAGTACACCTATTATGTGGATGAAAATAACATGAATGTGCCAATCAAGGCCTATGGAAATTTTGGGGCTTATATCATTAATGAGACTTTGGCAGGACTATGTGTTAGATGGAGCTCAGATTTCTTAACAGATAACAGTAGCACTTGGATGTGCCCCATTGGAATTAAACCTTCTAGGACCCATATGGAGTACTATAAGGGGAATAATAGAAAGCCTCTATGGGATAAGGTTATTGAAAGAGCTACCTTTGAATATAACTTCACAGGAGCTTATGATAATACTGAGGAGTATATATCATTAGATAACTTTATTTTAGAAAAGGCTGTCTATGAAGAGCTTCAACAGGCATCTATTAAGTTTTGCAAGGTTTTAGATAAAACTTCAAAGCTTATAAAGGGAAACTTTCACATGTTTTTTGAACTTCTTGGTATCCGTGAAGGCTTAAAGGAAGTGGTTTTAAACTCAGAAACAGAGGAGTTTTGTGCCATAGGAAGAATAGACTTTGCCATTGATAATGATGGAAGACTTAAAATCTTTGAATTTAACTCTGAAACCCCAGCAGGTCTTGTGGAGAGCATAGGAATCAGCAACATAATAAAAGAGGAACTAAAGCTTTCTTACAAAGACCCAAACTCTAACTTTAAAGAGGATATTAAAAATATTCTTAGTAAAATTTTAGGGGACTTTTCTAAGAAAAAGCCTATTAAAAATATTGGATTTTTAAGCAGTAGCTATTATGAAGATTTATATACTACAAATATTGTAAGTGAGTTTTGTAAGGAACTAGGAGAATATAAGGTTATAACAGGAAATATATATGATTTAGAAGTTAAGGGTGAGAAGTTATATCTTTATGGAACCCCTTTGGATGCAATTTATAGATACTTTCCTTTAGATTGGTTTGAAGAGGAAGAGGAGTTAAAACCTTGCATTAAGGCTTTAAATAAAAACACCTTTGTAATAAATCCAACACATACTCTTATAACTCAATCCAAGGCAATGTTTGCTGTGATTTATGAGCTAATGGGAAAAGGTTTTTACACACCAGAGGAAGAAGAGTTTATAGTTAGATATATCCCCTACACTTGTCTAGAACCTAATGAAAACCTTTCAAGGGATTGCGTAGTTAAACCTTACCTAGCTAGAGAGGGAAAGGGAGTAATTTTAAGCTATGAAGGCATTGAAAAGACCATAGAAGATATAATTTTTCAAGATAGGGTAAATATTTCACCTGTGGAGATTAATAAATATTCTTACCTAAAGAAGGAGAAGGCCTATGGATTTCCTGTGGTAGGGGTTTATGTTACAGGGATGAAGCCTTCAGGAATATATACAAGAATTGGGCACTTTGTAACTAATTCCTCAGCTAAGTTTATGGCAACTTATATGAATGAATAAAGTAATTAATGACCAACTGTTATGTAAGAACGTTATGTCATAAGAGTAGTTTGGAACGAACTAAATGTGATTCTAATAATCGAGAGGGGGAAATATTTTGGGTGCATTTATACTTGTATTAATTTTTGCTGGAGTATTATTGTACATTAATATAGTTTCTACAATGAAAAAAGTTAGGAAAGAACAGGGGACAGAACGTAATACTTTATTTGGGTGTATTTTAGTGGCATTGATTTTATTCTTACTTTGCTTGCTATGAGATTGATTTTCATGATATAAGGAGTCCAATATAATGTTGAGTATGCTCGTTATAAAGTACGGCGCACTTTTCATAAATTACGAACAACAGCAGTAGAGCATAAAGAAAAGCTATTTATATATAAATATTAATTATTTTAGGAGGTATAAATCATGGAAGGTTTATTAAATGGGATAGTTTTAAGTGTAGTTTACGGTATTTTAGGAATGGTATTACTAATTGGGGGCTATGTATTATTTGATGTAATATTAAAATCCATAGACTTCAATGAAGAGCTAAAAAATAAGAACGTAGCTGTAGCTATAGTTATTGCTGGATTTATGATAGCAATAGGAATTATTATTGCAAGTGTAGTATCTTAAGAAAATAGCACTACTTTATTATCAGTTATAGCAAAGTAAATTAAGAAGAGCTGAAGAACCAGGTTTACGTTAACACGTATAATGGAGCTTCAGCTTTTTAGTTATAGAAAAATGTGAAATATATCTTAAGTATTAAGATGAAGACACAGAGAAGGACTGTGGTTCAAAGTACTAAAGGGGTTCTATAATTATTACAAAGATGGTATAATTTTACTATGGGTAAAGGTGGAATTTAAGCTTATATGTAAATTATTAAAAGTTACTCTTGGGGACTATTGCCTAATAATTTTAGAGTTACACTTGAAAGTCTATAGTTGTAATTAGGAGGTTAAGCACTTTGTTTGGGGAACACAGCTTAGCTTAATAATTGATTAGATGGTAAATGTAGCATTTAATATTTTAGGCTTGCTAAGGAAAGCAGCTTAGCATAATAAGTAGATAGATTACCTTGAGATTACAAGCAGTATTAAATGGGGGGATATTATATGGGGGAAGACAAGTTTAGGAAAAACAAAGAAGCGAAGAAAAGAAGTACTTTTACTAATTTAAAATTCCTAATCTCAAAAGCATGGACTACTGATAAATCCTTATTTTGGGACTTTGGTTGCTATACATTGATGACTGCAGTAGCACCTTTTATAGGAATTTTTATACCTAAGTTTTTAATTGATGAATTAATGGGGTCTAAAAGAACAGAAGTTTTAATTTTAATCCTTGGAGGATTTTTTCTTTTATCAGCTATTATAAATTACCTAACAGCATACTTTTATGGAGCTTACTATCCTAAGGTGATAGTAACAAGGTTTAAGTTTATTAATATGATGCAGGAAAAATGTATGAATATGGACTTTAGGCATACAGAAAATCCTGAAACCTTAAATCATATGGAGAGTGCAGAGAGAGCAATTAGCAGTAGTGGCACAGGAATTGAGGGGATTTACCATAAGCTCTTTGGATTATTAGGGGCTGGAGTTTCCTTTTTAGGCTATGTGGCAATTGTTGCCGTGCTAAATCCCTTGGTACTTTTATATTTAATTTTTAATGTTTTAGTAACTTACTTTTTAACCTTAAAGGTTAAGACTTTTGAACATAGTAAAAAGGATGAGATTTCGGACAAGGATAGAAGAGCTGAGTACATTTATAAAACCATGTATGATTTTTCTTATGGGAAGGATATAAGAATATACAAGCTAGGGGCATGGTTTTCAAGGAAATTTCAACATTTTAAGAATGAAGGAGTAGAAATTCAAAGAAAGATTAAGTACAAGTATTTTAAAGTAGGAGTAGTAGAGGTGCTACTACTTCTACTCCGTGAAGGAATAATTTATGGATATTTAATTTATAGAGTTGTAAGAGGTGATATGACCATTGGAGATTTCACCATGTATTTTGCTACCATTAGTGGCTTTGCTATGTGGATGCAGAAGGTGATGGCAGATTTAGCTTTTATCAGGTCACAAAATTTATATCTTAATGATTTCCGTGACTTCTTAGAATTAGATGATGAAAAAGAAAATCCAAACCCTGTGGAAATTCCTAAAAATAACTCTTATGAAATAGAGTTTAGAAATGTTTCCTTTAAGTATCCACACAGTGATAGATATATCTACAAAAATCTTAGTTTTACTATAAAGGCAGGACAAAGACTTGCTATTGTAGGGGTAAACGGAGCTGGGAAGACTACTTTTGTAAAGCTTCTAACAAGGCTTTATGACCCTACTGAGGGAGAGATACTTATAAATGGAATTAATATTAAAGAGTTTAATAAAAAGGAGTACAATAGGCTGTTTTCAGTTGTATTTCAAGAAATAAGGATGTTTGCATTCTCTGTGGCTGAAAATATAGCTCTAACTACAAAGGATAACCTTGATGAAGAAAGGGTTATGGAGGCCATAGAAAAAGCAGGGATGGGGGACAAGGTTAGAAGTCTTAAAAAGGGAATTCACACCACTTTATTAAAGTTTCTTGATACTGAGGGAGTGGAGCTTTCAGGGGGAGAAAATCAAAAGTTGGCCCTAGCTAGAGCTATTTACAAAGATGGAGATATTATAGTTTTAGATGAGCCTACCGCAGCCCTTGATGCTTTAGCGGAATATAACATTTATAAGGGTTTTAATGATTTAGTTGGAGAAAAAACTGCAATTTATATTTCTCATAGGCTTGCTAGCACTCGCTTTTGTGATGTGATTGCCTTCTTTGAGGATGGAGAAGTAAAAGAGTATGGTACCCACGAGGAGCTTTTAGCTAAGAGTGGAAGGTATGCAGAAATGTTTAATATTCAAGCTCATTATTATCAAGAAGAAGCTGAACAGGAGGTGGTTTAAGTGGAAGATGCAAAGGGATTAAAAGGGGATTTTAAAATAGCTGTTCACTTTTTAAGAATCGCTTCAAAGATATCAAAAGCCTATATTCCACTTTTGTTTCTATCCTCAATTTTAAAAGCCATAGCTCCTTTTATTAATATCATCATGCCAAAGTTTATAATAGATGAGCTAATGGGGCAGCAAAGAATAGATAAGTTTATTCTTTTAGTTACTATAATTGTAGCAACTAATGGAGTAATGAATTTGATTAATAAGTGGTTAGATACTGTGGTTGAAATAAAAAATATTGAAGTAGTAAATGGCTTTGAACTCCATCTCGGGAAAAGAATTATGGACATGGACTTTGAAAAAATTGAAGATCCACAGGTGCTGGATTTAAAGGATAGGGCCTTATTTCCAATAAGAAATCAAGGCGTTTTAGAGCGGATGATAAGAAGTGTTATAGATGCAGTATCTCAAGTTATCACAATAATAGGTCTAGTGGCGGTAATATCCACCCTAAATATCTTAATAATTCTTGTTATTGTAGGCATAGTTTTCTTAAACTCCTTTATATATAAAAAATCTCAACAAGTTCAATATAAGTTTTATCAAGAGTTGACACCCTTAAATAGACAGTTTATGTATTATGGTGAACTAACCTTAGATTTCTCCATGGCAAAGGATATTAGAATTTATGATATAAGCCCTCTCATCATGGACAAGATAGATGATTACAATAAAGTAAGCATTGGAGGCTTTGGAAAGTTATTTGGAACCATAGGAAAGTTTGAGGGGTTAAATTCCATAAGTGTGCAGGTGCAGATGGTAGTGGTTTATGCCTACATGACCTATAAGGTCTTGAGAAATCACATTGGTATTGGAAGTTTTACTATGTATGTAAGTGCTGCTACTAGTTTTAGCAATGCTATAGCCGGCTTTTTAAAAACATATGTTGAATTTAGAGCTATGTGTAGATACTTAGATTTATATTTAGAGCTAGAAGCAATAAAATCTTCAAAGCCTGTAGGTGGAAGAACCATCGAGGATTTAGAGCATTGCACAGTGGAATTTAAAGGTGTTTCTTTTAAATATCCAAGAAGTCAGGAGTATACTCTTAAAAATATATCTATGAACATAAATAAAGGAGAAAAACTTTCAGTAGTTGGACTTAATGGGGCGGGAAAAACTACCTTCATTAAGCTGTTAGCCAGATTATATGAGCCTACGGAAGGTGAAATTCTTCTTAATGGAGTAAATGTGAAGGAATATGATTATGAGGAATACATGAAGCTTTTATCTGTGGTTTTCCAAGACTTTAAGCTTATGGCTTTCTCTGTAAAGGAAAATATAGCCTTAGAGCATCATGAGGAAATTGAAGATAATAGAGTTTTAGGAGCTCTTTGCAAAGCAGGGCTTGAGGAAGATATAGAAAAGTTTCCTTTAGGAATAAAAACTTCAATTTATAAAACCTTTGATGAAAAGGGAATAGAATTCTCAGGAGGGCAAGCTCAAAAGATTGCTATAGCTAGGGCAATCTTTAAGGATGCACCTATAGTAATTTTAGATGAACCAACAGCAGCCCTTGACCCTCTTGCAGAGTTTGAAATTTATAGTAAATTCAATGAGCTTATAGGGTATAAAACTACCATATATATTTCTCACAGGCTATCTAGTTGTAAGTTCTGTGATAGAATTGCGGTGTTTCATAAGGGAGAGCTTATCCAAGTAGGAACCCATGAGGAGCTTATAAACCAAAGTGGAAGCCAGTATGAACTTATGTATTCTGCTCAAGCTCAATATTATGTGTAGGAAAATTATAATAAGGTCCATGAGCATTAATAAATAAGATGAGTAAGCTTAAGAAGAAGTTAATTATATTGGGGGTGCGGTTATGATATGTCCATATTGCAACCAAGAAATGAAGGAAGGTATTATTGAAGCAGATGGAAGGAAGAGCGTAATTTGGGTGGAAAAAGATAAGGAAAGAGGACTAATTTCTAAAATAATGAAAAGAGATTGCATAGTTTTAGCTCAAGCATGGATAGTTAACAGTGCAATTATCTCTTATTATTGTTATAACTGTGAGAAGATAATCATTAACAGAAAGGAGTTACATTAATTATGGGGAAATTACAATTTAACATGAAAGCTAAGCTGTCAATAATTATTATAGGGTTAATTTTGCTTTCGTCACTAACACTTATGTCTATAGCAAGAAAAGACCCAGGGGAGAAAAATTTAATTAAGTTCATTAATAGTCATTATACTGTTACTAGTGAAGACATAGATAGATTTAATAAATATCAAGAACAGGGAATTACTGAAGAATATTTGGAGCAGTTCGATAAAGAAGCTGAGGACATGAAAGGCCTTTTTACAAAAGGAGGTTTTAATTTTTATACTCAGGAGAGAATGCGTTTTGCTACCACTATAAAACCAGCCTCAATGGATACTCTTGTTCAGGTAAAAAATATTAAACCTAAATTTATAAAGATACAAGACGACGGTATACTAAGCTATGATGTTACTTTTACTATAGTTACAAAGAATAGAAAAGAAAACGAAGAGTTTGAGAAAACCATTACTAAGAGATTCTTTCTGTCAAAGGAAGGTAATCAGTGGAAAGTTAACGAATTTAACAAGTTTGATATGATTATGTAATTTGGATTTAAATTTAGAATTGAGCTAATAGATACTGGCGAATATAAGGTAGAAGCCCCTGCTAGAATAATTAAAACTAGCAGGGGCTTTATTTTGGCTTTCAAAGTAAAAGTATAGTTTAATTCTACAAAAATATAAGGAACTGACATAGATTAATATACAAGTTAAAAGTTCACTTATATATTATAGGGAACCAGAGTTAAAACTTACCTTATACATGAGTCCTACCCTGGTTCCCTTAAGGCTTTTTGAACCTGAATAAATTAAACTTTCACTAAGAAAGCCTATAATTAAACTAAACCACTTGGAATATGTAAAACTTTAAGTAGTAAGATTCATCACTGTTCCAAAGAATTGGATGGTCTGGTGACTGAGTTTTAAATTCTACTTGTCTTAAGGAAACTCTTGCGTCCCTTGCAGCATCTGCAATGGTCTCCTTGAATAAATCTGGATTCATAAAGTGAGAGCAAGAACAAGTTATAAAGTACCCACCTCTTTTAACTAGCTTCATTCCTCTAAGATTAATTTCTTTGTATCCTCTTGTAGCGCTTTGTACTGTAGAGCGAGATTTTGTGAAGGCTGGTGGGTCAAGAATAACCACATCAAACTCTTTGCCTTCCTTTGACCATTCTCTAAGTACATCAAAGGCATTGTGACACTCAAATTTTACTGTATCTTGAAGTCCATTAAGCTCTGCATTTTTTCTGCAAAAATCCACTGCATGTTCAGAAATATCTACGCCAAGGACAGCTTTTGCTCCAGCAACCCCGGCATTTAGTGCAAAGGAACCAGTGTGAGTAAAGCAATCTAGAACAGTAGCATCCTTACAAAGTTTGTGAATAGCTGCTCTGTTTTCCTTTTGATCAAGGAAGAATCCTGTCTTTTGGCCATTTTCGATATCTACATAATATTTAACTCCATTTTCAGCGATTGTAACCATGGTATCAAAAGGCTCTGTTAAGAATCCTTTTGATTGTTCCATACCCTCAAGTTCTCTAACTTTAGCATCACTTCTCTCATAAACACCCTTAGCGCCAAAGTCCTCTACAAGAAGCTTAACTACTATATCTTTGTATTTATCTATTCCAAGAGCTAGAGATTGAATAACATAGTAGTCTTCGAATTTATCAATGATAAGACCGGGAACAAAGTCTGCTTCTCCAAATAGAAATCTACAGCTAGAAGTATCCACTACCTTTTTCCTATACTCCCAAGCTGCGTGAAGTCTTTTTCTAAAAAAATCTTCATCTATTTCTTCATTGATATCTCTAGTCATGATTCTTATAGTAATCTTAGAAACATCATTTATGTAACCTTTTCCTATGAAATCTCCTCTAAAGTTATAAACTTCAACTATATCACCATTCTGGTATTCACCGTCATACTGCTCTATTTCTGTAGTATAAATCCAAAGATGTCCGTTCTCTGCATTTTTTCCTTTTCCTTTGTATAAATAAAATTTACATGCCATTGTAGCGCCTCCTGAATATATATGAAATACCTGTTAGTATTTTTAACTATTTTGACTTATTCTAGTATAATGATATGAAGGTTATATTGCAAATAAAATTTTTTGGCATAGGATCTTTAAAGTTTTATCAGTAAAACAGAGTTTTTGTTTCTTAAAGTAAAAAAAGCCTAGAAAAGGCTTTTTAACTAGGATTCATACTTGCAATAGTTTCTTTTACTGCGTCTTCATTAACGCTTGCGGCTTTTCCTATAGTGCCGCCAAGAAGTTTCCAAACTTTATTATGATCCTCAACAGCGGTACTAAAGTCCCCGCCATTCCACTTGTTTAAAATTGCTAAAAGTTCTTCCTTATGAGAGGAAGCGCAATTATTAATAGCACTAATAAGCCCAGTTATTTTGTCTTTAGTAATTTTCTCTTTTCCCCATATTTGACCATCTACAGGTACTATTAAAGTGTTAGCCATGGAATGCATAGCATTAAGAATTTCCTCTTCGCTTTTAAGCGCTGACATGCTTTGGGATTCAGTAGAAGACTCTACAGGTGGCTCTGAACTTTGCTGTTCTGTAGTTTTAGTTTCTGCTTTTTTATTTTCGATAATACCTAAAAGGTCATTGGAACCAAAATCATAAGCCTTCCAAATAAGCAATCCCCCAAGTATTACCACCAAAAAACCAATAATTAAATTTCTTGTATTCTTACTCATAAAATTCTCCCCTCAGAAGTTAGACTAAATATATTGAAAAATCCATTTGAATTATGGATAAAAATTACATTAGCAACAAGAAACCCATAGATTTATACTAGAAAAATGGAGTATTAATAATATTATTACATGTTGGTAATAGTTTTACAATATTTGTAAGGAAAAATGTTGTAAAATTCTATAGATTTAACAAATAAACTTATATAAAGGTATTTCAGTTGTAATAAGCAATAAGTTTAATTGCTTTCGTAATTAGAGATATAAATTTATTAAATACACTAGAAAAAGTAAATTGATTTTACCTCAAATTAAAAAAGTATGTTACAATATATGTAGCAAATAGGAAAATTAGTAATAAAATTTGAAAAATTTTCTCATTATTGAATAGTATAAGTAAGTGGGGTTGGGTTCATTGATAAAACAAAGATATCTGGGCTTAATAGTATTAGGAATTTTTACTTTATATTATATAATTGCAGGAATATTAGGTTACGGAGTGTTACATTTAATAAATATAGCCTTTGTTATGTATTGTAATATAATGGGTTTTATCTTTATTTATAAGGTTATTAAAAAAAATGGTACCATATTGACTAAGGGAGTCATTACTATAGCAATAGCACTTATACTATGTTTTGGAGATTTTATTGTTTGGTGGGGAACTTACTATGAGCATTACGAAGTGGTTAACAATAAAATATTAATCATTGAAGTGGTTCCTGTTGGGTGGCATCATACTCGTGTAAAATTGTATAGACCAAAGTTTTTAGTTTACAAGGAGCCACTAGAAGTTAAAGAAGAAATGCTTAAGGGTTCATGTGATGTATATAAATTAGGCTACTATAAACTACCTAGAGATATTGGCGATTATTTAAAATAGTAGGATTAATAATTTTAATGGGGGATGGGGAATCATGGGTTTTATTATGAATGTTATAGTCATTGCAATACCTATTTATGTATTTTATCTTTTTATAAAGTTTACGGTAAAGCGTGCTATAAAAGAAAGCTCAGATGAGCTAAAGAAAATGATGAGAGAGGTTGCCAATGAAACCATAGAGCAATATGAGTGGAAGAAGCATAATGAAGAGAAGAAAAGTGAAAGTGAAAAAGCTTAAAAAGGTTAAACTAAAGCACACTATGTTCTCAATGTAAACATAGTGCAAGTGATGTGAGTATGTAATGTTACTTACGGATGAATTGGAGTGATAAAATGAACTGGATTGAAGAAATAAAAAACTATAAACCCTATACTGAACAAGAAGAAAGAGATAGGGAAATAATTTTAGAAACAATAGATAGATTTAAAAATATACTAACTAGAGAAAATGGGCTTGCCCACATTACAAGTTCTTCCTTTGTACTAAATAAAAGTCGGGATAAAGTCCTCATGATATATCACAATATATACGATTCTTGGGCATGGACAGGTGGTCATGCCGATGGAGAGGAAGACTTGTTAGGGGTTGCTTTAAAAGAGACAAAGGAAGAAACGGGAATTAAAAGTGTGGAACCAATAGTTAAGGATATTTTTTCTTTAGATATTATGCCAGTGCTAGGTCATATGAAAAAAGGGAAATATGTGTCTGCTCACCTGCACTTAAATGTTACTTATTTGCTTCAAGGAGATGAATCTGAAGCTTTAGCAATCAAAGAGGATGAAAATAGTGGAGTTAAATGGATTCCTCTTGAGGAAATTAGCAGTCATTGCAGTGAGCCTTATGTGGAAGAAATCTATAATAAGATAATTAGAAAGATGAGAAGCGAACTATAATAAAATATTGTTAACTAGTATTTATACGAAAGTAGAAATAAAGTAAATAAAAAAGGTATATAATTAAATTAGAGGGTATACTTACTGAGAAAGGGGGAATTTATTATGAGAGATATATTACCTAACATTATACTTATGTTGCTTGGGGTAGCTATTATTTTGATAGAAACTATTTTTGAGTTTGATGGTACTTTAGGGTGGCTTACCATACTTGTAGGTCTTATATTTATAGGTGCAGGTGTTCTGTACAAATCTAAGAATCCATTAAAACAGCTGCTTGAAATGATTTTAAATCTTTTTTAACTAAGTAGTTGAAATTAACAAAATAGTATGATAATATTTATTTAATGCTACTATAAAATAGTTTTTGAAGGGAGAAAGACATGTATAATTTGTTTTTAACTAAATAACCTAATTGAATATGGGAGTTTAGAGGATAAATATGTAAAATAATTTCCAAGGAAATTATTTGTATTTTTGTTGTCTTTTAAACTTGGTATTAGTTAAGAACAATAGTAAAGTCTGAATAACCTTTAGTTTACTGTGTGTTGTCACAGTTTTTTTATGCACTTTTTTAGGCTGTTAGTGGACTATGTTCATTGACAGCCTTTTTGCGTAGATTTTTAGGCGAGTTCTTAACTATAGGGAGCCTAATCTAAGACTTAATCTATAGGTGGAGTCTACAATGGTTTCCGCAAGACTTTCTTAAGGTTAATAAAATAAGCTTTTATCATGAAAGCCTATAAAATCTTAATTTTTAATGAATAATGGAGCGTGATATATATGACAGTACTATTTAGTTGCAGTAAGGTTAAAAAAGAGTTTGGAGAAAATACTATTTTAAAAGATATAAATTTTGAAGTTGTGGAAGGGGATAGAGTAGCTATAGTTGGAATAAATGGAGCAGGAAAAACCACTATGGCTAATATTATATATGGAACTTTAAACATGGATGGAGGAAGTATTCTTTGGTATAAGAAGGATATAGAAATTGGATATTTACATCAACAGGGTAATTATTCCCATAAAGCCTTTCAGGGGAGACCACAAGATAAAAAGACTAAAAATGAGGGGATTAAAGAACAACAAAATGAGTCCTTAGAAGGCAAAGTAAATGCCAGCAAAAGTCAATGTAGCAAAGTAGACTATTTAGAATTTGCTTATAAGGGCCATGAAGACACTAAGAAGGAAAATTTCAGCTATAAGGGTGACGAAATAAATTTCAAAGAAGATTTCTATCAAATATCCAGTGAACTTGGAATGGAAAAGGTAAGTCAGTGGGAAGAAGAAAGACTTTCTAATTTAAGCGGTGGAGAGAAAATGAAGATTGCCCTAGCTAATATTTGGGCCTTGAATCCGGACTTTCTTATTCTTGATGAGCCTACTAACCATTTAGATTATAGAGGAGTTCAGTGGCTTATTCAGGAGCTTAAAAAGTATAGAGGAACCATTTTAATCATATCTCATGATAGATACTTTCTTGATGAGAGCGTAAATAAGATAATTGAAGTAAAGGATGGAAAAGTAGAAATCTATAAGGGAAACTACAGTTTTTATAGAGAAGAAAAGCAGAGAAGATATGAAAGTCAGCTTCATCAGTATCAAATCCAAGAAAGTACGAAGGAGGCAATTAGGGAAGAAATTGATAGATTAAGCAATTGGTCAGATAAGGCTCATAGAGATTCTAGAAAAAAAGAACAATTAGGAATTGGAAAGAAAGAGTATTTTAGAAAGAAGGCTAAGAAAAAAGATAAGCAGATAAAATCCAAAATTAAAAGATTAGAGAAAATAGATGTAACTGGAATTGATAAACCTAAGGAAGATAAGAAAATCAACTTTGGCTTTCAAGAGGCTAGTCTAAAGGGGAGAAGAATAATAGAAGGTAAGTCCATGGAAAAAGCTTATGGAAATAGACAGCTTTTTAGCCACAGTTCTTTTTATGTGAAAAGAGGAGAAAAGGTAGGTATTTTTGGAGATAATGGCTGTGGAAAGACCACCTTTTTAAAGATTTTATTAGGAGAAGAAACCTTAGATAAGGGAGAGCTTTTTATAAGCTCCTCAGTAGGGAAAGGATATTTAAGTCAGGAGACTCTTGATGTAGATAAATCAATGAAGGTTATAGACTTATTCAACTTTATATCAAGAGAAGAGCAGGGCAAAATAAGGATCCTTTTAGCTAACATGGGCTTTGATGAAAAAATGATAAATAAGCCTATTGGAACTTTAAGTCTTGGAGAACTTACTAGAGTTCGAATGACAAAGCTTATTTTAAACAATGAGGAGTTGCTAATTCTAGATGAACCATTAAACCACTTAGATATTTATAGCAGAGAAAAGCTTGAAGAAGCACTATTAGATTACAATGGAACTATTCTTGTAGTATCCCATGATAGATACATGCTGCAAAATCTCTGTGATGTACTTTTAGTGTTTAAGGATAATAAAATAGTTAGAGTTAATGGAAGTGCTAAGGAGTATTTAGAAGGATTAGATAAAGCTGCAAAAGGTAACTCAGAAGTTGAGGAAAATAAAATAAGTAAGGAAAATCAAGAAGAAAACATCCTTAAAGAGAGGAAAATTAAAGAGAAAAAGCTTATTATTGAAAATGAGATAGCCTTTGTTTTGGGGGAGTTTTCTAAGTATGCATTTGGTTCTAAAGAGTATGAAGAATTAGATGAAAAATTTAAGGAACTTCTAGAACAACGAAAAAAGTTCAGCTGACTTTAAAGGACTAATTTCCAATACTTTGTACTCAGAATCAAGAGGAAAAAGCTAAAGCTACGATAGTAATATTTTAATTTATAATAATAGTGCAGTTGAATTAAGACTTACAAAGTGAAAATCCTAGAAACCATACCTTTACCTAGGGTTTTCTTTATTAAGTTTGGAAGTGTGAAAAGAGTTACCTGTAAATTCATAAAGAAAATTTTGTAGAATAGGTGGATTTAATGAGATTTTAGTGCACTTATTGTTAATTTATGGTATAATGTACATAATTTTATATAAATTACGGAATTTACAGATTATTAATATACATTTTTGAATATGGTGAATATTATATAAAAGCATTGGAGGTAAATATTTTGAAATTTAATAAAAGGGATATATTTGTACTAGCTATACCAATAGTAATTGCAGCTATAGCTTATGGATTTTTACCACCACAAATACCAAGGCAATTTGGCTTAGATGGCAAGGTAAATTCCTATATGAATAAGGAATTTATTTTCCTATTGGCATTACTACCCTATGTAGTGTTTAAGTCTCATGAAATAAAAAATAAAAAATAAAAGGATGAATAAATATTACCTCGGGAGATATTTACAGTCGAGGAAGTATTATTCAAACTAATAGTGGAGTGATGTGTTTTTAAGCATAGCTAAGAAAGGAGTGGGAAGTTTTATGAAAACATTAGAAACTAATAGATTGATTTTAAGGCAGTGGAAATTAGAAGATTTAGAGGATTTTTATGAATATGCAAAAGATCCTGAAGTTGGGCCAAGTGCAGGATGGAAGCCTCATGAAAATAAGGACTTCACATTAACCATACTTAAAAGCTTCATTGAAAAAAAAGAAGTGTGGGCCATAGTAGATAAGGAAAGTGGCAAGGTAATTGGTTCCTTAGGACACCACGATGATTCAAAGCGAAAAGGGGTAAATAGTAAAATGATAGGTTATGTACTATCAAAGAATTTCTGGGGCAAAGGTCTTATGGTGGAGGCAGTAAAAAGAGCTCTTCAGTATTTATTTACTGAAACAGAGGTTAAAGTGGTTTCTTGCTATCACTATCCTTTTAATTTGCGTTCTAAAAGAGTCATTGAAAAAAGTGGATTTAAATTTGAAGGGATTTTAAGAAAGGCAAGCACTCATTTCAGTGGAGAAGTATATGATGACTATTGTTACTCTATTCTAAAAGAGGAGCTCCAAGACTTAGAGTTAACATAAATAGAGAAGTTTCATATACTAAAATTCAAGTTTGCTAATATATGGTTAAGCAATGTGTTTTGAGGAAATGCAATTAAATTCCAATTGAAGTATAATATGTTTCAAGAATTTTTCTATGCTTTTCTGAATATTAATATTAGTGGTATTTGTAACGATAAAGAAAGATATAGACTGTAAATAGTTTATATATACATAAAAATATGGGGAGGATTATAATGTGGATTAGAGCAGAATTAAAAAATAGGGCGAAGTCAGTTTTGAAGATTTCCTATTGGAAGGCTTTCTTAGTCAGCTTGATTATTGCAATTGTTGCTGGTGGTGATAGCAGTTATAATATGAGAGCAAACTTTAAGAGGCCATTTCGTAGAAATGAGTTTAATGAATTTACGAACTTTAATGGTGACTATAACCTTAATATGGATTTTAACAGTGACATGATAGTTGTAATTGCTATTATTTTAATTGTTGTACTTATTATTTTCTTAATTGTAGCAGCTTTTAGAATTTTTCTTGGATCTCCACTTGAAGTTGGGGGAAGACGTTACTTTGTTGAAAGTGCTCAGAATAGAGCTGATATGAATAATATAGGGTTTGCCTTTAACAGAGGAAGATATAAAGGAATAGTGTTAACCATGTTGTGGAAGGATTTTCTTAATTTTTTATGGTTTTTACTACTTATTATTCCTGGAATTGTAAAAGCCTACGCTTATAGCATGGTGCCATATATTTTAGCTGATAACCCTAATATAGGTTATAAGCGTGCAGTAGAGTTAAGTGTGCAAATGACTGATGGTGAAAAGTTTAATATATTTGTATTGGGTCTTTCATTTTTAGGTTGGTATCTATTAGGTGCCTTAGTTTTTGGACTTGGTGGTTTATTTGTTAATCCATATAAAAATGCTACAGAAGCAGAGTTATATTTAGTGTTAAAAGAAAATGCAATAAATAAAGGGCTTTGCACCTATAATGAACTTACTTCAAATGATATGTTAATATAATGTTATAAAATTAAAAAGGAGAAGTCTTAGATTAAAGGCTTCTCCTTTTTAATTTATAAAAGTATATAAGGCTAAGATTAATATTTAAGTTGCTAAGTTATTTCTATATTATAGGATGATTTTAAACAACTTACATTGAAAAAAATGTAAAATAAAATTAAATATGATTGAACAGTATCTTTAGCGTATTCTATATACATAAAATTTCTAATAGAAAAAAGTCCTATGATAAAGTATAATATTATTGTTTTGATTTTTTAATACAAGCTAATTTCATAGTTAGAAAATCTTAAAATTAGATTTTTAAAATTTGACTATTAGAATTATGAAAAAATAGTTTAAATTTAATAGTTAGAATTAAGGTTAGTTATACAAAAACTTTTTTGTAGCAGTTAAGTATAATTCTGCTTATATAGGAACACAACTCAATTTATCTAAGGCTTTTAAAGCTAAACATATCAAAGCTTTACCTTAGAAATCAACAAAGAAAGAAGATAGGGGGATAACCAATGAGTATTTTAACCGTTAAAAACATAAGCCATGGCTTTGGAGATAGAGCAATATTTGAAGATGTTTCATTTAGATTATTAAAGGGAGAGCACGTTGGACTAATTGGAGCTAACGGAGAAGGTAAGTCTACCTTCATGAACATTATCACGAGTAAGCTTATGCCAGATGAAGGTCAAGTAATTTGGTCAAATAATGTGAGAGTAGGCTACATGGATCAGCATGCTGTTCTTGAAAAAGGTGCTACTATTAGAGACGTTTTAAGAGGTGCTTTCCAGTATTTATTTGATGTTGAAGCAGAAATGAATGAGCTTTATGGAAAAATGGGAGATGTAACTCCAGAAGAACTTGAGAAAATGCTTGAGAGAACAGCAATAATTCAAGATATGCTTGATCATAATGGTTTTTATGTTATTGATGCAAAGATTGAAGAAACAGCTAAAGGTTTAGGTATTTTAGATGTAGGATTAGATAGAGATGTTACAGACTTAAGTGGAGGACAAAGAACTAAAGTTTTACTTGCAAAGCTTCTTCTTGAAACTCCAGATATATTACTTCTAGATGAGCCTACAAACTATTTAGATGAGGCTCATATTGAGTGGCTTAAGAGATTTTTAAATGCTTACGAGAATGCTTTCATACTAATATCACACGATATTCCTTTCTTAAATTCAGTAATTAACCTAATATATCATGTAGAAAATAGACAGCTTACAAGATATGTTGGAAACTATGAAGAATTTGAAAGAATATATGAAGTTAAGAAAAAACAGCTAGAAATTGCCTATGATAGACAGCAAGCAGAAATTGCAAGACTTGAAGATTTCGTTGCTAGAAATAAAGCCAACGTTGCAACAGCTAACATGGCCAAATCAAGACAAAAGAAACTGGATAAAATAGATAGAATAGAGCTTTCAAAAGAAAAACCAAAACCAACCTTTAACTTTAAGCCAGCAAGAGCTTCAGGAAAGATGATATTTGAAACTAAGGATTTAGTTATAGGATATGATAATCCACTTACAAAGCCTCTTAACCTTTACATGGAAAGAGGTCAAAAGATTGCCCTTGTAGGTTCAAATGGTCTAGGAAAAACTACACTTCTTAAGAGCTTAATGGGACAAATAAAACCAATAAGCGGAGAAGTAGAACTTGGAGATTACCAACATATTGGTTACTTCGAACAAGAAAGCAGAGAAGGAAACAATAACACTTGTATTGATGAATTCTGGAAGGAGTTCCCTGGATATACTCAATACGAAGTTCGTGCAGCTTTAGCTAAATGTGGTCTTACTACTAAGCATATTGAAAGTATGGTAATGGTGCTTTCAGGAGGAGAAGCTGCAAAAGTTAGACTTGCAAAGCTTATAAACAATGAAACAAACATCCTAATTCTTGACGAGCCTACTAACCACCTAGACGTAGATGCTAAGGATGAACTAAAAAGAGCATTAAAAGAATATAAAGGCTCAATATTAATCGTTTGCCACGAACCAGAATTCTATAGAGATGTAGTAACTGAAGTGTGGAACTGTGAAGATTGGACAACTAAAATAATATAATGACAGAATTAAAACAGTCGATTTTAAGATTAGAGAGTATCATATTTATTATGGTACTCTCTATTTTAATAAAAAATATTCGACATGAACTTACATATATTTACAAATTAGATAGTATTTGATATAATATTAATATAATCAATTAAATAAATTTATTCACTTTATTCAGGGATGATTTTAATTGCTGAATAAGTTTATTCAATTGAATAACTTTATTATTAGTAGAAAGGAGCGGATAAATGAATTCATATATCTAGCTTTGTAAACGATTTCAAAAGGAGGTGGATGTTTTGGTTAAAGATTTTTTAAGTCCTTCAAAATGGACAAAAGGAAGATGGTGCATTGGTAATAATGAGCTTTCTTGTGGATATCCAATATCAATAAAGATTAAAAACAGATGGGTTAAAGGTAGAGTTGAACATAACGGAAGATGCTACTATTTTTTATCAGAAAGCATAAAGCTTGATTTATCAGAAGGCTTATTTGTAAGAGATGATTATAAATAAAAAGAGCATACCAAAAGATATGGTACACTCCCTAACTCGCAATTAGATTGTATCATTTCTTCTTGGTAAATTCAAGGAGGAAAAAATGAGTATAAAGATATTACAAAAATATATAGAGATATGCAACAGATATGGTTTTGAACCAAATTGGAAAGATTTAAAAAAATTCAAGGAGGTTCATTAATATGTTTGATATTTACATATATAATCTAGGGAATTACAACACTATTTATACTACTGTTACTAATTTAGATGAATTAGAAGAAGAAATATTTAAAGCTACTAATCATGGAATGAATGACTATGAGATTGGAATACTAGACCATCCCTATGATTTTAAAGTAAATGATTTGAATACATTATTTAAAATATCAGAGGAACATAAAACAAGAATTGAAGATGTTGGAGCATTATTGCATTGTTTTACAGCTGATGAAGTAATTGAGATATTAGAACATGGGAAACTCTATACTATTATTGAAAGTAATAGCAAAGTTGATGCTTTCGAGGAATATATAAATGAATATGATTTAGTTGAGATTCCAATGCATTTAGAAAATTATATTGACTATGAACAAATGCTTATTGATTGGGAGCATAATGGATTACTAGTAGAATATATAGGAAATGGACAGTGTTTATTAGCTGATAAATGGTGATTTAATTGAATAAGGTTATTCAGTAAAAAACTAGGATTATTAATAATAAAGAGTACCATGGCATAGACTTTTTGAAGTATAGCAGTTTGGGTTACTTCGCATCCAGTACACATATCCTCGACAAATGTCGAGGATTTTATCTTTTTTTGCTATATATAAGTACTTATCAATAGTGAGTATTTTCACTTCTCTTATTTTTGTAGAAAAACCAAATATGCTCAAATAGAATTTATTTTATTGAAATAGTCATGTGGAGATAGTAGTATTAAGGTCATGCTGTACCCATTAAAAATAAAATGTTTTTTGACATCTAGTCTTACTACTCAACCTAAAATTTATTTTGAGTATATAGAAACATATCGACACATGTTTTGTAGAAACTTGAATGTGTATAGGTTGTGTCAATGGTAAATTTAGGGTTGTTTCTGTGGAATAGATATTGTAATATTTAAATATAAACTCGGATTTAAGAGGGCAATTCTTCATCAAGATGGATACTCTCCCCCTGTTCCGATAACGGAGGTTTATTATGGCAAATAGTTTTAAAGATTTGAACAAAGCAAAAGCTAATAAAAATGATGAGTTTTACACAAGGCTAGCAGATATTGAGTTAGAAATGAATCATTACAAGGATTTTTTCAAGGAGAAAGTAGTCCTTTGTAACTGTGATGACCCGTACGAGAGTAATTTCTTCAAGTATTTCTCAATGAATTTCAACTATTTAGGATTGAAAAAATTAATCGCTACTTGTTATGGAACTTCTCCTATTGTTTATACACAATTAAACGTTTTTGGCGAAGAAGAAATTATATCTACAGTATCGGATGGTAAAAAGGCATATAAAATTGAGATAACTGAAGTAGAAGACCTTAATGCTGACGGTGCTATTGACTTAACAGATGTGGAACAACTATTAAGAAACAATAAAAATGTTTTAACAATGCTAAATGGTGATGGCGATTTTAGAAGTGATGAATGTATAGAACTATTAAAAGAGTGTGACATTGTAGTCACTAATCCACCTTTTAGTTTGTTCCGTGCTTTTATAACAACATTAACACAATATGAAAAAGATTTCATCATCATAGGAAATACTAATTCCCTTACATACAAAGAATTATTCCCGCTAATACGAGCAGATAAAGCAAGAACGGGATATACAAACTTTAATACAGGTATGTTTTTTGAAATTCCAGACTATTATGAAGTATACCATCATATTGAAAACGGAAAAAAAATTGCAAGAGTGGCTTCTTCGTGTTGGATTACCACATTGCCAGTAAAAAAACACAAAGAATTTATAACGCTATACAAGAGATATTCTCCTAATGCTTATATAAAATATGATAATTATGATGCAATTGATATCGGCACATATACAGATATTCCTTGCGATTACGATGGAATAATGGGAGTACCAATTACATTTTTAGATAAATTGAATCCAGAACAATTTGAACTATTGGGAGTAGGTTCAGGTGATTTCGCTAAAGAGCTTGGAATAACAAAGAACTACAGAGGGCGTACCGATTTAGCATATACCATAGATGGTAAAAATAAGTGTCCTTTCGGAAGAATTTTAATCCGAAATAAGACTCTTTAATGGGGGTTGACAAAATGAAAATAGAATTACAAGAAATATCCATTCGTGAAATATCGGAAAACTATATTGATAATGCAGAAGAGGGTGTTGTTGGTTATAATGGACGTTTAAATATCCGCCCAAAGTATCAACGTGAATTTGTATATGATGAAAATAAACGAAATGCTGTAATAGATACTATTCGCAACAGCTTTCCTCTTAATATTATGTATTGGGTAAAGAATGACGATGGCTCATTTGAAGTACTTGATGGTCAACAGCGTACTATCAGCTTTTGTCAGTATGTGAAAAATGGTTTTTCAGTAAATATTAATGGTTATCCAAAGTCTTTTGCTAACCTTACACCAGATGAAAAGGAGCAAATTCTTAACTATAAGCTAATGGTGTATTTTTGTGAAGGAACAGATTCAGAAAAATTAGCGTGGTTTAGGGTTATCAACATTGCTGGAGAACGCCTTACCGACCAAGAGTTACGTAATGCAACATATACAGGAACTTGGCTTACAAATGCAAAGTCTATTTTCAGCAAATCAAATTGTGCTGCATACCTCTTATCGAAAGATTATGTTGTTGGTTCTCCTATACGCCAAGAAATTTTGCAAACTGCACTTAGTTGGATAAATAAAGGTGAGATAGAAGAGTATATGAGAATTCACCAACATGACCCTAATGCAAATGAATTATGGACTTATTTTAGAAATGTTATTGAGTGGGTTAAACTAACTTTCCCGGTACAACGCAAAGAAATGAAGGGGGTCAACTGGGGAAGTTTATATGATGAATTTAAAGATAAGTTATATGATACATCAGAATTAGAGAAAGAAATCAAAGAACTCATGATTGATGATGATGTTACTAATAAAAAAGGTATCTATATGTATATTTTGACAAAAAATGAGAAATATTTAAATGTTCGTGCTTTTTCAGAAAGTCAAAAGCGTTCTGCATACGAACGACAAAATGGTATTTGTGTTCATTGTCATGAACATTTTGAATTAAAGGGAATGGAAGGCGACCACATTACTCCATGGCATTTGGGTGGTAAAACAACTGCTGATAATTGTCAAATGTTATGTAAAGATTGTAATCGAAGGAAATCTGGCAAATAGTATTAAAATGATGAAGTCATTTTGAAATTTACAATATTACAATATAACTCTTACCTTAAAATGAGGTAAGAGTTTTTTGTCTTTACAGAGGTATAACGATTATAGAAATTAGCAATTTGAATGAGAAAGATAAGCTTAGAGGTAAGTCAGTTGCACTTCAAGAAGTAATTCAAGGAAAACTTCTTATTATCTTAGCTTATACAAAGCTAGTCTTCTTTTTAAAATTTCAACTTTATTATATGGAACTTCAACATTTCGAACTTCTGCTAGAGTTCCAAAATAAGCTGGTTGCTTAGTCATAAGAATACTAATTTCAAATAGTTGCATTTCATTAATTGTCCTTTTAATTCCACTCCAAGTGTCCTTAATAGCTTTAAATCCAAAAGAAACTCCATTAGCACCATTTTCTTTAATACTATGATATAGATTCTTAGCTTTTTCAGTTAAAGTAGCTATTGCATAAACCCCATCTTCTCTAACTTCGAATTTCATAGTTTCGGCTACATCAACGTAAGGTAAATGGTCTATAAATAGTTGTATTTCTCTATTTTCCTCAATAGCTTTCTTCCAAGTTTCTTGAGGTACATTTTCAATGAATTGTCCATTTTTACCTTTTAGCATTCTACTATCTCTATAATCATTAACTAAGATTTCTAGTTGGTAACCACATTCAAGCTCTCTAACTTCTATTTTGTTGTTTAAGTATTGTTTTTCCATAAGTTTTTCCTCCTTAAAATAAACTAAAAGGAAACTCCTTAAAGTTGTCCTCTAATTCTTTAATTCTTTTAGTTTTACCACGATGTATAGCTTTGAAAATTGTATAGTAAACTTTAGGATTAATTGATGATAGGACACATTCTACTGGTGATAATATAATGCTTAGAGTTAAAGCATGTCTAACTCTATCTTGTTCATTGGTAGAATAGCTTTCAATTTCTTTGTAAATCATTAATTATTACCTCCGTAATACTGAGCAAGTAATGAGGTTACTTCTTCTTCTGATGGAGTATCTAAAAATTCACCATCTAGAGTAGTTTCTCTTAATTTTTGCCTTTCTGATAGTGAGATTTGCAATTCAACTTCTAACTCTTTAACAATTCTTATATAAGATTTATGTTGACTTGCAATAATACTGTTAAAAGGGTCTTTTAAAATCATATCTTCTGCTTGTCTAACTACCCAATATGAAATTGCTAAACTTCTCATTTTTGTAGTGTCATAATTAGTATAAGTTCCTTGTTTTTCAAGAACTTTTTTAATTGCTCTGTAAAATAATTTTTGAGAGTTATCTAGTCCAGCTTCATTAAAATCTCTTATATCTTCAAATCCATCATTGAACAATTCAACGATTTCCTTTTCTTGTTTTTCTCTTTCTTCTAATTGAGATTGGCTAAACTTATTTCTCTTAGTTGATTCAGATAAGTTAGCAACTGCCATTCTTCTTCTAGGCATAAAATCATTCCTTTCGATAAAAAATAAGCCCTTAAATGCTCTAGTTTTGCATTTAAGAACTTCTGTGTGTTTTTAATATAATCATATTAAAAGATACCTTTCGTGTTCCCTGTACACTCTGAAAATAAAATAAAGTTACCGCATATAAAAATAAAATAGGTTATTGTATTACACATTTTTAAACCAAAATTATTGTCCGTATAGGGGCTATACCTTTGTCAACATTAGTTTAGATGATAGATATCTATATTCTTTTTCTATAGTTTAATTGGTTTTAGTATCATTTTTGTTTCTAAATATACTTAAATCATTCCAATACAAATATCTAAATAAAATTAAATTTATTTTTTAGTTTAGAAGTTGATGCTAAATAGTACTTACAGTTAATAGACATTCATTTATAGTTGATTTTGATTACAATTATTCTCATAAAATAAATCGCAAGAATAAACTGCCTTTATAAACTGCCATTTAAAACGAGTTTTATATCTCAAAATTCCTATAAGAATTAGTAAAACTAAAGTCTTAGTAAATGAATTATAATAGTAACTAATACTATAAAGTAAATAAATATTAAACTATTACAATACATTTACTAATGAAACTATTTTCTATTGTTTAAGTCTTTGTATAGATATAGCAAATAAAATAATAAAAGAATATAAATGCAAATACTAATAATGCTATTCCTCGTTGGAATTGGTAAGCTTAATATCATTACTATTACCTTCAGTTATATTCTGTCCATCTTTATCTATAGTTCTTCCTAAGTTCAGTATTTGAATCTCCATTTCTTTATTTGCTAAACAATTACCTAATGATAATAACAACTTATCATTTTCTTCATTAAAGAAAGGTTTCTCATCAAGCCATGCTCTGCCTTCGTTAATAGTTAATAATCCATTCTTAACTAATTGTACAACTGCATTAGCTTGTTCAGAAATGCTTGGTCTTAAAAGTTCTTTAGTATTAAAGCGAAAGAAGTAATTTTGCTTTTTTTCTTTCTCTAATAAGATATGCTTATCAATAGCATTTTCAATGCAACAAATGATAGGAGATAATACTCTTTTTAAGAATTTTTCATCAGTATCTACATTATGAATATTAAACAATCTTTCAACGTCTTCTACAAAGTTAGATTTAATTTGTGGAAGTTGTAGTTTTTCAACTGAAATATCTAAACTTTCATATTCAAGACCTTCCTCTAAAACAATAGTTTTACCTGCATTAATTCCTCCACTATACATGGTTTGCCATGAAGATTTAAGTCTATCAATAGCAGTTTGAGTTAATCTACCACTTGCCTTAAGCACTCCACTAGGAATTACTACATTTTTTAAAGCAGTTTTAACTGTATTATCATATTCCATAAGCAACTCTAAAAGGTTTGTACTATTTAATATCCCAGTACCTTTTTCAATAATTAAGAAATCAAATATAGTTGATACACAAGCTTTATTATTAAGAGTATAGTGAATTTCTATATCTTTAATAATGCCTTTGTCATCAATGAATTCTTTCTTAGTTACTACTTTAGGCTCCACTCGATGAAGTGATATTATTTTAGAGTTTTTTCTTTCAATATAAGAATAACTCTTACCATATAAAAGCAAATCTCTTACTACACTATATTTCCAGTTAAATGATGTTTCAAATTCAGAGCTTTCACCATTAAGTAAAAACTCTCTATAATCATCATTTTTTCTAGTTACTTGTAGTGATTTATTTTCATCATATAAATAAATTGGCATTTGTGCTATTGTGCCAGATATAAGATTAATATTTTCAGCAACAGATGGAATTTTTTCTATGATTGAGTCATTAATGTATATATTAGAGGTTGAAAACATTTGGCTTAGAGCCATTTTAAAAGAACGGTCTTCAACTTCTTCTTTTTTCCTATCGAAAAATTTCATATTAGTCCTCCTTAAAAAATGCTAAAAAAATTGGGCAGCAATAAAGCTACCCAATAAAAAAAGATACTTATTTTAGTACCTTAACAGCTTGTTTGTTAACTAAAGCAACATCACCATAGAATTCAGCTAATACACCAATTTGGCCCGAAGTTGCATATCGTTCCGTTAAAACTTGGATAGAAGTGTTTTCAGCTAATTTCATTTTTATTGCAGAATTTATATTAGCTAATACAACTGATAAACCTACAACAGATGGAGTTGTTTCAATCTCAACACCTAAAACTTTATAGCTAGGCTTATCATTTATCATATCTCTAGTTACATAAAATTTTCCATCAGCATCTTTTAATAGTGCAATCTTATTAAAAGTTTCTCTATTCGTATAGAATTTAGCACAATTTAATAACACTGGATTCATTGATAGAATTAAGTTCTGTAAATCATCAATTGTAATAGTATCAACAACAGATAAATTTACAACATCACCTTTAAGTAAGCCAGAAGTTAAATGTGTTGAAGTACCATCAGCTTGAAATATCTCTTTCTCTAAAGTTTTTCCCATTCTTTTAGCTAGGGTGCTGATTACATAATCAATTCCCACAGATGGAGCATTCATTAATAGTCTTTTAGATACTAAAACTAAATCACCAATTCTCTTATCTTTTAAAACTACTTTGTCAAGTGTTTTGATATCAACTGGTGTTATTTCATCTGTTTCACCTAATACTTGAGCAAATCCATCTTCCTTCTCAACAAGGAATTCTAAATCTCCGTTAGCTTGCACATATTGAGCATTTGCCACGACATTTGAAACTTCATATAATTTCTCAATTATTTCATTAGCTATATTTGTTGGGATAGCATTAGAATGAGTTGTTGAGTCAGATCTGATTTCTCCATGTAATATTTGTTGTGCGAATTCTCGCTTCTCCATATCATTATTACCTCCGATATTTTCTTTTTTTTCTGTTTCTAGAAGCATTGCATTTAATTCTCTTAATTCGTTTTCCAAAGATGTGCAATCTGATTTTTCATTATCAGTTAAACTTCTTTGTTCCAATTCAGCAGAATTTAAAAGGGATTCCATCTTTTCGATAACTTCATTTTTCTTTTCCAAAAGTTGTTTCTTAGTCATGTAAGAGACCTCCTAAAATAAAATAATTTTTTTATTTAATAAATAAAATTTGGGACAATAAAAAAAGTAGCTAGGATTAATCATCAATCCTAACTACTTCTTAAAAATTTATATTTAATATTTAATTTGAACATTAAGTTACTACAAATAATTTATTAGCATCTATGTTAAGACACTTAATAATTTTCAAAAGGTTTTTTTCTGTTGGAATAGAGTTTCTTGTGAAATTATAAAGAGTGTACCAAGGCACACCATATATTTTTTCCAGTTTCTTAGTAGCTTCAATTATATTATTTTCTTGTGAAATGCTTAAAATAGTATTCTTTATATATTGCCTATCAATGTACATCTATTAATCAATTTATTTTACAAGAATTGTGTGAAGAAAATACTCATAAATAAACAATTAAGATAGTTTATTAATTGCTTATTTATAATTACTTAAATAGTAGAGAGGGGGATAAGACCTCTCCACTAAAATAGGAGGTTTAAAATTAGAAATCACAGGTACCGCACAGTACTTAAGAAAAGAAGCAGGAGAGCTTTTTTATTAAGTTTATTTGTACCTATAAGATATATACACTTCATTAAAAGTTGTACATAATAATTTTTAAATTATTTTATTATTAAATAATTGAGTTTAAATCAATGTGCTTTAATGTTGGTCTTCTAGGTTTATCTATTTCCAATCTATTGTCTGTAGATTGTCCAGTTACAGTTTTAACTGTATTGAGTTTTTCTAAGTTTTGAAAAGCTATTAGGTTTTTCTTTAACCCTTTGAGACTTTTTATATCAGCATTACTATAATATAGAACACCGATTGAAGGATTATTTTCATATACATTAACACAGGTAGATGAGCCATGTTCTTTAATTTGTTTTAGTATAATGTCTATTTGATTAATTCTTTCTTTATCTGTCATATTAAATATCCTCCTATTCGAACCATAGTGAAATTGGAACATTAAGCACTAATTTTTTAAATTGAGTCCATATATATTTAGCTTTAAGATTTGTACAATTTTCAATATTAGTATTGATTTTCTTAATAACCTCAGTAGGGGTTTTACCATGCTCAATTGATATTAGCACACCAGTTTTTGAGTCAATTAATTTACATATGAATTTTTTCATTTCATAGTTTTTTATTATCTCAAGTTTCATATCACTTTTCCTCATTCTTAACTTTTCTTATTTCTTCTTCTGCTTTTCGTTTAACCCATTTACTGAAGTTCTTATTTTTGAAGTAGTTGAGTATTTCAACATCTTCCTCATTACTTAAGTTAAAGTATACTAATTTATTGCATTTATTTATTGACATATTAAATTCCTCCTATTTTTTCACATTAAAAAACAGCTACATTATTTGTAGCTGAATAAAGTCTTTGATATATTTTTTCTGTAAAGAATAAGAACCCTTTACCAAATCCAGTAGGATTATGTTGTTCCTTTTCTTGCTTTTCTTCAAATCTTAATCTAAAGTATTCTTCCTTTTCATCAATATAGTTAAAGATTTTTTCTTGAATAGTTATATCTTCATCTAAAAGCATTCCAGCAAAATCAGTTAATTTTTCGGAGTTTTCATCATTCTCAACTGTTTCAATTTTATAGCTTTCAAATACAAATTGTATTGATGTTTCTTTTGAAAGTTCCTCTAAAAATATACTTTCAATATAAGAATCATTGATTAATGCCTTAAATTGGGAGAAGCTTTTAAACTTTTTAGTTTGTGGCAATTGTAAGTTACTCCAAACTTTTTTAGAAGTTTCTTTGAAGTCATTGAATCTTTCTTCCGATATGTCTACATAGTTTTTATTTATGTAAGCATTATATCTCTTTTCAATTTTAATAAGCTTTAATTTTTCTAACTTTTCAATGTTTCTCTTTATTTCAATATAAATGCTATTGGCAGTTTCTGAACTTTCAGTTTTAAAACCACATCTTTCTGAAAGTGTTTTTATTGTAATAAACTCATTCTTTTCAAGTCTGTTAAAGTAAGAAAGTTTGTTTAAAAGTACAGCTCCAACAAATTTAGAATTAGAGTTTTCATTCCAACCTTCTGCATTTTTATTACCCTTGTTACCATGTTCAAAATTTGTTACTAATGGTTGTTTATAGACTTCAACAACATTGATTTCTGTTGTCTTGCAGTTTTCAGTATTCCAATTACAACACTCTGATAACTTTCTTTCAAAAGATTTCCTAGTTCCTGTGCTTTTTATTGGGGAGGGGTAATTAAATAATATATGTAGTTCTTTTTTCTTATATTTTCTTGATTCTAAAATTGTTGACATATAAAAGTCTCCTTTTGCAAAAGATTTATTTTGTTGATATAAAAAAAAGTAACTATCTTTTAATTAGCTACTTTTTTATAAGGTGTTCTTAATTCAGTTAATCTATTTTGAAGTTTACTATTATCATAAAACCTAAAAACTGTTACTTGAGGATTTTTTCTATTAGGGTGAGTATCATAAAGTTTAAATCCTTCTGACAATAATTTACTGGCAATTTGAATATTAAAAACTCTTTGTAATTGTATCATTTCATTTTGTTGCATGTTATCGTACTCCTTTTGATATGTTTTATTAACCTATAATTTATATATATACAATTGTATATATAATACATAATATTTTTGAAAAAATTTTAGAATCATTTAGTGTATATATTTTAATTATATAAATCTCTACATAGCAGTACATTACAGAGATTAAATAATTGCGATATCAAAAAGTAACCTTTTGTATTGAATATATAAATAATATATTTATTATATATAATCGATAAAAAACCACTATTATATATATAAACAATACAATTGGTTACTTTTATAGTTTATTTTTTAATTAAATGAAAAGTATATATTTTAGTTCTGCAGAATATTACAGCAGAATAGATTTACTAAAATATGGAGTTGATTTCAGTTTCATCTAGTTCATTTATGTGGCTAACTCTATAGTGCTTACCACTTGTGCCTTGAGCAATTGGAGTTGACCCATATTTTTTCACATGGCACTTAATTAAAAAAGATTCATAATCTTTTCTTTGGGACTTTGTAATATTACCAATATCATAGATTTTAAGATTTAATTTATATCCACCCCAATAATAACAATTTAAACAGTAGTTACCATTATTATTTGAGCCAGTAGATGAACTATTAGAGATGTGTTGAGAAAATCTCTTCCCAGTTGCATCAGCTCTTTTAGCTTCACCGATATAAAGAACTTTACCATTTTTCTTGGGGTAGGGTATAGTAATATCTACAAGACTATAAATATAAATCACATTTAAATTAGGGCCAATATAGAACGGGTTCGCTACTTTTTTTATATTTTTTTTACCTAATGAGAGAAGTGAATCTCTATCATTACAACTATTTAGCTCTATTACTTTATCCAATAATAAATTCATATAAACTCTCCTTACAAAATATATAGTATTATTCTATCTGACAATATCTATTATAAGAAGTAATTACTTAAATAAAAATAAAATTTTATTTAAAAGTGTACTTCCTAAAATTCATTTATATAACCATAAGTGTAAGCATGAAAATTAAATCGTAATTTTAGGAGGAATCTAGGAATGGAAAAACAACCAATATCAAGGAAAGAAGTAAATAGAAAGCAGAGAGCAACAGAAATGATTATGGAAATTTTATCAAGAAAAATGATTTCAATTGATGGAACAGAGAGTGATAGCTATGTATATTCATTTAAAAATATTGAAGAAAGATTATCTAAGCTTGACCGTTATGTTGAAGTCTTGCAACTGAAGTATTTAGGGCAAAGAGAACTTTTAGATGAGTTAAATTTCATAAAAGGTGGAATTAACCGCACCAAGCATGAGTACAATAAAATTAATGGACTTATTAGTGATATTATTTTTGATGAAGACTATTTAATTGGAAATAATGAGCTTTTTAGTAAGTCAGAAAAATTATTATTGATTAGTAAAGTATTTAATATTTAAAGACAAGTTCTTTTTAATAAAAGGGGGATAGAGTGGAATGCTCTATCTCTTTCTTTGTAGTTATAGTTTTGTAGTTCTTATGTTGTAGTTTATAGTTGTATTTTTATCTTGAAACTCTGTTTTAATCCTTAAAAATTCTGTTTACTACCATTAAAAAAGATAGTTAATGGTATAAAAAACTTTTTTAAACGTTGGAAAATCTGTTTCATACGTTAATTTACTTACTTCCATTTATTTGATATAATGGTAATATAAACCATAATATATGGTTTTAAAACCTACATATAAGGAGGTGATTAAATGACGGATAATTTAACGGATTTTGCACTATATAAGAAAAAGAAGGAATATAACAAAGACAATTTCTATACTCCAGTTTTCAATGCTTTTATGAGAAATGCAGAATTAAATATCCAAGAAAAAACTTTCTTTATTTATCTTCAAGGATTTGGAGAGAAATGTTTTCAAAATCAAGCTACGATATGTGATGAATTATCAATAAGCAAACCAACATTAAGAAAATTAATGCAAGGCTTAGAGGATAAAGGGTATATTTATGTTCAGAGAAAATATTCTCATAAAACAAAAGAAAAAGCTTCACCAGTGGTGTTCACTATCCCCATAGACGAAAACACTGGAAAGCTTTCAGAACATAGTAAATCACTAATAGAATATTTAGAATCTACATATCCCAGTGATTACTAATTAAATTATAGCAATACCTCGTGTACTTTTCAAATTTTATTTATATAAGAATAAGTAAATGAAAAGATATGAGGTGTTGTTCTGTGATTGACATAAAAGTTGAAGGAAAAATAAAAGTCTACAATGATGGAGTTTTAATAATTGAGGGTAACTGCTATAATGAAATAAATCGACTGTTAGAAAAAGCTATAAGACTTATTCAAGATGCTTATCAACTTAATATCTTAAATAAAATTTTAAGAGAATTAAGAGAGGTGGCATAATGAGTAATAAAATTGCTTGTTATATTCGCGTAAGTACGGAAAAAAGTGACCAACAAAAGTCTTTAGAACAACAAAGAGTTTTATTAGAAGAACAATATAAGGATAGAGAAATATTAATCTATTCTGATACAGGAACTGGAACAAGCTTTAAAAGAGCAGGATTTCAGCAACTTATGTATGATGCTGGACTTAACTCAAGGCAATTAAAAGATAGCAGAATGGTATTTGAAGTTGATTCTGAAAGAGAACCTTTATTTAATGAAATTGTAGTTATTAATACTTCAAGATTTGCTAGAAATATTGCTATTATTGATGTTTTAAGGGTTCTATGGAATCATAAAAAAGTTAATGTTAAATTTCTTGATGTTCAAAAAAATAGTAGTGATGTTAATGATATGATTTTGCTTCAAATGTTCTTTGCTATGGCAGAGAATGAAGTTAAAGAAACATCAGTAAGAACTAAAAGAGGTAATAAAACGACTATTCTTCAAAATAGGATTAGAAATAATTCTATATTTGGGTGGGATTTCGATAGGAAAACAAATTCACTCCTAAGGAATGAAAATGAAGCAAAAGTAGTTGAATTTATCTTTAAGGCATCTTTAAATAATGGACTAAAAATGACTGCAAAACTAGCTAATCAAATGGGTTACAGAACAAAGAAAGGTAACCTATGGACAGATAGCACAATAAAAACGATGATTGTGAACCCAAAGTACAAAGGGCATAATGTAAGAAATAAATTTAATAATGTAAATTTATTTACTGAAAGTAAAACTAAGTATGTTAAAAAGGAAAATTGGATAGTTCAGCAAAATGATAGAATAGAACCCTTGGTTACAGCGGAATTATGGGAAGATGTTCAAAAAGCTTTATCCAATAGATGTATTGCAGGTAATAAAGGACAAAATGCTAGAATTTATGATACTAGGGGTAAGCTCAAATGTGCAAAATGTGGAGCATCATATGTTAGATGTGTAGAAACTAAAGTATCTGATAAGGCTAATCAACTGCATTATCTTATCTGTTCTCATAAGAAAAAATATACTAAGACATATTGTAGTGCTGAAAACATTAATATAGAAGTCCTAGATAACTATATTGAGAAACAAAGGAAAGTTTACTACAAGAATATACAACTACAAATTCAGCTAAAAATTATAAGTCTACAAGATGAATTAAGCAATTTAAATGATGATAACAATTCTAATATAGTCTTTAAAATCCAAGAGGAAGAAATGGAACTGGAAAGGCTAAAGTCTAAATTAGAAAGCTTAATTGAGAACTTCATTTCAACATCTAAAACTATGCAAAGTGTTATAGAAAAGAAAATAAAAGAACTTGAGGTAAGGATTCAATCAAAAGATGAAGAAATAGAAAGATTAAAACTTATAAATACAGATAAGGAAAAGCACATTAGGGATATCAACCATAAAATTTCAAAATTAAAAGGTGAATTACTAATGGCTCATGACAAGGAATTAACTCGTACAGAATGGCTAGATAAAGTAGAAAAAATATTGATAGGTGGAAAAAAAGATATTAAAGCTGTATATAATCTTGATTAATTTTTTTGCTTATTATTCTGTCATAAAGGTATAAGAAATGGACGACTAAAATAGTATAAGAAATAGCATATATATTAGTTGACTTTTAAGAGATAGAAGATGAATATTATATTCCTATTCATTCAATAAAACATATAATTTATAAAAAGTGATTAAATAGGGTTACCAATTGGTAACCCTATTTCTATAAATGATACAGAAACATGTTTGATCTTGAATGAGCTATATTAAAACAATAGAATAGAGTAAGAATGGAGGTTATAAAAATGAAACAAAACAAATATGATGATAAAAGTTTTTTTGATAAATATAGTAATATGGAGCGTTCAAAAAGTGGACTTGAAGGTGCTGGAGAGTGGCATGAGCTTAAGAAAATGCTACCAGATTTTCAAGGCAAAAGAGTTTTAGATTTAGGTTGTGGTTTTGGATGGCATTGCAGATATGCAATAGAAAATGGTGCAAAGTCGGTCATTGGAATTGATATTTCACAAAAGATGTTAAATGAGGCAAGAAGCAAAACAAAATCAGAAAAAATCCAGTATATATGTATGCCAATAGAGAATATTGATTTTCCGGACAGTTCCTTTGATGTTATTATAAGTTCATTAGCACTTCATTATATTCAATCCTTTGATGATGTTTTAAGCAAAATAAGCAAGTGCATTTCAAATGGCGGAGAAATTATTTTCTCTGTGGAACATCCGATTTTTACTGCACAAGGGACACAAGATTGGTATTATGATGACAAAGGTAATATCATGCATTGGCCAGTTGACAAATATTTTACTGAAGGTGTCCGTAATGCAAATTTCTTAGGTGAGGACGTTATAAAATATCATAGAACTTTGACAACATACTTAAATAGCCTTATAAAAGCAGGATTTGAAATAACAAGGATTATTGAACCAAAACCAACTGAGGATTTGATTTATACTATTCCTGGAATGTTGGATGAATTACGCAGACCAATGATGTTGCTTGTATCTGCAATAAAGAGGTAATAAGAAAGTGGTTGGTATATCACTTTCAGAGAATGTTTTCTTTTATCAGTAGTGTAGCACTGTCAGAATATATTCGTTGAGGATTACTGCTACTTTTTATTTGCTTTGGTAAATTGTATTTGTAATGTCATTGAAGTATAATGCTAGGGTGCATTTACAATAAATAAGCAAAATATTTATCTATTAATTTATTTTAGGAGGGATTATTATGAGCATAAAGATGATGCATCATGTTTGTATCCAAACTGAAAAATATAATGAATCACTTGAATTTTACACTAAAATTTTGGGATTTGAATTAGTTTCAGAAACACCAAATTTTCATAACCGAGCGTTTAATACCTGGTTAAGGCTAGGAGAATTTATGATTGAGTTGCAGACTGGTAAAAAAGAAGAGAAATTAAATAGCTGGAGTTCATCAAATGAAGGAATAGTACATATGTGTTTTTTAGTGGATAATGTTTTAGAGGAGCTTGATAGAATAAAGAAATTAGGATACAACAGCTTCAAGATAAAAGATGGAGAAATAGTGTATAAAGTTGAAGACGGTTATCTATTTAAAATTAAAGCACCAGAAGGTACAGAATTTGAGATAAGAGATTTACTGATAAGTTAGTAGAATATCAGAAGTATTAAAAAAACTAACAGCAATACTCATTAATATTGCTATTAGTTTTTATTTAACTATCTTTAATATTATTTTTTACATTTTATAAAAGTAAAAGTCATTGGAGGCTTATCATTTTTATGGCCATCCTGCTCGTCAATTTCTGAAACTTCTACTAATCCATACTTTTCAAATTCTTGTTTTACTGAGTCAGCATCATAAAAAAATAGTTTTACCCCATAGGTGGTCTCAAAATAATCTTTAGCTAATTGTGTACCTTTTCCGTACATTGGAGCTTTTTTTGAAACTGCTGTGAATATCATATACCCATTTGGTTTTAGCTGGTTAAAGCAGTCTTTTATTAATTTGCTTCTTTCATCTTCATTTAATAAGTGGATAAGCCCATAACAGAAGATGCCATCATAAAGTTTGTCATCAAAAGGCATATCTGTTACTGAACCATGATAAATCTTAGCGTCAAGTCCATTTTGTTCTGCTAAATCAATGGCTGTTTTTGATATTTCAATACCAGTTACATTAATTCCATTGTCAGAGAAAATCTTTGCATTTCTTCCATAACCAATGCCTGGTATTAATATATCTTTAGCATTTTCCTTAAGAAAAAGGTCTTTTGCTAAGATAGCTGAGTGTGAAGGCTCAAGGCCCCACATCATTTGTTTTTCTATAAAACTTGCTTCCCAAAATTCAGTCATACATATTTCTCCTTTAAGTTTATTTACACTAAGTAGTGCAGAAGTTTTCACTAGTATATAGAGTTTATTCTGAATATAAGTGTGGCTACTTTCTATGCTAACCCTGTTCTAAACTGACTATTATATAAATCTGCATAGAAACCACCCTTTTCAATAAGCACATTATGAGTTCCTATTTCAACAATTTTTCCATCCATTAAAACTATTATCTTATTAGCACTTTTAATAGTACTCAACCTATGAGCTATAACAAAAGTAGTTTTCCCCTTCATTAGATTTAGTAAAGCCTTTTGAATTTCCATCTCTGTACGAGTGTCGATGGAAGAGGTGGCTTCATCTAATATTAATATAGAGGACTTAGCTAGACTTGCTCTTGCAATAGCTAAAAGCTGTCTTTGGCCATGGGATAAATCATTACCATTGTCAGATAAGACGGTGTTATATCCATTAGGCAGCTGCATAATAAAATTATGAGCATTTGCTAGCTTGGCTGCTTCTATAACCTGTTCATCACTTGCTGTAATATTTCCATATCTTATGTTTTCCATAACAGTTTCTGAAAATAGGAAAGTGTCTTGGAGTACCATGGATACGTTTTGTCGTAGGCTTTCCTTTTTTATAGTGTTTATATCCTTACCATCAATAGATATTCTTCCGCTATCGATGTGATAAAAGTTGGTTAATAAGTTTATTATAGTGGTTTTACCAGAACCAGTAGGTCCTACCACCGCAACTAAGATGCCTTTTTCTGCTTCTAAGCTCAAGTTTTCTAAGATTTTTTTATCCTTAGTATAAGAGAAATTTACCTTTTCAAATTTCACATTACCTTCAAGAGATTTAATGTCTTCAGCATTTAAAGCATCTTTTTCCTTGTCCTCATCTATAATGTCAAAAACTCTTTCCCCACCGGCTAAGGCACTTTGTATAGTATTAAACAAGTTTAATATTTCATTGATTGGTCTAGTAAAGCTTCTCATATAAATAATAAAGGTTAGAATGATTCCTACAGTTAAACCACCCTTACCAGAGATAGCTAGGTATCCACCAAAAACTGCTACTATAAGATAGGATAAATTATTTATAAAGTTATTTACTGGCCCCATAAATCCAGAAAAGCCTTGAGCAAAAATTGCACTATTAGTCAGCCTTTTATTTATCTCTGCAAATTGATCCTTTACTCTTTCCTCTTCTGAAAATAAAATTACAGTTTTTTGTGCTGAAATTATTTCTTCAATATAGCCATTAAGATTACCTAGCTCCCTTTGCTGTTTTACAAAGAAAGGTTGAGTTTTTGTTACAAGAACTTTTGTAATAATCAGCATAAGTGGAGTGGTAATAAGGGTAACCACAGTAAGAGAAGGACTTAGTATAAGCATAGCAATAAGCATGCCCACTATATTTATAATCCCTGAGAAAAATTGAGTTACACTTTGGGATAGGGTCATACTAATATTGTCTACATCATTAGTTAACCTACTCATAATATCCCCACTAGAATGGGTATCAAAATATTTTAAAGGAAGACTTTGAATACTTACAAATAAATCCTTTCTAATATTTGAAGAGGTAAGTTGAGAAATATAAACCATTAATCTATTTTGGAAGAAGGTAGCTGCAATGTTTATAAGGTATATGATACCTAAAACCAAGCAAATATAGGCAAGACCAGTTAAATCTTTATTTTGAATATATTTGTCTATGGCATAGCCATTAATCCTTGTTCCCACAATGGAAGTTATGGTTACTATGAAAGAAAGGGTAAAGATAATAGCTAGAGCCCACTTTTTACTACCTAAATATCGAAGAATTCGCCAGGTAGTTCCTACAGGATCCTTTAGTTTTTCTTTTTTTCTATTGAATCTACTGCTGTGGTCAACTCCAGGTCTTTGTATTGAAAATTCCTTTTGACTAGCCAATTTTCTTCACATCCTCTCCTAGCTGTGAAATAGCTATACTTCTATAAATTTCATTGTTATTCATTAAATAGTCATGGGCACCAATGGCACTAATTTCACCATTATCAATTACAATAATTTTATCTGCATCCATAACTCCTGAAATCCTTTGAGCAATAACAATCATAGTTTTATTCTTAAGTCTTTTCTTTATGGAGTTTTGAAGTCTTGCTTCTGTTGCCATGTCTAGTGCACTAGTTGAATCATCCATGATGAAGATTTTACTATTTTTTATCAATGCTCTAGCTATGCAAATACGCTGCTTTTGACCACCTGAAAGATTGTGACCTCTTTGTTCAATATTACTTTGAAAATCCTTTTCTTTCTTCATTATAAAGTCATAAGCTTCTGCATCCTTGGAAGTTTCAATGAGCATATTTTCATCAGCTGATAAGTTACCAAACTTTATGTTATCCTCTATGGTTCCAGAGAAGATAGTGTTTTCCTGAGAAACTAGACTTATATTTTCTCTAAGTTGTTTTAGGTTTATATCTTTTATATTC
Source organism: Clostridium sp. UBA4548 (assembly GCF_002387895.1). GTDB lineage: Bacteria > Bacillota > Clostridia > Clostridiales > Clostridiaceae > Clostridium_J. Next base: position 55,201 of record NZ_DGLI01000014.1, read on the forward strand.
ATTCCACCTATTAGTACTTCCCCCTCTGTAGCATCGTATAACCTTGCAATGAGGCTTACTAAAGTGCTTTTACCAGAACCTGTGCTTCCAATTATACCAACCTTTTCTCCTTGGTTAATGTTAAAGTTAATGTGTTTTAATACGTATTCACTGGTCTCGTTATACTTAAAGGAAACATTTTTAAATTCTATTTCATAGTTATCAAAGTTTCTAGCTTGTTCCTTATTCTCAATAGAGGGAACCATAGAAAACACTTTATTGATTCTATCTGCAGAGGCCTTTGCACGAGAATAGTTAATTACTATGGTTATTAAGGCTATAAGAGAATTCATGGTTTGAGTAATATAATTTATAAAAGCCATTATAATACCTACTTGAAGAAGGTCTTTACTCACCATAATACCCCCAAACCAAATAACAGCTATTACAGTAAGGTTCATTACAAAAGACACTATTGGCCAAAGAATCATATTTACATTTTGTGCTTTAATGTTTGCATTTTTTAGCTCCTCATTAGCTAGGTTAAACCTATGAAGCTGTTTATCTATAATATTGAATACTTTTATTACCTTTACTCCTAAGATATTTTCCCTCATAACAAGATTTATGTTATCAAGTTTGCTTTGAAGCAGTAGAAAAAGGGGGTAAGAATACTTTAGTATGAAAATTATTGCAAGAATTATTATAGGTAAGGCAATTAAATATATGGTTGCAAGTTTTGGGCTAAGGTAATAGGACATTATAATACTGCCTATGCAAAGGAAGGGGGCTCTAACCATTATTCTTAAGGCAGTGAGCATCATGTTTTGAACTTGTGTTACATCATTAGTTAACATTGTAATTAGTGAGGAAGTTTTTAAGGCATCAATTTCATGAAAGGATAAGGTTTGGATTTTATTAAATAATCCTTGTCTTAAATTTTCACCTAGCTTCATGGTAGCAATGGAGGCAAAAAAGGAGCAGCCACTGCCACCTATTAATCCAAGAAATGCAGCTAAAAGCATTTTACCTCCTATAGATAAAATATAGGGTGTGTTGCCACCAGCTACACCAACATCTATTATTTGGGACATAAAAGTTGGCTGCATTAAATCCATAGAAACCTCTAGGAGCATCATTAAAGGTGCAATAATTGCGCAAAGAATTGCACTACCTTTTAAAAATCTTAATAGCTTAAGCATTATCATCTTCCTTTCCATCTAAGTTACTTTGAATTCTATCTAATAATTCAATAGCCTGAAGCTTTTCTTCTTCTGAAAAACCCTTAAAACAAAGATCATCTATTTTGTTAAATATGACTCCTACCTGTTTTTGAGCCTTTACTCCCTTATCAGTTAAAAAGACGTTTAAAATTCTTCGGTTTTCGCTATTTTGACTTCTATAAATAAGTTCTGCTTTTTCCATGTTAGCAAGCACACTAGTTACAGTTGCTGGTTTAATCCTACAATTGTCCGCAATATCCTTTTGAATGCATCCATTATTCTTTGCAAGAAAACTAAGTATTTTAGGCTGTCCTTCAGTTAAGTCAATCTTAGCAAACTCCCTGAAAGCAAGCTTTCTATGAGTTTTTGATAGTTTTATAATTGCTTTATGTAATTCTTTCATAATTACCTCCAAAAATAATATTTAATACTTAGACTTCAAATAGTTAAGTATCTAATAGTTAGATATCTAATTTAATTTTACCACATTTTTTTTTCAGCTGTAAAGCCTTCCACGGGAAAAAAATATTTTCTTCATCCTCAAAAAGTTTTAAGAAAACTAAGACAGGATTAGGTATAGGTAAGTATTGAATTTAGTTTTTATAAATTTATAACATGAAAAAAGTTAGTAATAAATGCAAGGGAACAAAGGGGTGGAGGTAAATTGCTATAAAGTGACTCTAGGGGATACAAATACCTGGATGAAATTACTTTGGATTTAAAAACTCATATAAATTCAATGTAGATTGAATTTATAGATAAACTTTCTGTAAAAAACCAAAGTATCATATGAATGTTTTTTAACCTATAAAAATAAATAAATCTTTGTAAAAAATCTTTAATTATAATAATAAGACAAGTATGCAAGCAATTGACAAATATATCATTAAATGATATATTATATTTAAGGATATATCATTTAATGATATAAAAAGATTAAGGAGAATTTTATGCCAAGAAAAGATTCAATTGATATTGGGGAATTAACAGATTCAGCTTTTTACATTTTATCTAGTGTTATTGAAGAAAAGCATGGCTATCTAATTATGAAAACTATTGAAAAGTTTACTAATAATGAGGTTAGTATTGGCCCTGCATCACTTTACACCACGTTAAAAAAACTTTTAGCAGCGGAGTTAGTGGAATTAAGTGCCGACACTGATGAAAGTAAAAAAGTATACAAAATTACAGACAAGGGTACAGAAATGCTAAAAAAAGAAATTGAAAGAAAAAAGCAAATGGTTAAATTTGCAGAGAATTTTTTAGGGTAGAAAAAGGGGGTATTTTTATGAAGAATAAATATGTAATGATTGGAGGACTTGCCTTCAGCGAAGAGAGCGATTTAGAAAAGCTTAGAAAATATGCAAAGGAAGGCTGGATACTAGATAAGATAGTAGGAGGATTTTTCTATAAACTAAGAAAAGCTGAGCCTCAAAATATAGTGTACAGTTTAGATTATCAAAATGAAGCAAATGAAGAGTATTTTGCTATTTTTAGAGAAGCGGGCTGGACTCCTGTGGTTTCTGTAGAAAATCAAATGTATATTTTTTCAGCACAAGAGGGTACTAAGCCTATTTATAGTGACAGTAAAACAGAAATAGATAAATATATAAAAATGAAAAACCAAATGAAAAAGGGATCAATTGTATTTTCCATAATAGGCGTAGTATTAATAGCTTTATTAGTCCTTTCTTTTATGTTTATAAGACCTATATCTATAATTCTTGAGTTATTATTAGTAATTGATTTTGTTATATTTATTTTTAGCTTCATGCCTTATATAGCCTATAGTTCTAGAATTAAGCAAATGAAAAAATATGGCAAATGTAATAGTGAATTAATAAGTAGTAAGAGCATGTGGAAGATATACCTATTTTCAGGTCTTGGGATATTAGTTGTAGGAATAGCAGATTTACAAGATAAACAAGGATGGGGAGGATTTTGGCTGATTTTAGGTATAGGGTATGTTAGTTTAGGCATAAGAGAATATAAAAAATACAAAAGGTCTTTGAAAATATAAAGATAAGGGTAAATTTTATTTTGAAGTCATTGCGGAGATTAATATGAAAAATAGCTGCAATAGTAATAGCTATGTATGTAGTAGGCATTAATTAAATAATCTGTGACAGAAGTTTAAAGGAGGATATCGAATTAAATTGATATCCTCTTTTTTGACTTTAAGTATAAGTTGAAGCCGTTGGTGGGTATATATGAATAAACAATAAACTTTTTATAATATGGAACCTTTTGTCCACGTTGATCGTCTAATTATTAGAGGAGGTAGAAGAGAATAAATATTATAAATAAAAAAATGAAATTTAAATAGTAATTAGGGAGCTTATCTAAAAGAGGTAGATAGGCTTGTTAGTGTATATTTTATAATTTTTATTTCAAGGCTTTTCATAGTTAATTTCAATAAGGAAAAGGCTTAGATAAATCAATTTTAAGATCAGGGGTGGAGAGATGGATCGTAAAGATAAAAACCAGTGTTTAGAGAAACAAGAAAACCAAGGAAATATAAAGGGGAATAAGAGAGGGAAAGATATATTTTTTAAAACAGTACTAGTTTTAGGTATTATTTTAGCAGTGCTTACCACAGGGATATATGTATATTTGCAAAGCTTTAGCAATAACTCAGTTGCTTTGAAGGAAGAGAGTTCCATTGGCGAAAAACAAAATAGTGGAGATGTCAGCAAGAAGAGCAAAGAAGATGAAATAAATAAATCCACTAATTTCTTAGTGGTAGGGGTAGACAATGGAGATGGCGATGAAAACAACAAAAAAGATCCAAGAAGAACTGACACAATGATGGTAGTTCATTATAACCATAAAGAAAAGAAATATGATGTCATATCAATTCCAAGGGATACTAAAGTTGAAATCAATGGAAGTACTAAGAAAATTAACGATGCTCATTTTCTTGGGAAAGTCCCTTTAGCTGTAGAAACAGTTGAAGAGCTATTAAACATTAAGATTGACCATTATGTAAAGGTTGATACTATAGCTTTTAGAAAGTTTATAGATGCCTTAGGTGGTATAGAGGTGGTTGTCGATAGGGATATGTTCTACGATGACAAAGTTCAAAACCTCCATATAAACCTTAGTAAAAGTGATAAACCACAACTACTTGATGGTAAGCAGGCTGAGGACTTCATTAGATGGAGAAAAAATAATGATGACACAGGATACTTAAATGGAGATTTAGATAGAATTAAACATATGCAGGGATTTTTTAATACTGTAATAGATAAGGTTCAAAGTCCATCCATAATAACAAAAATCCCAGGTATTTTAACGATGCTTCCAAAGTATATTGAAACAGATTTAAATGCTGCTGATATAATGAAATATTCTATGAGTCTAGCTAAGATGGAAAAAGAAAAAATAGGATACCATACAATTCCAGGAGAAGCGGGGTATGAAAATCTCAAATCCTATTTCTTTTATGATGATCAGGAAAGTAGTAAATTGAAAGAAATTTTCACTGATGGGGAACTAGCTAGTAAGGAGAAATAGCAAATAATATAAAAATAGTGCATATAAAGGTATTTTGCATACTTTTATATACACTATTTTATTTTTAAAAGGATTTTACTATCTTCACAGAGCTTCACTATTTACCACTTATGTGTAAGAAAATATAATTCAGTTAAAGCTTTAGATCTGCAAAGCTCCAACTTCTAACATAGCCTTTTTTCTAACCTCACGCCGTGCGTAGAAGAACACTCCTACTTGACCAAGACCTGCTAAGCCCCAGGTTACAGGATAGCATATAAAAAGTGTAACCATAGTAGGGTGCCAAGCAAATATAGTAGCCAGCCAAAGAATTCTCATAAGACAGGCACCTACAAGGGTGCAAAGCATAGGAAGTATTGAATAGCCCATGCCACGAGTTATTCCAGGGAATACGTTCATTGTACCACAAGTAAAGTATGCAACCATCATAACTTTCATTCGTAGCATTCCTAGATCAATAACCTCAGGACTGTCAGTATATAAGCCAAGCAGTGATCTGCCGAAAATTAAGGTAATGCTACCTAAAAGGATCCAAGTTGCAAAAATAAATATAGCGGATACCTTTGCAATAGTATCAAGTCTATGGTATTTCTTTGCCCCCATGTTCTGTCCGCTAAAGGAAAGAGCAGCATTGTAATAAGCATTCATTGTAGTACCAATAAAGCCTTCTACATTGCTGGCGGCGGAACTTGCTGCCACCATGGTGGAACCAAAGGAATTCACTGCTGATTGGATAAGTACATTGGAAATAGAGAACAACATACTCTGTAGGCCTGCAGGTAAACCAATTTTCAAAATAGCCTTCAGTTTCTCAGGATTAATTCGTAGCTTACGAGGAATGAAACGGATGGCTCCATCACTTTTTAGTAAACATAACATAATAAGAGACACTGAAACATATTGGGAAATCACTGTTGCCCAGGCAACGCCATCAACACTCATGTGCAAAACAATTACAAAGAACAAGTTTAATACCACATTCACAATACCAGCAATGATGAGATAGTTCATAGGACGACGACTATCACCTACAGCTCGTAGTATAGCTGCACCAAAGTTGTATACCATGCTGGCAGGCATACCAATAAAAAAGATTTTCATATATAGTACTGATAGATCAAAGATATCTGCAGGGGTACCCATGAGACTAAGTAGGGGTCTACAAAAGATAAGACCTACCAACGTCACAATGATACCGCCAATGATACTTATAGCAATAGAAGTATGAACAGACTGACTTACCTCCAACTGTTTATCAGCACCTAAATCTTGGGCCACGATAACATTTGTACCAACAGATAAACCCATAAATAAAGTGACAATAAGATTAATAAGAGAACCTGTTGCTCCAACTGCAGCTAAAGCATGGCTGCCAGAAAAGCGACCTACAACTATCATATCTGCGGCATTGAAGAGCAATTGCAACATATTCATTGCCATAATAGGCAAAGCGAATATCAACATCTTACTAAGCAGAGGTCCACTACTCATATCCATATTGCGCTTTTGAGAGGTCATAAGAGCTCCCCTCCTCATATTTATTTTGTGAATTTTCACAATCTATTCTATAATACTTATTTTAATACTGGTTGATACCTAATACAACACTGAAAGCTAGGATACACCTATTTAAATATCTTGGAAGTGGCAAATTAACTGGGTTATAGAAAGTTTAGGATGAAATAAAATAATTTGAAGACAGATATAATTTATAAAATTATATTAACCTTGTGCTTAGAGAAAGACTTTTATCTTTGTTATAATATAGTTTTCACAAAAATATAGCTTCACTAATTTATACAGGCGAAGAAGGAATACAAGTTGGGGACAGGTTTTCATAATAAAATAAACAAGTTTACAATATAAAGGTTTTTATGTAATAATATTAATGTAAAAATAATAACTTGAAAAAATGTAAAAATAGTGTAAAATATTAAAGTAAAATGTCGATAGATATATTCAATTGGAAATAGGGAGGGATAAAAAGTGAAAGGGATTAAGGTTAAAAGAGGTGGGCTAAAATTCAAGCTTATATCAGTGATTACAGTACTTATACTATTGCCACTTGCAATATTAGGAGTTACTTCATTTTTAAAGTCTAGTGCTATAATGGAGGAAACTTTAAAAAGTGCAAATATGGAAGCAGTAGAACAAGTGCAGCAATCAATTTTATACTATAAAAACCAATATGATAATTCTGCCTTACAAATGAGCAAGGATAGTAACATTCAGCAGATTAAAGTAAATCCAAATAACATTGAACTGATGATGAAAACTTTTAAGGCCTATTCAGAGTCTCATAAAGAGGTTGAAGCTATTTATTTGGGTACAACAGATAAGAAATTTTATAGATATCCAGAAAAGAAGATGGCTGATGATTATGATCCAACTGCTAGACCTTGGTATAAGCAGGCTGTTGAGAAGAATGCTGTAATATGGACAGAGCCTTACAAGGCAGCATCTTCAGGCAAGTTAGTAGTTTCTGTGGGAATTCCCGTATATAACACTTTTAATAATGATGAGTTTTTAGGTGTGGTTGGAATTGATATAAGTCTAGAAGCTCTATCTAACAACATAAATGATATAAAGGTTGGAGAAAAGGGTTATGTAGTTCTTTTAGATAATAGCCTTAATGTTATGACGAATAAGAACCAAGAACTTATAGGCAAACCCTTTGAGCAGAAAGATGTTGAAGAGGCTATAAAAAATAATCAAGAAGGCTATAAAGAATACGATTCACAGGAAGAGACTGGATTGGTTAGGAAAATTGCTACCTATAATAAAGTTAAAGATTTAGGATGGACAATAATTGCAACTACATACACTGACGAGATAACTAGAGAAACAAGTAAAATGCTATATAATACTTTAGTAATAGGAATGATTTCACTTATTGCTGCTATGATTATTTCTGTAATGTTTGCCAGTAGAATAACTAAACCTATTAATTCTCTTTTATTATCTATAACTAAGATGAAAGAAGGGGATTTTACAGCAAGATGTAATATAAAAAGTAAAGATGAGATAGGAGAGTTGGGGGAAGGTTTTAATAAAATGCTTGATGAAGTAAGCAACCTGATATATAAAATTCAGGATATATCAAAAAACTTAGGCACATCTGCAAGCAGTCTTGCAAGTGTAGCAGAAGAGACTTCCGCCTCAGCTCAAAGCGTAACCAATGCAGTTGAAGAGATTGCCATAGGAGCATCTCAAGAAGCTTTAGAAACTGAAAAGGTTGCAAATCTTACATTAACTCTATCGGAAAAACTTAACAATCTACAGTATAATACTAATGCTATGATGGATTCTACTGAAGATGTAATAAATATAAACAAGGATGCTGTACAAGTAGTAGAAGAGTTAATTGGAAATAATAAATTAAATGAAGCTTCTATAAGCAATATCGAAGATGCAATAGTTGAGCTAAATGATAGAAGTAAGGAAATATCTAATATTATAAATACCATAGCTTCAATTGCTCAGCAAACGAATTTATTAGCATTAAATGCTTCAATTGAAGCTGCTAGAGCAGGAGAAGCTGGAAGAGGTTTTGCTGTGGTAGCTGAGGAAATTAGAAAACTTGCTGATGGCTCAAATAATGCAGCTAAAGAAATTAATAGTATAATAGTTGATATACAAAACCAAAGCAATAATACTGTAAGTAAAATGAAGGAAGTAAAAGAAATGTCAGAGGCACAAACCTTATCTGTAGACAAGGTTAATACTTCTTTCGAGTATATATATAAGTCTACAGAAACTATAGCAGATTCTATAAAGCAGCTAAGTGAATCTATTAATATGATTAATGAGGACAAGGAGTCTATAGTAGAATCTATGCAAAATATATCTGCAATAACAGAGCAAGCAGCAGCTTCTTCTGAAGAAGTAACAGCATCAATGCATGAACAGATCAGTGCAATACAAAATGTTTCTTTAACAGCAGAAGAACTTACAGGCACAGCAGAGCAATTAAATGCGGAAATGGCTAAGTTTCAAGTTACAAAATCATAAAAGATAAAAAGAGTATGACTTTACTATACGTAAGTTATACTCTTTTTTACTAAATCTATAGATAAAGATTATATTTTAGTAAAAAGGTTTTATTAAAGTGTAAATGAACACGTAAATAGACTTATTTAAAGTACAAAAAGAATTTATATATTCAAGTTGTATGTAATAAGATATATAATAAGTAAATATATTGATTATATGTATTAAAATGCTAAAATTGAATAATAAGGGGAAAGTAAACTTTTGTATTTATATTAATAAGCTATTTCGTGGGAGTAATAATTTAATGCTGAAGTAGTTTTTTATAACTAAAAAAGTTATGTAAATTATACTGGGGGGATTGGGTTGAAAGCAATAGAGGTTAATAGTTTAGTAAAAAAGTATGGGAATATTACAGCAGTAGATGATATTTCTTTTTCAGTGGAAAAGGGTCATATTTGTGCAATACTGGGACCAAATGGTTCAGGAAAAACTACTACAATAAAAAGTATTTGTAATTTGTTAATTCCAGATAAGGGTGAAATTAAGTTAGAGGGACAAGATAATAAAAAATCTATAAATAAAATATCAGCAATGTTTGAAGGTACTAGAAATCTTTATTGGAGATTAACTCCAAGAGAAAACTTACGTTATTTTGCAGGAATAAGAGGGGTAGGTGGAAAAGCTGTAGAAAAAAATATAGATGAGCTACTAGAAAAATTTAACCTTACAGCTAAGAAGGATGTGGTGGTTAATAATCTATCTAGAGGAATGCAGCAAAAAACTGCTATAGCTATGACCCTGATTTGTAACACAGATATTATTCTTTTGGACGAGCCAACCTTAGGGTTAGATATTGAAAGCTTTATGGATATAAAAGAAGTTTTAAGAGATATAGCTAAAGATATGAATAAAACTGTACTCTTAAGTACCCATGATATGAGCTTAGTACAAGATGTTTGTACAGATGTAGTTGTTATTAACAAAGGAAAGCTGGTAGCACAAGATACCATGACAAACCTTTTAGAGATGTGTAGAAGTATGACCTACGAGTTTGTTTTAGTAGAGCCAATTTCACAGGAACGTAAGAATTACTTACGTAATTTAGGGTATGAATTTTATTTTACCAATGATGATTCCCTTCTTGAAATAGATATATTCGATTCGAAGGAAATTTATAATATCATTGATGCTTTAAAGGCAAAGGAAATAATGGTAAAGGAAATAAAGCAAAAAGAAGTTAACTTTGAAAGAGTCTATTTAAATCTTATTAGCGGAGGTAAAAAATAATGAGGAAGTTATTTTATGTGTTTAAGGTATCTTTTGAAAAATCCGTAAAAGAGATGATGAGATATAAATTTAATACTCTGTCAGAAATAATGACCTTTTATGCCTTATTCATTGCTATGTTTTTTGGAATGAAGTTATTTGGTACAAGTATGAAGGTAGCACCCGTTGATTTAGGCCAGACCTTAGAGGGTTTTGTTATAGGGTACTTTTTATGGACTGTGATGGTATCGGCTTATTCAGATACTGCTTATGGAGTAATAAATGATGCTAGCAAGGGAACCTTAGAACAAATAAGTATGTCTAGTTTAGGACTACATAATATATTAGTGGTAAGAAGCCTTGCAAGCTTATTGGTGAATTTGATAATTTCCTTTATAGTGCTGTTTAGCATTATGGCAACCACAAATTATTGGCTTAACATAGACCTACTTCCAATATTAATAGTAATATTTTTAGGAATCTTTAGTATGTTAGGAGTTTCCTTGGTCCTTGCAGGGTTAGCCCTTATATTTAAAAAGGTTCAGTCCTTATTGAATTTAGTACAATACTTCTTAATAAGTTTGGTTATGATAGGAACAGATGGGGCGGGATCAATATTATCAATAGTGCTACCTTTTAGACCAACTATAGAAAAAGTTTATGCCATAACTCTTGGCAATGACAGTCTTACAGATATATCTTTGGGGGATTATGGATTAATAATTGGGAACTCTCTTGTTTATTTCTTAATAGGAGTATTTATTTTTAATCAATGTACTAAAATAGCAAAGAAAAAGGGGTTATTAGGTCAATACTAACTAAGGGTGAGAATAACAGCATAAAGTAGAGGGCTGTGTCAATTAATTACTTTGGCACAGCCTTGTTTAGTGGGGCTATTAGCTTGGCGGTTCTTAGTTTTTATACATTAAACCAGTTTCCACAGTTTCCAATTCTTTAACGAATTCCTTTTTAATAAAGCCTTTGAGATTAACAGTTTCATCACATATGATTTTAACTTCATACCAAAGAGTATCAAAGCTTTCACAAAGATCTAAAATCTCTAGCTTAACACCGCTATGAACTATTCTTAGCACAGGGCTATTATATATTGGACTTAGGTATAATGAGGTTCTATTAGTTATTTCGCCATGAAGATAATTTAGTGGGTGATAGAATATCTTTAAGTTGTCTACAGGCCTATTTAGAGTATTAACTTGAGCAGTTAAATCTTTGTTTTGTTTTGCTAATACTCTAAGTTTAAGTTGCTGAGTGTTCAGCTTTTGTATGTTTAAATAGTTAAAAACTCCAAGTCCTATACAAGCAAATATCAAAAGGTAAATAAAAAAAGTAGTCAAGGTTCAACCTCCATAAAGTACTATTATTAATATACTATTCTTACACTGAGCAAATATTGAACAATTTTATAAAGTAATATATAAATAATAAAAAGTTGGAGTTTGTTTGTATTAGGTTAAAAATTCTAAGGTAGAATATCTATGAGCAAAGCCTATTTCAAAGATATTATTAATTTCTAAAAAACTAATAACTATTAGTAATCATATTAATAAAAAGAAAAACACTCTAAAGTAGAGTGTTTACACAGCTGAATTTATTTCATTGTATTCATTAATAAATCTGTCTGCGAGAATTTTCATGTCTTCATGGGTATCCTTAGAATGCTCATCATATACTCCAACTACGGTCATTCCAGCAGCTTTAGCTCCCTTTATCGCAGGCAAGATATCTTCAAAAACTATACATTCCCTAGGATTAACCTTAAGTTTTTCAGCGGCTAAGAGATACACATCAGGAAAATCCTTACCCCTTGAAACTTCATCAGTTAAAGTAATAGAATCAAAGTATTCGTACACGCCATTAGCCTTTAAGCAAGCTTCTAGAAGCAAGGTATTGTTACTAGTAGCAAGAGCGATCTTTATTCCTTTGGCCTTAAGAACTTTTAAAAAAGATCTAACTCCGGGTTTTAGTTTAACACTAGTGGTATATTTATCAAAGGCCATTTCATTCCAATGTTTTTTTATTTCTTCTGTGGTATAAGGTAAGTTGAAGATATTTTTAAAATATACTGCAACTTCATCAAAGCTTAAATGTGCGATATCGTGCTTTAACAAAGGGGACGCCTTTATGTTATGTTTAGCTAGGTACTCAAAATCAATTTGTTCCCAAACCCACATAGAATCTACAATTGTTCCATCCATATCAAAAATTGCAGCTTTAATATTTTTCATCATAGTATCACCTCTGAGAGGTAGTATAACAGAAATATCCTATAAGTTAAAGATGAAATAATATCCTCATACATTTTTTACAAAATAATATCTTTATTATAATTGCGAATCTTGTAAAAATAATGAAAAAAATAGTATATTATGGTATAATTGCTATGAATAAACAAAAAGGGGGGAACTGCATTTGCAGGATTTTGTTATGGAGAAGAAAGATTATTTAATAAAGAATGAATATGAAGTCAATAAGCAAGTAGCATTTATACTTTTTATTACTGCTTTTGTAATTATGCCAATCACTTTTGGGCTAATTTACTTTAGAGTATTTCCGATTGAGATGGAGGTAGCTAAAGTGCCATTGCTTGTAGCTTTTGGGGCATTTAACATTAGTTTTATATTAAGCAAACTTAAGTTAAGCCACAAGCCTTGGTTTAAATATATTGCAATGCTTTGTTGCATTATAGGTGTGGCTGCAATTTATAAACCCTTTAAATGGAATGCTTATATTGTATTATCATTCCCAATTATTTTATCCTCTTTATATTTTGATAAGAGATTTGTAAAGGTGACTTTTTTACTCTCAGTAATTGTTTATACTGGAGTAGATTACTTGGTTCAAGGCGATTTAATAAATAGTGGATTTTTCAAGGATAGAACTGTGATAAAGGCTTGGGTTGTTTCTTCAGCATCGAACTTTATCGGTTTCTTAGTTATTACCTATGCTACCTTAAAAATAGTCCATAGATCAAAAAATCTTATGGATGGACTTATTGGAGCAGAGGAACAGGGCATACTTCTTAATAAAATAACAAAGATTTTAGAAAAAGTTAAAAGTGTATCAGGAACTTTAAGTGAATCAGCAGATAGCTTAAAGATTATGGCTGAGGAAGCTACCATAGCTAATGAGGTTATAGCAGATAATGCGGGAAGGACTTCGATGACCTTTGAAAACACAATAAGTTACATTGAAAATGCAACTGTCACTATTGATAGTATTTCTAAGGATTTGAAGAATATAAGCACCGAATCAGAGCTTGCCAATGAAGAAGGGAAGAATGCTATAGAATCCTCTAAAATCAGTGTGAGAGAAATCCAAGGAACTGTAGAAGAAATGAAGAATATTCAAAAGGATTTTGAGGAAAGTAGACTTTTAATTAAAAGATTAGGAGAACGTTCAGCAGAGGTAAGTGAGATATCTCAAGTTATTAGTGATATTTCTAGTCAAACAAATCTACTTGCCCTTAATGCAGCAATAGAGGCTGCTAGAGCAGGGGAGATGGGGAAAGGTTTTGCAGTGGTAGCGGATGAGGTTAGAAACTTAGCAGAAAAGTCCTCAGAAGCAGCAAAGAGCATATCACAATTAATTGATCAGGTACTAGCTGATACCAATAAAGCCATAGAAGCTACAGAAAGTAATATCAGTAAAATGGACAAAGGCCTTGAAATGGTAAAAAGATCAGGAAAAATGTTTGAGGATACAGCGGAAGTTAGTGAGGAAGTTTATTTAAAACTAAACAATATAGCAACTTCAAACAAAAGAGTAAATGAGTATTCAACTACTATTGTTGAAATAATAAAAAATATAGATGAATTATCAAAGGAAGGTACAGCTCAAATGCAAGAAATAACTGCTTCTGTAGAAGAACAAGTTGCAGCAATACAAACTGTTGCAGCTTCTGTAACTGAGGTAGATGGCATGGCTAATGAGTTACTTGTAGTAGTGCAAGAATAAATTTCCATAAACAATCTTAAAGAGCAAAAAACCAATTACCACATTGAAATGCTTAATAATGTGGTAATTGGTTTTTTATTCATAAAATTACTAGGTTAAAGATATATTTTCAGTTATTACTGAAATAGTTCTTTGGCTAGGCTTATTAAAATTCTCCAGTTAAAAGTCTCTATGAAAAATTTCAGTTTTTGTATGATTTTTATAATCATCTATGGTAAAGATGCCTAATTTATCTAACATAGCATTCATCACTGCACTATCATAAGCAACTTTTATAGCAGAGTTTTCTGCAAAATCATCTACTCGTTCCTTCCCTTTGTCTCTAGGAATTATTGCTTTTGGTCCACCGACACAGCCTCCAACACAGCCCATGCCTTCGATAAAGTTTCCAGTCATAATTCCTTTTTGAAGATTGTTTAGCATTTCCTTACATTCTTTAACTCCATTACCCTGCACTGAGTTTACTAGTTCATACTTCTCAGGGAACATTCTTTCAACACACTCAGCAATGGCAATTGAAACTCCACCTGTACGAGCATAAAGCCTTCCACCACGAGAAGCATACTCAACAGATTCAGTTTCAGGAAGAGCAAAAGGAGAAATTTCTAAAGCATCAAAGATTTCCTTAAGCTCTGCAAAAGTTAGCACAAAGTCAATATCTCCTAGGAGATCGGGCTCCTTGATTTCAGCCTTTTTAGCTACACAAGGACCTATGAATACAACTTTAACTGTAGGATTCAAATGCTTTAAAACCCTTCCGGCAGCAATCATTGGAGAAACTGATGGTGACACATGCTTAACTAAATCTTCATAAACTCTTTTAAGCATAGCTACCCACATAGGACAGCAACAGGAAGTTATCATGAAATCATCCTTTGTTTTAACATGGGCATCAAACTCTATAGCTTCCTTTAAAGTTAGCATATCAGCAAAAAAAGCTACTTCTACCATATCTGTAAAGCCCATGGTTTTAAAGGCTGTTCTTAATTGATTAATAGTAACCTCATCACCAAATTGACCCATTATAGCAGGAGCCACTGCTGCAACCACTGGGGCATTGCCTTGAAGCAAATTCACAAGAGGAATAAATTCAACTCTATCAAGGATACTACCTGTAGGACATCCCTCTACACAAAAACCACAGTCAGTACATTTTTCACTGCTAATATAGGTAGTATTTTCTACTTCATCAACTAAAATTGCATCAAAAGGGCAAGACTCCTGGCAACGAGTTTTTCCATCTTTATCTACTTTGCAGTCCATGCCACATTTTTTTACTTTATTTACTACTTTATGGTTAAGTTCATATACTCTTATAGCTTCTTTTAACTCTTCTATGTAATTATCACTAAGACTTACCCCTACACCACAAAGACTAGAAATAACTGCAGCTAAATGTTGTTTATCTATATTTTCTTCTTGTAATAGTTCATTTACTTTTTCCTCAAATCTACCATTATAATAAGCTTTTATAATGCATTGGAATAGTTCACTATATTGTTCTTTCACACATAACACATCCTAAAATAATTTATTTATTATAAGCATGGCGTAGAACTGTAAAAGTTCTAAAAAAACATGACAAATAATTCTGAATTATTGTTAAATTATAACATCATTTATTTTACCAAAGCAAGAGTAGTTTTATACCTTTAAAAAATGAACAAGTTCATTTTATTCAATGACTTTAGAAGTAGATTTGACTTATACCAAAAGTTTAATTTCTGGCACAAGAATTCAACCTGAAGAGGATGGGACAATTACCCTTTCCAAACCTTGTTAAACACTTCAATAGGAATTTTGTTAATTTGTACAGAAGAGGAAATTATGTGCATAACTTAAGACGTGAAAATAATATACATATATAAAAACATATTTATAAGGGGGGAGACTACAATTGATAACTTTAGGAAAGTTTTGGGGAATAATCTGCATTATACTTAGTTGTACTTGCTTTTTAAAGTTCATAGTTCATATATTTTATTATAGGGTTATAAGAGGCTTATCTAAAAGAGGAAATAGAAAACTAATTGATAATACCAAAAGATTTATGAAAGTTCTAGAAAAAAATCATGGGCTCTGTGGCATTGGTGCACTCTTAGCAGGGATAATTCATGTTTTTATAATGTATAGTAATGTGGGTTTTAGCTTTAGTGGATTCTTGGCAGCAATAGCTCTATCATTTGTTATATTTCTAGGTATAATAAACAAATTTTCTTATAAAAATAAGAAAAGTAATTTTACTCAATATCATGTAATAGGAGCTATAGCAGCAATAATTTTTATATTGCTACATATTAATCTTAACTAGGCAACTCCTTAATTAATCAGTATATTAAGCTGTTAGGAGAATTATGAGGAATAGTATAGAAAAATAAAACTAGATATGTTCCTATTGAATATTAATATAGAGTCAGGGTAAGAAGTTAATTTATAAATTAACTTACTCTGACTCTCTTAGATTTGAGCATAATAAATGAGTTTAAGTTCTAATTTATAACCCTATATCTTAAGCAATTTAAAGCTTTTACAAATAGATGCTTCCAAAATTGTTTATGAAGCTATTTAGTATAAAGCTTAAACATTACAATATAAGCCTCTTCCAGGTGGTGTTGTGTTGCAGCTTGGAGTACAAATTGCATTTGGACTAAGAAGTTCAGGATTATTTCCACCCTTAACAACTAAGTCGCCAGCAACAGGCTGAACATCTGGGGTGATATCAAAGCAAAATACTCCAGTTTGACCTTTATCTACACCATTATCAAATTTAATTCCATAAACTTGTCTGCCAGAACCGTCATCAATTGTATGAAGTTTAATTTCATAGTTTGGAGTTTGAGGTTCACCATTGATACTTACTGCAATATTACTAATAACAAAATCACCTAAAGGATTTTCAGTAATTCTATCACAAAGCTCTAGAATAAAGTGGCTTAAGCCAGGGGCGGTAGGGCCAGGTAAACCAGTAACAACTACAGTGTAGCACCATCTAGTTCCGGTTTTATCTAGGGTAAAAGCATAGGTTGATCCTTGATAATTAATTGTTGCTGTGTTTGAACAAGGCATAATTATTTTTCCCTCCAAATTAATTTTAATTTTACCATTAACATATATAAATTACAGTATTCTATGCGGATGGTAAGGGCTAAAGAAATTCATTGGAAAGACAATGCTAGAATAAAATAGCAAATTATTATAGTTCATCTATTGATTGTCTACACCATAAAATCTAGAAAGCTAAAATATATAATAGTTTTAATTCCTATTAATACATAATATTTAGTTATCAAACAATTTGTGTCAAATATTTTCAGTTATATGATAATAATATGAAAAAATAAAATCAGATAAACTAGAGTGGATTTTAAAGAAGAAAACAAAAATTCATGGATAAAATAAAAAAAAGAGAGCTACAATTGTAACTCTCTTTTGGTCGGGGTGACAGGGATTGAACCTGCGACCTCATGGTCCCAAACCACGCGCGCTCCCATCTGCGCTACACCCCGCTGACAAAAATTATTATAGTATATACAAACTATAATGTCAATGACTTTTATCAAAAACATGTTGAATATATTTAAAAATGTGGTGAAAAACTTTTCTTATATGTAAAAGAATGAAAAGGCTACAACATACTGTCTAGATATATAGAGTATGCTGTAGCCAAATTTAATAACTACTTAAACTTCTCCGGAAATTGTTTTAT
Organism: Clostridium sp. UBA4548; assembly: GCF_002387895.1. Taxonomy (GTDB): domain Bacteria; phylum Bacillota; class Clostridia; order Clostridiales; family Clostridiaceae; genus Clostridium_J. The sequence goes on from NZ_DGLI01000014.1 coordinate 72,859, forward strand.
TATTCCATCTGTAATTATATCAGAAAACTTTAGCATATGAATTTCTCCATCATCATAAGCAGCTATAGACTTTTTCCAATCCTTGTTTAGTTCCGCTATAGCTTGATCAGTCACTAATTGGAGATGTCTATGAAGCATTTCTTTTATTGTATTTTTTGAATAGTTGGGGTTTAAGCTAACTAAAAGCTCTGCAATATCGTCAGCATTTTTAAACCATAAGGAATTATATTTTTCTAAATCTGATGTATTTCCAGCCTTAGCTGCGTCAACAACTTGCCCAGCTATGGAAATATGTTCTCTAAAAAGTTGGGATAACTTTTTCCCGTTATCACTTCCATAAAAGGCTCCAAAGGAATTACCAATAGCGTCTTGATTTTGTAATAGTCGTTGCAAAGTTTCATCCTTATTTTCTAGATTAGATAAATTACTAATAATATAATTTCTTGTCCAAGTAACATGATCATCCCACAGTTTATAATTAGCTAACTTGAAGTTAGTTACTTTTCTGCAATTTAAATCATTTATTGGGTGGAAGTATTCACTAGCATAAGCAGGAAGTGATGGTATTAATGATATCAGAAAAAATAAAGTTAATGATAAATTTAGGATAAACTTTTTCATTGTATTTCACTCCTTTTACTTTGTAGTACTAGTATAGTATTTTCAAAAACAAAATGTCTTTATTCATTAATATCAAATAAATTATAGCTTGGAAATATATGTATCTTATTATATAATTTATGATATATTTTAATAATAAAGGTTATATTAATAAATATAAATTTTGAGGTGAAATTATGAAGGAGTTTAATAAGTATAATTTAAATTTAATCAGTGATTTTCCGGTGAAGATATTTAAGGATAGAGAAGAAGATTTAGATTTAATCATCCCTATAGAAAATAGAACAGTAAATCTTTGTATGGATAACATGCCACAGGTTATAGCTTCTAGAATACAGTATAGCAATGTTAATAGCTTAATGATAAGAATTTCTAAGGAGGAAAATAACAATATAGGAACAATTCACTTTTTAAGTGATGAGGGTGCTCATTCAACTATGAGTAATTTTGAAATAGATTACGGCAAGTGTCACATTAAAGTTTTGCTTAAGGAGTATTCTGTGGATATGTTATTTGTAGATACTAACTGTCCTTTATCCTATGATAAGATTTAACAATATTATGGAAGGTAAGTTCTCCTAGACTTTTCAAATATAAGTTAATTTTCCACTCAAAATCTATGAATTCAATAAACTTATTAAGCATTTAAGATTTTATTTGACCGTTAAACATAATATCCTATACAAAGAGTTAAAATTTCTGTTATAATAGCCATTATTGAGAGCAAATTTTGCAGGAGGAATGAATCTTAGTATGAAAGAATTCAAGTTTAATACATTAACTAAAAAATACACTAGAAGACAGCTGGCTATAAGCTTACTTATGACCATATCTATTATAATAACAGCCATTGGATTATTTGTAAGAGGCAGCATTTTTTATGGAAGATTGTTTGCAGTTTTATCTATAGTAGCTTTATTTATGTCATATACAATGATTAAAAAAGTAAGAATTATTGAGGACATAAATTATCTTATTATACATAAAGATAGATTTGAGCTTAACAACAATTTTTCAACTAAGGGAAAAATGTTCAAGTTTAATGATATAAGTGATGTGCGTTTTACAATGAAAGGTATTAAGTTTAGAGTAGGTATTAGGGAGTATAGAGTAGCGTACAATTTTCTAGAAGAACAGGACATCGAAAAGGTTAAAAATGTATTTGGAAGATATTAAAATACATAGATCATAATAAAATACTTAAATAAAAAATAGTAAGCTTATTTTTAAGCTTACTATTTTTTATGCTAAGGAATTATAAATTAAATTCTTTTTTATCTAGTATTGTAGCTTTTCCCCCAACTTTAATGATGAAGTCATCCATTTCACCTTGAACCTTAGCAATAACTTCACTAGGATTTCCCATGTAGTATCCTTGCTCACATACTATGGTTGTGTCATCGGTAAAAGGATAAAGCTTATTTTTGATTAAATAAGCAGCAAGAGCTCCATTAGCAGTTCCAGTGGCACTTTCTTCATCTATACCAACTGCAGGACCAAAGTTTCTTGTAGAAACAGTGGAGTTGCTGTTTTCAGTTTTAAAGGTAAAAGCGTGAACCCCAATTAAATTTTTATCATTGCTATAATCAGCAAGAGCTTTAAAATCAGGAGTTATACTTTTAAGGGCATCTAAAGTTTTAACTGGAAGAATTAAATCACTAAGACCAGTAGACACAGCCATTGGCCTTGCCATATATCCAGTAACTCCAACACCTATATCATTTATAGAGATTCCCATAATCTCACAAAGTCGCTCTAAGTCCTGTACTGAAAGAGAAAATAAAAATTTTGGAGTAGCTTGAGTCATAAGCACGTTTTGTAGCTTATTGTTTTCAAAAGCTAGTTCTACGTCTAGAATTCCAGCTAAAGTCTTTTGTTTTAGCTTAATAATTTCATTAGAACCTTTAATCATGCCTAGTTGACCTAGAGTGCTAAAAGCTGCAATAGTTGCATGACCGCATAAATCCACCTCTGTAGTAGGGGTGAAGAACTTTACTTCAAAATCATAATTCTCATTGCCTGCAGCTTTAGTTACAAAAGCAGTTTCTGAAAGACCAACTTCCTTTGCAATAGCTTGCATCATTTCTGTAGATAGCCCCTTAGCATCAGGTACTACACCAGCACCATTTCCACCTCTGTCATTATAGGTAAAGGCATTAACTAAATAAACTTCTTTTTTCATCCGTATCTCTCCCATGATTATATTTTAAAAATATTAGCCTAGGCTAGTTAAATATATTATTATTTTAGCTAGATATTTACTTTAGATACATTTCTCCTACTTTATTTACATCCCCAGCACCAATAGTAAGAAGTAAATCTCCTTCTCTTAGATTTTCTTTTAAGTAAGAGACTATTTCTTCAAAGCTATGGAAGTTAAGAGCTTTAACTCCGTTAGCTCTAATAGCATCTCCAAGAGTTATAGAACTAACAATCCCAGTATCCTTTTCTCGAGCAGCATATATATCAGCTAGGATTAACTCATCAACACCGTGAAAGCATTCTACAAAATCTTTGAATAAGGTTATAGTTCTAGTATAAGTATGAGGTTGAAATACCCCAAAAATTCTATTATGAGGATAGTTTTGTGCAGCTTTTAGAGTAGCTAGAATTTCAGTTGGGTGATGTGCATAGTCATCAATAACATTAATTCCATTTTTAACCCCTTTAAGCTCAAATCTTCTGTGAGTTCCTTTGAAGTTAGATAATCCTCTAGTAATAGATTCTTTAGAAAAATTCAGGGCAAGGGCGCAGCAAATTGCTGAAAGAGAGTTAAGTACATTGTGCTCTCCAGGAACGTTCAGTTCTACACTAAACAATTTTTCATCACTCTTATAGGCATCAAAGGATGCACAGCCAAGAGTGTTGTAAAATATATTCTTAGCTCTAAATTCACCATTATTTATTCCATAAGTCAGTACATTACACTTAGCATTTTCCACCACATCTAATACATCAGTATCATCTGCATTCGCAACCATATAACCATCTTTAGGGATTATATCTACAAACTGTTTAAAGGTATCTTTAATGTGGGCTAAGTCTCTATAATAATCCAGGTGGTCTGCATCTATATTAAGAATTATTCCAATATAAGGGTAAAATTTCAAGAAAGATCCCTTATACTCACAAGCCTCAGTAACAAAGTATTCACTGCTACCAGCAAGAACATTTCCATTTATTACATCAAGTTCTCCACCTACAAGAATAGTTGGATCCACATCTTCTTCTAGCACAATATGTGAAACCATGGAAGTAGTAGTGGTTTTACCGTGAGTTCCAGATACAGCTATGCCGTATTTATGGCCAAGCATGATTTTCCCTAAAAATTCTGCTCTATCCATCATAGGAATATTTAGTTGTTCCGCTTTTATAAACTCAACGTTATCAGGATGAACAGCAGCGGTGTAAACTACTAAGTCCACATCCTTTATGTTGTCACTATGATGACCAATGTATATTTCCGCACCTTTATTTCTAAGTTTATCTACTATGGAAGAATCCTTCATGTCCGATCCCGACACTTTATAACCATTCTTAAGTAGTATTTCTGCCAATCCACTCATGCTAATTCCACCAATTCCAATGAAGTGAACTTTTTTATTTGTATCCTTTAAAAAATCGAAAGACATGATAACAGCTCCTTATAATAAAAAATAGCTCATCTTTAAATTATATACAAAAATCTTTAAAAAGGACACTACGAAAATTAAAAATATAAAAATCGAAAAAATTCTAAAAGTTTTATTTATTTTTGTGAAACTTTTCTGTTTAAGCATATATAACTATTGATACTATATGAGGGGGAAGAGAATATGTATTATGAGGAGTTAATCATTAGAGCAAAAGAAGGGGATAAAATGGCCTTAGAGGAATTAATGATGAAATATAAGGGGCTTATTATTAAACATGGTAATAGTGTTTATATTAATGGTTATGACAAGGAGGATTTAATTCAAATTGGGTATATGTCAGTAATGAATGCAGTAAACAAGTATGATTTCCAAAAGGGAAATTTTACAGCTTATGTGAGCTTTGCAATACAAAAAAACTTCAATTATTTAATAAGGGGTAAAGCAAGGGAAAATTATGTTAGCAGTTTAGATTATTATATAGAAGATGAGGTGCAGTTAGTAGATATCATAAAGTCAGAAGAAAATATCGAGGGGGAATATATAAAAAAGGAAATTAAAAAAATAGTTCAGCAGTGCATAAATGAGTTACCCGTGGAGTTAAGGGATATTATAGATTATCATTACATCAAAAATGAAGGCACTCTAAAAAAGTATTCAGAGGAAAAAAATATAAACTATAGAATTGTAACAAAAAGAAAAGGACAAGCTATTAGGCTTTTAAAGGAAGCTTTAAACCATAGAAATATAACTTGTTAGGATTGAAACTATAGAATAATTTTATAGGATATAAGGTTAATTAGATGAAAAAGTTCCAATATTGAGAAAATTAACAAAAACCCTTCACTTTTTGAAATAAGTGTGTTAAAATATAAACAAAGAGCAAGTGAAAAATATTTTTTATTAAATATTGATTTTGTTAATAAAATTAATAGTCAAAAGGTTATTATCCTATCAGGAGTATTATTTGCTATGAAAAAAACACTGATGCCATGATCTATGGGCTGTATTCTTAATCATAGGATATTAACCTGCGGGAATTTTTAGCCACAAGTTGTTTTAGGAAATAATCCACTAAAGCTTAGACTTTAGTGGTATAATTATAGAGGAGAGTGTGAAAATGTTAACAAATATTGAATATCAATATGTAACATGGCAATTCAAACTTAAGAAAAGAGATGACAGAAAAGCAATTAATGAATTAGATGAAAGAATAGATGGAATGGATGTTGAATATTTAGGATGGCAATTTGAAGATATTCTAATCTAAGTAAAGAGCAGGCTTGTTTTGATTTATAGTTTTAAAAGGCGATTTAATTACTATTAAAAGAAGATAATTATCTTTTGAAATTTAATTAAACCTTTTGTTAATTAAGTGAAGTCCCTATAATTTATTATATACTCTAAAGGGTAGCTAAGGATGAATAGCTGCTCTTTTTTTGTTTTTTATGATTAATAAAAAACCTATAAAAAATACACCCCAAAATGAAAAGCTATTTTGAGGTGTATTTTTTACTTCATAAATATAGGAGAAACCTTGCAAGGTTTAACATCAACACTTTCCCATACATTTCCTTTGATATAAGGTTCTATGGCAAGCCAGTTGTCTAACTCTTTTCTAGAAGGGAAATCCACCATAAGCACAGAACCAATCATTTGATCCTTTTCATCAACAAGAGCAGCTGCACATAAAAACTTGTTCTCCTTAGCCATTGAAGCTGCAAGGGCTAAATGCTCATCACGATATGCAAGTCTTCTTTCAATAGCTTTTTCATCTTTTCCATCATAACCAGTAACTAAAAATTGCATAAACTCACTTCCTTTCAACATCTCCTATTATATACCTAAAAAGATTTCGTGAAAATCTCAGAAAATATGAATATGAAAACTCCCTGTGGAAATATTAAACATATATTCAATATGAACATATATAAAGTTGGTCTACGGAAGGGGTTTGTTTATGAGGAATTTTGATTTTAGAATTTTTTTCTTTGTTTTGATTGCCACTTCAGTTTATGCCATTGGAAACTACTATATAGGTAGAAGAGTCATGGAGAGAATACAGCATAGATACACACTTAATAATAGAATTTTTTGGATTATATTTTGGGTAGTTGCTCTAGCTTATGTTGTAAACCAAGTTGCGGGAGATTATCTTCCAGGTTTTCTCTCAACGCCAATGTTATATGTGGGGATTTATTATGTAGCAATTTTATCTTATCTAATGTTAGTGTTTCCAATAATTGATATGATAAGGCTTGCGAATAAAAGATACTCCTTTCTACCTAAAGATAGCGCTGCTTATAGCAATTTTAGTTTCTATGTAACTATATTTTTATCAGTGGCCATTGGTACAATTTTAATTTATGGTACTTGGAGTGGTAGGAGTTCTTACGTTAAAGCCTACGATGTTAAGGTAAACAAAACCTTAAGAGAAGATAATTTGAAAATCGCATTAATATCTGACATACATCTTGGCGATTATATGGATGTAAAAAGATTAAAAAATTTAGTTGGGGAAGTCAATGAGATGAACCCAGACATTGTTCTTATTGCTGGAGACTTAATTGATAGCTCCATAAAGCCTTTCCTAGAAAATCAAATGGCCAAAGAATTAGGAAAACTTAATAGCCAATATGGAACTTATTTTTCCTTTGGTAATCATGATCTAGGTAGCAAAGTGCCCCAACTAACGAAGTCCTTAGAGGAGGTAGGAGTTACTGTACTTAAGGACGACTTTAAACTGATTAATGATAGTTTTTATGTGGTTGGAAGGGAAGACGTAGCCATTAAAAGAATGGGTGGAAATAGAAAAAGTCTAAAAGATATTACCAAGGATTTAGATAAAACTAAACCGGTAATAGTAATTGATCATAATCCGATGAATGCTAGCCTTAAAGAAGCTCAAAATGAAAGGATAGATTTACAAGTGTCAGGACATACACACAGGGGGCAGTTTATACCATATAACTTTTTTACTAATAGAGGCTATGATTTGGTTTATGGTTATGATAAAAAGGAAGATTTTAATGTGATAGTATCTTCAGGGTATGGAACTTGGGGACCACCTATAAGAATAGGTAGCAGATCTGAAATTGTTCAAATAAATCTCACTAGCAATATGGAGCTGGTGGATAAAGGGTCTAACTAATAAATGGGATTAATGTTTTTTACAGGTTAATAAAGTATTGAAAGAGATAGGTTATAAGGAGTTTTAAGAGCACAGGAGTTAAATCCTGTGCTTTCCACATTTTACAAGAAAATATTACTAAGATATTTGTTGAATAATCTCTAAATTTTGCATAAAATGTAAACACGGGGTGATATTTATGAATAGTGAGAATTTTTATAGGGATGTTGTAAGAAAATCCCCCTTTGCTTATTTCTATGGCAAAGTGATAAGGGAAGATAATAGGGAAAATATTATAGATTTTATTATATTAGATGCAAATGAAGCCTTTAAAAATACAATGAAGCTGAAGGAAGAAGTTATTGGAAGAACAATAAGAGAAGTTTTTTCAACTTTTATCGGAAATAGCTTTTCTTGGATAGAATTTTTTAGCGAAGTACAAGCGGCTGACAGGGGTAAAACAGTTGAAGTATTTTTAGACAAGCTTAATAGTTGGTTTCAAATCCACATTACCCATTATGAAAATGATAAATTTATAGTTCAGCTTGTAGAAGTTCATAGAGAAGAACCATTTATAAAAGCATTAGTAAATAACTTACCTTTTTCAGCTTGGGCAAAGGATAAAAATGGCCGATATATTCTTGTAAATAATCATTATGAAAAGGATAGTGAGTTCTCACTAAATAAAGTTCGAGGAAGAACAGATTTTGAGCTTTGGGACAGAGAAAGAGCAGTGCAATTCTATAGAGAAGATAATGAGGTAGTAAAAAGTCAAGGAGATCAATGTGTCTATGAATATTATTTTAAGGAAATGTGGTATAAAACCTATAAAACCGCAGTTTACGATGAAAATAAAAACTTTATGGGGACAATTGGGTTTTCCATGAATATTGATGAGGGAAAGAAATTTAAAACTGAAATAAATAACAAGGATAAGTTTTTTAAGACTTTAATTAACTCAATACCTGACTTTGTATTTTATAAAGATATCAATGGAGTTTACTCAGGGTTAAATGAAGAAATTTTAAGAGAGTTTTTTGGTAAACAAGAGAAGGAGTTAGTAGGAAAAACCGATAGAGATTTGATTGAAGACTCTAAGCAGGTTGAAGAGATTTTATCACAAGATAGAGAAGTAATTAAAGCAGGAAAGTCTAAGGTTTATGAAGAAACTTTAACTTTAATAGATGGCAGTGTAAGACAGTACGAAACTATAAAAAGTCCCTTTTATGATGAGAATAATAATATAGTTGGGATACTAGGAATTTCTAGGGATATAACTCAAAGAAATTTATTTGAAAAAAAACTTATGGACAGTGAAGAAAAGTTTAGGCAACTAGCAGAAAATATTGATGGAGTATTCTATATAAGAGAAGGAGAGAAAATTACTTATGTAAGTCCAGGGTATGAAAAGATTTTTGGTAGAAGTTGTCAGGATTTATATAAAAATAGTTGGGATTACTACTCAGTAATTCATCCAGAAGATAGACATATAATTAATGAGGCAAAAGGTGAAAAGGAAATAGATAAGACTTACAGAATAATCAGCGCAGATGGAAAGATAAAATGGATATGGACAAGAACCTTTTGGGTAGAGAGTACCGGTGTAGAGGATAAGCCTAGAGTACTAGGGATATCCCAGGATATTACAACTATTAAGGAAGCAGAAAGAGAAATTGAGAGATTAAGAACAGAATTTTTTGCAAACCTATCTCATGAATTTAGAACACCTCTTAATTTAATATTTAGTTCTTTACAAATGCTAGAGTTTAACTTGGGAAATGAAAAAAATGAAAACCTGAGAAGTTTTAAAAACTATATAAAGATTATAAAACAAAATAGTTTTAGACTGTTAAGACTAATAAGCAATCTTATCGATACCACTAAAATGGATGCAGGTCATGTAGACTATTGTCCTGAAAATTATGATATAGTGAATTACGTTGAGGGGATTTGTGGGTCTGTAGCAGGATTTGCTCAGGAGAAAGGCATAGAAGTTATCTTTGATACGGACTGTGAAGAGAAAGTAATTGCTTTTGATTTAGATAAGATGGAAAGAATAATATTAAATCTACTATCTAATGCTATTAAGTTCAATACTCCAAATGGAAAGATTGAAGTTCAAGTGGAAACTTCCAGGGATAAAGTACAAATATCTGTAAAGGATACTGGAATTGGAATACCACAAGATAAGCTCCAAGATGTGTTTGAAAGGTTTAAACAGGTGAATAATAGGCTAACTAAAATCAGTGAAGGTAGTGGTATAGGATTGTCCTTAGTTAAATCTTTTGTAGAATTACATGGTGGAACTATTGAAGTGAAAAGTGAGTTAGAAAAGGGAACAGAATTTATTATAATTCTACCGGATAATGTAGTACCCGAAGATGAAGATGTAGCTTGCAATAGTCAATTAGTATGTAATTCAAGAGTTGAAAGAATAAGAATAGAGTTTTCTGATATTTATGGTATAGATATTAGATGTTAATTTTCGGTCACTATATTAGTATAAACAAAATTTATACTTGAGCATATAATAATGTAAGGATATGCAATTTAAAATGTAAATTTATTTGTGTGTCCAATAAGGAAACCAAGTCTATCAGCTGTTGAAGACTTGGTTTTTGTTATCTATTAATACTTAATGTGATACTAATAGCATGGGAACTAATATATATTCTATTTGAATATAAGGATGAAAAACTCCATACTTAAAAAAATACTGTAGGGTGAGAAGAATATTTAAATCACAGTAGTGGCACTCTTTATATCGGTTTTTAGACTTAATAAATAGTGAACAGATGAAATAGAAGAATCTACAGTTCTTACCATAACCTTAGTTATATCAACTTCAGAGGGATTAGCTGAACTAAGGAGTTTAGTCCAATAGTTTTCCTTTGAAAAACCAAGCTTGCTATAAAAACCAATGAGTCTACCTATTTCATCACAAGTTATATTAATAGAAGAATTTAATCCAAGAAACTTATATTTAGTAGAAATAACTATAGCCTGAATTTTTTTATTTATTTCTTCTATATAACTGGTTGAGAGGTTATATAAGTTCGAAGTTTCATCTAAATTATTAGAAATAGGCTGAAGGTTTTTTACTAGGTTTACAGGGCTAACTTTTATTTTTTTAATTAAATAGGATAAGGCAAAGTCACAAAAGGTCTTTTTTATAGCGTCCATTTTATCTATATCCAACCTATAGGCAATTAAGTCAAAAGGAAGAGTAGTTATAAGATTTTTTATAAATAAAGCTGTACTATTAAAATCGGGATTTTCTTCTAGAAAATTAATTAACTTTTTATAATCTAACCCCTCATAAGGAGCAAAATCAGTGTAGTTTATTAAAAATTTTATAACGTTGCTATATTGTGATACCTCGTAAAGAGTTTCAATAGAGTTCATAAAGCACATGTCTAGAATCAAAATGTCCATAACTGAACTAGAGGAAATACATGCTAAAGATATAGCTTTAAACATTTCAGGGATTCCCATAATGTACTTTTTATCATTGCTTAAGTCTGTAAGACCACCTACAAAATTAGTGCCATGTCCTGAAATGATAACCATATAATGGTCAGCATTATAGTTTTTCATTCCCCAAGTAACAAACTTATGCAGATTATTAGGGTCTGCCATGTTTTGCCTACCTAAGTCTTCTATTAAAACTGGGGGTGAGCATAAGGTAATTCCTGAAGGGGGAAAATCGTCAGTATAATTAGTACGAGGTAAAGAGTCATTTTTTTTAGTTTCTTCTAAAGAAGATGAAAGAAAGTATCTTCTTACACCATCCCACTTGTCAGAGTTAGGAGGGTTATTGCTTCCTAAAAGTCCAATTTCTATAACTACATTTACATTATCTAAGGTGATTATACTCTTACATTGAAGAAAAGCATTATAGATAACATTTTCCATCTCATTGTTTCCGTCGGCATAAATTAAAATTGTCCATTTCTTTTTAACATTAATATTCATATCATTATCATCCTATACTTATTAATTATATAGATACTTTTAAACTAATCTATGTAGAATAGGTAGGAAAACCTAATGCTAATGAAGCAAATTAAATAATGTTTATGGTATTTCTAAAAATTATTGGTGTTTACTGCTTAAATTTAGGTTATGGGATTATAAAAAAGCCAGGAATATAGATTCCTCTATAATCCTAGCTTAGAACTAATCACTACCAGATTAAATATAGCTTAAAGGATTTAGCCTACTCCTAATAAGGTACAAGGACTAGTTAAATCGAAGGTTACAGATACTGTTACAACATTTAATAAAACATTACCATCAGGATCTAAAATTGGAGTTACAGCAGTAACTGTTGCAGTTATATCTCCATCAATAAAACCAGCTTGATCTGTTGGGCATTGAGTTTCACAGTCATTTGCGCAGGTATAGCATCTAATTCTGTCGATGAACTCGCAGCCGTTGAAGCAACTAACTAATTCATTTCCTGTAGGGATATTGCACAAATATCTAATGCAACCTACATATCTAAATCTACTTAAGCATACCTGGCACTCAAATGGATCTCCACATGGAGGGGTAATTTCTTCCACTACATAGCAATTCTCTCTAACACATCTTAAGTTATTTTCTACTATTTCTAAATCAACTGTATCTCCTACCATAGGGGGCGTACCTGTTGTACAAGTTGCAAAGTAAAAAGTCACTCCATTACTGCAATCAGCTGTAGTTTCGCATTCGTTGCAGCAGCAACCCATTGCTAGTTCTTGTTGAGCTTGAAGCTCTCTGATTTTATCATTTAAAACATCTGATAACATTTAAATAATCATCCCTCTTTTATTTTATTTTAACTGCTTTAGACTCTAGAGTTTTACAAAATAATACTATTTTGAAAGAACTCAGATTTTAGCATTTTACTCTTGATATATGGAAATTTGGATTCCTAAAAGGTTTGTCATAGTTGAATTGAAAAGCTAATATTAAAAGCCTCTAACAGTGCTAATCAAAGAACTGTTACTATATAATATTCTTACAACAATATAATTGTTACAAATTGTATATTTCTTTTATTTTTTACCGAAAAAACCTTTATAGAAACTAAGATCTAAATTTCTTAAGAGGTGAAATTCCATTAGCATCTTAGGATTTTTAATTCTAAGTTAAGTCTTCTTTTGAAACTGTATTTGAACCTAATTGTGGACTTTTAACTAGTGAATTAACATAATCTAAGGATGGAACTGTCTCAGCTAATATAGCTTTATCTATGGACTTATTAATATTTAAGTTAGAGTTTTCTTTGGTAGTTAAAGCACTCTTGTCCAAAATATAATAGTTCAAATAGCAGTTTAGTTCCTTTCCAACTAAGTCAGGAAGAGATTTGTAGATTAGCTTATTTGGAAATTTAAAATCTAAAAGGAAAGCCGCCAGTTGGACAGTAGCACTATTAGTTGAATTGCTGAAATCTATTGGTATCATGGTTATTTTAATATTGTCATCAATTTCTTCGAACTTATTAATTTTGCCCTTAAGAGAAGCTCTTATAATGTGGTTTTTATCTAGTAATTCTATGGTGCAGTCTTCTTTTGTATCATTTAGTTGAAGTGAAAATAATAAGTTTTTAGAAATAGCATCATTTATAGTAATTCCCCAAATTTTATTTTCAGCCATAACCGAATTAAAACTCATAAGAGGATAATTTAGCTTTATTCTAAAGGCTATATCTTCATCATCAATGTAATAGAATATTTTTTCAGGTTGAATCATAAAGTCCTTGTAGGAGTTTAACATATTGTTTTTATCACTAGGACTTATGAATTCTTCAATCCAGTCAGCATCTGACTTTGGAAACATAACAACACTTCCTTATATACGTTTTTAAAGGTAGATCCAATTTGAAAAATTAATATAATTTCCTAACATAATTTAAAAGCAGTTATGCAAGCAGCAAACACAAATATGCTAGGATATTAGGGGTGTATAGAACATGTGTCATACTAATACACCTTACTATAATAGTATATGTACTAGCTTTCAAAAGGTTAAAAAATGAGTTAGCTCAAGTTATCTAATGATTTTACTGAGAGATGATAATTTTATCTGTAGTAATTGAAAATGCAGAGTACTCAAATAAGGATAAGAGTAAGTAGCAATTCTATAATTTACTACATAGAATATATAGTGGTGTTAAAAGTACCACTATATATTCTGCGTTCTAAGGAGTGAACACAATGGCACGACCAATGGCGATACTAAGAATATTTAACGTGTCTCATTTAAACTGGCAATACCATCTAACCTTTAGGGTTTATCGTAGGGTTAAGCCTAAAGGATTCAAAGGGTAATTTAAATAGTATTTATAGAAAACTGCACCATACCTAAACTTTCACTTTGAGCTTTCTAGATTGAAATATAAAGTACTTCTAATGTAGAAACGGTATAGTCATGTAAAGGCAAAAGGAAACTGGTATTAAGCATATGCTAACATCAGTTTCCTTATTTTGGGTTTTAGGCAAATTTAATTAAAGATTAGGACTATTTACTGTAACAAGTGGCCTTATTTAGGAGGAGCACTAGTTGCAAGGAAATAATGGGCTGTAGATTTCCCTCACATATAGGAAAGGAGAAGTGGTTTAGCTGAAAGGGTTTAAACATTCATATTAGAAGCCTATACAACCTCTAGTTGTATAGATCTCCAGCTAATTCCTCCAGTGCAGCTCTATTTATAATTTTTAAAGCATTTTTTTCTTTTTTAATAATTTCTTTATCACAAAGTTTGTTAATAACTCTAATTAGATGTCTGTAACTAGTTCCAAGAAGCTCAGCAACCTCAGTGAGTTTTTGCGTTAGTAGTTGCTCAGCGGGAGAAACTTTACCCTGGGGTACAATAGCTAGGATATAGCTAGCAAGTCTATTTTCTAGAGGGTAAAGAAGGTTAATGGAACTTAAGATGGAGTTGTTTGTAAGTTTTTCTCCTAAGCTTTTGCACATGTGCTTTAAGAAAGTGGAGTCATTGGAAGCATATCTTCTTATATCTTCAAGGGATATACCAATACATAAGCACTCTGTTAAAGCTTGAAGATTGCAAGTAGCAATATCAGAGTATAGGAATTCCACATCCCCCACTATTCTTAATGGATTACAAAACATTAAAAGCAGAGATTTCCCGTTAGCTAGAAGAATATAAACCTTAGATTTGCCTTCCACGAAGAAATAAAAGTAATCCATTTTGCAGCCAGCTTTATAAATATGTTCATCTTTATTAAATAAATATAAATCCATATAAGAAGTCATATCTACACTAAACATATTATTTATGTTGTACTTTTCTATATAAGAGTTTAATTTGTTTTTATTATTAATTTTTTTCATAGGCACCTCTTTTACACTAAGAGAATATAGTTGTTCTCAAATTAAATAAATCTATTTATATACAATAGTATATGACATATGTCATACATTTAATAGCTTAATATTTGATATGCTAATAGTGTGAGTTTGAAGAAGAAGTCAAAGCTTATTTAAAGTTTATTTAAGGACTTACTTCAAATATCTAACAATAATTAATCTGGAGGATTTTATGTACGAAATTTATGCAGTACTTATAGGATTTTTAATTACTATAATGGTAACTTTCAATGGGGTGCTAGATAGTTATTTAAGCAGTTACTTTTCATTGTTGATAATTCATGTAGTTGGGCTTGTTACTTTGATAATTATTTTGGTGTTAAAAAGAAAAAAGTTAAATATTGGGAAAAGTATACCTATCTATTTGTTTAGTGGAGGAGCCATAGGAGTTATCATGGTGTTTTTAAATAATTTATGCTTTGCTAAACTTGGAGCTTCTTTAACCTTAGCTTTAGGAGTCTTTGGTCAGTTACTTCTTGCAGCTTTTATTGATCATTTTGGATTATTTAGCATGAAGGTTTACAAATTCCAAAAGAAAAAGGTTATTGGATTCGGAATAATCTTAGCAGGAATAATTGTAATGACCATTTATTAAGGAGGAATAAGATGATTTATATAGTTTTAGCTATTATATGTGGTGGACTCACCATAGTTTCTATTATTATCAATGCTAATTTAGGTCAGAAGCTAGGAGTCTTTCAGGGCGGTTTTGTAAACTATGCTATGGGGTTATCTGTAACTTTAATTATAATAGCTTTATTAAGGATAACGGGTAACTTTCAAATGGATAATTTTACGGGAATCCCTTTTTATGCGTACTTAGGTGGATTTGTGGGAGTAATGGTAGTGGTAGCCTCTAATATAGTAATACCTAAAATACCAGCTGTGTACTCCACTGTGCTAATTTTTATAGGACAAATTTTTACGGGGCTTTTTATAGACTATATAAGGATAGGCAATATATCTATTGGTAAAATAGTTGGAGGGCTTATTATCATAGGTGGTATTATGTATAATTCCTATTTAGACAAGAGTATTTTAATAGAATAAAGCGAGTTAATAAGCTAGAGTAAGGCCACATTAAGGTCTTTGCTCTAGCTCTTTACATTAAGCCCAGTAAAGCAATACTAATAATTTATACTTTTGATGAGGATTAATTAAACTGCAATACTATTTAAGAGCCTCTACTATAACTCCACGGCCAGAAACTTGAACATATTGGTTTATACTAGTATCAATTGGATTATACTTATTATCAAAATACCAAAGTAAGATACGATGTTCTTCACTTTGATCTCCAGTAGCTCCAGTAAAACCTACGAAACCACCATTACCACCTAAGAATGAAGGTAAATCAAAGTCAGGTAAATTTAACACTAAAATTGAGCTGGAGCGTTGATTTGAAGTACCTATTCGTACTTGTAAATCGCCATTATAATCTATCCATACATGATATTCGGTACCATTAGCTATATCAATGCCTAGGTTGTACAAATTTGTCGAAGAAATAGAAATTACACTACCATTAACATCAATTCCAGTATGGTTATTATTCAAATCGTTAAGATCAGCGTTGTAGTAAGTGTCAAACTCAATAGCTATACTGTTACCTATAGCACCATAACCTAGATATCCACCACCATCACCAAGGGCTGTATTTGAATTGCGTTGTATTACAAAGGTAAAACCATCAGCCCTAGAGTCGGTTGGTAGAATCCTAAATATAAAGTAGGTGCTGAAAAATCCGTTATTTGGGATAGATATTAGATTTCTATAATAAGCACTACCTTTTTTATTTGGCTCATCAGGAGTTAAGAGTAGATAGCCATTAGTAACTACAGCATCACCATTTGTTTTAATTGGTAAACTATTAGAAAAATTATCATATTTTAAAAATATTGGTATACTCAATTTTAAAATCTCCTTTTTTATTTTTAGGGTTTCTATCTTTTGGATTATATCTAGAAGTCTCCCCTAATACATTATATGAAATGGACAAGAGTGGGTGCATTAGTAAAGAATAAGCTGAGAAACAACTTCTTTAATTAACTATGATAAAGAAGTTGTTTTTTAATTCAACTCAAATAAATTATAACTTCGATTAAACCTAGAACTTTAACAAATACTATATAATGATTTAAGGAATGGAATAAAGTTCTAATTTAAGATAATATTCAGCATAAAATTTAACATTTAGACATAAATACCCTATAGAAATCAAATATTATTTCGAATTATATAAGTAAGATTAAAATTGGAGGCTATAAATATGGCATATAATGTAATTGATTTAATAGATAAATCCATTGATATGGAGGAAAGAAGAAAAAAGTTATATGAAAATATAGGAAATCAGCAGAAGGAACATTCCTCTATAAATATAATGTCAAGGGTTTTGATAAAAAATATAGATAAGACTATTAACCATTATAAAGACTTAAATAGGGAGCTTAAAAACACAGAACTTGAAGAAATTGATTTTTGGACTTATGATAAAATGTCTTTTTTAATAAATGAATATAATAAAAAGCAACACTCAGTAATCTTTAGCAGCGTGAAGGATTATATAAAGTTTTCTTTAAATTTAGAGAAGGATATGTACTCCTTGCTTATAGACATCCAAGGAAGATTTGTAAAATCTACAAAAGACACCCATACAAAGACTTATAAAATATTATCTGATATAATTAATAATAGGGCTAATCATATCGAAACCTTAGAGAAAGTATTAAGATTAAAGGGTTAATCACGAGGGATGATTTCAATTTATAATAGTTAAAAAAGAAGTTGTTCTTCTAAAGTAGTAAGTGAGCTTAGTTGGTGAGCGGTTAAATTTTACACGCTTATGGTAATACAAAGCTGAGGTTTGAGGTTATTTATGAAGAGAGGGTTATGCCTATTAACAGAATGGGGATGGGGAAATGGATAACTTTAAAAAATTATTGGTGCCATACAAAAATTTACCTATGAGTGTTTATATTATATTTTTTGCATCTATAATAAACAATCTAGGTAATTTTGTGGCACCTTTTTTGACCATGTTTTTAACATACTCTATAGGTATGAATGTAGGGGCTGTAGGAGTTATTGTAGCAATAAACAGCTTTGTAGGATTAATAGCTTCTGCCCATGGTGGGAAATTAATTGATGTTATAGGGAGAAAGAAAATATTTATTATTTTTAGAACTACTTCAGCTATAGCAATACTCCTATGTGCGTTCACTAAAAATCCAATTATTTTAACAATCTTACTTATACTATCAAATTTTTTAGGAGGATACTCTCTTCCAGTTTATAGCACTATTATTACAGATATTACAGAGGGAGAACAAAGGAAGACAGCCTTCTCTCTTCAGTACATGGCTTTAAATATAGGATTTTCTGTGGGACCTTTACTTGCAGGGTTTTTATATAACAACTACTTAATTTGGCTTTTCCTAGGGGATGCTCTTACTACTTTTATTTCAGTGATATTAGTAGCCTTCTTTATACCAGAAACTATGCCTTCTAAAGAAGAAATCAAAAAGCTTAAGGGAAATAAATTGGAAAAGGCAGAAGAAGGCAGTTTACTTCAAGCTTTAATTAGGAGGCCTACCTTGCTTTTATTCTCCTTTATAATTGTTATTTACTTTATAGTATTCTCTCAATTTAATTTTGGACTTTCCCTTCAAATTGGAGAAGTCTTTGGAGCGAAATCTGCAACTATCTTTGGAAGTTTAATGACTGTAAATGCAGTTATGTGCAGCATAATTCCTATGTTTTTAACTGCAATTACAGAAAAGCTTAACTCCTCCTTAAGTATTGCTGTAGGGGGGATTTTCTATGCTATAGGCTTTGGTATGATGTTTTTCATCAACGGATATTCACTGTTTATTCTTTCAACTATGATTTGGACAATGGGTGAAATTCTGATTTCAACTAACACCAATGTATATATAGCAGAGCACACTCCAGCTTCCCATAGAGGAAGATTTAATTCTATTTTTCCAATAATAAGAAAGCTAGGCTTTATGGTGGGACCTATTATTGCTGGATTATATGTTAAATATACAAATATTAGAAACCTATGGCTATTTATTGGTGGAATTTCAATTTTAGCAGCAGTTTTGATGTACAGACTTTGCTTAATAGACAATAAAAGTGAAGAAGCAGTTCAGGTAGCAGTGGAAGAATAGAAATTAGCACCTTTATATTAAGACCACTCTAGGACTTTATAGAAGTATCATTATGGATTAATTATAATAATATAGATGTTATATACAATGACTTAAAAGGTGGTAATTAGGCCACCTTTATTTTTTTAATTAATTATAGGGTTTCATGCTAGAGTTTTATCTTATTCATTTTAATAAATTCTTAAATTTTTTTAATACATTATCTTTAACTTAGAAAGCTATACTTGCGTAAGCTACTTTGGAATAGATAAGTGCCTGAAAGTTATAAATATGAATAAAATGTAAATTACGCAAAGAGGAGTTGTCAAAATACATTATTAGTCATATACTTAATTATATAAGTAATTAACCAATGGGGTGATGAAGTGAAAATAGATTTTAATAGTGAAATTCCTATATATTTGCAACTAGCACAATCTGTTGAAGACTCAATATTAAAGGGTATATATGAGGAAGATACTCAGATACCATCTACTACAGAGATTTCTGTAACTTATAAGATTAATCCAGCTACAGTTGGAAAGGGGTATAACTTATTAGTTGATGAAGGTGTCATTTACAAAAAGAGGGGTGTAGGTATGTTTGTTACTGTGGGGGCTAAAGAAAAATTAATGGACAAAAGAAGAGAAAGTTTTTATAAAAGTTATGTGGAAACTTTAATTGAAGAAGGTAAAAAACTAAATATTTCTATTGATGAAATTATTAAAATGTTAGAGAGGAGTAAATAGTCATGGGTGTAATAGAAATTAAAAATATGTCAAAGTACTATGGAAATTTTTGTGCCTTAAAGGATATATCACTTAAAATTGAACCTAATAAAATTTATGGACTCCTTGGAAGAAATGGTGCAGGAAAGACCACTCTTTTAAATCTGATTAATAACAGATTATTCCCAACAGAAGGGGAAATCACCATCGATGGAGAGGGCGTTCTTGAGAATGATAAGGCTATAGGAAAAATGTTTTATATGACAGAGAAGGATCTTTATCCTGAAGCAATGAAGGTAGGTAAAGCCTTTGTGTGGACTAAAGAGTTCTATCCTTCTTTTGACATGGAATATGCTATGGCACTAAGTAAAAAGTTTTCCCTAAATACAAAAAAGAAGATTAAGGCGCTTTCTACAGGCCAAAATTCTATAATGAAGCTTATAATTACTTTAGCTTCTAATGCAGAAGTTTTAATGTTTGATGAGCCAATATTAGGCTTAGATGCAAACCATAGAGAGTTATTTTATAAGGAGCTTTTACAGAATTTTATTGAAAAGCCAAAGACCATAATTCTATCTACTCATATTATAGAAGAAATTTCAGATATTCTTGAAAGAGTAATTATAATAAAAGATAAGGTTATAGCAGTAGATGATAGTGTGGAAACCCTATTAGAAAAAGCTTATTCTGTAGCTGGAGCAGCAAATAAGGTAGATGAATTTATAAAGGATAAAAATCCTATTAATACAGAGGTTTTAGGAAGCTTTAAAAGTGCTACAATTCTTGGAGAGCTTACGGCAAAAGATAGAGAAACAATTAATTCTTTTGAATTGGAAATCAATAAGGTGGAACTTCAAAAATTATTCATCCACTTGACTAATGAAGGGGGGAACTAACCATGAAAAGTTTAAAAGTAGCAAAGTATGAGTTCTTTGATGCTTTAAATTCAATAAAGGCATATTATGCAATTTTAATTGCCATATTTGTATCAATAACCTTATTAGCAGGTACTAATGATGGAGAAATCAAGTCTTCAGGCATAGAGTTTTCCACCATAATATTTATTTTTATTGCAGGACTGAATTCTTTTAAAAATAGCTTTAAGTTTACTCAAGGGAACAATATATCAAGAAAAACCTTTTTCCAGGGGTTAATGATAAGCACCTTACCAACGGCAGCGCTCATGGCTGTAGCAGATGTAATATTAAATAGAATTTATAATTTAGTTGTATTTTGTCCTACTATTTATGACATGCTATACTCCAAAGGTTTTGGAGAACACTACTGGAGCCAAAGTAACAGCTTCGGTACTTTATTGGGAACTGTGATGTTTTTAGTGTTTTTATATGCCATGGCCTTTAATCTTGGGGTTCTAATAAATTTAATATACTATAGAAGTAACACTGTTTTAAAAGTTATAATTTCAGCGGCCCCCTTCGCATTAATGACCTTATTGGCTAACTTTCACAATTTATTGCCCCAAGAGTTTTTCAATAGTGTTGGTAAATTTTTATTCAATGCTTTTGGTCTTAATAATAACAATGCTTATGCTGCATGCTTTAGCTTCTTTGTTATAGCTGCACTTTTTTCAGGAGGTATACACCTATTAATGAGAAGAGCAGTGGTTAAGGATTAACCCCTAAGAAAGCAAATAAATTGGGAGTATAACTTGTTTAATCCTCATTACTCTCCCAAAAAATAAGATACACCTTTTGAGAAGGTGTATCTTATTTATATAACTTATATTAGCAATTGGCTATTCAATTGGAGGCAAACATCTGTAGAAAATGGTTTTTCATAGATGTTTATTAATGTAATTTATATAGATTTTGGAGCAAGGAAATAAATTATAAGTAATATTTTACTTAACTGTTTTGTTAATAAAATCAATATCATACTTCGTTTGACCGTATTTTTCTGCGTTGTCAATAATTGTACCTTCTGTAAGAGTGATACGTAGAACGATGGAATTAGGGTTGTCCTCATCACCGACTTCGTCAAACCAGCCAAAGATTTTTTTAAAATTAGCTCTGATTTCTGCATTCTTATCGTCTTTAACCCAACCGAGATTTTCAGCCCTGCCCTGGAAGGTGTACCAACCTAACCCAGCCACAGAAACCTCATTGTTCTTTTCAATTTGCAGCATTTTATTTTTTCTTGCATCTGTAGAAACATAAAACATACCATTTTCATAATAGGCACAAACCATACGGGCAGCTGGGCGAGGAATGCCAGCAGCATTTGAGGATAATGATATTGTGGCAAGTGCAATAACCTCCTCCTTACCATTTCCGCAAAGTTCCTCCATAAGCTTCATTGCATCTTCGTATTTGCTCATTTTTAAATTTCTCCTTTCAAATTTTTTTGTAGTGTAAATATAATAAGGTTACTTGAAGCATGTCCAAGACTTACAATTACAGCCTTAGCCACAAAGCAGAACCAAGAGGGTGAGGATGAAATTCATCATGAAACCTTACATTGTTAGTATTTTACAATTTTTAAGATTAATAGATCAAAGATTTATAATTGTTTTTATAGCATTTACTGTGTAATTCACGTCTTCAATAGTATTAAAGCTACTAAAACTAAACCTCACTGTTCCATCTGGAAAAGTTCCTAGGGTTTTATGGGCAGAAGGTGCACAATGGAGTCCATATCTTGTTGATATTCCGTATTCCTTGGAAAGTAGGTAAGCTATCTCTCCATTATCCTCATTAGTAAAATTTAGTGATACCACCGCAGTCCTATTTTCACTAGTTTTAACACCTATTATTTCTACCTGAGGAATTTTACTTATTTCATTTAAAAATATTTGTGTTAGCTCTAATTCCTTTGCTTTTATGTTCTTAATTCCTTCATTTAAAATATATTTTAAGGAAGCATTAAGTCCGTATATGCCTGGAATGTTTAAAGTTCCACTTTCAAATTTATCTGGCATGTACTCTGGTTGAAGTTCATATTCAGATAAGCTTCCAGTTCCCCCTTCAATAAGTGGTGAAACCTTTTCAACAAGACGCTCTCTAATTAAAAAACCACCAATGCCTTGAGGTCCAAGAAGACCTTTATGACCTGTGAAACAAAGGATATCTATGTTCAGCTTCTCCATATCAATATCTAAAAAACCAGCAGTTTGTGCTGAGTCTACTATAAAGGTAAGATTATTATTTCTGCAAAAGCTACCTACCTTTTCTAAGGGAAGAACAGTCCCACACACATTTGAACTATGAGTCATCACTACGGCTCTAGTATTTAGTTTAACTAGTGGGGTAAGGCATCTAGGATCTAATTCTCCAAGACTATTACATTTAGCAACAGAATAACTTACTCCAAGTTTTTCAAGAGAGCTGAGCGGTCTCATCACTGCATTATGCTCCATTGAGGAAACTATTAGGTGGTCTCCCTTCTTTAAATACCCCTTTAATATAACATTTAAACTTTCAGTGATACTTCTAGTAAATACTACATTTTCAGCTTTATCAAAATTAAATAACTTACATAGTAATTCTCGAGTTTCAAAAACTATATTTTCAGCTTCATAGGAAGCGTCATAAGCTCCTCTATTAACATTTCCACCTATATCTACAAGATATTTTGTTATGCTCTCTACAACCCCAGGAGCTTTTGGAAAGGAAGTGGCACCATTGTCCAAATAAATCCTATTCATATTAGCCCTCCTTTATAAATATGACATAATTATGAGAAATAATAGATAAAAAGTTTCTATTATATATTGCAATTTAAGGTTTTACGCATGATATGTTAAAATTTATATGCATAGTTAAATATTAACAAATTATTAAAGGGGAGTAAAGATATGAAAGAAAAAAGAGGCATTATCATTGCTGGAGCAATCATAGGTATTTTATCTGTTTTATTAGTTTACTTTGGTAACCCTAGAAACATGGGAGCTTGTGTAGCATGTTTTATAAGGGATACTGCTGGAGCACTTGGATTACATAGAGCAGAAGTGGTGCAGTATATTAGGCCAGAAATTATAGGAATGGTTCTTGGGGCTTTTCTAATTTCTTTAGGATCAAAAGAATTTAAAGTAAAGGGAGGATCTTCTCCATTTTTAAGGTTTATTCTTGGTTTTGTTGTAATGGTAGGAGCTTTAATGTTCCTTGGATGTCCACTTAGGATGGTATTAAGACTTGCAGGTGGAGATCTAAATGCTTTAGTGGGACTACTTGGTTTTGCAGCAGGAATATTCTTAGGAATTCAATTCTTAAATAAAGGCTTTAGTTTAAAAAGAAATTATACTCAAACTACCATTGAAGGTTATGCATTGCCTTTAATTTCTATAGGATTACTAGCGTTAGCTATAATATCACCAGCTTTTATAATATTAAGTCAAAAGGGACCAGGTTCACAGCATGCACCAATTTATATAGCATTAGCTGCAGGATTAATTATTGGAGTTGTTGCTCAAAAAACAAGGCTTTGTATGGTTGGTGGAATAAGGGATTTAATCATGTTTAAAGATACTTATTTAATATCAGGATTTATCGCTATTTTTGTATTTACTTTAATAGGAAACCTAATATTAGGATATTTTAAACTAGGTTTCGCCGAACAATCAATAGCTCATGCAGATGGATTATGGAACTTTTTAGGTATGGCGCTTGCAGGCTGGGCCTCTGTACTTTTAGGAGGATGTCCACTAAGACAACTAATTCTAGCTGGAGAAGGAAATGTGGACTCTGCTATAACTATCATGGGAATGGTAGTGGGAGCAGCCTTTGTACACAACTTCAAACTAGCAGCTAGTGCACAAGGACCAACAGCAAATGGTAAGGTAGCTGTAATTATAGGCTTTGTAATACTAGGACTTATTTCCTACTTCAATATAGAAAAAACTATGAATTTTAAGATTAAAGGTGGTGTTTCTGTTGACTAAGGTAGATGCAAGAGGGATGAGTTGTCCTCAACCAGTGATAATAGCTAAAAAGACAGCAGAAGGTAACCCAGGTGGGTTTCAAATTTTAGTAGACAATAATACAGCTAAAGAAAACGTAATGAGATTCTTAAAAAATGCAGGGTTTAGAGTAGAAGTTAAAAATATTAATGAAGATTATCTATTAAAGGCTTCAAAATAAATGGAATACATTGCTATATTCTTTACTCATTCTGGAGCTATCAAGTATCATAGATACCTAAATTCGGTAGGGATTAACAATGAAACCATGCCAGTACCAAGAAAGTTAAGCTCCAATTGTGGTATAGGAGTTAAATTTTCCAAACCAGGAACCATAGAAGATATCATTACAGAAGACATTGAGAAAATTTACAGATTAGAAAATAAAGTTCATTCTGTAATTTATAATTGTGATTAGGGAAGAAGCTTAGCTTCTTCCTTTTCAGTTTATAATAAGCTATTAAATTATATGAAATAAATGGTATAATTTACATAAGAAAACATATAGGGAGGAAATGGAATATGGACGAGAAATATCTTGTTATAATTATAGGGGTAGCGTTTATTACAATATTAACAAGTATGGTTAGTGAACTAAAAAGTGATATTAATCGTATGAACCAAACTCTAGAGAAAATTGCAAAACAAGTTGGAGTGACTGGAACGGTAATTCAGAATATAGATGAGGAACTTATAAATTTAATTTTACAAGGCAAGAAGATTAAGGCTATTAAAAGATATAGAATGGTTACAGGTATTGGGCTAAAAGAAGCTAAAGACTATGTAGATTCTTTAGATGCCCAGCAGTTTAAGAAATAAAAAGCATCTAAATCCATTGCAAATAGGAGTTGTAAACTTGCCCAAATAAGTAGTGTATGGAGGATAAAATAAATGTATTGTAATAAATGTAAAGCAGAGTATATAGATGGAATTGAATTATGCCCTGAGTGTGGTAGAAAATTAGCAGAAAATCAACATTCTATCAAAGAACAGGTAGCTGAATATCAAGAATTAATAACCGTTGCTATTACTACTAATTATTTCTTAGTACCTTTAGCTAAATCAATTTTAGAGTCTGAAGGTATAAACTATTTCGTAAAGGGTGAACATCTTATGAATATGCCACGGTTCATGATACCAATTGAAATACAAGTGACAAAAGAAGATGAGGAATTGGCAAGGGAACTTTTAAAGGACTTAGACTTATAGTATAAAGCTGCACTTATTATTAATAAAGGAATAAGTCAATGATTATAAAAGGAGGGAGAAGTAATGATAGGTCTAAAGAGAGGACGTGTAGAACTACAAGAATATACAGATGAATGGAGTAGTTTATATAAAATAGAAGAAGAAACTCTTAAAAATTTAATAAAAGAGTATTTTATAGATATACAACATATAGGTAGTACTTCAGTGGAAGAACTTAAAGCTAAGCCAATTATTGATATTATAATTGGAGTTAAGAATTTTAATGACATAGAGAAGATTGTTGGAAAACTACAGCAAGGGGGATACATTTATAGACCGAATGCAAGCACTAAGGAAAGAATTTTATTTGTAAAGGGGTCTGAGGAAGAAAGAACTCATCACATTCACATAGTTCAATGGATGGATGAAGAGTGGAATAACAATATTTTATTTAGAGATTATCTAAGAAAATATAGTAAAGTGGCAAAGGAGTATTCTGAACTTAAGGATAGACTTGCGGAGTTATTTACAGAAGATAGAAATTCCTATACCAGGGGTAAAAATCAGTTTATCCAAGGGGTTATTGAAAGAGCGAAGAAAGAGCTTTTATAAAATAAAACAGTATACTCCATAAATCGGCTATAGGTTATAGAAAGGCAAATTTATGTGATAATAAGGGGAAAACATGAGAGGATTATATACACAGAAAATCATAGATAATAATAGAATAGATATGATTAAGAGCATTTTAGAAAAGATTAAACCTGAAATTACAGAGAAGTTATCTATGGAGCAATTTCATGACGATGGGGAAGGTGTAAATAGGGTTTATAATGTTTATAAGATAATATCAGGAGAGAAAATATATATTCTTAAGAAGTCAGAGGATAATGAAATAGAGGTTTATGAAAAGTTTCTTTTAAATAAGAATCTTCCTGTGCCGAAATTAGAGGGATGGACATGTGTTGGTAACACCAAGTGGATATTAATGGAATATATTGAGGGACAAGATTTAAGAAACTTTAATGAAAGTATGGCACATGGTTGTGCTGAAAGTCTTACTGAAATATTCAATACTTACTGGCAGGAAAGTGACTTCGAAGAGAATAAGCTGGATAACAGATTTGAAAGATATTGGACAAGAATCAATAAAAGGGCACAATGCCTTAAAAATGAGCCTAAACTATCTTCTGCTTATAGAGTTTTTTTAAACAGACAATTAGTATGTCCAAGAACCTTGTGTAATGGTGATTTTTTGCAGTTCAACGGAATAGAAAGTAAGGGGTCTATATTTTTAATAGACTGGGCTTTTTCAGGGATTATGCCTTACTCTTTAGACATTGCTCGATTGATAAGTCATGGTTCAGAGAAATACTTTCCTTTTCCATTTTATATGACCGATGAATATAGAAAGATTTTCGTAAAAGGCGTTTATGAGAAATTGATACATAAACCCAATTACAGGCAGTTTACTTGGGATGTAATACTTTCATGTTTAAATGAGTGCATTGAATTTATTGAAAGAGAGTTAAATGATGACACCATGGAAAGAGATGAAGGCTTTTATTACTATTATAAAAAGGCAGAGACTTTGGCAGACATTATTTTAAGGGGTAAAGAGCACCTGGTAGTTTAGAGCAATAGCAATAAATAAATTTAATTTAGTTGTATAAATTAAAGCATTAAGACTGAAAATCTTAATGCTTTTCTATTAGTTTATAAGTAAGACTACAGTTATTTTATAAAGGAAATCATCTTAATTTTCTTTACAACTTTTAAGAATTAAGAAAATTAAGTTTGGTTAAAAGTCCTTATTTTATTAGCTTCAGCACTTCATTATAATACTCATCTTTAGTAGTGTACTTGTCTTCCACAGATACCTTCAACACATGTCCATCACCGTTTTTTAGATTATCTATTATTTTGGATATATCATCTTTTACTATTACCTGAGGGGTTATTACTATTTTACTGACCAAGGTTCCGCTAATATCTACTACCTTTGAATTTTGAATAGTGGCAATAAGATTAGAATTTGGAAGAACTGTGGAGATTGCGAAATCACTGTCATAATAATCCATTAAAGTAAATTTACCATTAGATATAACAGTACACAAATCTTGGTCAATTACAGGTTTAAGTATTTCATTAACTATATCGCTATTAAAAAATTTATCATATAAAATGAAAACTTTACCCTTATATTTATTCATTCCTTTAATGTCAACTCTATTGTCTTGAAAAACATGATATTTAGATAAAGGATACAATTTTTCTAGTGAGGCTATTGAAGATGTAACTTCAGCTATTGATGGACGGTTTATCCCTTTAAAGTGATTTATGTAGGCATTATTAATCTCATTTTTCTCTATTATCTTATAATCGTAGTAATTTATATCACTAGGTAATACAAATGATAAAATCTTCATCAGTAAGTGTGCATCGTAGGCACGTCTGAGATCTAGTATAAGATAATCAGATTCATTTATTTTTGATAACAATTTATCTATTCCTTCAGGAGAGTTCACATACTGATTATCTTGATTAATTGCAGAAAAATCTAAAGCTATAATCTTATTTTCCTCAGAGGTATTTAAAAATTTTCCTTGCACATTATTTTCTGTATCTATAACAAAGTTTGCTTCAAAGGATTTAAATCCATTTTCTAATATTGGTTTTTTAGAATCAAAGAGCAGAACTTCAGTTTTCTTTTCTTTGCCAACGGAGTTTTTTATAACAATTTCTTTAGGTAGATTGCTTCTAACCTCGAAAGGTGAGGGAACTATATACTTTTCATAGTCATAGTCATAAACTCTATCATATTTATCATACTTCTCATTAAATGGAATAGTTTTTCCATATTCATCTACAGATATACCATTTATGCTAATTACCTCGTCACCAACATGAACTTCAGGATTTTGACTCATGGTGATATAATAACTTCCATTAATATAGGAAGCGGCTATATTACAAGTGTAGCGTTGTTTAAATAAATTGCCTCTATGTTCCTTTTGGATAGCTTCCCACTTTGATTTTATTTCATTGGGTTTTTTCAAGTTAGTTTTCTTTGAAGCTTCAGGATTTTCATATAAATAAGTATAGGGTATATCATACTGATCTGTACTAACATTAATATCAGCTCGACCATAGGTAAGTCTTTGTAGTTGAAGATATATGGCATCATAGAATTCCTTATCTGAAGAAGTCTTAGAAATGGAATTAACGATTTTACTTTTTTCTTTCATAAAATCTTGTCCATTATCTGCTTTTACTTCATAAAGGTAGGGGTAAGTTTTTTCTATAAAATCTATTAAGTAATTTGCATCTACCTTCTTTTCATCATAGGAAAGCCCTTCTTTAGTTGAGTATTTAATATCACCAAGAGAATATATACCTAATAGCATGACCACTAAAAAAACACCTAAAACAATAAAGAGTTTTAATTTTCTATTATTCATTAAGTTAACCACCTTCTAAAAGTATAAGTTATATAATTGAAAATATTGAAAATTCAGTATAATTTTATTATAAAATAATAAAGTTGATTTATAAAGAAAAACTTAAAAGATAGTAATTACTAATTTATCTTAGTAGTTACCCTGTGATTCACTGAAAATTGCAATGCATAGGTTTTAAATTGTAGAGAAGGCTAATATAGAATAAAATTTATCGGAGGAGTGAATTTAATTATGAAAGCTAAAAGAATCATTGTCTTAGCAGCAATTTTCATAATGGTTTTTACAGTGACTGCTTTTGCAAAGCAAGCTCCTAATAATATGTTTCTTGGAGAAATAATAGAGGTAACTATGGACTCTAAGCAAGAGAATACAATGTTATTAGTTAAGGGTTACTTAAAAAGCTGTGAGGTATTTCCACAGGAACTAGTTGCAGTTGTTTCTAAGGATACTAAGCTTACCACAAGCTGTGGTAAAGAGATTAATGAAATTAAATTTGAAAAAGGGGATAATGTTTTTATAGAACTTAATCCAGCAATGACATTTTCAATTCCACCACAATCTTCAGCAGTGAAAATTCAAGTAAGTAAACCTGCAAAAACTAACTAAAGAAAATCCTATGCAGTTAAAACTGTGTAGGATTTTCTATTTATTGTTAACAACTTTTAAATTCACACAGACACCCTGGTTATGTAGAATATAAAGTAAAAATATCCATATAACTATAAGGTGTGGAAAATTAATCATACTTTGGAGTATAATCTGACCCTTATTATAGAAAAATAAACTTAAAAATTAATGGTTAGTTATTATGGATAAACTTCTTCCAAGGTTATTAATTAAAATGAGTTTATTAAAAGTAAGCTCATTGACCACTATTAAGTTATAGAGGGTGTTGAAAATGAAAAAAGGCCTAAAAGTACTTGTAACGTGTTGTGCAATATCAATAGTTTTTGCAGGTTGTCAAAGTAAAAATGAAGATAGTGGGTCTTCAATGCCGGTTAATAATTCCATATCGAGTGCTGCGGCTAATGTGCCTGAGGGGTATAAGGCCATAGGTGAGATTAGAGAGAAAAATATATACTTGTTTGGAAAAGAAGGAGAAAAAGCTGGTTATGAAAAGATTATTGTTCAGGGCAATGGAAGTAAGAAAGAATTTGACTGGAAGAGTGTGAGGAATACACCAACTATTGCACTTTGTGATCTGAATAATGATGGCAAGGAAGAATTAATCATCATACTTACAACTGGATATGGCACAGGATTTCTTGAGCAAAAAATACATGTGGTAAACTTAGAAAATATGAGTGAGTATGAGGTTAAGAGTCCAGTAGACATAGCAAGGAGTAATATCAAAGTAAGCCTGTGTTCTGAGAAGGTTATATTTTCCTTAAATGAAAAAGAGGTTAGTTATTCAATAAAGGATAAGATTAAAACTACTGCTGAGGAAGAATTTAAAAATCTAACTTACGGTACTTTTATAATGTATTACTTAGAAGATAATAAAATTAAAGCAAAAATAGATGCAGCTATAAGTCCTAATTTTTCTTTAGCAGAATTTGAAATTACTTACAAATACTCAGAAGAAGGTTTTATACCAGAAAATCTTAAGATAGATAAGGATAAAAAGTAATAGGTTATTTAAATTAATTAAATAAATTTTACAATGAATGTCTTATATTATTGCTAAGAATAGTGTACTAAGGTCAAGAAGAAACTTATAGATAAATATATTTTAAATTTAACTAAGCATGTTGTAGGTTAGTAAGATTGATACTTATCATTAAATGTTATATGTTTTCAATATTAACGTGTTTTAAAAGAGCACATGAAATTTTATTTGAAAGTAAACTCTCATGTGTTCTTTATAAATTTTATTATTTATTATTTAGAAGTTTAAATACTTCCATATTAGCCTTTACCACATTTACTCTAGGTTCCCCAAAAATTCTAACCTGTCTATCTTCTGTGCTCTTATCTATTATTACATTTAATTCTGCTTCACTGATGCCAGAAGCTTTAGCTATAGCAGGAACCTGGATTTGTGCAGCCTTAATACTTATATGAGGATCAAGCCCAGAACCTGAAGCGGTTAATAGGTCCGTGGGAATATCCTCTTTTTTAATATTAGGATTTGCCTTTAAAAACTCATCAATATCCTTTTGAACTCTTTCTGCTAAAGCTGGATTGCTTGGAGCTAGATTTTCAGAACCTGAAGCAACTCCAGCATAAGCTGTTTTCCCATTTTTATCAGGTTTTGTATCTTCTGCTGTGTAGGTATTGTAGTTTACCGCAGAGGGTCTTCCTTTAAAAAATTTTTCGTCACTAAAATTTTGACCTAGTACCTCAGAACCCACTGGATTTCCATTTATTTTTGCAATACTTCCATTAGCTTGTTTCGGGAAAACGACCTGACTTAGTCCTGTCATAACAAGGGGGTACCCAATTCCACATATAATAAACAAGATTATACTTAACAGAAATGCTTTTTTAATTATTTTCATACTAGTTCATCCTTTCACCTATAGGCCTCCTTAAGCAAGGTTTAGCACCCTTAGAAGTGGTGTAATAATAATATCAATAAACTTAATCCCAATAAAAGGAGCTATTAAACCACCAACACCAAATATTAGTACATTTCTTACTAGCAAGATAGAAGCTTTCATAGGTTTATATTTAACTCCCTTCATTGCTATTGGAATTAGAAGTGGGATTATTATTGCATTAAATATTAAAGCTGAAATTATGGCACTTTGAGAGGTTTGGAGGCCCATTATATTTAAAATATTAATCTCTGGTATAGCAGTAGCAAAGATAGCAGGGATAATAGCAAAGTATTTGGCTACATCATTTGCTATACTAAAAGTTGTCAGTGCACCTCTTGTTATTAAAAGCTGCTTTCCTATTTCAACTACTTCAAGGATTTTAGTTGGGTCAGAGTCTAAATCCACCATATTAGCAGCTTCCTTTGCAGCCAGTGTTCCGCTGTTCATAGCAAGACCAACATCAGCTTGAGCAAGTGCAGGAGCATCATTTGTACCATCACCTGTCATGGCTACTAGTTTCCCCTCAGTTTGTTCTCTTTTTATAACCTCAATTTTATCCTCTGGCTTACATTCCGCTACGAACTCATCCACACCAGCTTCCTTTGCAATAGTAGCTGCAGTTAGCGGATTGTCTCCAGTGCACATAATAGTTTTAATACCCATCTCTCTAAGTCTTTGAAATCTTTCCACAAGACCAGGCTTAACTGTATCTTTAAGATAAATAACACCT
This sequence comes from Clostridium sp. UBA4548, assembly GCF_002387895.1. Classification (GTDB taxonomy): domain Bacteria; phylum Bacillota; class Clostridia; order Clostridiales; family Clostridiaceae; genus Clostridium_J. Next base: position 105,341 of record NZ_DGLI01000014.1, read on the forward strand.
AAAATGTTTTTATCTACACAAACCACTAATGGAGTTCCGCCAAGCTTTGAAACTTTTTCAGTTATTTCATCAAGACCTTCAGGAATTACGCCTCCTAGTTCTTTAACGAAAGTTTTAATGCTGTCTGCAGCACCTTTTCTAATTTGTGTCCCATTATTTAAATTTAAACCACTTTTTCTAGTTTGTGCTGTGAATTCTATAAAGTCACATTGATCATATTCCTTTAAATCAACTGTAATTCTAAGCTTATGTGCTAAATCAACTATAGATCTGCCTTCAGGAGTTTCATCCTTAACTGAAGATATGAGAGCAAATTTAGTTAACTCCTCCTTTGAAACATTACCAACGGGATAGAAATCAGCTGCCATTCTATTGCCAAAGGTTATAGTTCCCGTTTTATCTAATATCATAGTACTTACATCACCACAGGCTTCAACAGCTTTACCAGACATGGCAATTACATTGAAACGAGTAACTCTATCCATACCTGCTATACCTATGGCAGATAGTAAACCACCTATAGTAGTAGGGATAAGACAAACTAATAAAGCTATTAAAGTTGCTACATTAATAATTACTCCTGAGTAATTAGCCATAGGAAGCAGGGAAACAATAACAACTAAAAATATAATAGTTAAGCTTACCAATATGGTATTAAGAGCAATTTCATTTGGGGTTTTTTGTCTTGAAGCACCTTCTACCAATGAAATCATTTTATCTAGGAAGGATTCTCCAGGTGTTGCAGTTATTCTGATTTTTAAGAAGTCACTAACAACTTTAGTTCCTCCTGTAACTGAACTGAAGTCTCCACCAGCTTCCTTAACCACTGGAGCAGATTCTCCAGTTATGGCTGATTCATCTACAGAGGCTATACCTTCGATAACTTCACCATCATTTGGTATTATATCTCCTGCTTCAACTAAGACAATATCATCTTTTTTTACTTCGTTAGAACTAATAATTTTTATTTGACCATTTAAACCCAGTAGTTTTGCTTTGGTGTCTTTACGGGTTTTCTTTAAGCTATCTGCTTGTGCTTTTCCCCTACCTTCAGCAATTGCTTCAGCAAAGTTAGCAAAAAGTACAGTAACAAGGAGTATTATAAATACAAAACCATTGTATAGTCTTAAATTTTCGCCAGTATCTCCAAATATATTTGGGAATATAGTTAAAATCAATGTAATTATAGCTCCAAGTTCTACAATAAACATAACAGGATTTTTTATCATATAGACAGGATTGAGTTTAATAAAAGCATCTTTTATTGCTTGATTAACAATTTCCTTAGATATAAGTTTTTTTTTATCTTTCTCATTCATATATAATCTCCTCACTATTTCCAAAGAGTCAAGTGCTCTGATATTGGACCTAAAGCTAACGCAGGAAAGAAAGTTAGAGCAGCTACAATAATAATTATAGAAATAAGCATAACCACAAACATAGAATTATCTGTTCTAAAGGAAGAGTCAGTAACAGGAATTGGCTTCTTTTCTGCTAAAGAAGCTGCAACTGCCAATAAAAGTATTATTGATATATACCTTCCAAGGAACATAACAATTCCAGTAGATATATTCCAAAACATTGTATTATCTGCTAAGCCTTCAAAGCCTGAACCATTATTAGCAGCTGAGGAGGTGAATTCATAAAGAATTTGACTTAATCCATGAAATCCAGGATTAGTAATTCCAGCTAAACCGCTTTGAGTTAATAATGCAATAGCGGAGGGTATTAATATAACAACTGGATGTACAAGAATACCTATTGCTATGAGTTTCATTTCTTTACCTTCTATTTTTTTACCAAGAAACTCTGGAGTTCTTCCTACCATAAGTCCACATAGGAATACGGTCAAAATAATATACATAAGCATATTCATAAGACCTACTCCTTTTCCACCAAACACAACGTTAAGCATCATTTGCCATAGTGGAACTAGACCACCTAATGGAGTCAGGGTATCATGCATATTGTTTACAGTTCCAGTGGTAAAGGCTGTGGTGACAGTGGTAAATAAGGAAGATTGAGCAATTCCAAATCTAACTTCTTTACCCTCCATATTTCCCATTAGCTGATTTAAACCAAGGTTACCAAGTATAGGGTTACCAGCCTTTTCAGCTAAGTAGCATACTGTAAGAGAAAGCATAAATAATATGGACATAGCTGCAAAGATGGTATAACTTTGTTTTTTATTTTTAACCATATGACCTAGTGAAAATACTAGAGCTCCTGGTAATATCATCATAGATAACATATTAATTAGATTACTAAGAGGGGTAGGGTTTTCAAAAGGATGAGCAGCATTTGCCCCAAAAAAACCACCGCCATTTGTACCTATATGCTTAATGGCTTCTAAAGAAGCTACAGGACCTAAAGGTATATCTTGAAGTTTTCCCTCTATGGTATTAACTGTAAGGTTAGAAGATAAGGTTTGGGGTGCCCCTTGCCAAACTAATAATAGAGTAACTATTATTGAAAGTGGAAGTAATATTCTTGTATGAATTCTAACTAAGTCTACAAAAAAGTTACCCAATCCTTTCTTACCTGAGAGTCCCCTTATAAAAGCTACAGCTGCTGCATATCCTGTACCAGCTGAGGTAAACATTAAATAAGTAATTGCTACCATTTGACTTAAATAAGAAAGTCCAGATTCACCAGAGTAGTGCTGCAAGTTTGAGTTGGTTATAAAGCTTATTGCAGTGTTGAAGGATAGAGAGTGCTCCATTGACTCTACTCCATTTGGATTTAAAAGTCCTAAGCCTTGAATTCTAAGAATTATATATACTATTAGGGCCATTACTACATTAGTAGCAAGCAAAGCAAAAATATAGGTTTTCCAGTTCATATCGTCTTCTTTTATCCCTGTAGCTTTGTAAATCATATTTTCAACAGGATTTAATACTGGGTCTAAAAATGTTTTTTCTTTAACAGAAACCTTATATAAATATTTTCCCAAAGGAATAATAAGCAAAATAAAAAGCAATAAGGATATTGCAATTTGTAATATGTCCATTTGTGTTCCCCCTTTCTAAAACTTTTCTGGATTAATTAAGGCATAGCCTAGATAAATGAATAATAAGATAGCTATTATAACTAGAACTATCATTATGTGAACTCCTTTCTGTGACTAAACTTTAGGTATACAAGAATTATACACCCCCTACTGAGCACAACTCTAAAATGAAAACTTAACCTTTTAGAGAGGAATCTATCTTAATAAGTTTGATAGAAGCAAACTAAATACTACTTTCTTATTAAGGATTAAGTTTTCTTGGTTTTTTGTATAGTTTTAAAGGAAAAATTGACTTTTGCTAGTTCCAAAATTATACTAATCATATTAAAAAGCACTTATATTAAGGAGCGTGACTATGTTCAAAACCTTGAAGGGAAAATTTTTAGTAGTTTATTTGTTTTTGGTGTTTATACTTGTAATTATTGGTGTAACCTCTGTAGGAAATATTTATGTATTGAGCAAAAATATACAAGGGTTAATGACAGATAACTATAAAAGTATAAATGCAGCTAATTATATGATTGAAGCATTAGAAGGTCAAAATTTAGCAGTCTTAACTTATATAAATACTAGTAGAGAGAATGGCATAGAGAATTTTCACCGATATAGTAATGATTTTAATAAGTGGTATCAGGTAGAAAGTTCTAATATCACTGAAGTGGGAGAAAAAGAACTTGTGGAGAAGATAAATGGTCTTTATGTTGAATACATGGCTTTATTTTCAAAGCTTCAGGAGGTGGCTACTGCTGATGTTTCTAGAATAAGCAATTTTTACGATGAGGATGTATATCCTGCATACGATAATTTAAAAAATATAATTAAAGATATGACTAACGTTAATGAAAAGGCAATGTTTAATAGTAAGGAAAATGTAATAAGGTCATCCCGAAAGTCCATGTATATTATCATTGCTATATCTACTACTTCAATTATTGGAGGATTTGCAGTAGCCTGGATTTCGCTAAGCAAATTCTTAAATCCTTTATATGCTTTAAGGGATAATATAAAAGCACTTAAGGAAGGGGAGTTAGACAAACAAACACAAATTGTAAGTGAGGATGAAATAGGAGAGTTGTCAAAAGAATTTAATGATATGACTAGGAGATTGCTACAATTTGAACAAAGTACATTAGGTAAGCTATTGGCAGAGAAAAATAAATCCCTTGCTATAGTAAAGAGTATATCAGATCCAATACTAGTTATGGATATAGACTATAAAATACTTCTTATCAATGATGCCTTTGAAAAGCTATTTAACATTGAGGAAAAAAATATATTAAATAAATACTTTCTTGAGGTTATAAGGAACGGAGAATTGTATGATTATATAAAAAATATATATAACATAGAGGAAAAGGTTCAACAAAAAATATTTTATTTTAACCACTGCAGTAAGGATTATTATTACAATGTGCTAGTTACAAAGCTTAAACAAGAGGATCATAAAGGGTATGGACTAGTAGTTCTTTTTCAAAATATAACTGAGCTTAAGGAAATAGAAAAGCTTAAGGGTGATTTTATAGCTACAGTTTCCCATGAATTTAAAACTCCTATAACATCTATAATGATGGGAGCAAGCTTAATTGGGGATGAGGCTGCAGGAGGATTAAATAAAAAGCAAAAGGAGATTTTAAGTACAATCACAGAAGAAACAGAAAAGTTATTGAACTTAGTAAATAATCTTTTGGGTCTTTATAAGTTAGAATCAAGAAAATCTGTATTTAAAATAGAGGAGTGTTCTATAGAAGCTATTATAGAAAATAGTGTAAAGAGTTTTGCAAATGAAGCAATAGAGCGAAATATTAATCTGCAATATAACATTATAGGACATAATTTTAAAATTAGAGTTGATTTTGATAAAACTGTTTGGGTGTTAAATAATTTAATAGCAAATGCTTTAAAGTTTACTAATGCAGGAGATGAAATACTAATAAGGTCTTTTGTCAAAGAAAATAATATATGCATATCTGTTAAGGACACAGGATGTGGAATTCCTGAAAATTATGTAGAAAAAGTCTTTGAAAAATTTGTACAAGTGGAAGGTACAGAGCATAGAGGGACTGGGCTAGGGCTCGCTATAGCCAAGGAGATAGTTGAAGCTCAAGGTGGTGAAATATGGTGTGAAAGTAAGATTGACCAAGGTAGCACTTTTACTTTTACTTTGCCATCAGAAGAAGTGATTTAAGTTTGGAGGATAGCTATGAAAAAGGTTCTTGTTGTTGATGATACAAAAAATATAAAGTTGCTGTTAACTACCTGTTTAGAATTTAGTGGTTATGAGGTTTTAACAGCTAGCAATGGAGCAGAAGCTCTAGAACTATTAAAGAGTGAGAAGTTTGATTTGATTTTATTGGATATAAAAATGCCTGAAATAAGTGGTACAGAGGTTTTAAGAAGAATGAGGGGGGTAGGCATAGAAACTCCTGTAATAATAATGACAGCCTTTGGAACCGTAAAAAATGCAGTGGAATGTACAAAGCTAGGAGCTATTGCATATCTTCAAAAACCTTTTACAGCAGAAAAGGTAAGAAATGTACTAAATGAAGTTGAGCCATATATCCAAGGAGATAGAATTACAACAGATAGATATATTAAAAAGGTTAAAGAACTTCTAGAAATAGGAGAGCTCGAGGAAGCCTTTAATTTGCTTAAAAAAGCTTTATCAGAGAATGTTAATAATGGTGAAATATATGAACTTTTAGCTAGAATTTATGAGGTAAGAGGGGATTTGAAAGAGGCCGAAAGGTTTCATAACATTAGCAAGGAGTTTCAGCAATACTAGATATAAAAAAGAGCAGCAGTGTTTAAAACTAAGGTTAAGTGGTATAAATTTATTTTTTTAGCTTTTATAAATAAAGATAGTGAATTTCCACATCTGAATTCAAAATTGGTACTTTCAATGTAGTTAAATATAATTAAAGTATGTTAATTCATTGAAGGGATGGAATCACTATGAAAAAGATATTTATTTTAATTGTATTGGTAGCATTAATTATATTTGTTGGATTTACAGGTAAACAGTACAATCCTTATGCTGGCACTTACCAATTTGCAAAGAACTCCAACTTAGTTTTGAGATTACACAAAGATAGTAGCTATATTTTATTCAATGCTGTAGGTAAGAAAACTGATTTTGTTAAGGGAGAATACCAGGTTGAAAACAATGATATAACTTTAACTCCAAAGAAGAATAATATAGATAAATTTATAATTTATACACTTCATGGAAAAGTAGATGGTTCCAAAATAACCATAGAAGAGTTAAAAGGTGAGTTTGTTAAGCAATATAAGTGATAATATAAGAAAAAAGTATTAGCTTAGATATCAAAGGAGAAATTATTCCTTGTGATAGAGAGATAATAGAAGAGATTTCCACAGTTGATGAATTTGTTAGTACAGGAGAAGCAGCTTTTACACTGAGAGAAGCTGAGGAGGGATACAATAGGTTAACTGCAGGCATTAAGTTTGTATGCAATACAATTAAAATAAAGATTTTGTATACTAATAAGTGTGGTAATAAAAAAGAAAATACTAATCAAAATAACAGGATTAGTTAAATTGATTATATAAATTTAGAGGTGTGGTTTATGAGTAAAAAATCTCCTGATCAGTTCTTGAAGGAAATTGAAAATGCCCAAAAGGGCAGGTTAAAGCTTTATATTGGGGCAGCCCCAGGAGTAGGAAAAACCTATGAAATGCTGAGAGATGCTCATGAATTAAAGGAAACAAATATTGATGTAGTTATTGGGCTTGTGGAAACCTATGGTAGAAAGGGTACTGGTGAACAAATAAAGGATCTAGAGATTATTCCTTTAAGGGAGATAGCTTATAAAGGTGTAGTTCTTAAGGAGTTGGATTTAGAAGCAATAATACAAAGAAGGCCACAGGTAGTTATTGTAGATGAGCTAGCTCATACTAATGTGCCTACCTCCAAGAATAATAAGCGGTATGAAGATGTTTTAGAGCTAATAAACAAGGGTATTAACGTTATGACTGCCGTTAATATACAGCATCTTGAAAGCTTAAATGATTATGTTAATAGAATGACTGGAGTAAAGGTAAGGGAAACCATTCCTGATTCAATGTTAGAGCTTGCTGATGAAGTTGAAGTAATAGATATTTCTATTGATGCCCTAAGAGAGAGATTGAGAAAGGGGAAGATTTATAGCCAAGATAAAATAGAAACTGCACTAAATAATTTTTTTAGGGTTGGAAATTTAACGGCTTTAAGAGAACTTACTCTAAGAGAAGTGGCTAATGAAGTAGATGAGTATCTTATGGAGTATAAGAATGAAAAACACGTAGAAGGGCTTATGGGAGCTCAAGAAAAAATTCTCGTATGTGTTAATCTTAACTTCAATGCAGAATATCTTATAAGAAGAGGTTACAGGATTTCAAAAATGCTCAAAGCACCCTTATATGTTCTTTACGTAAGAAAACAAGACATTTCAACAGATTGTAATAAGGTAAAAAAACTTACTGATTTATCACAACTGTGTAAAAAACTTGAAGCAGAGTTTAAGATTGTTACATCAAAGGACCCAGCTGAGCCAATAATAAAATTTGCTAAGGAAAATGCTATAACTCAAGTAATAATTGGACAGTCCGCAAGAACTAGATGGCATGAAATACTAAGAGGATCCATAGTAAGAAAAATTATGAGGGGTACTAAGTATGTAGATGTACTAGTAGTAGCTGACCCACGGGAATAAGTTGATTAAGTTTATTATTCATATGAAAATCACCAAAGATGATTATGCAACTATGGTGATTTTATTTTTATATAAATTTTGATTTACTCCAAAGTTTCTTTAGGAATCTTGCTTCCAATGTAGTTAGTTCCAAAGACTCCTACAAGAATTAATGCAGAGCCCATTAGATGGAAGAATCTAAAGTCTTCCTTTAAGAACACAACTCCAGCAATTATAGAAACTATAGTAGAGAAGTTTCCAAGAATAGCTGATTTAGAAGCTTCTAGTTTTGATAAAGAATAGTTAATAAATAAGAAAGCAACTATAGAGGATAATATCCCAAGGTATAACAGAGCTATAACAAAGCTTTTATTTCCAAGGGGCTGAAAAAACTGTGCTAAGGTACCTTTTGTTATATGTTGAATAATTGACATTAAAGTAAAGGTTATAGCTCCCAAGCCCATCATATAATAGGTGATTTCTATAGGAGTAAACTCCTTAGAAAGCTTTCTTGATAAAAGATTAAATACAGTAGCAGAGATTACTGCTATAAGTAGGCATAGAAAACCTATTATATTTACAGAACCAGAAGAGTTTCCACTCATTAGTATGATAAAAATTACTCCCACAACCGAAGTTATGATAAATACCCATTGGAGTGGAGTTGGTTTTTCCTTAAGAAAGTAAGCTGAAAATACAGCTACAGTTATAGGAATTAAGGCAATCACTACTCCAGCAATGGAACTAGAAGAGTTTTTAATTCCATAAGTTTCAAATATAAAATAAATTATAGGCTGCATTAGTCCAAGAATAAAAAGGGACTTTAAGTTTTTGTTTTTATAGTCTACTTTTATAAGTTTAGTTAGTACTAAAACAGACATAATAGTAAAAGCTAATAAAAATCTAAAGGAAAGCAAGGTAAAAGTATCTACGATCTTTAAGGCAACACTAGAAAACATGAAGCTAAGACCAAAGATAGAAGATGCGGTAATACCAGCGAGTATAGGTAGTGCTGAACGTTTTGTGCTCATGAAAATCCTCCTCAACTTTTAGCGATTTATTTTAAAATATAGAGTATCATTCACTGCTGTGATTATTACTGAAAAAATTTTTATGTTTAGTAATATTTTTTATGTCTAAAACATACATATTGTATTGTAAGACAAGCTAATAAAATTAACAATACTAAAATAAAATTTTATAATTTCTATTGACGTACGAACAATTGTTCGATATACTGTAAATAGTTAATTGTGGAACCAAACTAGGGGGAATAGAAAATGGGTAACGTAGATTTTTTGATAGAGTTAAAGTATAAAGCAGATGGAAAAGGACTTGAAGGAATGTCTTTTATAGAAAATAAAATGAAGGAAGCTTCTAAATACTTTCTTTGTGGAGGCATCTTAAATAAAAATGGTGGAAAGCTTATTTTTAAAGCAAGAAATATAGAAGAGGTTAATGAGTTTGCAAAAAGTAATCCTATGGCTAAATTGGTTATATGTAATTAATATAAAAAAAGTATGCTAGATACAAGCTTCCCCTATTTAAGTAACAGGGAGAAGTTTGATAAAACTTAGCATACTTTTTTATTTTAATCAGCTAAACAGCTACTATTAAGACAAACCTTATTACGACCACTATGCTTTGCATTATAAAGAGCTACATCGGCTTGTTCTTTTAAGTAATTTATATTGGATAAAGTGTCGGGATAGGAAGAAACTCCTACAGATACAGTGACATTTATATATTTATCTTCTCCAATGTGAATGTTATATCCTTCAATAGCATTTTTAATTCTTAAAGCAACTTCCACAGAATGGTCTTTTGGGCAATCAACAAGCAGAGCACAAAATTCCTCACCACCAACTCTTCCGATAATATCAAAGCTCCTAGCGGTATTACCTATAACCCTTGCAACTTCCTTTAATACTATATCACCTATAGAGTGACCATAGGTATCATTTACCTTCTTAAAGTGATCAATATCTATCATAAGACAAGATAGTTTCTCTTCATTCTTTAAGGCTCTTTCCGTAGCTGCATTTAGCATACTATCAAATTGTCTAGTATTATAAAGACCAGTAAGAAAGTCTTTTGTAGAATCCTTCTTGTACCGTTTGTATAATTCATTAGAACTACGAACATATTCTAGTAAATAATATTCTAGTGTAGCTGCAAATATTATTACTAAAGAAAACTGAAGAAGTATTAAATGAACCTTTTCTACATCTATCAAGAGATAGTAGAAGGCTGATACTAGAATAATCAGAGAAGTTAAAGTTTTATAGACCCATCTTTTCCAGTCTTTTTTTATCCTTTTATCAATTATATAAAAGGATATTATATATAATACTATTTGAAACAAGGAAACTGTAGAGGATATATTTAAACCAAAATAAGTTCCACGAAATATCCATATAATAATTCCAGAAATTATAGTAGAAATGGTACCTCCTAAATAGGAAACCATCATGATTGCAAAAATCCTCAGATCTAATAAGGTGGTAGTACCACTAATTTTAATGGTATATATCATCATCAGAATACCTAAGAGTCCACCAGAAATCCCTAGTACAATTTTTCCGTATATAGAGTTTAAGATATCGTCAGATATGTCTTTTAATATATGACCCGCAACAAAGGTTGCGGACACAAGTATTAATAAGTTAATAAATAAATCATTCATGGAATTCACCTCTCCGTTAATTTCTTCTTAGTTATATAGCGCAATAATTATAATTTTAAATTTGTAAAACTTAAAAAGTGGCTTCTTTAAAATAGATTTAAGTAGGTGTAAAATCTAAGGAGTTGAGATTTTGGAAATTACAAAGATTGAGATAAAATTCTTATTACTATAAATAAGCTTCTATTGAGCTAAAGTTTATTCGTAAAAATACTTTTATAACTTTTTAAGAGCATTTACTTAATTATACTTTATCTACATAAGTAAATAAAAGTAAATTTTAGAGGTTCATTACCAATAACATGTTGGAGTTTGAATTTGGAAGTAAGCGGTTAATCTTTTTATCGGAAAGATTATTATAAGTATTATTCAATCTGATGATGAATTTATTCCAATATAGTTTTACTCTGCAATAAGTAGGAAATATATATAAAATCAGATAAATAAAAGGTATTTATATTACGAGTAGTCAGGATGACTTTAATTAACATTCTGAAAGTTTGTGCAATTAAGGGATTTGTGGAAGTATTTTATGTATAATAATATGTAGAAAGCAACTGGAGAGAAAAATAAGTAAAAACCACTTAAATAATAAATATAAAAACAATTTAAGAAGGAGAATAAATATGAATTTTGATAAGAGAGCATTAACTTGGGATGATGAATATAGGGCTAGTAGAGCAAAAATTATTGCACAGGAAATAAAAAAATCCATTCCTATGAAGGAAGACTATAAGGCATTAGAATTTGGGTGCGGAACAGGCCTTATAAGCTTTAATCTTTATGATAAGTTTAAACATATTACTCTTGTAGACACGTCTAGGGGAATGATTGAAGTTGTTAACTCAAAAATACAACAATATGAAGCTAATAATATGATAGCTTATGAAAAGGATATAAACAGTGAGACGTTTATGGCAAAGTATGATGTAGTTTATACTTCCATGGTACTTCATCATATTGATGACTTAGCAAAGACCATAGAAAGTTTAGCAGCTATGGTAAATAAGGATGGATATTTATGTATTGTAGATTTAACCAAAGATGATGGAAGTTTTCATAAATTAGAAAAAGATTTTAAGGGACATGATGGGTTTGAAGAAGAAGAACTTAAAAGCCTACTAAGTAAGGCCGGACTAAATGATATAACTTATAAGGTTTTCTTTAACGGGAAGAAAAATATTGAAGGAAAAGAAGTGGATTACTCCTTGTTTATAATGGTGGCAAGGAAAAGATAGAGGATATATTTTAATAGAATAGGAAAGCATAAAAATAGAATAGGAGCTTATATTAAAAAAGTTAATCTAATTCAAAGCAACTATAAAATATAAAAAGCTATTAAGGATTACTTTTAAAAGGGTGTTACATAATATAAAAGTTATTAAATATTTAAGTAAATTTTGACCTATGGGAAACACTATACTAGTGATAGAATTTGGTGTAATGGAGGATAAAGTTTATGGAAAACTTAGAAGCTGCAATAGAAAGACTTAAAATAATGGAGTGTCCCACAGGAGAAGTGGAAAAGAAAATTGCTAACATACTAGAGGAATATGAAGTATGTAGTAAAAGCAGTATTGAAGTAGTAAGAAATGAGTCCTATGATGAAAATGAAGCACAGGGCTATGTTGCTAAGATTAATGGAAGCAAAGCTTTAACAGTGCTTGCAATTTCAGGTATGGATGATTATGTAGCTAAAGTTGTAGATGTACATGAGTGCTAAAGAGCTGTCAAAAGAACAGTAACTAAATTTGAAGTTTAGTTACTGTTTTTTTACTTTAAATATATGATATGGAAGGGCATCAGGGAAAGTTTATATGAATGAGTAGAAATAGAATATGAAAACTAAAAGAAACGTATAAAATAAATATGAAATGAAGCGATAAGAAAAAATGGAAAAATATATTGACTTATATGTAAAAAAATAGTATATTTATACTATTGTAAATTTTCTTAAAAAGGAGGTTGTGACTAATGAGTACTTTAAATTTTAATAAGAAGAATTTTAGTGGATTACTTAATAATGTGCACGGCCTTCATGAATGGTTTTTGTAATTAATTTGTTTTTTAGTCATGGGGTTGTTGTGACCCTATGACTTTTTAATTTCTATAAAACCTCAAGGCACAGTGTGCTTGTGGAGTGGCAAAATGAGCTTGTATAGTAACCCTAAAGGGTTTATTAAAATTCTGCTTATTAAATTGTTAATTAGAAAGTCATGAAATATTTCCATGGTAAAGGGACATGGAAAGTTTTATGACTTTTTTGTTTTATAAAAACTAGTATTACATATTGTCTATGTTCATAGAGATACAGGAAGCTAAAGTAGGTTTATAAATCAGATATAGTTTTACCTTAAGTGTTAATGTAGCTTAATATGACCAACTTAGAAGTTTATGACTTTATAACTGATAATGATGAACTAAAAGGAGTGATGAAAATATGACAGGATTAAAAAAAGCTTTGAGAAGATTATTAAAGCCTTACATAGGGCTACCTAAGGAGGTTTACATAATATTTCTTTCAAAGGTTGTAAATGCCTTAGGGTGTTTTGTTATGCCCTTGCTCACAATTATATTAAAAGACAGCATAGGACTTTCAGATGAGATGACAGGAGCTTATATTAGTGCTTCGGGACTTTTATATCTACCAGCTTCCGTAATTGGAGGGAAGCTTGCAGATACCATTGGAAGAAAAAAGGTTATAGTAGTGTTTGATTTTCTTGCTACAGTACTTTATATTTCTTGCAGCTTCATGGAGCCTAGTATGACTATGGTTTACACTATAATGCTAGCGGGCGCTTGTATGGTAGCAGCTGGTCCTGCTCATGATTCTTTACTGGCAGATATAACTACTAGTGAAAATAGAGAAGGGGCATATTCGTTAGTTTATATGGGGTGGAATTTAGGCTTTGCTGTAGGCCCTGTTATTGGTGGGATTCTTTATGAAAACAACTTGCATTTAGTTTTTATTGGAGATGCTATTACAGCATTAATATCTCTTGGAATAATCACATTTTTTATAAAAGAAACCATTCATACAACTAAAGAAGAAATTAAAGATGAAAGTCGAGTTCTAGAAAGAAGAGAAGAAGGTTCAATTTTTTCTGTACTTAGAAAAAGACCAATACTTATATATTTTGCTCTTATAGTATTTTGGTTTAACTTTTCCTACTCTCAATGGTCATTTTTAATGCCTCTTCATGTTTTAGAATTATACCCTTCAGGTAAGGCAAAGTTCTTTGGATTACTTTCTGGACTTAATGGTGTAGTGGTAATTATATGTACACCTCTAGTGACATTTTTACTACAAAATGCAAAAAGTATTAGAAAAACCGTGTATGGAGGTTTATTGTATGCCATAGGTTTTGGTATGTTAGGATTTTTTAATGCTTTGCCATACTTTTTCCTAAGCGTAGTCATTTTTACTCTAGGTGAAATTGTTCTTGCAATTAGTACCTCTCCTTTTATTGCAAACCATACTCCTGCATCTCACAGAGGAAGAATGAGTGCGGTGCTTCCAATAATCTTTGGCGCAGGTCACACTTTAGGCCCTATTGGAATGGGGAAAATTCTAAACCTAACCACCATAGAAGGTGGGTGGAAGTTAGTTGGAATTATATGTATAATTGCATCAGCTATAATGCTTAGCTTAGAAGCTTGGCAAAGAAAAGCTCATTACACAGTTGTGGAAGAGGCAAAGTAAAAATGAAGGGTTATCTGAACAGAGTTTCAGGTAGCCTTTCTTATTTGTACGAAAGTTTAGTGTTACTTCATCAATTTCATATAATTATATAATATTTCTCAATATAAAGAATAAAATTCACAATAAAAAGACTTATATTGAGTTTTATGAAAATTCTTTCAGCTAAAATTATCGATTTTTTTATTCCAAATCGGCATATATAAATCCTCATACATGCCGAAAACTAGTTTAATGTAAATTATTAACATGAATGTCATAAAAATTTTGGAATTAAGGGAAGAAAATTGAATATATTTATAAAAATGCTTTAAAGCAATTTTTTACAATTTTAAAAATGCTCACCTCTGGTAGAAATTTTTTTCTATCAGCTAAACTAAATGTATGTTGAAGGAGGATTTTAAATGAAAAGTAAAAAGGTACTTACTCTACTTACTGCCACATTAATAGCAGTTTCTACGGTTTTATCAGGCTGTGGGAAAGATAAGCCCAAGGAAGCTCAAGGGGGAATTGATAAGGATCAAACTTTAAATTACTGTTTCATATCAGATGTAAGAAGTCTTGATCCATCTATCAACGATGATACCTATGGAGGAATGGTTTTAACTGATACTATGGAAGCTCTAACTAGGGTGGAGCAGGATGAAAAGGGAAACGATGTGATTAAACCAGCAGGGGCTACAAAATGGGATGTGTCGCCAGATGGACTTACTTATACTTTCCACTTAAGAGATTTTAATTGGGAAGATGGCAAAAAGGTTACATCAAAGGACTATGCTTATTCTTTAATGAGAACTCTAGAGCCAGCTACAGGAGCTACTTATGTTCAATTAATAGATATGATTAAGGGAGCTTCAGCTTACAATGGTGGAACCGGTAAAAAAGAGGATGTTGGTATTACAACACCAGATGACAATACCTTAGTAATTACTTTAGAAAAACCTACTCCTTATTTTATGAATTTAACTTATTTCACATTATTCATGCCACAAAGACAAGATATGGTTGAAAAGAATGCTAAGAATTATGGAGCAGATGCAGGTACATTACTATCTTGTGGACCATTTAAACTAAAAGAGTGGGTTCATGATAGTAAGATAGTACTTGAAAAGAATGAAAATTACTATGATAAAGACAAAGTTAAATTAAACACAGTTAATATTAAAGTTATAAAAGAAGAAGAAGCTGAAATGCAAGAATTATACAATGGTGGACTTGACATGGCTAACGTAACTAAACAAGACTGGAAGGAAAAATTTAATGCTACAGGAAAGATGGACCTTCTAGAAAATATTGAACCTAGTACTTCCTATTTCCACTTTAACCAAACTGCAACTATAAATGGAGTAAAGCTTTTCAGTAATGCAAAAGTTAGAAGAGCCTTTTCAGTTGCTTTAGATAGACAACAAATAGTTGATATGATTAATGACGGAGCAGCAGTGCCTGCAACAGGGTGGGTTCCATTAAGACTGCAATTAAATGGAGAAGAGTTTAGAAAAGCTTCTGGCTTTGACCCTGTTAGTGAATTGCAAAAAGAAATTAAAGATCCTAAGGCTTATTTAATTGAAGGGTTAAAAGAGCTTGGAGGAGATACAGACCCATCTAAATACACAGTTCACTATATAGTTGGAAACACTTCAGCGTTAGGTAAGAAAAATGCAGAGGTTTATCAACAAATGCTTCAAAAGGCATTAGGTGTAAACATTGCTATTGATACAGTTGAAAGTAAGGTTAAGAGAGATAGAATTAAGGCTTTAGATTATGAATTATCTAACCTTGCATGGATTGGGGACTACAATGACCCATCAACTTTCATGAACATGTGGTATACAACTAGACCAAACTATAATACTGGTTGGGCAAATAAGAAATATGATGAGTTAATGGATAAAGCTAGTTCAACTTCAGACCAAAAACAAAGATTACAATATTTCAAAGATGCTGAAAAATTATTAGTTTATGAAGATGCAACTATTGCTCCTACAGTATTTAACAAGCATAGTGAATTCCAATATAAATATGTAAAGGGTGTTATGAGACCTACTTTTGGAAGTATTTGTGAGTTAAAATACGCTTACATCGAAGGTAGATCTAAATAGAATTTCTTGTATTGCAGCAGAAAATCTCTGCTGCAATATCTTCATATAGAAGAGGGGGAGGATGTGCTTGTTAAAGTATATATTTAAAAGATTAATATATATGGTTTTCACACTCTGGGTCATCATAACAATTACTTTTGTACTTATGCATGCCATACCTGGAGATCCATTAGGGGATAAGGTTGAAAAGTTAAACGAACAGGTTAAACAAAATTACTATGAAAAATATGGGCTAAATAAATCACTACCAGAACAATATGTTTACTACTTAAAAGGAATTGTAACTCACTTTGATTTAGGAGAATCCTTTGACCATCCAGGAAGAACTGTTAAAGATATTATTGTTAAAAATGCACCAATTTCAGCAAAGATTGGAGCTGAGGGATTAGTTTTAGGGGTAACTTTAGGAATAGCGTTAGGAGTAATTGCCGCTTTTAATAGAGGGAGATATCCAGATTATATTGTTATGGTTATAGCATTACTTGGAGTTGCTATACCTGGCTTTGTGTTTGCAGCCTTACTTCAATTTTTCTTTGGCTTTAAGCTTAAGTGGTTTCCAATACAGGGGTATGAAGGCTTTAAGTATACGATTTTACCAGCAATAGCCTTAGGGTTACGCTCTGTGGCCGTTTATGCAAGATACATGAGGTCTAGTACCCTTGATGTAATAAATCAAGATTATATATTAACAGCAAAAGCAAAAGGAGTTTCAGATATTTCGTTAGTTTGGAAGCATATCATAAGAAATGCAATTCTTCCAGCTATTACAATTTTAGGGCCACAAATTGCAATGATATTCACAGGAGCTTTTGTAATTGAAACCATTTTCTCTATTCCAGGTTTTGGACAATATTACGTTACTTCAGTATCATCAAAGGATTATATGATGATAATGGGTCAAACTATTTTAATATCAGCTCTGTATATATTCTCTCTTTTAATTGTTGATATTATCTATGGGTTAGTGGATCCAAGAATCAGAGTTCAAGGGAATAAAGATAGGGGGTAATGGTATGTCTGAAATGAGTTCAGAAAAACTGGTAATTATAGGATGTAACAATTTAAATAGTGAAAAGATTAATCGTCCTAGTATGAGTTATTGGCAAGATGCTAGAAGAAGACTCAAGCAAAATAAAGTAGCCATGATAGCGTTGATTTTGTTAATTATAATTGCAATTATGACGGTTGTAGGTCCCTATATAGCAAAGTTTGATTTTGCAGCAATTGATGCCAAGGCTAGAAATGTAAGGCCTAATGCAGAGCATTGGTTTGGAACAGATAGTGTTGGAAGAGACTTGTTTGCTCGTATTTGGGTTGGAGGTAGAGTTTCAATTATTATTGGAATAGTTGGAGCAGTAATCGATATATTAATTGGGTTAGTATATGGAGGGGTAGCAGGATATTTTGGTGGAGTTGTTGATAATATAATGATGAGAATTATAGAAATTATAGGCTGTATACCAGATATGGTAGTTATAATTCTTATTTCACTCTTACTAAAACCAGGACTCGTATCCCTAATTATTGCTATAACCATAACCGGTTGGATTGGAACTGCCAGAATGGTTAGAGGGCAAGTACTTCAAATAAAGGAACTTGAATATGTAGCAGCAGCTAAAGCTTTAGGGGCAAAACCTTTTAGAATTATTGGAAAACATGTAATTCCAAATATCATGAGCATTGTTATAGTTGTACTTACTATGGAAATTCCAGGGTTAATCTTCACTGAAGCTTTCTTAAGCTTTGTGGGACTTGGAATTCAACCACCTAGTACCAGTTGGGGTGCCTTAGCTGCAGATGCTAGGACAACATTCTTATTCCATCCCTATCAGCTATTATTTCCAGCGATACTCATAAGCTTAACCATGTTATGCTTCAACTTGCTTGGGGATGGGTTAAGAGATGCTCTAGATCCAAAGCTTCGTCAATAAGGGGGTACACATATGGAAAAGTTATTAGAAGTTAATAATTTAAAGGTTTCTTATCATACCTATGCTGGAGAGGTTCAATCTGTAAGAGGGATAAGCTTTCATTTAGATAAGGCTGAAACCTTAGCAATAGTTGGAGAGTCAGGCTGTGGAAAAACAGTTACATCAAAGGCTATCTTAAGATTAATTCAAACTCCACCAGGAGAAATAAAGAAGGGATCAGAGATCAATTTTTGTGGAAAAGACATACTTAAAATGAGTAAAAGAGAACTCACTGACTTAAGAGGTGGAGAAATAAGTATGATATTTCAAGACCCTATGACCTCTTTAAATCCTACCACTAAAATTGGTCATCAAATTGCTGAAAGCTTAATAATTCATAGAGGTTTAAATAAAAATGAGGCTTTGAGAGAGGCTGTAAAAATCCTTGAGTTAGTTAGAATACCTAATGCTGAAAAGAGAGCAAATCAATATCCTCATCAATTCTCAGGAGGAATGAGACAAAGGGTATCCATAGCTATAGCTCTTGCTTGTAATCCTAAAATATTAATTGCAGATGAACCCACTACAGCACTAGATGTTACTATACAGGCTCAAATAATGGGACTTATGAAGGATCTTCAAACTAAGTTTGGAACCTCAATAATAATGATTACTCATGACTTAGGTTTAGTTGCTACAGTGGCTGATAGGGTACAGGTTATGTATTCGGGTCTCATAGTTGAGAGGGGGACAACTGAAGAAATATTCTATAATTCTAAGCACCCTTATACTTGGGCACTTATAAAATCTGCACCACAGTTAAACTCAAAGAATAAAGCTTCATTATATTCAATTAGCGGAACTCCGCCAGATCTATTAAAACCACCAGTGGGATGCCCATTTGCAGCAAGATGTGATTACTGTATGGAGGCTTGCCTTGAAGAAATGCCTGAATCAACAAAAATCAGTGATACTCATTCGGTGTCTTGTTGGCTTATGCATCCAAAGGCACCAAAGGTGGAATCTCCACTTAGAGCAGGGGGTACTGAGTAATGGAAGAAAAAAAGCCTAATGATATATTGTTAGAAGTTAAAAATTTAAAGAAATATTTTAAAGTTGGAAGAAAAGCTACACTTAATGCAGTAGATGATGTAAGTTTTTATATAAGAAAAGGTGAAACTTTGGGATTAGTAGGGGAATCTGGCTGTGGAAAGACAACCTGTGGAAAAACCATATTAGGATTATACTCTGCCACTGGTGGAGAGGTTATCTATGAAGGAAGAGATATTCATTCCCTTAATCCTAAGGAACTTAGAAGTTTCTCGAAAAAAGCTCAAATAATATTCCAAGATCCTTATGCTTCCTTAAATCCTAGAATGACAGTTGGTGATATCATAGCTGAAGGAATTGATATTCATGGACTTTACAAGGGTAAAGAAAGAACAGATAAAATACAAGAAATGCTAGATAAGGTTGGATTAAATTCTGAGCATGCTCAAAGATTTCCTCATGAGTTTTCAGGAGGACAAAGACAAAGAATAGGTATAGCTAGAGCACTTGCCATAAACCCAGAATTTATAGTATGTGATGAGCCTATCTCAGCTCTTGATGTTTCCATTCAAGCACAAGTAGTAAATCTGTTAATAGAGTTACAAAAGGAAATGGGGCTAACATACCTCTTTATTGCTCATGACTTATCCATGGTAAGGCATATATCTGATAGAGTAGGGGTTATGTATTTAGGAACTTTAGTTGAATTAGGGGGAAGTAATGATTTATACGAAAGTCCACTTCATCCATATACACAAGCTTTACTATCAGCTATTCCAATTGCTGACCCAATAGTAGGTAAGTCTAAGATTCAAATACCTTTAGAAGGTGAAGTAACAAGCCCCATTAATCCAAAACCAGGGTGCAGATTTGCACCAAGATGTAAATACGCAAAAAAGATTTGCAGTGAAGAGCTTCCTAAACTTAGGGAAATAGAAAAGGACCACTTTGTAGCTTGTCATATATTATAATTAATGAATATATAGCAGATAGGGAACAGACTTAACAGGCAAGTCTGTTCTTTTAAATAATGAACAAGTTCATTTTGTAGGCGACTGTCAAAGGAATTTTATCTCCCAGCAAAGTTAAATTTTTATGCAAAGAAGCATACATAAAAAGGATGGGGGAAATTATTATTCCAAAGTATGGTTAAATTGTATAATAAAAATCCCATAGGTTTATATATCAGAACTTAAGTAAATAATAAATTAAAAATATACTTTGCGAAAATAATTGTAATATGAAGGAAAAAACTATAAAATAATAAAAGTATAATAATAAAGATTCGGAAAGGTTTGTATAGCCATGGGAAAAGGTAATGATAAGTTTAGTAGAAATGAAAGGGTAGTTGGAATTACTAAAATTTTGACTGAAAATCCTAATACAGTGATAAATTTAAGCACTTTTACAGAACTATTTAATGCAGCTAAGTCTACTGTTAGTGAAGATATAGTTATTGTAAGAGAAATATTAGAAGAGCTATCAATGGGAAAGGTTGAAACCGTTGCAGGTGCTGCAGGTGGAGTTAAGTTTATAAATAATATATCAAATAGTGAGAAAGATAGGTTTTTACAGGAACTTTGTAAAGCACTAAGAGAAAGTTCTAGAGTAATCCCAGGAAACTTTTTATATATTACTGATATTGCTTATAATCCAGCTCTAATACACAATGCAGCAGTAGCGCTAGCATCCAGGTTTTCACATCTAGAGGTGGATTATGTTGTAACTATAGAAACCAAAGGTATTCCACTTGCTTATGAGGTAGCAAAGCAACTAGGGATTCAGCTGGTTACAGTAAGACATGATACCAAGTTCACAGAAGGAACCACAGTGAGCATTAATTATGTATCAGGTTCAAGCAATCGACTTCAAACCATGTCTCTTTCAAGAAAATCAATGAATAAAAATAGCAAATGTATTTTCATTGACGATTTTATGAGAGCAGGAGGAACTGCTAAGGGCATAAGGGAGCTGCTTAATGAATTCGACAGCGAACTTTTAGGTTGTGGCTTCTTAATTGACAACATAGAGATGAAAGATAAGCTTGTAAAAGATTATGTTTCCTTAGTGGAGTTTTCAGGCATAGATGAAGAAGGAGTAGCTATAGTTAGCCCTTCTAAAAACATGTAATTCTTCATGTTATATAAGCTTCCAGGTTATATTTTTAATATTGTATATAAAAATCTTTGAAAAATCCTAAATGAATTCACATAAAAGTGAAATTCTCAAATTTGCTTTATATGAGGGGAAAATATATACATTATACAAAAGAGGGAACTGATGCAAAGTAGTATTAGTAATTATTTTCCATAAATGTCGATAAATTTATGTGTTAAATTGACTTAAAATATTAAATTTTTCAGAATATTAGAAGGATTTTCGATGGAAATGGAGAATAACTAATTCAACAACATCTTGGAGGTGGATTACATGCAAATTACTGATGTGAGAATAAGAAAGATAGCTAGTGAAGGAAAAATGAAAGCTATCGTATCTATAACTTTAGATAATGAATTCGTTGTTCATGATATAAAAGTTATAGAAGGACAAAACGGAAACTTTATCGCTATGCCAAGTAGAAAAACTCCAGATGGAGAATTTAAGGACATAGCACATCCAATCAATACAGAAACTAGAGAAAAAATACAAAAGGCAATTCTTGATGAATACGAAAAAGTTAAAAATGAAGAGCCTTTAGTAGATGAAATAAGTAACTAAGAAAAAAGGAGTAATTATCTCCTTTTTTTATTTTGAAATAAATACCCTTATTGTAAGTTACTGTTACCATAAGTTTTAGTTGTTAATAATAAAAATTCATAATAATTAAAGTTATAAGCAATTAAGCTTGACTACAATTCCTATGGTTAATAAGGATATTTCCAACAATGAAGTTCTCACAGCTTCAATTTTACACAATAAGCATTCCACAAAAATGTAATATAATACGAACATAATAAAAATATGTGAATGTTAATTGAATTTTCTAATAAAGCCTTCGGTTATTGAAAAAGTTTGTCACATAAAATATAATAAAGAGGAATGTTATATATGGGGATCACTAATGATTTTTCTACAAGAGTATATATTATTCGTTAAATGGTGAATAAGGTTACTTTATTCGGTAATTTTAGAAGGAGTGGAAACTCTTAATAAATATTCATTCATATAGAGGTTATGCTTTGAAGAAGATGCGGGAATAGCCTTGAAAAATGTTATTAAAGAGGTGTTGAGAGTGTATAAATGTGCTATTATTTTAGCTGCTGGTGAAGGGAAGAGAATGAATTCTGATACACCAAAGGTACTACATCAAGTGTGTGGCAAGGAAATGATAAACCATGTAATAGATAACATAAGAAGTTGCAATATAGAAGATGTAAATGTAGTTATTGGAAAAGGTGCTGAAAAAGTTAGAAAGGGTACCGAAAGCAGAAATATTTACTACTCAGTTCAAGAGGAGCAATTAGGTACTGGTCATGCAGTAATGTGTGCAGAGGAATTCCTAAAAGGTAAAACTGGATCAGTTGCAATTTTTGTAGGAGATGGTCCTCTTATTACAGAAGGCACTGTTAATAACTTAGTTAATTATCATGAAAAAGGAAACTATAATGCAACAATCCTAACTTCAATAATGGCGGAACCAGCAAAATACGGTAGAATTATAAGAAATTCTAAAGGTGAAGTAGAAAAAATAGTAGAGTTTAAAGATTGTACTCCAGCAGAAATCGAGGTTAAGGAAATTAACTCAGGAATGTATTGCTTTGATATCGAAGATCTTTTAAATACCTTATCAAAACTTAATAACAATAATAATCAAGGGGAATACTATTTAACTGATGTAATTGAAATTCTAAAAAAAGAAGGAAAAAAGGTTGGGGCTGTTGACGTAACTGTAGAGGAAATTACCGCAGTAAATTCCAAGGTAGAACTAGCAGCAGCTGAAACTATCATGAGAGAAAGAATTAATAAGAAACATATGGAGAATGGAGCAATAATCATTGATCCAAAATCTACTTATATAGATTGGAATGTTAAGATTGGAAAAGATACTGTGATTTATCCAGGAAATATGCTTCAAGGAAATACAGTAATTAAAGATAATTGTATTCTGTACCCAAACAATAGAATTAGTAATTCTGTTATTGAAAATAATGTTACAGTGCAAAATTCAGTAGTTCTAGACAGTAATGTTGGAGAAAATACTACGGTAGGTCCTTTTGCATATATAAGACCAGAGTCTCATATTGGTAAGAATGCAAGAATAGGTGACTTTGTAGAAATTAAAAAATCAACTATTGGTGATGGAACAAAGGTGTCTCACTTAACTTACATAGGAGATGCAGAAGTAGGATGTGGTTGTAACTTTGGTTGTGGAACAGTAATTGTAAATTATGATGGTAAAAGTAAGAATAAAACTGTTATAGAAGATAATGTATTTATTGGATGTAACTCAAATCTTATCTCTCCTGTAGTTGTAGAAAAGGACACTTATATTGCAGCGGGGTCTACAATTACCCATAGAGTGCCAAAAGGTTCACTTGCAATTGCTAGAGCAAAGCAAGTAAACAAAGAAAACTGGGTTTATGAAAAATACAACAAAAAATAAATAATAACACAAATAAAACAAAATAGGAGGACTATACATAATGATAACTCATGGAAAAAACATTAAAATCTTCACAGGTAATTCTTATCCAAAGCTAGCTCAAGACATCGCAGATAGACTAGGACTTAAAATTGGTGAGTCTCAAGTAGGGACTTTTAGCGATGGAGAAATATCTGTAAACATTGCAGAAACTGTTAGAGGACTTGATGTGTTTGTAATTCAACCAACAAGTGCACCAGTTAATGATAACTTAATGGAGTTATTAATAATGATTGATGCCTTTAAGAGAGCATCAGTAGGAAGAGTTACAGCCGTTATGCCTTATTACGGATATGCAAGACAAGACAGAAAAGCTAAGGCAAGAGATCCAATTACAGCAAAACTAGTTGCAGATTTAATTACTGCTGCAGGAGCTGATAGAGTTTTAACTATGGACTTACACGCAGCTCAAATCCAAGGCTACTTCAATATTCCGGTAGATAACTTAATGGGAGCACCTATACTAAGTAACTACTTTGTTGAAAATGGCTTTGCAGACCAAGAAGATGTAGTTGTTGTTTCTCCAGACCTTGGAAGTGTGTCAAGAGCTAGAAAATTTGCTGATAGATTAAATGCACCAATAGCAATTATAGATAAGAGAAGACCAAAGGCAAACGTGGCTGAAGTTATGAATGTTATAGGGGATATAAAAGGTAAAAGAGTTATCTTAATTGACGATATGATTGATACAGCAGGAACTATTTGTAACGGAGCTAATGCTTTAGTAAAAATGGGAGCTAAAGAAGTTTATGCTTGCTGTACTCATGCAGTATTATCAGGTCCTGCTATTGAAAGAATTCAGGATTCGGTTATTAAGCAATTAATAATGCTAGATACAATTCATCTGCCAGAAGAGAAAGCAATAGATAAGATTAAAATTTTATCTGTAGCGCCAATCTTTGCAGAAGCTATTAAGAGAATTTATGAAGATGTCTCTGTAAGTAAATTATTTGACTAAGAATAATTGACAGAATATAATTTATAAAAAACATGCGTTANNNNTAACGCATGTTTTTTATAAATATTTTGTTAATTATATTAATTTTACAGAAAATTTCTCAAATTTATTGGATATTATTATATAATACAAAGTAAAAATGGTGTAAAATAGAAGACACGGGCTTCTAAGGCAAAAGTTAAATGTATGTATGTCTGAAAAGTTCTAAAGAATCAATATAGATTATGTGTAAGCATAATATTAAATTGATTTAAAAGAGTGTAGAGTTTATATAGAAATTTTTTTAGAGTGGAGGATTTAATATGGAAGGTACAATTGGAAAGGTATTAGTTGTTGATGACGATAAAAATATAAGTGAAGTTTTAAAGATGTATTTAGAAAGTGCAGGGTACACAACAAAGGTTGGAAACGATGGAAAGGAAGCACAGGAATTGTTTGTGAGCTTTAAACCAGATTTAGTACTCCTTGATGTGATGCTTCCATACATGGATGGAATAGATGTACTAAAATGGATTAGAAAAGAGCATGAAACTCCAGTTATTATGATAACTGCAAAGGGAGAAACTTTTGACAAAGTATTAGGATTAGAACTTGGAGCAGATGACTACATAGTTAAGCCTTTTGAACCAAAAGAGCTTATGGCTAGAGTTAAAGCGGTATTAAGAAGATACACTTCAGAAGTAGACAATAAGGAAACGTTATCCTTTGAGAATTTAGTTATTGATGTTAATTCCTATAACGTAACTTATAGGGGGCAGGAAATAAAAATGCCACCTAAGGAATTCGAACTGTTATATTATCTTGCTAGTAACAAAAATAGAGTTTTTACAAGAGAACAATTATTATGTGAAGTTTGGGGATATGACTACCCAGGAGATTCAAGGACAGTAGATGTTCATATAAAAAGATTGAGAGAAAAGATTGCTGGTGGAGATACTTGGCAACTTGAAACTGTTTGGGGTGTAGGCTATAAATTTGAGGTGAAGTAATGGTTAAAAACAGCTTGTTTACTAAAATGGTAATAACCTATACTATAATAATTTCCATAAGTCTTACCATTATAGCGGCTTTTTTATCCTATTGGATTCAGGACTATTTCATCAAAAATAGAAAAGAACAGTTAAGCAATCAGGTTTCCATTATTGAAGGACTTGCAAATGAATATTTGCAGGGTGGAATACCATATGAAGAGCTAAATGGGTCTATAAGATTCATTTCGGGGTATATCAATGATGATATATTGCTAATTGATAAAAGTGGTTATGTTTATGTAGCAACTTCTAATAAATTTAAGCCATTCATAGGTAAGCAACTTTTTGTTCAACAACTAGAAACTTTAAGCCAAGGAAGTTATTTTGAGCTTATTAGCAGCAATTACGACAACTTTTTTCTTCATGAGAAGTTTTATGTTTTAGGAGAACCTATTAAAGGTCAAAATGGACAATTTAATGGAGCAGCAATTATTAATGTGTCAATGTCAACTCTTAATAAATCTCTAAATAATGTATTTAAAATCATTTGGATTTCAACTGTAATAGCAGTTATTGCATCCAGTATTGTAATTTATTATTCTATTAAAAAAATAATTGTTACCCCAATTTCTGAGATGAATGTGGTGGCTAGAAAAATAGCGGCTGGAGATGTGAATAAGAGAGTTGTGGTTCAATCCCATGATGAAATCGGAGAATTTGCAGAATCCTTTAATGTAATGGCGGATTCCTTAGAGAAGGTAGAGCAGAATAGGAAAGAGTTTATTTCTAACGTATCTCATGAATTAAGATCTCCAATAACATCTATAAAAGGTTTTATAGGTGGGATTTTAGATGGAGTTATTCCAAAGGAAAAAGAGGAATATTACTTAAAAATAGCCTACGAAGAAATTCAAAGACTTACAAGACTTATCAATGAACTTTTAGACCTTTCCGCAGTAGAATCAGGAAAGTTTAAGCTTCAAATGAAGGCCTTAGATATAAATGAAGTTGTAAGACTTTGTATACTTAGGAATGAGGCAAGAGTTAAAGATAAGAAACTCAATGTTCAAGTTTTTTTTGAAGAAGATGAGCTTGTAGCAATGGCGGATGAAGATAAAATTATGCAGGTTATAACCAATCTTTTAGATAATGCTATTAAATATGCAGATGAGGGTGGACTTGTAACTATTTCATGCAAGAGCAAGGGGAAAAAAGCTTTCATATCCATATTTAATGAAGGACCGGCTATCCAAGAGGAAGATATCAAGTATATTTGGGATAGGTTTTACAAGGGAGATAAATCGAGAACCCAAAAAGTTAGTACGGGTCTTGGACTCTCTATTGTAAAGAAAATAATCACATTATTTGATGAAGAAATATGGGTAGAAAATAAGGAAAATGGAGTTATGTTTACATTTACATTAAGTTTGGGTAAAAAAATATAGAATATATAATAATTTTATAAAGGTATTTAGTGAGGTGACACTGTGGATAGCTTTAAAGAATCAAACAATATGGAAGAGGATTATAGTGGAAAGATTAAGTTCAACAAGAAGAAGAAAAACTATAAGAAAAGGTTTATAGCGTTTACTATAGTATATTTAGTGGTAGCTTCTGTGTCAGGAGTATGTACTGCATTCATATTGAACAGCACTACAGTGTCAAAAAATCGCGCAGCAAATGAAGAAGATACAGTATCAAATTTAACCAATGAAGTTAATTATAATGAAATAGGGAGTAAGGTGGCTAAGTCTGTGGTATCCATTGTCAAGGTTATAGGAGACTCAGAAAGAGTAATGGAAATAGACAGTGGATCTGGAGTAGTCTTCAAGGAAGGTGGATATATAGTTACTAATTACCATGTAGTAGATGATGCAAAGGCTATAAAGATTAAGCTTTATAATGACTTAGTCTATGAAGCAAGTATTATTGGGGTTAATACCACCTATGATTTGGCTGTAATAAAAATTGAAACTGAATCAGTGCCACCTATAAAATTAGGCAGTGCTGTGGGGTTAGAACATGGAAATCAGGTTTTGAGTGTAGGAAATCCTGTGGGAAGAGCCTTCAATGAAAACATAAAGAATGGAAGTGTAATAAGCGTTAGTGAACCTTTAATAACTGTGGATAAAAATACTGGAGTTCATTCTGCATTAAATATTATTCAAACTAATATTGCTCCAAGCTCCATTAATAGTGGTAGTGCTTTGTGTAACACTAAGGGAGAACTTATTGGTATAAATAGTATTGCTATGAATCATGCTAAAGGTACTATAAAGAGTAGCTTCTATATGACTATAGAAGATGCAAAGCAATTTATAAATGAAATACTAAATGGAGAAAACTTGCTAAGAACAGTTATAGGAATTCATGCTGAGGAAGCAATTCCTGAAAGTAAAGAGGGAGTTCAGGGCGTTTATGTAAAAGAAGTAATAAGAAATAGTGAGGCCTATATAGCAGGATTACAACCTACAGATATAATAATGGAATTTAATGGAGAAAAGATTAAATATATAAAAGATATGAATAGAGCTATAAAAAAAGTTACTTCGGAAGAAATAGTAAAGTGCAAAGTATTTAATAACGGACAGTATAAGATTTTGGATATTAAAATAAAAGTTAATCAGAAATAAAAGTAGTAT
>NZ_DGLI01000014.1:133707-146746 GCF_002387895.1 Clostridium sp. UBA4548
ATACTACTTTTATTTCTGATTGATATTTATATGCAAAAGTACATTAAGGTTTTATTATTTCATAGATAAACAAAGAATTTTGATTATGTAGATTTTTTAGTATAATATATTATGTGTTCTAAAATTATTGATTTTATGGGACCAGTAAAGTACACAGCAGATGTTTGGAGGTAGTATTAGATGTATTTAGTAGTAGGACTAGGGAATCCAGGAGATAAGTACGATAAAACAAGGCATAATGTAGGATTTGATATTATTGATTTATGTAGGGAGAAGTATAATTTTGGACCTAGCAGGACAAAATTTAAAGGTATATATTGGGAAACTATATTAAGTGGAGAAAAAGTGTTATTTTTAAAACCTCAAACCTTTATGAATCTAAGTGGGGAGAGTGTTAGAGAAATATGTGATTTCTATAAAATTCCTAATGATAAAGTAATAGTAATTTACGATGATATAAGTCTTGAACCAGGAAGCCTTAGAATTAGAAGAAAAGGCAGTGCAGGAGGACATAATGGTATAAAAAACATTATCATGCACTTATCTACGGATGTGTTTCCAAGGATTAAAGTAGGAGTTGGACAACCGAAAGAAGACTTAATTCCTTTCGTTCTTGGAAGATTTTCTAAGGAAGATAGAGACCAAGTCGAAAAAGCATTTAAGGCTTCAATAGATGCTGTAGAAGTTATAATTAAAGAGGGCGTTTCTGAAGCTATGAACAAATTTAATGGATTTAAACCAGAGTAGTAGTTATGCTTCTATAGAAGCAGTCTGGCTATTTATATAAGGATTTAAATTGAAAAAGTAGCTTGAACACAAAGGTGTTTTGATACATTGTAGGCTTTTAAGGAGGTTGAAGTTGAAGTCTCATATAAATATTTTAAGTATAGACGGAATTTTGAGAGGTGGTAAGTTTGAGATTAAAGGGTTTAATGACACCCCTTATTCTAAGTGAACAATTTAAGGATATATCTAAGGCCATAGACAATAGGAAGTATCCTATTGGTGTTTATGGTCTTTCTGAGTCTTCAAAAAGTTATTTATTATATGGGGTTTTAAATGAAATAAATGAAAAAATGTTAGTGGTTACCCATAGTGATGTGGAAGCAAAAAATATCTATGAGGATTTATCTTTTTATCTTAATGACGTTTACTACTTTCCAACAAAAGAAGTTGTTTTTTACAATGCAGATGCAATTTCAGGAGATTTAAGGTGGGAAAGATTAAAGGTTATAAAGAAGATGCTGGAGGAAGGGCAAAAGGTAATTATTACTTCAGCAGAAGCATTAGCTTCAACCTATGCCCCAGTAGAACTCTTCACTAGCCATAGTTTTAATATTGCTGTGGAGGATGTAATTGATATAAGAGAATTATCGCAAAGGCTTGTTGAAGCAGGCTATGAACGAAGTGAAGTTGTAGATACAAAAGGACAGTTTTCTGTAAGAGGGGGCATTATTGACATCTACCCTCCAACCAGTGGGCTACCCTATAGGATTGAACTATTTGATGATGAGGTAGATTCTATAAGAACTTTTAATACAGACACTCAAAGAAGTATTGAAAAAGTGCAAACTGTAGATATTTTCCCTGCAAAAGAAGTTATCTTAACCAATAGTCATATTGATAGTGCCTACAATAAGATTAAGGAGGACTTTAATGTTACATTAGAAGGTTTTAAAAAGAAAAAGGATAAAGACGCTATAGAAAGATTAACATCAACTATTAATAATAATCTAGAACTTTTAAAAGAAACTTGGTCCTTTGAAACCTTAGATAGTTATATTAGTTATTTTTATGATAAGCCTTCTACTCTTTTTGACTATATGAAAAACTGTTTTATTGTTATAGATGATGTTCAAAGGTGCGTAGGAAAGCTTGAAAGTGTAAACTTTGAGTTTAGTGAAAACTACGAAAACTTTTTAAGAAGGGGTAACATACTTCCTAAACAGGGAGAATTATTGCTATCTAAAGAAAGAATTATTGAAGAGTTAGAAGTTAGTAAGGTGATGACCTTAGAAGCTATTACTAAAACGGCCAAGCATTTAGCACCTAGAACCATTGCAGCTTTCTCACAAATTACTATTCACGATTATCATGGTCAATTAGACATGCTTATTGAAGATATTAAAGAAAAAAAAGAAAGAAGATATAGAACTTTAATTCTTTCAGGTACTAGAACTAGGGGAGAAAGGCTTATTGAGACTCTTAGAGATAGGGGGATTGAAGCTACTTATAGAGATATTGTTTCTAGTATTGAGCAGGGGGAGGTAGTAGTTACCTTTGGAAATGCCTCAAAGGGTTTTGAGTATACAGAACTTAAGGTTTGTGTAGTATCTGATAGTGAGGTCTTTGGACAATCTAAGAGAAAGTCTGTAAGAAGAGGTAACAAAAAAGGTGTAGGAAAGATTAAAAGTTTCACAGAACTTAAACTTGGAGATTATGTAGTTCATGTTAACCATGGAATTGGAGTATATAAGGGAATTAAGCAATTAGAGGTGCAAGGGCATAAAAAAGACTTTTTAGAACTTTCCTATAACTCTGGAGATACTTTATATGTGCCTGCTGAACAACTTGATATGGTACAAAAGTACATTGGAAGTGAAGGTAAGGCTCCGAAGGTTAACAAACTAGGCGGTAGCGAGTGGATTAAGGCTAAGAATAAGGTTAAAAAGTCCATTGAAGATATTGCAGAGGATTTGGTAAAGCTTTATGCAATCCGTGCCACTTTAAAGGGACACAAGTACTCAGAGGATACTATTTGGCAAAAACAATTTGAAGAGGAGTTTCCGTATGATGAAACACCAGATCAGTTAACTTCTATAGAGGATATCAAAAGGGATATGGAAAGCAATAAACCTATGGATAGACTTCTATGCGGAGATGTGGGATATGGTAAAACTGAGGTTGCTATAAGAGCTGCTTTTAAGTGTGTTATGGATAGTAAACAGGTAGCAATGCTTGTGCCAACTACTATACTAGCGGAACAGCATTATAAGAACATGAGGAAGAGATTTTCAGATTTTCCAGTAAGAGTAGAGATGATAAGTAGATTTAGAACACCAGCTCAGGTTAAGGCTACCTTAAAGGCATTAAAGGAAGGAAATGTGGATATTCTAATTGGAACTCATAGAATTCTTCAAAAAGACGTATTGTTTAAAGATTTGGGGTTATTAGTAATTGATGAAGAACAAAGATTTGGTGTAACTCACAAAGAAAAAATAAAAGATTTAAGAAAAAATATCGATGTATTAACTCTTTCAGCAACACCAATTCCAAGAACTCTTCATATGTCTTTGACAGGAGTGAGAGACATAAGTGTTATTGAAACTCCGCCAGAAGAAAGATACCCAGTTCAAACCTATGTAGTTGAGTTTAATGACCAATTAACACGTGATGCTATAATGAGAGAGTTAAATAGAGATGGACAGGTGTTCTTTGTTTACAATAGAGTTGAAACCATAAATGACATGGCAAGCTATTTATCAAAGCTTGTTCCTGAAGCTCGAATTGCTGTAGCTCATGGACAAATGACAGAGAGAGAATTAGAAAAGATAATATTAGACTTTATTGACAAAAAATATGATTTATTAGTATGTACAACCATAATTGAAACAGGGATAGATATACAAAATGCTAATACTATGATAATTTATGATGCTGATAAGATGGGCCTTTCACAACTTTATCAGCTAAGGGGAAGGGTGGGTAGAACTAATAGAATTGCCTATGCTTATTTTACCTACATGAAGGATAAGGTACTGACAGAAGTAGCTGAAAAAAGGCTTAAGGCTATTAAAGATTTTACAGAGTTAGGGTCAGGTTTTAAAATTGCTATGAGAGACCTTGAAATAAGAGGAGCAGGTAACATTATGGGATCAGCTCAACATGGTCATATGGCTACAGTGGGATATGATTTATACTGTAGAATGCTTGAGGATGCAGTAAGGCTTATTAAAGGAGATATTGATAAGGAACCTATAGAGACTACGGTAGATATTAAGATTGATGCATATATACCAAGTAGCTACATTGTGGATGAAACACAAAAAATTGAGGTTTACAAGAAGATTGCATCTATTGATTCATATGAATACATGATGGAATTACAAGAGGAAATAGAGGATAGATTCTCGGACATACCAAACACGGTCTACAATCTAATGGATATAGCTTATGTAAGATCGCTTTGTAAGGATCTTGGTATAGTAGAGATAAAAGAAGTGGGAAGTGAAATTCTTATTAATTTCCAAAACAAGAGCTATCTTACACCAGAGTTAGTGAGATTTATTTTAGAAAACTATAGAAAAGAAATAGCTTTTAAGATGGGTGAGGCTCCAGTTCTTGGATGGAAATTTAAAGGTATAAAGAAGGAAGTAGTAGTAAAACATTTAATAGAAATTGTTAAAAATATGAGGGCAGTGGTAAAAAACAAGTCAAATAATGAATAAATTCATTTGGTGCATTCATCTTAGAAATAGACTAAACTGCTGCTTTAGAATTGGTTAAGTACTAATGAAAACTGAGGAATTGTTCTTTTGAAAAATTAGTTAAATGTAATTTGACTCCTTAACACTTTATTCATAATACTGTCACCTAGTTGCCACAGTAAATTTGTATAATAATACTTATTCTGTATGAAACTATGGAGGAGCATTAGGTGTTAGCAAGTGTATACAATGATACGAGTTTTATGCTACAATATAATAATATAAATAAAGATTAGCCAGAATGGGGGATAATAAATTGAGAAACGTTAAAAAGGTTATTGCTGCAGCGTTAATAACTGCTATGTCTATATCAGTCGTAGGCTGTGGACTTGTTGAAAAGACACCAGAAGGTGTGAATAAAACTGTAGTAGCTAAGGTCTATAATAAGAAAATTACAAGAGGACAGGTTGATGAAGAACTTGCTCCAGTTCTTGAGAGTGTGAAGGCTCAATTCGGAGAAAACTACGAAACTAATGAGCAGGCTAAACAATATTTAGCTGAGCAAAGAACAAGTATTTTAGATACTATGGTAAATGATGTTATTATAAATAAAAAAGCTGAAGAGCTTAAAGTTCTACCTAGTGAAGAAAAGATTAACGAAGAAGTTCAAAAGCAACTTGCAGATATAAAAGCTTCTTTTGAAAGTGATGAAAAATATAAAGAGGCTTTAACACAAGCTAAAATGACTGAAGAAAATCTTTTAAAAGAATTAAGACCTTCTGTTATATCAAATATGGTCTATGAACATGTTGTTAAAGACGTTACTGTAACTGATGAGGAAGTTAAACAAGATTATGATTCAAATCAAACTAAGTATACAGAGAAACCAAACAGAATTAAGCCAGCACATATCTTAGTTAAAACTGAAGAGGAAGCTAAGGCTATTATAGAAAGATTAGATAAGGGTGAGGACTTTGCTGCCCTTGCAAAGGAAAAAGGAACTGATGGTACAAAGGATAATGGTGGAGACTTAGGGTGGATTGAGTATGAAACTCAACAATATGACAAAACCTTTATGTTAGCAGCTATTAGTGTACCAAAAGGGGAATATACAAAAGCTCCTATAGCAACAAAATATGGTTTTCATATTATTAAAGCTCTAGATAAGGAAGAATACCCAGTTAAGAAATTTGAAGATGTTAAAGAAAGTATTAAAACATCTTTAACTGACCAGAAGAAGTACCAAAATTGGCAAGAGACAATGAAGAAGTGGCAGGATGAAGCAAAGATTAAAGTTTATGAAGAAAAGTTAAAATAACAAATTTTAGAGTCGTGAATTTTCATGACTCTTTTATTTTGGAGAATTATCAAATGAATAATTAAATTTCTTTTTAATTAAACTTTTACTAATGTGTATAAAATTTGGAATTAAGAAAGATAATAATACCACTAGTATATAAGTTTAGTGAGTTAAGGAGGAATTAGTAAATGAAGGCAACTGGTATAGTAAGACGTATAGATGACCTAGGTCGTGTTGTAATTCCTAAGGAAATAAGAAGAACACTTAGAATAAGAGAAGGAGATCCTCTTGAGATATTCACTGATAGAGAGGGTGGAGTAATTCTTAAGAAATATTCACCAATAGAAGAATTGAGTGAATTCTCTAAGGAGTATAGTGAGGCTCTTCAACAAACTATAGGACATATAGTAATTATAAGCGATAAGGATAATTTAATTTCCGTAAGCGGAAGTCCTAAAAAAGAATACCTTGAGAAAAAAGTAAGTTCTGAACTTGAAAAAATAATGAACAGTCGTAAGGCTATTATACTAGGGGAAGGTTCAGAAAAGGCAATACCACTTTATAACGATGAGGATGAAACAGTATATAATTCACAGGTTATAGCACCTATAATGGCAGGAGGAGATGCTATTGGAGCTGTAGTTATAGTTTCTAAGGAAAAAGATGTGAAATTTGGAGACTTAGAACTAAAATTAGCTGAAACAGCATCTGCATTCCTAGGAAAACAGATGGAAGAGTAATGGCGTGGCGTAGCTACGCCATTACTCTTAGTTTTATAATTTTCTATTATTAATAGGTATTATAAATACTTTTACTACAAGTAAATGCTACTACTTGTAGTTTGAAACCATCATATTTTCATTCCCTTTTCAATGCTATCCAATAATTGTAATAATAAACAACTTCATACAAAATTCACATGTTAAAGTAGTGTAACTTAGCTACTAGAAAGATCTTTTAAGGCATTAATTAGTGGTATATAGTGTAAGCACCTATAAGACCAGGTATCAAAAGAATACATAGTGTTAGAGCTGTTTTAAGTTATCTAAACAAAATCACATTCTCATTATTTGTCATATAAGTAATAAACCCCTTAGAAAGCAAATATTTATAGTATAGGTAAGTTTAATATATAGGATTCTAAGTTGAGAATTTAAACTTCAAACATAGTTCACATATAGACTTTCAAGCTAAAATAAATATATTTTATTCAGTTTGAAAAGTTTTGAAAGAACAGGGAGGCCCGGTTTATAAGGTAAGTTTTGACGTAGATTCTATATAATAGAAAATAAGACTTGCTTTTATGGGGGGAGTATATGAAAAGGCAATCTTTAATAAAAGGAACAATGATTTTAGGAGCAGCTACTATATTTGCTAGGTTTCTAGGTTTATTCTTTAGAATACCACTTCAGGCTTTAATTGGAGACCAGGGAATGGGATACTATCAAATGTCTTATCCTCTTTACATGACCTTTGTTGCATTGGCTTCAGGAGTTCCAATAGCTATGTCTAAGCTGATTTCTGAATTCAATGCGAAAAATGATGTACATGCTGTGAGACAAATTTTTAGGGAAACTCTTTTAATTATGATTCCTATAGGAGTCGTTGCATCATTGGTTATGCTATTCTTTTCAAAAGAAATAATAACAACTTTGAAATGGGATACTAAGTCTTATTACTCATTTATGGTTATTTCTATTGCACCTATATTTGTTTGTATAATGTGTACACTTAGAGGCTTTTTTCAAGGTATGCAAAATATGACTTATACTGGTATTTCTCAAATTGTTGAACAAATTGGGAGAGTAGTATGTGGAGTGTTGTTTGCTTATCTGTTAATGCCAAAGGGCATAGAATATGCGGCGGGAGGTGCAGCATTAGGAACTGTGATTGGAGGAGCATTAGGAAGCTTTTACCTAATGTTTAATTATTTTAGAGCTAGCAAAGAATTACCAAAGTTTCAAAAGAAAAGACAAGGTAGCATGATAAGACTTATAGCTCAAGCAGCACTTCCAGTATCAATTGGAGCTGCAGTAGGCACCGTTATGTCTTTAATAGATTCAGTCGTAGTTCCTCAAAGGTTACTTGTAGCAGGATACTCTCTTGAAGATAGCGCAATTTTATACGGGCAACTTACAGGTAAGGCTGTAACCCTTCAGAATATACCATTAGCAGTGTCTATGGCCCTTTGTGCTGCTTTAGTGCCTATAGTTTCTGAGGCTTATGCCACCTTCAGAACTGTGGAACTGAAAAGAAGGGTTGAGATGGTTTATAAACTATCTTTTGTAATAGGAATACCAAGTTTTTTAGGTTTATATTTCTTAGCAAAGCCAATAATGGGATTGGTATTTATGAAGGATGTTGCAGGTTTTGAAATATTAAAGGTTCTTTCTATTTCAATCCCCTTTATTATAATTACACAGACAACCACTTCACTATTGCAAAGTTGTGGAAGGTATATGATTCCAGTTTACAATCTTATTGGGGGGTGTTTGGTTAAGGTTATGTTGTCCTATTTCTTCGTTGCTCAAAGCTCTGTAAATATCTATGGAGCAGTTATAGGAACTATTTTTGGATATACTACTACTGCACTTTTAAATTATATACAGGTATCAAGGGTATTAAAGGTAAAACTCAGTATAACTGAAGTGCTACTAAAGCCACTGATAGCATCTCTTACAATGATAATTTTTGTTGTGTTTAGCTATAATAATGTCTATAATTATACAATGAGTAATGGAATTTCTTGCTTGGTTTCCATAATAGTGGGAGTAGCAATTTTTATAGTATTAGTAATAGTATTAGGTATATTTTCAATGCAAGATATAAGGGGAAAATTTATGAGACATTAAAAATTTTAAATAATGAACAAGTTTCTTTTCATTAGGAACTTTGGAGGATGTTTATAATACAAAAGGATACAAGGAGAGATACAAATATGATTAAAATAGTAGGTTTAGGCCCAGGGGCAAAGGATGCTTTGACTATAGGGACCTTAGAGTTATTAAAGTCTTGTGACAAGGTACTCTTAAGGACAGAAAAACATCCTAATGTTGAATATCTAAAGTCTTTGGGAGTGGTATTTGACACTTATGACTCTTTTTACGAAAACTATGATTCTTTTGATGAGGTTTATAGTGCTATTTCAAAGGATGTTATAGAAAAGCATAACATTTACAAGGATGTTGTTTACGCAGTTCCAGGCCATCCGCTGGTTGCAGAAAAGTCTGTAACACTTCTTTTAAAGGCGTGTGAAGAAAGGGCTATAGAAACAGAGATACTACCAGCAGTAAGCTTTATTGATGCAGTAATGGAGAGCCTAAAAATAGATCCAATTGAAGGGATAAAAATAGTTGATGCTTTTGATATAGCTAATCAGGTGATGGATAAAAGGGTTGGGCTTATAATAACTCAGGTTTATAACCCTCTAATAGCATCAGAAACAAAGCTTGCTCTATTAGAATACTACAAAGATGATACTGATATATATTTTGTTAGAGCAGCTGGGGTTAAGGGACTTGAGAGTATAAGGAAAATTAAACTATATGACCTTGATAGACAAGAGGATATAGATTATTTAACTTCTGTTTATATTCCTAAGGATTTGGAGAATACAAAGGATTTTCATGATCTTTTAAAGGTTATGGAGGTGCTGCGTGGAGAAGATGGTTGTCCTTGGGACTTCGAGCAAACTCACGAGTCTTTAAAAAGATATTTAATCGAAGAATGCTATGAGGTTTTAGAGGCAATAGATGAAGAAGATGATACAAAATTAGTTGAAGAACTTGGTGATGTACTCCTTCAAGTAGTATTCCATGGGCAAATTGGTAAGGAAGAAGGATACTTCAACATTAATGATATTATTAAAGGTATAACAGAAAAGATGATATCTAGACATCCTCATGTGTTTAGTGATGTACAAGTTAGAGACAGCGAGGAAGTTTTAACTAATTGGGAAGAAATAAAAGGAAAAGAAAAAGAATTTAAGAATTATACTGATACCTTAAAACATGTGCCTAAAAACTTACCAGGACTTTTAAGAGCAGAAAAGGTTCAAAAAAAGGCTGCTAAAGTGGGATTTGATTGGCCTGATATAACACCAGCTATGGATAAAGTCATAGAAGAACTTCAAGAGGTAAAAGATGTATATAAATCCAATAAAAGGGCAAAAATAGAAGAAGAAGTTGGGGATTTGATATTTGCCACAGTAAATATTGCAAGAATTCTTGACATTGACCCCGAGTTTGCAGTAAATTATACTATAGATAAATTTATCAAGCGTTTCCAATATATAGAGGAAACTGCTATAAGAAAAGGGTTAAATATTAAAAATATGACCCTGGACGAAATGGATCAGTTGTGGAATGAAGCAAAAAATGTTTAATTTAGCAAAAATTTGTTAAAACTATAGCTGATTAGAAGGATTTTTAAAAAAATTGCAGAATATGCTATTAGGTATTCTATATGTGATGTTTATATTTTAATAGTTAAACATTATTGCATAAGCATTACAGTTAAGATTAAGGAGGTACAATAGTGAATAAGTCAGAATTAGTAACAAGCATGGCAGAAAAAGCTGGTCTAACTAAAAAGGAAACTGAGACATTTTTAAAAGCTTTCATAGACAGCGTTGAGGAAGCTTTATCAAATGGTGAAAAAGTTCAATTAGTTGGATTTGGAACTTTTGAGACTAGAGAAAGAGCTGCTAGAACTGGAAGAAACCCAAGAACTAAAGAAGAAATACAAATCCCAGCTTCAAAGGTTCCAGTATTCAAAGCAGGAAAAGAATTTAAAGACATAGTTAACAAATAGTCTTAAATCTTTAAAAAGCCTAGATTTCTATCTGGGTTTTTTTCTTTATTGACACATAAGTTTCAATAAGATTATTTTATTAAACTAAGATTATTTAAATTTACTAGGTAACTACCTGTATTCGCTAAATTTAGCTAATAAGGCATGTATGCAAAGGAAAGTGAATTAATTGATTTTTCAAAAATATAAATCATATAAAATTATTGGGGTGATATAGATGAGATTAGATAAATATTTAAAAGTGTCAAGAATAATTAAAAGAAGAACTGTAGCTAAAGAAGTTTGTGAAAGTGGAAGGGTTTCTATAAATGGTAAGGTAGCAAAAGCGGGAACTGTAGTTAATGAAGGGGATATAATTGAGATTCAATTTGCTAAGCAGACCCTTAAGGCTAAAATAGTGAATATAGCATCTCATGTAAATAAAGAGGATGCTAAGAATATGTATGAAA
Source organism: Clostridium sp. UBA4548 (assembly GCF_002387895.1). Taxonomy (GTDB): domain Bacteria; phylum Bacillota; class Clostridia; order Clostridiales; family Clostridiaceae; genus Clostridium_J. The sequence goes on from NZ_DGLI01000014.1 coordinate 144,696, forward strand.
TAATTTCAGGAGAAGAAGATACAGAGTAGTCATAAAATCCTCCTCTTTGCATATATTTTTTATTAGAGGAAACCGAATTTAAAACTTAATCTATAACTTAGTTCAACCTGGTTTCCTTCAGGTTTTTGAAGATGAATAAAATGAGTATTCATCTTGAAAGTCTTCAGAAAGCCTACTATGTTTTTTAGTATGTGATTTTATGAGGAGGATAACATGGAACAGAGTAAAGAAGTGAAGGTTGAAAACAAGAAAAGTTATTTAGCTTTAGAAAATAGAAAAAAAATGAGTTTAGATGGAGTAACAGAGATAATAAGCTTCAATGATGAGCAAATCTTACTTAAAACTGTCTTAGGCAATATGGATATTAGAGGCGAAGAATTAAAGATGAACAAGCTAGATGTTCAAAATGGAGACGTAATAATAAGTGGCAATATTGGGTATATTGTTTATACTACAGAAGAGAAAAAGCATAGAAAACAAAATGGCATAATTGCTAGATTGTTCAGGTAAGGAAGATATGATTTTTTCTATGCCAGAGCAGGTGAACTTATTTGTATTTAGCATAATAGGTGGAATGCTCATAGGAATATTATTTGATATATATAGAATTATTAGAGGGTTTGAAAGTTTAAATAAGTTCATTACAGCTGTAGAGGACTTATTATTTTGGATTTTAACAGGAATTTTTATTTTTATTTTCATGATGTACACAAGCTATGCATATATGAGTTTTAATGTTTTTGTGTATATTGCTATAGGCTTATTGATATATTTAAAGCTTATAAGCAAAGGTTTTGTTAAAACTCTTCATAAACTATTGATATTTCTTTTAACAACTTTTAGAATAGTATTTTACGTTATAACTTATCCTATAAGGGTATTCTTTTATAAAATACTAAGAAAAAATTAAAAATAATAAGATAAATAGCTTGAACAAATGATAAATTCAAATTAAAATATACTTATGAGTTTAACAATTAGTAATAAGGCATTATAATGTAGTTTATGTGTCTAAGTTAACTCATTCATTTGAAAGGATGAGTGGTGAGATGAAAAAGTTTAAGAAAAAAAACTTATTATTACTATTAATTGGGGCATATGTTTGTTATACTCTTATAAACCAACAAATTATTATGCATAAACAAAAAGTTGAACTTAAAAAATACACTGTGGAGCTTCAAAAAACGAAAGAAGAAAATGAAAAATTACAGGATGAGGTTAAGCTATCTCAAAGCTTGAACTATATTGAAAAGTTAGCAAGAGAAAAGTTAGGGCTAGTAAAAGAAGGAGAGGCTCCTGTAATAGATAGCAGTGGAAATAAATAAAGTTATTTTGATAGGTTAGTAAACTATTTCTAACTATGTCATTATATATAATTATATAATCATCTATATTTAAGGAGGAGTCTTTTTAATATGACCTTAAAGGCTGGAAGTATTGTAGAAGGTAAAGTAGTCAATATAACTAATTTTGGTGCTTTTGTTGAAGTGGAAGGTAAAACAGGTTTAGTTCACATCTCTGAGGTGTCAGATGTTTTTGTTAAAAATGTTAGAGACCATTTAAAAGAAGAAGATGTAGTTAAAGTTAAAATTATATCCGTGGATGACAATGGCAAAATGAGCTTATCCATAAAACAAGCAGGTGTTCCTAAAAAATCCGTGAAGCCAGTAGAAATTGACTGGGACAAGGAAAAAACTAAAGTTTCCTCAACGGGAAGCTTTGAGGATAGGATGTCTAAGTTTTTAAAAGATAGCGAAGAAAGATTCCAAGACCTAAAGAAGCATCAAGATGGAAAAGGTCGTGGATATAGTAAAAAAGGTTCAAGTTATTAAAGATAATCTTTATATAAAGAGTGCTAGTATCTAGCGCTCTTTTGAACTTTATGCTAGATAAATCAATGGGTTTAGTTGTTGGATTAACAATGAAAATAAATCTATAAAAAAGTGTTGACATATATGTGGCTATGACTTATAATAAGTATTGTCGCTGAGATGTGACAGAAACATAAAGCCTGCTGAAGTGGCGGAACAGGCAGACGCACAGGACTTAAA
>NZ_DGLI01000014.1:146830-172745 GCF_002387895.1 Clostridium sp. UBA4548
CAAGTCCTGCCCCCGCAACCACATGGCGGAATAGCTCAGCTGGCTAGAGCATTCGGTTCATACCCGAAGTGTCGTAGGTTCAAGTCCTATTTCCGCTACCATATTTTTAATCAATATATTTGGTTGAAAGTTTTATGTTGTCCTACAAGGTAGGAGTCTACAGTGGCTATTGTTACTGTAAAGAAAGTGCTGGAGTGGCGGAACTGGCAGACGCACAGGACTTAAAATCCTGCGGTGGTTAAACACCGTACCGGTTCGATTCCGGTCTTCAGCACCAAAATATCGCGGGGTGGAGCAGCTGGTAGCTCGTCGGGCTCATAACCCGAAGGTCGTAGGTTCAAGTCCTGCCCCCGCAACCATAATTTAAAATTGTCTTTAATATGCTGGAGTGGCGGAACTGGCAGACGCACAGGACTTAAAATCCTGCGGTGGTTAAACACCGTACCGGTTCGATTCCGGTCTTCAGCACCAAATATCGCGGGGTGGAGCAGCTGGTAGCTCGTCGGGCTCATAACCCGAAGGTCGTAGGTTCAAGTCCTGCCCCCGCAACCATATATGGCGGAATAGCTCAGCTGGCTAGAGCATTCGGTTCATACCCGAAGTGTCGTAGGTTCAAGTCCTATTTCCGCTACCAAGTAAAAACTCACAACAATGGTTGTGAGTTTTTTATTTTACTTTAAAATTACAAAACACAATCTGCTAACAATGAAAAAGTCTATTAAATCAAGTTCATTAAAAAATGAAGAAATTGCATCAATTTAATATTATATGCAGGACTCATATAGTTTATAAAATAAATTTCCATCAGGAAAGTTTTTAAAGTTTTATATACCGACAGAATTACCCACATAAGTTACCAACATTTTTTTAATAAATTACATAGAGGTGTGAATAACTAATCTCAAGGAAACCTTTGATAAATTAGGCTTATGTAATAAAATGGAAATAAAGAGTAATGAAAGTGCTTTAGGTTAAATGTAAAAAAATTACATATTATTGTCATACTGTTTTTAATAATCTCTCACATGAAATGACATTTATTACCAATACCCTTTGTTATAATGAAATTGTAATTTAAAGGGGTGGGTGATTATTTTATGCAATATGGAGCAGAATTAAGAGCATATGAAAGAATTAAAAAATCAAAGGAAGTTAAAAACAACAGGGAGGAGACTCATAACAAAGTTTTAGTAAAGAGTATTGCGTTTTTGGTTATGTCTATTTTAATTAGCAGAACCATGCTTATTAATAAGTCAGCGCCCTTTGGTGTGGCATTTTTAGTAGTAGTACTTTTAATGGAGGATAACAAAATATCTCTTGTTACTTCTTTAGGGGCTATTTTAGGATACATAACCTTAAAAGGTACTTTGGATAATACCTTAATGTATGTAACCTTGGTACCGACAATAACCTTAGTAGCTATAATTACAAATAACTTTTTAAAGAAGTCTACAGAAAGAATACTTCTAGGCTTTGTGACAATTACACTAATACTGGGGTATAATATTCTTATAAGGGAATATAGCACTCTGATGGCTTTAGGAATAACCTTTATTGAGCTTCTTTGTATAGTTCCAGTATATTTTATCATAGATTATAGTATATCTTGTTTTAAGGAGATTAACACAAAACATTTATTTTCTAATGAAGAGTTAATATCTATGAGTATATTAGTATCGCTAATGGTAGCGGGTATGTGGAATGTGAATATCTTTGGAATATCCTTATTAAATATTTTTAGCTTATTTATAGTTTTAGGTATAAGTTATATTTGTGGATCTACTGTAGGGGCAGCTTCAGGTATTGCTATGGGAGTAATAGTTGGAATGTCAAACAACACTATATTTGTTTATGCAAGCATGTTAGGAATCTGTGGATTAGTTGGAGGATTATTTAAGGAAGGTGGAAAACTTCTTACTCTTCTATCATCTTTAGTAGTATTCTCTATAATGAAAATATACACCGTAAATTATAATCTTGAAGGTAGTTCACAGTTTATGATTATAGAGGCTGTTATTACTGCAATTGGTTTCCTGGCAATACCTCAAAGAATTTACCAAGCTGTAATCAATGAAGTTGACAGTGATAAAAAGGGAGAGGCCATTGATCAAAATTATGTAGAGAAAATAAGAGGTATTTTTGTTGATAGACTGGATCAGTTCTCTGAGGTGCTTCTTAATATGTCTAATATACTAACAGATCTAGCTGATAATGATAAATTAGATATGAAGAGCAAAAGTAGTGCACTAATCGAAAATCTTGCTAATAGAGTTTGTGGAAATTGCAATACTAATTGTATCTGTTGGAACAGAGAAATGCATCATACCTATTCTGCTTTTGGTGAACTTTTAGAGGTAGTCCAAGGAAAGGGTGGGGAATTTCCACAGGAGCTTGAACGAAAATGTATTAAGAAGGCTGCTTTAATTAGAAATGCAGAGGATATAGTTAACAAGTATATAATTAGTGAAATGTGGAGAAGTAGGCTTGCAGAAGGAAGGGAATTACTAGCTAATCAATTTAACAACATGGCTAAGTCTGTAGAGGAAATAGTAGATGAGTTTGCTAGTGATTTAAAAGAGGACAAAGAATCAGAAAAAAATATAATGAGAATGCTAGACAAACATGGCATAGAGTATAATGATGTGTTTTGTATTAATGATAAAAAGGGGCGACTTACAATACAACTCACCACAAAAAGTTGTGATGGATTAGGTACTTGTGTTAAGACTATGCTGCCTCTTATAAATGATAGTTTAGGCAAAGCAATGATGTTTAAAGAAGATGGGTGCAGAATTGATCCAACAACTAAGCTCTGCACAGCAACTTTTGAAGAAGCTACTAAATTTCAGGTTAAAACTTATGCTGCAAGGCAATGTAAAGATGGACAAACTACCTATGGAGATAGCTTTAGCTTTGGAAGAGCTAAAGATGGAAGTTATATGATGGTTTTAAGTGATGGTATGGGATCAGGACCACAAGCGGGCCGTGAAAGTGAAGCAGCAGTAGAATTAATTGAAAAGTTTACTGGAGCCGGGTTTAGCAAGACTACAGCTATAAACACAGTGAACTCAATAATGACTTTAAAATTCTCAGAAGAGGAGAAGTTTTCAACTGTAGATTTAAGTAGTATTGATTTATACACAGGAGAAATTGACTTTATGAAGGTTGGAGCAGTGGCTAGTATAGTAAAAAGTGATGACACTGTAGATATTATAAAATCCAAAACTTTACCAATTGGGATTTTGGACAAGGCAGATATTGAAGTTCATAAGAAAAAGCTAAAGCATGGAGATGTGGTAATTATGCTTAGTGATGGTGTTCTTGATTATGACGATGAGAGTTGTGGTAAAGTAGATTGGATTTTAGACTATATTTGCAGAAATGAAGGGTTAACTCCTAGAGATTTAGCAGAAGGAATTGTGGAAGAAGCTAAAAAATTAAGTGGCAATAAAGTTAAAGATGATATGACAGTAGTGGTTTCAAAGATTTATAGTGCTGCATCCTAAAGATAAAAAGCACATTAAGAGTGTAACATTAAAATCACTATCGAAAACTGTAAGGTTTAGATAGTGATTTTGTTTTTTTGTTAGTGTTTTAATTTATATATATTAATGGACATATTGTGAAAGGTTTTGTAGAGATTAAAGAAGTGAGGGGCTACATAGAAAAGTAAGGTATTAATTTCATTCAAAATATATAATATAAAGTTTAATTTTATATTATGATGTTTAATTTTTATCTAGTTTATGGTATCATGTGTAAAAAAATAAAATTAGGAAGTGTTTTAATGCTTAATAAAGTTTTAAATACTATAGAGAAGTATAACATGCTTAGCAAAGGAGATAGGGTTATTGTAGCTTTATCTGGAGGACCAGACTCAATGAGTCTATTATATGCACTTCATGTGTTAAAGGAAGAATATAACTTGACTCTTTATGCAGCTCATATTAATCATATGCTGAGAGGAAAAGATTCTGATAATGATGAGAGGGCAAGCAGAGAGTTTTGTGAAAGATATAATATTGAATTCTTTTCAAAGTCTATAGATATAGATAAGGTTTCTAAAGAAAAAAATATATCCCATGAGATGGCAGGACGAGAAGTGAGATATGAATTTTTTCATGAACTGTTAGAAAAGTTAAGTGGTAACAAGATAGCTCTAGCTCATAATTTAAATGACCAAGCTGAAACTGTATTAATGAGAATTATGAGAGGTAGTGGAGTAGAAGGATTAGTGGGAATAAAACCTGTTAGAGATAATATATTTATAAGACCGCTAATACAAACTAGCAGAAGAGATATAGAAGTTTACTGTAGTGAAAATAATCTTCCAGTAAGAATAGATAAGACAAATTTTGAAAATATATATACAAGAAACAAAATAAGGTTGGAGATGCTTCCTTACATAGAAAGTAACTTTAATGATGATATTATTAATACTCTAGGTAGAATGGCTTCCTTACTAAGCATAGATAATGAGTATTTAGAAGAAAAATCTTCTAAACTTTTTGAAAAATACTGTGATGTAAGGGAAGAAAAGGTTATAATATATAAAGATGCCTTTACATTGCATCCAGCAATTCTTAATAGAGTACTAAGAAAAGCTGTTTTAAAGGTTAAAGGAGATTTATATAATTTAGAAAGTAAGCATATAGAAGCTATTATAGGCATACAAAAAACTGCAACGGGAAAGTTTACTAGACTTCCAGGAGGAATATTATCTTCTAATGTATATAAGGATATACATTTATATAAAGAAAATATCCTTGGAGAAGATCATAACTCGAAAGTTACTGAGGCTACATATGACAGTTTAGTGATGAGTAAAGAATTTTATAGCACCTTACACCTAGGAGAAAATGAAGTAAGGGAGATAGGTAAGAAGATTATTTTAACAGTAATAAAAAAAGAGGATTATTTAAAAGGTAAAAGAAATGAAACAGTAAAATATTTTGATTTTGATAAGATAAAAGAACCAATTACCTTAAGGTTCAGAAAAGAAGGCGATAGATTTTCGCCTCTGGGTATGAATGGAAGTAAGAAAATTAAAGATATATTTATAGATCTAAAAATTCCAAGAGAAAAAAGGGATTTTATACCTCTATTATGTTTTAGTAATGAAATTAGTTGGATAATTGGACACAAAGTTAGTGATAAATTTAAGATTGATAAACATACTAATAATATATTAGAAGTAAAATATATTGATATGTGTTGGGATACTAATATACCTAAAATAGAAAGGCAGGAAGTTTATGAATAACCAAATCAAGGAAATTCTTCTGAATGAAGAAACCATAAGAGGAAAAGTTCAGGATCTAGGAGCTAAAATTAGTGAAGATTATAAGGGGAGAGATTTAATTGTTTTAGGAATTCTAAAAGGATCTGTATTTTTTATGTCCGACTTAATGAAGGAAATTTCAATTCCTTGCAAGATGGATTTTATGGCAGTTTCTAGTTATGGGGATGCAACCGAATCTTCAGGAATTGTTAAAATTATAAAGGACTTGGATTTTGAGATAAAGGGAAAAGATGTGTTAATAGTTGAAGACATTATAGACTCAGGAATTACTTTAAAGTATTTAATGAAATACTTATCTGCAAGAAACCCTAAGACTTTAGAGATAGCTTGCTTACTTAATAAACCTGAAAGAAGAAAAGAAGAGTTGAGTGTAAAATATTTAGGCTTTGATGTGCCAGATTATTTCCTTGTTGGTTATGGACTTGATTATGCAGAGCATTATAGAAATTTACCATATGTAGGAATTTTAGATGAAAAAGTTTATAAAAAGTAAACTACATAAAATAATCTGTTTATATTTAATATGTTGTTGTAAACCAAAATTTCCTATGTTAGAATTTTTAAGTAAATAATTACTAGAAAGAGAGGGGGACCTTAAATGAAAAAATTTTCTAGCGCAACAGTATGGTTACTAGTTTTGATATTGGTAATTTTTTCTGCCCTTACCCTATTTGATGGAGCTGGAAATGTCAAATCGATTGATGTAAAAGAATTTGAAACTTATATGAAGGATAAGAAAGTAACTGAAGTAAAGCTGTCAGATACTGAGAGAACCTTAGTTGGTAAACTAGATGATGGAACACAATTTAGTGTAAATATAATTAAAGAAAGATATTTAGATATTGTAAAGCAGTATCCAAATGAGAATTTAAAAATTGAGCAATATACACCACCAACTTCGGTACCGGTATGGCTAAACTTCCTACCAAGTCTACTTTTAATTCTGGTAGTGGTGGTATTTTGGGCCATGTTTATGAATCAGTCCAGCGGCGGCGGTGGCGGTGGCCGTGGCGTTATGAATTTTGGTAAAAGCAGAGCAAAAATGGCTACACCAGATAAGAAAAAGGTAACCTTCAATGATGTGGCTGGTGCTGATGAAGAAAAGGCTGAGCTTGAAGAAGTAGTTGATTTTTTAAAGACTCCAAAAAAATATATAGAGGTTGGAGCAAGAATCCCTAAGGGAATACTTTTAGTTGGACCTCCAGGAACAGGAAAAACCTTACTTGCAAAAGCTGTAGCAGGTGAAGCTGGAGTACCATTCTTTAGTATTTCAGGTTCAGATTTTGTTGAAATGTTTGTAGGAGTTGGAGCTTCAAGAGTTAGAGACCTGTTTGAACAAGCAAAAAAGAATGCACCATGTATCATATTTATAGATGAAATTGATGCTGTAGGAAGACAAAGAGGTGCAGGTCTTGGCGGTGGACATGATGAAAGAGAGCAAACTTTAAACCAACTTTTAGTTGAAATGGATGGTTTTGGAGTAAATGAAGGAATTATCATGGTAGCGGCAACAAATAGACCTGATATTCTTGACCCAGCACTTTTAAGAGCTGGAAGATTTGATAGGCAAATTGTAGTAGGTGCACCTGATGTTAAAGGTAGAGAAGAAATATTAAAGGTTCACTCAAAAAATAAACCTTTAAGCTCAGAAGTTAAGCTTGATATATTAGCTAAGAGAACTCCAGGTTTTACAGGAGCAGACCTTGAAAACTTATTGAATGAATCAGCACTTTTAACAGTTAGAAACCGTAAAAAAGTTATTGATATGGTAGAACTTGAAGAAGCTATTACAAGAGTAATTGCAGGACCAGAGAAAAAATCGAGAGTTATAAGTGATAAGGATAAGAGATTAACTGCCTATCATGAAGCTGGTCACGCAGTAGTTTCTAAGTACCTTCCAAACTCCTATGCTGTTCATGAAATAAGCATAATTCCTAGAGGAATGGCTGGAGGTTACACCCTACATTTACCAGATGAAGATACTTCTTACACATCTAGATCTAAATTAAAGGATGAAATGGTTGGTCTTTTAGGTGGTAGAGTAGCTGAAGCTATAATATTAAAAGAAATTAGTACTGGAGCTAAAAATGATATCGATAGAACTACATCCATAGCTAAGAAGATGGTTATGGAATATGGTATGAGTGATGTGCTAGGACCAATATCCTTTGGTAAGGATGACAGTGAAGTATTCTTAGGAAGAGATATTGGAAGAGCTAGAGACTTCTCAGATGAAGTTGCCTCAACTATTGATAGAGAAATTAGAGGACTAATTACTGAGGCTTACCAAAGAGCAGAAAAAATTCTTAATGAAAATATTGATAAGTTACATGATGTAGCAAAAGCTTTATTAGAAAAAGAAAAACTTACTGCTGAAGAGTTTAATGCTATCATGGAAGGAAAATCTTTAGATGAAATTGCTATTGATAAGATTATTAAAGATAGCACAGAAAAGGCAAGAGAAGATCTGGAGAGTCCAACGGTAAGCATTACAACTAATGAAACCTTGATTAGAGATAATATGAAAGCTGTAGAAGGTGGGTCCTTAGATTATGGTCTAGGAGAAAACTCTTTAGAAACAGATAAAGAAAATAGTGAAAGCAATCAATAAATAGATATTGAAAACAATAAGAAAAAATAAACTCCTATGCAACTTGCATAGGAGTTTATTTTCTCAGTGAATAGTTTATATAGTGTGAAAATTTGAAGATGGAGCATACACGAACAAAAATCAAATATATGAGAAAAACGTTCGTTAAGGGAGGATGGTGGAATTACTTGCGAAAAATGTCGGGAAACCTACTTCCTCAAGTATGTACTCAGATTTATAAGTTGTGCTATAATAAAATAGTCAGCTAAGGTATTATGACATTAATATTCAGAAGGTTCATAATATGGGGTTAGGAGCTTGAGGGAATGGAGAATAGATTAAGAGAAGGAATAAGTGCTGTTATAGAAAAGGTGGTTGATAAAGCTGAAACTGCGAGTAGCATTGGATCAGGAAGTGTAGATGTTTATGCAACACCAGCAATGATTGCACTTATGGAAAATGCAGCTAAAAGTGCGGTGGATTTACACCTAACTTATGGTGATACTACTGTAGGAGTAGAGATAAATGTAAAACATATTAGAGCTACACCGGCGGGAAGTAGGGTAAGATGTGAAGCAGTAGTTGAAAGAGTTCAAGGAAAAAGTATAACATTTTCCATTAGAACATGGGATGAAAAAGGGCTAATTGGTGAGGGTACTCACATTAGATACATGGTTAATATTAAAAAATTCATGAGTAGCTATAAAATTTTTTAGGGTTTAGGAGGAATACAGATGTTTAGTGATATCGAGATAGCACAAAAGGCTAAAATGTTACCAATATTGGAAATGGCAAAGGGGATTGGACTTACGGATGATGATATTGAGCTTTATGGTAAGTACAAAGGAAAAATCTCATTAGATGTACTAAAGAGAAATGAAAACAAACAGGATGGAAAACTTATTTTAGTTACAGCGATAAATCCTACACCAGCAGGAGAAGGAAAGTCCACTGTAACTATAGGACTTGGACAAGCTTTATGTAGTATTGGAAAGAATGCAGTAATTGCGTTAAGAGAGCCTTCTCTTGGACCTGTGTTTGGTGTAAAAGGGGGAGCAGCTGGAGGTGGATATGCTCAGGTAGTTCCTATGGAAGATATAAATCTTCATTTTACAGGAGATATGCATGCTATAACGGCAGCAAATAATCTTCTTTCAGCAGCTATTGATAATCATATACATCAGGGTAATGAACTTAAAATAGACTCTAGAAGAATTATCTTTAAAAGAGTATTAGATATGAATGATAGGGCTTTAAGAAATATTGTAGTAGGTCTAGGTGGAACACCGAATGGTTTCTTAAGAGAAGACGGTTTTACAATTACAGTAGCTTCAGAAGTTATGGCTATATTATGTCTTTCAAAGGATTTAATGGATTTAAAAGAGAGATTTGGACGTATATTAGTAGCTTATAATTTAGAAGGAAATCCTGTATATTGTAAGGATTTAAACGTACAAGGAGCTATGGCGACCTTGATGAAGGATGCAATTAAGCCAAATCTTGTGCAAACTTTAGATAATACTCCAGCTATAATACATGGAGGACCATTTGCTAATATTGCTCATGGCTGTAATAGTATACTTGCTACTAAGATGGCACTAAAACTTGGGGATTATGTAGTTACAGAAGCAGGGTTTGGAGCAGATTTAGGTGCAGAAAAATTCTTTGATATAAAATGTAGGTTTGGAGGATTAAAGCCAAGCTGTGCAGTGATAGTTGCTACTATTAGAGCTATTAAACATCATGGCGGAGTTAAAAAAGATAGCTTAAGCATACCTAGTGTAGAAGCTTTAACTAAGGGAATAGTAAATCTAGAAAAACAAATCGAAAATGTTAAAAAGTATGGAGTTCCTGTAGTTGTAGCTATAAACAAATTTATTTCTGACAGTGATGAAGAGGTTAAGTATATTGAAGAGTTCTGTAGAGGATTAGGCGTTTCTGTATCACTTACAGAAGTTTGGGAAAAGGGAGCGCTAGGTGGGCAGGATCTTGCAGAAAAAGTTCTTAAATCTATAGATAGCAAGGAAAACAACTTTAAAGTACTATATGATGAGAATTTAGATATTAAAGAAAAAGTTGAAATTATAGCGAAGGAAATCTATGGTGCAGATGGAGTGGATTTCACACCAGCAGCAAAAAAACAAATTAGTGAAATAGAAAAATTAGGACTTCATAGAGTGCCAATTTGCGTTGCTAAAACTCAAAATTCTCTTTCAGATAATCCTAGTTTACTAGGAAGACCTAGTGGATTTAATATATCTGTAAAAGAAGTTAAATTATCTAATGGGGCAGGTTTTATAGTGGTATTAACTGGAGCTATAATGACTATGCCAGGGCTTCCAAAGATTCCATCTGCTTCAAAGATAGATATCGAGGAAGATGGAACTATTCATGGCTTATTCTAAAAACTGTGTTTTCTCCGTAGCAAGTGCAATGAGGGGATAGTTATAGGAAATGCAGGTATATTCTTAAATTTTAATTTTCTATATAGAAAGTAAATTATTTTATGTAACAAATTTAGGGTTATAAAAGCCTTTTCTTATAATTATAAAATTATGTATTTTTTAAAAGGTCTATAAAGTAGTTGAAATACTCTTTATAGGTCCTTTTTATTTTGTGGAAAACTAAAATTTTCATAATAAGCCTTAGTTTTAAGAAATAGGTTATAAAGGTTTATATTAGGTATAGAAAGCTAGATATATATAAGATTAGGAGAAAGTATGATTTTGCTAAGTTTATAAAAGAACTTTCTTTCTATGATTTAGTTTTAGGTATAAATTATAGGGATATGCAAAAATTAAGAATAGGGAAATAAAATAAGTCAGGAGTAGTATGATTTTGAGTCCGAAAGGAAATGAAAATATAAAAGTTGGGTAGCTATAAGTTAAACATGGAAATAAGTAATCAATGAAATTTCCTTTATGAAGACAATAAGAAATTAGAAAATAAATTCCCAGAAAAATGCAGCAAAACTTGCAAACTTTATGTACAAATACCAATTTTTATGTTAATATTATACGGGGAAAAGTAATAAAAGTCAGGAGGCAAGGATATGAACAAACTTGAAGTGTTCCATTCAATTAAGGATAAAGCACACCAAGGTGGTGGAACTGATAAAATCCAAATGCAACACAATTTAAATAAAATGACTGCAAGAGAAAGAATTGCCACATTGGTAGATGAAGGCACTTTTATAGAATTAGGTGCATTAATAGCAGGTAATGCTGCTGGAGTAATTACTGGACATGGAACTATAGGCGGAAGATTAGTATATGTTTATAGCTTTGATTACACAGTTGAAGGTGGAGCTTTTAATAAAGCTATGGCTAAAAAGATATGCAATTTACTAGATAATGCTGGAAAGATGGGAGCGCCAGTAGTTCAAATAGTTGATTCTGTTGGAGCTAAGTTAAGTGAAGGAATAGAGCTTTTATCTTCTTATGGAATGATACTAAGAAAGATAGGTAAACTTAGTGGTGTTATTCCACAAATTTCTGTGATATGTGGACCGTGTTATGGTATGGCAGCAATGGGGGCTACAATGGCTGATTTTACTATAGCGGTTAACGAAATAGGGGAATTAGGGATAAACTCTAGTGAAAAAATAAGTAAAGTAGAAGAAAAATATGTAGATGAATCTATGTTTAGTGATGGAAATTATGCAAGTAAAAATGGAAATGCAAATTTTTTAGCGGAAAGTGAAATTCATGCATTTAAACTTGCAAAAAATATAATAAAGTATTTACCAGCTAATAATTTAGAAACACCATGGACTACAGAAGAAGATTATAACTTAAACCAATTAAGGGAAGAACTTGAGAGTATGGTGGCAGATGAGAACTACTCTATGGATAGTATTATTGCTAACATTGCAGATAATGGAAGTGTTTTAGAAGTTAACAGAGAATATGTAGAAGGTTTTAAAACTGGATTAATAAAAATCAATGGGCTAACTGTAGGAGCAATATGGAATAGCTTTGTTAAATCAAAGATAACTAATGAAGGAATTATGAAGGTTTCTAGCTTTGTTAGATTATGCGATAGCTTTAACATTCCTATTCTATCATTAGTTGATACTAATGGTTTTGCTATAAGTCTTGAAGAAGAAAAGAAAGGTCTTGGAAGAAATGCTGGAAGACTTCTTTATAGTTTAATAGATGCAACAGTACCTAAAGTTTCTCTTATAATTGGAGAAGCTAACGGAGCAGGTTATGTAGCTTTAGCTAGCAAGGAGGCTGCTTTTGATGTTACGCTTGCTTGGCCAAGTGCAAGGGTTTCTTTAACAAATCCGAAAGAGCTTATTAAGTTTATGCATAGAGCAGAAATAATGTCGTCTTCAGACCCAAAAGTTAAGGAAAAGGAAGTAGTAGAAAGATATATGGAAGAAATGGTTAGTCCATACAAAGCGGCAGAGCTAGGACTAATTGATGATATAATTAATCCAAGTGAAACGAAGCAAAGAATATTTGCAATACTAGATATGTTACAGAGTAAGAGAGAGTTAAGCTACCCTAAAAAACACGGAAGCACATTAGTTTAGGGAGGTATTGATATGAATGAATCAATAGCAAGCAAGCTTGCTTCTTCACTAAATGTTTCCTTTGTTGCTATGGCTATAGTATTTGGAATTCTTATAATACTATGGTTTGTAATTAAATCTCAAAGTTTTCTACTTGGAGGAAAAAAAGGTTCTCAAGTAGAAGAACGTGTTGATTTAAATGAAGTAAAACAAGGAAGTATAGAAGAAGTATTACAGATTATAGATATAAATAAAGACTATGAGATAGTGGCAGCAATAATGGCAGCCTTATCTGCTGAACTAGGTACACCTATATCAGGGCTAAATATTAAGAGCATAAAGAGAGTAGATACTTTAAACTCTAACTGGCAAAAGACTTCTATTGATGAGAAGTTAAATAATTAGGGAGGATTGAATTATGAAAATATATAATGTTACTGTTAATGGAAATACATATCAAGTAGAAGTGGAGGAAGTAAAGGGGGAGTTTACTCAACCAGTAGCTCCAGTAGCAACACCAGCACCGGCGGCAGTTGCACCACAACAACCTGTAGCAGCACCACAACCAGTTGCACCAGCACCAACAGAAGCACCGAAACCTGTAGCTAAACCAAATAATGCAACCGGGGAAAAGATTGAATGCCCAATGCCAGGTACTATAGTAAAAGTTAATGTTACAGAAGGGGCTACTGTAAAAAAAGGTGATGTTTTAGTAGTTCTAGAAGCTATGAAAATGGAAAATGAAATCATGTCACCAGTTGATGGAACAATAGCACAGGTGAATGTTGCTAAAGGTGTAGCAGTTAACTCAGGAGACTTATTAGTAGTAATAGCTTAATTTTAAGTTCTTAATGCTAAGGATTAAAATATATAAGAAATAAAATTTAAATAATAACTTGATTTAAAGATGAAAACTTAGTTATGCATTTTTAAAAGATACTAAGGTAACTGAGAAAGTTAATATTATTCAACAATTTGGGGCTTTAATGTATCATTAGGCCCCAAAGGTTTTGTTGAAGAGTAGGAGGCATTTAAATGAATGTTTTTGAAGTTTTAAAGGACTTAATAAGTGAATCAGGCTTTGCTAATATACAGGGAAATGAATTGCTTATGATAGGAATTTCGTTAATATTGGTTTACTTAGCAATAAGAAAGCAATTTGAACCACTATTATTACTTCCTATAGCCTTTGGTATGCTACTTACTAATTTACCAGTGGTAGATATTATGGCAGAGCCATTAAAAGGTGAACCAGGAGGTTTATTGTATTATCTCTCAAGAGGGGTAAAGTGGGAGATCTTCCCACCGCTTATATTTTTAGGGGTAGGTGCTATGACTGATTTTGGTCCATTATTAGCAAACCCTTCTAGTGTACTTATGGGAGCAGGAGCACAATTTGGAATATTCTTTGCTTATACCTTAGCTATTCTTCTAGGATTTACTCCACAAGAAGCTTCAGCTATTGGTATTATAGGTGGAGCAGATGGGCCTACAGCTATATTTGTAACAAATAAGCTAGCGCCACATTTGCTTGGACCAATTGCTGTGGCGGCTTATTCATATATGGCATTAGTGCCAGTTATTCAACCGCCTATTATGAGATTAATGACAACTCCAGAGGAAAGAAAAATAAAAATGGGACAGTTGAGACAAGTTAAAAAAATAGAGAAAATTGTTTTTCCTATTTTAGTTGCTATCTTAGTTATTTTATTTATTCCCTCTTTAATTTCTCTTATAGGTATGCTAATGCTTGGTAATTTATTTAGAGAATCAGGAGTAGTGGGGCGATTAACTGATACTGCTCAAAATGCATTAATTAATATAATAACTATATTCTTAGGACTTTCAGTAGGGGCAACAGCTAAGGCTGAGATTTTTGTAAGATTGGATACAATCAAAATAATAGGATTAGGAGTTCTTGCCTTTGCTTTTGCTACTTTTGGAGGGCTTGTTATTGGTAAGATTATGTGTAAGATTACCAAAGGTAAGATTAATCCACTCATAGGCTCTGCTGGAGTTTCGGCAGTACCTATGGCTGCAAGGGTTTCCCAGGTAGAAGGTCAGAAAGCGGATCCTACAAACTTTTTATTAATGAACGCTATGGGACCTAATGTAGCGGGTGTTATTGGAAGTGCAATTGCAGCTGGAGTACTATTATCACTTTTTGGTGCAAGATAATAAATAAAGACATTTGCTTAAATATGAATAATTTTTTAAAAGAGTTTATACTACAGTTAAGTAAGTATAGACTCTTTTTTTTATGGATAGTATATGAGAAAAGGAGGAGATACAATGATACCAAATAAAACTTCTGTAATTAATAATCTTATAGAAAAGGAGAACTTATTAATCAATCAGTATGAACAGTATCTAAAAACAGTAGAAAACACACCTAAATATGATACTATAAAGGAACTCATTGAAAGGCACAATAATCACATATGGACTTTGCAAAAACTCTTAAGGAGGTAGTTGTAAGATGTATAAAGAAAATCGTAGCCACAAAGAGAAGGTTTTAAGAAGTAACAGAATTACTAATGGTGAAAATAAACTAAGAAACATGTATATGATGCTTATGAACAATGAAAGAGAAGGAACAATAAAAGAAGAGGTTTTCAATATATTTAAAGACCAAAGGGATATTATAGGCATAATAAATTCGGAAAACAAGTGGTTAATAGAATAGACACTTTAATATATACATAATTTTAAATCCTCATAGAGAAGCAAGATTTTAGGTAACTCTAGGGTGTATTAAATTACTAATTATCTCAAAAATAATTAGCATATACTCATATATGGAGCTATAACTGAAGTCCAAATCAATTTTACTTAGGAAAAAGATGATATGGTGGAAAATGACATAACTCCAAGGTTTATAGTAAAATACTATATGAGAGAGAAAACTACATTAAAGAAAGTTTAATTCGGTATTAAAGGGTAAAGTGAATAGTATATATAACTTGACAAATAGGATTAACTTGTTACAATTAAATTGTTATTTTAAATGAGGATTTAGTTTTCAAAAGCAGCTATTAAGCTGCTTTTAATTATATAGAGGTGAATTAAAATGATATTAGTACTAGATGTAGGAAATTCAAATATTGTATTGGGTATTTATAAAGAAAAGAAGCTGTTAGTTGAATGGAGATTGTCTACGGATTATAAAAGAACTGCTGACGAATATGCAATACAAGTGACACAACTATTTTATCAGAGTGGAGTAGATATGGAAAATATAGAAGGAGTGATAATTTCTTCTGTTGTACCAAATATAATGTACTCTCTTGAGCACATGGTGAGAAAATATTTCAACACTACCCCTATAATTGTTGGTCCTGGAGTAAAGACTGGGATTAATATTAAGTATGATAATCCTAAAGAAGTAGGAGCAGATAGAATTGTTAATGCTGTAGCAGCTTATGAAACTTATAAGAAAGCTATAATAATAATTGATTTCGGAACAGCTACAACATTTTGTGCTATAGCAAGCAATGGGGATTATTTAGGAGGAACTATTTGTCCAGGAATAAAAATCTCCTCAGAAGCATTATTTGAAAGAGCTGCAAAGCTTCCAAGAGTGGAACTAGTTAAACCAGAAACTGTTATATGTAAAAATACAGTTGCAAGTATGCAAGCGGGTATAATCTATGGATATATTGGTCAAGTAGATTATATAGTTAACAAAATGAAAAAAGAGATACAAGCTAAGGGTGATGATGAACCGGTAGTTATAGCCACTGGTGGACTTGCTAAATTAATAGCTCAAGATTCTACTACAATTGATAAGGTAGAACCATTTTTAACTTTAGATGGATTAAGAATAATTTATCAGAAGAATAAGGAATAATAAACTTCTAATAATAACTTTAATATAATAGTAATACTATGTAAGTATAGGGACCTAAGGTTGAGGTTGCACTTGTACATGAACTTACCTTGGTTCCCTTAAAACATCCTCAATGAGCTAGATGTAACACTGAGGAAACTTATAGAATCACTAAAAACACTAAAGAATAGGTGAGAAGATGAAAATAGGTAATCTCTATTTTGAAAATCAGGTATCTTTAGCTCCTATGGCTGGTGTAACTGACATAGCCTTTAGAGGAATTTGCAAGGAAATGGGTTGTGGACTAGTTTACACAGAGATGGTTAGTGCTAAAGGATTATTTTATAATAGTAAGAACACAGAAAGTCTTATGAGAATATCAGAAGAAGAAAAACCAGTAGCTCTTCAAATCTTTGGAAGTGATCCTAAGATTATGGCTCATGCCTGTGAGGTTTTTAATACCATGGAAGAGGTATGTATTGTGGATGTTAATATGGGGTGCCCTGTGCCAAAGATAGTGAAGAATGGAGAGGGATCAGCCTTAATGAGAGATCCTGAGCTTGCGGCAAGTATAGTAAGGGAAATGAAGAAAGTTTCAAAGAAACCTGTAACTGTTAAGTTTAGAAAGGGTTTTGATGAGAATAATATTAATGCAGTAGAA
This sequence comes from Clostridium sp. UBA4548, assembly GCF_002387895.1. Taxonomy (GTDB): domain Bacteria; phylum Bacillota; class Clostridia; order Clostridiales; family Clostridiaceae; genus Clostridium_J. The sequence goes on from NZ_DGLI01000014.1 coordinate 163,732, forward strand.
TTTGGTAAAGTTCTCGAAGAAGCCGGGGCAGATGCAATTGCTGTACATGGTAGGACTAGAGAGCAAATGTATGAAGGGAAAGCAGATTGGGATATAATAAGGCGAGTTAAGGAAGGTGTGAACATTCCTGTTATAGGCAATGGAGATGTGTTTTCTGTGGAAGCTGCCATGCGATTGAAGGAATATACTCATTGTGATGGAATAATGGTTGCGAGAGGCGCTATGGGTAATCCTTGGTTATTTAAACAAATACAACAGGGTTTAAAAGGAGAAGAAATTCTAGAACCATCACCTGTAGATAAGGTGAATATGTGTATATTGCATCTTGATTTATCAATGAAATACTTCGAGGAAATTAAAGCAGTTAGAGAAATGAGAAAACATATAGCATGGTATATTAAGGGATTAAGATATTGCACAGATATAAAGGATAAAATTAATTCTTTGACTAAATACCAAGATGTATTAAATGTGTTAGAAGACTATAAGAGTTCCTTAATGGAGGTTTAAAGCAGATAAATGGTTTAGCTTACCTATTATTGACAATGCGGTAAGTGTGTTTTATAATAACTTAAAGCATTGAAAAATAGCCATAAATAAATGGTTTGCTACCTGCGGTAAATGACGATAAAGTTAAAGTGATTAAGTACTTTAGGCAACTGGTGAACAACTTTATAGTATATCTTTTTATTAGTAAATCATCACGGTGCCTGCTAATTTACATTAATTAAAAATTAGCTTTATGAATAATTACAACTTTAAATTATTGTTTTTAATAATGAATATTTAAATAGAAAGCATAGCTTTATTATATAATTGAAGGGGAGAGAAAAAATGAGCGATTCAAAAAAATATATAATGACTTATGAGGGAATAAAGAAACTTGAGGATGAATTAGAATATTTAAAAACAGTTAAGAGGAAAGAAATAACTGAAAAAATTAAGGTAGCTTTAGGTTATGGAGATTTAAGTGAAAACTCTGAATATGATGAAGCTAAAAATGAGCAGGCCTTTGTAGAAGGAAGAATAATTCAACTTGAAAATATGCTAAGAAATGCATCTGTAGTAGATGAAAGTGAAATTGAAAAAGATGTTGTTAGCATTGGAGCAGTTGCTAGAGTTAAAGATTATGAATTTGATGAAATAGAAGAATATCATATTGTTGGTTCAGCAGAAGCGGATCCGATGGAAAATAAAATATCTAATGAATCACCAGTGGGTAAAGCACTTATTGGTAAAAAAGTAGGAGACATAGTTGAAGTTATTGTTCCAGATGGAATAAACAAGTATGAAGTGTTGGAAATAAAAAGAGCATAGGAGGAATTTAAATGTCTACAGGAGAAAATAATGTAAATGTACCAGAGTTGGAAGTGGATAATGAACAAATAGAAAACGGAGAAGCTGAATACAATGAACAAGTAAGGATAAGAAGACAAAAGCTTGCAGAGTTACAAGCTGAAGGAAAAGATCCTTTCGATGTGTATAAGGTTGAAAGAACTCATACATCTCAGCAAGCTAAAGAAGAATTCGAAGCTTCAGAAGCTTCAGCAGAGACAGAAGAAAAAATTGTAACTATAGCAGGAAGACTTATGTCTAAAAGAATTCAAGGTAAAGCAGGATTCTGTGATGTTCATGATAGATATGGAAAAATTCAAGTTTATATAAGATTAGATCAAGTAGGAGAAGAACAGTTTAAAGATGCTAAGACGTTTGACATTGGAGATTTCTTAGCTGTAACAGGAAAAGTTTTTAGAACTAAGACTGGTGAAGTATCTGTTAAAGCTACTAATGTACAGCTAATATCTAAATCTTTAAAACCACTACCAGAAAAATGGCATGGACTTAAAAATCCTGATTTAAAATATAGACAAAGAGAAGTAGATTTAGTTATGAACCAAGAGGTTAGGGATACTTTCATGAAGAGAGTAAAAATAATCAGTGGTATCAGAGAATTCCTTGACAGCAGAGGATATTTAGAAGTTGAAACTCCTATACTTTCACCTATAGCTGGTGGAGCTGCGGCAAGACCATTTACAACTCACCATAATGCATTAGATATAGATATGTACTTAAGAATTGCCACAGAATTATATCTAAAAAGATGTATAGTTGGAGGATTTGAAAAAGTTTATGATATGGGTAAAAACTTCAGAAATGAAGGAATTGATATAAGACATAACCCAGAATTTACAATGATAGAACTTTATGAAGCTTATGCTGATTATAATGACATGATGAAGATTACAGAAGATTTAATAGCTCATGTATGTATGAAGGTTCATGGTACAACTAAAGTTACATACCAAGGAACAGAGATAGACCTTACTCCACCATGGAGAAGAATTACTATGGTAGATGCAGTTAAGGAATATTCAGGAGTAGACTTCGCACAAGTGAAAACTGATGAGGAAGCTAGAGTCATTGCTAAGGAAAAACACTTAGAGTTCAAAAAGGAATTAAAAGATTGCACAAAGGCAGATGTACTAAATGCGCTATTTGAGGAGTATGCAGAAGAGCATTTAATTCAACCAACTTTCCTTTGCGATTACCCAGTAGAAATTTCACCACTTACAAAGAAAAAACGTGGAAATGATGAGTTTACTGAAAGATTTGAAGGCTTTATTTATGGAAGAGAAATATGTAATGCTTACTCAGAACTTAATGATCCAATAGTTCAAAGAGATAGATTCATGCAGCAATTAAGAGAGAGGGAACTTGGAGACGATGAAGCGTATATGATAGATGAGGAATTCATGAATGCGCTTGAAGTTGGTATGCCACCAACTGGAGGTCTTGGAATAGGAATAGATAGAATAGTAATGTTCTTAACAGATTCTTACTCAATAAGAGATGTAATTCTGTTCCCAACAATGAAACCAATACAATAAATAAGAGGATCTATAGCTTAGGCTATAGATTTTTTTATTTCAATTTAAATATTGTAAAGGAGTTAGAGGAGGTTTATGATTAGAAAAAACGTTATATGGGAGTCTTTAGATAATATAGGTCAAGAATCTTTACTAATTATTGAAGAGGATGACAACTTTATTGTGGAATCAGTTGTACTTGGAGTATCTAAAGAGCTACCTTATCGTATCTGGTACAGCATCGCTTGCGATAGGAAGTGGACGGTGAGAGAAGTTACTATTAAGAGTATAGAAATGAACTGTAAGGAAATAAAATTAATATCAGATGGAAACGGCAATTGGAGCATTGATACTACAGTAGCTGAAAACTTAGAGGGATGTGTTGATATTGATATATCAGTAACTCCATTTACAAATACTATACCAATTCGTAGGTTAAACTTAGAAAAAGGTGAGTTACATAAAATAAATGTAATTTATATAGATGCAATAAGTTTTATGATTAAGCCTGTAACTCAATGCTATACCTATTTAAGTGAGAAAAATAATGTGCATAAGTATTTATACGAAAATCTATCAAATGGCTTTGCGTCTGAAATTTATGTTGATGATAGTGGGATCGTTATAGAGTATCCTGAACTTTATAAAAGAATATTTTAGTATATGCAGATATATTTTTAGTTTCACTTTGTCTCTAAATTATATATAATTTTGATCTGTTTTAAGCTATGGGTTAGAGATGTGAAGAGGTTATCTATATCTTTTAGGGAAACCATTTCTCATGAAAATAAAAAAAGTGGCGAAATGGTTACTCTATATAGTAAGTATAAATAACAAATATAAAAATTCTTATAAAAAATTTAAAAAGGTGTTGTATTTTTTGAAAAAGTTGATATAATATATCTTGTAAGGCATAATATTCCGCGATAGCTCAACGGTGGAGCACTCGGCTGTTAACCGATAGGTTGGAGGTTCGAATCCTCTTCGCGGAGCCATTTTTTTATTTTTTGAAAAATATAATTAAAATTTTAGGATTGGCACTGTGCCAATCTTTTTGTTTTAATGAAATCCATAGCTTAATTAAGAGTAATTATAGAGAAGATGATTTAAGATTAAATTATTACTTGTAATTAGTAGTTTCTTTAAAAGATATATATGAATTAGTTAAGTTACAAATATCTAAGTTACTCTTGAGGAAAGATATGAAAGTTATCGTTAAGGTTGGTGATTAAATATAAAATAGGGTATTAGCAAAATCTAATAATGCTTAGTGCTTATATATTAATACATATAAGCATAAAATTTTACAACAATGGGAATGATTTAAGTAATATAATCAATAGAAAAGTATAAAACTTTAATACCTAATCTTGACAATAAAATAAGTTTTGGTAGAATATAGATTATAATCTTATATAGGTACAGAGAAAAAATATATATAATAATATTAATGGTTACACATAGTTAGTGTAAATGATATAATATTATAAATTAGAGAAATAAATACAATTAATATATTAATCGCGATGATAAAGAAGAGTAACAATAAATTTTTTTATAGAGAGATGATGGTTGGTGAAAATCATTAGAGGATTATTGTGAAGGGAGCTTTTGAGTGAGAGTTTTGAAAGATGGGCTATTGCCAATAAGGGTGGAACCGCGGAAGAATTTTCGTCCCTTACTTGGCAATAGCTTTTTTATTTTTTTATATTAAAACCTAAATAACGTGTTGTTTTTTTAATGGATTAATGACCAATATGAGTTTTTAATCTAAGCTCAATTTATGGTTAATTATAAAATAAAAATAATTTAATGGAGGTATTGTATATGGCTGCAGAATTAACAATGGATAAATTAGTTGCACTATGTAAAAATAGAGGGTTTATATTCTCAGGATCAGAGATTTATGGAGGTCTTGCTAACTCTTGGGATTATGGTCCGCTAGGTGTGGAGTTTAAGAATAATGTTAAAAAGGCTTGGTGGAAAAAGTTTGTTCAAGAAAGTCCATATAATGTGGGCCTTGATTGTGCAATACTTATGAATCCTGAAGTTTGGGTAGCATCAGGACACGTGGGTGGATTTTCAGATCCTTTAATGGACTGTAAGGAATGTAAAGCAAGATTTAGAGCTGACAAACTTGTAGAAGACCATATGACAGCTCAAGGAGCAGAAGTTGCTGTTGCGGATGGTTGGACTAATGAGGAATATAAAGAATATATAGATAAACACGAAATTGTATGTCCAAAATGCGGAAAGAGAAATTTTACAGATATAAGAAAGTTCAATCTTATGTTCAAAACTTTCCAAGGAATAACTGAAGATAGCAAAAATGAAATTTTCTTAAGACCTGAAACAGCACAAGGTATATTTGTAAACTTTAAAAATGCTCAGAGAACATCGAGAAAAAAGGTTCCTTTTGGAATAGCACAAATAGGTAAATCTTTTAGAAATGAAATTACACCAGGAAACTTTATATTTAGAACAAGAGAGTTTGAGCAAATGGAACTTGAATTCTTCTGCAAACCAGGAACAGATTTAGAATGGTTTGGTTACTGGAAGGATTACTGTAAACACTTCTTGTTTAACTTAGGAATGAAAGAGGTTAACTTAAGATTTAGAGACCATAAGGCAGAAGAATTATCTTTCTATAGTAATGCTACTTGTGATATAGAGTTCTTATTCCCATTTGGATGGGGCGAGCTTTGGGGTATAGCTGACAGAACAGATTATGACTTGAAGAAACACATGGAACATTCAGGGGAGGATTTAAGTTACTTAGATCCAGTTACAAACGAAAAATACGTACCTTATTGCATAGAACCTTCTCTTGGGGCTGATAGAGTTGCATTAGCATTCTTATGCAATGCTTATGAGGAAGAAGAGCTTGAAGGCGGAGATGTAAGAACAGTAATGCACTTACACCCTGCACTTGCACCGTTTAAAGCTGCAGTACTACCGTTGAGCAAGAAATTAAGCGATAAGGCTCTTGAGGTTTATTCTATGCTTTCTAAAAAATTCAATGTAGATTATGATGAGGCAGGAAGTATTGGAAAGAGATACAGAAGAGAAGATGAAATAGGAACCCCGTTCTGTATAACCGTTGACTTTGATACTTTGGAAGATAATACTGTAACTGTTAGAGATAGGGATACAATGGAGCAAATCAGACTTTCTGTTGAAGAGCTTACTAAATATATCGAAGAAAGAATTGAATTTTAATTAAATCTAAAATATATATAGAAAAATATGAAGTTTTTTACATGTAAGGTATTTAACTTTGGATAATAAAGTATATTTTAAGGATTTTATTAAAAGAAAAGAATTTGTTTAAAGAGCTATATATGACTAATTTGAAAAAAGTCCATGGATTAAATCCATGGACTTTTAAAATTGCTAAAGAATAAATTTCAATATAAATATACCTGTTTTTATAAGGCTAAAGCTTGCAAATATATGGCTTGAACAAATTTTCGATAAAAAAATAACCGGATTTTCATCCGGTAAAATAGGGTTTAATCATGGGGATATGTTATGTGTTATGTTAAAACTTTGGGGAATCGTTTTAACATATTTCCTTACGGCACATGAGTTAGTATAACATATCGAAATTTGTAAATCAATATGTCGAAATTAAGTTTTTATATTTATTTTATTCTTACAATTCAGATAAGAATAAAATTTTTGAATAGAAAAAATGTAAATGTATACAATGGATATTCTGAATCTGTGTTTTATTAAAAGGCTAAAAGTGATATAATTATTAATGGATTTAAAGCATTATTTTATGAAAGATAATATTTAAAGCAATGCCCAATTTTAAGGATACTTTATAATGGAAATTTTCCGATTTTTTTCAGATAGGGTTCCTGATAGATATTAAAATTTTCATGAAAATTAACTCTTATTCTTAAGAAGTGGAATGAGATGATTTTATCACAAGATTTTAGGAAAAAAGTGATTTTATATTACTATAAAATCAAATTAATACAATTTATATATTAATTATAGCTGGAGGCTTAAGATGAGAAAGAATTTTAATGAGTTTAAAGAGTTTATAAAAAATAAAAATGTAGCTGTAGTAGGTATAGGGGTAAGTAATATACCTTTAATAGAATTTCTTGTGAAATTAGAGGCTAAGGTTACAGCCTTTGATAAAAAAAATTCAAATGAATTAGAAGAAGTAGTAAATAAGTTTTCTCCAAAGGGTGTATGTTTTCAGTTAGGAGCAAGTTACTTAAGTGGATTAAAAGGATTTGATGTAATATTTAAAACACCATCAATGAGAATAGATAGTGAAGCTTTAGTGGCTGCTAAGGAAGAAGGAACTTATATTACGTCAGAAATGGAAGAGTTTGTGAGATATTGTCCTGCAAAGGTTTATGGAATAACAGGTAGTGATGGTAAGACTACTACTACCTCCTTAATTTATAAACTTTTAAAAGAAGAAGGTTTTGATACTTGGGTAGGCGGGAATATTGGAACGCCATTATTTACAAAAATTGAAGAGATAAAAACTAGTGATAGAGTTGTTTTAGAATTATCAAGTTTTCAATTGATGACAATGACTGATTCACCAGATGTAGCATTAATAACAAATTTATCCCCAAACCACTTAGATATGCATAAAGGTATGGAAGAATATGTAGAAGCAAAGAAAAATATATTCAAATATCAAAATAAAGAAAGTTTATTGGTTTTAAACAAAGATAACAATATTACCGCATCTATGATTGGGGAAAGCAAAGGTAGTTTATATACCTTTAGCATAAAAGAAACTATAAATCAAGGAGCATACTTTAAAGATAACAATTTATATGCAAAAGGAGTAAAGGTATGTAGTAAAAATGAAGTTAGGTTACAAGGAATGTATAATATAGAGAACCTTCTAGCGGCATTTGCTTGTACTTGCGATGAGGTTTCAATAGAAACTATGAAAAAGGTAGCTATGACCTTTACAGGAGTAGAGCATAGAAATGAGTTTGTAAGAGAGTTAGATGGAGTAGAATACTATAATAATTCCATTGCATCAAGTCCTACTAGAACAGTAGCTAGTTTGTTGTCTTTTGAAAAACCAGTTATATTATTGGCAGGTGGATATGATAAAAATTTGCCATTTGAGCTCTTAGCATTTGAAGGACATGAAAAAATAAAGACTCTAATATTATTAGGAGCTACTAGAAATAAAATAAAGGCTGCTTTTGATTTGTTAAAGAGAGAAAAGGGGATAGAAGTTCCCATATATATAGTTGATTCGCTAGAAGAAGCCGTTAATAAAGCGAGAGAAGTATCCAAAGAAGGGGATATTGTAGCGCTAGCACCAGCGTGTGCAAGTTTCGATATGTTTCCTAACTTTGAGGTTAGAGGAAATAAATTTAAGGAGCTTGTAAATTCCTTAAAATAGCTCTTATAGATTTTTAAAAGGAGATAACTAATTTAATTGTTTATATATTAGTACTTCCTATTATCTAGCTACAGGTGTAATAATAAGAAAGTAATCAATAAATACTAGAAAAGCATAAAATAAAAAATGTTAAAGTATTTTCAATTAGGATTAATAAGATAAAAGTTAAGGTAATGTAATAAAATATAAAATAAAAAGCAAGTTACAATATGTATAACTTGCTTTTTATTATTTATGGACTTCTATGGCGAAACCTATTCTGTTTGTGTATAAGAGGTTTAAGAAAATAAGGTGAGAACAGATAAAATTAATTTTCATTTTCACTTAGACAAGTTGTTTCCTTGAATGATAGAAAAACCTCATAAGTATAATAAATCCTTGAATAGAAGGCAAGTAATTTGAAAAATGAAAGAAAATAAGGGAAACGTTACCTAGAGTATCATTATGAGAAAAAGGAAGAAAGAAAGTGATTTTTTTAGAGATATTTACTTATGGTTGAATAATAGATATCAATGATGGGTATGTATATATATAATGTTATATAATACATCTTGTCGCTGAGTTAACCGCAAAGTTAACAAAAAGAGCGATGGTAAGAAATCTAAAACAACTACTTAATACATAGAAAATTACTTAAAAGTTTTTCTAAAAAAAGTGTTGACAAGATGGGTTAGAGATGATAAAATATAAAAGTCGCCAGATGGTGACAATGCTACAGTGTAGCACAAAATTGGTCTTTGAAAATT
>NZ_DGLI01000013.1 GCF_002387895.1 Clostridium sp. UBA4548
CACAAATTATTTTACAGACTCCTGATTTCATTTGTTTTATTTAACTTTATATATTTTTTTGTAACTGTAAGGTCAATTGAGCCTTATTATTTTTCGGGGTTAATTTTTGCTATACCCTTTCTTTCCTTTGGAGCAATTACTTTTTTTACTATAAAAGATAAGCTAAAAAGGAAAGCAGCGATTATTCTAACAAGTGTATTAACAGTTATTATGCCAATTGTAATGAGTTTTGCATTTATATTTATGGCTATTACAGCACCCCTTGCTACAGTAACTGATTTAAGTAGATATCATAGAGTTTTGAAATTAAATGATTATGAAAACAGTGAACTGATAAAGCATTTCCCAAGTAAAATACCAACTGATGCAAAGAATGCTATGTTTAATTATCAACCTGGTTTTTTGCAAGGAGGCGAGGGGTATAAGTTAAAGTTTTCCGCAGATTCAAACTCTATTGAAAATTATATTAAGGAATTCTCACAAGGAGCAAAATGGATAGGAAAGTCGAATCATAGAGAAGCTGAGATTAATGGAGTAGAAATGGCATCCTTTGACAGTTTTGGGTATAATAAATTGCCCATAGACTTTACAATTTATCTAATTATTAGTGAACCCTATAAACCCTTTGATTGGAATCATGGGAAGTTAAGCCTAGTTGCGGTGAGTAAACAAAGAAGTGAAATAATATTCTTTGCAAAGCATTGGTAGGTAGTTTTTAGTTAAGATGAAATTTAATGGATATTTTTTTATAAGAAGCTAAATATTTGCTATATTGAGTTAATCAATATGGCTTTTATTTATGAAAAGTATTGCAATTAATCCTGTTTTAATATAAGATAATATATAAATAAAGGGTGTTTACGAATAATAGGAAAAATATTTTGTTGAATGTTCGTAAATATATAATTTAATAGTAGATTTATACTTCGTATATGTTTGGAAATATGGTCCAAGCGTTTCTACCGGGCAGCCGCAAACAGCCTGACTACGAGGGTTATACATAGGCATTGTAAGAATTTTGTTGATTCCATTTTTAACATGGATTTTGAGAATATTATATATTAATATTTTCTCATTGCCTTAACTTGTATTCAACTCTCTAGATTGGAAACCAATTTGGAGAGTTTTTATTTTGACCATTTTTAATGGAGAAAGGATATGGTTATGAAACTTTTAAAAGAAAGAATTGTGAAAGACGGTTTTATAATTGGAACTAAAGTACTAAAAGTAGACAGTTTCCTAAACCATCAAATTGACGTAGAGCTATTTAATGAAATTGGAAAAGAATTCAAAAGAAGATTTAGCAGTGAGGAAGTAACAAAAATCCTCACAGTTGAAGCTTCAGGCATAGGTATTGCTTGCATAGCAGCACAGTATTTTAAGGTTCCAGTGGTTTTTGCAAAAAAACATGAAGCAAGTAATCTGGATTCTGAGGTCTTTGAATCAGATGTTTATTCTTTTACAAAGAATAAGAATTACAAAATAAGAGTTTCAAAACAGTTTCTGAAAAAAGAGGACAAGGTCCTAATTGTAGATGATTTTTTGGCCAATGGAAATGCTGCTAAAGGTCTTATTAATATAGTAAAACAAGCCGGTGCACATCCAACAGGTGTAGGGATTGTTATTGAAAAGGCCTTCCAAGATGGAAGAAGCAAGGTAGAGGAAACTGGAGTAAAGGTTGAATCACTAGCCATAGTTGAATCTATGTGTGAAGGAAATATAGTGTTTAAGTAAGTAAAGGTACATAATTTTCAAGTTTAATATTATAACTTCAACTACAGATAAAATAGTAATGCAAGGCCTAAGGATTTAAGGACTTTGTGGTTAACATTATAAATTTAATTACTAGTTAAATAAGGAGAGTGTAAAAATGAAAAAAGTAATTTCTTTAGTAACGTCTTTATTCATGGCTACTGCAATATTTGCAGGCTGTGGGAATAGTGGGGCTGCAAAAACAAGCAGTAATAACAAGGATGAGATAAAAGTAGGTTTTATTTATGTTGGACCTCCAGGAGATGGAGGATACACTTATCAACATGATCAAGGTAGAAAGTATCTTGAAGAACAGTTGAATGTAAAGACAATTGCAAAGGAAAATGTTAAGGAAGATAAGGCAGAGGTAAGAAAAGTAATAGATGGTATGGTAGATGAGGGAGCTAATGTAATTTTCTCTACAAGCTTTGGATTTATGGATGGTACAGAAGAAGCAGCTAAAGAATATCCAAATGTTAAATTCTTTCATGCTTCGGGCTATAAGTCTAATACAACAAACTTTGTAAATTACTTTGGAAGAATAGAAGAGCCAAGATATCTTGCTGGTATGGTTGCAGGATTAAAGACTAAAACAAATAAAATTGGGTTTGTATCTGCTTTTGAAATACCTGAGTGTATAAGAGGTATTAATGCATTTACTTTAGGAGCTCAAGCAGTTAATCCAGATGTAAAAGTAGTGGTTAAGTGGGCTCACACTTGGTATGATCCTGCTATTGAAAAACAAGCAGCTTTAGCACTATTAGATGAAGGTGCAGATGTTCTAACTCAGCACATGGATTCACCAGCTGTACAACAAGCAGCGGAAGAAAAGGGAGCCTTTGCTGTTGGTTACCATTCAGATATGGCGGATAAAGCTCCTAAGGCAAATATGACTTCTGCTGTATGGAACTGGGGTCCTTACTATGTAGATCAAGTTAAGAAAATAAAAGAAGGAACTTGGAAAGCAGAAAACTATTGGGGAAATATGAAGGATGGAGTTGTTGCTTTAGCTCCACTAACTGCTAATGCACCAGAAGGAGCAAAGGAAAAGGTTGAAGCTGCTAAGGCAGATATACTTTCAGGCAAACTTAATGTATTTGCTGGCCCATTAAAGGATCAAGCAGGAAAAGAAAGACTAGCTGCAGGAAAAACCCTTACTGATGAAGAGCAATTAAGTATGGATTGGTTTGTTCAGGGTGTTGAAGGTAGTCCTAGCGCAAAATAATTGGAATAGGTGATTTTAATGAATAAAAGAGTACATTTTATTTCCATGGAAGATATAACAAAGTCTTTTGGAAGTGTAGTAGCAAATAAAAATATTAGTTTTCAAGTGTATGAAGGTGAAGTTCATGCTCTTCTAGGAGAAAATGGAGCAGGAAAAAGTACTCTTATGAACATGTTGTCAGGGGTTTATACTCCTGACAAGGGTTCTATATTTGTTCATGGTAAGAAAGTAAGTTTTTCTTCTCCAAAGGATTCTATAAAAGCAGGTATCGGAATGATTTATCAGCACTTTAAGTTAGTTGAGGCTATGAGTGCAAGAGATAATATAGTTTTAGGACAAAAAATTTCCTTTTTTAGAAGCAAAAAGGCTGCGGATGAAAAAATTAATAGTATCTGTGAAAAATACGAGTTAAATATAAATCTAGATAAAATGGTCTATGATATGTCTGTGGCTGAAAGACAAATCTTAGAGATAATAAAGGTTTTATATAGAGGAGCAAAGATTTTAATTCTTGATGAGCCAACAACTGTATTCACACCTCAAGATGTAGAAAAGCTTTTTAGAATAATGAGGAAAATGAAGGAAAATGGCTGTGCAATTATTTTTATAACTCACAAAATGGATGAGGTTATGGAAATTGCAGATAGGATTACTGTACTTAGAAAAGGCGAAACCATAAAAACTTTAGAGAAAGATGCAACAAGTCCAAGAGAACTGGCGGAACTTATGGTTGGAAGAAGTGTGGATTTATCTATAAAAAAATCTCACTGTGAAATAGGGAAAAGTATTCTTCAGGTTAAAGAGTTAAAGGTTTGTAATAATGAGGGGAATTATGCTTTAAACAAGGTAAGTTTTGATATGTATAAGGGAGAAGTTCTAGGTATTGCAGGTATAGCAGGTAGTGGACAAAAGGAAATATGCGAAGCAATTTCAGGAATCTGCAAGATAAATAATGGAGAAATAATATTTCAAGGTGAAAATATAGCTGGCAAAAGTCCAAGAGAAATAATGTCAAAAGGAATATCCATGAGTTTTATTCCAGAAGATAGACTTGGCATGGGCCTTGTTGCTTCTATGGATATGGTGGAAAACCTTATGTTAAAAGCTTATTATAAGGACAAAGGTATTTTTATCAACAGAGGTCCAGTGAGAATCAAGGCTGAAGAAATAAAAAACAAGCTAGATATAAAGACACCAAATATATATTATCCTATCAAAAATCTATCTGGTGGTAATATTCAAAAGATATTATTAGGTAGAGAACTAGACTGTAACCCTCATTTACTTATAATGGCTTATCCTGTTAGAGGTCTTGATATAAATACTTGTTATGCAATTTATGATTTAATTAACGAACAGAGAGCTAAGGGCGTATCAGTACTATTTATAGGCGAAGATATAGATGTACTAATGCAACTTTGTGACAGAATTATGGTGATTTGTGATGGTACTGTCACTGGTATAGTGGATCCTAAAACCTGCGTAAAGGAAGATATAGGTTTACTTATGGCAGGAGGAACAAAACCACAGACTGAGGAGGGGATAGCATGATAAGATTTAAAAAGAAAAGCGAAATAACTAAAAGAGAAAGTATAATAATTCGTAGCTCAGCAGTTATTTTAGCACTTATAGTTTGTTCCTTGTTTTTATTGTTTTTATCCTTAAATCCCTTTGAAGTTTATGGTTCCATGTTAAAGGGTGCCTTTGGATCTTTATATAAAACCAAGTCTACAATTGTTAAAGCGGTTCCTTTGGTAATCACTTCCCTTGGAATTACAGTGGCTTTTAAAATGAGGTTCTGGAATATAGGAGGAGAAGGTCAAATTTTAATGGGAGCTCTTGCTTCTTCATTTGTAGCTTTGAAACTAACGAGTATTCCAGCCTTTGCAGTAATACCCATGATGATTTTAGCTGGTATTTTAGGTGGTGCTCTTTGGGCTATTATTCCTGCAATGCTAAAAACAAAATTAGGTACAAATGAGACTATTATTACTTTGATGATGAATTACATAGCTTTAAAGTTAGTAACTTTTCTTCAGTATGGCCCATGGAAAGACCCTAATGCAAAAGGGTTTCCTAAAATTCCGAATTTTAAGGAGTCAGCGGTGCTACCTGAGGTGTTTGGAATCCATATAGGTTGGATATTTGCAATATTACTAGTAATAATCATATACATATTTATTAATCATACAAAAAAGGGCTACGAAATATCTGTTTTAGGGGAAAGTGAAAATACAGCCCTTTATGCTGGAATTAATATTAATAAAACTATACTAACTGCAATGATTATAAGTGGTGGACTATGTGGACTAGTTGGAATGATACAGGTTTCAGCTGTGTATAATACCCTTTCAATGCAGGTTTCTGGTGGTGTTGGCTTTACTGCAATAATAATTGCCTGGCTTTCACAGCTAAATGCTTTTGCTACCCTTATAGTTTCAATTCTATTTGCAGCCCTTGTGGAGGGAGGCACTTATATTCAAACAGCCTTCAATATTCCTGAAGCTGTTGCACTGATAATTCAGTCTGTGATTTTATTTTTTGTACTAGGATGCGAATTCTTTATAAAATATAAAGTAGTATTCTCAAAAGAGAAGCCAAGGGTTAATTCACTTAAAGTTACAAAGGAGGAGATGTAATGTCTAGTTTAGAACTTTTTCTAGCAGCAGCCATTGTTGCAGGAACTCCAATTCTTTTTGCTACCTTAGGTGAGATAATTACTGAAAAATCAGGGAATCTAAATCTTGGTGTTGAAGGTATGATGCTAATGGGTGCAATTATTGGCTTTACCACAGGATTAAAAACTGGAAACCCTTTGCTAGCACTGCTTGCAGCTATGGCAGCAGGAGCAATGGGGGCATTTATTTATGCCTTTTTAACTATTACTTTAAGAACTAATCAGGAAGTTACAGGACTTACCTTAACTATCTTTGGAACGGGATTTTCAAACTTTGTAGGTAAGGGTTTTGTAGGGCAAGTTGCGCCAGAAAACCTACAACGTTTTTTTAGTAAAATAGAGATTCCAATACTGTCTGATATACCATTTATAGGTACTATATTTTTTAAGCAAGATATCTTTGTTTATATGGGATACATTCTTACAGTGATTTTAGGAATATATTTGTATAACACTTCTAAGGGTTTAAATCTTAAGGCGGTTGGTGAAAACCCAGCTGCTGCAGATGCTGCAAGTATAAATATAACTTTATATAAGTATGTTCATGTTATAGTAGGTGGAGCTCTTTGTGGTCTTGGTGGAGCATATCTTTCTTTAGTAAATGTACCTACCTGGCAAGAAGGAGTAACAGCTGGGAGAGGCTGGATAGCAATAGCCCTTGTTATTTTCTCTACTTGGAACCCATATAAAGCATTACTGGGAGCCTTCTTATTTGGAGGACTTGAAATAATTGGGTTCAGACTTCAAGGAACTAGTATACAAATATCTCAATACTTAATCGATATGTTACCTTATTTAGTAACCATAGTGGTATTAGTGTTTGCATCACTTAAAAAGAGTAGAAAAAATAGTGGACCTAAAGCTTTAGGTGGAGCATATTTTAGAGAAGAACGATAAATTATTGAGCTCTAAAAAGGTAAAATAGTCTTCAGATCTCTCTGTAAGATAGTTGAGGGTTTAGTAATTACAAAATCTTTATAAATAGTAAAAATGAAAAAACTATGAGTTTAATACTTAAAAGCCATGTTGCTATGCAGCAGAGGCTTTTTATTTTTTTGTCCATCTAAATAAATATTCAGCCCAAATTGTTAAATACATGAAAAATTAGATAAAGTAAAATAAATGTAGGGGATTATAGAATGAAAATCCATATGAGGATGGGAGGATAAAAATGAAAAAATTTAAAGTTGGTGTTATAGGAACTGGAATGAGAACTATGTTTCTTATGAATGAAGTTCTAAAGAGAGAAGAACTTGAGGTAGTAGCTGTATGTGATATAAATAGAGAAAGTCTAGATATGGTTACAGAGAATTATAAGATAAATTGGACTGAGTATGATAACTATAAAGATATATTAGCCCATGAAGATATAGAAGGAGTTATAATAGCTAGTCCTGATTATTGCCATGAAGAACAAGCAATTGCAGCTTTTGAGGCAGGAAAGCATGTGTTTCTTGAAAAACCAATAGCAATTTCTATAGAAGGGGCTAAAAAAGTTCTTAAAAAAAGAGATGAATCAGGAAAGACACTTTTGATTGGTTTTGTTTTAAGATATAACAAACTATATAAGAAAATGAAAGAAATTATAGATAGTGGCCTTATTGGAGAAGTTAAGACAGGCTGGATACTTCATTCAGTAGGAGCAGGAAGTGATTGGTATTTCCATGATTGGCATGGACTAATGGAAAATACAGGAGGACTACTACTTCAAAAGGGAAGCCATGATTTTGACATTATTAATTGGGTTGTGGACTCAAAGGTTAAAAGAATTGCTGCTATGGGAAGCAGGGATTTTTTTAAAGGGGATAAATCAAATGATTTAGTGTGTGAAAAGTGTGATGAAAGAAATAACTGCACAGAAGCTATTAAAGAACACAGGATAGCATGGAAAACTGCAAATGGAAATGATGCGGACATATTATACAATAGGTGGAGAAATCAATGTGTTTATAGGCAAGAAGTAGATGTATTAGACAATCATCAAGTTTTATTGGAGTATGAAAATGGAGTTAAGGTAAGTTATTTAGAGTGTCACTATACTCCAGATGATAATAGGGAATATATTTTTATTGGGACAAAAGGGAAAATAAAGTTAGATGATGCAAATGACACAATAACTGTTCAGATAAGAAATGGAATGTATGATAGGAAAGAAGAAATTGTCTATAAAAATCTACAGTCTTCAGAAGGCCATGGAGGTGGAGATAAATATATTCTTGATGATTTTATTTATGCTCTAAAAACTGGCAAGCAACCAAATGCAGGAGGCGAAGCAGGTTACTATGCTATTGAAGCAGGGCTTTTAGCTCACAAGGCTATAAGAGAAGAAAAAATTATTCAGGTGTAATTAAAAAGGCCGACCCAATTATAGGTTGGCCTTTGCTTTTACTGAAGAAGCATATTCTGATGGTGACATGGTGGTAGCTTCTTTAAAGGAACGAGAAAAGGTATGGACTGATTTATAACCCAGCATATAAGCAATTTGAGTAAAGTTATGCTGTTGCTCTCTTATAAGAGTTTTTGCTTCATCAATCTTAAGATTTTTAAAGTATGCCATAGCACCAAGATTTGTTTTGTTTTTAAACAAAGTTTTTAAATAGGTTTTACCTAAGGCAAAATGACTGCAGATATCTTCAAAGGTTAAATCAGAAGATATATTTTCACGCATATATTCAATAATATTATCCACTAACCCTTTTTCCATTTTTTCTAAAGTACTTTCATTGAGCCTTTTAGAAGAGTGATCAAAACTACCTTTTCTAATTAATCTAATTAGAAGCAGTTCCAGATGAATTTTAATAAGCTGTTCTGAACCAAAAAGAGGATTTTCATGTTTAAGTAGTTTATTGTGACCACCTAGGGCATTACTGTAAGCCTGTTTAGCTTCTTTTAAAATCTCAGCAATTAAATTTTTTTCAGAGGCTTCTATTTGCATAATTTTATTAGAGAAGTAGTCCATAGCTGGATTTTTGCACTCAAAGCTCATAATCATGAGGTTAGGAGCTACTTTTCCATTGGCCCATTCACTATGGAATTCATTGGGTTTGTGAAAAATAATATCCCCTTGGGTAAGCTTGTATCCTTTAGTGTCGGCCATTACTTCTACTTCACCTTTGTCTACATACAAAAACTCCCAAAAGTCATGTTTTTCTCCTCTAAAGATATAGTCAGAAGCAAATTCGAAATAATGAATAGTAACAATTTCATCTATATTAATTACAAGATTAATGGGTGTTTTATAATATTCTTCTGCATAAGTATTCATTCATATATCCCCCCATTACTATATTAATGGTAATACAAGGGGTTTGTCTAGCAAAGTATGGAATATATGTTTATTAAAATAAGAGCAAATTAAAGGGATGTAAAAATTACCAAATTAAATTTTAAAATACTTATTACTGAGATTAAAGGAAGTAGAAAAGTTGCTAGTAAGTTCTACATCAGTGAAATTAAGGAGGAATGTTAATGAGAAAGTTTAGAATTGGAATCATTGGGGCAGGAATGAGAGCTATATTTCTTATGAATGAAATTCTAGAAAGAAAGGAACTTCAGGTTGTTGCCTTATCAGATGTTAGCGAATATAGTATGAATCAATTATGTAATAAATTTGATCAGCAATGGCATAAATATAAGAATTATCAGGATTTACTTGCTAGAGAAGATATAGAAGGGGTCATTATATTAAGTCCAGATTATGTTCATGAAGAACAAGCAGTTGCAGCCTTTCAGGCAGGAAAACATGTGTTTTTAGAAAAACCCATAGCCATAACTATTGAGGGCGGCAAAAGAGTAATTGAGGCAAGGGATAAAAGCGGTAAGATACTCCTTGTGGGTTTTGTTTTACGATACAACAAGGCTTACAGAAAAATGAAGGAATTAATTGATTCGGGCATAATTGGAGAGGTAAAAACCGGTTGGGTACTACATTCTGTAGGATCGGGAAGTGATTGGTATTTTCATGATTGGCATGGAAGTATGAAAAATACAGGAGGTTTACTTCTACAAAAGGGGAGTCATGACCTTGATATGATAAATTGGATAGTAAATTCTAAGGTTAAAAGAATTGTGGCTCTTGGCAGTCAGGACTTGTTTGGTGGAGACAAATCAAATGATTTAGTGTGCCAAAAGTGTGAAGATAGAGGTTATTGTAGTGAGGCTATAGTAGATAGAAATATAAGCTGGAAAAGACCAGATGGAAAAGGTGCCGAAGTACTTTACAATCAGTGGAGAAATCAGTGTGTGTATAGAAAAGAAGTGGATGTATTAGATAATCACCTTATGTTATTGGACTATGAAAGTGGGGTTAAAGTAAGTTACATGGAATGTCATTATACTCCAGAGGATAATAGAGAATATATATTTATTGGAACTAAAGGTAAGCTAAAACTTGATGATTCAAAGGATTTAATTACCATTCAATTAAGAAATAGTATATATGATAGGGAAGAAAAAACAACCTTTGAAAACCTCCAGATGTCAGAGGGGCATGGTGGTGGGGATAAACATATTATTGATGATTTTATCCAGGGATTAAAAACAGGAAAGCAACCCAAAGTTGGTGGTGAAGCTGGTCTCAAAGCTATTGAGATAGGTATAGTTGCTCAGGAAGTTATAGCATTTGGCGAGGATAACCAATTTTTAAATTAAAAACATAAAATATTAAATGCAAAAATAAATTAATTAGCAGGATACTAACAATTAATGTATATGTCTTTTTAGACAAATTAAAAGTCCATTTTGATAAATATTAAAATTCCTTTGAAAGTTATAATTTTAATATAGACAAATCAAATGAGTTTAAAGTTATAGAACTTATTATTACTACTAGTTAAGTTTTAATAAGATTGGGGGGCTTAAAATGAAGATATTAGTAACTGGGGGAGCTGGTTATGTTGGAAGCCATACTTGTGTAGAGCTTTTAGAAGCTGGTTATGAAGTAGTGGTGGTAGATAATCTTATAAATAGTAGTGAAGAAGCTTTAAAAAAAGTTAGGGAAATAACCCATAAGGATATAAAGTTTTATAAAATAGATTTAAGAGATAAAGAATCTCTAGAAGAAATTTTCATGAAAAATAAGATAGATGCAGTAATTCACTTTGCAGGCTTAAAGGCCGTAGGCGAATCTGTTGAAAATCCGATTAGATACTATAATAACAATCTTTTTAGTACACTAATCCTTTGTGAAGTTATGCAAAGTTTCAAGGTGAAAAATTTAGTTTTCAGCTCTTCTGCAACAGTTTATGGTAATCCGCGTACTGTACCAATTACAGAAGAATTCCCTCTTAGCTGCACAAACCCCTATGGAAGAACTAAGTTATTTATCGAAGAAATTCTAAGGGATATATATACATCTGATAATAATTTTAATATTGCTATTCTTAGGTATTTTAATCCAGTAGGTGCTCACGAAAGTGGAAAAATTGGGGAAGACCCTAATGGAATTCCTAATAACTTAGTGCCTTTTATTTCACAAGTAGCTATAGGAAAACTTAAGGAACTTAAGGTCTTTGGTAATGATTACCCAACTCCTGATGGAACTGGAATAAGAGACTATATTCATGTAGTGGATTTAGCTCAAGGACACATTAAAGCCTTAAAGAAACTAGAGGAAAGACCAGGGGTTATAACTTATAATCTCGGAACTGGAAAAGGGTACAGTGTTTTAGAAATGATTCACGCCTTTCAATTAGCTTCAGGAAAGGAAATTCCCTATAAAATTGTTGGAAGAAGGCCAGGAGATATTTCACAATGCTATGCAGACCCAACAAAAGCTGAAAAGGAAATAGATTTTAAACCTAAAAGGACAATTTACCATATGTGTGCAGATGCTTGGTGCTGGCAATGTACTAATCCAAGTGGTTATGGAGACAGTTAAGGAGTAAAGGGGGAATACCATTATGATAAAACCTACATTAGTGGTTATGGCTGCAGGCATGGGGAGTAGATTTGGAGGCTTAAAGCAAATTACTCCTGTTGGTCCTAATGAGGAAATTATAATTGACTACTCAATTTATGATGCTATAAAAGCAGGCTTTGGAAAGGTCATATTTATAATAAAAGAAGAAGAGGTAGAGAACTTTAAGAATAGTATAGGAAAAAGAATTGAAGACTTAATCGAAACGGTTTATGTATTTCAAAAGTTAGATATGTTACCAAGGGGGTATAGCGTACCTCAAGAGAGAAGTAAGCCTTGGGGTACAGCTCATGCAATTATGTGCTGTAAGAACTATGTAGACACACCTTTTTTAGTAATTAACGCAGATGATTTTTATGGAGCTACTACTTATAAAATTATCCATGATTATCTTATAAGGTTAAAGGATAATAAAGAGCTTTACCAATATGCAATGGTAGGCTTTAAGTTAGAAAATACTCTTTCTGACAATGGTTATGTCGCTAGAGGAGTATGTGAAGTTGATGACTTAGGGTTTTTAAGAGAAATTAGAGAAAGAACTGAAATAAAAAAGTTTCAGGAGGAAGTAAAATATCGTGAAAATGGAGAAAAATGGGTTAGTATTCCAGAAAGCAGCATAGTTTCAATGAATGCTTGGGGACTTACACCTAGTATATTTGATGAATTAGAAAAGAAATTCAGAATTTTTTTAGAGGAAAAACAGGATGAAATCTTAAAAGCAGAATATTTTTTACCTACTGTAATCGATAGTTTGATCCATGAAAATAAAGCTAAAGTAAAAGTTCTTAAATCTGAGGAGCAATGGTATGGTGTTACTTATAAAGAAGATAGACAGATTATAAACACTGCAATCTTAAACTTAGTTCATAAGGGCATATATCCAGCAAATTTATGGGGGAAGCAAGATGAATAATAATTATAATTTTGAAGAAATAGTAAATCACTTCAATTATGAAGGTGATTTGATTAGGGTAGAGCCTTATGGTTCTGGCCATATAAATGATACTTTTGCAGTAACCTTTAATAAGTATGAAGGTAAAGTTGTTAGATATATTTTGCAAAGAATAAATACAAATATTTTTAAAGAACCTGAAAAACTTATGGAAAATATAGAGAATGTAACTAGGTTTTTAAAGAATAAAATCAACGCTTTGGGAGGAAATCCACATCGAGAAACATTAAATTTGATATATACTGTTGATCATAAACCTTTTTACCATAGTTCATCAGGAGATTACTGGAGAAGTTATGTATTTATTGAAGGAGCAAAGACCTATCAGGTAGTGGAAACCTTACAACATTTTTACAATGCAGGAAAGGCTTTAGGAAACTTTGAGCAATTACTTTCTGACTTTCCAGCAGAAAAGCTACATGAAACCATTCCAAACTTTCATAATACTAAAGCTAGATATGAAGAATTTTTGATGGCCTTAGCTGAGGATAAAATGAATAGAGCTAAGGATATTAAAAAGGAAATAGAGTTTGTATTGGAAAGAGGAAAGGAAACCACTATTTTGGTAGACCTTTTAAATGAAGGGAAGTTACCACTTAGGGTTACCCATAATGATACAAAATTTAATAATGTTATGATAGACAATGAAACCGGTGAGGGAATTTGTGTAATAGATTTAGATACCATAATGCCCGGATTATCTCTTTATGACTTCGGGGATTCTATTCGTTCTGGAGCTAATCTAGCAGAGGAAGATGAGAGAGACTTATCTAAAGTATCGATGGATTTATCACTGTTTGAGCATTTTACTCACGGATTTTTAGAAGGGACTAAGCACTCACTAAGGGACATTGAAATAGAGTATTTACCTTTTGCAGCTAAAATCATGACCCTAGAATGTGGGATTAGATTTTTAAGCGATCACTTAAATGGCGATATTTATTTTAAAATTTATAGGGAAAATCATAATTTAGATAGAGCAAGAACTCAATTTAAAATGGTTATGGATATGGAAGGAAAGTTTAGTGAAATGAAGGCTATTGTAAAGAAGTATAGCTGATTCACTAAGAGGTTCGGCATAGGGAAATTTAATAAAGTTAAAGAAAAAAACATGATAAACAGGGGAGCTATGAAGGGTAGAAATGGAGTTATAGAAGTTTTAGAAAAATACAAAAGAGATAAAAAAATTAAGAAGGCCACTATAGGCATTGACTCCGCAATAGATAAAGTAGTTAGGGTTGTGCGTAATAAATCAACAAATAACGGAAAAGAATTTTTTTCAAGTATCTCACAGTTTGGGGAGTATATTACTTCTAAAAGTGCAATAAGTTGTGGGATAGAGTTAAGTGAAAGGTTTCTTAAGTTGGGAGACAATGCCCCCATTGCAAGTAATATCCTTGGGAATTAGGGGTAACGGTTAACTGTGTTAGCCTTTTGGAATTACAATGTCTTTATGTTAAACAACCAAAGCTCTCTACTGAGGGAGGGATCATATGAAAGTTATTATTGCTAGAGACTATAAGGAATTAAGCAAAAAGGTTTCAAGCATTTTGGCAAGTCAACTAATTCTAAAGCCAGAAAGTGTTTTAGGATTAGCTACTGGTTCCACGCCTATAGGAACCTATGAGGAACTTATAAAGCTACATAAACAAGGTGTGATTAGCTTTTCAAGTGTTACTACATTTAATTTAGATGAATATTATGGCTTAGATAGTAATAATCCTAATAGTTATAGTTATTTCATGAGAGACAAATTATTCAATCATATAGATATAAATAGTAATAAAATTCATATACCAAATGGTTTAGCTAAAAATGTACAAAAAGAGTGTGAATACTATGAGGAAAAAATTATTGAAAAGGGTGGCATTGATATGCAGCTTCTTGGTATAGGTAGAAATGGACACATTGGTTTTAATGAACCTGACATTAAATTTGAAGCTATAACCCATCTTGTAAACCTAGATACAGATACTATTTATGCTAACGCTAGATTCTTTAAAGATGTTAAAGGCGTTCCTAAGAAAGCCATAAGCATGGGCATAAAGACAATAATGAACTCAAAGAAAATATTGTTATTAGCTTCTGGTGAGGCAAAGGCACAAATAGTTTATGATACATTATACGGAAAAATAACCCCTGAAATTCCAGCTTCAGTGCTTCAGCTTCATCCTAATGTAATAGTAATAGTTGATAAACAGGCGGCTAAGTATTTATAAAACTTAACTAAAATATTTTAAAGTGACTACAGAAATAAAGAAAGAAGGAAATCTCCATTTAAAAATAATTAAGTAGCGGTAGAGATTGTTATTAAAAAAAAACTCATGGTTAAAAGCAACAGCTGAAGTTATTTATAATTTAAAGCTAATGAGAGTATCAAGTAAGTGACTATGGTGAGCTGTGCATGAAAGTGCATGGCTTTTTTAATTTTTTTCATAATTTTATTATGAATTAATAATTTTCATAACTAACTTTTGCTTAAAAGTATCTAGTAAAGATAGTATAATCATTAATTTTAAACACAACACTTTTATAGGGGGTAAAGTTAAGATAAAAGTAGAGCTAACAAATATATAATAAAAAAATATTTTATATATAAAAAGTAAAAAACAATTAACAACAAGGACATAATATTAATATTGACTGTTAGTCGACTAAATGATATTATAAATTATGTTAGACGGCTAATTAATTTTAGCATGCGATACATAGAGGAGGAATATAATAAATGGAGGATAAGGGTTGCTTTAATCCAGATAATTTATACCATGTATTTGGGCAAATAATAAAGTTGCATTTTACCCGTTCTCATAACTTATTAGAGAAACAAGGGATTTATCCAGGACAGCCACCACTGTTATTTACATTATATTATAAGGATGGTCAAAGTCAAAAAGAACTTGCAGATAAGCTTAAGATTAAGCCTGCAACTGTAACTGTTATGATAACAAGAATGGAAAAGTCAGAACTGCTTACAAGAAAACAGGATGAGCAAGACCAAAGAATCTCTAGAGTTTTTATCACAGATAAGGGTAGAGAAATGTGTAAGAGACTTAAGAGTATTTTTGAAACTCTTAATGAAGAGTGTTTTAGTAATTTTACGGAGGAGGAGAAGGTGTTGCTTCGTAGATTTTTTCTTCAAATGAGGGATAATTTAACAAAAGCTAGCTTGGATAAATTAGGCGACTAAATAATTGTGAAGTTGATTAATATGAGTTTCAGGTAAATACTAAGATGTTTACATTTGGGATTTGTATAACATTAGTAGGGCTTAATCCATAAGTACCTATATATTTTTTTAATTGGTAAGCAATTAAATATATAAGTTGAAGGAAAAAAATAATTAATAAGTAGTAAATAAAAAGAAGTTATTTAATTGTCAGGAGATGATTATCAGTGATTAAGTTATATAAAAACTTAAAGCCATATACTGCTATGGTTATTGCAGTTTTAATTTTTGTGGCTTTACAATCAATTGGAGATTTGTATCTTCCAACTTTAATGTCTGACATAATTAATGAAGGAGTTATGCAGGGAGATACAAGTAGAATTTTACAAATAGGTGGAATCATGCTTTTAGTTGCTGGAGGCGGAGTTATTGCTTCTATTCTTGCCAGTTTATTATCAGCAAAGGTTGCAACTGGACTTGGAACAATTTTAAGAAGTAAGATTTTTAGAAGAGTTGAAAGTTTTTCCTTAAATGAATTTGATAAGCTAGGAACTGCAACCCTTATTACAAGAACTACAAATGACGTTACTCAAATTCAAACAGTTACTGTAATGATAATGCGTATGATGATTAGTGCACCTATTATGGCAACAGGTGGTATTTTTATGGCTCTTAGCAAGGATAAACCACTCACTTGGGTGCTAGCAGTTTCAATACCTGTTCTTGCAATAGTTGTAGCTATACTAGCATCAAGAATGATGCCACTATTTAAGCAAGTACAAGTAAAAATTGATAGAATTAACTTAGTTCTACGGGAAAAGCTTACAGGAATAAGAGTTATAAGAGCTTTTAATACAATTGAACGTGAAAGAGTACGTTTTGATGAGGCCAATGTGGATTTAACTCAAAACTATATTAAAGTTAATAGAATTATGGCTTTCATGATGCCTTCTATTATGCTGGTGATGAACTTCACTTCTTTAGCAATTCTTTGGTTTGGTGGAATTAGAATAAGTGAAGGTAGCATGGACTTAGGAGCTCTTGCAGCCTTTACTCAATATGCAATGCAAATAATGATGTCAATGCTTATGCTAGCAATGATGTTTATAATGGTTCCTCGTGCTCAAGCAGCAGCAGTAAGAATTAATGAAGTTTTAGAAACTGTGCCTGATATAACAGATGCAGAAAACACAAAGGAAGATTTTAATGGAAAGGGTTATGTGGAGTTTAAGGATGTAACCTTTAGCTATCATGGAGCTGAACAACCAGCACTTAATAATATATCCTTTGCAGCAAAGCCAGGGGAAGTAACTGCTGTTATTGGTAGTACAGGTTCTGGTAAGTCAACCTTAGTGAACTTAATTCCAAGATTTTATGATATAGATAGTGGAAGCATTCTTGTAGATGGAGTAGATATAAGAGAGATTTCTCAGGATAATCTTCGTAATAAAATAGGCTTCGTACCGCAAAAGGCTGTGTTATTCTCAGGAACTATTTCTGAAAATATAAAGTTTGGTAATGATAAAGCTACTGAAGAAGAAATTAGACATGCAGCAGAGGTGGCACAAGCAGCTGATTTTATAGCTACTATGGATGGAGGTTATGACCATGAAATTGCACAAGGTGGTACAAATGTATCTGGTGGTCAAAAGCAACGTTTATCTATAGCACGTGCTCTAGTTAGAAGACCGGAAATATATATATTTGATGATAGTTTTTCAGCTTTAGACTTTAAGACAGATGCAAAGTTAAGAGCTGCACTTAAAAAAGAAACTCTAGAATCAACAGTAATAATTGTTGCTCAAAGGGTTGGTACAGTTATGGATGCTGATAGAATTATAGTTTTAGATGAAGGAAGAATTGCGGGAATGGGTACTCACAAAGAATTACTAAATAATTGTGATGTTTACCGTGAAATTGTATCCTCACAACTTTCAGAGGAGGAGATGAAATAGCCATGGGTGAAGATAAAAAAATAAGTCGTGGACCAAGAGGTGGAAGTGGCGGTCATGGGCCTATGGGAAGACCTGTGGAAAAGCCAAAGGATTTTAAAGGCACCTTCAGAAGATTAATTAGATATTTAAGACCCCATAAAATAAATTTAATTGTAGTTTTAATATTTGCTATTGCTAGTACTTCTTTTACAATAGCAGCACCTAAAGTTACTAGTAAAGCCATGAACAAACTTCAAAATGCGTATATGGCTCGTAAAATGCTTACTGAACTTTCAAAGGGTCAAAATGAAGCAGTGAACCAAATGAAGGATAAGATGGGCGAGGTTCAAAAGAAGGTTGTAGACCAAATTAAGGACAATATGGCTGAAGGTCAAACTAAGGCTGTGGATTCTATAACTACAAGTATGGCAGAGGCTCAAGTTAAAGCAGTAGATGAAGTTTATAAGGGAATTGCTATACAACTACACCAAGGAGTAGCTAGCGGACAAGTAACAGCAGTAGATAAAATAACTACTCAAATGGGAACAGTTCAAAAGGGGTTAGTGGCTCAGACTCAGCAACAAATGCAACAGATGCAGCAAATGCAACAAGGTGTAGCTCAAGCACCTCAAACACAGCCACAGCAAATGGACCCTAAAACTCTTGAAGCTATGCAGAACCTAATGAAGCTTCCGATGATTGAAGCTCAAGGAAGTAGACAAGAAAAAGTTAAAACAACTCTTCAATTTATTGATGTTTTGGAAGCAATGCCAGCTAATGGACAAATAGATAAGAATTCCTTAGCAAGCACAAAAGAGTTGTTAAAGCTACCTATGCTAAATAGCGTTAGTGATCCAAACCAAAAGGTTAATATAATTAAAAAGTTTATGAATATGGCAAAAACTATGCCTGGTGGACAAAGTTCCTCTATGCAGATGGATACAGCAACTATGAATAAGGCATTAGCTAAAATTCCAGAAATAAAAGACTTTAGCACTAGTTCAAACTCAACTTCAACAGGAACTATGGATAAAAGTGCAAAGACTTCTATGGAAAAATTATTAAAACTTCCAATTCTTAAGGAAATACAAGATCCAAAGGAAAAGCGTGATAATTTAATTCAGCTTGTGGATATATTTAAAAATATGCCAGCTATGTCTAGTGGTAATGCAGGTACAGAGAGCAAAATTAAGCCAGAGGATATGCAAACTGTTCAAGATTTATTAGCGCTACCAGATATAAGTAGTATTACTGATGAGGCTGAAAAAACTGCTACAGTCAGTAAACTAGTAGATATATTTAGTAAGATGCCAAAGATGAATGAAGATAGTGGAACTAGTAAAGAAAGCATGAGTCCTGAGCAGCTTAAGAATGTTCAAGATTTATTAAACCTTCCTATGATAGATACTATAACTGATCCAGAGGAAAAGACTAAGGTATTAAATCAAATGCTTACTATATTTAGCAACATGCCAGATATGGGAAGTGATACAGAAAATACAAATTCAGAAACAAAAATGGATGCTGAAGGTATAAAATCACTTCAAGAGTTCCTTGGCCTTCCAAAGCTTGATACATTAACAAATGCGGATGAAAAAGCTGATGTAGCTAGAAAAGTAATGGATTTAGGAAAGAAAATGCAAGGGACTATGGAGGATGCTCCAGCAAATCCAGAGGACAATATTAAGTTTACTGATGAACAAGTAGATTCAGTAATTAGTGCTATAAGAGAAACTAATGGCGAGTACGATTTTGTATACATTGGTCATATTGCGTTAATCTTAATAGGTATGTATATAATAAGTGCAATCTTTAGTTTAGTTATGGGACTTGTAATGTCGGGAGTATCTCAAAAAACAGTTCGTGACTTAAGAAGACAAGTAGATGAGAAACTTTCAAGATTACCTCTAAAATATTTTGATCTTCATGCTCATGGAGATATACTAAGCCGTGTTACCAATGATGTTGATACTATAGCAACAACACTTCAACAGAGTTTAACACAGATAATCACATCTGTTATAACTATAGTTGGATATATCATTATGATGCTTACAATAAGTCCAATACTTACACTAATTGTAATAGCAACCTTACCATTATATGTAATGGCTACTGCTCTTATTGCGAAGAAATCACAAAAATACTTTGCGGTTCAGCAAAAGGAAATTGGACTTTTAAGTGGACACGTAGAGGAAATGTACACTGGACACAAAATTGTTAAAGCTTTTGGACATGAAAAAGATTCTATAGAAGAATTTGAAGCAATAAACAACAGACTTATGGATACAGGTTGGAAAGCACAGTTTGTTTCTGGTATTATGTTTCCATTAATGAACTTTATCAGTAATTTAGGTTATGTGGGAATAAGTATTGTAGGGGGAATGTGGATTACTAAGAGTATTCTTGGAATCGGTGATATCCTTGCCTTTATTCAATACTCAAGATCTTTCACAATGCCAATTGTTCAAACTGCAAATATAGCTAACGTTATTCAATCGACAGTCGCTTGTGCTGAACGTGTATTCCAAATCCTTGATGAGGAAGAGGAAATTCCAGACAGTAGTGATGCAGTGGTTCTTGAAAATCCAAGAGGAGAAGTATCCTTTGACCATGTGGCCTTTAGATATAAAGAAGATGTACCACTAATTGAAGACATGAATTTACAGGTTAAACAAGGAGATACTATAGCCATAGTTGGACCAACTGGAGCAGGTAAAACTACTCTTGTTAATCTATTGATGAGATTCTACGAAATTAATTCTGGTAGGATAAGTATTGATGGAGTTGACATAACTAATATTAAACGTAGTGAACTTCGCAAAATGTTTGGTATGGTACTTCAGGATACTTGGTTATATAATGGAACAATTAAAGAAAATATAGCTTATGGAAAAGAAGGAGCTACTATGGATGAAATTGTAATGGCAGCGAAAGCAGCCCATGCAGATCACTTCATAAGAACTCTTCCACAGGGTTATGATACAGTGCTTAACGAAGAAGGAACTAATATTTCTCAAGGACAAAAACAGCTTTTAACTATAGCTCGTGCAATCCTTGCAGACCCAGCAATATTAATACTTGATGAAGCTACAAGTAGCGTTGATACAAGAACAGAAGTATTAATTCAAAAAGCTATGGCTAACTTAATGCAGGGCAGAACTAGTTTTGTAATTGCTCACAGACTTTCTACTATTCGTGATGCAGAACTTATTTTAGTTATGAATAAGGGAACAATCATTGAAATGGGAAATCATAAAGAGTTATTAAATCAAGGTGGCTTCTATGCTGATCTTTACAACAGCCAATTTGCTGGAGAAGATGCTGTTTAACAACATTTTGGAAGCTTCAAGTCTACCATATTCTAAAGTGGCAATTGCTCAGCCTAGATAAGTTGCTTTGGTAGCACTGAAAATCTGCTTCCAAAGTTGTTAACAAAATGAACTTGTTCATTATTAAAAAAATAATCCTATAGATATAGTTAAAATAATGTATAGAAACTGCTGATAGATTGATTGTCAGCAGTTTTTTTATATACAAAAATGTATTATGTAAATACTAAAATGAAGCAGATTAATGATTAGTGAAAACACATGTTCAAAAACAATTCTCAAGCTCATGTTTAGTTTGAAATATGTAGTAAACTATTGTCATACATAAAAAGGAAATAAAAGTATCTTAGAGAATATAATTGCAAAGAAGATAAATAAATAAAGATAAATATTGATATAGAAAATAAAAATTAATATTTAATTTTTATGTGAGATTAGAATACATAAAGCATTGAAAAAACAGGGGGGAGCTACATGGAAAATCTAATAATTAGGCAATGTACCTATAATGAATTGGATCATGTTATTGCCTTACAAGAGGAATGGGCTAAGGATGATATAACCTACGGATTTACACCAGCTAATAAGAAATATCTTTCTGAAAGGCTAGGAAAGTACTTTTTAGTTGCTGAAGTGCAAGAGAATATCATTGGTTTTGTAAGTGGAGTAATAAATAAAGCTAAGAATATGACAATATTCAGTGATGGAGAATTATATATTGAAATAGAAGATATATATGTGTCAAAAAACAATAGGGGACAAGGGATTGGGAATATTCTTTTAAATAAGGTGTTAGAAGTTTCAAAGGAAAATGGTATTGAGAGATCCTTACTTTATTCATCAACTAAGAACATGGAAAGCATCATAAAGTTTTATAAGAATCACGATTATAAAACTTGGTGTATACAAATGTTCAAATAAAAAATCACCTTAGGTAAGGTATTGCTTGTTACGTGGCGTAGTATGATAAATTAAAGTTGAGGTGATAGATATGAAGGAAACATTTTCAACTGGAGACATTGCAAAATTATGTAATGTTAGTGTTAGAACTGTGCAGTATTATGATAAGGAAGGAATACTAGGTCCTTCTGAACTAAGCGAAGGTGGAAGAAGAATATATTCTGAAGAAGACCTAAGGAAATTTCGATGTATTTGCCTTTATAAAGCTCTAGGCTTTTCCTTAGGAGAAATAAAAGAGGTTATGAATTCAGAAAATAGTTATAGCCTTTTAGATGAAATAATTGCAAACCAACTAACTAAAATTGATAAGGAAATTTTGGCATTAGAAAAAACAAGAAAGCAACTAAGTGTGATTTCAGAAGAATTTAGGGAAACAGGAAAAGTAAAAGTTAGGAGCATAGAAGAAATGGATACATTGGTATCAAAGAAAAATCTCCACAAAAAAACTGATGTAATGACCTATATATTTTTAGCATGTTATTTACTCTTACTTTTTACTGGATTTCCAGCCGCGATATCAATTGGTGGTATTACACCATTTATTATGGTAGTAATAACAATGGTATTATTATTTGGTTTAATTTATTATCATAGTAAGGTTAACTCTTATGTTTGCCCAAAATGTGAAAGTAAGTTTTCAATTAGCTTTTCGAGGGATATGTTTTCACTAAATGGAGGCAAAAATGGAAAATATCTTAAATGTCCTAATTGCAAGCATAAAGGTTGGTTTAAAGAAACTTATGTAGACTAAGTATTGCTGGCTATACAAAGTTTTGCAATTTGTTTTTTAGAAAAGAATAAAAGAAGCTTAGTAATTGTTATGATATTGATAAAGGTAAAATATAATTATTCATAAAGTAAAAGATATAAGCGGGGTTTTGCTTTATATTTAGTAAAGCATCAATAAATACACGGGGGAGAGAAAATGGAAAGATTTTATAAGATGGTGGAGGGAAGCTTCAAGCGTTTTCCAGAAGGAGTAGAGCCTTTTCAGATGGTTACAAGATTATTAGAAGAGTGTGGTGAGGTTGCAAGTGAAGTTAATCACTTTGAAGCTAGTGGTGTAAAAAGATTAAAGTATGGTGAACCAAGTAAGGCTGCTTTAGCTGGGGAAATACGACAAGCCATGGTAGCTTTAATGCAAATAGCAGTGTACTATTCGGCTCAAGAGGAATTAGAAAAGTCAATGAATGAATCACTAAAGAGAATGAAAGATGAAAATCTTATTGATTAGTTGAGTTATATATTATAATGTAGGTGGACTATTTTAAATGGCCCATCTTATTTGTTATACAGCAAATTTAAAAAATTTTACTTCAAGAAGTGCATGTAAGTTAACAGTTTAAACACAGGAAAGTTAAACTTAACAAAAGAATATAAATGATTAAATAACAGGTATGAAGTTGAACAAGTCTAATTCAAATGATAATATTAGATTAAAAAACTAAGGCATCTTCAAAAAAATAAGTAAATATAACTCAACGTATCCTTCACAGCTTTGAGTTGTTATTTATTTTCAGGTGCTAATGAACTGTTAAAAAATGAGGTGTAAAAACTATGAAATCTTTAGATAATAATATAAATAGTAATATGCAAAGAGCTTCTTTTGATTTTAATCGTGATAGTTTAAGAGTAGATTGTGAAAAGTGCTTTGGCCTTTGCTGTGTAGCTTTATATTTTTCGGCTTCTGAAGGCTTTCCAGAAAATAAAGATGCTGGAAAGCCCTGTATAAATCTACAACAGAACTTTCAATGTAAGGTTCATAAAGAACTAACACAGAAGGGACTAAAGGGTTGCGTAGCCTATGATTGCTTTGGAGCAGGTCAAAAGGTTGCTCAAGTAACTTACAAGGGAGAACATTGGAGAAAAAGTCCAGAGTCTGCAGATGAGATGTTTCAGGTATTCCTAATACAAAGGCAGCTTCATGAAATGCTTTGGTATCTAATGGATGGACTTAAATTTCAGGAAAATCATGTGATTCAAGAGAAACTTAGGGATATTATAAGTAAAACAGAAGAATTAACTAATCTTAGTGCAGAAAAGCTTTTAGTTTTAGATATGGTTCCACATCGAATGGCAGTTAATTCACTGCTAAAAGAAACCAGCCAAATGGTGAGAAAAAAAGTTAGAGGAAGCAATAATAATCCTCTTGGGCGTAAAAAGGTTTTTGGTGGAGGATTAAATCTTATGGGAGCAGATCTTACAAAAAAAGACTTAAGAGGTCAAGATTTAAGTGGAGCCTTTTTAATTGCTGCAGACCTAAGAGGAACAGATTTAACAGGTGCTGACCTTATAGGTGCAGATCTAAGAGACGCAGATTTACGAGGAGCAAACCTAACTAATTGTATATTTTTAACTCAAGGACAAATTAATAGTGCAAAAGGTGATTTAACTACAAAATTACCAGAGGCTCTTTTGGTGCCAACACACTGGAAAAAATAAAATGTTTTATAAAAATGAGAAGATTCACAGATTCAGTCATGATTTTTCTCATTTTTTCATTAACTTAAGGGAGGAATTAAAATGATTATCCAATGGATATTCTTATGTATTATAGTTTGCTTTTTAGCTTTTTCATACATTAAACAGTTTTCACTTAAATCAAGGCTCACTTTTCTTGTAACAGTTTTTGTAGTATCCCTAATTTTAGCTTTACTGATTCCTATATTTAAAATTTCTATTATTACGCTGTTAGCACTATTCTTTATTGAAAACATATGGCTTTTATTAGCTTTGGTGCTATTTATAGATATGATAATAGGAAAGAAAAACAAAGTGACAATGATTGTTTTAGCAATTGTGTGCCTAACTATATATTTTTATCTTCGTACTATGATTTAATAAAAAGTTTTGTAAGACTTTAATTTCTTGGTGTAGAAAAAAGAAAAGTTAAAGATTAATTACTTTTTTAAAAGGAATCACGAAAAGTTATTCTTAGACCTGAATCTTAATAAATATAATAAGAAACAATTTACTCTTATGTAAATCTGATTGAGCATAAGGGAAAAACAGAGTTACTCAAATTATCATTTTGAGTAACTCTGTTTCAATTTTTAATTAGCTTCACTATTAGAGTTTATCCATTCAGAAAGCAAATCTTCCAACTGTTCACTTAATTCTTCTTTTTTAGCATAAAGCTTGGCAAGCTCTTCATAATTATAGGCGCAGTTATCCATAAGATTATGAATTTCACGAAGCTCTTCTTCTAAGAATTTAATGCTATGATCCAGTTTTTCCATATGGAAGTTTGATTTTTTAGAATTATTATCTGGCTTCATAGTTGGTTTTTTTGACATAACTTTCTTAGTTATGTCACTGTCAACTGACTTGGATAGTAATAATTGGAGTTTGCTGTTTTTATAAAAATCATAGTTGCCAGAGTAACTTACCAGTTTATTGTCCTCCAGGGCAATTATTCTATCACAGACTTTATTTATAAAATACCTATCATGGGATATAAAAAATATAGTGCCATTAAAATCCTCTAGTGCAGTTTCTAAGGTTTCAATTGACTCAATATCAAGATGGTTAGTTGGTTCATCAAGTATGAGTAGATTTATCGCATCATATAGAAGCATGCTTAGCTTAAGCCTAACCTTCTCACCACCAGATAAGTGTTTTACCTTTTGATAAACAGTTTTTCCAAAGAACATAAACTTAGAAAGATATTCCCTAGCTTTTCCCTCCAGAATATTTCTATCTTCTCTAAAGCATTCAATAACTGTACAATCTTCATTACTAAAAGTAATTTCCTGTGGTAAATAGGCATGTTTTACATTAGCTCCTATTTCTAAAATTCCACTATCCATATTCATGTTACCTAAAAGCATTTTTAAAAATGTAGTTTTGCCACTACCATTAGGACCTATGAGAGCTACTCTTTCACCGTAGTAAATGTTTAACTCAGCTTTACTTAATATAACTTTATCATTAAAGCTCTTACAGATTTTAGAACCTTTTATCACATTAGAGCCTGACCTTTCTGTATCCTTAAAATCAAATTTAATGTTTTGTTTTTTAAATACTGGTTTATCAATCTTATCAAGTTTATCTAACTTTTTTTGAATACTTGCAGCCCTAGTATAATGTTCCCAAGACCTAAGTCTTTTAACGGCACTTTCCATAGCTTTTATTTTGCTTTGCTGATCTTTGTAATCCTTAAATTGCTCCAGCATATTATCTTCTTTTTGACTAACATAGTCAGAATAATTCCCATCATACTGTGTATTTTGTTTATTTTCAATTTCAATAACCTTGGTCACCACATTATCTAAGAAGTACCTATCGTGGGAAACAACCATAACAATGCCATTGTAATTTCTAAGATATCCTTCAAGCCATTCTATAGAATCCATATCCAAATGATTTGTAGGTTCATCAAGAAGTAAAATATCAGGGTTTTCTAAAAGTATTTTTCCAAGACTTACTGTGGTTTTTTCTCCACCACTTAAAATATTAAAGTCCTTGTTTAAGAAAGCATCATCAAATTTTAACCCCTTGCATATCTTACTTAATTTCTCCTCTATATCATAGCCGCCTTTAGTGATATACACCTCTTGGAGGTCACTATACCGTTTTAATACTCTCTCGAGCTCTTCTCCTTCTAGAGTAGACATAGTATTTTCCAGTTCTCTAAGATTTTTTTCAATGGTATAAACTTCTTCAAAGGCAGATTTTAAAATATGAATAACCTTTAAGTTTCCAGCATACTCTGGAAGTTGATTAAGATATCCAACAGTAACTCCCTTAGGAATTTTAATCCAGCCTTTTAGCCTGCCATCACGTGAATCTAATCTATCATCTCTATCCATTGGTTCTATGCCAGCTAGTAGTTTTAAAATAGTGCTTTTTCCGCAACCATTCCTACCTACAAGGGCAACTCTTTCTTTATCATATACAGTAAAAGTTATATTATTTAATACTAAATTATCTCCAAATCTTTTCATAATACGATACATTGTAAATTCAATCATCTATAATTCCTCATCTCATAAAATAATAATCCAAATACTTAAGGCAATTATTAGATAACTTACTACCTTCTAAGGGGTATCCAAGAAGCCTAAAAAGGTTTAATAAAAAATCTATGAAAAATAAAAAGACCCTAAGAAAGAATATTCTTACGGTCTAAAAATAGCTTTAATTTATAAAATCAAAGGTATATAAATACAACTAGCCTTAATAAAGATATTGTTTAAAATATCTTGACTAAAGAGTAAATTTATATAAGAACTCTGCTTAAATAATTAAATATATTTCAGTAAAGTAAGTTATCTTCTAAATTGCTAATTTCATTTAAAGAGCGAAACAAATAAGCTTAACCTAAAATAGGCAAAGACCATACTCTTTAAAAATATCTATTAATTTAAAAATAAAATTAATGTTAGCAATTAGCTGGTGTCATAACTTACTTCCTCCTTTATATTTAACAATACCTATATTTTACAATATATTCATATAATTGTAAATAGTTTAAATTTAATGTAAAATTTAGTTTATATAAGTGGGGTAATGAAAATAGTTAAACTATATTAAAACTTAAAAAGTTAGGGTGTTTAGAATCTAACTTTTAAGCTAATTTTACAGAAATATATTATCTAGTAGGCTCTACCATATTTTAAATATTATAAAAAAGATGGACTTTTAGATTTGTAGGGTTTTGTATATAGCCAACTGATGAATTGAGTAAAAAGGAGGATTTAAGGTGGAGGTAATTGAAGCAATTTATGCGAGAAGAAGTATTAGGAAGTATTTAGACAAGAAGGTGGAAAGAGATACGATTATGATTTTATTAAAGGCAGCTACCTCAGCACCAACAGCAGCTAATTGTCAACCTTGGGAGTTTGTGGTTGTTGATGAAGAGGACAAACTTTCTGAGTTAAAAGACAAATTGATTTTTGCAAGATACAATGCTCCAGTGGCTATTGTGGTGTGTGGAAATATGAAATTAGCTTTTAAAGGACCAGGAAAAGAAATGTGGGTACAAGATTGCAGTGCAGCTATAGAAAACGTTTTAATTGCTGCTACAGGAATTGGACTTGGTTCAGTATGGATAGGAGTTTATCCTGTGGAAAGCAATGTAAGTGCAGTTAAAGCATTATTGAATATGCCAGAGCATGTTATCCCTGTTGGTGTTGTGTTAATTGGATACCCAGCAGAGGAGAAAGAAGCAAGAAGTAGACTGAACGAGAAAAGAGTATATTGGCAAGAATATGAGCCTGACCGTAAACATAAGAAAAAGGATAAACCAGTAATAGGACATTACTAGAGAAGTAAGGTATAAGAAATATTCCCCATTTATGGTAGAGTAAATAATAAACGAATCATAAGTTTTTTACCAAAGTTGGATAATTGAATATATGCCACAATATGTATAATATAAAATGTTCCTCAATAAGCTTTAATATGAGTGAGGAATTTTTAATCAATGATTTATCAAATAATTAAAGTAAGATATAATTAAATGCATAAATTATTCATTAATAAAGCTTAATATAATGAGATTGAAAGGGATGTTAGAATGGTTTTACTAGTAGTTGATACACAAAAGTTAATAACAAATGAGAAATTATATGAATTTGATACCTTTGTATATAATGTTAAAAAACTAATAAATAAGGCTAGAGAAAATGATATTGAAGTAATATATGTACGTCATGATGATGGACAAGGTAGCGAGTTAACAAAAGGAACTGAGGGTTTCGAAATATATGAAGAGTTTAAGCCAATGGATGGAGAAAAAATATTTGATAAAAATGTTAATAGTGCATTTAAAGGAACTGGATTATTAGAGTATCTATCAAATAACGGTGAAAAAGAGGTAATTATTGTTGGGCTACAAACAGACTATTGTATTGATGCTACTATAAAATGTGGATTTGAACATGGACTGCATATTATAGTTCCAGCATATGCGAATACAACAGTGAATAATAAGTTTATGTCAGCGGAACAAAGCTATAGATATCACAATGAATTTATGTGGAATGGTAGATATGCAAAATGTATTTCAGTGGAAGAAACAATTAAAAAACTGAATGATTAAATTCAGGTTATAGAATTTAAAGGGGAATATGAGTTCAATGGATCCTCTTATCCATTGTGAGGGGGAGTAAGTTATATGAAGGTGCAAGAATTAAGTAATGAAGAACTTAGTGAGTTCTTAGAATACTGTGGGAAATATGGTAGAGAACATGATGAAAGCTATTTGCCAGATGATAAATTTGTTATAAATGAAGATAATCCAACTTATATATTATTAAATCATGATGAAAAAATAGTTGGTGCAGTATCTTTAATTATGACACCACAATTCCGAGTTTCTAGTAAAGCTAGATTTAGAATATTTCATTCAATAGCTAATGATATTGAAGCATATAAACTACTATTAGATGCTGTTAGAAATCATGTTAAGGGTATAGAAACTGTGTATTTATTTTTACCAAAAGAAAAATCTAACACTGGAGAAGTTTTTGTAAAATTAGGCTTCCATATTACAAGATATTCTTATTATATGGAAAGATGCGGCAAGGAATCGGTAAAGCCGAACTTCCCTAAGGATATTCAATTAAGGCCAGTTAGGGAAGGTGTAGATGAAGAAGTATGGTGTGATATTATAAATGAATGTTTTGCTAACTTGGCTGGGCATGTACATTGTACCCAAGATAAGGTTATAGAAATGTTAAGGGATGAGGAACTAATTAAAGATGGAATGATGATATTATGGGATGGTGATAAAGCCATAGGAACTTTATGTGTAAGTGCAGAGGAATCTGAGGGGAATTTATTTGCATTTATTGGTGCTGTGGCTATAATTCCAGAGTATAGGGGAAGAAATCTTGGAAGAAATTTAATCAGAGCAGCGGTGCAATTTGGAAGGGATAATGGCTATGAGAATTCTTCGCTATCAGTAAATGCTGAGAATACTAATGCAGCAAAGTTGTATCTAAGCGAAGATTTTGAAGAGAAGGCCGTAATGGTGTGCTATAATATTTAAATATGTTTATTTTAAGAAAAGATATAATAATGGAAAATGTGCTATCTAAATATGTATTAGGTGGCGCATTTTTATTTATGAATTAAGTATTAGGTTGGGTTAATAAAAATCCTAATAATATTATGTGAATAGTTGTAAAAGTTAACAAATTGAAAATTATCATTCATAATGAGTGATATATGATTGAAATCTTGCATAATATATTATATAATAAAAGTATCACCAGTGGTAAAATATGACATAATCAACTTCAACCTATTTTAATAATTCTATGCTAAATAGGGACTTGGATATTACATAGCAAGAATTATATAGCAAATCTTTTTTAATAAATTATAGGGGGTAACAGTATTATGAAAGAAAATTTGAATCCATTTGAAAATGCTCAAAAAATGCTTAAGGAGGCTTGTGACAAACTTGGGACTGAACCAGCAGTTTACGAAATTTTAAGTGAGCCTTTAAGGGTAATTGAAGTGTCAATTCCAGTAAAAATGGATGATGGAAGTATTAAAGTATTTAAAGGGTTCCGTTCACAGCATAATGATGCAGTTGGTCCAACAAAGGGTGGAATTAGATTTGACAAGGACGTTACAAGAGATGAAGTAAAAGCTTTATCACTTTGGATGACTTTTAAGTGTGGTGTAACAGGAATACCTTATGGAGGTGGAAAGGGAGGCATTATTGTTGATCCTTCAACGCTTTCCAAAGGAGAACTTGAAAGATTGAGCAGAGGATATATTGATGGAATATATAAGCTAATTGGTGAGAAGGTCGATGTTCCAGCTCCAGATGTAAATACAAATGGACAAATAATGGCTTGGATGGTTGACGAATATAATAAGCTTGTAGGTCATAGTGCTCTTGGAACATTAACAGGAAAGCCCGTAGAGTTTGGAGGCTCAAAGGGAAGAACAGCAGCTACAGGATTTGGGGTAGCGGTTACAATAAGAGAAGCATTAAACAAGTTAAATATTAATATAAATAGTGCTACAGTTGCTATTCAGGCATTTGGAAATGTTGGAAGTCATACGGCTACAATTATTGAAAAAATGGGAGCAAAAGTAGTTTCAATATTAGAATATGACAGAGTAGAAAAGAGAACCTATGGAATTTATAATGAAAATGGATTAGCTACTAAGGAATTAGCCGTATATTATGAAAAGAATCATACGCTACTTGGTTTTCCAAATTCAAAGGAGATAACTGCAGATGAGTTTTGGTCTTTAGCTGTGGATGTTCTAGTGCCAGCAGCAAGAGAAAACCAAATCACTTTAGATAATGTAGATACAATAAAGGCAAAAATAATAGCTGAAGCTGCCAATGGACCTATTACCCCAGATGCCGACAAAATACTAAACGCTAAAGATATATTAGTAATACCAGATATTTTAGCCAATGCTGGTGGTGTAACCGTTTCCTATTTTGAATGGGTTCAAAACCTCTATGGATATTATTGGAGTGAAGAAGAAGTTGAGGATAAAGAAGAAAAAGCAATGATAAGTGCTTTTAATGATATATGGAAGATAAAAGAAGAATACAAGGTTTCTATGAGGAATGCTGCTTATATGCACTCAATAAAACGAGTAGCAACAACTATGAAGCTTAGAGGTTGGTACTAATATATTGGTTATGTAATTTCTAAATTTTAAAAGATATATACCATAGTACACAGTGAAAAACTCTTATCCTGTAAATGGATAAGAGTTTTTAATTTAGCCAAATAACATAGTAGTATAGGGTTCTTTGTTCATATTTAGTGAGAGCACAAAAGCTAGTATATTAAATATGAACTTTTCTTAAAACATAAGGTATAAATAAAGTCTGCTGAAGAAAAGTATGCAACTTTGATGCAATTTTGATTGAAGTTTGATACAGCCCACTTTTAATATTGAATTACAAGGTAGCCCTTTATGGCAATTAAAGAGATGCCATAAAACAAAGCCGTTAACAATTGAATAACGAAAGCTGAATTTAACATAGAATGAAGAAAAAATTCTAGTGTTAGTAATAGTAATTACTTTTCCCTAGAGTTTTGAAGTAGAAATAAAAAGTACTTTTGAAAGGGGATAATATATTTATGAAATTTCATAGTGGAAAAATTAAAAAACGACATAAAATTACATTGAAAGATGTATTTCAGGCATTAAATAAATTTAACTTAATTAGAGATTACTCTAGAGGGATAGATTGCTCAGAACTTAATTTTGATTATGTGTCTTACAATTCTAAGGATATTAAAGCCTGAACTAGACACTAGTTTTTATATTTAATATTAATTAAATTTAGTCCATTTTGAATTTTCTTTTCCAAGCACCACTTTTAAAGCGTACGAAAAGTAAAGCAAAACGAACTACGTTATCTGCTATCATACAAAGCCATACGGAGTTTAGACCCAGGTGAAAAACAGATACGCATAAGTAGGTGGAAATAATTCTTACTCCCCACATAGATAATATTGATATAAATACAGGAGTTTTAGTGTCTCCTATGCCATTAAATATTCCTTCTAATATTATTAGTGCGCCAAACATAGGTTCAGAAACCGCTACAATACGAAGTACAGAAGAACCATATTTGATAACCTCAGGGTCATTTATAAAAATAGACATCATAGTCTCAGGAAAGAAAAACAATACGGCTCCTGTTATAGTCATTATTGTAACTGCAAGCCACATTATTGTTATAGAGGTTTGCTGAAATTTTTTTTCATCTTTTTCACCTAGAGCATTTCCAAC
The DNA here is from genome assembly GCF_002387895.1 of Clostridium sp. UBA4548. GTDB lineage: Bacteria > Bacillota > Clostridia > Clostridiales > Clostridiaceae > Clostridium_J. Next base: position 32,650 of record NZ_DGLI01000013.1, read on the forward strand.
AAGCGTTGAAGTAGAGGCTTGCATGCCGTAGCCAGGAATGTAAAATGCTTCTTCGGCAGTTAAGGCGATGGAATGCGCAGCAAAAGCTATAGTACCCAGGCTTGTTACAAGAGAAGAAAAAACAACTTGACCTAGACAAGTTATGGTACGCTCAACAGTCACAGGAAAACCAACGCTAATGCATCTTTTCATTATGGGAAGGTGAAGTTTTATCTTTTCACCTTTAGGTGATACTAATTTATTTTTATAAAGAGCAAAAAACATTAAAAACCCGCTTATGGTGTAAGATATGGCTGTAGCTATGGCAGAACCAATTACACCTAAACCTGCTCCATAGGTAGGTATTTCTAAGCTTCCAATAGATAAAGTTTGGTTTCCATAAATTAATAGAAAGTTTAATACAATATTAGTTAGATTCATAATCAGATTAATCCTCATAGGTGTTTTTGTATCCCCTGTAGAGCGAAGGACAGCACCAAAAACTATGGTTGAAACACGGAATAGCATAGGCATACATATGATGGCAAAGTAAATGGATGCATCCTTTTGAATTTCTGGAGCGGCTCCTAACCATTTAGGCAAAAATGGGCTGACGCTTAGGGTAGCGACAGATAAAATTATTCCTAATATAAAGGTTATTATAATAGATTGAATTGAGGCTAGTTTTGTTTCTTCAAATTTTTTAGCACCTATGGAATAGGAGATGCAGGATAGAACACCGATGCCCATGGCAAAGGAGGGGCTATTTACAAGCCAGTTCACTGTAATAGTAAGTCCAACTGCAGCAGAGGCCTGAGCACCTAGTTGTCCAACCATTGCAGAACCTACATATTGTACTGCAGTCTGTAGAGCTTGTTCAACTATAGAAGGCCAGGATAGAGCCCAGATGTTAGCAATCATTCCTTTTCTTTCAGTAATATTTTTCACAATACTTTCCATAAATATCTCCTTATTCTTATAAGCATATATTGTTATTGTTTTACATTTGTTATAATAAGGGGTATAGCAACTATATAGTCAAGAGGATTGATAAGCATGAATAATAAAATATATTTATCAACTGGGGAATTAGCACAAATGCTTGGAGTTACAAAGCAGACAGTAATTTATTACGATAAAATAGGACTAATTTCCCCAATAAAACGTGGTGAAAAGGATTATAGATACTATACTTTAGAGCAGGCAGATGAATTAGACTCTATTCTAACTTTTAGAAATTTAGGAGTACCTATTAATATTCTTAAGGAGTATTTAAGTGTGCGAAATGCAGAAGGATGCATTGAGATGCTCAGGAAGCAAAAGGAAAAAGTTGATTTAGAGATTCAAAAATTAGATAAAATTAGAAGAAAGATTGAGGGAAGATCAAGATTACTAGAACAGGTTTTGGGCATTAGTGACTTTGAAAAGGTGGTATTTTCAACAGAAAGCAAGGAGTACTATATGATAGAACCTTGTATGGAGGAGAATGAAAAGGCATTTATGCAAAGCTTTATTGCTATTTGTAGTAGGTCAAAAGAGCTCCAGATAGATTTTGAAAATCCTATTTGCAATATAATTACAAAGGAGGCTTTAGAACTAGGTCTTTATAAAAAAGTGACTTATTTTGGAATAAGAATACCTGAAGATTTTGAGGGACAGTTAACTAATAAGTACGAAAAGTCCTATGGAATCTATGCATCAACTTATCATAAAGGTTCTTATGATACCATGTACCTTTCTTATGAAAGATTGTTAAATGGCATAAAGGAACAAGGCTATAGTATATGTGGAAATGCATATGAAGTTGATTTGCTTAGTACTCTTACTAATGCGGACAGTAATGAATATTTAAAGTTGATTTCAATACAAGTTTGTAAGTGAAAATAAATTCATAATAGTTAGGATTAAGTTGTTAAAGAAATTCCATATAGGTGTTCCTTTAAAACATAAAAGTTGAGTTATTACTATAAATACATTATTAAAGTCTAAACTATGTTACTTATGGCAAGATGTATTATATTTAATTTTCTCGACTTTTTATAAACTCATAAAATTCCATGAGTTGCTTTCTTTGATCCTTTGTAAGAGATGAAATATCTAGAGAAATAATTTCTTTACTAGTAAGTGTTTCTCTCTTTTTTTCATCTGTTTTTGTTATAAAGTAAGTGGAAATTGTACTAGTTAACATACTTAAAAATCCTATACCTGATAGCATAAGGATAGCTGCTATAACCCTCCCGCCTGAAGTAGTTGGACTTATATCTCCATACCCTACTGTGGTAATAGTTACAATACTCCACCAAAAGGCATCACCATAGGATTTTATTGTGGCACTAGAATCTCTTTCTAAAAAATAAATAGCAAAGGAACCTAGTATGGTTATTATGCTTGCAGAACCTAAAGAATATATAAATCCATTAGTATATAAAACATCTTTAATGTTATGTATTAGACGCAATAAATAGGTTAAAACTCTTATAAGTTTCAATAAACTTCCATAAGGAGAGCTAGTAAAAAAGTGAAGAGGAAGTAAAGCAATTAAATCTATATAATGATTTTTAAGCAAAGAACGTTTATTTCTTGAAAAAAACAATCTCACAACAAAATCAAGGACAAAAATAAAATAGATTATATTATCAGCTATGTTTAAGTATTTTAACTGTATGCCAGTGATATTTTTACTAAACTGTAGAACAACAACAAAGGTTGCTACTAATGCAAAAAATCCTATAACTATGTCATAGATAAACTCAATTCTTTCATTGTTAGTAAAATCAAGGTCTCTCATAATAAAACCATCCCCATATATTTTTATATTGTATGATATATAAAAATATTATACTGTTTTTTATATGAAATAGAAAGGCATCAAAAGGTAATGCTATTAATTTATATGGTATAATCTTGAACATAGCAGTTGATTAACTACTGCAATATTGCTCTTAAGGAGAGAATCAGATGAAGGTATCAAGAGAATGTATTCACTGCCTTGCTAGACAAGCTGTTGAAATAGCTGAAGAAGCTACAAGCAATCTAGCAATTCAGGAAGAAATAATAAAAAGGTCCTTGAAAGAATTAGGCGAAATGGACTTTAATGAAACTGCGCCAGAAATAGCTTTTAGGATGCATCAACATGCGAAAAACATTACTGGTATTTATGATCCCTATGAAAGGCTGAAAGAACAGTACAATGAAATTGCTAAAGAAATTTATGATAGAATTAATGAAGAAAAGTGGTTAGAGAATGCGGAGGATCCTTTTGACATGGCTTGTAGGCTAGCCATTGCTGGGAATATCATAGATTTCTCCGTTGGGTTAAAGCTTAAACCATCAGATATACTTAAATCTGTTGAGGATAGCATTAACCATGATATTTTTGGAAGAGGAACAACTGCTTTTAGAAAAGCTATAGAAAAGTCAAAAAAGATTATGTATATTGCTGATAACTCAGGTGAGATTATATTTGATAAATTTTTATTAAAAAAGCTTCCAATGGAGAAGGTTACATATGTAGTGAAAGGTGGCCCCATAGTTAATGATGCAACTATGAAAGATGCAATAAGTACTGGTGTTGTAGACTTGGTAAAAGTAATTGATAATGGACATTCAGCTCAAGGAACCATATTAAAAGATTGCTCAAGTGAATTTATCAATGAATTTAATGAAGCAGACCTTATTATAAGTAAGGGACAAGCAAATTTTGAAACTTTGAGTGACTTAAAGGGTAAAAATATATTTTATCTGCTTAGAGCTAAATGCTCTTCAGTGGCAACTTCCTTAGGATGCAAACAAATGGATTATGTCCTTACTAATTATAATTGTAAATAGTATTATAGATTTTTGTATTAAAAGAACCATGGGTAAATCTAAAATGCACCCTATCGGATAGACACTTGAAAAAAGTCTACCCGGTAGGGTATTTTATATTAAATAGAGTAAATAAAGAAATGGGTGGGTTTATTACTAAGATAAAATAGATATTGGGAAATACAAGTCACATTCACAGTATTGTTTATTACATTTTGCATAGTTTATATACTCAAATCTAAATTTCTCTCTTAAATCAAACTGAATTGTTGGCATCCAAGTATTAAACACATAAGCAAAGATGTGGGATAATTTGTTTGAGTTTATTTCTTCAGGACGGTGAAGTCCCATGTAAGTAAAAACACCATATTTGTGTGGAACTACATTCTTGACCCTCATATCTTCAGGTATAATGCTATTTTCGCTTATTTGAATAGAAGGCTGGTAGAGAGTGTGGGTAAGTATGTTATTTTGTATTGTGGTAAAACCAATATACACATCTTTTTCTAAGGGGTTGAACACCCTTAGTCTATGATTATAGAAAAAATCTAAACCGTATTTATTAGCTATTTCATTCTTTAAGTTTTCTTCAACACTTACCTCATATTCAAGCCCTGCAATTGAAAAGCCAGGAGATACTACAATTGACTGAAAAAAAACAAGGCCCTCTCCACAGCAGTTCATAAAATCAGCGTTAAATTTATCTAAAATATTCAAAGGGAAAGGGTTTTTACGCCATTTTGCAGGAGTAATATTAAATTCTTCCTTGAAAACTCTGTTATAGGTTCTTTCGCAGCCAAAAGAGTACTTTGAAGAGATGAATTCGATACTATTTTGATAATGTAATAAATCACTTAAAGATAATGCGATTCTTCTTCTTCGAACATACTCCATCAATCCTGTAGAAGTAGCACCTTTCCAAATTCTAAGTAAATGAAATTTTGATATGTTTACATTTTCTGATATGCTATCAAGGTTTAAAGGTTCTAAAATGTTTAGCTCTATATATTCAGTTGTGTTTTTAATTATTTCTAACAAATAGTTATCCATATTTCTACACTCCAGCAATTTTTGTCCTGTATTGATAAAAATATACAAGTATAATTATACCATAAGCAAAAGAATGAGAACAATTATTCCTTTATTAACTAGAAGAAAGGATTTGAGAATATGGAAGAATTATTACAGAAAGAGTTAAAGGAGCACTATAATGCAGCAGTGAATAGCTTTGTTAGTAAAGTTAAAAAGGACCCTAATGTTATAGCAGTTATTGTATGTGGCAGTGTAGCCTATGATGTTGTATGGGAAAAAAGCGATATAGATATGACGGTGGTTCTTCGAGACCAAACTCTTAATAATACCTCTTATTGTATTGTGGAAGATGGCATAACCATTAATGTTGATCTTGTATTAAGAAGTGGTTTTGTAAGATGGATGGGAAAAAGTATTGGAGGCTCCTTTTCTCAGTCATACCTAGCCAAGGGCAAAATTGTTTATACCACAGATGATAGTTTATATGAATGTTTTGAGGATATGAAAAAGATAGGCAGCGATGACATTGCCTTAACAGTATTTTATAATGCCTGTGAACTTGTAGGTATATATGATAAGTGCCAAAAGTGGCTGTATGCAAGGAAAGACCTTTTATATGCACAGTATTATCTATTAAAGGCAGCAGAAGTTATTGCAAGGATAGAGCTTTGCATAAATGAAGAACCCATCTCTCGTGAATCTATTCAAAAGGCTTTTAAGTTAAATCCAGAGGTGATTACTCCTTTTTACCAGGAGCCCATGTCCCATCACTTTAGTGAAGAAGAAGTTTCAAGGGCTATAGAGACTCTTGATAGTTATTTAGAAAATCGTCTTGATATTATTAAAAAACCTGTAATTGAATTTATGGCAGATGAACAAATAAAAACTAGTACTCTTATTTCTAAGCACTTTCATATGGAAGGACATTTTGTTATTTCTATATTTGAATATCTAGCTGATAAAGGTGTTATTGAAAAGGTATCGCAAACAATTCGAATAACCCCTAAAGGTAAGATGGCAGTAGAAGAACTAGGTTTTTTATATATTCCATAAGTAGATTTTAATTACTATGTTTAGGTGTTAACAACATTTTGAAAGCTTCAAGTCAGTGTTCTTCTATGATTACCAGGTGATTAGCCTAGATAAATTTCATTGATAGAAGTCCAAATTTCCGTTTAATGTTGTTAAGCAAAGCGAGGTTATTCATTATTTAAAGAAGAGGGGAGCGAAATATATGTCTATTAGAACAAATATTGAGATTTCAGGAGCTAAGCAAAATAACCTGAAGAATATATCTGTTGAGATTCCTAGGGATAAACTTACTGTTATCACTGGTGTATCTGGTTCAGGAAAATCCTCCTTGGCCTTTGATGTTATTTATGGAGAAGGGCAGAGAAGGTTTCTTGACTCCATATCAACATTTGCTAAGAGTAGGATTAGTCAGCTAAAAAAAGCTAATGTAGATTATGTTAGAGGATTATCTCCTGTTATAGCTATTGAACAGAAGAAAGGGAACAACAACCCTAGATCAACTGTAGGCACTGTTACAGACATCAATGATTATATGAGACTTTTATTTTCAACTGCAGGAATAGGAAGGTGCCCAGAGTGTGGAGAACCACTTAAACAATTGTCTGCAGCTCAAATTGCTGAAAGAATTACCACACTACCTGAAGGTGCAGTCGTAGAACTACGTGCACCAGTATATAAGATGTTTGGCGAAGACTATGAATACACCTTTCATATATTAAGAGAAAAAGGATATAAAAATTTACTGGTTGATGGAAAGCATTTCTCTTTAGCAGAAAAAGAAGAGCTAGATGAGAGTAAGGATTATAAAATTGAACTAATAATTGACAAGTTTACTTTAAAGAAGGATACCTATATTCAGCTTACAAAATCTATTGAAGCAGCTATGGTTTCCTTAGATGAAGATATTATGATAAAGGTAGAAGTTATAGGAGGCGTAGAACCTTCCTTTTATGCTAATTTTGGTTGCAAGGAGCATCATTACTTTCTTTGTGAAATGCAACCCTTTCATTTCTCTTTTAATTCGCCTGCAAGTTCTTGTCATACTTGCTTAGGAGTAGGGATGTCCTATGTTGTAGAGCCGAGATTTTTAATTGTGGCACCAGAAAAAAGCATTATGAAGGGGGCACTAAAAAATTCAGTGTTTAATCCTTCTGGAAAGGATAGCTACAAGACTGTGATAATGTACAGTCTATCTCAGAAATATGACTTTAGTCTTGATACTCCCTTCAGGGATCTTCCAAAACATATTCATGAACTCCTGTTTTATGGAACAAAGGGAGAAACTGTAGAAATGTTGCAACCCCCATTTTCTCAGAAAAAGAATTGGTTAATTGGTAAAGCAAGGCCTTTCAAGGGGTTCGTACATGAGTTAGAAAGCTGGTACAGGTATTACATAAGGAAAACCTCTACAACAGAAACCTTTGAACCAACCTTTATAAAAGATTGTATGATAGAAAAGATATGTCCTGAATGTCACGGCGCTAGACTAAAAACTCAAAGACTTCAGATTACCGTTGGTGGAAAAAATATAGATCAGTTAAGTAGAATGCAGTTGCCAGAACTATTAGACTTTTTAAACACTCTAACCTTTCATCAGGATATTAGGGAAGTAGCTAACACAATTGTCCGTGAAATAAGCTCCAGATTAAAGTTGTTAGTAGACATAGGGCTTCATTATATAAACCTTGGAAGAAGAAGTGATAGTATTTCTGGTGGTGAGATGCAGAGAATTAAAATGTCCACACAAATTAGCAGCGAGCTTATGGGGATGCTTTATGTAATGGATGAACCAAGTATCGGGCTTCATCCACGTGATTCTATGAAGGTTATAGATACAATGAAGAAACTTAGGGATATAGGGAATACCGTCATTGTTGTAGAGCATGATGTAGATACTATTAAGAGTGCGGATCATATCATTGAAATTGGTCCTGGACCTGGGGTTCATGGGGGTAATATAGTTGCAGTTGGTACTCTTGAAGATATAATCAGTGAACCCAAGTCAATAACAGGAAGGTATCTATCTGGTAAGGCTGAGATAGCTGTACCCAAGAGGAGAAGAATGCTTGGAGATGATTTTTTATCCATACAAGGTGCAAGAGAAAATAATTTAAAAAATGTGGATATTGATATACCACTGGGAGTGTTTATTTGTGTAACAGGCGTATCTGGCTCAGGTAAGAGTTCACTGATTAATGAGATACTTTATAAGCAGCTTAAGGTTAATAAAACAGGAGCGAGGATTGTTTCTGGAGAACATGATTTTGTTTTTGGAGCTGAACTTTTAAACAATGTAATAAATATTGATCAAAGTCCCATTGGTAGAAATAGTAAGTCTAATCCAGCAACTTATATAGGCCTTTATGATAAAATACGTAAGATTTTTGCACAGCAACCTGAGGCTATTGCAAGAGGGTATAAAGAGATAGACTTTAGTTTAACCCATGCCAATGGAACAAGATGTGAGCATTGTGCTGGAGACGGAATAATGGTGACAAACCTTCAGTTCATGGCAGACATTGAAACTGTTTGTCCAGTGTGTAAGGGAATGCGTTTTTCAGATGAAGGGCTTGAAATTAAATATATGGGAAAAACCATAGCAGATGTATTAGAAATGACAGTTGAAGAGGCTCTTAGCTTCTTTAGTGACAATAAATATTTAAAACATAAACTAGAAATCATAAATGAACTTGGGCTTGGTTACATGCGACTTGGACAAAGTTCAACAACACTGTCTGGTGGGGAAGCTCAAAGAGTTAAGCTTGCATATGAGCTTTCAAAGATAAAGCGAGGGGCACAGAATCTTTATATATTAGATGAGCCAACTACAGGACTTCATCTTTCAGATATTCAAAAGCTAATAGATTGTTTAGGAAGACTTGTTGACCAGGGACATACAGTGCTTGTAATTGAGCATCATTTGGACGTGATAAAATCAGCAGACTATATCATTGACATGGGACCTGAAGGTGGTAGTGGTGGAGGATGTGTTGTTGCTGAGGGAACTCCAGAACAAGTGTCAAAGGTGAAGGACTCTTATACAGGAAATTTTCTAAAGAGTGTACTTTAACAACACTTTGGAAGCTTCAGGTCTGCCAGCTTATACAAGTGCAAATTGCTTAGTCTAGGCAAATAACTTTGGTGGCAATCTAAATATGTTTCTAAAGTTGTTAGACCTAAGCAGCTTCCTGGGAATATAATTAAGTATATCTAAATTATAGGTATTTAATTAGCTTAACTTTAATTTAGTATAAAAAGTGCTACAGGAGGATATTATGGAGATTATAAGTGTAACAGAAAATAACATTGACAAAGAACATATATGTTGTGTAGTCTCTGATAAAAAAGGGGAAAATTGTGTTGCGTCTAAGAAAGCTTGGATGAAAGAACAGTTAAAAAATGGGTTGGTTTTCAAGAAGCTAAATGTAAGGGGTAAAGTTTTTATCGAATATATACCCGCTGAAAATGCTTGGTACCCTTTTGATGCAAATGGGTATATGGTTATAAATTGTTTTTGGGTATCTGGGCAGTATAAAGGAAAAGGTATTTCAAATCTACTTTTAGATGAGTGCATCAAAGATAGCAAGGAAAAAGGTAAAAGAGGTATAGTTGTTTTATCATCTAAAACTAAAATGCCATTTTTAAGTGAAGGGAAATACTTAAAATATAAAGGCTTCAAAGTGGCAGATACTGCTACTCCCTACTATGAACTTTTATACTTTCCATTAAATAAGGATGAGATTATACCTAAATTTAAGGCTTGTGCTAAAGAAGGTAAAATAGAAGAAAAAACATTAACCTTATACTACACGAATCAATGCCCCTACACAGAAAAATATGTGAGTAAAATAAAAGAAATAGCAGAGAACAGAGGAGTAGAATTAAAGGTGAAGAAGTATATAAGTAAAGAACAAGCTCAAAATGCTCCATCACCATTTACAACATACAGTTTGTTCTTTAATGGTAATTTTGTAACCAATGAAATTCTTACTGAAAAGAAGTTCACTAAATTTCTTGATGAAAATAATTTATAATTTACTTATTTTTATAAACAATAAAACCCTGAACATTTAAGTTCAGGGTTTTTAAAGTTCAATTTTAAAAAGCATAAAAATATCATTGACTCAAAATAAGGAGAATGATACTATTGTATAACAGCATAATAGTATTAAAATAAACCTATACATAGCAACTATAACACATATAAATATAAATGTCAATAGAAAATCTTGAAATTTAGGAGGTTAATTTGTGAAAAATTATTTTATGGTTATTCCAAATTCTATAGCAGTTAATCAAATACTTTCTGAAATAGAGCAAATTAACGAAGAGACTTTAGAATACGGATTAAAACTTTCTGAGCAAGATGTAAAAGCAATTGTGGAAACAAGAAATCAGTCCTTAAGCTCAACGGGTAGAGTTGAATTCGGAGGAGGAATAATCACAAAAGTTATATCAACCTTTTGTGATTCACCTTATATTTTACAATCAAACTATGTAGAAATAATTAATGAACTCATAGAAAACTTTTATTACTTTAAAAATGAAACCTTGGAAGAAATAAGTGATGATGAATTAATTGAATTTATGAAGGAGTATTTTGATAATAAATGCCAAGGGGATTTAGATTTACTTAGATATAGGTACTTAGATAAAGTAGCCCATAATGTGAAGTATGGAGTGAAGGATTACTTAAATGTAGATGATTATATGGATGGTGATGGGGATGAGGAGGTAGAGGAAGAGTGGTGATGAAAAAACGTATTATTAACAAAGAGGATATTATAGAAGGATTAATAAGCAAAGAGCATTATTTCCAATCGCTGTTGCAAGCTGCCTATTCCAATGGATTGTTAGATGTCAGTGATATTCAAAAGATTCAACTCCAATTATTAAGTGTTATGACGGAAATTGTTGATTATTTTACAAAAGGCACAAGTTCTTCTGTTAGAGAGGAAGTAGCAGAGCAACTTATTTTATCTATTTACTACACCTTAGGACTATCTTTAAAAAATCAGAAAAGCATAAAAGAAAGTATAGATTTAATAAAGAATAAAGATATGAAATTTTTATTTGCTGAAGGGGAAAAAGTACTAGAAGAAAAAGTAGGAGAATGCAAAAGACTACTTGAAATCGTAAATAAAACTAAATTAAAAACTGAAAACTATGCCTACGTTGACACCATTGATTATGGAATACCACTATTCTTTGAAAAGTACGATAGAAGGTTTGGAAGTCATGAAACTCCAGGTTCAATAGATTATCCCCTAGCTATTGAGGAAGTACATTTAGTAGGAATTGAATATATAGAAGATTATTTAAACAAGTTAGCCCTTGAAAATAAATTCTGTGAATACTTTGATGTTTTAGAGATTGAAGCTTTACTAGAAGGCTTTTGCAATAACTCAAAGCATATGTTGATAAATATTTTCAAGCTAGTTCTTACTAACTACTTAGGATGCATTTTAGTTGGAAATAAGGGGAGAGCCTTAGATATAACTAAGTGGAATAGAGAATACCTAAAGAGAATAATGGAAGATCTATCTACAATAGAACTAGAAAGACTATTTTTTGACGCAGTAGAAAAACTTTGTCATGAATTTTCTATAAAGGATAAAAAACTCATTGAGTATATACACAAGGTCATATCTGAAGTCATACCAGAAGTAAGAAAAAATATGGAGAATAATACCTTAGATAGGGTATTTATTACTTTAAGTAAAAAAGATGAAAATTTAATTAAATATGAAGATGGTAAGATGTTAGATAATAATAAATTTAGAGAGATAACTGAAGAAATTAGAGTTTGTAGTAGCATAGAAGATAAAATAAGGCTTATTAGAGAAGAAATTCATAGCTTAGAGGATTTATTAGATGTACTTGGAGCAGATTGTATATTTGAGGATGAGTATATAGATGTTTTTAAAGCACTAGATACTTTTGAGATGGCCTTAATTGCAAAAAATACTTATAATGATGAAGAATTTAAGACTGATTATATGATAGAAAATGAGAAGGAGTGGAAGGTAAAATTTAAGGAGTATTTTGAGAGTTTAAATGCTGTGGAAAGAGAAAAAGTAGTAGCTTTAGCAAAGAATATTGAGTTATAGATTGTGCAAGATAATGGAGAAGACTCTCTTTTGTTATGTACCAAAGTAATCATGTTATTACGAAACTGAAAAATCTAAATTAACGGGGTGTATTTTATTCCTATGTTTTAGAAAAACGTAGAAATATTAATATAATAATAATTTTAGGGGGCAAAATTATGGATTGTGTTAAAGTTTCAGCTAAGGAAGAATTGCAAAAGCTAGAATTTGCTTACGAACTTAATGAATTCCAAATGAATAGATTGGAAAGAATTATAAGTTCTTTAAGAGATAGGTATGGGGATGAGGTCTTTGAAGTCTATAAAGAAATTAAGGTAAGTTACAATGAACTGCTTAGATGGTATTTAATTCATACATTTGATGTAGTAAGTGCAATGAAGAATGTATTGGGTGAGGAAGTACTTAATGTTATTCATGATGCAGAAATTGAGGATGTAATGAGAGAAGGAAAAAGCTTTGCAAAAAAGTGCGGACAAAATACGTTAAAGGATATTATTCCATTGTTTGGAGAACGCAATTTAGTTAAAGAAGAAAGCTGTGATAAGGGGCTGTTATTTAGACAAGAAAATGGATGTCCAATGAGTAGAATATCTAGAGAAGAAGGCTTAGAAGAAGTAATGTGTAGGCTTCATTGTAGTGTAGATCCTTATTTGGTGAAGGGATTTAATGAAAATATTATATGTGAAGTTAGAAAATCGCACCTTCTAGGTGATGAGATTTGTGAGTGGTACATTTACGAAAAATAGGTTACTTGGAATTATAGAACAGGTTTATTAAGTACTGGTGTAGAGATTTGAAAAATAACTAGTAAATAGATTGGTTGAAATTATGACCTACAGAATATTTTAGAGTTTCACAAAAAATTAACTAAAAATCCCTGTAAATATATTGATATATTGGAAAGAAGGCTTTATAATATGGGCGAAGTGTACAGGTACAATGATATGTGTACCGATACAAAATAGCAATTATACATTTAGGGGGATTAGCATGAATACGGTACATTCAAAGAAAAATAAAATTTCAACCCGTTCAATAGTTTTTATAGGATTGTTTGCTGCACTTTGTTATGTAGCTCTTTACTTTAAAATTCCTATTCCATCGCCAGTAGGAAAGCCATTTTTACACATGGGTAATATGTTTGTAATATTAGCAGCATTGCTTTTTAATGGAGTAGTTGGAGGGGCTTCAGGGTCCATAGGTATGGGTTTATTTGATATTATGAATGGTTATGGCTCAAGTGCACCTAAAACTTTTATCCTTAAGTTTGGTATAGGTATAATTACTGGAAGGGTGGCATCAAAGGGAAGAAAATCTGAAGCTAAATCACCAGTAAAGTGGATTTTTATTGCTTCTGTAGTGTTTACATTAATAGGAATACTTCTACTTATAGTTTCTACAATCAATGGTAATGAAATTGCCGTTGTAGGTATTAAAAAGAAATTAGTTATTAATCCAGTTTTATATATCTTCTCACTTATACTTGGAATTTCTTTAGGTGCGGCAGCAATATCAGCTAAGAAATACTCTGTTGATATCCAGTACGCAATAATGGGAGCGGTGTCAGGTATAGTATTTAACTTAGTAGGAGAATTCTTATTTGGAGTATTTAATCTATTAGTTGCAGGTAGTGGTTTTTATCCAGCGGTGTTAACTTCAGCAGTAAGTCTTCCTGCTACATTAATTAATGGAACCTTCTCAATAGTTGTGGCTGTAATTTTATATGTGCCACTTTCAAGAGTAGTTACGAGATCCAATATAAAAATTGAAGCCTAAAATATAATTTATCCATAAAGCTATTCGGCAAGAAAATTTCTAATAAGGTTTCTAGCTGAGTAGCTTTTGTATATAATTTTAAGATATATAGGTTATGGTATAATATGTATAGGTTATATTATAAAGAAAGTAATGAAGGGGTTAATTATGAAAGAACAAATCAAAGTTTTAATAGTAGAAGATGATAATAGTATTAATAATCTTGTGGCTGCTCTTATGAAAAAAAGTGGGTATGAGGTAGTACAAGCTTTTTCTGGCACAGAGGCCATGATTTATATACAAAGTAGCAACTTTCACTTAGTATTAATGGATTTAATGCTACCTGGAATGGCAGGAGAAGAATTAATAAAAAACATAAGAAAAACTAAGACTATGCCAGTTATGGTAGTTTCGGCAAAGCTTGATAAAGAGGTAAAACTTGAACTCTTTAGGTTGGGCGCCGATGATTACATTACTAAACCTTTTGATGTTGAAGAGCTTTCTGCAAGAATTGAAGCAAATATTAGAAGATACATGGAATTCAATAACAAAGCTCCAGTAGAGCAGATTTTGACATATAAAGATATAATGCTAAACAAGGAAACTAAAGAAGTTAAGGTAAATGACATAACCTTGAATCTAACTGCAAGGGAATATAATATCCTAGAGTTGCTTTTAACGCATCCTAAGAAGGTATTTAGCAAGGCAAACATCTTTGAAAGTGTATGGGAAGAGGAATATCTTTCTGATGAAAACACAGTAAATGTTCATATGAGTAATTTAAGAAATAAGCTACAAAAGGCAAATCCTAAGGAAGAGTACATAGAGACTATATGGGGGATGGGTTATAAACTTAAAGGATAAACTTAAGGTTTTCTTAAGGATTCCTTTAAGTTTTTTTATATTTCACTTTATACAATAATCTCATAAGAGAAAACAAAGAGATATTATTTTAAAATAAGAAGAGCTTAAATAAAAACTTCTTAACAATAAGAAATGTTTTTATTCTTAGTTTAAGCTATTCCGCAATGGAAAAAAGAAAAATAAGATTTTTGAATTTTGGAGGAGATTATTTATGAGCGAAATTTTAAAGGTTAATAATGTTACTAAGTTTTATGGAAAGCAAAGGGTGTTAAATGGTGTTGATTTATCAATAAATCAAGGAGAAATTATTGGACTTGTTGGACCAAATGGAGCAGGGAAAACTACCTTGATGAAGATTATCACAGGGCTTATTCCAAAATATGAGGGCCAAGTTTTCATAGATAATAGAAATATAAAGGATAGAAACCACTTAAAAACAAAGGAAATTGGTTGTGTAATTGAAGTGCCAGGTTTTTATCCAGAACTCACTGGTTATGAAAATTTACTATTCTTTGCAGAGATATCAGGTTTAAAGGATAAAAGTGAAATTAATGAAATAGTTAAAAGTTTAGGTATTGAAGATTATGTAAATAAAAAGGTAAAGCAATATTCTTTAGGAATGAAGCAAAGACTTGGAGTCGCACAAGCGGTGCTAACCTATCCACCAGTTTTAATCCTAGATGAACCAACCAATGGATTGGACCCTGCTATAGTTCCACAGCTTAGAAAGTTTATAAAGCACATAGCAAAGGAAAAAAATACTGCGGTTCTAATCTCAAGCCACATTCTTTCAGAAATTGAACTTATGTGTGATAAGGTAGTGTTCATACAAAAGGGAGAAATTATTAAGGTAGAAAACTTGGATCAGGAAGAAAAATCATCATCGAAGGTAGCTTTTGTAACTAGCAAGTTAGATAAGTTAGAACAGTTCTTTAACTCTAAAAATATAAGTCATCAAGTTACATCTAAAGATGAGCTTCATGCAGAAGTTAATACCAAAGAGTTAGAAGATTTAATTTTAAGTATTAGTAAGGCTGATATACCGCTTAGAAGTGTGCATGAAGTAAAAGAGTCCTTGGAAGAGAAATATTTAAAAACTATGGGGGAATAGGAAAATGGATAAGTTGGCAAAAATATCTTATTTAAATGTAAAAAATGTAGTAAAGTCTAAGGAAATGCTAATAGGGCTTATTGCAGCCTATGGTTATTCAATGCTTTGGATTCTTTTTGTCCATCCACCAAAATATGGTCTTAATGAGTATGGCTTTGAATTTTCAAGATTTTTATACGTGATAATATTATACGCATCAGTATCTATCTTAAGGAATGATATAAGATGGAATACAACAAAAACTATTTTTACAGGGATATATAGCAGAGTAGAAATAATGGTTTCAAAAGCAATCTCTTTAATTCTACTAGGAATTGTTTTTTATATATTTGCAGAAATAAATAATGTTTTAGCCACAGTGGTTTTATTTAATAAAATTGGGTTTTCAAGTTTTTTAACCTTTAATCATCTACAATTATTTATTTCTTATATTTCTATAACTCTTGCCATGGGAAGTCTTATGCTTTTAATAGTTTCCTTAAAATTTAATGATAAAAAATCCATATTATTTTATATTTTATTTTTAAGCATGGTGAACTTTTACACTGCTGCTATAGTTGTTTTAACAACTACCAAGCCAGAACTTGTAGAAACCTTTTCTTCATACATGAAAACACCATTTTATAATGTGGTAGCTATGTCTCAGGGGATAATTACCTTAGAAAGTGTGAAAATAAATTTCTTATGGGCTGTAGGTTTTCTTGTAATATCTTTCTTTGTAATTAGTAAAAGAGAAATTAAATAACCAGGGGGTGAGAAAAGTGGATAGAGCTTTAAAAGTAATAACCTTGGAGCTTAAAAGAAAAAAGTTTATAAGGGATATAATATTTTCTTTAACTGGATTAACTGTATTATCTTTCTTTAGTTATTTTCTCATAAAAACTCTTCAAGAATCAGAGCTTTCTATGGTTCCAATGACCTTCTTACAGTTGGTTCCATATATAATTTTAGTTATTTGTAGTTTTTCCTTAACTCAAGAGTTTACAAATAAAACAGATAAAGTTGTTTTTACAGGAATTTTTACTAGAAATGAAATAGTATTTTCTAAGCTTATAAGCTTTTTAACAACCTCCTTAATATGCTATGTATGGTATGAACTTTTGAATTGGATTGTAGGTGGGGTTAAAGCAGAGTTACTGTTAGTTAATTTAGGAACTTTTTTAATTTATGCTTTTACTTTAGGTTCTTTTATACTATTAGTTTCCATTGTAAGTTCAAATTTTATTGTTACTGGAATTGTAACCTATGTATTATATTTTGATTTAATTTTAGTACTCTTTAAGCAAGCCTTAGAATCTGACAGAAGTGAAACAGTAAAACAAATTATAGTAAATTTGCCTTTTTATATTGCCAATACGGGTTTTTCCACAGGTTGCTATACTGCTAAAGAGACAATAAATATGCTTATGTGTGGAAGCTTATTTTTAACTGTAGCATGTGTTATAATTAATAGAAAAAATATGTAAAAGGATAAGTTTATGGATAATAATATATTAAGGTTAATAGGTATTTCAAAAAAATATAAAAACTTAAAGGTTTTAGATAATGTTAATATGACAATAAAAAAAGGTGAAATATATGGACTCATAGGCTTAAATGGAGCTGGGAAGAGCACCTTACTTAGAATAATAACTGGACTCTCCATTGCGGAGGAAGGGACTATTGAGCTTTTTGGAGAAAGTGAGCATAATAAACTTCAATATGCAAGAAGAAGAGTTGGTGCTGTTGTAGAAGCACCAGCTCTTTATGACAATAAAACTGTATATGAAAATATGCATATTAATAGATTACAAAAAGGAATACCAGGAGATTTAGCCATTGAAAAACTACTCAAATCATTGGAATTAATAGGTGAAAAGAATAAAAAGGTAAAAACCTTATCTTTAGGTGGAAAGCAACGATTATCTATAGCAATGGCACTGCTTGGAGATCCTGAACTTATAATTTTAGATGAACCTATTAATGGACTTGACCCGATTAAAGTTATAGAACTAAGGGAACTACTTAAAAGGTTAAATAGAGAATACGGAATAACTATTCTTATTTCTAGTCATATACTAGGAGAAATTCATCATTTAGCAACTAGATTTGGAGTAATTCATAAAGGTAAAATTATAGAGGAGCTATCCCTTGAGGAACTAAACAGTAAATGTAAAAAATATGTTCATATTAAGGTAGATAATGCTGCCAGTGCAGCAGTTGTAATAAATAAGGAGCTAGGAACTTTGTGCTATAATGTTTTGCCCAATGATATTATTAACTTATATGATTATTTAGATGAAACAGAAGTAGTTACAGAAGTTCTTGTTAAAGCAGGAATAAAAGTTAAGGAAATTATGCCAAGAGGAGAGGACCTAGAAGCATACTTTAGTAAGATAGTAGGGGGAGAACAGAGTGTTTAACTTACTTAAAATTGAGTTTTATAAACTAAGAAAGTCAAAGCTATTTTACTTTTTTATATTTTTATCACTGCTCCAAGCCCTTGTGATTTATTCCCTTTCCCTGAGCTTAAAAGTTAATGGGGGAAAAGATGCTTTAATGTATATGCTTTTTATGCAAAGTAGCTTAGCTTCAAATATAATTGGAGGAGTTTTTGCAGCAGATTATATAGCCACAGAATTCACCTCTGGCTATATAAAAAATTTAATATCCTATGGCCACAAAAGAAGTCATATATTTTTATCTAAGTCCATAGCGTATTATTTCAGTATTCTTGCCTTTAATTTTATCCCACCTTTAGTAGTTTTCCTTATAGCAACAATAAAACGGGGCTATGGAGAGGTATTTACCTTTGGAGCTTTCTTATCTTTACTAGGAATGCTTCTGTTTACAGCTATCGCTCAGGGTGCTATAGCTAGTACTAATGTTTTGATTGCTTTTGCCACAAAAAATATGAATCTTACTATAGGGATAGTAGTAGGGATGGACTTTGCTTATAGGATTATAAGCTTTATGGCTGTACGAAATTCTTCAATAAGGTGGATATATGAAAAGTTTGCAGTATCACAGCCCTATGTTATTGCTGCAAAACAATCAGGAATTAATGAAGTATTACAAATTCTTACTATATCCTTATTAACTATAGCTTTGTGTATAGTTATAGGTAATCATACATTTAAGAAAGCAGATATAAAATAAGAAGATACTGAGAGGTAGAAGGACAAATGGCATATTTAGTTGTAGTCTTATTAGTTACAGTGTTTTTTCTTGGATTTAGATTGTTTTATATGGAAAGCCAAGTTAAGAGCTTAACAAATCAGCTTGCACATATTAATGAAACAAAAACAAATAAAAGAATTACTATAGGACTTTTAAACAAAAGTATAGAAAAGTTAGCAGAGAAAATCAATGAAACTATAGAAATAAAGCTACAAAGTGAAGCTAATAGGGTAAAAGTTGAAAATGATTTAAGGCAAACTATTGCCAATATGTCTCATGATTTAAGGACTCCTTTAACATCAATTATTGGGTATATTCAATTTCTAAAACTAGAAGGCATTAATGAACAGGAAAAAACTGAATATCTAGAGGTTGCTGAACATAGGGCAAAGTCCTTAGAAATTTTACTTAATGATTTTTATGAGCTGTCCTTAATCGATTCCTTAGATTATGAGTTAAATATGGAAAAATTAAATATAAATAAGATACTAGAGCAGGTTGCTTTAGATAGATATGCAGATTTTATGGGGAGAAACATTAACCCAAGTATAAATATACCAAGTGAAGCCTTGTATATCATAGGAGAAAAGAAATCTGTAGAACGGACAATTGATAACCTACTAAGCAATGCAATAAAATATGCAAAGGATGTTATAGACATTTCTCTTCAGGTTAAAGAAAATGGTGCGGTATTAAAAATCAGTAATACTTTTACAAATTTGACCCAACAGGACTTAGAGAATGTCTTTGATAGGTTTTATATGTCTGATAAGATGAGGTCAGAAAAAGGAACAGGTCTTGGACTTTCTATTGCCAAAGGTTTAGTAGAAAAAATGGGTGGGAGTATAAACTGTAATATTGAAGAAGATATGTTTAATATTTATTGCCAATTTAAGCTTATGATCAATTAGTTGAAGTTTTGTATTAGGTAAGCTTTAATCTTTTATAAGTGTCAATCTTACTCTTAAGCCAAGGCTTATATCTAAATTATCAATGAAAATTATATAGATGAAATTTGGAATAAAAAAAGTGAAGTGAAGTAAAGAAGAATGAATAACAATATTACAGATTCTATAAAATAGTAATCAAGAGTAATAAACAATTACAATAAGGGTTAAATTCTAGCTAATAGAATTTAACCCTTAAATTTTTAGAATGCTTATATTACAAAAGTTACAAGGAAACCCTAAAGGATTAGCTTGAAAAAGTTACCTGAAGCAATTTAAGGTTTGTTTAAGGTTGCCTCTATAAAATAAGAGTAATACAAGTAAAGAAAGAAGATTTGATGCAGAATTCTACAAAATCATATATAAAGGAGAATGAATTTATGAATAGGAAAAAAATAAGAGCAATATTTATGGCTATACTTTTAAGTACTGCAGTTTTATCTGGTTGTGGTAAAAATGTAGCAACAGAAACCAATAAATCATCACAGGAAGGTACAAATGGAATTTCCACAACTAGCGGTGAAACCAAAACTAACTTCATAGTCACAAAAGATATGATTTCCTATGATAAAGATGATTATTACACTGACTGGAAAAGTGAAAATCCAAGCTATGTACAACTTAATGGGAATAGTGCCACCCTAAATGGAGCTGGGGTTACAATAGAGGATAGTAAAATTACAATAACCACAGCAGGGGTATATGTTTTTAGTGGTAAGTTAGATAATGGGCAAGTAATTATTGATTTAAAGGATGAGGGTACTGTTAAACTAGTACTAAATGGGGCTGAGATTAATAGTTTAAATAATTCGCCCATATTTGTTAAAAAGGCAAACAAAGCTATTATTACTTTGTCAGAGGGAACTGAAAATATTATAAAAGATGGGAAAACCTATGTTTTGGAAGATTCATCAGATGAGCCCAATGCAGCGATTTTTAGTAAAGCTAATCTCATCATAAATGGGGCTGGAAGCCTAACAGTCAATGGTAACTATAACAACGGAATAACAAGCAAAGATGATTTTAAAATTACTGGAGGAAACATAAACATCTACGCAAAAGATGATGGCATATTAGGAAAAGACATGGTAATAGTTAAAGAAGGAAATATTAATATAGAAGCTGGTGGAGATGGATTAAAGTCTACAAATGATACTGAAGCTTCCAAAGGTTATATAGCTATTCAGGGAGGAACCTTCGATATAAAGGCAGGGAGTGATGGAATTCAAGCAGAAACTTCAATGCTTATAGAAGATGGAAAGTATACTATTATAACTGGTGGTGGTAGCATAAGTGCTCCTGAAAAAATTAAGGTAGAAGGACCTAATTCAAGGACAAAACAAGAGAGCAACACATCCACAAAAACTGCCAAGGCAGAGAGACAAAGCTCTAAAGGAGTTAAAGCTACTTCAAATATCTCCATAGGTGGAGGAAGCTTTAATATAGATTCTGCGGATGACTCATTACATTCAAATAATAGCATTAATATATTAGCTGGAGATTTCACTATAACATCTGGAGACGATGGCATACATGCAGATTCTAGCATAGAAATTAAGGATGGTAAAATTAATATAACAAAAAGTTATGAAGGAATAGAGAGCACACTTATAACCTTTGAAGGCGGAGAAACTCATGTTATAGCTAGTGATGACGGTGTCAATATAGGAGGAGGAGCTGATGGTTCTTCTGTAAATGGGCGTCCGGGACAAAATAATCTAAGCTCCTCAGGTAATAATAAACTTAATATAACTGGAGGTTATATATCAGTTGACTCTAATGGAGATGGATTAGATGCCAACGGGTCAATTTATATGTCAGGAGGTACAGTTGTAGTAAGTGGACCAACTGCCAACAATAATGGAGCACTTGACTATGATGGAGAGTTTGTAGTTACTGGTGGAGTTTTAATGTCGGCTGGAAGCTCTGGAATGGTTCAAGGACCTTCTGAGTCATCAAATCAAAATTCCGTTGCTATGAGTTTTTCAACAATTCAAAAATCAGGAACTCTATTTGCTGTGAAAGATAGCAAAGGTAATATCATAGCAACCCTTGCCCCTAAAAAAGACTATAGTACAGTAGTTATTTCCTCCCCAGATTTAAAAAAAGGTGAAGAATATACTGTTTATTCAGGGGGAACCTCAACAGGAACTTTATTAGATGGACTTTATAAAGATGGTGAGTACAAGAATGGAACTCAGGTGGTAAGCTTCACTATTACAAATAGCGTAACTTGGTTAAATGAATCAGGAGTTACTACTGGAAAAAGTGGAAATCCTGGAGGCAAAGGAAATCCTGGCGGAAAAGAAAACCCAGGAGCTGGAGGACCACCACCAAAGACAAGACCATAGAATTCATATAAAGTGCCCCATATAGAGAGCTCATTGCAAAGGACTCTTTACATGGGGTAATTACATTTCTTAAATTTATAATACACCTTTATTACGAAATTGTAAGAAAGATGTAAGAGTTATGATATATCAAATAATCCATTAAGGAATTATAATTAGTTCATAAGATATATCAAAGGAGCTGATTTTTATGAAAAAGTTTATTGAAGTAATAAAGGTGATAGTACTAGTAATATTTGCTGGATGCAATGAAGAAAGTTTTGAATTAGCACAAGGATAATTTCTTTATTGTTTATATAAATTATAGGTTGTTTCCAAGTAGTTAAATTTATAGCCAATCCATTTGCTCACATTGATAGCAGGAGCATTGTCAGGATGATGACATACAAGGGCTTTTTCAAAATTTATGGTTTCAAACAATCTTTTATACATAGAAGCATAAAGCCACTTTCCGAGGTTTCTTCCTCTATAAGGTCTTTTAACCCCAATCATAAATTGATAGGGAAAGCGAGGATCACTGTTGTTTACAGATACATTTGATTTAGCAACCAGCTCATTATTTGAGTTAAAAATCATATAGCAAAAATGAGAAAGATTTCTTTTCTTGTTTGATTCATTAATTTGCCTTTGCTTTTCAGGAGTTATAACATATTGAACATAACCATCTTCCTTAACATCTGTCATGTCTTCCATAGTTTCCATAAATAAATTACAATACTCTTCAATTAAATCCTCAGAAATAATATCTGTAAATCTAATAGATAAATCTGAGTTTTTTATTTCTTGTTCTGCTATGTATTTACTTAGCGAAGATATATCAATATCACTCTTATTTAAAGTATAATAATTACCCCGTAAAGCTACCTTGTGAGTATATTTTCCAATTGTTTGTTGAAGCTCATTATTGTAAGTAACTACTGAAAGTTCATTGTACTTATCTATCGTATTCTTAATTATTTCATCAATAAAACTTACTAAAGTTTCATCAATTACTAAATCACATAAAGAGATTGTTAACTTATGCTGTTCATTACCGTTCCAATCAAAGGTTTTAGTTAAAGTTAAAATTCCACATGCTATAGAATCTTTTTCTATAAGAAGTAGTTGGTTATCAATGTTAGCAAACGATGACAAAAATAAATTCTTATAGTCATCAACAGTATTTAAACGATGTAGAAAGTTATATTTGTTCTCTAAGGCTTCATTGATTGAATATAGATTTTTAATTTCACTTTCTGTTAAATTATTTGGATTAATTTCATAGATTTTATACATAAGATTTCCCCCTTAAAAATTCTCTCAGGCTTTCCCCAATATAAATTATAGCATTTATTATTAGGTTAAAGGGCTAAAAGTTAGTGATTATTAGAAGTTTAAATAGTAAAGCTTAAAGTTAGTATTTAAAAGTGCAGAAAAAGCTGTAAGGCTCTAGATTATAAAAACTCCCTAAAAAAGTAACTAATACTAAAATCTAATATCAGTCCAATAAAAAATCATGTTAGTCACATAGAAATGAACTTTACAGCTCAAAGTACATACATTAGATAAGTCATACCTAAATAGGGAACCAAGGTAAGGTTTCAATTCAAGTGAAACTACATTGATTCCCTAGAAGCTTTGTAAGGTAATACAGAAATTTTTATTTTAGCATACTAGCAATTTATCTTTTCTTCCCACCATGAAAAATTAACTGTAGCACTAGCAGGCTCATCAGGTGCTTCAGGATTGGATAAGAATATTAGAAATGACCCACCAGGAGGAAAAATAAATTTTCCAACCTCCACATCACCTATTGTAACTTCGGATTGAGCTCTTCTAACAAAGGCTTTCACTCCGCCTACAGGTTCACCAATAACATTACTTGCTTGAAATAATAATATTTTAGTTTTAGGTGGTGGACAAAGAGCAGTATTACCAGGAACTACTGTTGAAACCTTAGTTGGTTGCCCTGGGGGATTACTATTAAACCATATTTGAGCCCTTATTGGTGATGGACCAGTATTGGAAACCTGCCAGGAATAAACATACAAATTGACACCAGAATTAATGGGGTTGTACAATGCTGCCCATGCGCTCCTACCATTACCAAACTCTAAACTACTTGTAGAGCCTAAAAAATATTTTCCTTGAAGTGATAAATATAAATCATAAGGCATGGAAGCTACTTGGGTAATTGGATTTGGCAAAACAATAGAATTATTATAGCTATTACAGCAATCCATTCTCTAAACATCTCCTACTTTTTTTATTTTTAACAACAGGTTCTTCACTCCAGCCAAAAGCTATTCTTCCCATGCCAACTTCATTAGATGTCTCAGTGGTAGATAAAGTAATAACAAAGGAGCCACCAGGAGGGAAAATAAACCTACCTTGTTCATCACTAGCAATTGTAACTTCTGGAGCTACTGTTCTTATAAATATATTGCTACCACCAACGGGGTCTCCAAGTACATTACTTGCCTGAAGCAGTTTTGTTTTTGGTACTGGTAAAGGACAAAGAGCTGTATTTGCAGGTGTAACTAATTCTGATTCTGTAGGAATTCCAGGTGGAATTGCATTAAACCATACTTTTGCAATTAAGGGTGATGCTCCAATATTTGTAACAGTCCAAACTTGAACAAAAAGATTAACTCCTGAACTAATTGGATTTATTAATCCAGCCCATGCAATACTGCCATTACCGAACTCTAAATCATCTGCATAACCTACAAAGTATTTTCCTTGAAGTGATAAATATAAGTCATAAGGCAAATCAGCTACTTGTGTTATAGGATTGGGCAAAGTAATTGAGTTATTATAATTATTACATCCTTCGATTTCAATCACATCTCCATTTTTTAAATTTTATTTAAGAAAGAATATCTTCCTAATCATATAATATGTGAAAGCTTAGAGTTTTGTGTGGAATCAGTACTTGTTCGAAGGTGCTTCTTCTAAAAAGAGAGAAGGTCGATATACATTAGTAGTTAGTTAATTCTTAATATCAGGAAATTTTCACAATTAAATATATATAAGGTATTCCTTGGGGTAAATAAAATTTTAAAAGTATTGTAAACCTATAAAGTTATTATGGTTGACGATAGTGGGGACATTTAATATATTAATAGAGTAAGGCAAATATTGTTAGAGAGGTGTATTGTTTGAAAAACACAAGAGATTTGATTTTAGTAGCTATGTTTGCTGCATTAACAGCAGTTGGAGCTTTTATTAAAATACCAATACCATATGTACCCTTTACCCTTCAATTTCTTTTTTGTGCTTTAGCGGGTGTGATTTTAGGATCAAAATTAGGAGCTATATCACAAATAGTTTATGTAGGAATTGGGCTTTTGGGTATACCTGTGTTTACAGAAGGTGGTGGCTTTAACTATATTTTTAAACCTACCTTTGGATATCTCATAGGATTTATTGTGGCTGCTTATATTATAGGTAAGATAAGAGAGAACCTTAAAGAACTAACCTTTATTAAGGCAATATTTATGATGGTTGCAGGCTTGTTTTTTGTGTATTTATTTGGCGTTATATATTTATATATTAGCTATAACTTCTACCTAGGAAAGAATATTTCTTTATATTTCGCATTCTTTTATGGCTTTGTAGTTTGTGTAGCTGGAGATCTTTTACTAGTAATATTTACAGCTTATATATCCATAAGAGTATTACCTATATTAAGAAAAAGTGGATATATGGGTTATAAAAACAATATAAAAGGAGTACAACATGAAAGACTTTATTAAAGAAATGGAGAAAAAAACTTTAGCAGGAAATTTTATAACCTTTGAAGAGACTATGAAATTAGCAGGGCTTGAGGAAAAAGAGCATATATTAGAGTTATGTAATTGTGCTAATAACATAAGGCAAACTTTTATGGGCAAGGAAGTAGATTTATGCACAATTATGAATGCAAAGTCAGGACATTGCACTGAGGATTGCAAGTTTTGTGCTCAATCTGCTCACTATAAAACTAATGCAGCAGTATATGATTTGGTTTCAAAGGATGCAGCTTTAAAGTTAGCAAGAGAAAATGAAAGTGAAGGAGTGAATAGATTTTCACTAGTGACCAGTGGCAGAGGAGTTACAGGTGAGGAGTTTCAAAAGGTTATACAAATTTATAAGGATTTAAACAAGGAGATAAAAATAGATTTATGTGCATCTCTAGGAATACTAGATTATGAAGAGCTGATAAAACTAAAAGAAGCTGGGGTAACTATGTACCACCATAATTTGGAAACCTGTAGAGAATATTATAAAGAGATTTGTACAACCCATAGCTATGATGAAAGAATAGACACTATCAACGTAGCTAAAAAAGCTGGTATGGAGATATGTTCAGGAGGAATTATCGGCATGGGAGAAACCTTAGAGCATAGAGTTAAGTTAGCTTTTCAGTTAAGAGAGCTACAGGTTAACTCGATTCCTATAAATGTATTAAATCCAGTTCAGGGAACTCCACTAGGAAATGAAGAAAGATTAAGTCAAGAGGAAATACTAAAAACTATTGCTATCTTTAGATTTGTTAATCCCAAAGCCTTAATTAGGCTTGCAGGAGGAAGAAACCTCATTGATGAGTATGGCAAAAACTGTTTTAATGCAGGAGCAAATGCTACAATTACAGGAAATTATCTTACCACATCAGGAAATAAAATATGTGATGATAAGAAACTTATAGATGAATTAAACCTAGAGGTTAGAAAAAATGGCTAAGGGGATATTTATAGTAGGAACAGATACTGATGTAGGGAAAACTATTGTAACTGCGGGACTCATGCACGTGCTTAGAAGTAATGGATATAACGCTACGTATTTTAAAGCAGCATTAAGCGGTGCCGTAGAAGTAGGGGATAAGCTTATTCCTGGTGACACTAAGGTTGTAAGTGAAGTGAGTAATTTAGAGGAAGCCTATGAAAATATTACCCCCTTTGTGTATAAGTCAGCAGTGTCACCTCATCTTGCAGCAAAGTTAGAAAATAATCCTATAGATTTAAATATAATTAAAGAGAAATATAATTACTTAAAAGGAAAGTATGATTTTATAATTTCAGAGGGAAGTGGAGGTATAGTCTGTCCATTAATAGATGATGAAAGAGGAGTTTACACCCTTGAAAATCTAATTAAAGATTTAGGTATGGAGGTTATTATTGTTGCAAGAGCTGGACTAGGAACCATAAACCATACAGTACTAACAATAAGATATATAGAGAATTTAGGAATTAAAATCAAAGGCATTATAATAAACTATTACGAGGAGCAACTACTTTGTGATGACAATATAAGAATTATAGAAAAGCTTACTAAGGTACCTATAATAGGAAAACTTAGAACTATTGATAAGCTAGAGGACAATATGATAGAAGCTATAAAAATAAATGCTGAAAAGGCCTTTAGCCTTGGCAAAGTATTAGATTGCATGGAAGAACTAAAATAACCATCCATGAACATTGCCCGTCAGTAAAGTACAATGAAAAATAGAAGAGTACAAAAAGATTTTCGTAATAAAGGTTGAGGTGTGAATATGAAGGATTATGTGAAAAAGGATTTGAAATATATATGGCATCCCTGTGGACAAATGAAGGACTATGAAGAACTTAATCCCATAGTCATAGAAAAAGGTGAAGGGGGTTGGCTTTACGATATTCATGGAAATAAATATTTAGACTGTATATCGTCTTGGTGGACAAATACTCTTGGACATAGTAATAAGAGAATCAATGAAGCTATAAAGAAGCAAATAGATAATATTGAACATGTTATCTTTGCAAACTTTTCAAATAAGCCTGCTATAGAGTTATCAGAAAAGCTTGTGAGTATAACACCAGAGAAGCTTACTAAGGTATTTTTTTCCGATAATGGATCCTCAGCGGTGGAGATAGCTTTAAAAATGAGTTTCCACTATCATGCTCAAACAGGAAACACTAAGAAGAAAAGGTTTATAGCTTTAAGTGATGCATATCATGGAGAAACCTTAGGTGCATTGTCTGTATGTGATATAGATCAGTTTAATATGATATATAAACCCTTACTATTAGATACCATAAGAGTAAAGGGTCCAGATTGTTATAGGTGTGAATATTACTTTAATAGAGAAACCTGTAATGCAGAGTGCTTTAATGCCATGGAAAAGTGCTTAATAGAGAATCATGAGGAGATAAGTGCGGTGATAGTTGAGCCTATGGTCCAGGGGGCAGCAGGGATGAAGATTTATTCACCCATTTATTTAAAGAAGCTACGTGACCTTTGTGATAAATACGGAGTACATCTTATTGCAGATGAGATTGCAGTGGGCTTTGGCAGAACTGGTGAAATGTTTGCTTGCAATCATGCTGGAATAAGCCCTGACTTTATGTGCCTTTCAAAGGGAATCTCAGCTGGATACATGCCTATGTCTGTGGTTTTAACAAGGGATGAAGTATATAACTGTTTTTATGGAGATTATAATGAAGGAAAGGCATTTCTTCATAGCCATACTTATGCAGGAAACGCCCTAGGTTGTGCCATAGCCTTGGAAAATTTAAAGATATTTGAAGAAGAGCGTATTATAGAGAGTAATAGAAAAAAAGGCCAGTTAATTAAAAAGCTTACCTTAGAGAAGGCGAAGCACTCAAAACATATTGGTGATATAAGAAGTATAGGAATGATAACAGCAATAGAGATAGTTAAAGATAAGCTTTCTAAAGAACTCTATGATGGACATATGAGGGTTGGTTATGAGATTTATAAGATTGCACTGAAAAAGGGGCTAATATTAAGACCAATTGGAAATGTGCTTTATTTTATACCACCATATATTATTAATGAAGAGGAAATAAAATTCATGGTGAATACTTGTTTTGATAGCATAGAGGAGTATTTTAGTCAATATAAATAATAAGGCATCTTCAAATATAAATAAGTCAGTATGCTCGGCTATTTTGTGTTATACTGCGTCAGCAGAACCCTTAGATAGCTCTACTATCTGCGGAACCTGCTTCCGTGTCTAACTCAAAATATACTTCACATCTTTGACTTGTTATTTAACTAGAAGTATATATGTTTCAACATTGAGTACTCATTTTATTAGAAGTTGATTTGAATAAAATTTCAACTATAAATGTATAAATTTTATTAGAACATATATAGTGAAATACCTTGAGTTTCTACCTATATACAACATTCAAATTCAAAAGAGATAGGACATATGCATAAAGCTCCAACAGTAGTTTTGCATGTGTCCTTTGTTTTTAAGTTAAGGTAAGGTATCTATAAAAAATCAAACAATATAGTCTGAAAAGGTACCCCAATTTTCTATTTTATTATATTTAGGAAGGCTAGATTGAAAAAATACTATTATTGGAACACTATCAAGCTCCCTATGGGCATTGAAAAATTTCTGATCACCATATCTAATAGCTTGTAGAGCCAGGGGTAATTCTTTTCTAAACACAGTATCTCTTATAGCAGCAGTAGTTTCACTGAAATTACCATCTACAAGTAAGTATACATTATAATTATAGCTTGATTCCTTTTGTATCCACTCACCGAGAACTTCATCCCGCATAGAATAATTTATTTTGTTAAAGGCATAATCACTACCAATTGTTAGAAAGAGTTCTGCAGTTAAGTCAGAATGGGTAAGGGTATAACGCCTAGGAATAATAGGCTCAGTTTCAGTAACACCTTGTGTAAATTCAATGAATAGTTTCTCAGGATTAAATTTACTCATGATTCACTCCTAATAAGATTTTTAATACAAATAGTATATGAGGTAAGATAATAGCGGGTGCATGGTTTTGAAGTTTCATATTAATATGTATTATAGCGGGGTGTTACATTAGTATACTTTCTAATATTATAATATCTACAGAATTTAATATAGATATCCACACTCAATTCTTGAGATATACAATGATTTTTTCACTAGGGACGCTAATGAGTATAGAAAGTGAATTTTTGAACAACTATAGTTTTCAATTTGGATATCTATAACAAAAATAATCAAAGTTGCTAAATAAGAAGTGAAAATAAAGATATTCTTATAGATATTTTTATAGATATTTTTATAAAGGAGGAAACACAAAAAGGATGGCCTAGGGCGCATCCTTTTAAACTACTTAATAGGAATATATATGTCAAACTCTCCATTGTTCATAAATCTCTCATCATAAACTTCTAGTTGAGGTCTATAATCCATTTCACATTGTGAAGCAGGAAGCCACTTTGAGAATATGTTTTCATAAAACTCTCCAAGATCTTTTATCGCACCACTATAAGTATATACAAGATATTTGCCCCCTGGAACAACTTTAGTAACCATACCTTCAGGCACATCAGCAAAGGAATCTACTTCTACGCAAGCTGAGTAGTGGAAATTACCTTCTGAATCCATATCACTATCACATATACCATAGCAAAGCATTGATTCACTCTTTTGCTTAATGTCACCATAACGAACATTAAATACCTGCCAAAGCGCTGGAATTTCTCCATTAGCATTGTTTCCAAAGTAACTTAAACCTACAGCCTTAAATTCTTTTGTAGTTAAAATTTTTCCATTCATGATTATTAACTCCCCTCATTGATTTTATGTATTAATTATAACAAGTAATCCTTGCCAACATTATGTCATGAATTTATTCTCATTTATATAAATTTAAAATTTTGGCACTTTTATCTGTTATAAAATTTCTAAGTTCTAAAGGCTTAAAAACCTCTATTCTATCACTAAGAGGAAAAATCACAGTACAGGCTGTTGTAAAATTAATCATATCAATAGTAAGAGTCCAGTTATCTTCTTTATCAAATGAAGAAATTATATTAAAGCCATCAAGGAGTTTTAGGTTTTCTTCAAGGAGTTTAACTTCAACTGGATATATAACTGCTTCAGTGTGAGAAGCAGCTTTTTTTACGAATTGTTCTTTACTGCTTTCCCAAAATGCTTCAAGAGAAAAGTTTTCAGCCATGGTGAAGCCTTCAGAAAGAATTTCAATAGAATCAATTCTACTATATTTAAAAACTCTAACTTCATTTTTTGTCTCACAAAAGGCTGCTACATACCACTGAGAATTTTTTCTCACTGCACCATAGGGTCTTATTATTCTTTGAGAAACCTGACCACCATATTTCTTATAATTAATTTTCAGCTTTTTTAGATCTAGTATAGCTTTTTTTATGATATCTATATTTTCATCTTCTACTATTTTCCCCCACCAAGGTGAAGCATCAACAAAAAACCTATCCTTTGCCTTAAGAATTTCCTGCCTATGTTCTTCAGATAGACTGTTCTCAAGTTTTATAACTGCATTTTTAAGCTGTGCTGATGTTTCAGTATTTTTTTCAGGACTAATACCCATGGTTGAAAGCAGAATAGTAAAAACATCATCACTTTTTAATCCCTCAGCAGATGAATTAATTTTATATCCCTCCATGAAAGAATAGCCTCCATTAGGGCCAGGAATTGACATAATAGGGAGACCAGCCTCACATAGTATATCAATGTCTCTATAAATAGTTCTTTCTGAAGTTTCCAATATTTTTGCTAAATTTACAGCCTTCATAATTCCACGAGAATCAAGAAGCATTATAATTCCTATAAGTCTATGAAGTCGCATAAAAACACATCCTTATCTTAATGTACACAATAAAAATGTATAGGGAACTAGAATAAATTTTTAAAGTATACATCATCTCTATATTGATCCCCTTAAGGTTTAGGGAAATTACCAAATTACCTTTTCCTTAAACAAGCCTATAATTTTAAAATTTTAAGGAGCTTAAATTATAAATAGCACAATAGATACTTTAATAACTAAAATATAAAAACGGTATCTACAATTATTATAGGGAATTACATGAAGTAATTGAAGAGTTTTCTGTGATTATACCTTTTTAATTTTTAACCCAATGCAGAAAGGAATGAGATTGTTTTTACCAGCACTACAATACCTAAAAAAACTATAATCAGAATATTGTCAAAAGTTATAAGATGAGAGGTATATTATTACAGTAATTATATGGTAAAATAGTTGGTAAGTAATATCGAGAAAAACTTAAGTGGATTTATGGAGGTAATTATGAATTATCCAGTACATATAGTATCAGTGGGTGGATTAATAGAGAATAATGAAGGTAAAATTCTTCTTATAAAAAGCCCAGATAGAGGTTGGGAAATTCCAGGGGGGCAAGTTGAACTAGGTGAAGGACTTACAGATGCCTTAAAAAGAGAAATCAAAGAAGAAACAGGAATAGACATTGAAGTTGGTGAGTTAAAGGCGGTGCATTCTAATATAACCAAGAGAATTCAACCAGATGGGGTTACTCCTATTGGAAGTATTGTAAGTTTTGGATTTACTGGTAAGGCAATTTCAGGGGAGTTAAGAACTAGTGAAGAGAGCCTTGAGGTAAATTGGTTTCGAAAGGATGAGATATTAGCTGTAATTAGTGAAGAATTTACTAGAGATAAAGTAACGCATATGCTAAGTAGTGAGAAAAAAGTTACCTATGTTATGTTTTCTCGTAATCCATATCAGATTCATTTAGAGGAGTTGCTTTAGCTCTATGACTTACTTTTATGAGAGAATCTAATTAATGAAAAAGGGGTTAATAAAATATGGACAAGGTTTTAGTTTATGTTACAGGAAATGAAATTAAATTTAATGTTGCCTCTAAAACTTTTGAAAATACTGGAATTACTCTTTTGCAAAAGAAACTGGATACACCAGAAATTCAAAGCAAAAGTGTACAAGAGGTTGCTAAATATTCTGCTAGTTGGGCCAGTGAAAAGCTAGGGAAAGCAGTTATAGTAACAGATGCAGGTTTTTTAATAGAAGCTTTGAATGGCTTTCCAGGACCTTTTATTAAGTTTGTAAATCAATGGTTTTCAGTAGAGGATTACATGAACTTAATGAAAGGAAAGTCAAATAGAAGAATTATTATTCAGGATTGTTTGGCATACTGCTATCCAAATGAAGATCCTATTGTTTTTACTGGGTCTTATATAGGAGAGTTAGCAATGGAACCTAGTGCAAAGCCAGGAACACCGATAGATAGACTCTTCATACCACAAGGTCTTCATATGCCTATTGCAGAAATTCCTGAGGAGCAAATGCTAGCTTATTGGAGTAGTGGAGAGATAATGAGTAAATTCAAGGAGTACATTTTAAATAGATAAAAGACAAGTAATTAAAAATTCTATTAGGAGTATTGAATATATGAAAAGTAAGTGTTTAGAAATGGATAACTTAGAACAAGAAATTGAAATAAAGAAATTTTGTAGTGATGAAGATAAGAACATCACCATTATATTCAAGAATTATAGAGAAGAGGATTTTCAGGAAATTAATAAGTTAAATATGGAAGAAGGATGGACTAATTTGGCTGAAAACCACGAAGATACTAAAAGAGCTTGGGAGAACTCCAATATTAGTATAGTTGCTTGTATTGATGAAAAAGTTATTGGATATATAAGGGGAATAACAGATTGCTATGTAACTCTTTATGTATGTGAATTATTGATACATAAAAACCATCGAGGACTAGGTATAGGAGGAGCACTACTAAAACTAGCACATCAACAATACCCAAAAACTAGAGTTGAACTTTTAGGGTCAAGTTCTTCTCACACTTATTATGAAAAGCTCAATTATAGGGGTTTTTATGGTTTTAGAAAAACAATTAATGAATAACTTATACTTATAAAATAAGATTTAGCTATAAAGTCTAATTTAGCCGATTCCAACTAAAGCCAGTGCTTGTTAATCTGCTAAAGGTTATAGATAATGCTTTTGTAAATTTAATTAGCATATAAGTTTATTTTGATGATTACATATAATTTAGTTATATATAAGAAAGAGAGATATAAAATGAAAAATGAAATATATTTAAAAAAATTTTCTTATGAAGATGATTTTCAGTACTTTTTCAAGTTAGTTTCTAATGAAAAGATTATGGTGATGAACTATGGAAGAGTATTCACCTTGGAAGAAGCTAAAAAATATTATGAAAAAGTATTAAGCATTAATGAAAAGCATAAAGACTTTGGGCAATTTAAGGTTTTTGAAGGCATTACCCATAATTTTATTGGATTAGGTGCTATTGTAGCAAATGAGGAAGTAACAGAAGCAGAAATTGAGTATTTATTGCTTCCGAACTATTGGGGAAAAGGATATGGAAGTAGCCTTGCAGAAACTTTGATAAGTATGGCAAGTGGGGTAAAAAGTATAGAAAAAGTTACAGCAATAGCAGATCCTAACAATGTTGGATCTAAGAAAATATTGCTCAAAAACGGTTTTGTATCTAGTAAGGTATATGAAATTGATGATGGTTCACTGGCAGAAATATTTCATAAAACAATTGAGGATATAAAGTAAGAAAGACTTTAAAGCTTGCTGATTTAATAATGATTATTCATGCAGGGTTTTTAAGGTTAATAAAATCTTATCGAGGAAGTGTGAAAGTTGATAAGATAGATTTTACAAATGGGGGTAGAGTTATGGGAAAGCTCATAGTAGTTAGACATGGGGAAACAGATTTTAATGTAGAGGGCAGATATACTGGAAGAGTAGATGTAAGTTTAAATAAAAAGGGATTAGAACAGGCAAGGATAACAGCAGCAAAACTTAAAGATATGTGTATAGATATTATAATTTCTTCTACTTTAAAAAGGGCAAAGGAAACAGCTGAAATTATTACTAAGGAATTAAAGATACCTATTTTAGAAATGGAAGAACTTATAGAAAAATATGTAGGGGTTTATGAAGGATTAACAAGAGAGGAAGCTAAAGCTAAATATCCACACATGTGGGAAGCTAATGCACCTGAGGGAGCAGAAACTTTAGAAGAAATAAAGGAAAGAGTGTACAAGGCACTAAGTATAATTCAGTGGAAGTATTTACATAACAAAAATGTTCTTTTAGTCACTCACGGTTATGTATCTAAGGTCATCAATAGATTCTTTGATAACTCAACTGATGAAGAATTTGCTAAATATGTTCTTAGGAACTGTGATTATCACGAATACTCCATGTGCCTTAAAAAAAATCTTTATAAAGAACTAGAAGCCTTAGGATTAGAGAATAATGAGCATATAGCACTTGAAGAAATTCGAAATAAAGATGGAATTTATTTATATAGAGTTAAATACAAAGATGAGAATTTTATTCTAAAGTACTTTTTAAACCATGATTACAAGAGAGAGATAAGTAACTACAGTTTACTAAAACGCCTTGAAGTACCAACAATTAAAGTGTTTGGAGCTACTGATAATAGTTTGCTTCTTGAGGATATAGATAAAAGTCAGGATTATAGACTAGGAACAGAAGAAGATTTATCAAATCCTGAAGTGGCAAGGGCTATTGCAAAGTGGTATAAGAAGCTCCACCAGAGAGGTTTAGAAAGACCTATTAAGGATAATGAAAGGTTTTATAGAGAAATAGACTGCATTACTAAAGAAAATATACAGGCTATGAAAATTAAATCTAATACTAAAGATAATAGCCTGTGGAATTTAATAGAAGATAATTGGGGCTTATTTTTAAGCATAATAAAAGGCTTAGAAGAAACTTTAAATTACAATGATTTCTATTGGACAAACCTCGTGGTAAGAAAAGATAAGAAAGAAGCTCTAATGTTTGATTATAACTTTCTAGGAATTGGAAGTAGATATAATGATATTAGAAATGTAACAGTTTCCTTATCAGAAGCTGCAAAAGATGCATTTATGGATGAGTATGGTGGTTTTAGCCAAAAGGAGAAAGTTATTGATGATGTAACTACGCCACTTATAACCTTGATAAGTGCTTATAAAAAGGATACATTTCCTAAATGGGCAGAGGAAGCACAAAAGTCCATTAATGATGGAACTTTAGAGAAAAACATAAGAAATTTGTTAGAATTAAACGGTTCATAAGCAATAAGGCTTAGTAAATAAGGGGAGTATGAAATTAACAATTTAAATTTACTAAATATATAGGGCAATAACATTTTGGTAGGTTTAAGTGGACATACTTCTATAAGGGTCTTTTAAACAGCTTGCAGTTCTTAAACTTAATTAATTTGCTTTTAAAGCTTTTTAAATATGCTTCTAAGTTTGCATTATAAAACCAACTTGTTCATTATTCAATAAATGATATAGATATATAGTTTATAAATAAGGGAGAAAAACAAATGTTAAGAGTAAATTTTTATGATTTAAATTCAGTGGAAGAAGATAAACTTAAATTTGCAGTTATTACAGCAGAATATAAAGATAAATGGATATTTGTAAAACATAAAGAGCGAGAAACTTGGGAAATTCCTGGGGGACATAGAGAAGAAAAAGAAAATATATATGCTACTGCATCAAGAGAACTCATTGAAGAAACAGGCGCAAAGGATTTTTCTATGATACCAATATGTATTTATTCTGTAGATAAGGGAGAAGGGGAGTCTTATGGACAATTATTTTACTCGAAAATTCATCACCTGGGTGAATTGCCAGAATTGGAAATTGGTGAAATTAAATTATTTGATAACATACCTGAAAATTTAGCATATCCTCTCATTCAACCACATTTATTTAGAAAAGCAGAAAAATACAAAAGTAATAAAATGAACACTGAAGTAATAGATAAATTTAGCAATATACAAAAAGAAATATTTCATAATAAGGTTAAAAAGGGATTTAACATTACAAATGTTGAATTAGAGTTTTGCTTAACTAATGGGGAACTTGCAGAAGCCTTTGAAGCCTATATAAAAAAGCTACCAACTGTAGGTGAGGAGTTAGCGGATGTTGCAATATATTTATATGGAATTGCAGAAATCTTAGGCTATGATTTAAAGGAAGAAATCTTAAAAAAGGTAGCAAAAAATAAGGATCGCATATACAAAGATATAAATGGTGTAACCACTAGAATCAGTGAAGGTTAGTAACTAGTATTTTTATGGGGGGAATTTAGATGATATATAGACAAGCAGCAGAAAGGGATTTAATGGAGCTTGCTGAAATTAGATGGGACTTTCAACACGAGAACTATGATATTTGTAAAGATATATCAAAAGAAGAATTTTTAGAACAGTGCTTTATCTTTTTAAAGGATGGGCTAATTAAAGGAGAATGGATTTATTGGATAGCTGAAGACAATAACTTAATAGTATCCCAAATTTTTGTTCGAAAAATTAGAAAGATACCAAAGCCACAACATTTGGTTGATGAGTACGGCTATGTTACAAATGTTTATACAAGGCCACATTACAGAAATAAAGGCATTGGAAAACAATTAATGGAACAGGTTAAACAATGGGCAGTTAGCTGTGATTTAGAAATATTAATTGTTTGGCCAAGCACCGAAGCAGTTCAATTTTACGAAAGAGCAGGCTTTAAAGGAGAAAATGATATCATGGAGTTAGTTATTAGAGAAGATTATTAAAGTTTAGCGATGATGATTATTAAAAACTTGTAGTGAATAACAAAAGCAGTGGGGAGATGATATATTGGACACTGAGAAAGAAATTATAAAATCAGTAAAAAATAAAAAACCAAAAAGAATTAGAAAAGCACTGAGGATATTTGGATTAACTATGTTTGGTTTATTAATAGCAGGTTTATTCTTTCCAACTTGGACACCTGCTATTAAGGGTGAGAATAGTGTTAGCATATTTGAAAAAGTTTCAATAAACGGAAGTAAGCATCAACTGATGATTAGGGGCGTGGATAAAAATAATCCTATTATAATTTTTGTGCATGGAGGCCCAGGATGTTCTGAAATTCCATATGTTAGAAAGTATCAAGATAATCTAGAAGAAAAGTTTACCATAGTTCATTATGATCAACGTGGAACTGGAAAGTCCTATAGTTTTTTTCAGGATTATTCAGAGTTATCTCCAGATTTACTGGTTGATGATTTAATTGAATTAACTAAGTATATTCAAGAAAGATTTGGAAAGGATAAGGTGCTTTTAGCTGGTCACTCTTTTGGATCATATCTTGCAATGCAAGCCGCTGCTAAAGCTCCAGAAAATTACATTGCATATATAGGAATTGGACAAGTTTCAAATTTGCCAGAAAGTGAACTAGAATCCTTAAATTATTGTGTTGAGGAAGCTGCAAAAGTAGGAAATAAAGAAGATATTGAAAAACTCCAAAAAATTAGAAGTGACGTTGAAAATGGAAATAACTTTGTTCCACGGATGTATATACAAAAATATGGTGGGGGAGCACGCCTCATTGATGAAAGTGGTGACTATTTAGATGGTTATATTACTAATCGAGAGTATAATTTGCTTGATATAATTCGTTTTAACCTTGGGGTCAAAAAAAGTGAGGCTATGATACCGGGATTACTTAAAAAGCCGTTGACAAGTCTTGTTACAAAACTTGAAATCCCTTGTTATTTTCATATGGGACAATATGATTACAAAACTTCAGCAAAAGCTGCAAAAAATTATTTTGATTCAATTGAAGCTCCTGAAAAAGAATTTATATTGTATTTGGAATCAGCACACTATCCACAATTTGAGGAAGAAGAAAAATTTGATCAGTGGCTTGTGGAGAAGTTTTCAGATTCAGAGATAAAACATTGAGATTAACCTAGTATAACATTCCATTTTGAGGTGAGAAAAAAACATATTGCAAAATGGAATGTTAATAATTATATTTTTGATTTTTATTAAGTTAATTTCTACAAGAGTAATATATTAGCCTTTTCACACTCTAGAATCATATACTCTGGCCACATTGCAGCTTGAACTTCACCTATATGTGCCTTTCTTAAAAAGAACATGCATATTCTTGATTGACCTATTCCTCCACCTACAGTATATGGAAGGCTACCTTGAAGTAGCATTTTATGATACTCTAGTTCTTTACGATCTTCACATCCTGCAATTTCAAGTTGTTTTATAAGTGCTTCTTCATCAACTCTTATACCCATTGAAGACAGCTCAACAGCTCTATCAAGTATTGGGTACCAGAAGATTATATCTCCATTCAGTTCCCAATCATCGTAATCAGGGGATCTTCCATCATGTTTCTCTCCTGATTTTAATGTGCCGCCGATTTTCATAATAAATACTGCACCCTTTTCCTTAGCAATAGCATTTTCTCTTTCCTTAGCAGTAAAGCTTGGATACTTATCCTCAAGTTCCTGAGCTGTGATAATATAAATGTCTTGTGGAAGTGTTTTATCTATATCTGGGTAAATGCTGCATATATACTCTTCACTATCCTTGAAAACCTTGTATATCCTTTGGACTATATTCTTTAATACTTCCTCGTTTCTCTCATTCTTATCAATGACTCTTTCCCAATCCCACTGATCAACATACATTGAGTGAAGATTATCAAGGTCCTCATCTCTTCTTATAGCATTCATATCAGTATAAAGACCTTCACAAGTTTGGAATCCATATCTTTTTAGAGCTATTCTCTTCCATTTTGCTAAGGATTGGACTATTTCAAAGTTATAACCTTTAATGAACTTTGAATCAAATACTACAGGTCTTTCTACACCATTAAGATTGTCATTTATACCAGTATCCTTTCTAACAAAAAGTGGAGCAGATACTCTTGTAAGGTTAAGTTCCTTTGCAAGTTTTGTTTCAAAATAGTCCTTCAACTTCTTTATGGCTATCTCTGTCTCTCTAATGTTAAGTTTAGTTTTATAGCCTGATGGTATTGTTAATAATTTTTTGTAAGTTTGTTCCATGACAATCCTTCCTTTCAACTAGATGATGTAGTGTGTGTACAATTGTACTGATAAAATTAATATATTAGGGCATGTTGAAAAACAAATAAGTTAGTATTTTCGTCTATTTTGTGTTATATTGCGTCAACAGAACTATTAGTTAGCGCTACTATCTAAAGAGCTGGTTTTCTTATCTGCACAAGCTTGCTTGTGAACTCAAAATATCTTTCACGTCTTTGACTTGTTATTTGTTTTTACATACCTAATTAAGAAAAATAGGTAAATAAAAAAGTCTTTCATCCCTGTAAGGGACGAAAGACTAAACTTCCGCGGTACCACCCAAATTAGCAAAATGCTCTTCTCAATCAGTACGGAATAATGCTTCGATACTGTCCAATCTATAACGGTTTGGCTCCGTCTAAGCCTACTCTCCAGAAGGATTTTGGTTAGAAACTCCGAGATGCTCTTCATTACAATCATCATATCAGGATTCCACCATCCCTGACTCTCTAAAAATCTTCTTGTAATTACTCTTCTCATCATAGTTTTTGCTTTAAGTTATTAATTATTATAATTATGTCCAGGGAAATAGTCAACATGTTTTTATAAAACTTTGAAAGTTTAATTTTGAAAAACTTCATTTATTCCAAAAATCAAATTATAAAATAAAAGATGATGAAGTAAGCGATTTTATTCTCATAAAAATGATGCGTTAAAATCACGTCCTTTTTTATAGATGTAATATTATCATATTGTAATATAGAAATTAGGCTTTCGTTAAGTTTATTTAAGCAAGAAAGTTATAGGTATATTATTACAGTG
This sequence comes from Clostridium sp. UBA4548, assembly GCF_002387895.1. Lineage (GTDB taxonomy): Bacteria > Bacillota > Clostridia > Clostridiales > Clostridiaceae > Clostridium_J. The sequence continues at coordinate 73,255 of NZ_DGLI01000013.1, forward strand.
AATATATGGTAAAATAGAGAGGGAAATGTAAAAGTGTTTTGTAACTAGTCATAAATATTTAAAATCAATTACTAAGATTTAATAGCAGGGTATACCTAGGGGAGGGCAAAAATGAATATAAAAATTAATACTAGTACAATAAGGCCAATGATGGACATCTGTGAAAAATACATAGCTGGGGAGAATATTGAAAAAGAATTAAGGGGTATTTTAAATCATGAGGATTACTTAGTTGAATTAGAACGTTATAACACTGCGGGGGGGACCGAGAGGGGGATTCTCACAAGAAGAATTTATAGATTTTTTTACTAATTTAAATAATTTAAGCTATACAGATATAAAAAACATACGACTAAGAGAAAGATTGGCAAGCTTTCAGTATGTATTAAAAAATATTGATAAGTATAAGGCATTAATGCCTTTCATAGAAAGTATTTCTGCTGAAAAGGTAAGAGCTGCTCTTAAGAAAACTAAAAAAGGTTTACCAGAAGAGATTGGTTTTGAGGAAGTTGAGTTAATCTTTTCTATAGGATTAGGACCATCAATGGGATGGTTCTATAAAAATTATTCTCATTATGATGTGATTGAATTCTTTAAAGATTTTAATGAAGAAATTCTACTCAGTACTATTGCTCATGAATATCATCATGTTGGGTACAGAATACTTAGTTCTAATTTAGATGAATCAACATTTACTGTAGAGGAAACCTTTTATTCTCTATTTTCGGGAGAAGGACTAGCTATTAAGTATTGCAACAATTACAAGGGATTATTGACTACTAATATATATAATGAAATAGCAAATATAGGAGTAGATGAAAAGTCTTATAAATATTTCATGGAAGAATTTAAAACAATATATGAAAAATTTCTGTCTGATATTCAAGACATTAGAAGTGGAAAATTTAAAACCGAAGAAAAATTAGTGCAAATGTTCATGAAATATTGGATGAGCACAAGAACCAATAGAGTTAAAGATAATGAGCCTGATGATCTTGGACAAAGCTTAAATTATTTTATAGGTGCTGAAATATGGGGATTAATTCATGATACTTATGGGAAAGAAAAATTATATGAAATATTAAAAAATCCATCACTATTTTTAAGTTGTTACAACAAGGCAGTAAGTAATATAGGCAGAAATGACCTGTTAATACCAGAAGTTTAGGAAGGAAAATATATAAAGCAAACAGCATATAATCCTTATAAAAAGTTTAGGTTTGAAGAGTTTAATTTATAAATTTTATAAAGGAAGTATAAGAAAGATGAACAAAGAAGTTATACGAAAAGTTGCAATGGAACAATCAGCTATAGACTTTAATTGTTCTGTTGATTATTTTTTAAGCAATAAGGATAGGGTTGTAATATCTAAATTAAATAAGAGAAGTAAAAAGTGTTATAAAAAGAGGTTATTTTGTGGACTTGCATACTACGGTGAAGGGGTAGTTGCAACAGTAGATGAAAGTATAAAGGATTTTATGGAAAAGTTTCTAAATAAATATCATGGATTCAGAGCTTTTGATACTCCACAATTAGTTCTTTTAAATAGAGAACTTGAAAAGTACGGTAAGATGGTATGTTTTATAGCTGAGTGTTTTCTTCCAGATGTTGAAAAACAGGTTTTAATTAATAAGAATATAGATGTAAAGATACTGTCTGAGGAGGAAATACCATCTTTGTATGAAGATGAAAGATTTCATATGGCTTTAACTTATAATAATGACGGTGATAAAAAAGATGTGTTAGCTGTGGTTGGATATATTGATGGAAAAATAGCAGGGGTAGCAGCAGCAAGTAATGATTGTGAAAACATGTGGCAAGTAGGTATTGACGTATTGCCAGAATTTAGAAAGCAAGGGGTTGCTAAAACACTTACTAAGATTTTAACAGATGAAGTAATCAAGAGAGGAAAAGTACCCTATTACTGTACAGCTTGGTCAAATATAGCATCAAAAAATAATGCAATCAGTTGTGGATACAAAACTTCATGGGTAGAGATAGGTGCAATTGATATTGAAGATGCAATGAGTATTATTGGAGGATAAAGTTTGTATAAACATAGAGTCTAAGAATAGACTTTATAAAGTTTAAATGACTATACTTTATTTTAATGAATATATGGGAGGGAATATGAATGGAGATATTTGCAAAACCAGCTGTGGGAGCAATTATTGAGAAAGAAATTAATGGAGTTTTACATGTTTTAATTCAAGAAAGGTGTAAGGAAGAACACTCTGAAGATAATGGATTAATTGAAATCCCAGCAGGAAAAATAAGAGAGTATGAGAATATTTTTGATAGTTTACGTAGGGAAGTATGGGAAGAAACTGGATTAAAATTAACTAAGATACAGGGAGAAGAAGAGGCTATTGTTACTCACTGTAATGGATATAAAGTAATGAGTTTTAATCCATTTTATTCTTCACAAAATTTAAGTGGTGCTTACTCTATAATGCTCCAGACTTTTATATGTAAAGCAACAGGAGAATTACTAGAGAATTCTGATGAATCAATAAACCTTAGATGGATTTCACTTGATAAGCTTAAAACTTTCATAGAAGAAAATGAAGCTTCCTTTTATCCAATGCATATCAATGCTTTGAAAAAATATCTAAGAGAAAAATTAAGTTAGAAGGTTAACTTTGTAGAGGCTTTCAAAGGGAGATTTAATTTGTTTGCTTCAGTAAGTTATTAATTGATGAGCTTAGTAAATGGAGAAAGTAAAAGGATGTGCAAAAACACATCCTTTTACTTTGGAATAGTTTATTTTACTATAATTTTGGGGTTAGGTTTTGTCTTATATTTTATTCAGGAAGAGGACTTAAGGTATATTTTCACGGTAAGCATATGGTAAAATAAAAAGATAAGTTATAAAAATATTGCGAAAGCAATATTGATTGAAAAGCAGATGATAGATTTATACATAATTAATTATGGGGGTTAAAGGAATGAAATTTACTATTAATAAAGATGAGTTTTTTAAGGGGATACAAGAAGCTCAGAGAGTTATTTATTTAAAAAGTGGATTTACAACACTGCAAGGAATTTTAATAAAAGCAAAAAAAGATTATCTGATGATTGCAGGAGGAGATAAAAACTTATATCTAGAAACTGAAGTTAAAGCAGAGGTTTATGAGGAAGGCAGCATTGTAGTGGAGTCAAAATTGATAGGAGATATAATAAGAAAGTTACCTGATGCACCAATAGAAGTCAGTACTGTAAGTGATAGAAATATAAAAATTATTTGTGATAAAAATATAATAAATTTAGTTTATCAAGATGAAGGAAGTTTTCCAAAGATGCCAGAAATAAAAGAAGATATTAAAGTAGCTATACCACAAAAGGTTATAAAAAGGATGATTAAGGGAACTACCTTCGCAACAGATCAAAGCGGTCTAAGACCTATATATTCAGGAGTTCTTTTCGATTTAAAAGATAATGAACTTAATATGGTGGCATTAGATGGTATTAGAGCGGCTATATGTCATTACCTAAATGAAAATAAAGGAATTATTAGTGTTGTAATACCTGGGCGCACACTAAACGAAGTAGCTAAAATTAGTGAAACTGAAGATACTGAGGTTAAAATTACATTTACTTCAAATCAAATATTATTTACTATTGGTAAAACAAAAGTAATATCCACACTATTAGATGGAGAGTTTGGAAAATATGAAACTTTTATACCAAATGAATACACTTTAAAGGTTACGATGAATAAACAAAGCTTAATTGATAATTTAGAAAGAGCATCAATAATTGGGAGAGAGGGGAGCTTTAGTTCAGTCCTATTAGATATGCAGGATGACAAGATGTACATTACTTCCAGTTCACAAATTGGAGATATAAAAGGAGAGTTAGATGTATTATTGCAGGGGCTACCTTTACAGGTAAAAGCAAATTCAAAATATATATTAGATGCATTAAATGCTATAGAAGATGAGGAAGTTATGCTTAAGTTTACATCTAGCCTATCTGTTTTTGTAATTACTGAAAGAATCAATGAGAACTCTACTTATTTAATATCACCAGTGAGAATGTAGTTTTTGATTGAAACCTCTGAAACCCGTATGAATACTATTTATTCTTATCTTTTTATATGGATAAGAAAAAAAGTATATCAATAAATATTTATATCAAGAAGTATTTATAAGAATATTTATTGGTATAAATATGTGTTTTTGCATTGATAATGTCTATAAAAATGATGATTGGATGGGAGAAGCTATTCAGAAAGTAGATATTAAATTAAGGCTCAAAGGAATAAAGTTAATGAGGTGAGGATTTTGAGAAGTGAAAAGGAAATCATGGATTTAATACTACGGGTGGCTAAAGAAGATGACCGTATTAGAGCAGTTTACATGGGAGGTTCTAGGACAAACCCTAAAGTAGAAAAAGATATTTATCAGGATTACGATATTGTCTATGCGGTAACAGAGACTAAATCCTTTTTAGAAGATAAGAGTTGGATTTCTGTGTTTGGAGATATTGCTGTAATGCAGGAACCAGATTTATTTGATGTAGCTTATGGAAGAAAACATAATTTCCATCAGTCCTACACCTGGTTAATGCTATTTAAGGATGGAAATAGAATTGACTTGGGAATAAAAACTAAAGAAGAAATGTTAGAGGATTATTTAGAGGATAAACTTACTTTGCCACTTTTAGATAAGGATAATTGCTTACCTAAAACACAGGCGCCAACGGATGAAGATTACTGGGTAAGAAAACCTACAGAGCTACAGTATATTTGTTGTTGTAATGAATTTTGGTGGTGTTTGAACAATGTAGCAAAAGGAATTATAAGGGATGAGCTACCCTATGCCATGTGGATGTATAATGTAATCGTAAGAAACATGGTTGAAAAAATGATAGATTGGCACATTGGAACAAACACAAACTTTTCTGTGTCACCAGGAAAACAGGGTAAGTATTATAAAAAGTATCTTACTAAGGAACCTTATGGAATGTATTCAAAAACCTATACAGATAGCAATTATGAAAACTTTTGGGCTGCAGTATTTACGGCTTGTGAGCTATTTAGAACTACTGCATTAATAGTAGGGGAGAATCTAGGATATAAGTATAATATAATTGAAGATGAAAATATGACAGAGTATTTACTCAAAGTAAAAAGTAATCAATATGATTAGGAGGATTAGTCATGGAAAGTTTAGAATTTATAAGTGGTGGCAGAGAACTATTAGATTTCGTAAAGCCCCTATGGGAAAAATTAAATAAGCATCATGAAGAAAGCTCTAAAAACTTTTCACATAAGTTTAGTAGCTTAAATTTTGAAGTTAGAAAAAGTAAGTTTATAAATGATGAAGATATGCAAGTTAAAATTGATTTAATTAAAGATAAGGAACAAAAAAAATATATTGGATATTGTATTAGCACAATTAATGCAGATTTAACTGGAGAAATTGATTCCTTGTTTGTAGATAAGGCATACCGTAAATATGGTATAGGGGATAAGCTAATGACTAGGGCGTTACAATGGCTAGATGATAATAAAGTTAAAACAAAAATAATTGGTGTAGCAGAAGGAAACGAGAATGTGCTAGATTTTTATAAAAAATATGGCTTTTATAAAAGGAGAATAATTTTAGAACAAATTGAAGAATAAGGATTAAGGTTGAGGAGATTCAAGAGCAAAAACCCTGCAGATTTGTACCTAAAATGCAGGGTATCTTCACATTGCCTTTGTTAAAATTAGTATGAAAGGAGGATGAGGCTATGGAATGGGTTCAAAGAATGACAGCAACTGTGGATTATATTGAAGGACATATAGCTGATGATATTATGTATGATGAGGTAGCAAAAATTGCTTGTTGTTCCATGCATCAATTTGGACGTGTTTTTTCTTATATTGTTGGTATATCTTTAGCGGAATATATACGTCGCAGGAGATTAACCCTTGCTGCACTAGAACTTCAGAGCAGTGACACAAAAGTAATTGATGTGGCCTTAAAGTATGGATATAATTCTCCAGATGCTTTTACTCGTGCCTTTGTTGAAATGCACAGAACAACTCCAAAGGGAGCGCGTACTTTAGGAGTAAAACTTAAAGCCTATCCGCCCATCACCTTTCATATTTCGATAAAAGGAGATGTTGAGATGGAATATCGTATTGAAGAAAAGAAAGAGATAAGTTTAGTTGGGATTGTTAGACAAATAAAGAGGCAGTCTGCAAATACTACAGCTAATGATTGGAAGGAATCTTCAGGTGAAACATGGGATCTATGGGATAAATTTTTGAATGGTGGTACTGATAGGAAACTAGCATGTAATTACAAACTTTATCGCAGTCCCATGTGGCAGATGGGTTTTACTCAGACACTAGAAAATGGAGAAACATTAATAGCTATTGGTGCTGAAGCAGATGAAAATGTTGTTACAGACCTAGAAACTTACACTATACCAGCGAGCAAATGGGTAGTTTTCACTGTGAGAGGTAGCCTAAGTAACAAAGAACATCCAATTGATGCCGTTTGGACCAGGATAACAACAGAATGGCTTCCTTCATCTGGATACGAGAGGTCAGCAAACTATGAAATTGAGGTTTATCTACCAGGAAATACAGATAGTGATGATTATATATGTGAAATATGGGTTCCTGTAAAAAAACAAAAGTAGGGTTCCAAAATATAAAAATATGGAATATATAAACAATTTATGGTAAAATATTAGCACATTAAAATTGAATTTGATTATTCTCACAAGTGTTATATTGTCTATGAAAATTAATATCGTTCATAGACAATATAATCCTATATAAAAGCAATATTATGAGGTTTCAAGGCGTAAGGTATTTAATCCATCACTAAATACCTTAGGGGAACCACCATAGGAGCAATGTAAAAGTTAGACCTGACCTTGGTTCTAATAATACAATAAAAAATTAATTTGAAAGATAAAGGCTAGAGTTAAGAAGATTTATTATAAAACTCTAGCCTTTAACAAAAGCAAAATTATAAAGTCCATGAAAAAAATTATTAGTCATCTAAGGAGAGTAAGTATGAAATTAGTGTATCGGTTATTATTTGGCTTACATTTGTTTGTTGGAATTGGTGCCATGGCTGGGGGATTAGCAGCTATTATTAACCCATTAGAGCCTTTGGGCATGCCACTTGAACCATTAAAAAATTCACCTTTTAGCAATTACTTAATACCTGGGATTATTTTGTTTGCTATTATAGGTCTTGGCAATATCTTAAGTATTTTAACCATTTACACTAAATCAAAATTTCAAGGTTACATAAGTGGTGTTTTTGGCGGGGCTTTGATGATTTGGATAATAGTTCAATGTGTAATGCTAAGAGCAGTGGCTTTTTTACATGTTTTATTTTTTATTATAGGATTAGTCCAAGCCGCATTAGCAAGTGCTGTTTTACTTGAAAAGGGATTGTTCCCATTAAATATAGTAATAAAACTTTACAAAGAAATGAAAAAAGAAGTTTAAACAAAGAGTAGAATAAACATTTAAGGAGAAAAATTTAATGGAGGTATGTTTAAGAAAAGTAGGATTAGAAGATGCACAGATTATTCATGAAATGCAAGTTAAAGCTTTTGAAAGTTTGTTAGAGAAATATGAGGACTATGAAACAAACCCAGGAAATGAATCTTTAGAAAAGGTAATTAGTAGAATAAAACAGGAAAAGAGTGACTATTACATTATCAATATGGACAAGGCTAATGTTGGAGCAATTAGAGTAGTAAAGGTTGAAAACAGGATTTATCGTGTTAGTCCTATTTTTGTATTACCAGAATACCAAGGAAGAGGGATAGCTCAAAAGGTCTTTGAACTAATTGAAGCCATATACAGTGATGCCATAGAATGGATACTAGACACCATATTACAAGAAAAAGGAAATTGTTACTTATATGAAAAGCTTGGCTATAGAAAAACAGGAGAAATAAAAGTAATTAATGATAAATTAACCATTGTGTTTTATAGTAAGAAATGTTTGGCACCTGAATATAAATAACCAATCAAAGATGTGAGTGATATTTTGAGTTCACAAGCAAGCTTGTGCAGGCAAGGAAGCAGGTTCTTTAAATAATAGAGTTAATTAAGGATTCTGTTAACGCAATATAACACAAAATAGATCAGTATACTAACTTAGTTATTATTTAAACATGCTTTAGTGCACTATATTAATTTTTTGACAAGGAGCGATACCTATGAAAAACATAGAAATAAGCAGACCGAAGATTGAGGATATAGAAGAAATCAATAAGTTCTTTGAACTTGTGCTTAGAGATACCTTTGAGAGAAACGGAATTTTAGATTTAGTTGATACTTTTGACAATGAAATTATTGATAAGAGAAGATGTTTAAATCAAGATATAGAGAGCCAAGGTACGAATAGGTTTTTTCTTATAGCAAAAGAGGGGGCGAAAATAGTTGGCTCAATTGAATATGGTCCTTCCAATGAACTGATAGATACCTGCACTAAGGGAAAATTAAAGTCTTTACTTGAAATAGGAACAGTGTTTGTTCATCCTGATTACCAAAAGCAAGGTATTGGGAGCAGGATGTTCAATGCTATATTTGAAGAACTTCATAGAAAAGGAATAAAGGAATTTTGTTTCGACAGTGGCTATAAAAGTGCTCAGAAAATATGGATGAATAAGTTTGGAAAGTCTGAGTACCATTTAAAGGATTTTTGGGGTAAAGGTGAGGACCATATGGTATGGCGAGTAAATGTACAAGATGTATTAAAATAAATAATTATATCTTGGAACAGTGATTAAAGAACTACGTGTAGAAGGGGAAAAGTTAAATACAAAATAGTTTAGTGTTTTAGCTATGGAGATGAGATTTATGAAAGAAAATTTAATGATTATAGTTTCAGGGGCGCCAGCTGTTGGGAAAACAACCTTGAGTAAGGATTTAGCTCAAAGATTTAATTTACCAGTGATTAATAAGGATGAGATTAAAGAATTACTTTTCAATACTATAGGTGTTAGAGACGAAGAATGGGGACTTAAACTTGGAGGTGCAAGTTTTGAGCTTACCTATTTATTTGCTGAAAAACTTTTACAAACAGGAAAATCCTTTATTGTAGAGGGGAATTTTGATAATAGATATTCAACAAAAGCTTTCTTAGATATAAGAAAAAGGATTTCCTACAAAGTAGTGCAATTATATTGTTACTGTGAAGTTGATATTCTATATAAAAGATTCATAAATAGAAATAATTCAGGGGAAAGGCATATAGGGCATATCAGACCAGTAGGAAGTTTCGAAGAATATAGTAAAAATATAAACAATAGAGAGTTTAAGCTAAATATTGAAAATAGCATAACTATAGATATTGATACTACAGATTTTAATAAAGTAGACCTTGAAGCAATTTATAAAACTGTTGAAAAAAGTTTAGCCTTGTATTAATTTTAAACATATACATTGGGGGGATAATATGTTAAATGGAAAAAGTATTAGTCTTAGATTGATTCAAGATGAAGATATACCAGAAATGTTAGAATTAATGAATGACTTAACTCATAGGGGAACTTATTTAGGGGTTGAGTTGCATCATGAAAGTAAGATAAGAAACTATCATTCTGAAGCAGGTTTTTGGGAGAGCGATTTTGGAAGAATGCTAATAACAGATAAGTCCAATAGAATTTTAGGAGCAATTACATTCTTCAAAGGAATTGGAGACTGCGAAGGTTATGAGATTGGTTGTCAGATTTACAGGAATGAAGATAGAAGTAAGGGTTATGCCACAGAAGCTATAAAGCTTTTTTGTGCATATATATTTGAACTTAAACCCATACAAAGGCTTCAAATATGTACCGTTAAAGAAAATATAGCAGCAAGAAAAGCAGCAGAAAAATGTGGTTTTCTTTATGAGGGAACTATGAGAAAAGCATTTTTCGCAAGGGGAAAATATCATGACTTAGATATTTTATCAATGTTAAGAGAAGAGTGCAAATTTCTATTGAATGAATTATCATACTAAGAAATAAGGTTAATGAGTATGGGAAATAAGAATGTTGAACTTGTTCTTTCTTTAGTTTTTAAAAATATAGAAGAAAGAAAAGAGAATTATATAATTGGTATTGATGGGTATAGTTGTGCTGGAAAGACTTCCATAACTGAGCAATTAGTGAAGCACTTTAAAGAAAAATACCCAGTGCAAGTTTTTCATATAGATGATTATATTACTACTAGAGAGCAAAGATATAACACAGGATATGAACAATGGTACGAGCTTTTTTATTTACAGTGGAATGAAATTTATATTAGAGACCATTTATTTAAACCACTTAAAAGTAATGATGTAGAGTTAAAATTAAATTATTATAATAAAGAAAAAGATGTGATAACTGAGAGGAGCTATAAGATAGCTTCAAGAAGTATAGTAATTGTTGAGGGAGTTTATCTTCAAAGGAAGTGTTGGAGAGATTTCTTTGATTATATGATTTTTGTAAATTGCCCAAGAGATGTGAGATTTGAAAGAGAAATAATTAGAAGTGATCATAAGGGTGATCTTAGTCAGGTTATCGAGAAATATAAGGAACGTTACTGGGCAGCTGAGGAGTACTATGATAAAACCTTTGAACCTCTAAGGTCAGCCAATTTGGTTATAAATAATTGCTAATGGGATGAAAGCCGTAGAAACACCATATTTCCTTAAGGGAACAGTTGCTGGTTCATCCATAGTTAAGCATTCACTTTTGTTCCCTATAAGTAAATAATAGTATGAATTCTGTGTGGATAATTATTAAACTATTTTTACAACAGTACCTATCCATACATATTTAACTAAATCAAGAATATCTTTATTATACATTCTAATACAACCGTTAGATACGGATTTCCCTATGGAAGAGGGGTTGTTAGTTCCATGTATTCCGTAATCGCCATAGGGGGCATCTAGACCTAGCCATCTCACTCCAAAGGGGCCACCAGGATTTATAGCTGCATTTTCAATTTTAAAGGTGCCTATAGGAGTAGGAGTTGAGGGTTTGCCAGTAGCTATTGGGTAGGATTTAAATATTTTATTGTCTTTTATCAAATAAAGGCGCTTTTCGTTTGGCTTAATAGTTATTCGATAGTCTGCTCGAAAGCCTTCTGAGTAGTACTCGTAAGGGTAGTTTTTTAGCATTAAAATACCTCCTAGTATTGATTTGAGAAAGATGTTGATATTTGACAATTATCAATACATTTTATGCATATATGTAGGAGGCTGTTCCTATAATTTACTATAAGATTTAATGGAGGTGATAAAATGAGATTTGAATTAGCTGTAAAGGAACAACTCAAAATACTCTGTGCAAAGTCTGTAGGTATGACTTTTGGCGGCAATTTGCACAGAGACAAGTAATATAGTCGCTCTTACTAAATCATATTTCTAAGTATAAATAAAATAAATGAAGATACTGATTTATTTGTTTTTGAAAATGCCTAAGTAAAATTAATACCTTTACGGGCTTTGTTTCCTTAATTTAAATAAAGATTTAAGGAGCTGAGCTTTGTGAAATATGTAAAAGTTGAAAGTGTTTTACCTGATAATTTAATTAAGGAAATTCAAAAGTATATTCAAGGTGAATATATTTATATTCCATCTCCACCAAATACACGAAAAAAGTGGGGAGAGAGTTCAGGTAATCGTGAGTATATAAGAAAGAGAAATGAAGATATATACAATAAATATTGCAGTGGATGTAAGATTAAAGATTTAGCAGAAGAATATTATCTTTCAGTTGAAAGTATTAAGAGAATTGTATATAAAAAAAGTTCATAAGATGAAAGCTACTACTCAAATTTAGAGTGGTAGCTTTTTGTGTTAAGAAAAATATAGAAATGTTTATAACATCTATATAACCTAAGGCTAGGCTATATAGGTTACTATTTTATAAATTCAAGTTGGTAGCTTGGCTTTAAATCTAGTGCTGCTCCAAATTTTTGAGAAGCTGTTATAAAACATATAAAAGCTAGAAGTTCAGAGATCTCTTCATCACTAAATTGAGAGTTTAATGAATGAAAGGCTTCATCATCGATAATAGAACTTCTTGAAATTATATCTGCAATTTTAGTAGCTATAATGATTTTAGAGTCCGTTATATCCTCAGAAGGCTTACCCTTAGCCATACAATACTTGCAGCTATTATTAAAGGCAAGGGTACGTCTTACCTCTTCTTTTAACTGAGAACTAAAGGTGTTACTTGTAAAAAAACATTCTTCTAAAGCTGACCAATTTTCAAGTATATTTTTATTATGTCCTAACAATTGTTGAAAAGGTGTTAATCCTTCTTGTGAATAATTTACTCTTGCCATGATAATCCTCCTTAAATAGACATATGAATAATTAATTGTCTAAGAGTGCTTCAATAAAAATTAGCTAGAACATAGCTAACATCACTTCTAAATAAGCATTGTCACTATAACGTTATAACTTATAAATTTTTTCCATGGATTTCTAAGTTAAGACCTTATTATCTTACAAATGTTTTTAAAATTTTAAATAAACCAATTCAGATTTAGGTGTAGGACAAAACTTAATTTTGCTAACCTATAATAAAATTATAGCTGCTATGGAAATAATATTGTATTTCAAGTAGAATATTATTTAAAAACAAATATATCAAATAAAATAAATTTTAGGAGAATAAATTACAAATGAAATTTGATGAAATTGATATGCTAATTTTGAAGGAACTACAAGAAGATAGTAGATTATCTATAAGGGAGTTAGCAAAAAGAATTAACCTATCACCACCGTCGGTTACTGAGCGGGTTAGAAAACTTGAGGATGAAGGCATAATTGAAGGATACACAATCAAAGTAAACAAAAAGAAGCTAGGATTATCTATAGACTGCATAATCAAGGTTACCATGAAAAATGGAGGCTATGAAAGATTTAAGAGGTTTATCAAGGATTATAAAAGAAGTGAATGGTGTTATAGGATTGCTGGGGATGGGTGTTTTTTAGTTAAGTTATCAGTTGGTGAGCTAAATGAAATAGAAGATTTTATAAATAGTGTTTCTGAATATGCTACAACACAAACCATAGTAGCTTTTTCTGAAGTGGATATTAACAACAGTATTGTTAAGTTCGTAGAAAAATAAAATTCACCTAGAAAACTGAAGTCAGTTGTCTAGGTGAATTTTAATAATTATCTAGATAAACACTCTTACATTTTCCTGTTATAGTACTTAAAGCTAATAACGTAGGTTATTAAGAAACAAGAAACTATAAACATAGGAACTTGAAATAATATTGGATAAAATATACCTCCTATTAATGCGGTGGCATATAAGGTAACAATCATTACATAGGAAGCAATGCGAAAGGCTTTATTTCCTATTTCTTGAATTCTTTCATCTGTATTACTTAAGCGACTTTCTTTTAACTTTATATCGTTACCAAGCAAAAGTTTATTTTTTACCCATAAAGCAGCACCACATATAAATAGACCTACACCAATTCCAGAGTATATACCTAGAACGTGGTCACTGATTGATGCTTTCCAGTAAAATTCTGCAGTAAAGCCAATTGCTGCTGTGATAATTCCTATAATCATAAGAATAACCATGATTCTCATACGACTTTTTACAACTTCTCTAAATTCTTCATTTGTTTTTGCTGTGGTTGCACATAAAAACCCCTTCATAAATTCTCATCCTCCTGATCAAAAATAAATACATCTTCAATGGATACTCCAAAAAATTGAGCAATTTTGTGTGCTAATACTAAGGAAGCATTGTATCTGCCATTTTCCAGAGATATGATTGTCTGTCGTGTTACATTCACTGCATCTGCCAGTTCACTTTGAGTTATTTTTTTTGCTTTTCGTAAATCTTGTATTTTAGTTTGCAACTTATCACTACCTTTCGAAAAGTATAGCAAGCTTTACAATTTAAGTATAGTACGCTTTACATTGAATGTCAAGCATACTATACATTTATTTTTATAAATTAAAACTTAACTACTAGTTAAGTTTTAATTACCATATTAAACTAGGAGTCCATTGGTATATAGACTAAAGTGATATATACTAAAGCTATAGGATCCTAGAGTAAATTTATGGAGTGATAATAAATGGAAAAGTTATTAATAGGAGAAGTTATCTACAGATTAAGAAAAGAAAAGGGAATTACTCAAGATCAACTTGCAAACTTTATTGGTGTATCTACAGCAGCAGTATCAAAGTGGGAAAGCGGAATTTCCTATCCTGATATTACTCTACTGCCTGTTTTAGCTACCTTCTTTAATATTACAATTGACACCCTTTTAAATTTTAAAGTTGAACTTTCAGAAGATGAAGTTATGAACTTGTTTAGTGAATGTGAGAAATTATTTAGTAGTGGGAAGCTAGAAGAGGCTATATATAAGAGTAAGGGTTATCTATCAAAATATCCTAATAGCTATTATTTAAAGCTAAGAATAGGCTTTCTCTTTACTATGTATTCTTGGAAAAGTTATAGTGAAGAACAGGGTATGAAGATGATTGGCGAGTCTATTGAACTATTTGAAGATGTTTCTAAAAATTGTTCTAACGTAGAATTGTGTGAGCAAGCCCTATTCCAATTAGGTGCATTATATCCAACAATAGAAGAGGAGGATAAGGCCGTAGAGTGCTTAAATAAAATTAGAAAAAGCCAACTTGATCCTAATTTAATACTTACAAACATATATATTGAAAAGAAGGAGTTAAAAAAGGCAAGGGAAATATTACAGAGTAATTTATATAAGAATATTAATGAAATTTCTCTAATTTGTTTAGGACTTATAAATTCCTATATGAAAGAGGAGAAAAAAGATTTAAATATTATAGAAAAATATCATAACTTAGCTCTTAATGTGAAAAAAGCTTTATCACCGGAAGGAGATTCAGTAATAGGATTATCCAATGAGTATTTATATTATGCTATAGATTATTTAAAGTTTAATGAAACCTATAAGGCAATTGAAATGCTTGAGCGCATGGTAGAAGATATGAAAAGAAATGATATTAATAAGATGAGGGAGTTTTCTACAATTTGGTGCTTTAATGAGATTCCCCAAGGCAAGCGTACAATAACTATGAATTTGTATGAGAATATGTTTAAAATCCTTGAAGGAAAAGAATTTGATTTAATTAGAGATAAAGAAGAATTTACTAAGATACTTAAGGAGTTGAAGAGTTTAGAGAAAATCTCTTTAAGTTGTGGTTAAAATCTATAAAAACAATAAATAGATTTATAAGATAAAAGCATTTCTACTAGGAAGTGCTTTTATTGCTATTCTTGCAGTTAGTTTATATTTTACTAAAGTGATATAATTTTATTAGTATACTAATATGTGGGGGATTAAAATTGGAGAATTTAGACATAAAAATAACTAATAAGCTTAAAGAAAAGATGAGTATAAATAAAATAACTACAGAATCTCTTAGGTTAGGAATCCTCCTAGCTATCGTAGGAGGATTTTTGGATGCATATACTTACGTTGGTAGGGGAGGTATTTTTGCTAATGCGCAAACAGGAAACATTGTACTAGTAAGCATAGAGATTTCAAAGGGCCAATGGATTCAGGCACTGCTTCATATGCCTCCTATCTTAGCATTTATAGCTGGGGTAGTGGTTGCTGAGACTATAAAGAAGTCTCCACCAAGGTTTTTTATAAGGGATTCTGTAAGAACTATTTTATTACTGGAGATAGTAGTACTTTTTATCATAGGATTTGTTCCAAATACGGTACCTAATAGCTTTGTAACTGTTACTATTTCTTTTGTAGCCTCTGTTCAGGTAGCTACCTTTAGAAAACTTCATGATTACCCTTATAGTACCACCATGTCCACAGGAAATCTATATTCTGCCTCACAAGCAGCTTATGTTGCTGTAGTGAATAAAGATAAAAAATCAGCTTTAAAAGCACTAGGGTATTTTACTATTATTTTTTCTTTTGTAGTAGGAGCTTTTTTAGGTGGGTTAACAACATCTTATGTGGGGGTTAAAGCAATATGGGGTGCTGCTATTGTGTTAATTCTTGCAGTTACTTTACTTAGCATAAGTGAAACTAAAAGAATCACTACTGGAAGTAATGCTGCAAGTGACTAAAAGTGATAAGAAATATATGTATTTATAAAGGTAGTGAAGTAATTTTATGTTTTAGGGGTGAAGTTAGTGTTAAATTGGGTTTTAAGTATTTTATTTATTACTATTATTGTAAGAGATTTTAAAATTGCTAAAGAACTATTAATAAAAGCCAAGAAAAAAAACATTGATAAAATATTCCTCTTAATAGGTATTGGTGCATTACTTTATATCACTTTCAAATTTGCAAAGATTCCAATACACTATTTCATGGGAATATTAAGTGTGATTTTAATGATAACTAGTTATTTAAAAGAAGGAATAACTCTAAAAGGCTTTACTTCTATGAATAGAGGTGCACAGTTTATTTCTTGGAATAAGATAAGGAATATTAATATAAATAAAGGTGAAATTATGAAGGTTTCATATAGTGGAGAAGGATTTCATCATAATCTTTGCTTTGAAAAAGAGAACTATGATAAGATAGTTGAATTATTAAATGAAAAATTACCTAGTATAGTAATAAACATAGACTTTGATTCTATGTAAAAAGTAGGAATATTGAAATTACAATGAAAACTTATTTATATATGAGTAATATTGGCTGCTTTAAGGCTTTGCACAATAATAAAGTACAGAGTTACCTAAAAAGTCTATATCAGTTAAAGATAATAGGAAAAGATGCCTTCTATAGGTTCAAAGAGTTGAAAGGATAACAATTTAAATATGAGAATAAATAAGCTACTTAGCAATTACGGAATTTGTTCAAGGAAAGATGCCAATAGAATAATAGAACAGGGAAGAATAATTGTGAACGGAAAGCTTTGTGAACCTGGTCAGTGGGTAGAAGAATATGATAACATTCTGCTGGACAATGAACCTATTAAACCTAAGGACAAGGTTTATATTGTTTTAAATAAACCCGTGGGTATTACATGCACTTTAGCAAGGGACGTTAAAGATAACATAATTGATTTTATTAATTATCCAGACTATATATTTCCAGTGGGAAGACTGGATAAGGAATCTCAAGGGTTAATATTAATGACTAATGATGGAGACCTTGGAAATAAAATTTTAGAATCTGATAATGGGCATGAAAAGGAATATATAGTAACTGCAAATAAAACTTTTCATGATAATTTCATAAAAGGTATGAGTGAAGGTGTTGAAATTTTAGGGGTTAAAACCAGGCCTTGTATTATAAAAAGAATAAGTGAAGATACTTTTTCCATTATTCTCACCCAAGGGCTAAATAGACAAATTAGGAGAATGACAAAAGCTTTTGGATATGAGGTTACTCGCTTAGAAAGGGTTCGAATTATGAATGTAGAGCTTAAGGATTTGGAAATAGGCAAGTGGCGAAACCTAACTGAAGAAGAAGTAAGTGAGTTAAGAAGTTATAATTAAATAAGTAGAGGTGTTGCATAGTGTTATTAGATACATTAAGTTATATAGGTAGCAAATTAAATGAAGAAAACATTACTTGGGCTGTAGGAGCATCCATTTTATTAAACCATTATGGCTTAGTTGATAAACCAAATGATATAGATATTATGGTTCATATAAAAGACATTGAAAAAGCAGATAAGGTTCTGACTTCACTAGGTAAGAAAAAAATACAAGAAAAGGTGTCGACCTATGATACAGAGTACTTTTATGAATATGTGGTTAATGGCATTGAGGTGGATGTTATGGCAGGAATGGTTATTAATCATGGAGAAGGGGCATATAGGTACAAGTTTGATAATGAAGCAATAACAAGTAAGAAAATAATAAATGGAATTGAAATACCGCTTACATCTTTGGAAGATTGGTATGTTTTATATCAAGTAATTCCTAATAGAGAGATAAAGGTAAAACTTATAGAAGATTATTTACTAAAAAATAGAACCAAAAATTCGGAGTTGTTGATTAGAGCACTGGATGGGAATTTGCCAAACAAAGTTAGAAATAGAATAATACAATTCATGAATTCTGTACAAAATTAAATTTAGGAATTTGCAGTACGAAAGCATAAAGTGAAATAATTCTAAGGAGTGATAGAGATGAATTTAAGGATTCAATATGATTGTGTAGGTATAAATTTTCAGCAGATAACCGATATACTTAAAGCTGTTGGAATGGGATACTTTGATGCTGAAACTCATAGAAAAGCCTTTGAAAATAGCTATACAGTGGTATTTATTTTTGATAATGAAAAGTTAATTGGCTTCGGTAGGGCAATTTCAGATGGAGCTTACCAGGCAGGAATTTACGATATTGCAGTTATCTCTGAATATCAAGGGAAGGGTATAGGAAAGGTAGTTGTAGATAATATTTTAAAAACCATTCCACAGTGTAATGTGATTTTATATGCTGCTCCAGGAAAAGATGCATTTTATGGAAAGTTGGGATTTAAAAAGATGAAAACTGGTATGGCATTATTTCTAAATAGTGAGAGAATGCAAGAAAAAGGTTTTATTGAGTAATAAACTAGCAGTAATTTTATTAAAGATTACCTTTAACAGTGAGGAAGCTTAGGTAGATATTTTAATAAAGATTAATTTTTAAATATATGCTAGCTTATAAACATAAATAGTTATTGTCAAGTTAAAAAGAGAAAATTAATGTATAAGCATAAAACTATAGATATAGGTATGACTATAGGATTATTATGGGGGATATTATGTTAGAAATAATTCAAAATAAACTGCCAATTGCAGTTACAGAAGAATATATTATTGACAGTATAACTAATGATTTTAAAGAGGATCTTTTCAAAATTTACAGCAATGAAAAAGTGGCAAAATATATTGCTAGAAAAACTCATAAATCAATTAAAGATACTGAAGAGTTTATAGAACTTATAAAGGAAAGAATGGAAGAAAACAATAATATATATCTAGGAATTTATAGTGTAAGTCCTAGGAAACTTGTAGGAGTTATAAGGTTAATAAATAAGGAAGACCCCCAGGTTTTAACTATAGGATACGGGCTTAGTGAAGAATACTGGGGAAGAGGAATCATGCCTCTAGCAGTAAACAGTTTAATTCCACTTGTTAAAGAAGAGGGAACTTATTCAGTTCTTCGTGCAACTATAAGAGATGAAAATATAAATTCTCAAAAATGTATTGAAAAAATGGGCTTTCAGCTAAGTGGAAAGTTTAAAAAAACTGAAAATGCTCATGGTATAGAAATAGAAAGTGAAAGGTTACTATACTATAAGGAACTTTAAAATTAAGTTGTAGACTAAAGCGTGGTAATATTTGTATAATCATTATATAGGATTATATCTATACAAAGACAAGGGATTACTAATGCTTAAGGTAGTTTTTTTTTTTAAATAGGAATGTGAAGGTTTGAAGCAGGGAAATATAAGAAGGTGTACGTAAAGTGTTTATAGTTAGTCTATAGTATTTATTTTCATATAAGTACTAAAGAAAGGATGTGAACCATTAGTAATAGTTGTTTATAAGATAATTCTAAAGCTTACAATAGAAAATAAGATAGGTTTAATGACCTGAAGTATTCTATTAGATTTAATAAAAGTTATATTACAACTATTCACTAAACAGAGCATATGGACAACAGAGAATTAAGAAACGAACAAGGACTTACTGAAAGTGAATTTATAAGAGATTATGATCCCAATAAATATGATAGACCTAGTGTAACTAATGATGTATTAATATTTACCTTAGATGAGCGTGAAGAAGGAAGCAACTCTCCTCATAAGAAGCTACAGCTTTTGCTTATACAAAGAAGAGATCATCCCTCTATTCACAAATGGGCACTTCCTGGTGGATTTTTAAATATGGATGAGGACTTAATCCAGGGGGCTTACAGAGAGCTTGAAGAAGAAACAGGAGTAACTGACATTTATGTAAAGCAATTAGGTGCTTTTGGTGATATGTACATCGATAAGGAAAGAACTATTCCAAGGGACCCAAGAACGAGAATTATAACAGTAGGTAACATCGCACTTATTCCTAAGGATAAGTTACAACCAGAGGCAGGGGATGATGCTGAAAAGGTGATGATGTTTGATGTGGAAACTGAGTTTTTAGGCAAAAATGGCTATGAAGAATACTTTACCAAAACTAATATCTTACACCTTACCTCTGAGGATAAAAAAACTAAAATTTCTTATAAGGTGGAAGAAAAGATTAGTAATGATGCTATGAGAACGAAAGAGGTGAATTATAGCCTTTTAGATAGCAGTACTGATTCCTTAGCAGCGGATCATTTTAAATTAATATTTTGTGGTTTGAATAGGATAAGAAAAGAAATTGAATACACTCCTATAGCCTTAAACTTGTTGCCTAAAACCTTTACTTTAAAAGCATTGACTCAGGTTTACGAAGCTATACTTGGAAGGAAAATTGAAAACCTAGAGTGCAAGCTTGGAGATATGATAGTAAAAGTTAAAGATGGTGAAAATAAGACAGAGAAAAGTTCACAACAATTATATGAGTTAAATGCTAATTGGGAGCATGAGTTTTAGAATTTATATAAAATCTTCTATAGATTAATTTTAAGTTAAAGCTATAGGAGATTTTTATTTTTAGTTAATGTATAATAATTTTTATTAACTTTAGTTTCTGGAAAGCTTAAAAATATAAGTTGCAATATCATTTTTACATTGCAAGATAATTTTAGACAACTTATATAAAAGAGAATGCAAATTTGAATTAGGTATATTTATGTAGTATCTTTATTGCATTCTATAAATTAAAAGTTGATATAAGGTAGCTAGAAAATATAGTAAAGTATTTGGAGGTAATTATGGAGAAAATCAATATTTTAGGTACAGGCTGTGCCATGGTAACTAAATGCTACAATACTTGTTTTACACTAAGCAATGGAGAGGAACATTTCTTAGTAGATACAGGTGGAGGAAACACCATACTGACTAATTTGGAAAAGCTAAATATACCTATAATTAAAATTCATCATGTTTTTATATCTCATAGACATAATGATCATATTACAGGAATTATATGGATTATTAGAGCTGTTGCTCAACAAATTATTAATGGAAAATATGAAGAAAATTTGAAGGTTTACTGTCATAAGGAAAATATTGAAGCTATCAGAATCCTTTCTAGCTTACTTTTAGATAAGAAATTCACTAACTACATTGATAATAAAATTCTATTTGTAGAAATAGATCATGCTCATAAAGAAAAGATATTAACTTGGGATATTGAATTTTTCAATATTGGAAGTACAAAACAATTGCAATTTGGATTTACAACTATATTAAACAATAAGAAAAAAATTACCTTCCTAGGGGACGAGCCTTATAGAGAAGTATTATTTGACTATGCAAATCAAGCAGACTACTTACTTCATGAAGCCTTTTGCTTGTACTCCCAAAGAGAGGTATTCAAACCCTATGATAAACATCATGTCACAGTAAAAGAGGCCTGTGAAAATGCAGCTAGGCTAAAAGTTAAAAATCTAATAATGTATCATACTGAAGATAAGAATATAGCAGAGAGAAAAAAATTATACACAGAAGAAGGAAGAGAATATTTCATGGGAAATATTTTAGTTCCTGATGACTTAGAAGTAATTAATTTATAAATAACTACTTTTTAATAAAAAGTTAATAAAGTAAAGTTTAGAATAAAAAACAATTTTATTGCTTTTCACAGTAAGAAATATTCTAATAGGACAATTCACATAGCTTTTGTTTTAGGGATACTGCTTTATAATTATGATGATAAGGTGAATTATAATTTATAAAATTGAAAAATATAGTGTTGGAAAAATTTGAATTTATTTAACAAAAGTAATATACTTATCTAAGAATTAACAATGTTATAATAATTAACATTAGTACATAGGGAGATGAGTTTTTGAGTAGTTTTATCACATTAATGTACCATGAAATTATAAAAAAGGAAGATTTTACACCTACAGTTAATCAGGGGATTTGTGTAAGCGATAACTATGTAGATAAATTGCCTACACCTTTATTTTGCTTTCTAGATGAGTTTGAAAAGCAAATGAA
Source organism: Clostridium sp. UBA4548 (assembly GCF_002387895.1). Lineage (GTDB taxonomy): Bacteria > Bacillota > Clostridia > Clostridiales > Clostridiaceae > Clostridium_J. The sequence continues at coordinate 95,292 of NZ_DGLI01000013.1, forward strand.
GTATTTATACGAAAATGGCTATAAAACCTTAACACTTAAAGAGGTGAAGGACTTTTATTATGAAGGAAAGACATTACCTGAAAAGGCTGTACTTTTAACCTTTGATGATTTATTTAAATCTGTATATATTTATGCCTACCCAATACTTAAGAAGTATTGTTTTCATGCAGTTGGCTTTATGGTTAAGAATTGGCTTTTTTCAGAGCCACAAGAATATAGTGTTGAGAAATCTGTTACTATGAGCCTTAAGGAAGTAGAAGAAATTAGTAATGTTTTTGAATTTGCAAATCATACAGCAAGCTTACATAAAAGAGGAAAAGATTATACAGAAGTTCAGATTGCAGAGAAAGCCCTTCTTTACAAAGACTTAATGGCATGTGAGGAGGTTGTAAACACTAAAGGCGTTTTTGCATATCCTTTTGGAGGATACAATCAGGGCGTTATAGATAATTTAAAGGAATGGGGATATTTATTGGGCTTTACTTCTGAGCCAGGAAAAAACACCGCTAAAACAAATCCAATGGAACTTCACAGATATGGTGTTTTTATAAACTATGATATAGATAAGTTCATAGAAATGTTTAATAGTTAAGTGATATGAAAAATTGGGGCAATTTAACATATAGATAAGTTGAATTCCTTAAGATTTGATTATATTGCTTTAATATATTTTAAATAACAATGGAGGAATAACATGAAAAAAATATTATCAATATTTACATCAGTTATAATACTAACTACTAGCTTAGGTTTTGCAGGTTGCCAAAGTAAGCCAAAACAAACAGAGCCAATAAAATTTGGACTTCTTCCAGCAGAATCTGCTATACCTTTTATAGTAGCTAAGGAGCAAGGTTTTTTTGAAAAGGAAGGATTAAACGTAGAGCTAACTATGTTCAACTCACCTAATGATAGAAACGCAGCAATTCAGGGGAAACTATTAGATGGTACAATAGCAGATGTTATGACTGCTTTGAGCCTTAATGACGGTGGCTTTAAAATGAAAATTACTTCGGATATAAATGAAGATTTCAAACTATTAACTTCACCAAACTCTGGAATAGATACTTTTCAAAAACTAGATAAAAAAGATGTATCCTTAGTTCCAAACTTTGTTTTGGAATATATTATGGATAAGATGGCAGAAAAAAACAATATAACTTATTCAGTTGTAAATATACCTTCAATTCCTGCCAGATTCGAAGCAATTCTAGCAGATAAGATCAGTGGGGTTGTATTTACAGAGCCACAAGCTACTCAGTTAAAAGAAAAAGGAGCTAAGGTATTAGCTTCTTCTAAAGAATACAATATAAAAGCAGGGGCAGTAATTTTTGATGAGAATACTATAAAAAATAATGCTGAAGGGGTAAAAGCTTTCTATAGAGCTTATAATAAAGCTGTAGAACTAATTAATACAGAAAGCGTAGAGACCTATGGAAGTTATTTAAATAAATATACTTTCTCAGATACTATTAAGAATTACTTAGGTAGTGGAGCAAAATATGAAAAGGCTGGAGCAATACCAAAAGAAACCTTTGAAGATGTATTAAAATGGACTAAGACAAAAAATACTGTGAAAAATGATTATAAATATGAGGATATAGGAAATTTCAATTTTATTAAATAAGATAAAATATTTAGTATTTTTATAATGTGTATTTAATACATAGAGATTATAAAGAATAATTAATACATTAACTAGCTAGTAAGCTAAATAGTATAAAAACGCCCTTTGGGGTGTTTTTTACTCTAAAGAGGTGGAGTTATGATTCATGTTAAGAATTTGTGCTTAAATTATGGAGAAAAATTAGTGTTAGATAATATTGAACTGAACATAGAAAAAAATTCAACTTGTGCTATTATCGGACCTTCTGGCTGCGGAAAAACTTCTTTATTATACATATTAGCTGGTCTTATAAAAGAAAGTAGTGGAGAAGTACTAATAGACAATAAATTCTTGCAGGGAACAAGGCAAGAAACAGGAGTTATACTTCAGGATTTGGGATTGCTACCTTGGAAAAATGCGTGGAATAATATAGCCCTTGGACTTAAGGTAAGAAAGATAGATAAAAACTTAATTAAGAATAAAGTGGAGAACATGCTAAAAGAGTTATCCATAACACAGCATAAGAATAAGTATCCTCATGAACTTAGTGGAGGAGAAAAGCAACGGGTAGCAATTGGAAGAACCTTAGTTTTAAATCCAGATTTATTGCTATGCGATGAAGCAACTTCAGCTTTAGATGAAATTACAAAGGAGCAATTACAAAATTTAATATTAGAATTATACAAAAATCATCCAATGACCTTAATATTAGTAACTCATAGCATTGAGGAAGCTGTATTTTTAGGACAAAAAATAATTGTAATGGAAAACACTAAAATTAAAAAGGTTATTCATAATCCTTACTTTGGACAAAGTGATATAAGAGAGAAAGATAGTTATTATAATATTTGTAGGGAGGTACGGAAATGGTTATACCAAAAATAACACCTTTAAAAACTATATTTAAAAATAAAACTTTACAGGGAAGTATAGTCATACTTTTATTTTGGTATATAGCTCACTTATTAATTAACTCCTCCATAATACCATCACCCTTTATAACTATAGTAACTTTTTTCAAGCTGCTAAGAAAAGACTTAATATTACACTTACTCTTTAGTTTTTATAGAATTATATTAGCATTGCTAATTTCACTTGTCATTGCAATACCAATAGGAATTGCAATGGGCCTTAGCAAAAGGATAGATGGCATATGCTCCCCAATAACCTATATACTTTATCCTATACCAAAAATAGCCTTTCTTCCTGTGTTTCTAATACTCTTTGGATTTGGGGATGTGCCAAAGGTTATACTTATTGTCACAATAATTGTATTTCAAATACAAATTGCAGTAAGAGATGGAATTAAGGAAATACCAAGGGGGCTATTTAATTCTATGGAAACCTTAGGACTTTCCACAAGAGAAAAATACATACATTTAATAATTCCTGCCATATTACCAAAACTATTTTCCTCACTAAGAATAACTATTGGGATTAGCATTTCTGTATTATTTTTTAGTGAAAACTTTGCAACAGTATACGGAATTGGATACTTCATAATGAATTCCTTTACCATAATTCATTATGAAGAAATGTTTGCTGGGATATTAGCCTTGAGCATTATGGGGTTAGTAATTTTTAAATCCATTGATTTGTTAGAAAAGAAATTTTGTCCTTGGATAAATTAATGAAATATTAACCAAGAACAAAGGTAATACTAGAGGTATATTAAGAAATTGTTAGGCAAAAGGATGTGGCGCAAATGAATAAATTTTTTAATGACCCTAGAAATTTAACCATGCTTATGGATTATTATCAATTGACTATGAGTAATGGATATTTAAGCCATGGCTTTAAGGATACAACGGTGTACTTTGATATGTTCTTTAGAAAAGTTCCTGATAAAGGAGGCTTTGCAATAGCATGCGGTCTAGAAGCTGTGGTTGATTACATTAAAAGTTTAAAGTTTGAAGAAAGTGATATAGAGTTTTTAAAAGCTAAAGGGATTTTTAGTAAAGACTTTTTAGATTATTTAAGAAACTTTAAGTTTACTTGTGATATTTGGGCAGTACCAGAAGGTACAGTAGTTTTTCCAAATGAACCAATTCTTACAGTGTGTGGACCAATATTAGAAGCACAGCTCATAGAAACTATGATTTTATTAACTATAAACCATCAAAGCCTAATTGCTACTAAAACTAGTAGGATTGTGAGAGCAGCCCAAGGAAGAAATGTAATGGAATTTGGCTCAAGGCGAGCTCAAGGTTACGACGGTGCAATTTATGGAGCCAGAGCAGCCTACATTGCTGGAGCTATAGGCAGTTCCAATGTTTATACAGATATGGAAATGGGTATTCCAGCTATAGGCACTATGGCACATTCTTGGGTACAGCTTTTTGGGGATGAGTATGAAGCTTTTAAAGCTTATGCTAAAATCTATCCAGATAACTGCACTCTTTTAGTAGACACTTACAATGTACTTAAAAGTGGGATTCCCAATGCAATAAGGGTTGCAAAAGAAGTTTTAGAACCACTAGGAAAAAGGCTAAAAGGTATTAGATTAGATAGTGGAGATATGGCTTATCTTTCTAAGGAATGTAGAAGAGTTTTAGATAAAGAAGGGCTTTGGGATTGCAAAATCGTTGCATCTAACAGTTTGGATGAGTTTATAATTAAGGATTTAATTTCTCAAGGAGCTTATATAGATACCTTTGGAGTAGGCGAAAGACTAATCACCTCTAAAAGCGAGCCTGTTTTTGGAGGAGTTTATAAATTAGTGGCTGTAAAAGAAGGAGAAGAAATAGTTCCAAGAATTAAACTATCTGAAAATGTGGAAAAGGTTACAAATCCCCACTATAAAGGGTTGTGGAGACTTTATGAAAAAGAAAGTGGCAAAGCTATAGCAGATATTTTAACAATTCATCATGAAGTAATTGATGAAACAAAGCCCTACGTCTTATTTGACCCTGTTTTTACTTGGAAAAAGAAGATTGTAGAGAATTTTAAAGCAAGAAGGTTGCAAGTTAAGATCTTTGAAAAAGGTGAGCTTGTATATAATTTACCTAAAATAGAGGAAATAAAAAATTACTGTAGAGAAGAAGTTAACTCTCTTTGGGATGAATTAAAAAGATTTGAATACCCTCATAAGTATTATGTAGATTTATCCGAAGAACTTTGGAATATAAAGAATAGCTTAATTGAAGAGTATAAAGATAGAATATAATAGGCTTAAATAGGAACAATATTTAGTGTAGCCTACTTACTTTTTAAGAGAGCCTTAAGAGTAAGGGAAAAGTTTGAGGTAAAAGGTCTTAGTGACTTTGATTTTCATAAAACATTTAAAAGTTAATATTAATATTCAAAAAGTATATAAGTTAATTGCTTATATACTTTTTTTTACAGTATAAAAGTGGTATAATTTAACTTCGACCAATTTTCTTGTGATTTTTTAAAGAATAAATATGAGATGGTTTCTTAATGAAAAACTAAGAAGGCTAAACAAGCTAAACTTTAGCAATAAGCTTTTAAAGAAAAGTAGGTTTTTTGTTATTAAAACTGATAATTAGATTGGAGGGGATAATATGATTGAAATGAAGGGCATATCAAAATCTTATAAGGTAGCTAAGCGGAACCCAGGACTGAAAAAAGCAGTAAAGGCATTATTCTCTAGAGAGTACGAAGAAGTAAAGGCCTTAGACAATGTTTCTTTTACCATTAAAGAAGGGGAAATGGTGGGATATATTGGTCCAAATGGTGCAGGGAAAAGTACCACTATTAAGATAATGAGTGGTATTTTATATCCAGATAAAGGTGAATGCAGGATAAATGGAAAAACTCCATGGAAAGATAGAGTTAGTCATGTAAGGGACATTGGAGTAGTTTTCGGGCAACGATCTCAACTTTGGTGGGATGTGCCAGTAGGAGATTCCTTTGAACTCTTAAAAGATATTTATAGAATACCAGAAGATAAATTTAAAAAGAATTCCTCCATGCTTTGTGAAATGTTAAATATAAAAGATATAATAAAAGTTCCTACAAGACAGCTGAGTCTTGGACAAAGGATGAGATGTGAAATTGCAGCTTCTCTTTTACATAGTCCTAAAATTTTATTTTTAGACGAACCCACCATAGGTCTTGATGCAGTATCAAAAATTGCAGTGAGAGACTTTATAAAAAACATCAATAGAGAAAATAAAACCACAGTAATTTTAACCACTCATGATACCCAAGACATCGAAGCACTAACAAAAAGAATTATCCTTATTGGCAAAGGTAAGGTTCTATTAGATGGAAATATAGAAGATTTAAAGCAAAAATTCAATCAAAAAAGAACAATTACAGTTGATTACCTAGGAAATATAAGTAATTTGCCACAAGGTTTAGAGTTTGTAGAGAGGTATTCATCTCGTGCAGTAATTTCAGTAGATAGTTCTAGAATATCAGTGTCTTCAGCTATAAGTTATCTTGCCTCTCAAGTAGAGGTATTAGATTTTAGTGTAAACTCTGTAACAGTAGATGATGTGGTAGTGGGACTTTATAAGGAGTATAAGATATGAAATCATATATTTCTTATTTTAAAATCAGATTTATACAAGGGCTTCAGTATAGGGCAGCAGCTTATGCAGGGATTGCTACTCAATTCGCTTGGGGATTTATGTATATAATGCTCTATGAAACTTTTTACAGTAGTAATCCACAAATGGCTCCTATGGAGTTTTCACAACTTGCTAGTTACATTTGGCTACAACAAGCTTTTTTAGCACTTTTTATGACTTGGTTTTTAGATAATGAAATATTTCAGCTTATTAGTAGTGGTAATGTTTCTTACGAGTTATGCAGACCTTTAGATATTTATAATTTGTGGTTTGCAAAAAGTTGTGCCACAAGGCTTTCAAAAACCCTTTTAAGATGCTTTCCTATACTTATCATTGCTTATTTTTTACCAACACCCTATAAATTTAACTTACCAAGTTCAATGAATGCTGCAGCACTATTTTTACTTGCTATGTTTTGCGCATTTATAGTGGTGGTAGCTTACTGTATACTAGTTTATATTCTTACCTTTTACACCATATCTCCAATGGGAGTTAGGCTTGCAATGGTTATGACTGCAGATTTTCTGTCTGGAGGACTGGTACCTCTACCTTTTCTTCCAGAATGGCTTACTAAATATATTTATCTTTCACCCTTTGCAGCTATGCAAAATGTGCCTTTTAGAATTTATAGTGGAAACTTAAGTGGATATGGGGCTCTAGAGGCAATAGCACTGCAAGGAATTTGGGCAGTGATTTTAATTCTCTTTGGTAAGTTTTTATTATCAAAAACCATAAAGACTGTCATAGTGCAAGGAGGTTAGGAAGATGAAACTTTATTTAAAATACTTTTCAATTCATTTAAAATCAGCTATACAATATAAAACCTCTTTTATCCTTACAGCCCTTGGACAGGGATTGACTACATTTTTTTCGTTTTTAAGTATGTATTTTTTATTTAGTAGGTTTGGGAGCATAAAAGGATACTCTTTTAATGAAGTATTACTATGTTTTAGTACTATCTTCATGTCCTTTGCCTTAGCTGAGTGCTTTGGGAGAGGTTTTGATTCTTTTTCTACCATAATTTCTAATGGAGAGTTTGATCGAATAATGGTAAGACCACAAAATGAAGTACTTCAAGTTTTAGGGTCTAGAATTGAACTTTCGAGAATAGGAAGATTACTACAAGCCCTTGGCGTATTTATTTACGGAATAGCTACCAGTGGAGTAGCCTGGAATCTAGAAAAGATACTGACTTTAACACTGATGATTATAGGTGGTACTGTTTTATTCTTCTCACTTTTTATGATTTATGCAGGGATATGCTTTTTCACTATTGAAGGTCTTGAATTTATGAATATCTTTACCGATGGAGGAAGAGAACTTGCCCAATACCCCTTAGATATTTACAAGAATTGGGTATTAAAGTTTTTTACCTTTGTAGTGCCCTTAGCTTTTATAAATTATTATCCATTTCTATTTTTAATAGGTAAATATGAAGATAGTAAGGTTTTATATATGTTATCTCCAATGGTAGCTTTGTTATTTATAATACCTAGCTATATATTCTGGAGAATTGGAGTTAGAAGGTACACTTCTACGGGATCCTAAGGAAGCTTATAACATATTATTAAGGTGAGGAAAATTAAGACTAACTTTTCTTATGTATATGAAATGATATAAAGATACTGCATAAATATCTCCAATTCTATTTTGAATTCTCTTTAATATACATTTCTTAAAATTATCTAATAATATAGATATAATATTGCAACTTATGTATAGTAAGTCTTGTTTAAAATAGAAAAAGCACATCGTAAAGGTGTGCTTTTTTACTGAGAAATAAATTATATCTAATTAAACTCATTGTTTATTTTTTTGTATATGTTTAAAGTTTTAGCATCATCTTTGTAGTTAATAAATATAGTGTAAGATTTAGTGGTAATTTGAATAAAAGGACCATCATTATTTTCCAGGAATAATACTCCTTTGTTTATGCCTTCCAATTTGTAATTTCCCTTTTGAATTTTCCCAAGACCAATACCATTAGTTTTCATTTTGATTTCAGGAATGTTATCTATAAGCTTAATTTCAGTAATAGATTCCTTTGTAATAGTTCTACCATAAGTTCCAGTGATTCTTATGGAATCATTTGATACTTCTACATCTGAAGATTTTTTAGTAGCATAAAAAATAGGTATATTAATTGCAATCACCAATACCATAGTTACAACTAGAATAATTTTAGCAATCTTAGCATTAGAACTATGATCATATTTTTGTGCTTTCCACACGTAATAAAAAATAACTATCAACATTAGAAATATAGAAATTAATATTGACTTGGAAGCTTGAAAAAAGTAAGCTGCTAAAGCCCCTAAAAAGTTGATAGCTGCCACTATATAACTCATTTTAGCAATAATTTTTCCTGTGTTTTCGATATCTATCTTTTGTTTTTCTTCTTTACTTGCAGTATTATATCCGCTAATTAACCAATAACATTTGTACTTGCCTATAGCTACTCCAAAGATAAAAAATATAACTGCCATGAATATTAAAATAAATATGACAACTCACCTCTTCTATAAATCATAGATAAATAATTTAGATCACATTATTTCCTTATAATACATTATATTACAAAGGCAAGTTTTGTAGGTAATAAATAATTGTTAAATTTTAACTTTAAAAAATTAGAAGTCTTTCATTAAGAATATGAATTTATCAGCAAATAAAGAGGAAATGTTTATGTTTTTCTCATTTTAAGAACAAAGAAGGCACTTTTGAAAAACTCTCACAGTGGTGATAATAAACTTTAATGAAAGTGATTAAAGTTTATAGAGTCATCAAATAGTAAATGACGTATTTTAAATATTATTGAAAAAAGCTAGTAGGGAAGTTATCCTTACTAGCTTAATTAATTATAGATTCTATTGCATTACTAAAAATTCTTAATCTATTAACCCTGTTTTCTATTAATCTCTTCAACTATTTTATCTATCAAATCTAAAACCTGAAATCCACCTCTAGAGCTAATCATTTCAAGGGTAGCAACTCCAGCCATAGTTTTAAAAAATGGAGAATTAAGTTTTTCAAACTTTGGGCTTAAATTTATGAGGAGGTCTTTTAGATAAGGATATTCCTTAAGTAAGCCTCCAATATGAGTATCCTTTGTTATATTATATTGATTTTTAGGAATATCATTACTTTCTTCTTTGCTTGAAGTAGAAGTATCCGAATCATTCCAAGATAAAAGCCTTTGACTTCCAGTTAAGCTCCTAATATGAGTGGCATCCTGCATCATTTCAAGAACACCCTTAAAGTTCCCTTTTTCATCTCTAACGGCAGTATAAAGGATATATATAAACTTTCCACCCATTTCTAGCCAAAACTCAGCTTCATTATGAGTTCCGTCCTTGAAGGCATTAATAATTTTCTCAACGGTATCAACACTTTCCCGTGGATGGCAATTTTCAACGGCTCTTCCTATAACTCCTGCACTTCTTGGGAAAACTCTATGCTTAGTATCACTATAGAATTTAACTAGGTTTTCTTCATCTACAAAGGTGAAATCCACAGGCAAATGCTTAAAAATTAAGTTTATTTGTTTCAGGGTAAGGAGACCTTGACTAACATTTAATACTTCATCCTCATTAGATTTAGAAGAAACACCATGTTTTTCTAGAACTGCTGCTAAATCTCTAAGCAAATCTATATTCATGTTTTCGCCATTTTCAAGAGAATTAGCATTCACAAAGGCAGGAGGGTTATCTATTAAGCAGTAACCAATTTCATCATCACTAATTCTCATGTTTATAAAATCTTCATTTGTAAGCATTTCCACAGCTGTAGGGAATAAGATTTCATTTTCTTTAATCATCATATCCTTAACCATGTCAATGACTTCAGGTTGAAGAGCTAAGAATTCTTTATCTTTATCTTCACTTAAAAGAGTTTTAGATTTTCTAATTATATCTTTGATATTATTATCTAAGGTCCACATAACTTTAGAAGGTTTATCAAAGCCTCTTTTTTCAAGGGCAGGGAACAATTGATTTTGTTTTCTACTAAAATGAATGCTTATTTGACTAAGCTTATCATATAATTCTAGCCACTGATTCTTAATGAATTTTTTATTAAGCTGCTCACTCATAGAGGTAAGAACTTTTTTAATTTCAATTATTTCATCCATATAAGTTCTAATGGGGTGACCCTTTGGCACATCAACTTCAGTAGATACTAGAATTCCATCGAAAATTTCTAGAATTTCAGCTAATCTTTCTGTTAAAACATTATCAGAAATTCCATGACTTATTAAATGTTGCTCAGCTATAGCAAATTCCTCCGCAGTAATTTTTTCAAAGGAAGCTTTCATTTTGTTTTTTGCTTCTTCTAGAGAAATTTTGCCATTGAAATAATCAAGCTTAATACTAACCATTTTTTCAATTCTTTTTTTATCTACATTTAAGTGATTGTGCATTTCGATATCATGAAGCTTAGGCTTTGGGAAAAAGTAAGCGTGGTATTCATCATCACTTATTTTTTCAACATACTTATCAAAACCTTTACTTTCCATCATTTTATACATAGGAAAGGGCTCGAAATCCTTAATAACATGGATGCCTTCACCAGGTTTTAAATCTACTATTGCTTTTGTGACACAGTCCTTAAAGGATTCATGTTCTCCTCTGCCATCAATTGTGATGTAATGTATATCATTTTTCATAAACAAAACTCCTTTCAAAACTACAATAAATTATATAGAGGTAAATTAATTCTTAAATTAAAGGATTTCTTAGGCTTGAGTCATAGGGGGATGTAAGCTACTTAATAATTTATAAATTTGACATAAATATCTCTTGTTCAATCCATTAAATTGTATATATTTTATTATTCTACGGGTTATAATTTTCGTGTTGAATATAGTAAATATATTCAAATGATAATTAATATCAATTATATAAAAATTATACTATTTTTAGTATGTCAACTTATGTGATTAGAATCACAATTTTCTAATATTATTACCATAAAGGAAGTTTTTTACTTAGAGAAAATAAAAGCACTATAAATATAGATTAGATTTATAAGATTCAAAATATTGGAATAATAATGAATATATAGTAAAATTAGTTAAAGGTATTAAATAGAAAGTTAACTAAAAAAAGCGAATTATTAGTATTAGTGTTGAAGTATATCAGGTAGCAGAGTCATATAGAACAAAGCAAAAGTTTTAAAGCATAAAAGAATTTTTTGGGGGGAGGAAGACATGATAGTTGATTTATTAAAAACAAGGTGCAGCATGAGGAAGTTTAAGCAAATGCAAATTCCTCAAGATATTGTTGACTATATTATTGAAGCAGGAAGGCTGTCTCCATCTGGAGGAAATGAACAGCCATGGATGTTTGGAATAATAAATGACAAAGAACTGATAAGGAAGATTGCAGTAGCTTCCTATAATCAAGAATGGATTGCATCTGCTCCTTTATTAATTGTTTTGTGTACAACCATTGTAGAAGATGAAAGAGGAGGAAGAGATATTCAAGTATCAAGGTTTCCTGAGTTGAAAAATGAAATATTAAATATGAATAAAGCACTTTACAGTAGGCTAAATTCTGAGGAGCACCAAAGCAAAATACCGGGAACCCATATGGTTTTAGCTGCATTATAACATGGAGTTTATTCAACTTGGGTTTCTTATTTTAAGGTTAGTGAGGTTTCAGAATTATTAGACTTGCCCTCATCATATATACCATCTGAAATACTTGTTTTCGGATATCCTGCGGGTGAAATAAAACCAAGAATTAAAAAGAAAAAAGAAGAAATTGTATTTTTAAATTCATATACTTAATGCCTAACACAGCTATCTTATAAATATATTGATGCACATTAATATTTGTTCATGTATTCAAAATAATTATAAATATGGCTGAAAACATTATTTTATACATAAAATTGGGGGTTATTATAAATGGAAGAGTTAAAATATTTAGAAGACTATTACAATAGTTATGATGAAGAAGGTAGGTTACTTTCCAAACATGGACAAGTAGAGTTTTTAACTACTATGAACTATATTGAGAAGTATCTTAAACCAGGTGCAAAAATTCTTGAAATTGGGGCAGGAACAGGACGATATTCTCTTGCACTGGCAAAACGAGAGTATCAGGTTGATGCCATAGAGTTAATACAACATAACATTGAGGTTTTTAAAAGTAAAGTTACAGAGGATATGAAGATTTCTGTACGACAAGGAAATGCTACAGATTTATCTTGTTTTGAAGAGGAGACCTATGATGCAACTTTACTGTTAGGACCAATGTATCACCTTTACACAGATAGTGATAAGATTATGGCTTTATCTGAGGCTCTTAGAGTTACTAAAAAAGGTGGTATATTGATTACAGCTTATTGCATAAGTGATGCTTCAATTATTTGCTATGGGTTTAGAGGTGGAAATATTGATACATTGCTCCATAAAGGATTGCTTGATACTGAAACCTTTAAAGCTTTTTCTAGTCCAGAGGAGATATTTGAATTATATCGTAAAGAAGACATATTTAAATTAATGGATAATTTTAGGGTCGCAAGACTTCATTATGTAGCCACAGATTTAATTACAAACTTTATGAGAGAAACTGTGGATGCTATGGATGAGAAGACCTTTGAATTATATATGAAATATCATCTTGCAATTTGTGAGAGATCAGATATGGTGGGAGTGACACATCATAGCATTGATATTGTTCAAAAAATTTAAATGTGGTTTTTAAAAGTGGCTGAGTTATAACTTATAGGAAGTTACCCTTGAGAGAAACTTATTTATAAATTCAACAGTTAAGAATAATTAAATTACAGCAAGAAAGAAGGGTTAATATGAGAGCACCCTATCAAGTTTTGGTTTTTCCTTATTATATAAGCGCCAATGGAATAGAATATGCCATTTTCAGAAGAAGTGATGCAAATTGGTGGCAAGCTATTTCAGGTGGAGGAGAAGATGGAGAGACAGTTAGTGAAGCAGCTAAAAGAGAAGCTTGGGAAGAAGGGGGAATATCCAAGGAATCTCAGTATCTTAAGCTAGATACAGTTAGTTCAATTCCAGCAGAGCAATTTAAGGATAGTGTTAATTGGGATAAAAGTATATATGTAATACCTGAGTATTGTTATGGTGTTAGAGTAATAGATAAACATTTAACACTTTCAAAGGAACATACAGAGTATAAGTGGATGACTTATGAAGAAGCTATTTTATATGTGAAATGGGATGGAAATAAGGTTGCACTTTGGGAACTTAATAAAAGACTTATTAAGGAATATGGACTATAAAAATTAACATATTATCTTTGCACCCCGTAAAACCTTAATAAAAATACGTAAGTTTTAATATAAAGAAATATTTATAAAACCTATATAGGTTAAGGTTGGGAGGGGTAAACTGTGAAATTTTTGACTAAGTACTTAAATAAAGAAGAATTTTTTAATAAGTTAAAAGATGGAGAAATATTTATGTATTCATACCATGACTTTAAATGGGAGGATATAAGTAACTTTGCTAAGGAATATAAAATTCAGATTGAGCAGATTAAAAAAGGCACAGAGGACTATAAGCAATATGGAGAGTGTGCTGCAAAGTTAATTGGTAGAAAAACTAAGGTTTTCAGCTTTAGTTTTAACTCAAATGAATCAATTGAAATAGAGGCTCATTCAGAAGAAAAGGCTAAGATAAAATTAATAGATATATTATTTAATAAGGGTTATATAAAATTAGAAAAGCTTGAAAGTTAAGAAGGGTATTAAGTTGTAACTAATTATTTAGTTTATGGCCTTGATGAACTTCTTTAACTACTAGAAGTTACCTATCTTTAAATTATAAAGTGTGCATAAATTGACTTAAAAGTCCATCTTAAAGGTGGACTTTTTTTATAGCATAATGTAAATATGTGGTTTATAATTCTAGTATAAGTTTATAGTCAGTGACTTATAAGGGGAAGTTTTAAAATCATAATAAGTTATATGAAATTTAATATAGAAACTTATTAAAATTTATTGAAATAGAATAGATGCCCTCTATTCGGAATAATAAGAATAAAACTATTGGAGATGATTTTTTGAGTCTTAATTTTTATAGAGATGAAGTTGAAGAATTTATGGTTAAAGCTGGATTTTCACCAGAGGTGGAAGAGGATATTTTTAATATGTTAGATGAAGAGTTAGCTCTTCTTAAATCTTCCTGCGGTAATGAAGATAAAATGCAGCATCAGGTATATGATATGCTTTTCTTACTTTTTGAAATAGCTGCAAAGCACAACATGGATTTAGATTCTGAGTGGATTAAAGGTAGCGAGAAAAAGAAAAAATATCTACCTAAATAATCAAGATGAAGGTTTTCTTGGACATTATATACAACTATCAAAATGAGCTAATGATAGTTGTAAAGTATTTTAAGTAATAGCTTATAATTTATAGGATTATATAATTACTAATAAGAGTGGAAGAGGAGCTAGAGAAGTTGGAGAAGTTAGTTGATTTAACACAAATAATTGAAGATGATATGCCAGTATACCCAGGAGATATGAAAACAAATTTGGTTCAAACTGAGTACCTAAATGTAAATAGTTATAATAATCATAGACTAGAAATTGGTATGCATGCAGGCACACATATAGACTCTCCTATGCACTTAACTGAAAGCGTGGAATATATTTCAGAAATACCCTTAGATTCTTTTATAGGAGAAGGATGTATAATAGATGTTAGAAATCAATGTATAATCAAAATGAAACTCGAATATGAGAATTTAATAAAGAAAAATAGTATTGTACTTCTTTACACTGGCTTAGATGAAGTTTATGGTACTTCTCAGTATTATGAGGAACATCCTATTATAGATATTGAGTTTTGTAAGTTTTTAATAAGGAAAAATATTAAAGTTATAGGTATGGATATCCCTTCTCCAGATAGGTATCCTTTTGAAATTCATAAAATGCTTTTACAAAATAAGGTGTATATAATTGAGAACTTAACAAATCTTCATGAATTACTCAAAGTACAAGGTTTTGAAGTCATAGCTTTTCCTTTAAAAATAAAAGCTGATGGTTCGATGGCAAGGGTTGTTGCAAGAGTTATTTCATAATTAGCTTTAGCGAGGATATGGTACAGAAAAATTTGTTTTTTTGTCCTATGGAACAGCTTAAAATCATGGAGGAGGATTTGAAATGTATAGTATAATGATTGTGGAAGATGATAAAAAGATAAGCAGCCTTATAAAAAACCATCTAGAAAGATATGGATATAAAACTTATATTGTAAAAGATTTTTCAAATGTGAAAGGAGAATTTGTAAAAAATAATCCTCAGCTACTTCTTATGGATATTAATTTACCTTTGTTTGATGGCTTTTATTGGTGTAGAGATATAAGAACGGTATCAAAGGTGCCTATAATATTTATTTCAGCTAGAGATTCTGATATGGATCAAGTTATGGCTATTGAAAATGGAGCAGATGATTATATTACTAAGCCATTTTCCTATGAGGTGCTTCTTGCAAAGATAAAAGGAGTTATAAGAAGGGTTTATGGAGATTATGCGGAAGCCTCCAGCAATGAAGTATTGGAGGTTAATGGATTATTTTTATATTTAAATCAAAATACTGCTGAGTATAAAGAAAAGACCATAGAGCTTAGTAAGAAGGAGTTTCAGCTTTTATATTCCTTACTTAAAAGTGCGGATAAAATTGTTTCAAGGGAAACTTTACTT
This sequence comes from Clostridium sp. UBA4548, assembly GCF_002387895.1. Taxonomy (GTDB): domain Bacteria; phylum Bacillota; class Clostridia; order Clostridiales; family Clostridiaceae; genus Clostridium_J. The sequence continues at coordinate 111,125 of NZ_DGLI01000013.1, forward strand.
GAGGTTTTGTGGAGTGATGTGGATTTTGTTGATGATAACACCTTGTCAGTTAATATGACAAGGGTAAGAAAAAGACTTGAGGACCTTGGAATTAGTGAAGTTATTGAGACTAAGAGAGGTCAAGGGTATAAAATAGCAGTTAGATGGTAAAAAGTAGGTGAAGGTATGAAACTTAAAAAGTTCCTTAAGGATAGAATTGCTTACATAATAGTATGCTTTTTAAGTACTTTAATAGCAATTCTTATAATGAGTTTAAGCTTTATTATAAGAGGAAATCATATTTCAATAAATAATGTACTATATGCACTTTTAGTTTCAGCAGTTCTACTGTTGATGTTTTTGCTTTATGAGTATTATAGAAATAAAGATTTTTATAAGCAATTAGATTTAATATCAAAATCAAAGGAAGATTTAGATTATATTTTAAATCTTGGAAGTCCAAACAGTAGTGAACAAGAATTAATTAAAAGAATTTTACTTAACACCTATAAACTCTGTGGAAATAAAACTATAAAGTATGAAGAAGCACATAAACAGTACATACATTTTATAAACCAATGGGTGCATCAAATGAAAACTCCGGTATCAGTTATTAATTTATTACTTCAAGAAGCGCAAAGTGAGGAGAATAGAGAAATATATGGTAGCATAGCTGAAGAAAATGAAAAGTTGTCTCATGGTCTTGATATGATGTTATATAATGCTAGGCTTAGTGAGTTTAATTTAGATTTTAATGTGGAGACTTTAGATATAATTTCTATTGTGAGAAAAGTGGTAAATGATAATAAAAAATCCTTAATTAGATATCATATATTTCCTAAAATTCATTGCAATGATGAAATAACAGTACACACAGACAGAAAGTGGATTTACTTTGTTATAAATCAAATAGTTATTAATGCTATAAAATACTCAAAAGTTGAGACTGGAGGAAGTAAAAGCATAAGTTTCAAAGTTAACTGTGAGGGCTCAAAGATAACTCTATCCATAAGCGATGAGGGTATAGGAATTCCTAAGGAAGATTTAAGTAGAGTATTCAATGCCTTCTTTACAGGAAAGAATGGAAGGAAAACTTCAGAGTCTACGGGGATGGGAATGTATTTAGCAAAAAGAGTTTGTGATGAGTTAAATCATAATATCACTGTAGAATCAGAGAAAGGAAAGGGCACTACCTTTTCTATTGAATTTTATGAAGGCAAGAATATATTTAAATTTTAACCTTTCAATTTTGTAAGGTTAAAGTTATATTTGAAAGAGAAATCAATAGGTTGATTTCTCTATTTTTTTTATAATATATTTAGGGTTTTCAGTTATGCTTTGTATAGGCTTCCAAGATGAAGATATATTTTATTCGTTTTTAAAAAGCCTTAAGGGAACCAAGATAGGGAATTATGTATAATTTTAGTCTTGATTTCGTTCCCTATAGATAAACCCTAAATTTGAAATTGAAAGGAAGGATAATATGTCAATATTAAAGGCTGAAAATATAACTAAGATTTATGGTGATAAAAGAGGAAGTTTAAAGGTAAAAGCCCTTGATAAATTTAGTATTAATATAAATCAAGGAGAATTTGTAGGAGTAATGGGGCCTTCAGGAAGTGGAAAGAGTACCCTTTTAAATATACTTGCAACTATAGATACCCCGTCTTCAGGGGAACTTTTTATAAATGGAACAAATCCAGCAAAACTTGATGAAAAGAAGTCAGCATTGTTTAGACGAAAGGAACTTGGGTTTATTTTTCAAGATTTTAACCTATTAGATTCACTGTCTATAAAGGAAAATATAGTACTTCCTCTAGTCCTTGATAAAATGAATCCAAGGAAAATTGAAAAAAGCGTGGAGGACATTGCTGCTCTATTAAATATAAAAGATATCTTAAATAAAAGACCCTATGAAACTTCAGGTGGACAACAACAAAGGGCAGCTTGTGCAAGAGCCTTGATTCATAACCCAGCAATAATACTTGCAGACGAGCCAACAGGAAACCTTGATTCAAAGGCATCTCAAGATGTGATGGAGTCTTTAGATAATCTTAATAAGGAAAAAAAGGCCACTATTATGATGGTTACTCATGATCCCTTTGCAGCTAGCTTTTGTCAGAGAATAATAATGATTAAGGATGGTAAGCACTTTTTAGAAATTGTAAAAGGAGGCAACCGTCAAGCTTTCTTTAAGGAAATTATGGATTCATTAACCATGATTGGAGGAAGATACAATGACCTTGCGTAGTATTGCATTTAAAAATATAAAGGGTAATTTAAATAAATTTGTAATGTATTATCTAAGTAATGCCTTAGTGGTTATGGTTTTCTTTATTTTTGCTAATTTCCTGCTTAATCCACAAGTAAAAAATGTGAAGACAATGGGACAAATGGGAGGAATGACGGCCCAAGCCATGTTTCTTTGTGAAATTGTAATACTGATTTTTACAGTTGTATTTACCAACTATTCTGTTACAAGTTTTTTAAAGTCTAGGGAGAAGGAATTTGGACTTTTATCTATGTTTGGACTTACAAAAGGTCAAATAAGAAGCTATGTAATGTTTGAAAACCTTATTGTTTCTTTATTCTCCATAGGAACGGGATTACTTTTTGGATTATTGTTTTCAAAACTATTTTTCATGGCAGTTTCAGCAATTCTAATTTTAGATGCAGAACTTCCATTAAATATATCAGTTAAAGCTATAGCAATAACCACAGTGAGTTTTTTAGTGTTGTTTCAAGGCATTGGGTTTATGGCAAGTTATAAGATTAAAAACAATAATATAATTGAACTTTTAAAGGGAGAAAAAATTGCTAAACCAATACCAGAATTTTCTCGAAGGAAAGCAGTTTTATCAATAGTTCTAATAGGAGTAGGTTATAGCACTGCAGTGTTCTCAAACCAAGCTATAATATTTACTATGTTTCCAATTTTAATTGTTACTGTAGCAGGAACTTATCTGCTTTATTCACAGTTTAGCGTGTATTTTACTAATAAGCTTAAAAATAATGGCAGCGTTTTTTATAAGGGAACTAATATGATAACCTTGTCCCAAATAATATTTAAGCTAAGAGATAATGCGAGAATATTATTTGCTGTGTCGATACTTTCAGCGGTAACCCTTACAGCTTCAGCAAGTGTATACTCTTTTCAAAAGACTCTTCAACATAGTGCAATTTTAAATTATCCACAGGATATAAGCTTTGTAGAAAGTGGATTAAGTACCCATGAAATAATAAGCACTGAAAAGGTAGAAGAAATTTTAGCTGCTCACAAACATGAGATTCAATATAAAAATAAGATAATACTAATAAAGGGGACTAATGAGGATTTACCTAAAAATGAAGCAATAAAATATAATAGACTAGCAAATAATAAAGATTTTTATATTATGAGTAATAGTGATTATAACTCCTTAGCAAAACAACAGAAAAAGCCCACAACTACAATTAATAAGGGTGAAGTTTTAGTACATTCTTATAACTTTACAGGAGGTAAAGGGGCAAAAATGTTCCTGGATAAAAAGGAGCTTAAGCTAAATATTGAAGGTGAATCAACCAGCTGGCTTATAAAAGATGAAATTACCTCAGGAATAATAAATGCAAATCAAGAAGCTACTAATACAGCTGTTCTTAGTGATGAGGACTTCAATAAAATTAAGAGTGAGTTAACAGAAGAAAAGCTACAAGTTTATTATGGATATAACATAAAAAACTGGATGAAAGCTGTAGATGCAGTGAAAGAAATCATAAGTCAAGTTCCAAAGGAAAAAGCTTTTGATTTTAGAGAAAGAGTCATTGATATTTCAGGATTGATGACTGGCATGTCACTGTTCTTCTTTATAGGAACCTTTATCGCCATACTATTTTTTATAGCAACAGGAAGCATCCTATACTTTAAAATGTTTAATGAAGTTCAAAAGGATAGACAGGAATTTATAGCACTTAGAAAGATAGGAATGTCTATTGAAGAAGTTAAAAAAATTGTTAGCACTCAGTGTTTTATAATGTTCTTTCTTCCCTTCTTAATAGCTTTTAGTCACACAAGTTTTGCAATAATAGCTTTTAGTAATTTATTAAGAACAAGCCTAAGCTTTTATTTAATGATTATAGTAGGTATTTATTTATTACTTCAAATAATTTACTATAGCTTTGCAAAGTACATGTATGTAAAACAGATTAATAGTTGGAGGTAAGGTGACGTGGTGAAAATGTCACTGACATCATAGGAACGCACTTAAGTAAAATGGAAGCCAATAAAAAGCAACAAAATTTGTTTTGATTTGATGTAATCACAATAATTAGATTAGATATTAAGTGGTAAGGAGTTAAACAACCTTATCACTTTTATTTTTATATAGGAAGTTGAACTTTTTTTACCTATAACAATACCAGTAAAATCTTGTAATTACGGGCTCTTACAGTGAAGCGAAAAAAGTACAAGTAATTGCTGATTTTTTCTAAAAAGGCTTATGAATACACTCATTTTCAACGAATCATGTTTATAATTTTAAAAATATATTGAAAATTGAAAAAACATGGTGTAATATAAATAAATAAATCCATAAATTTACTTAAATGAATAATATGGGGATTATTCATTGATTTATGAGAATGTAAACATAAAGAGGGGGAAATGGGATTGAAAAGTAAAAAATTATTAGCAACTTTAATTGTTATGTCAATGGTATCAACCACTTTGCTAGTGGGATGCAAAAAAGGAGATGCAAAGGAATCTAATAAGGATAATAGTACAGCACAGGAAACAAAGATGGACAAAGAGCAGTTTTTAAATATTGTTCTTGCTGCAGAACCTAAAACTTTAGATCAATCAAAATCTACAGATTCAGTAGCTTCTCAGGTGTTAACAAACACTCAGGAGGCCTTAACAAGAATTACTGTGGACAAGGATGGAAAGGATAAGATAATAGAAGGTGGGGCAAAAGAATGGAAACAGTCTGAAGATGGATTAAAGTGGACTTTTACTTTAAGAGATGCAAAATGGAGTGATGGTAAACCAATTACAGCTAAAGACTATATATATGGAATTACTAGAACCCTAGATCAAAAAACTGGATCTCAATATGCTTTTCTATTATATCCTATAAAGAATGCTAATGAGTTTAATACTGGTAAAGCAAAGGCTGAGGATTTAGGAATTAAGGCTGTTGATGACAAGACAATTGAGTTCACATTAAGCTCACCTTGTGCATATTTCTTAGATTTGACATACTTTAAGGTTATGCAGCCTCAAAGAGAGGATATTTTAACACAGCACGGAGAGATGTATGGAGCTGAAGCTAATACAATGGTGTTTTCTGGACCTTTTACAATAAAAAATTGGGTTCACAATAATACAGTTGAACTAGAAAAAAATCCAGAATACTGGGATGCTAAAAATGTAAAATTAGAAAAAGTAACTATGAAAATTATAAAAGAAGAAACTTCAAGAATGAATGAACTTTATAATGGCTCTTTGGATAGTGCAGGAGTATCTAAGCAAGAGTGGATAGATAAATTCAATGGAACTGGAAAGTTTGATGTTAAGAAAGGATATGATGGTACAGGTTTTTATACACTATTCAATCAAAAAAATAAGCTTTTTAGCAATGAAAAAGTTAGAAAAGCCTTTATTATAGCAGAAGATAGAGAAGGAGTAGCAAAAACATTATATAGAGGGTTAGCAGAGCCAGCATATGCTTGGTGTCCACCTGGAATACAGATAGATGGTAAAGACTTTAGGGACAAAGTTAATCATAATTTGGTAGAAGAATTAAAGAAGCAACATCCTGATGCAAAAACTTTACTATCAGAAGGGTTAAAAGAGCTTGGATTAGATCCGGATCCATCAAAACTTAATATCAAATATTTAGAGTCAGGTACAGATGCAAGATCCAAAGAATTCGCTGAATTTGCTCAGCAAAACTACAAGAGTAAGCTTGGTATAAATGTTGAGTGTGAATATGTTGAATGGGCGGTTTTCCAAAAGAGAACAGAGCAATATGAGTTTGAGATTGCAGGTAGTGGATGGACTGGAGATTACAACGACCCAAATACCTTCTTTGATTTGTTTATAAGTAATGCTGGAATAACTAATACAGGATGGACAAGTGAAAAATATGATAACTTGATCAAAGAGGCAGCGAAAACTACAGATATGGAGAAACGAACTAACTTATTTAAAGATGCAGAAAGGCTTCTTGTGTATGAAGATGGCGTAATTTCACCTCGTATATGGAGATTTAAAAATACTTTTATAAGAAAATTTGTTAAAAATTATGCAGCTCCAACCTTTGGAACTATAGATTTAAAATATACTTATACTGAAGGTAGAGAATAATATAAAAGCAGTGCTTAGGCACTGCTTTTATATTATAAAAAGATTCCTAAGTTTACATAAATTTAAAAAAGAAAATTTTAGAAAGGCTCATTGACATATAGTGGTAGAAGTTTTATAATAAACACATAATATCAGATTGATATTATCTAAGTGAAATTAAATTTAGGAGGAATTGCCTTGGATAACTTTTTTATAAATAAGGAAGAAGAGTTCCTAAAAAATTATGATGAAAATCAGTATGAAAGACCCAGTGTTACCAATGATATTTTAATATTTACAACAGAGGATATAGAAGAAGATAATCTTAGAAAGGTACCCAAAAAAGGTATGCAGGTTATTTTAATTAAGAGAGAAGACTACCCTTATAAAGATAAATGGGCTCTTCCAGGAGGCTTTGTTCAAATGGAAGAGAGCTTAGAAGAGGGCGCGAAGAAAAAGCTTAGGGAGAAGACAGGAATAGATAAAGTGTATACTGAGCAGCTTTATACCTTTGGGGATGTAGATAGAGATAAAAGAACAAGAGTTATTAGCGTAGGAAATCTTGCATTAGTTGAAAAAAGTAGTATAAAAATTAAAGAAATCAAGGATGATAAAAAAAGTCAATGGTTTTGGGTAGATAAAACTCTTTTAAGCTGTGAAAAACACCAAGAGTATATAGAAAAGAAGCATATTTTAAAGCTTAAGTCTCATGACGGAAAAGTAACCATCAATTATGAGGTTATAGAGAAAGTAGGGAGAGATGTTTTTAGAAGAAAAGAAACTTCCTATAAACTAATAGAGAATTCCACAGAAGAATTAGCCTTTGATCACTATAAGATTTTAGATTATGCCATTGATAGATTGAGAAACAAAGTAGAGTATACTCCAATTGCCTTTAACCTTTTACCGAGGATTTTCACAGTAAAAGAGCTTCAAAATGTTTATGAAGCTATTATGGGAAGAGAAATTTTAAATTTTAGAAGAAAAATGGGAGATATGATTATTGAAACTGATGAAAAATTAGAAGGTAGACCCTTTAGGCCTGCTAAAATGTTTAAGTTCAATGAGAACTGGGAACATAATTTTTAAAAAAGTTAGGGTGGTATAAAATGATTTATTTCAATGATGAGAAGCTAGAGGTTAATAAATTTCCTAATGGGGAGTCCTTTATTAAAAGTGAGAGTTTAAAAATTAAAGAAGGATTTAATGAAATAAAAGTTAAATTTGAAAATGATGAAGATATTACTCACTTAATGTTCTTAAAGTATCATTTAGACGAACTAAGAATAAAGTGCAATTTAGTTATTCCATACATGCCGTATAGTAGAATGGATAGAACAGAAGGCGTAATGATTTTTACTTTAAAACATTTATGCAAGACAATTAATAGTTTAAACTTTGAAACTGTGACAATTTATGAGCCTCATTCAGAGGTAACCACTGCCTTGCTAGATAGAGTTAGGGTAGTGAATATGACTAAGGTTTTAACAGAAGAGCTTTTAAAGAATTTAAATGGGGGAAAAGAAGACGTTTATTTGGTTTATCCTGATGCTGGTGCTGCTAAAAGATATGGTAAAGAAATAAACTATGAAAATATATTAACAGCAAATAAAGAAAGAGATTTTAAAACAGGCTTCATAAAAAGTCTTGAAATTAATGGTCATGTGAAGCAAGCGGGTTTTAAGGCAATTATAGTAGATGACTTATGTTCAAAGGGTGGAACCTTTATGATGACAGCTAGTAAGTTAAAGGAAATGGGAACTAGTGAAATCTATTTAGTAGTTACCCACTGTGAAAATACAATTTTTGAAGGAAACTTACTAAATAGTGACTTAGTAAAGGGTATTTATACAACTAATAGTATTTTGAGCAAAAAACATGAAAAAATTAGGGTTTATGAAATATAGGGAGGTATTTATAATGGGGAAATTGTTAGTAGTTATTGATTATCAAAAGGATTTTGTGGACGGAGCACTAGGCTTTGAGAAAGCTACAACCCTTGAAGAAGGCATTTATAACAAGGTGAAGGAGTATTTAAAGGCAGGAAATAAAGTAATATTCACCTATGATACTCACTTTGAAGATTATCTGCAAACTAGAGAAGGAAAAAACTTGCCAGTTAATCATTGCCTTAAGGGCAGCGAAGGTCATAAATTGTATGGAAGATTAGGGGAGTTTTCAAAGTCAAAAAATACCCTTCATTATGAAAAAAGGGGCTTTGGGATTTCTCCAGAGGACATGATTAAAATAGCAGAAGAAATTGGTGAAGAGGTTGGAGAAATTCAATTCGTGGGAGTTGTTACTAATATTTGTGTAATCAGCAACGTGGTTTTATTCCAGTCTCAATATAGAAATGCAGAAATTATAGTTGATGGAAGTCTTTGTGCAAGTTTTGACCCTTCACTTCATGAAAAAGCATTAGATGTAATTGAAGGGTTACAGGGAAAAGTGATTAATAGGGGGAAATAACTATGATAAATCCAATGCTATTAACGGATTTTTATAAGACAATTCACCATATGTGTTATGCAGAAGGCATGACTAAATTAGTAAGTTACTGGACTCCTAGAATGTCTAGAAAAGAGCACATGGATAAGGTGGTTATGTTTGGACTTCAGCCTTTTATTAAAAAGTATTTAATCCAGTATTTTAATGATAACTTCTTTAAAAGAGATAAGGAAGAGGTTATCAAGGAGTATAAGAGAATTATTTATAGTACCTTAGGAAATATTGCTGCTGATACAAAGCATATAGAAGCTCTTCATGATTTAGGATATTTACCTATACAAGTTAAAGCTATAGCGGAAGGTGCAAGGGTAAATATTAAAACTCCAATGATTGAAATTACCAACACCCATGAAGATTTTCCATGGCTGGTGAATTATTTAGAAACTTTTATGAGCTGTAATATATGGCAGTCTATGACCAGTGCCACAATTGGTTATAGATATAGAGAAATAATAGAAAAATATTTTAGCTTAACAGTGGACAATGGAGAGGTGAGAAGGGGTTGTGGAGATTTTAGTATGAGGGGTTTTAGTTCTGTGGAGAGTGCAGAGCTTAGTGGAGCAGCTCATCTTCTCTCTTTTCTTGGAACTGCAACTATTCCAGCCATTGCTTACCTTGAAGAATATTATAAGTGTGATGTGGAGAAGGAATTAGTTGGACTTGGAACACCTTCCACAGAGCACAGTGTAATGTGTAGCTATGGAGAGGATGAGTTTTCAGCCTATAAAAGATTAATCACAGAAGTGTTTCCAAGGGGAGTTTTAAGTATAGTTTCAGACACTTATGATTATTGGAGAGTAATAACTGAGATACTTCCAAAATTAAAGGAAGAAATTCTAAGTAGAGATGGAAAGGTTGTCATTAGGGGCGATAGTGGAGATCCTATAAAAATAATATGTGGTGATAGTAGTGCTCCAAGAGATAGTGAAGAATACAAGGGAACAGTAGAGCTGCTTTGGGATATATTTGGAGGAGAAATTAACTCTAAGGGCTATAAGGTGCTAAATAGTAAAATAGGTGCAATTTATGGAGATAGCATTACTATTGAAAGGTGCGAAGAAATTTGCAAAGGGCTTATGGAAAAGGGGTTTGCAGTTAATAATTGTGTTTTTGGAATTGGTTCTTACACTTATCAATATAATACTAGGGACACCTTTGGTTTTGCATTAAAAGCAACTCATGCTGTGATAGGGGAAGAAGAAAGATTCATCTTTAAGGCTCCTAAAACAGATAAAGACAACTTTAAAAAATCTCAAAAGGGGATGTGTTATGTGTTTAAACAAGGGGAAGATATCTTATATAAAGATGAATTAACCTTAAAACAACAAGAAAGTTATAAGGATAATTTACTAGAACTAGTATTTAAGGATGGAGTGTTAATTAAGGATTATTCCCTATCAGAAATAAGAAATAGACTACACGGAAAATTTTAAGTTTATAAGGAGGAGAAGGTAGTGAGAAAAGGTTTTAATGTTGAAAAGGTATGTGGAGAAATTATAACTTGGATTAGAAATTATTTTAAAGCTCAGCCAAGTGCTAAGGGGGCTGCAATTGGGATTAGTGGAGGAAAGGACAGCACTATTGTAGCTAAACTATTAGTTGAAGCCTTAGGGAAAGAAAGAGTATTTGGAGTTTTAATGCCTAATGGTGAGCAGAAGGATATAGAGGATAGCTTAAGGGTAGTTGAAATTTTAGGAATTAACTATAAAGTTGTGAATATAGAAAAGGCATATAAAGGGTTAGTGGAGGAAATTCAAGAAGATTTATCACAGGAGGCTAAAATTAATATACCACCAAGGCTAAGAATGACTACAGTGTATGCAATTGCTGCAAATCTTCATTACAGAGTATGTGGTACAGGAAATAAATCAGAAGCATTTGTAGGCTATACAACAAAATGGGGAGATAGTGCTTACGATTTTAACCCAATTGGAGATTTAACTACAGAGGAGGTTGTAGCTGTTGGGGATTATTTAGGATTACCCTATGACTTAGTGCATAAAACTCCTAGTGATGGATTAAGTGGAAAATCAGATGAAGAGAAACTAGGCTTCACCTATAAGCAAATTAATGAATATATAGAAAATGGAAGCTGTGGAGATAAAGAAATAGATGAGAAGATCAAGTTGAAAAATGAATATAATAAGCATAAGCGAGCTTTACCACCAAAATGCGAGATAGAGTAATATAAGCTTAATGATTTTCTTAAGCAGTATGAGTTCATTTTGAGGATTTGTATAGTTAGTTTTAATTTTAGATATTGTGTTTAAGATGAACCTTGTATTTNNAAATACAAGGTTCATCTTAAATTTTAACAATCCTTAATTTTCTATAAGTTGTAATATTACTTTTATAGAGGGGTTATTTAAAAAAGTTTATACTAGATAAAAGACAATGTATTGTAAATCACTGCATTTATTCTATTTAGAATATTGAGTTTTAGCCAATATGAGCTTAAAAGTAACGAAGTAAAAAGGTTTTACATAAATAGGTATTTACATGATTATGTGAATGTTGGTAATATATTCCTAGGGGTATTAATCAAGGATTACTATGGATTTAAGAGCAAGATTTAAAAATCGATAAAAAATCATAAGGTATTTAATTTGATTATTATATTTTATGTCATATTTAAGGGGAGTTGGTTTAATGAGTTATTTAAGAAAAATAGTGGGGGAAAAGTGTTACTTATCACCAGTAGATGGCAATGAAGCAGAAAAGGTAGCTAAGTGGAGTAATGATATTGAAGTTGCAATTAGAACTGGTGATATATCGGATATGATTTCTTACGATACACAAAGAGAATATCTTTTAAACATGAATAATAGCAGAGGCTATGCCTTTTACATTGTAAGAGCAGAAGATAATGAAGTCATTGGAATAGGAAGACTTATGAGAATAAACTATATAAACAGAAATGCTGTTATGGGTATGTTTATCGGAGAGAGAAGCAACAGAAATAGAGGCATAGGCTCAGAAGCTACTAAATTAATACTAGATTTTGGCTTTAATGTACTTAATTTAAGAAACATAATGATTGAAACCTTTTCCTTCAATGAGCCAGCAATAAAAGCATGTAAGAAGTGTGGTTTTAAAGAAATTGGCAGAAGAAGAAAAGCAATTATATATGGAACTAATGAATATGATGAAGTTTACATGGATATTTTAAATGAGGAATTTCAAGATTCAATAATTAATAAGGTGTTAAATAAGTAGGCATGAAGGTAGAATGAGACAGGGGAAGCAAGCTTTAGGTGAATGAAGTAAGGACTAAAAGTCTATGGGGGTAAAAGATGATTTTGAAATTAAACGCTTCCCATCAAAATAAGTTAGAGAAATTTTTGATGGAAGAAAAGGAACTAAACCTATTTATAATAGGAGATTTAGAGAACTTTGGGTTCAATGAGGAGTTTATAGAGTATTGGGGAGAATTTAATGAAAATAATGATATCATTGCAGTTTTACTGAGATTTTATGATGATTTCACTGTTTACTCTAAGGGGGAATTTGATGCACTTGGGTTTTCTAAAATTTTAAAAGACTATAATTTTAGCTTATTAAGTGGGAAAATGTCTGTGGTAGAAAAGTTTTCTCACCATATAAAAGTTTATGGAAAGCGTGAAATGTATTTTGCAAAGCTAGATAAACTTGATAAATTATATAGTGGAGTATTACTAGAGGTAATACAACCTACTTTGCAAGAAGATGTAGTAAAGCTTTATGAATTATACACTATAATAGATGGAAGAGAAGATATAGAAACCTTAGGAAGACTAAAAAGTAAATTTTCAAGTAAAGGTGGAAGAGGGTATCATATAAAAAATCACAAGGGTGAAATGGTATGTAGTGCTGAAACAACAGCAGAAAATAAGCATTCTGCCATGGTTGTAGGAGTTTGTACAAACCCTAATTATCGCAATAAGGGCTATGCTACCGCAGTTGTTTCTAAATTGTGCAAGGATTTACTCTTAGAGGGCAGAACTCTTTGTTTGTTTTACGATAACCCTGCCGCAGGAAAGATATATAAGAATTTAGGCTTTGAAGAAATTGGTTTCTGGAGTTTATGGGAAGGCAAAGAAGGTAAGTAGAATATCTATAGTTTTTAAAAAATTACAGTGGCAATTTAAATATGCGTTACCTAAGTCTTAAAGAATAGCAAATTTAAAAGGGCAGGAAACCTGCCCTATAATTTTACTCTTTTTCTACCACGACAACATTAATTCCTTGTTCGTCAAAAGCAGCTAGGTCTTCCTCAGAGGCATCCCAATCTGTAATTAAGGTATCTAATCTATTAGCTGGACAAATACTTAATATTGATTCAAAGCCAATTTTTTCTGTAGGAAACAATCCGATTGTTTCTCTTGAACTATCAATTATAGCATTCCAGAAGGTGATTGCTACGGATTTTTGAATTGATAAACCAAACTTAGGAGATATAGAAGCAGAAGTAATGAAGCATTTATCAAATCTTAATCTAGTAATCATTTCAACGGCAAAGGCATCATAACAGTTGCCCTTGTTATCCATTTCTCCTCCTAAAAAAATTACAGATATATTATCCTTTTTCCTGAGTTCTTCTGCAATTATGATAGAATTTGTTACAGCTCTAATACGGATATCACTTGGTAAGTTTTGAGCTATAAAATAACCAAGGGTTGCAGAAGTTATAAAAACTACATCATTGTCCTTAATCATGGAAACAGCTTTTAGAGCTATTGAAAGATAGTTATCTTTAACAGAGGTTATATCTTTTGCTGTAGTTTTTGGTGGTTTACCTGATGCAACTTGTCTTGTAGGAATTGCACCACCATGAGTTCTTTTTAAAAGGCCTTTTTCTTCAAGTATTCTTAAGTCTCGTCTTGCGGAGTCAACAGATACGTTAAATTTTTCCTGAATTTCTCCAATAGATATTCTGCCATTTTCAGAGATAATGTCTAAAATAGCTTGGTGCCTTTCTTCAATAAACATAAAAATATACTCCTTCTTTAATAATTAAAGATAATTCATTGTGCACTGTGATTCATCTTTATTAATAGCATATCATGGTTATTCATGAATTTCAAGAATAATTTGGAAATAAAACTGAATAAACATTAACAAATAAGGAAAATCATTAATGAACATTAGAACTTATAATCTATTCCAAAGTTATGATTTCCCATAGCAAGATATTAATAAAAATAAAACTAATCAAATTACTATAAAATAATATAAGGAGATAAAAATATATGTGGAGTAAGACAAAAAAACAATTGGAAAGTTTTTTATGTGATTCTTTGAAGTCAAGAGTAGAATATTTTTGTTCAAATTATAGAATGCATGATGGAATAGGAAGAACTTATATTACTGTAGATGGGAAAGAAGTCTACAACATGTGTACATTAAAAAGAGATTATTATAGAACACCCGTAGAAGGAACATACTCTCAGGTAGAATTTATTGATACAGCATGGATTTACTTTAATACACCCATAGAGGAGTGCTTACAAACACAAAACCCCATTTTAAAAATTTTAGTTATATTAGATAGAAGAATTGGAAAAAGAACTTTAATAGGCATGAAGGAGCATATAGACAATGAAGAAGAGATAGTGAAGTATTTTTATAGGCTAAGGTGTAGTGCAGAGGGAATTGAAAAAGATATAAACAGAAAAATATAGGATGGGTGATGGAATGGAGTTATATTATAAAGAAAAATGTTTGTATTAATTAGATAAACTATGTATATTGCATAGGAAACTAAGGGTATCCATTGCTAGAGCCTTAATAAGAAATTCCAATATACTACTAATGGACGAACCCTTTAACAATTTAGATAGCAAAGGAAGAGAGTTAATTGAAGAAATTCTTAGAGATGAATCAAAAACCATTATATTTATAACTCATGACTATGAACTGCTAAAGTATGCTGATTTCATTGTGGATATGGGTGTTAAGTAAGAAAGGTTAATATGTAAACCTTAAAATAATAGGGGGTAAGTTAATTAAAAATAGGTCATTAAAAAGGTTGATTATCTAATTGGATATTCAACCTTTTTTAATCATTTGGTTAACTTTATTTACTACAAAAGGGGTTAAGAAACATTGTAATTAATGTAAAAATAATACATACTATAACTATATTCAAGTAAAAGAACGTAATTATAGATATTACTTAAAATATAGGGGGCAATTATGCAAGGATATAATGTAATAGTTGTTTGTGACAATAACTGTAAAAAACTACTATTGTGCAAAAGAAGAAAAGAGCCATACAAAGGATTGTTAAATTTAGTTGGGGGTAAGATACAAGCTAATGAAGAAGGCTTAGAAGCAGCATACAGGGAACTTGAAGAAGAAACAGGAATTTCAAGAAGGGACATAAATTTAACTCACTTAATGGATTTTACCTATTATATTCATAATTGTTACTTGGAAGTTTATGTTGGAAAGTTAAATAGAGAATTTAAAGTATTTGGAGATGAAAATGAATTATTATGGACAAATTTTAATAATGACTTTTTTGATATGACTAAATTTGCGGGAGAAGGAAATATTGGTCACATTATTGAGCATGTAAAAATGTCAAAGGATATACTTTTAAGGTAACAATTTTGTAAAGTGGAGGATTCTATGATTAATATTATACATATATGTTTTTCAGACAGTGCGGGAGGGTGTCTTAAATATGCTATCAGCACAAACAAACTATTAGTAGGAAATAAGGTTATGACCTTTTGGGATGATATTTCAAATGGGTATATAGGTAATGGAGTAAATGTACAGGAAAGAATTAAATGGCTTAATAAGATTTTTGGAGAAGACGACACGTACTCTTTTAAGGATGAGGAGCTACATCAATATTACTCAAGTTTTAAGAATGGTATTTCAAAAATTAGTTGTTCAGACACTGTGTATTTATGGTATGGAAACTCTGGCAATGAACTTTGTGCCATGCTTTATACCTTAGAGCTTTTAAAGGGGAAAACCCCTAATTTATATCTTATAAACGTTTCTGATGTAATTTATGAAAACTCTTGTGGTGAGGTATTCTCATACAGAGCAGTAGGAGAAGTTGTTGCTGAAAAGCTTCAATTCTTTATTAATTTAAAAAGAAAAGTTGAACCTAAAGAATATGAGGACTTGATGAAGCAATGGGAGTTATTGAAAAGGGATAATTCATTACTTCGATTATTTAAAAATGGTAAGGTGGAAAGTGTAAACGAAGACTATTTTGATATAGATATATTAAAGTACACTGAGAGGGAATTCAATAGGGCAGCAAGAACTGTAGGAACTGTATTGGGTTTAAGTGAAACTCCTATTTCAGATTCCTACATATTTTGGAGAGTGAAAGAGCTCGTCAAAGCAGGTTTGTTAGAGTTTAGGGGAAAGTTTGGAGTTATGAGAGAAATGGAAATTAAAACAACTGAAAAGGGGCTTGAATACTTAAGTACTAATAAAGAGGCAATTCGGCTTTGGAAAACTAGAGAAGAGGAATCTGATAGAAAAAGTGAACTTTTAGAAGAAGGTAAAAGACAAGGAAGAATGGAAGAAAAGGTGGCTATAGCTAGGAAGCTTATTGGAGTTTTAGATAATGAAATTATTGCAGAAAAAACAGGCTTAACTGTAGGACAGGTTAAAAATCTTAAAAACTAATGGAGGGTAGCATATGCTTATTGATAACAAAGAGATTCATCACAAAGGACTTTCGTGGAAACTACGTTGTGCTAAAGAGGAAGATGCAGCTGAGCTGTCTAAATTACGAGTAGAAATTGATGGAGAAACTGAAAACCTTGATAGAGAGTCTGGAGAAGGGTTTCTAAGCAAAGAAGATTTTGAAAATATTATTTATATAGATTCAATTGCTGAAAGAAATATATTTTTGGTAGCAGAAGTAGATGGAAAAATTATTGGATTTGCAAGAGTAGAAGGAAATAAACTAAGTAGGTTTAGGCATAAAGCAGAATTTGGCATATGCATATTAAAAGAATACTGGGGTTATGGAATTGGCACAGTGTTATTAGAAAATATTTTAATGTGGGCAGATAGTGTAGGAATTAAGAAAGTTTCGTTAGCCGTGGTAGAAACAAATGTAAAGGCAATTGAACTATATAATAGATATGGTTTTGTTGAAGAAGGATTATTAATTAATGATCGTATTCATAAGGATGGAAAATATTACAATACTGTTATTATGGGAAGAATTCGTTGAAACCCACATAAATACTATATCTTCTTTTATTGAAATCTAGTTATAAATATAAGAATAAATATTTATAACTAGACTGCAATATTGGTTTAACACATAATAGGACTGTGGTATAATGATTATGTTAATATTGTTGAATTATTTGATAAGTATAAAAGGAAGCCTTATATCTGTTAGGATATAAGGCTTCCTGCTTAAGTAATTAATTTTATATTAGAATTTAAAGTTATAGATAGGATATTTATAGTTTGAAAGGGCGGATAAAGATGAGGTTACAACATATTCAAGAAGTAGTAGAAAGCTTTACTGAGAGCAAGGGAATGAATTCAAATGTTAATGTGAGAATTATTGACTTAGTATCTGAAGTTGGAGAGTTATCAAAGGAAGTTTTGAAGGGAACTGCCTATGGTAACAAGGTTTTTAGTAAAACTGAAGAATGGAATAGTGAGGTTGGGGATGTATTATTTTCTCTTATCTGCTTAGCTAATGAAACTAACACTAATTTAGAAGAATGTTTAAACCAGGTACTTAATAAATATGAAAAAAGATTTAATAGTAAAGGGGATTTAGGCTCAGGAAGGTAATTGAGTTTAAATTAATTTTATAAACATGGAGTTTGATTATTAAAGAGTAAGTATATTTTATAAGTTTGAGGTGATTAAAATGAATATTTCAGTTTTAGGATGTGGCAGATGGGGTACCTTTTTAGCTTGGTATGCGAGTAAAATTGGTCATAAGGTATCACTTTGGGGAAGAGAAGGCTCAGCAAATCTTCTTCAGTTAAAGGAAAAAAGAAAAAATGAATATTTAACTATACCTGAGGAAATGAAACTGACAAATTCTTTAGAGGAGGCAGTTTCCTTCGCAGATATAATAATTATTTCAATAAGTGCTCAACAGTTACGTAATTTAGGTAAGCAATTAAAGTTATTACCTGATGCGCAAAATAAAATATTTGTTTTGTGCATGAAGGGACTAGAGGCGACTAGTGGAAAGAGATTGTCTCAAGTTTTTAAGGAAGAAGTAGGTTCTAGTGTGAATTTAGCAGTTTGGCTAGGACCAGGACATGTTCAAGATTTTGTTAGGGATATACCAAATTGTATGGTAATAGGCAGTGAAAATATAGAAGTAACCAAGACTATTGTTAATACATTCAATAGTGATTTGATTAGATTCTATTATGGGCAAGATCTCATTGGAAATGAAATTGGAGCTGCCACTAAGAATGTAATGGGAATAGCTGCAGGTATGCTAGATGGACTTAACTACAGTAGTTTAAAAGGTGCATTAATGGCAAGAGGCACTAGGGAGATATCTCGACTTGTGAGAGCCATGGGAGGAAATGATATTACTATTTATGGATTAAGTCATCTTGGAGACTATGAGGCAACCTTATTTTCTCCTTTTAGCAACAATAGAAGATTTGGAGAAGATTTTGTAGGAGAGAAAAGATTTAATAAATTAGCAGAAGGCGTTGCAACCATTGAGGCACTCCAGCAGTTATCAAAACAATATGATGTGGAATTGCCAATTTGTGATGCTTTAGCTCAGGTAATTTTCAATGAAAAAGAAGCCGCCCAGACACTGTTAGATTTATTTTTAAGACCAGTTAAATTTGAATTTTAATAGGTGGTGCAATAAATTAAGGAGAATTTAAAAGATATGTCCGTAAATAACTATGATAAACCAAAAAGAAAAATGCAATCCAGTATTATTGCTATTATAACAATAGTAATAATAGCCTTGAGCTACTTTATATATTATAGATATCAGCAAAGTAAAACCATAATTCTACCTGTTGAAAACTATTTTATTGAGAGTAACACAGAGGGAATTAATCTGGTTGGAGAAAAGTGGCTTAAAGAATATATGGGTCAATATCAACAAAAGTATCTACCTCGTAACAAGAAAATTATTAATTATACTATTGATAGCATTAATGTTTTAGAAAACAACATAATTCAAATAAACTTTTCAGTTGTTCCAAAGAAATTAAATGAAAACCTAGCAGTTCTTTTAAATGGAGCAGTAAAAGAAGATAAAATACAATGTCAATGGGTTTTATGGTTTACAGAAAAACCAACTTCTAATGAAAATAGTATTTATACTGTGACAAAGTTTCAAAGACCTGCAGGGTATGATTTAGAAAAATATAACACTAGTGGTGAAAAAGAAAAAGACGAATACAAAAATAAATATGTAAATGAAGTTCCGTATAAAGAACAAAAGTATACATATAAAATTCAAGATAGGATTTTATATGTTAGTTATGATAGTGGAAAGGCGTGGAAGGAAGTCCCTGTTTCTTTAGAAGCCTTAGTACAGGTTGGAGATGGGAAAGCTTATTACAATAAATTGCAAGAGGGAAGCTATGTGATTACTCCAGAAAAGACAGCTTTTATCTATGGTGGCTCCAGAGAAAGTGAGCTTATGATTACTTACACAGAAGACATGGGGGAAAATTGGAGTACAGCAAAAATCAA
Source organism: Clostridium sp. UBA4548 (assembly GCF_002387895.1). Classification (GTDB taxonomy): domain Bacteria; phylum Bacillota; class Clostridia; order Clostridiales; family Clostridiaceae; genus Clostridium_J. The sequence goes on from NZ_DGLI01000013.1 coordinate 130,608, forward strand.
CTCAGATTTAGATAGTGCAAGAGTGAGATTTTGTAGTTTTCCTAGTGTAAAAGTTGGCTATGCAATTGTAGCAGGTGGTAGAGCTATGTCTCAGGAAGGACAAAGTATTTATCAAACTACTGATGGTGGAACTACATGGAAAGAGATGGGGGCTGGACCAAGAACCAGTTTGTTATATTCCGGAGGATTCATAGATGAGAAGGTGGGGTTTATGAGTTATCCAAAAATTGAGGGAGCTGAAACAAATTTTTATAGAACAGAAGATGGCGGAAAGACCTTTGAGCCAATAGTATTACCTGTAGTTAAAGAACAGTGGATGGGAGTAACTTTGGAACCCTTTATTCAGCCAGAAATACCCTATGTTGAACAGGGCCAATTGTTTCTTTTGGTAGGGCAAGGAGAACAAGGGGATTTTAAAGGTGGTACTGTAATGGCAAAATATAAATCAAATGATGGAGGGAAAACCTGGGTATTTGTTCAGTTAGAAGATCATCCTATTGAAGAGATTGGATAAAATAAAGAGTTAATTTATTATTTTAAGGAACTAACTTCTTATCCCTACTACAAGGGAAGTAAGGTGGTTCCTTTAATACTTTTAGAGCTTATGAATAAATTTCAGATTATAAAGGAAGTAGAAATTTACCTTAACGCATATACTATAACAAATAAAATGTTAGGGTGAGTTCATTTATGATAAATAATTTAGGGTTACTTAAGAGAGCATGTGTTAAATTCAGTTCAATAATAGTTATCTTAATTTATATAATATTTTTATACATAGATGTTATTACTAAAAGTTTGGGAAATGTGCATTCAATATATTTAAAGTACTCTGTTATTTTACTTTGCCTTATTATAACTCTACTCATAGGTAGTGATGGGCATAATAAAAGAGATACTTTTTTACTACAATTAGCTAGATTCTTAACTTTAATTGCAGACTATCATCTTTTGTTAAAGGATAATTATGAACTTGGAATTTTCTTCTTTTGTTTAGTTCAAGTAACTTATATAATAAGGCATTCTCTTATGGGATATAAGAGTTACAGAAGTATTGTTTTCATTATTATAGCTTTAGGTTTAGCTTTGATAATTTCACTTAATATTAAACCTGAATATACTAATAGAAGGTTAATAGTATTTGCATTGGTTTATGCTGCATTTTTATTAACCAGTGTTTACTCAGCTTGCAGTCTCCTAAAGAGAGGTAAATATACCCAAGAGGCTTCAGTATTAATAGCTTTAGGAATGGTCTTATTCTTTCTTTGTGACTTAAATGTAGGATTGCACACTATATTAGGAATGAGCTCACTAAGAACCATGATTTCTCCAAGAACTAGTTTTTTTGCTGGATATTTAGTTTGGTTATTTTATGCACCATCCCAAATGTTTTTAACTTGGAGTGGGTTTAAAAATTTAAAAGATATATGGTGATACTTAATGAAAAACTTGTATAAACATGCAAGAAGTAAATACTAGGAAGAGGATAATTTAGTATTCTATCCATTACCGTTGTTATACATAAGGGTGATAACATAAGAGTTTTAAATAGTAATAAAGCCATGAATAATAAAGAACTAACTTCTTCATTTATCCATGGTTTTTATGATATTAAATTGGTTAATATTTCTTCTATGACAATCTCATGTTTTAGTTCTACTGCAAAATATGAGATTCACAGGAAAAATCCCACATTATTTTTTTATTATTGGTACATAGATATCCATGGAAAGTTTTTCATACTCCCAAGGGTGACAACGTTCATCATAAAATTCAAAATCTAATTTTGAATCATCAATTTCATAATCTGAGTTTGGAAGCCATTCTTCAAGAATATATTTCCAAGTACCTTCAATTGAGACAACAAAATTTTCATCTTCAACGGTAGGTGTAGTGAAAACAGCGTAAGTTGCCTTAGGGACTTCCAGATCATACATATCTTCCTTAGCATTTATAAAGTCAGTAACCTCCACCCCTAATACGTAAGAAAATTCGTCTGAATCTAGATTAGTGTTTACGCAAATTCCATATTCTCCGTGCTTTACAGTGTTTTGAGAAGCATATAAGTTTTTCTCAGCATCTCCAGTACTACATTTATCCCAAAAGGCAGGAATATCTCTTGAGTGAGCATTGTTTTTTAAGGTAGTTTCAAATTTATAACCAACAACTTTAAAAGCCTGTTTCTCAATTATTTTAGGTTCCATTATAACCCCTCCAATTTTAATTTCTTTTAATTTCTTTAAGTCAACTCTTTGAGGCATTGTTATAGGGGCGTGAATTCGATAAAAATTTGGAGCATATCCAAAATATTTTTTAAAGGCCTTAGTAAAACCAGCATGGGTTTCAAAACCATAATTTAAAGCAATATCTAATACTTTTCCTCCATTACTTAGTTCATATAAAGCAAATTGAAGCTTTCGTTTTGTAACATAATTCATTATGGTTACACCAACAATATCTCGAAAGATTCTATAAAAGTGATAAGATGAAAATCCAGCAAAGCTTGCTAATTCTTCACCAGTAAGTTTTTCTGTTATATGATTATCTATATAGTCTAATACCTTTTGAGTTATATCAATATAATCCATTGAGGCCTCCATTAATTAAGATTATTTCAGTACTGTAAATATATTGTATCATATAGGTAGGTATAGTTCTTTTCCTATTTTGCTAATATTTAAGAAGTATATCATTTTACTAAACTATAAGTTAAGCTCCATTGATATATTTGTATGGAATGTTCTTAAATTTCTGATATAATGTAAGCAAATACAGAAATTTATTTAGTACAGAAATTTTATTGTATTTAAATATATATAAATTTGTAATAAGAACAAAGTTAGGAGGCGTCTTTATGCTGGATTTGATTAAAAAGGCAGAAGAAATACATCAGTTGATCAAGGAAGAAATAGTTTCCTTATTAAATAGCAATGAGTATGACAAGGAGCTTTTTGAAGCTGCTGATAGAGTAAGAAGAAAGTATGTTGGAGATGAGGTTCATTTAAGAGGATTAATTGAGTTTACAAATATATGTAAGAGAAACTGTCTTTACTGTGGACTTAGAGCACAGAATAGTAACATAAAAAGATATAGACTTCAACCAGAGGAAATCGTTGATTTAGCTAAAAAGGCTGTTGGTTATGGTTACAAGACGTTAGTGCTTCAAGGTGGGGAAGATGATTATTATAATGTGGAGAGAATGACTTATATAATTAAGGAGATTAAAAAGCTTAATGTAGCAATGACTCTAAGTCTTGGAGAAAAGACCACTGAGGAATATAAAGCTTATAAGGAGGCTGGAGCAGACAGATACTTATTAAGAATTGAAACTACAGATAAGAAGCTTTATGAAGATATGGACCCAGGTATGAGTCATGAAGAGAGGATTAGATGTCTTGAGGATTTAAAGGCACTAGATTTTGAGGTTGGTACAGGCTGTTTAGTTGGACTTCCAAACCAGACTATGGAATCTCTTGCAGAAGATATACTATTCTTTAAAAGCATTAATGCAGATATGATTGGAATAGGACCTTTCATACCTAACGAAGATACTCCACTGAAAGGTGAAAAGGGCGGAGATTTTACTGTTAGCTTAAAAGTTATGGCAATTACAAGGTTACTACTTCCAGATATAAACATTCCAGCTACAACTGCTATGGAGTCTTTAAATAAGCAGGGAAGAATTATTGCACTTCAAAGTGGAGCAAATGTAGTTATGCCTAATGTTACTGAAGGAGAGTATAGAAAGCTTTATGCTCTTTATCCAGGGAAGATTTGTGTTAATGATACTCCAGGTCATTGCAGAAGTTGTATTACCGGAAAGATAAATGGTATTGGAAGAAGAGTTTCAGGAGAATATGGATTTAGAAATAAGCATAAAAATTAAATTTCATGAGTTCTTAAAAAAATAAGCTACAATGAAATATATTTACCAATAAAAAAGGAGATGGACTTATCACCATCTCCTTAAAATTTACCCAAAATTATTAAAATTAGTATTATAAGGAACCAAAAACAAGACTTAACTTATACATTAATCTTACATGGGTTCCCTTAAGGCTTTGGGGAATGAACAAAATACATTCTCACCTTGGAAGTCTAAAGTAAACTATATATCTGTAATAAAAATTATCAAGGATTTTATCTGTATATTTTGATTAATCTTGTTGATACATTCAGTAGTTATTCTATGCTATAAACAATCTCGATAACATGGACCTTGGGGTTCAGATCTCCAAACCTCACAACCTTCATAAGGATTTGCTGTTCCTACATAAAGTCTGCCATCATCAGCTGAGAAGAGTTTTCTAATCCCATAGTTCTTAGGATTACAAAGACCGTTTAAAGAAACGGGTAGCCAACATTCTCCACTTTCAGAAACCCATAGGTCGCCTCCCATAGTTGGAAGTGACCTTAAAATAAATCTTAGTATAGCTTTTATTATAGGAATAAGATTACCCAAGTTTTCTTCATTTAAGGAAGGAAGGGTTAAATTATTTGGTAAAACTATATCTAAGGCAGGTGGATTATTTCTTAGAAGTTCTATTATATCATCTAAATTGCTAATTATAGATAAAATAATAGTAGGAATAAGCACTGACCAATCCCAAGTACCGCAATAAAGCTTACCGTTATATTCTTCTAATTGCCAGCAGTAGGCATTGGAAATGAATCCAAAACCAGCTGGAATTCTTGGATTTCTAATACCATCAGTTGTAGGGTTAGTAGGGGATAGTGGTGTACTTCCAACTACTACTTCCCATCTATCGTTTTTACATACTCTTATCAAATCAAAGCCCTTTGGAGGGATTATCCTTGGATTAGAAGGAGTACTTGCTATACTGTAAATACCAAACCAAATTCCAGTACCTACATATAGGTGACCCTTAAAGGCTTTCATGCTAAGCGCATGTTCATTATAAGCATCTCCAGCACCTTTATCCACAACTAATTTCCATTGATTCTCTATGGGGTCATACCCTCTAGTGCGCCAAACTTCGAAACCTCCTGGTCTTGAGGTTCCAAGATAAAGATGACCATTAAAGGATTCCATAGAAGCTATTTCTCCTCTTGGATTGTCCACAGTGCCACCAAAGGTCACTCTACGCCAACCAGCTAGGGGATTTTCTGTTTCATATAAAATAGTTTCATCGCTGCCACCTAAGCCAGTCATAACTCCCATAAAAAGTCTACCATTGTGAACTATCATAGCTCTTACGGTATTTCCAGCTGAAAGACCAGTATTTGCTTGTATCCAATCGGTGCCATTCTCACTGACTAAAATATTTAAACCAGTAAAGTTTCCTCCAGCAGCAACAAGAATTTCTCTTCCATCCCTTAGAGTATAGTTAATCATAAATCTAAAGCCGTTACTAAAATTTTCAGGAGTTGACTTAAAAACTCTTTCCCAAGGTTCATTTCCATTTTTATTATAGCGCCAAATTTCCGCATTCATATCAGGTGGAAGAACTGGAATAAAAGCTTTTGGAACTCTATCTGGTGGAATATTAAAAACTCCTACCGCAACCGAGAATACTATATTTCTTCCTGTACCAACATAAATATAATCACCTAATTCAGACATTGACCAAGCGTAGTTGTTTTGCTGACCAAGAACTGGATCTGGATAAAACCCGTTATAGGGGGTGATTTTATTTAATCCTATCATAGTATTAACTCCTTATTATAAAATTTTTTATGCTTGTACCATGTTGTAATATATTATATGTGTAAATGTAATTTCAGTGACAAAGAAGGTTACTGTAAGAGCTACAAAATATAAAAGCATTAATAAGGTAGTTTATGATATAATTAATTGTAAGATTTTTTAGATTTAAGTATTTTATGGATAAATAAAAGTAGTATTTCATATTAATATTACTAGTAATTATAGGAAAATGTTATTTATATTTGGAAAGGAAGATAAATTCATGGGTATTTTTAAAGCAGCTATTAGTTCAATTGGAGGGACCTTTGCAGATCAGTGGCTTGAAACCATTGAACCTGAACAAATGGATAATTCCACCTTGGCTTCTTATGGAGTTTTTGTTAGAAAGGGAGATTGGCGTAGTTCAAATAGAAGAGGCAGTGAAGATGTGATCTCCAATGGATCAATTATACATGTGCCTGAAAATGTATTTATGCTTTTAGTTGATGGAGGAAGAATTATTTCAGCGACAGATGAACCAGGGTATTATGAAGTTGATAACTCTAGTTCCCCATCTATATTCTTTCAATCAGAACATGGGGCCGAAATTTCGGAATATGGAAATTCAGTTGGAGGAGCTATTCAAAGATCTGAGGGATTAATGAATACTTTAAGAGATTCTTGGGAACGTTTTAAGTTTGGCGGCATAACCCCAGTAAAGCAAAGGGTTATTTATATAAATAAACAAGAAATTCCTAATATTAGATTTGGAACAAGAAATCCAGTTTCTTATACTGATAGGGTATTAGTACCAGGAAGAGTAGTACCATGTAAGGTTACATCCTTTGGAACATACTCAATAAAAATAGGAGACCCTATACTTTTTTATACCGAAGTTTGTAGCAAGTCAGGAAAGAGTACTCTTACAACTAGTCATATGGCAGAACAATATTTAAATGAATTTTTACAAGCATATACTACTGCTCTAGCAAGTTTAGCTGGAAACCATGTACTAGTTTCAGATATAGCAACAAAAACCATGGAGCTTGGCCAGTATATGGCTGAAGTTTTAGATAAAGAATGGCTTACTAATAGAGGTTTCTATATCCATAGTGTGGGTATTGCTGGAATATCCTTTGATGAGAAAACAGATAGCTTACTTGAAAAGTATGCAAATGACTCTATATTATTTGATCCAAATGCAAGAGCAGCTCGTATGACAGGAAGTCTTGCTTCTGGGTTAGAGGCAGCAGGGGCTAATGAGGGAGGAGCCATGCTAGGATTCGCAGGAATGTCTATGGGCATTAATGCTAGTAATGCCATGGGAACTATGAATAATCAGCAAGTGGTGAATCAACAAAGTAATATTACATCAACACCATTAGGTGGATGGACGTGTACTTGCGGAAATAACATGGCTCCTGAAGCTAACTTTTGTTTTAAATGTGGAGCTAAGAAAGCTGTTAAGAAGCTTAATGAAGAAAATGGATGGCAATGTAGTTGTGGAAGAAAAGTTAGTGAAGGTATGTTCTGCCCAAGTTGTGGATCTAAGAGACCAGAAGATAAGAAGTGGACTTGCTCCTGTGGCAAGGTAACAGAAGACTTGTTTTGCTCTAACTGTGGTAGAAAGAAGCCCGATAGCTCAGCAAAAGAAGTAAGGTTTAAATGCAATAAGTGTGGATGGGTTCCAGAAAACCCTAAAAACTCACCTGCCTTTTGTCCAAAGTGTGGAGATAAATTTGATGATGCAGATAAGCAATTCAATAGCTAGAAATTTGTGAGGAGAGTTATAATGAGTTCAGTAAAAGAGTATAAGTGTCTCAGTTGTAAAGCAGGGTTGGAATTTCACCCTCCAACTCAGAATTGGAAATGTAATTATTGTTTTAGTGAATTTACAAAAGAGCAGCTTGATGATGCGTATCAGCAAGAAGAAAGTAAAACACCAGAGGAGGATAATCTTGAGTTAGATTCCTATAAGTGCACAAGTTGTGGAGCAGAACTAATTGCAGATGGCACCACTTCTGCTACCTTTTGTTTGTATTGTAAAAGCCCAACTATTATCAAGAGTAGATTTTCAGGCAAGTTTAAGCCTAAAAACTTAATTCCCTTTAGATTAACTCAAGAAGAAGCTAGAGATATTTATAAAGAGTGGATTGGAAAACGTAGATTTGTACCGGATGAATTTAAAGGAAAAAGGGAAATTGATAAGATAACAGGAATATATGCTCCCTTTTGGCTTTTTGATTGTCATGTAGAGGGAGTTATTAATGGAGAGGGAACTACGGTAAGCTCTTGGTCTGACGGTGAATATAGGTATACTAACACTAGATATTATAGAGTTTTTCGTAGAGGAAATGCAGAATATCACAAAGTTCCTGTGGATGCCTCAAAAAAGTTAGATGATAAGTTCATGCATTTAATTGAGCCATATAATTATGAGGATTTGAAGGATTTTTCTATGCAATATATGTCAGGATTTATGGCTGAAAAATATGATGTGGAAGCATGGGAGGCCAGAGGGGTTTTAAAGGAAAGAGTTGAGGATTACTTTCAGGAAAGATTAAAAAATACTGTGGATGGATATGCAACTTACTCTACTAGAAGTAGTGATGTAAATATATCTAATGCTAATGAGGACTACTCTATGTTACCTATATATCTGTTAATAAATAAATATAAGGGAAAAGAACATGTGTTTATGGTTAATGGTCAAACAGGTAAAGTGGTTGGAGATACTCCTATTAGTGTGAAAAAACAAGTGGTTTTTGCTGGAATTATATTTTTTGCAGTATGGATGATAGCTGTGTTTGGAGGTGCTTTATTTGTTTAAGAAAATTGGCACTATAACTCTTATTTTTATTTTTCTTATTATGATGCCTACAATTAAGGTTAGTGCAGCTGAAGAAAAAAATGTTAAAGATTATATGAATTTATTACAAAACAGTGAAGCTCAAGAAATTCAAACCATGATTGAGGATGTAAAAAAGGATTTAAGTCTTGACGTAGTTGTAGTTATCACTAAAGATACTAAGGGGAAAAGTTCTAGAGCTTTTGCAGATGATTATTATGACAATAATGGCTATGGAATTGGAACAGATTATTCAGGGATACTTCTTCTTATTAATATGGAAAAAAGGGAAGCTTGGATAAGTACCAAAGGTAAGGCAATCAATATATTTACTGATGGAAGAATAAAAGATATGATAAAGCAGGTTACCAAGGAACTTGGTAGTAAAAAGTATGGAGAGGGCTGCAAAGTTTTTATTAAAGCTGTAAGTAACTACGGAAAACTAGGGGTACCTGAAGGACAGAAAGTTATAAAAGATCCTACAACACCCAAAGAACCTTATTTAAAGAGAGTTAAAACAATAATAAAGTTCTTCCCAATGTATTTAGTAGCTGCTGGTATAGCTGTAGCTACCACTGTTATAGCCTCCCTGTCAAGCAAAGGTAAAGTGACAATAAATAGCAGAACCTATGAAGGTGGCACCTTCAAGTTATTAGATTCGAGAGATGATTTCATAAGAGAAGCTATTTCAAGAACTAAAATAGAAACTTCAGCTAATAGTGATAATAATAGTAGCACTCACACTAGCAGCAGTGGAGAAACCCATGGTGGCGGTGGTGGAAGCTTTTAAACAGTAGGTTTTAGAGGATAATAAACTTAAAATACAGGGGGATAAAATAATGGACTTAAGTTCTAAGTTAATAATAGTAGAGGGACTTCCAGGGGCGGGAAAATCTACCATAGCTCAATTTATTGCACATCAACTTCAAAGAAATAATATAAGGGCACAATGGTACTATGAAGTAGGTTTATATCATCCCTTAGAATTTTGTAGTGTTGCATGTTTAGATAGGAAAGATTATGAGGAACTACTAAACAAATACTCAGATTTCAGAAGTATATTAGAAACAGAAGTAGAAAAAAAGTATAATAAATATTTTTATAAATATATAGAACTTCAACGTAAATATAAGAAAGTATTACCAGAAGAGCTTATTGAACAATTAGAGGGTTTAGATGTAGAAAATAGTAACGTGGAAAGTTATATGGATCTTAAAGGTAAGAAATGGGAAGAGTTTAGTAAGAAAATAGATTCATCAGAAGAAATTACTGTTATAGAAAGTAGTTTATTTCAAGGTCCCATCGTTACTATGCTTTTAAGCAATAAACCACGGGCAGAGATTAAAAAATATGTGAGTAAGCTTTTAACAACTGTTAAAAGATATAATCCCACATTAATATATCTCTATGAAAAAGATGTGGAAAATTCCATTAAAAAGATTTTGGAATTTAGGGGAGCTGACTTTACAGAATATATTGTAACCATGATTTGTGAAAGTAGTTATGGAAAAAGCAAAAACTTAACTGGCATAGAGGGTGCAATAGAATTTTTTAGAGAGTATAGGTCTATTGGAGATGAACTTTATGATGAACTTGGCATAAATAAGGTGGATATAGAGAATTCAGAAGGAAATTGGGATAAGTATAGGGAAGATATATTAAAGTTTTTAAAGGTGAAACATTTAGAAGATGGAGCTGTACCTTGTGACATTTTAGAAAATTATGTAGGAACTTATTTTAATGGAGAAATCCAAAGGAAAATTCCAGTAGTGCTAGAAAAGGGCAGATTGTTTTTTTACATTAATGAAACTTACAAAGAAAGGCTTATACCAATTTACAACAATAGTTTTCACATAGAAGCAAGTACCTTAGATGCAATTTTCTTAAAAAATGAATCAGGGAAAGTGGATAGACTAGTAATAGGTGGACGAGATACTGCAACTTCTTATGGAGAGCCTGGTATGATTTTCAAACGTATTTAAAAGTATCTTGACATTAAAAATAATAATCATTATACTAATATAAAAATAATGATTTTTCAACTTCGTATAACTCCAATAATATGGTTTGGGGGTTTCTACCAGGAGCCAATAATTCCTGATTACGAAGAAAATACTCTATGTGTATTTTCTTCGTAATCAGGATTTTTTTATTATACAAAATTTGTTTATTTCACTATTTAATTGGGTTCCTTTTAATTGGTTAAGGAATAGATTAATAGTCAATAATTTATATATTTAAGTTAGGGGGATAAGAATATGAGTTTATTAAAATTACCTAAGGTTGAACTTCATTGTCATTTAGATGGTAGTGTGAGACCTGAAACAATAATTGATATAGCAAGGAAAGAGAATTTAAGTATTCCATCTTTTGATATAGATATAATAAATGAACACGTCACTGCACCTTTAGATTGTGAATCTTTAGATGAGTACTTAAAGAGGTTTTCTCTTCCAAACTTAGTAATGCAATCAATGGAGAACTTAAGACGAATTACCTTTGAATTACTTGAGGATTGCGCAAGAGAAAATGTAAAATATATTGAGGTGAGATTTTCACCAGTTCTTCATATGAAAAAAGGACTTACTATAGAACAGGTTATAGAAAGTGTATTGCAAGGAATTAGAGATGGAGAAGAAAAATATGATATAAAGGGAAACTTAATACTAGGATGTATGAGAACCATGTCCGTAGAAAAAGCTTTTCAGGTAGTTGAAGAAGGTAGAAGGTTTCTTGGTAAGGGAGTAGTTGCTATAGACTTATGCTCTTCTGAAGAAGAAGGCTTTTGTGAAAAGTTTTATCAACCAATTTCTTTAGCCAGAGAATATGGGTATAGAGTAACTATTCATGCTGGAGAAACTGGTATTGGAAAAAATGTATTGGAAGCTGTAGAAATGTTAGGAGCAGAGAGAATTGGACATGGAGTGTATATAAAAAATTGCAAGGAAGCTTATGATGTTGTTAAAAGTAAGCAGGTGGTTCTTGAAATGTGCCCTACAAGTAATGTTCAAACAAAAGCAGTAAATAGCTTTATTGAGCATCCTATACATGATTTTCATAAGGACGGGATAAGGGTAACAATAAACACTGATAATAGAACTGTATCAAATACAAACATGACTAAGGAATGTGAAGTTGTATTGAAAGAGTTTAATATGAGTCATGAGGATTATAGAAAAATATATTTCAACAGCATAGAAGCATGTTTTGCTGATTGTAAAACAAAGGAAGAGTTAAAAAGCTATATTTAAAAAATTATTAACAATCCTTAAAGTAATCTTAGTTTTAGGGATTTAGCTAGTTAAGTTGAAGTTATATTTATATAAAATATATAAGAGTTGCCATCATATTACTATTATACAACAATATGAAATTGAATAATAAGAGTTCAAAACATAAAAACAATAATTAGTAAGGGCTAGCTATAATGCTTTCTATTATTATTACAGGATTTACGGAAAAGTTGTTGTTCACTAGTAATTATTGGCATATAATTGATGTAAGGGTTTATTAGTTGTTCAAAAATTTTACAGGAGGACTTTTATGGGGTTTTTATATGGTATTTTGGGCTTGTTTGGGGTTTTAATAGTAAGTGTTTATTTGCTTAACAAAATAAGCAGCAGAAAAGCTAATTCCTTTAATCAAGATAACAATAACAATTTGGCTCAATTTCAAGAAAATGATTCTCAAAATGGACCTACCAACTTATAAAAAATGAACATGTATAATTTCATAAGAATATCAGTTAAAGTAGTAAGAAAAAATAATTTCTTGCTACTTTTCTTTTATATAAATAAAAGCAACATAATTTTGGATAATATATTACTCTAGAGAACAATATATTTGAAGAAGTATTTAGAAAATAGAAAATATTCAATGTTAAATCTATGTTAAGTTTATGTTACTAATTGATATTCTATAAAACTAGTGCTATATTTTATTTGTGACTAAAGGGAGTTATCAATTTTCAAAATAGGTGGAGGTTAGAAATGAGTATTACTTTGGGAGATTTTTTGCAGCAGCTAATATCAAACCCGGCATTATTTATAATAGTATTACTTACATTGGGTGTTATTTTAGTAAATGGCTGGACTGATGCACCTAATGCAATTGCAACTTGTGTTTCTACAAGAGCGATTAGTCCAAAGAAGGCCATAATAATGGCTACAATTTTTAATTTTTTAGGCGTATTAGTTATGACAATATTTAATGCTACAGTTGCACAAACCATTTATAAAATGGTTGACTTTGGAGGAAACTCTACTGATGCATTAATTGCACTATGTGCAGCATTGTTTGCAATTGTATTATGGGCAACAGCAGCCTGGGCTCTTGGAATTCCAACTAGTGAGAGTCATGCTTTAATAGCAGGACTATCTGGAGCGGCAATAGCATTACAAGGTGGCTTTTCAGGTATAAATGGTGAGCAATGGATGAAAGTTATTTATGGATTATTTATGTCCACTATAATGGGTTTAGGATTTGGTTTTTTAGTGGTTCGTATTATACAAGTGGTATGTAAATCTATGGATAGACGTAAAACTAAAATGTTTTTCCAAAATGCACAGGTGGCTGGAGGAGCAGCAATGGCGTTTATGCATGGGGCACAAGATGGTCAGAAGTTTATGGGAGTTTTCATGTTAGGTATCTTTCTTGCCAATGGCCAAGCTAATGTTACTAACTTTACAATTCCTATATGGCTAATGGTGCTTTGCTCCTTAGTAATGGCACTTGGTACTTCAATAGGCGGCTATCGTATTATTAAAACGGTAGGTATGGGTATGGTAAAATTAGAAACTTATCAAGGTTTCGCTGCTGATGTAGCAGGAGCGGTTTGCTTATTAGTTTCTTCTGTGTTTGGTGTACCTGTTAGTACTACTCACACTAAAACAACAGCAATTATGGGTGTTGGTGCTTCAAAAAGAATTTCAGCTGTTAACTGGAGCATAGTAAAAGAAATGGTACTAGCTTGGGTTTTAACATTCCCTGGTTGTGGTATCGTTGGATATGTAATGGCCTATATTTTTATGAAAATATTTTAAAAGCGAAAGGAAAGTATAAGAATGAAAGATAGTAGAGATTTTAATTATTTTAAGGCTTTTGTTGAGTTATCAAATTTTTCATTAAAAGCTGCTGAAATTTTAAATGATACCTTACATAATTATGATGTGAAAACTGCAGAACAAAAAGTAAAAGAGATGCATAATATTGAACATACAGCAGACCTTGAAAAACATAAAATAACTAATAGATTAGTTAAAGAATTTCTTCCACCAATAGAAAGAGAAGATATAATCAGCATTACTGATAATATTGATGATGTAATAGACTCAATAGAAGATGTGCTAATTGGTGTTGAGATGTATAATGTGCAAGTTATTAGACCAGAAATAATTAAGTTTACAGAGTTAATAATGAACTGTTGTAAATCTATGAACTCTGCATTAGTAGAATTTGAGAACTTTAAAAGATCAAAAACTCTTCATGATGCTATTGTAGAAGTTAACCGTTTAGAAGAAGAAGGCGATATGCTTTATATTAACGGGGTACGTAATCTATACAGAAATTCAAAAGATCCAATTGAATTAATGATATGGACAGAAATATACCGCTTATTAGAAAAATGTTGTGATAGTTGTGAAGAAGTAGCAAATAATATTGAAAATATTGTAATGAAAAATTCTTAATTAGATAAAAATAGAGTAGCATGGATTTATTCCTGCTACTTTTTTACTATAATCAAATTCTAATTTCTTTTAAGTTACCATTATAAATTTAGGGGGACAACTATGAATTATTTAGATTTAGAACATTATTATTACAGAATAAGGAAGCTTCCTCTAAAAGAATCTTATGAAAAGGCTGAAATACTAACCGCTGACTTCTTTATAGAGAACCAAGGAAGTATGGAGATTTATTATTGTACTCATAATGAATATGTTAATACAAAAGCTAAGATTTTTATAATTGGAATAACTCCTGGATTTCAACAAATGAGTAAGTCCATTGCTGTAGCACGGAAGGCCATTGAGAGAAGCATACCCTTAGAAGAAGTACCGTATATATGTAAAAGTGAAGGAAGATTTTATGGAGCCATACGAAAGAATATTATAGATATGTTAAATGAATTAGAGCTAAACAAGGTGCTAGGAATAGAAAGTTGCAGTGAGCTATTTGGAAGCAAAGATTACTTACTTCATACTACTTCCGTTATTCCTTTTGCAGTATTTGTAGATGGAAAAAACTATACAGGCCATAGGCCTAAGCTATTAAAGAATGATTTACTGTTGAAGTATGTAAAGAACTATTTCTATCCTCAAGTAAAAGCTTTAAAACATGGACTATTTATACCTCTAGGCAAATCTGTGGAAGAAGTTCTTGAGGATTTAATTAAATCAGGAGTATTAAAGGAAGAACAATGTCTAAAAGGCTTTCCTCATCCTTCAGGGGCTAATGGACATAGATTTACTCAATTTGAGCAAAATAAGGAAAAAATGAAAAAAATAATTAAGAATTATCTTCAGTAATAACTTTATAGTAGGAATAAGCTATAAAAATGTGGTAAAATACTTTTGTGAAAATTATAAGTTAAATAAAGTAATAGTAAATACAATTGCTAATAAATAGATTTTAAAGGAGATTACTATGTCAGAGAAGAATGTAGAAATGATGAAAAAAATTATCGAAGCTAAAAAAGCAAAAAGTGCAAAACAAGGAGCGGTAGAAAGACCAGCAAAAACTTTAGGTCAAGGACAGAAGGCTAGAAGAAATTCTAATGGAGGAGGACTTTTCGATAAGTAGTAGTAAAAATTATAAAGAAGATGAATGAAATGATTATGAGTTTTTTTTATAGTGGTAGAGTAATAATTGCTTAACATAAAAACAACTAGTAAATAAAAGGGAGCTGTTACACAACTTATAAGTAAGTTAGTCGTGTAACAGCTCCTATTATATTCCTAAAAGCTAAATCATTTAAATTTTAATATTAATTAGTTGAGAAATGTTGAGTTGCGTAAACATAGTTTCCTTGGCTGCTGAATACTACTCCTGCCCCCATTTTAGTCCAATTAGCACTTAAAATGTTTGCTCTGTGTCCTGGAGAGTTCATCCATTGATCAACTAAATATTTAGCTGTAGTTGTAGCTTCTGGGTAACCTTGGCTGTAGAATATATTTTCACCATATCCATTAGTGTTATACTTGAAGTATTTAGTTGCTAAGTCCATTGGGCTAGCGTTGTTTAGAGATGGTGTGTTGTGCTCAAAGTAGTTATATTGAAGCATGTTATTAGATTTATATCTAGCAATTGGTCTCATGTTTTCTTCCCAAGCTAATGGCTTAAGTCCAGCCTTGGTTCTTTCTTGATTAACATAAGTTAGTATTTCCTTTTCCACTGCATCTAGATATTTAAAGCTCTTATTATTTGGATTAGCAGGTACACCACTTGGTACTGTTGTACTTGGCGTTGTAGCTGGTTCTTCAACTTTTGGAGCTTCTGTTTTTGGAACTTCTTTTGAAGGTACTTCAACCTGTGGAGCCTCTACTTTTGGATCTTCAATTACTGGAACCTGAGTCTTTGGTTCTTCTACAACTGGAGTTTCAGTTTTAGGATTTTCTACTACTGGAACTTCTACGTTATTATCTTCATTTGTTACTGGTGTTTCTACTACTGAATTGTCTTCATCAGCAACTACACAATTATCACTAGGTAATTGAACTTGTACTGGTGCAATACCATCACAAGAATTTCTTAAGTTTAAAGGTAGATTTATAGTTTGTCCACTATTTTGTGAATTTGAAATCTGGCTTTGAACTATTTGCTGCGTAGGAAACTTTGGTATTTCAACTTTATTTGTAGCTGTTCCAGCAGCTACTCCTGAAGCAGAACCTCCTGCAGTAAATAGAGATAAAACTAAAGCTAATAATTTATTTGTTATCATATATCAACAACTCCTTATTTTTTATTTTGCTCCTTGCTTTCTTGGGGGTATGTGTAACTCCATCTTGCAATCAGTAGCTTTTATTTCTTAGGTGCCTTGCTGATGAACATATCTTAACATGGGATAAAAACTAAAACAACCCCTGTCCAACATTTTCATAATGGGGGTAAAACAATCCAGATTTCATTAATAAAATTAAAAAAGCGTCAACTTATTTTCATTATTAAGAGGGGGAGGGTGCTAATTGAGAAACATATAAAGCATCGTTATAGTTTTTGTGGATTTTAATATTTTTTAGCAGAAGATTAAATACACTTATTTATGATTAGCAAAAAAAACTAAGTGTATATAGAAATATTTTGAGGATAACTTTCACTAACAGTGGTAATCTTGGGGGAGTGGCTAAGGAATAAAAAAACTTTCCATCACCTGCATCCATAGTAAACTAGTAAGGTTATATGGAAAATTATTGAATCAAATGTTGATTTACTGTTAATATTTATGTTATAATTAATTGAAAAGTTAAAAGGTGAGGTGAAAACGGTGTTAATTTTCTTTTTAAGATTCCGTAATTTAGTTTAATAAAACAACTAAATAATTGATAAGGTACAAAACTCTAAGAGTTTTGGTTTATTTGTTATGCCTTATTCAGGACTCTTTCAAAGAATATTCATAACCGCTTTAATACCAAAAAACATCTTTATTTAAAAACAATTTATATTAACTGCCATAATGTTTCTTTAGCAGGCTTTGCTGAAGAGAAGCTTTATGGAAGAGAGTGGGTAGTAATTTATTATTATTTTTATTGCCTTCTATATATTTTTGTTTTGTTAATAATGTATTTTAAGGTTGCAGGTGACGTGTGTTCATTTGCAGCCTTTTTATTATGCAAGGAGGAATTAAAAATGATTTTAAAGGCATGTATATTCAGTATCAGATTAAGAGCTTAATACCGGTATTATGACTTCCTACATGAAGGTATGTACAAAACTAACTATCATAGGGCGTTTTGATATTATTTTACCCCATGTACCTTTTAGGGAGTTCTCATTTAATTTTTACTTGCAAAGTAGAATCCCTTTAAATGTGGAAATTGTCATGATTCCGTGCTATGAGAACTAAAAATAGCAAATTCAACTTATTGTAAATCAGTAAGTTGATTATTTAAAGGAGAGTATAGTATATGGAACAAAAACAAAAAGCATTATTAGTAGGTGTAAATTTAAACAATAAATCAGATTTTAAAGAATCTATGGAGGAACTTAGTAACTTAGCCTTTGCATGTGATTTTCAGGTCACAGGAGAAGTAACACAAAATTTAAAGGCTAGTAATAATCCACTTTATATTGGTACTGGAAAAGTTAAAGAGGTTCTTTTTTTAATAGAAGAAACACAAAGCAATGTGATTATCTTTAATAATGAACTAAGTCCATCTCAACTTAAAAACCTAGAAAAAACTTTAAAGTGTAGGATTTTAGATAGAACTGCATTAATTTTAGAGATATTTGCTCAAAGAGCACAAACCCATGAAGCAAAGCTTCAGGTTGAGGTGGCTAATTTAAAATATATGTTGCCCCGTCTAATAGGTTCTCGTGAAAATTTAGGACGCCAAAGTGGTGGTGTAGGAACAAAAAATAAGGGAACTGGTGAGAAAAAGTTAGAACTTGACCGTAGAAAGGTAGAAGAGAGAATAGTAGCTTTAAATAGAGAGCTAGAAAATGTTGTATTTCAAAGACAAACTCAACGTAAAAGACGAAGCAAAAATCGTATTCCAGTAGTAGCGTTGGTTGGGTATACTAATGCAGGTAAATCTACAGTAATGAATACAATGATAGATAGTTTTAAAATATCCGAAGAAAAGAAGGTTTTTGAGAAAGATATGTTATTTGCTACTCTTGAAACCTCAGTTAGAAGTATAGTTCTTCCAGATAATAAAAACTTTTTGTTATCTGATACTGTTGGATTTGTCAGTAATTTACCCCATGATTTAGTAAAGGCTTTTCGATCTACCTTAGAAGAAGTAAGTGAGGCAGATTTATTAATACACGTTGTAGATTATTCAAATCCAAATTATAAGCATCAAATAGAGGTGACAAAGGATACTCTGAACCAAATAGGGGCAGGAGATATACCTGTAATTTATGCTTATAATAAAGTTGATTTAGTAGAGACCACTGTTTTATTAGAGGAAAGTGATACCGCATATATTTCAGCTAAGAAAAAGGTAGGAATAGATAAATTGATAGAATTGATAAGTAAGAGGATATTTAATGAATATGTTCAATGTGAGATGCTAATACCTTATGATAGAGGGAATATAGTTTCTCATTTGAAGGATAAAGCTAATGTGAAATCTATGAGATATGAAAACCATGGAGTTTTATTAGATTTAGAGTGCAGCAAAGTTGACTTTGAAAAACATGAAGAATTTTTAATTGCCAGTGATGAAGTTACCCTAGTATAGCAGTAAATATAAAGCTAATTACAATAAAAATTTTGAAATTGTTAGCATTATTCCATCTTATTTGCTATGCTTATTATAAAGATATTAAAAACTTAAGCACCTTCAAATCATTTTATGATTTGAGAGGTGTTTTTTTTATATATAGATAATTCACTTCAAAATCATTTCAAACGTAAATATACCTTACCAAGTTAACGTGGTTATATACTTATGAGCATATTAATGTTTTTGTGTTGTTTAAAAAAGGTAAAACAATTTTAAAAGTAGGTCTTTAAAAAAATTACCAGTGGAAATACTATAATAAATAGTATAAGAATCTTTAATTGCTATAACTAACATGATATACTATATTAGTAAAATTTATAATGAAAATTGTTTATATAATTAATATCCGATTATTTTAAAGTAAAAATAAAAAAGCAACAGTGAAGCAGTAAAAGATTAATAGTACTAGTAATGTGGAAAAGGTAGGTAAGGTATATGCGTTGGATTGAGGTTGAGAAAAGTAAAAGTATAAATGGTAATGTGTCAATATCAGGATCGAAAAATAGTTCGTTACCAATATTAACTGCCTGTTGTTTATCAAATGAACCTGTAATTTTAAAAAATATTCCACACATTTCTGATGTAAAAGTTATATATGATATTATTAGTAACATAGGTGGTACTATATGTGAAGAGGGAGATAGTATAAAAATAAATCCATCCCAAATTCATAGTGCCTTTATAGAACAAGAAATGTCATCAAAGTATAGGGCGGCTTATTATTTTGTGGGAGCTCTACTTGCAAAGCAGAAGAGGGTCTCCATAGGCTATCCAGGGGGAGATGATTTTGGTTCTAGACCTATAGATCAGCATGTTAAGGGGCTGGAAGCTTTAGGAGCAAAATTTACTTTTCATAAGGATTTTTATGTGGTTGAGGCGGAAAAACTTACGGGAGCAGATATTTATTTTGATGTTATAACTTGTGGAGCAACTATAAATGTGCTTTTAGCTTCTATTTTAGCAGAAGGAAGAACGGTACTTAGGAATGCAGCTAGGGATCCTGAAGTAGTAGATTTAGCAATTTTTTTAAATAAGATGGGAGCTCAAGTTAAGGGAGCTGGAACAGATACTCTAGTTATTGAGGGTGTGAAAGAACTAAAAGGCACAGAACATTCTATTATCCCGGATAGGTTAATTGCAGCTAGTTTTCTTATGAGCGTTGGTATTACTGGAGGAAGTATAATAGTTAATAACGTGATTCCAGAGCACCTTCATAATTGCATTGCTAAGCTCCAAGAAGCAGGAATGGAAATTGAAGAAGGGGATAATTATATTAAAGCTTTTTCTGATGGCAATTTAAATGGAGTTAATATAAAGACAGGAATGTATCCCAGTTTTGCAACAGACCTACAACAGCCAATTACGGCACTATTAATTGGAGCCAATAGTCATAGTACTATAGTTGAAAATGTATATCCGAATAGATTTAACCATTGTGTAGAGCTGAATAAAATGGGAGCAGATATTATTTTGAGAGAAGGTAGTGCAGTAATTCCAGGTAGAAGAACCTTAAAAGGTGCATGGGTTCATGCTTCTGATGTGAGAGCAGGAATTTCTTTGATACTTGCAGCCTTAGGGGCTGAAGGGGTTACAAAAATTACTGGAGTTGATCATATTGAAAGAGGATATGAAAATATTATAGATATATTTAGTAGTTTAGGGGTAAGTATAAGAATCTGTGAAAATGCCGATATTACTGATACAAATATAGAAATTGATGAGATTTATGGGTAAGCATAAATAACTAACTATGTATTTATGATCACAAGAGTATAAGTATTGTATTCTCTTGTGATCACTTTTTATATTGGCATAAATGCTTCACTTTCACTTAGTTAAGAGTTTTAAAATGCTGTGATATATGTTTATAAAAATATTTATAAACGAAAAATTCATAACAGAACTTGAAAATATTAAGAATTAGTTTTGTAATTAGATTTTATGGAGTTAACCTAGTCCTATCCCTTGGGAATAAGGAGGTTTCTCTTACATTAGATAAACCTAAAAGTTGTGCAGTAAGTCTTTCAAGACCGATTGCAAGGCCTCCATGAGGTGGCATACCGTATTTAAAGGTATTAGTATAACCTTGGTAATTTTCAGGAGTGAGCCCTTTATAGAGAATGTTTTCTATAAGCATGTTGTAACCATGAATTCTTTGCCCACCAGTGGTGATTTCAAGACCTCTAAATAAAAGGTCAAAGGAGCGAGTTTCTTCTTCACCTAAGGGCATAGTATACATAGGTCTTTTTCTTCTTGGATAATTAGTTAAAAATAAAAATTCACTACCGAGTTTTTCTTTAGAGTACCTGCATATAAGCTTTTCACCTTCAGGGTCTAAGTCACCTTCAAGGTCTGTTTTTCCATATTCATTTTTCAAAATTTCAATGGCATTACTAAAACTAAGTCTTGGTATAGTATCTTTAATCTCGGGAATACTTACTTCTAAGATTTTCAAACACTTTTCACCTTCATTTTCAAGCTTGGTGAATATATATTTTAGAAGACTTTCCTCCAGTTTCATTAAGTCTTCTTCATTTTCTATAAAACCCATTTCAAGGTCCATACTTATATACTCGTTTAAATGTCTGTTTGTATTATGCTGTTCAGCTCTATAAACGGCACCAATTTCAAAAACTCTTTCATAGCCAGCACCTACCATCATTTGCTTGTAAAATTGAGGACTTTGGGCTAGATATGCCTTATTTTCAAAATATTTTATTTCAAACATATCTGTGCCACCTTCAGCACCCTCTGCTACAATTTTAGGGGTGAAAATCTCTGTAAAACCTTGCTTAATTAAAAATTCTCTAAAACCTTCAGCAATTATTCCTTGAGTTTTAAATATGGAATGCTTTTTTTCTTGTCTTAAACTTAGAACTCTATTATTTAGCATAGTATCTAAATTTACTTCTAATTCTTTTTTGTTTATTTCAATGGGAAGTTCTTCTTGAACTTCATTTAAAACTTCTATATTTTCTATCAAAACTTCAAAGGGATTCAAGGTGTTATTACCTTCTTTTAAAAGTCCTTCTATAGAAATTACAGACTCCAATTTTAAACTGCTAATATCTATAAAATTATTATCAACTATACATTGAACCAGGCCTGTTCTATCTCTCAATATAAGGAAAGTTATAGCTTTAAGCTTCCTAACTCTATGAACCCATCCTTTAATTAATATTTTTTCTCCAATATATCTTTCTAAATTTTCTATAGTTACTCTTTCCATAATCATTCTCCTTTTTATAATAAATTCATTAATGTATTTTGAAACTGGGTGAACTTTAATTAATGTATAAAATCCTTGTTTAAGAAATAAACTTAATTGGGAAACACAAAGCCCCTTGAGTAAAAACTCAAGGGGCGAAAAATCGCGGTACCACCCTTATTAACTTAAATAATTAAGTAGAATTTTAAAGCTAAGTCAGCATATAACCTTTATGATGTTTCTTAAAGTGAAAGGTTCAATACTAAACTAGAATAAAATACTTCTTAATATTTCTTATAGATCAAATTAAATGAGGAAACAGGTAAGCCATAATTTCTCTAAAGTGGGCCCAAATTTAAAAAAATAAAAGCTCCCACTCCATGTAGGAGTGAGAGCATAAGCTTCACGGTACCATCCTAATTTGACACAAAAGTTTATTTAAGTCATCTCAATACCTTTTAACGGAGGTTGCCGGTTTGCTCTACTAAAAAAGGTTCAAGCAAACTTCTCTGGGAGGTCCTTCAATATTAATGTTCTCATGGAGCTTACACCATCCCCCACTCGCTTTGGATACTAGTTAATATTTACTCTTCCCTTCATTGAATTAAACATTTTTTATTATTCTAATACTAATATAAGCAGATGTCAAGAAAATATTACAAATATTTTTAGCATTATATAATACAGGATAAGGTATAAAAACGTACTTAACCACAAGTATGAATTATAAGATTATTTTATAAAAGCTAGGATAACCAGTTAACAACAAGGGCTTTGTGGCTATTAGAGTATTATGGTAAACCCCTTGTACAGTAAAAAAATATTATCTAAATCGAAAGTGTTTAAGTGTTTTTTAATAGAGGAATAAGGTTTAGAAAATTAGGGATTATATTAATAATTAAAGGACAAAAACTTTATAAATACTGTGAATTTTAATTATAAAATGGTATAATTAATGTAAATATAACCCAATGAGGGAAGTTATTTTAGGGGCATTAATTTTAAAATTAATATGTATGTAAAGAACTTCGAAAGCAGTAGACTTAATAAATACAGGGGTTTCTTATATGAGTTTGAGTATTTTGGTATTTAATCTTCGAATTAAGAGTAAAAAAGTAGGTTTCTACATTTTGTATTATATATTACAGGCATTTTAAAAAGATGAGGAGAAGAAGTGATATGAAAATAAAAATTATTGCAGATAGTAGTTGTGATTTATCGAAGGAAATGAAAGAAGAGATGAATATTGAAATTGCACCTTTAACCTTACAGTTGGCAGACAAAAGTTATATTGATGATGAAAATTTAGATATAAAACAATATGTTAAGTCAATGGGAGAATGCGAAACTCCACCTAAAACGTCTTGTCCATCACCACAGGACTATATTAAAAGATATGAAGGAGAGGACAGTGTTTTTGTAGTGACTCTATCCAATAAATTGAGTGGAAGCTATAATAGTGCAGTTCTAGCTAAAAACATATTTTTAGAAGAGTTTGGACAAAAGTTTATTCATGTCTTTGACTCATTAAGTGCATCTGCAGGAGAAACTGTAATTGCTCTTAAAATTAATGAACTTAGCAAAAAAAACTTTACAGAGTTAGAGATTGTGGAAAAGGTTACTAAATATAAAAAAGAAATGAAAACTTTTTTCTTATTAGAGAGCTTAGATCATTTAGCTAAGGCGGGCAGGTTAAACCCTTTTGTTGCAAAGGTAGCCAACATGCTAGCAATTAAGCCAATAATGGGGGCTACAGAGGAAGGAACAATTAGATTAGTTGAAAAAACTAGAGGCTATAAAAAAGCCTTTAATAGATTTTTAGAAATCATTGGTGAAGAGGGTAGCCATTTAGAAGAAAAGATTCTTGGAATCGCCCATTGCAATTGTTTAGATAGAGCCTTAAGTTTTAAGGAAGAAGTATTAAAGAAATATAATTTTAAAGAGGTAGTTATTGTGGAGATGAAGGGACTAAGTTCCACCTATGCGGACGATGGTGGATTAGTTATAGCTTTCTAACAAACACTTTGCTTTAATAAGAAAAAAAGATGTAGGTAAAATTAATCACCTACATCTTTTCTTCTATTATAATCAAATTAGAAAAGCTAAGCCTTAATAATATGATTAATTACATGTTTAAAGTAATTTCAAGTTTTAACCAGTGACTAAGTTTAAGCTCACTTTCAAATATAACCAACAATTAGTTAGTTGAGAAATGTTGAGTTGCGTAAACATAGTTTCCTTGGCTGCTGAATACTACTCCTGCACCCATTTTTGTCCAATTAGCACTTAAAATGTTTGCTCTGTGTCCTGGAGAGTTCATCCATTGATCAACTAAGTATTTAGCTGTAGTTGTAGCT
>NZ_DGLI01000012.1 GCF_002387895.1 Clostridium sp. UBA4548
CCCGTGGTATTCGTTACACAAAAAGGTTCCTTAGATAGTAGAGCTATCTAGGAAGCTTTGTTGACGAAGTATAACGCAAAATAGACACTCATACTGACTTAATTATTTTTTGAAGATGCCTTATGCTTAATGCATTAATTACTAATAATCTTCTCTAATAATTTAACGTAAAGCTGTTGAAAACCTTTTATCTCTCCAAGCCCTTTAAGAATACAATTTACCTTAAAGCCTTCTCCTTCTAAGATAGATTTCCAAGAATCTTCTTCATCTGAAGCCATATCATTTCTTGCGTGATCACCACAAACTAACATAAAAGGTATTAGGTTTAAAATTGTATAATTATTTCTCTTTAATAGTGGTATTATCTCTTCAATAGTAGGATATCCTTCAACTGTAGCTATGTGGACATTGGTAGCTCCCATATTTTGTGCTACAGTTTGTAATTGGAAATAGCAAGCATTAGCCTGATGAGCTGTGCCATGAGCCATTAATATGACTCCCTCCCCTTGACTATAGTGAGCTATTTCTTTTCTTAGAGCTTCAAAGGCATTAATATAATCCTCATTTTTGTAAAGTAGTGGAGTAGAAAGTTCTAAAACTTTAAAGTAATTTAACTCTTTCATGGCATTTACTGCATGTTGAATTTTATCATATTCTTCTCCAAATATAATGTGTAATGGCTGAACATAAACCTCTTCATAGCCATCCTTACGCAATTTTTCAAGTGCTTCTGTCACATTATCGACATGATAATTGTCCCTATTTTTAAGCTTTTTTATAATCATATTTGAAGTGAAGGCTCTTCTTACTTCAAATTCTATAAAGGTTTCTTTAATTGCATTTTCTGTTGCTTCGATAGAGTTTTTCAAAGCCTCCTCATAGGATGTTCCAAAACTTACTACTAATATAGCTTTCTTATTCATAGGTTTTTCTCCTCAACATTGTATTTTTCAAATAAACTAAACTTTAGCCTTAGTTCTTTTCACTTATAAATTGCCCTTATATTTTTCCTTTATTGCTTTTGGTATAAAGTAATAAACCATAAAAGCTAATAGTACATTGATTGCTGAAACCACTGTTAAAATTGGAATTAATCCGTAAACCATATCTCCTAAGATTGGTAGTAATACTAAAGTTGATATAGGTCCATTAAATAATGTTCCTACAATTATAGCTACAAAGGCTGCAATAAGGAAATTATTTTTTCTTAACAACTTATAAGCATAAAAAGTTGCTACCATAGTTATTGCCATATTTACTGAAATAATTAAGTGTACTGGTAGGGATAAAGGAAAACCACTTAAAAGTGCAGTAAACAAATGTCCTATTACTGCTACAATAGCTCCACTTATAGGTCCCATAAATATTGTTGCAAAATATGCTGGCATTGCATCAAAAGCTATGCTTCCAAAAATTTTTATATTAGCTCCTACAAAGCTCAACGCAACAAAAAGTGATAAAAGCACAAGTTTTTTTATATTAAAATTAGATTTCATTTTTTCCCCCTAATAATTTTTTACTCACACATTATTTTTTTAGATGGTAGATATCCACAATACATTAACATTTCAAGTTTTGTTTAAAACAAAGCTGATAAAACATACTGTTCTAGTAAATTCAAATCCTTAAATATTAAAGGATACTCTATCTTTGGTCTTCCAATGACAATTATCTTTATATTACATTCAATAGCTCCTTGAAGCTTTTCTAATGTTCCACCTTCAACTCCGCTATCCTTAAGTAGAATCCCTTCAATATCATAATCTAATATAATTGCTTTGTTTAATTCCTTTGAAAAAGGACCCTTCATTGCAATAATATCCTCAACTGGGACTGCTAATTCTTCACATTCCTTTAGCACTTGGGCTGTAGGCAGTATTCTATGAATAATTCTATTTTCTAGGTTTAAACCTATTAGAGTTTTAATATTTCTACTTCCTGTAGTATTCAACAAATTGCCCTTAAAGGAAACCACTTTAGGAAGATCACTATAGTCCTCTATATAATAAAGATTTTCATGTTGTAAAAATTCCTCCACCACAGAAGGTCTTTCATATCTTATATACTTAATAGAAAGGTCTTTGCAAACCTCTAATGCATTTTTAGTTATTTCCTTTGCATAGGGATGAGACCCATCAATAAGAGTATGTACTCCCTTTTCTTTTAGCAAAGCCCTTAATTCTTCTTTTGCAAGAGGCTTATCATTAAGATATTTAAATTTATAATCCTTTAATAAGCTTCCCCCATAGGAACTAGAAGTTGATACTAAAATATCCTCTGTATATTTGTTTAGCATATTTAGTATTAATTTTCCCTCACTAGTTCCTAGAATTAATCCAATCACAGTTTGTAACCCCTTGGAGTAACAAATTTATCCTCTTTATAATAACTGCTGCTATTTCCTATAATAACTATGGACATCATATCAACCACTGAATCATCAAAGGTTTCCAATGTAAAGTTATGTACTTCTTGTCCAGGTCTTAAGGCATTTTTCACTACTGAAACTGGTGTATTTTCATTTCTATATTCTTTTATGATATTTATACATTCCATTAAGTAATGAGGTCTTCCAATACTCTTCGGATTATAAAGAGAAATTACAAAATCCCCATCTGCTGCCATCCTTACACGTTTTTTTATTAATTCATAAGGAGTTAATAAATCACTAAGACTTATGTTGCAATTATCGTGCATTAATGGTGCTCCGAGAACTGATGCTGCTGCTGAAGATGCCGTTACTCCTGGTACTACTTCTACATCCTCTCCCTTAGCCATTTCAAGAATTAACCCTGCCATACCATATATGCCTGCTTCACCAGTGCTGATAATTGCTACAGTGTTATCTTTGCATAACTGAAGTGCTTGTCTGCATCTTTCTTCTTCACCCTTCATTCCAGTAGAAACAACTTCTTTTCCTTCAATTAAATGTTCGATATAAGCAATGTATTTGCTATATCCAACAATAATATTGCTCTCTTTTATAGATTCTACAGCTCTTAAAGTCATATGTTCTTGTCCACCCGGACCAATTCCAATTACATAAAGCTTTCCCATAACTTGCTCCTTTTTATATTGATTTTAATTCGATTTTCTTTATAACATCTATCATCTATTATGATTATAAGTAATAGTTTTTACTTAGCGCTTTTCTTCTTACCAACATGTTCCAACCTGAAGAATCACGTTAAAGTGCCTTAGCTTATATCTAACTTAATCTATTTTCCCAATTGCTAAGGTCATCCCCTTAAAGCTTTCTTTTTCATGAATAACCTTACCCTGTGCAAGTTCAATAACAGGTTCACAAACCGCTCCAACTCCAAGGGTTTTTCTTACAAAATCGCTAGTTTTATATTTATGTTCTATTGGTCTAATTTCTTCTGGAGCAAAAGTACTTATTTCTACCCCTAAACTTTTGCTGAGGTTTAAAATTGCAACCTCTTCTTTTTTAATAGAAACCGTAGCAATACCTGCTACTGCTTTCTCACTTATATTTTTTTCATCAAGGGAAGTTTTAACTGCCAGTTTCATTTCTTCAGGTGAAAAATTTTTCTTGCACCCTATACCTAGAATAATGTGTTTTCTTATAAGTTTTAAAACTGGCATATTTCTTACTTCCTTTTCAAGGGGCAATACTTTTTTTGAAGTTACAACTACAAGCCCTTGTATCTCTTCAATACTGCCTTTGCTAATCTCCCCTTGTGTCCCTAGTTCTACCTGCTTTACTTCCTTATTTCCTTGCAAAGTATTTTCCTGATCTAAAATATTCTTATGAATACTTAAGTAGCCTTTCGGGCAACCTATTGCTTCTTCTTCATCTATAAATCCAACTGCCTTACCTTCTACCAACAGTGCTGCAATTTCTTTGGCCTTATCCATATTCTCAATATAAAGATTATTGTTCACTGCTATCATATCTGGAGCCACCACATCTAAATTGTCTGTAGCTGTAGTTATAATTGCCTCACAACCTAATATTTCACTAATTACTTTTGTAAGGTTATTGGCTCCACCAAGGTGACCACTGAGTAAAGAAATTGCGTATTTAGAGCAGCTATCAATTACTATTACTGCAGGATCACTTTTCTTACTAACCACATGGGGAGCTATTCCCCTTACTGCAATCCCTGTAGAACTAATGAAAATCACTGCATCATTGTTTTCGAAGGCAACTTTACAACACTGTTTAAAATTAAACTCTTTATCCTTACTATTAAATACCGTAAGACTTAGGTTTTTAAACTGATTTGCAAATTGCAAAGAAAGCCTGTTTATTATTTTGTCCCCTAATGCTGTTACACTAATTATGGCTATTTTCATTTTTGCCCGTCCTAAACATATGGGTGAAGTTTTCATCGTATAATAAGCTTTTTTCATAGTTGCAATCTATAAAATCACCAACTAATATTTGAGCTTGCTTTGTGATATTTGCTTCTTTAACTTTTTCAGCTATATCATCTAAAGTTCCTATTACTACCTTTTCATCTTTCCAAGTAGCTCTTTGAATAACAGCTACAGGTACATTTCTTCCATAACCCTTTCTTAACTTCCCCACTACCTTTTCTATCATTCCAACTGATAGGAAAAGTGCCATGGATGCTCCTATTGAAGCTAACCTTTCTAAGTTTTCCTTTTCAGGGACAGGAGTTCTTCCTTCCATTCTAGTTAAAATTACAGTTTGAGATACACTTGGAAGAGTAAACTCTCTATTAATAGAGGCTGCTGCTGCAGTAAAGGAACTTACTCCTGGAACTACCTCATAGTTAATGCTTAGTTTATCTAACTCATCCATTTGCTCTTTAATTGCCCCATATATAGCTGGATCTCCAGTATGTAGCCTTACAATTTTTTTATTTTTCCCTTTTGCTTCAACTATAGTTTCTATAACCTGATTCAAGGTCATTGCAGCAGAATCATGAAGCTTTACATCTTCCCTACAACCCTGAAAATGCTCTCTACTAACTAAGGATCCTGCATAAATAATTACTTCCGCCTCTTCAAGAAGTTTTCTTCCCTTTACGGTTATTAAATCTGGATCCCCAGGTCCTGCACCAATAAAATATACCTTACCACTATCCATCTCTGTACCTCTTTCCTATATACGTGCTATTTTTATATTCTTATCTTCTTATATTGTCATCATGTTATCTTGTTGCATTGCTGTATTCTTATATTTTTATATTTTTATATTTTTATATTGTTATATTCTTATGTTGCTACTTCTTATATTTCCTCATTCCTATGAGCTATTATTAAAGTCATATAGTCTTTATTGTTTAGTATTTCTTCTCTAGTATGGAAGATTTCCTGCCCTTCTCTATAAGCTCTTTTTACTGCAAAGTATTTAAAACCTTCTTTATCTAAGTAGTTTAAAACTTTTTCTTCTTGGTTATAAAACTTCATAACTACTATATACTTCTCATCTTTTACTCTCTCTATTTGGTTTCCTGGTACAATAAGAAGTGGTTCATCTCCAATTACAAGAATCTCTCCTGCAAGGCTAGCACTTGCACAGAAAGAGGTGATTCCTGGCACTGTTTCTGTAGTATAATTTTGTTCTCTTATGTATTTTAAAAGATAAATATAGGTACTATAAATAAATGGATCTCCTATTGTTAAGAACCCTACATTTTTTCCTTGTTGCAAATATTCTTCAATGGTTTTAAAAGCTTCATAAACCTTTTCTTCTTTATCAGGCTTTCCCATTGGGAAATGACTTATTATCACCTTTTGATGTGGCTTTATAAAGTTTTTTGCTGTTTCATAGGCAATACTTGCTCCCCCACCCATGGCACTTGGTGCTATGATTATTTCACAGTTTTCTATTACTTTTATTGCTTTAAGGGTAAGTAAATCCTCTCCCCCTGGTCCAACTCCAATTCCATATAATGTTCCTAATTTACTCATATTCTTCCTCCAATATCTAAGCATCTGATAATAAATAACAAATCAAAGAAGATGCCTTAATTTGCCTTCGTAGCCGTAACTATAAAAATAGGATTTTGTGCCTTCAGCATATAGCTGCTTCCAACGGTTTTTGATACTGCAACTTGCATACATTCTACTGAATATCCCAGTGTTTTTAAGGTATTCATAGCTTTGTATAAATTATCAATAGTTATAAAATTGAGAATCATTTTTCTTCCTGGCATTAACATACGTCCATATTCCTTGATAATAGCTTCAATATTTCCACCGCTACCCCCTATGAATATTCCATGAAACTCACCTTTAATTTTGGGTAATACCTCTAAGGCTTCCCCTTGAATTATTTCTACATTTTGTGCCTTGAACTTTTCCTTATTAACCTTTATAACCTCTAGTGCTTCACTATCCATTTCAATAGCAGTAACTAGTCCCTCTGGGCAGCACTTTGCCATTTGAATAGAAACACTACCTGTACCAGCACCTATATCAAGAAGGTTAAAATTCTCTTCTAGCTCTAATTTTGTAATGGTTAAAATTCTAACCTCTTCTTTAGTCATAGGGCAATTGCCCCTAATGAATTCTTCATCTTTTATAAACTTCACAATATCACTCCACTTTTATACTAAATCTTTATATATATGTTCTATAAATAACCTACATTATAACCTTTAGAGTCAGCTGTATTTGACAACTGCTTGGATGTAGAAAGTTAATTAGAGCTTATATATTAATAAAATTACCATTTAGTGTCTTTCAATATAGATTACAGATAAATTACTATAATCACCCTCAACAATATCCTTAGGACATCCCGCTGTTATTTTTTCATTTTCGTAGGAAAGATTTTCTCCCACCACTACTTCACAGCTTACTTGATTTTCTATCAAAAGCTTGCATAGTGCTTTTGGATTTCTCTCTTTATCCGTAAGCCAAATAGATTTTTTATATTCTCTTACCTTGGTAACAAAATCTTCTTCGCGACCATGAACACTGGATAAGTAAGCATTTTGCCAACTTTTATTTATCTTACTCATTAAATATTGGTAAGAGCTAATTCCAGGAATAACTTGAACTTCTCCTGAATAATTTCTATTTATGTAATCTGTAATTCCATAAAAATTAGGGTCCCCTGAGGCTACAAGAGCTATGATCTTATTAGAGTCTTTCTCTAAAATCTCTATGATATCCTTCAGTGTGGCTTTAGCTTCTTTTTTATTATCGATAAACTCTAAGCTTTCCAATGCTCTTTTAAATCCAAGGATTAAATCACAGTTTTTCATTACCTCTATGGCTTTGGGCAAGATATAATCTCTGTGCCCTGGTCCAAGACCTACTATGTATACCATGTAACTCCTCACTTTCTTGAGTCATATAGAACTCCCTTCTTCATAGAGTACATTATGACCTCAACCTGAATGCTTTCATAAGAATATTGTTCCATTTTCCTTTTTACTTTTTTCCCAATGGATTCATATAACTCTTCATAGCCCTCCCCAAGAAAGTTAACTGCACCCTCTGTGGTTTTTTCTTCATAGACTCTTCTAACTAAATCATTTGGATATCCAAGAAGTGCTAACTCTAAAGCTAAGGTTTCTAGTCTTACATCACAAACTCTACTATGGGTGTTAAAGGCTCCACTAGCAATTTTACAAACCTTACCAATATGACCTACCAGAGTAATTTTCTTAACTTTTCTAGCCATTAAAGTATCTAAGGCAAAACCTACGTAATTTGATATGATTACCATGTTTTCTTCCTTTAGGCTTAGCTCCTTAGCCATATTCTCTCCCATGTTTCCAAAAAGCAAGGTTAACTCCTTGTGTCCACTGGCAAGTTTTTGACTTATTTCTAGTTTAATAGATTCTGTCAAAGACTCCTCAGACATGGGCATTACAATTCCTGTAGTACCTAAAATAGAAATTCCACCTAAAATATTTAATCTTGGGTTGAAAGTCTTTTTTGCAACCTCTTCTCCTTTAGGTACCATAATTGTAATCTCTACCCCATATCCCCTTGGTAATACTTCTCTAACACCTTTTTCTATCATTATTCTAGGAACAGGATTTATAGCTGGTTCTCCTTTTTTAATATAAAGGCCTTCTCCACAAACTACTCCTACTCCTGTTCCCCCTTTTAGTACATATCCTTCTTTACCAAGGGTAGCTCTTGCTTTAATTTCTAATCCATGAGTGTTATCTGGGTCATCGCCCCCATCTTTAATTATTGAGCATTCTACATAATCCTCACCAAATACCACATTAATTATTGAAAGGGTTAATACTATATTCTTTGGAGTATTAAAGGTTATACTCGTAATTACCTGTTTACTATCTCTTAAGCTGTAAACCTGTTCTCCATTGTATTTGTCCGTTATTTTTTTTCCTAATAAATTTGTATAAAGCATCATGGTAGCTGCTTTTGCAGCACCAGTAGCTGCTGACCCAGTAGTAAATCCACACCTTAATTTTTTTCCATTTGCTTCAACATATAAATCTAGCATTTTTCTCACCAACTTTTTACATTGCTTTCCTTAGATTTTACTTAAAAATCTCTATTTTAAATCCAAAGTTCTACCAGGTACCCCTATACTAGCCCTACTCTTCCTTTAACAATGTTTAATCTCTTTGAACTAACATATACATAATAGCGTTCACAATGGCTGCTGCCACATTACTTCCACCTTTACGACCTCTTATAGTTATGTTTGGTATATTATATTTTAAAAGTTCTTCCTTACTTTCCTTAGCTCCAACAAAACCAACTGGAGCTCCTACTACAAATTTAGGAGTTGCCTTTCCTTCTCTTACTAAATCTAATAACTTGAATATAGCTGTTGGTGCATTTCCAAAAACAAATAACTCTACGCCCTCTTCCACAGCTTTTTCAACTCCAGCCATAGACCGGGTAATTCCTCTTTCCTTTGCTATTTTTGCAACTTCTTCATGAGCAACATAACACTTTACTTCACACCCTAGCTTCTTTAGTGCAGCTTTGTTAATGCCAGAAAGAGCCATATTGGTATCTGTATAAATTGTTATTCCACCCTTAAGTAAGGTTTTTGCGCTTTCAATGGCATCCTCACTTATATAGACTATGTTTTGATAATCAAAATCTCCTGTTGTATGTATAGTTCTTTTAACAATTAAAAGCTCTTCCTCACTGAAATTATGTGGAGCCATTTCTTTCCCAATGATTTCAAAACTTCCTCTTTCTATGTCCATAGGGTTTTTAATATATTCCATAATCATCAATCCTTATAACTAAATTATTTCTTTTTCTTATATTCAATAGCCTTATTAATCAGCTGTTGTAAAAAATCTATATTATTAAAAAAATGCACATGTCCATAAGCCCCTAGGGTATTTTTCTTAACATAGCCACAATTCCACTGCTTAACTTCATTAGTATAAGTAGTTTTTTCTAGTGTATAGACTTCCTTTTCTTCTACCTTTACTTTAGATTTATGAAATTCATGGCAATGAATACTAGTGCCAAGCTTTATTAATGGATTTTCTTTTTCAACCTTTATCTTTGCATATCCAAAGTTTTGCAAAGTTTTTGTCAAATAGGAGTGACCTTTAAAAAATCCTACAGTGTCATACTTGCTATCTTTATCAAAAGGTATTATTCCTTCTGTTAGATACATAAGTCCTCCACACTCTGCATAACAAGGTAATCCTTCCTCTAATGCTTTCTTTATTGAGTTAATCATTGACTTATTTTTACTAAGCTCCTCTACAAAAACCTCTGGATATCCCCCTCCAATATATAAAAAGTCCAAATCTTCTGGAATTTCCTTATCCTTTAGAGGGCTAAAGTAAACTATTTCTCCTGTTTGAGCCAGTAACTCTAAATTTTCCTTATAATAAAAACTAAAGGCTTTATCCCTTGCCACACCAATCTTAAGGTTATGGTTATCCATAGTAAACTTGTCTTTATTATCATTAACCTTGCATTCTAATGAACTTCCATGGTTAAAGAAATTACTTGAGGAGTTTATAAAACTCTGTTCACTGTTTTGCTCTGTGCCTCTTGTGCCTTCATTGGATTCTTTAGAAAAGTCTTTTATAAGAGCTTCCATATCTACATTTTCCCTAATATATTCACTACAAAGCTCTATCTTCTTCTCTAAATCCTCAATTTCAGAAGCTTGTACTAATCCTAAATGTCTTGACTCAAGTGCTAAAGCTTCATCCTTTGGAATATATCCATAAACCTTTAAGGAAGTAGCTTTTTCTATAATAGTTTTCAAAAGCTTATAATAAGCCCCTGAAATATTATTTAGTATTACCCCTTTAATCTGAGAATCTTTCACATGTTCATCACAGTAATTTATCATTCCTTGAAGCTCAGCAGCTAAAGTTGCACTTTGTGCTTTGGGGCTTAGAACTAAAATCACTGGTAAGTTCAAGACCTTTGCTACATGAGCTGTAGAGTACTGAGAGTCAATTCCCTTACCATCATAAAGTCCCATTACTCCTTCAACTACCCCTAAGGTGCATTGTCCTCTGGAGTAGGCTTCTAAAACCCCCTGTTTTCCCATTAGAAACAAATCCAAATTTCGTGAAGGTTTTTTAGTTATAACCCCATGAAAAGCCGGGTCAATATAGTCTGGACCAACCTTATAGCCTTGTACCTCATAGCCCATTTTTATAAGGGCTCTCATTAATCCAACAGCTATGGTGGTTTTTCCACCACCACTGCTGTTAGAAGCAACAATAATACTTCTCATATTGCATTCCTTACATTTCATTAAGCCATTTACATGCATCAATGGCACAATAAGTTATTATAATGTCTGCCCCTGCTCTCTTAATTGAGGTAAGCATTTCAAGAGTTGCATTTCTCTCATCTAAAAGCCCATTTTCTACAGCGGCTTTAAGCATTGCATATTCTCCACTTACGTTATAAGCTGCAATTGGCATATTGAATCTATCCTTAACTGCTCTTATGATATCTAAGTAGAATATTGCAGGTTTTACCATAACAATATCTGCACCTTCTTCTATATCTGACTCAACTTCTCTTAAAGCTTCCATATAGTTTGCTGGATCCATTTGATAAGTTTTTCTATCACCAAATTGTGGTGCAGAATCCGCTGCTGCTCTAAATGGACCATACATTGCAGAGCTATATTTAGCACTGTAACTCATAATAGGTATACTTTCAAAGCCATTTTCATCTAATACTTCTCTTATAACACTTACTCTTCCATCCATCATGTCAGAAGGTGCTACCATATCTGCTCCAGCTTTTACATGGGATAGTGCAACCTTTGCAATATATTTTAAGCTTTCATCATTGTGAACTTTTCCATCAACTATAATTCCACAATGTCCATGGCTTGTATATTGACACAAACAAACATCAGTAACTACATACATATCTTTGTCTAGCTCTTTTATCTTTCTAACTGCTCTTTGAACTATACCCATTTCTTCAAAAGCAGAAGTTCCAACTTCATCCTTATGATCTGGTAGTCCAAAAACCATTATTCCTTTAACCTTAGCTCTTTTAACTTCCTCTACTAATTCTCCTAATCTATCCACTGACCAATGATATTGTCCTTTAAGAGAAGATATTTCTTCTTTAATATTTTCTCCTTCCACCACAAAAATTGGTAATATAAAATCATTTGGGTTTAGTATAGTTTCTCTCACTAAACTTCTTATTGCTGCATTCTCTCTTAATCTTCTATGTCTTTTGTACATAATATTTCCTCCTACAATAACTTTTTTTCTAAATAATTTGCTTTATCTGGTTTTCACCTTTATTTCAATAATTTAATTTTATATCAGCATAAATTTTGTAACTTTTAGAATAACTGTCACTCTTTAATAGCACTTTAGATTGTTAAAATGCTTTTCAGCCAAAGATGCAACTCTTCATAAAATTAAACTTGCTTGAAGATTTAATTTTCTTTAGAAGTCTATGAACAAACTGAACTTATTCATTATTTAAAAGGTGTTTTATAACTCCTTCATGACTGCTTTCCTTGCACTGTCCATAGTGTATTCCCTGTTTGTCTAACTCTTTAGAGGTTATAGGTCCAATGGATATAACCTTCTTTTCTTTTATGGCTTCTATGCCAACTAAAGTTATCATATTTTTTACAGTGCTAGGGCTAGTGAAAATTACGGTATCAACTTCTTTAAACTGACCAAGATTATTATTCTCTCCAAGAACAGTTTCATATATGTGACAATCATCAACTTCACAACCTGCTTTAGTTAATGCTTCTACCATGTAAGGTCTTCCATTTTTAGAACGTGGTAATAACACTTTATCTCCAAGTTTTAAAATTGGTTCCATGACTTCAAACAACTTTTCACTCACATATTCATTAGCTGTTAAGTAAGGTACTATTCCTCTTATTCTTACTGCCTTATCACTGGAAGGTCCTATGGTTACAAACTTTGCCCTTATAGTTCTTGTGTCTATATTTTTTTCCATTAATGCATCGAAAAATATATTTGCAGCATTAACGCTGGTTATAACTATATAATGATAGTCTTCTAACTTATGTAGAAAAGGTTCTATATTAGATTTAGTTTCACTGATTTTAATTGAGTTTATCTCAGTAACTTCAGCACCTAACTCCTTTAGCTTTTCACTGATTTCCTCACTTTGTTCCTTTGTTCTAGTAATACAAATATTTCTTCCAAAGAGAGCTTTCCTTTCAAACCAGTTAAGCTTATCATGAAATTTCACTACTTCCCCAATAACAATAATAGCTGGATTTGCTAGGCCCTTAGCTTTAGCTAAAGTTCCTATATCCTTTATAGTTCCTGTAGCCTTTTTTTGCTTAGAAGTAGTTCCTCTCATTACTACAGCAGCTGGAGTACTTTCATCCATTCCATTGCTAATTAGCTCTGTGGTTATTCTTTCTAAGCTTTCAAAGCTCATCATAAATATTAAAGTGCCTTTAAGCTTCGCTATTATAGAAAAATCCAAATTCAGTTTGTCTACACTCTTTCCAGTAAACACATGAAAACCTTGAGCTATTTTTCTGTGGGTCACAGGAATACCACCATAGTTTAAAACTGAAATTGGTGAGGTTATGCCTGGAACTACTTCAAAATCTATATTTTCTTCTAAAAGAGCTAAGGCTTCTTCTCCTCCACGGCCAAAAATGTAAGGATCCCCACCTTTTACCCTGCCTACTGTATGACCTTGTTTTGCTAGAGTTATAAGCATTTCATTAATTTCATCTTGAGTTTTATAGTGGCTTCCTGGTTCCTTACCACAATAATAAATAACTGCATCTTTATTTACATACTTAAGAATACCTTCCCCTGAAAGCCTATCATACATTATGGCTGTACATTTTTTCAGCACTTTTATTGCCTTTAAGGTAATGAGGTCTTCATTACCAGGGCCACCTCCAATTAAATATACTTTACCCATTAGTTCCTCCCACTGGTAAGTATTTTATCAGCAAGTTCCTTACCTAAATTTATATAGTCTTCTTTATTCCCACTTACACTATCCTTAATAAGCTTTCCTTCTACCTCATAAATGCCTACTACATTTAGTGTATTCCCGTGAAGAGTTGCATAAGCTCCAATAGTGCAATTGCAATCTCCCTTAAGTTCTCTCATAAAGCTTCTTTCAGCTTCAACACAAAGCCTTACTATTGGATTATCTAAAGTCTTGAAAGCTTCACTATTTTTGCAATTCTCATGAATTTCTATTCCAAGAGCTCCTTGACCAATAGCTGGCACCATTTCATTTGGCTCAAAATAATCTGTAATGATGCTTTCCATACCAAGTCTTTTTAGTCCTGCAGCTGCTAGAATAATTCCATCTAGATTCTCACGTTCTATCTTATCGATCCTAGTTTGTACATTTCCTCTAATTGGAACAATTTCAATATCTGGTCTTAGTAGTTGAAGTTGCGATGCTCTTCTTTTACTACTAGTTCCTACTCTTGCTCCTTGTTTTAAATCCTTAAATTTTACACCCTTCATAGAAACAAAAGCATCTCTCACATCTTCCCTTACAGGCATGGCTGCAATTTCAAAGCCCTCTGGCATTTCATAGGGCACATCCTTCATGCTATGAACTCCTGCATCAGCATGACCTTCTAGTATTGCTTTTTCTAGTTCCTTAATAAATAAGCCCTTACCACCTATTTTATCAAGAGTCACATCTAATCTTTGATCTCCCAAAGTATCTGTTAAGACTTTTTCGCAAGTAATATTATGAAACTTCTTAACAAGCTCTATAACATACTCTGTTTGCACTAAGGCTAACTTACTCTTTCTTGTAGCTATCTTCAAATTCAATACTCTCACCCCCGTAAAATAAATCTAATACCTGCTCACCGTAACTCTTTTGAAAGAAAAATAAAAAGTCTTCGGAAGAAACAAAATTTAAAACTTCTAACCTTTTAGGAAAGTCCTTCATACTCCTTCTCAGCTCAGTTACAAAGGAAACATAAGCATCATAGGTAGCTACGTACTCCTTTATTTTATTAGCTAAAAATTGTGAAGTTTTAGGACTCTTACCTTTAAGCCTTACTCCTATCCTAACTTCCTTACTTGAGGTCATTGCACATAGGGTTGCCATTGATTCTTCTGGTATTGTTGTATCAATATAAACCTTGCAATTGCTATCACATAATTCTCTAATGTGCTTATTTATCCTGTTGTCACTAGTGCAAATCACAACTAAGTGGCAAGTGTTAATAAGATAATCCTCAAAATTCCCTATTGTGATCTTTAACTTTTCAGACTTTAAACTGAAAAGTTCTTCCTTAAAGATTGGTGCAATACAGTGTACTGTAAACCCCTTTTTTAAAAAGGATTTAGCTTTAACTAAGGCTGATGTTCCACCACCTACTATTAGTACCTTTACCTTCTCAGAATTTAAACAAAGAAAAGTAAAATCTTCAGAATTATTCTCTTTATTCATAGTACTTCCTCACTGCTAATATTTCTTTCTTGTTACAGATTTTTATGAATTAAAACTATAGTGATCTTTCAATATCTTTTAATTCCTCAATTAAAATTTCATTAGCTTTTCTATCCTTTATTGCAAGCCTTACATATGAATTATCTAAACCTACGTAGTTATTACAGTTTCTTATTAGTATTCCTCTTCTTAGCATATTTTCATAAAATTCACTACTGCTAATATATTTTAACTTACAAAGAAAATAGTTTCCGTAACTTATGTACACTTTTTCAATAAATTCTATGGTAGAAAGGGCATTGTACATAAAATTTCTTTCGTCTTCTATCCATAGCTTAGATTCTTCTATAAACCCTTTATCCTTTAGAGCATACTTAACAGCTAACTCTGCAAAACAATTTACTGACCAAGGATTTTGATTGTTTTCAAAATACTCAAGTATATTTTTATTCCTAGTTATACCGTATCCAAATCTTATTCCTGGCATACCATAAAACTTAGTAATTGCTCTTATAATCACTAAAGAGCTATATTTGTCTATATATTTAATAAGACTTTTATCATAATCTAATACAAACTCTATGAAGGCTTCATCTATAATAACAAGCTTATGTTGCTCTTCACACTTCCTCAATATAGTTTCGAAGTTTTTAAAATTAATAATGCACCCATTGGGATTATTGGGATTACCTATAATCAGTGCCTCAGTATTTTCTATAGCCAAAAGAATTTCCTTGTAATTATACTCCATATTTTCATTAACATAAGCATAGTTAATTTTCACCCCATGTTTTTTACTAAAATCCTCATACTCCACAAAGGAAGGAACTACAATAGTTATAGATTTTAAACTACTTATTATTAAATCTAGAACTTCTGAGGCACCATTTCCTACAAGAATATTACTTCTGCTTATATTAGCTAAATAATTCTTTTCATGGTTTCCTTTATTTTCTTTAGAGAAATATTCTTCACTAGCTTGAAGATATGTAATTATATTATCCTTTAAAGTTCTATATTTTACATCTGGATATAACATAACATTATTTAAAGCTTCATCTATATGAGATGAAAACGCTTTAGATATAGGCAGCGGATTTATATTTGAACTATAGTCTAACAATTTTGTTCCCTTTAATAAGCCATCACTATATATATCTCCACCATGTTTCATAGCTTCACTTCCTTACCTTACTATATGTGCCAGAATCTCAATTCCCCCTATAACCACAATAAAATAAATTACAATAGTTATAATTTATTTATTATGACTTTTTGTCTTGTAAGTCACTGTATACTTCACACCATAAATTACTCCACTAATAGTGTGATGTGAGTTAAAAATAAAAAAGGTGAACCTGAAAGGTCCACCTACTATTACAAATTCTAAAAAGTAATTTTTTATATAACAATAGTTCTTTCCCTCCGAAAGATTGTTTATAATTTAGGCAGGTCTCCTGGCTTATGACTCTATCTACACCTTACCTTCCTCTTACGAGTGGCTATTAAGGTTCGTCCTCATTTACAGTAGCGGGGGCTGCTGTGGAATTTAACCACATTCCCTTTTCACTTATTTAAAAGCACCTAAAAATACTGTATTTAGTTTTCAAGGTAATTATAGCCCTAAAGCAAAATTTAGTCAACAATTTTAGTTTTGGAATTTATAGGTTAATACTTATATGACCTAAGTGCTTTCATACTTCACCCTTATAATTTGTAGGTGTGAAAAAACTTATATATGCTAAAAGTATTTCTTCTCAGGCCTTATTGTAGATTTATATCAATCATTTATTAATTGACTTGGATTAGCTCCTATTAAAATATCTGTATGTTTATGATTCTTCACTACTTCTATAAGACTTTCCATGGAATCACTTATAAATTTATTCTTATGATATACTATGTTAAAATGTCTGTTCCATGCCCGCTGAGAATTTTGGATAACATGAATTTCTCCATTTTTTATTTCATCCTCAACTAAGCGAATTGATATAACCGCTAAACATTGATTTTCTATTACTGCATGCTTAATGGCTCCTGGGCAATTGCTTTCCCATATGGTTTTTACTGTTAACCCATGCTCTGCCATATAATTTTCAAATAGCTCTCTAGTTCCACTTCCCTGTTCCCTCATTACAAAGTTCACATTAAGAAGTTCTTTCAATGTGACTTTAACCTTTTTAGCAAAAGGGTGCTTAGTACTGCAAACAAGAACTAGATAATCATCTACTGCAGGAATGCATACAAGTTCAGAACTTTTTATATTTCCTTCTACAATACCAATATCAAGTTCAGATTTTAGTAGTTTATCTTCTATTATCTGAGTGTTATTTACATAGGCATAGGTTTCAACTTCAGGGTTACTAGCTTTAAAGTCGTTAATAACATCAGTAAGAATACAATTTCCCACTGTAATTGTTGCTCCAAGCCTAATTTTCTCTTTATGCTTTGCCTCAAACATCCTTTCCTCTAAATCATCAAATTGGTTTATGACCTGCCTAGCATAAGAAAGCAGTTTCTTACCTTGTTCTGTTATATAAAGTTTCTTAGAAAGGCGTTCAAATAAAAGGACTCCATAATGTTCTTCCAACTCCCTTACTGCTTGACTTACTGTAGGCTGAGAAATGAAAAACTTTGATGCAGCTATACTCATTTTCCCACTTTCTGCTACTTCAACAAATATTCTTAGATGCCTTATTGTCATATTTTCTTTCACATCCTTTTTATAAAAATCTAAACTTTATAGAAATTATTGATAGGTTTTACCTATGACTTTCATAAGATATTATCACTTTCTTATTAATTAAACAAGTGTTATGCTAATATTATGACAATGTTAAAAAAGTACAAAGGGTGTGAAATCATGAAAGTTCTTATTATTGGTGGTGTAGCTGCTGGTACAAAGGTAGCAGCAAAGCTAAAACGTGAAAATCGTAGCTGTCAGGTTACTATACTCACAAAAAGTAAGGATATTTCCTATGCGGGGTGTGGACTACCTTATTATGTGGGTAATGTAATTCAAGAAAAGAATAAACTAATAGTTAATACACCAGAAAGCTTTTCCAATTTAACTGGAGTTGAAGTGTTGACAGAAGTGGAAGTATTAAGGGTTAACACAAAGAATAAGACTGTTGAAGCACTAAATTTAAAAACAAAGGATACTTATACACATGAGTATGATAAGTTAGTTATTGCTTCTGGTGCAGATCCAATGAAACCACCTATTGAAGGAGCAAGTTTAAAAGGGGTATTCTTTATGAGAACTCCTGAAGATGCCATTTCCTTACGTTCCTCAATTGAAGCTGGTGAAACTAAACGGGCTGTGGTAGTTGGTGGTGGCTTTATTGGCCTTGAAGTTGCTGAAAACTTGCTTGCTCAGGGTGTTAAGGTTTCTGTAATTGACATGGCAGATCATATATTGCCTGGCTTTGATAGTGAATTTGCGCATTATACTGAAAATCACTTAGCTAATCATGGCATAATTACATTAACAGGAACAAAACTTCAAGCTATTCTTGGAGAAGAAAAAGTTGAAAAAGTTATAACTGATAAGCGTGCTATAAAAGCAGATGCTGTTATCCTTTCTCTAGGTATTCGTGCTAATACAGCTTTTCTGAATGATACTGACATTGAGTTAATGCCTAATGGAACCATTAAAGTAAATGAATTCTTACAAACTAACATAGTTGATATTTATGCTGTTGGAGATTGTGCTTGCATAACCAATAGAATTACACAAACACCTACCTGGTCTCCAATGGGCTCTTCCGCTAATATTGAAGGTCGTATTTTAGCCCAAAACATCAACGGTAAAAAGATAAGTTACAAAGGAGTTTTAGGGACAGCAGTGGCAAAACTTCCTGAACTTAACATAGGAAGAACTGGTTTAACAGAAAATGCTGCTAAGGCCTTAGGTTTTAATATTGAAACTGTTGTAACAGTAGTAGATGATAAAGCTCACTATTATCCTGATGCCTCAATTTTTATAATAAAGATGATAGCTGATAAGTTAACTAAAAAATTTCTAGGTCTTCAGGTTCTTGGAAAAGGAGCAGTAGATAAAATAGTAGATATTGCTGTAACCGCACTATCTATGAATGCTACTTTAGAAGATATTGAAAATATGGACTTAGCATATGCCCCTCCATTTTCTACTGCAATTCATCCCTTTACCCATACTGTAAATATTCTACTAAATAAGATCCGTGGAGAACTCAATAGCCTTACTCCTAAGGAGTACCT
Organism: Clostridium sp. UBA4548; assembly: GCF_002387895.1. Classification (GTDB taxonomy): domain Bacteria; phylum Bacillota; class Clostridia; order Clostridiales; family Clostridiaceae; genus Clostridium_J. The sequence continues at coordinate 19,087 of NZ_DGLI01000012.1, forward strand.
AGAGGGTGGCGCTACAGGGTATAAAATTGTTGATGCATCTATTAACCCAAGTATAGATGGTGCTTCCTATATAGATCTTACAAAAGTAAATGGAGAGTTACCTGATTTAAAGAGACATGAAAAATTGCTTTTAGTATGTGCAAAAGGTAAGCGTGCATATATGTTACAGAATCGCTTGAAATACTTTGGTTACACTAATACCTTAGTTCTGGAAGGCGGTAGTACTTTTAATGAAATTATACTTTAAAAAGTCACTTTACCTTTTAAACTTTTAAAAATAGTTCAATTATGCTAGAAATTTTCTTTTAAAAATGCTTAATAGGAGGTCTAAAATTATGGCAACTTTAACTATTAATTCTAATGATGAAAAAAGAGTAAAAGCTCTAGGTTTTCTTAGCAATAAGGGAACTGATAATTTTTCAGGAAGAGTTATCACTGTTAATGGTAAAATTACAGCAGCTCAATTTAAATGTATTGCAGAGGCTGCTGAACTTTATGGAAATGGTATTGTAACCTTAACTACAAGACTAACAATAGAATGTCAAGGTATTCCTTACGATAAAATTGAAGATTTTAGAACATATATTGCTAAAGAAGGTCTTGTTACTGGTGGAACTGGTTCTAAAGTGCGACCAATAGTTTCTTGCAAAGGTACAACCTGTCAATATGGTCTAATTGATACCTTTGATTTATCTGAGGAAATTCATCACAAATTCTATGAAGAATATGCTAGTGTTAAATTACCTCATAAATTTAAAATTGCCGTAGGCGGATGCCCAAACAACTGTGTTAAACCTGATTTGAATGATTTAGGAATTATTGGTCAGTTAATTCCTAACTTTGATGAAGCTTATTGTAATGGCTGTAAGAAGTGCTCTATTGAAGAGGTCTGTCCAGTAAATGCTGCTAAAGTTGTAGATGGATTATTAGAGATTAATGAAGAGGAATGTAATAACTGCGGTCGTTGCATTGGGAAATGTCACTTTGATGCTATTGAAAATGGTACAGTAGGCTATAAAATCTATATTGGGGGTAGATGGGGAAAGCGTGTAGCTCATGGTATTCCTCTTAGTAAGGTATTCACTAATAGAGAAGATGCTATTAATCTAATTGAAAAGGTTATACTTTTATATAGAGAACAAGGAAAAACTGGAGAACGTTTATCTCAAACCATTGAAAGGATTGGCTTTAAAAATATTGAAGCCCAATTACTTGCTAATGACCTCTTAGATAGAAAAGACGAAATAATAAATAGTGAGTATCATTTAGTTGGTGGAGCTACTTGTTAATCTAATCTTTTATCTCCCATGACAATCATATTAATAATATCTTAATATTAATAGGGAACTAAGATAAACTTATATAAGTTTATCTTAGTTCCCTTATAGTTTATTAAATAATGAACAAGTTCATTTTGTTTAACAACTTTGGAAGCAGATTTGGACTACTACCAAAGTAACTCTTTAGGAAGATAGCTATCACCTATAGAAGCCGTTAATCATTAAGCTTTAAAAATGTTATTAAATAAATTAATTAATTTGGGAATCTAAAATTATATTACCCATAACATTGCCAATATTAATAGTAGTACTTCCGTTAAATACATTAGTTTTCCTGTCTGAAAAATATGATCCACTGCTAGTTCCTTAATATGTTCTCCTATGGTTGGTTTATACATAACTTCACCAAAGTAAGAGTTAGTTCCTCCAAGTTGTATTTTCAAAGCACCTGCTGTAGCTGCTTCAGGATAAGCACAATTTGGGCTTTTATGATTTTTTCTATCCCTTATCATTATTTTAAAGGTCCCTATTATATTTCCACCTAATAAAGGTGCCACTATACACATTAAAACTCCTGTAATTCTAGCAGGTATAAAGTTAAACACATCATCAGTCTTTGCTGGAAAGAAACCAATATATCTGAACTTTTCATTCATATAACCTAGCATTGAGTCCATGGTATTTATGCCCTTATACATCATAGCCAAAGGAGCTCCCCCAACAATTCCATAAATAATAGGTGCTATTATCCCATCGGAGGTATTTTCGCTAATGGTTTCAACAGTAGCTCTTATGATCTCATGTTCACTAAGCTCCTTTGTATCTCTTCCTACAATATAAGATAATTTAACTCTAGCCTCTTCAATATCACCCTTTATTAAAGGGCGATATACATCAACCCCTGCATTATATAAGGACTTAGCAGCAAGAGTTGTCCAAAGCAGTAATATATTTAATCCATGAAAAACATAGATATTAATTCTAGCTACATAAAGAAGCATGTAAGGAATTAAGTAGGTACTCACTGCCACAATAATCACAATAAATCCCCCACAAAGCTTAAGCATTTTTTCTGACTTGCATTTTCCTCTAAAAATCTTTTCTAATTTGCTAATCAACTTTCCAATATAAATTATAGGGTGCGGTAACCATAAAGGGTCACCCATTATAAAATCTATAATGGCAGCAAAAAACATATAAATTATATTGAGTTTAATATTAAAGTTAAACATGCTATACTCCTTATACCTTAGTAACAAAACTTGCTATTTTCTAAACCCCATTGCCTCATATATTTTATTCATATCCAAAGACTTTCTAACAATATCTGCAAGTCTATCTAATTCTTTATCCCTTAGACTTTCGTATTCCATAGATTTTTTACTCTCTATACCTTTTTTCGCTCTAAGCTTATTTACTATATATTGTCTAAAATTAACTCCATCAAAAATTCCATGGATATAGGTCCCCAGGATGTTTCCTCTTTCGTTAATTGCTCCATCAAAATAATCTTCAAAATCATTGTTTTTCTTATTTATCTTAACTAAAGGAGTTGCTCCTTCACCTAAGGTTGTTTTCCCCATATGAATTTCATAGCCATAAAGATCTATACTTCTCTCTATCCCTGGAAGCACTTTACTACCTATAGTTCCTTCAACCCTAGTAGTAACCTTCTTTTCTTCAAATACTGTTTTAGTATCTAAAAGGCCTAACCCTTCCATAACTTTTAAATCAGTTTCCACCCCTAGAGGATCTTCTAAAGTTTTTCCAAGAATTTGATAACCTCCACAAATACCTATAATTTCACCCTCAGTGCTATACTCTAAAACTTTTTCATAGAGACCTGAGGTTTTTAAAGCACTTAGATCTCCTAGAGTATTTTTAGTTCCCGGAATTATAAGTAGATCTGGATTTTTAAATTCTGTTATATTTGTTATATATCTAAGTGAAACATCTTCTTCACAGCTTAAGGCATCAAAATCTGTAAAATTTGATATATGAGGAAGTTTTATTACTGCAATATCAATTTTATTTGTAACCTGTTTATTAAGCTCTACTGCACCATCTTCATCCTCTAAAGCTAAGGTGAAATGGGGTACTACCCCCAAACACTGCTTTTTAGAGATATCCTCAAGCATTTTAATTCCTGGCTCTAAAAGACCTATATCTCCTCTAAATTTATTTATTATTGTACCTTTTACTCTTTCTCTTTCAGCCTCACTTAAAAGCATTAATGTTCCAACTAGAGAAGCAAATACTCCTCCTTTATCTATATCTCCAACTAGAATTACTGGAGCATCTACTAGCTCAGCCATTCCCATGTTTACAATGTCATTTTCTCTTAAATTGATTTCTGCTGGGCTTCCTGCCCCTTCCATAACAATAATATCAAAGTTATTTTCAAGATCCTGAAATTGATTTTTCAGTTCCTCCTTAAATTCAACCTTTAAATTATGATATTCTTTTGCATCGCTATTTCTATACACTTCTCCATTAAAAACAATTTGACACTTCTTATCAGAGGTAGGTTTTAAAAGTATTGGATTCATAAACACCTGTGGTTCAAGTCCTGCTGCATAGGCTTGAAGAACTTGTGCTCTACCCATTTCCTTTCCATCTAGTGTTATATATGAATTAAGTGACATGTTTTGTGATTTATAAGGACAAACCGAGTATCCATCCTGTTTAAATATTCTACAAAGTGCTGTAACTAAAATACTTTTTCCCACTGAAGATGCAGTACCTTGTACCATAATCTTTGCCATTATGTAAACCCTCTTTCAATATTATTTTATAGGAAACTTAACTTATACCCTATTGTAGCTTAATTTTAGAATCTCTCAAAGTGACTTTAAAAATTTCATTTAACCATATTACCTAGTTTTCTTAAGGTTATAAAAATAAAAAAGGTAAGTCCAAGGACTTACCCTACTATTACAAATACAAAAATATTTATATTTCCCATAACAATAGTTCTTTCCCTCCGAAAGCTTGTTTTATAACTCAGGCAGGTCTCCTGGCTCATGAATCTTTCTACACCTTACCTTCCTCTTGCGAGTGGTTTACAAGGTTCGTCCTCATTTACAGTAGCGGGGGCTGCTGTGGAATCTAACCACATTCCCTTTTCACTTTTGAACTATCTTCAAAAGCACCTAAATTGGATATTTAGTTTTCATTATGATTATAACTTTAACTTTTGATTAAGTCAACAATATAGAAAGAAATATAACACTATACTTGCTTTCTAATTATAGGGTATAATATAGTCAAAAGGCATTATTATCCAACAATATATAGCACCTGATATCTTGTATTATTAAATACTTATACTTGTATAAAATTGTTATGTGAAACTATCCAACATTTTGTAAATATATGTTATATTAAACTTGAATTAACTTTAGGGAGGCTAAACATGGAAGTAGCTATAGAAAATAAAAAATTATCCAAATCCTTAATTGTAAAGGTTCTAATTAAATATTTATTATTTCTGCTACCATCTGTAATATTTATATATATAACTCAAAACCATTGGGAAAATAATTTAGTTACTTACCATATAATATTTGAAGGATTTTGCATTTTTTTTGCCTTAGGTATATTTTCCCTATATTGGCATAATTATACCCATTATTCTATGAGCTTCTCTGTACTAGGTTTTGGATTTCTACTAATAGGTATCTACAATTTAGTTCATACCTATTATCTTTTTTGTCCAAACCTCTTAAATTCAGTTCACTTAAATCTTTCCACCTTCTTAGATCAAATAGGATTGCTTATGCAAGTTTCAGTTATATTAATAGGTACTTTTAACTTTAAAGTTAAGATTACTAAAATAGCTAATTCCCTTATGTTAGGGATCACCGTGTTAGTGCTTGGAGGCGTATCAGTTTTAATTCCTCAGCTTCTTACTTTAACCTTACCCTACATTGGGTCAACCTATATACTTACAGCAATTAAAGCAGCCGTAATTAATCTTGCAATTCTTACTTCACTAAACCTAACATATATGTTTGAGAAAAAAGATGAGCTAAACTACCAATATATCTTTTTATCCTTGTTAGCTATTATAACTACTGAAGTGATTTTATTAACTACAGGTGATTTAAAAGGTATTTTTTGGCTTTTCGCCCATATTCTAAAGGCAGTATCCTATTACTTTATTTATAAAGGGGTCTTCGCTAGTGCAGTTGTTTACCCATATGATAGCTTAGAAAATAAGCATAAACAATTAGAACACGCCTATGAAAATCTAACAAAAGCAAATGAAGAAATAACTGGTCTTTCTAAAACTTTAAGCGATGTACTAGATTCATTACCTCTTGGTGTTTTTATGTATGATGAAAATAGTAAGATAAATTATCTAAATAAAAAATTTGAAGAAATCTTCATCTGTGATAGAAGTGAAGTACTAGGGCTTTCAACAAAGGAGTTTCTTCATAAGTTCCCAAGACTTGAAGAGGATGAAAGGCTCCTTTCAGACATGGTTTTATCGGGAGATAAATCAGCATTAAGTGTTGTTCATACATATAGAGTTGGAAATGGAGAATATAAAAAACTATCAGTAAAAAATAGTAGAATTAACAATGGGGTTATATCTTTACTAAGAGATGCAAAGGAAGAACAGGAAATTAAGAATCTTCATCTTCAAACAGAGACCATCTTAAATGCTGTTAATAATGCAATAATTATGATAGATATGGATAAAAAAATAGTGCTTTGTAATAAGGCTGCAGAAAGAATCTTCGAAATAGATAAATCAGAACTTATAGGCATGGATATAGATAAGCTAAATGAGTTACTTACCTTCCAGAAGAAGGAGAATCCTTATGAAATTTTGTCTGGCAAAAAGGATTTTGATGTATGCGAAGCTTCCCTTAAAACTAATAAAGGAAACAACATTGAGTTAATTATTTACTCCGCACCTATTAAGAATATTGATGGTGAAATCATTGGTGGAATAAGTGTAGATACAGATGTAACAGAAATTAAAAAACATGAACAAGCTATACAGCAACAGGAAAAGCTAGCCTTATTAGGTCAGATGGGAGCCGGTATAGTTCACGAAACAAGAAATTTCCTTACTACTATAAAAGGCCGTTGTCAATTAATTGAAGTAAATGCAGAGGATGAAAAAATCAAGGATCACGCATTAAAAATCAATAAGGATGTTGATGAAGTAAATAGAATAATAGGTGAATTTTTATTCCTATCCAAACCTAGAGACGTGCTACTAGAAGAAATATCTATGATAGATCTATTTGAGTCAATTATAAGCACAATTGAAAATACCTCAATAACTAAAGGTATAGATTTGGAATTAGACATTTCTAACCATGAAAGATACTTACTTTGTGATGAAGTCCAAATAAAGCAAGTGGTATTAAATATCTGCAAGAATGCAGTAGAAGCTATGAATGGAGTTCCTCAACGGGCACTAAAGATAAAAACCGGTTATATGGAAGAAAGTAATGAAATGTATATGGAGATTACTGATAATGGAAAAGGGATGTCTAAAGAACAATTAGAAAAAATAGGAACCATGTTCTATACCACAAAGGAAACTGGTACAGGCCTAGGGTTAAATATTTCTTATCAAATTATAAAAAGTCATAAAGGAAGAATTCTTGTAGAAAGCCAAGTGGAAGAAGGTACTACCTTTACCATTCTTCTACCTTGTCTTGCTGATGAAGAATTAGATGAATAAAGCCTATTAATAATGATTAATAAAAAAACAAAGGCAAGAAAACTTAAGTTTTCTTGCCTTTTTACTATGCTCCTATTTCTTTTCTTTCTTCCATTTTAGCCTGTAGTAAATCTCCTCTTTCCTTTAATATCATTGATATTGCAAGGAATACTACTAAAATTGAAGTTAAAATAAACATATCATGTCCTATTAGTCCTAGGTTACTTCCAGATATGATTTCTCTTAAAGCTGATACGCAATAAGTGAATGGCATATAAGGATTTAATACTTTAAATAAATCTGGTACTACTTCTAGTGGGAAAGTTCCTGCACAAGAAGTTAGCTGTAGAATTAATAAAACTATAGCAAGTAATCTTCCCGCATCACCTAGAATAAAGATTAAACATTGAATTATTGCAATGAAAGATAAAGACATTAATACATTAAATAAGAAATATAGTGGAAGGTTTTGTGGTTTTAAACCTAAAGTTAGAACTACTGCACTAACAAGAAGTGCTTGTAGGGTTCCTATAAATCCATAGGATAAGTATTTACCAAAAACCGTTGAAATTGGACCTGCATCCATGCTATCTTCAACCTTTGAAGATATTACAAAGAACATCATTATTGCTCCAACCCATAAAGATAATGGGATAAAATAAGGTGTAAATCCTGTTCCGTAATCCTTAACTGCATTTACTGCTGCATCATTCATAACTACAGGTTTAGATACAAAGCTAGCCATATCTTCACTGGTATTTATAAGATTCTTATCTAACTTATCTGCACCTTCATTTAACTTTTCTGCTAATTCCTTAGAACCATCATTTAACTTTTGAGTTCCATCTGTTAATTCTGGAATTTTTCCATTTAATTCTTTTAGTCCATCATTTAAGGCAACTGAACCATCTGCTAACTGATTAACTCCTGAAACAAGTTCTGGCATCTTTCCTTTAAGTTCTCCTAACCCACCATTTAAGGCATTTGAACCTACAGCAAGTTTATTAGTTCCTTCAGCTAGTTGTGGCACTTTTTCTCTTAGTTGTTCTAAGCCTACTCTTAACTGTATAGAACCTGTTCCTAAGGCATCTATACCTTTATAAACCTTGCCTGTTCCTTGCTCAAGAGCTGATATTCCATTAGCTAAAGTTGGTATATTGGAATTTAGTGATCCAAGTCCTGCTTTTAGCTCATTAGCTCCTTGACCTAATTTATCAGCTCCATTTACTAATCCCTCAGTTCCTGAAACTAGTGCATCCATACCGGATTTTAAACTTGGTTTTCCATCATAACCAGTATTAACTGCTGCATTTAATCCAGCCACAGCTGTCTTTAAGCTTGGCTTATCCTTAGTATCTACAGAAACACTGTTATTTAAAGCAGACACTGCTGTTTTAAGTGATGGCTGGGTCGCGCTCTTATCTACGTTAACAGAAGCATTTAAAACTCCAACCATTTGAGCTAATATTTGAGCTCTTTGTGTATCATTAGTTGCTGCATTATACTGCTGAGTTAAAGCTGCAACTACTTGTTCTGGAGTCATACCATTTCCTGAAGGTACTGCTCCACCATTTACTACATTATTAAAAGTGCTTAATGCTGTTGATAAAGAAGAAACTCCTTTATTTATGCCTCCTACACCTTGTACTAAGCTTGGTGTAGTACTAGTGCCTACATTAACTGCATTGTTTAAACCTTCTAGTGAAGCGCCTAATTGGTCTACCCCACCCTTAGTTTGTTTAATACCTTGTAGTAAGCCTTTTAATCCATATTGTAATCCTAAAGGCTTTCCATTAGCATCTACTGCGGTAGTATTTATACCCTGCGCTAACTTATCTGCACCCTCATAAAGAGCTGTTGCTCCTTTTGATAACTCAGGAACCTTTTCAGTAATTTGGGTCATTCCTCCATTTATACTGTTCACGGCTTCCTTTAATCCCTTTGGGTTACCATTAGTATCTATCTCTTTAGAGTTAATTCCATTAGCTATAGAACTAGCTCCATCATAAAGAGAATTCACTCCTGAAGTCAAAGCAGGAGTATTTTGATTTAAGGAACTTAGTCCATCCTTAAGCTGTAAGGAACCATCATAAAGTTTATTTACTCCATCTGCCATTTGTGGAGAACTGCCCTTTAGTTTTCCAAGTCCCTCAGATAGTTTTGTAGAGCCATCATAAAGCTTGGTCACACCATCTGCTAGCTGTGGTACTTTATCATTTAAAGTGCTTATTCCCTCTGAAAGTTCCTTACTTCCATCAGCTGCTTTTCTCATACCATCCTTAACTTCATACAAACTGTCAAAGGTTACTTTAGTATATTCTTCGCTGATGTTTTCTATTATCTCTGCTTTTAGCTTATCCTCAACTCTTCCCCCTATTTGTGCTGCAAGAAAGTTTTTCTTGTCATTAGAAGAGTAAGTTATAGATGGCTGCTGTGGCTTTCCATCCTTAGCACTCATAACTTTCTGTGAAAAATCTTCTGGAATTACAAACATGGAGTAATATCCATCCTTATCTAATCCCTGATTTGCTTCTTCAAGACTAACAAATTGCCACTTCACTTCTGTATTTTCCTTCAGGTTTTTTACTATATCCTGTCCATAGTTAACTGCTTCTCCATCCTTTGTTCCGCCCTTATCAAGATTTACAAAAGCTACAGGTAGCTGATTAAGTCTTGAGTAAGGATCCCAGAAAGCAGCTAAATAAAGTAAGCTGTACAGCAGCGGTACAATTATTATTGCTACAACTGAGACTCTGATAAACCTGTTCCTAAAGATACTTGAAATATCTTTCCAGGCAATCTTGGCAAATTTCATAATCCTCACCTCATTTATTTTTGTACTGACTGGTCAGTTTAGTTATACTCCTTTTTTAAAGTGAAGTCAATATATTTTTTGATACTTTTAATTGTGAATTTTTTAGTTTTTAGGAATATCCTGAAGTCTCATATTCTTTAGCTATTTAATAATAAATAAGTTCATTTATTCTAAAAATTTCGGAAATTAATATAAGTGATAAAAGTTCACATTATTACACTAAAGCTGCGCCTTTAATAAAAGTATCCCCACTTAACAGCTTTAAGCAATCTTCCGTAGAAAAATATGATTAAAAATAATTTTATATAATTACCGAAAAAAACTCTTTATAACTTATAATCCCGTAGAATTACAATTTATAAAGAGTTTTTATTATGCTTTTAGACCTCTTAAGCTATATTCAATTAATTCATCCACTACATCATCCAAATTTATACTATCTATGTTAATAACCTCATAAACTGCTGCTGAACATAGAGTTCCGAAAAATGCATAAGCCATGAAGTAAGCATTGCCTTTTCTTATAATTCCAGCTTCCATAGCTTCCTGAAAAAAGTCTTTAATTTCTTCTATGTAAGTTCCTAACTTATTTCTAAGTTCTACCTGCCTAATCTCTTGACCCCATAACTGACTCATTAATACTTTGAAAAAATCCTTATTTCTGTAAAGTATAGAAAGTTGTGCCTTGCATATTATTTTAAGTTTTTCTAAAGGATTTGTCACTGTTTTGATATGTTCCTTTAGCTCCTCTACCATTAACCCAAGCCCTTCTTCTATGATGAAATTAAAAATTTCTTCCTTACTCTTATAATGGTAATATAAAGTTCCTTTTGCTACTCCTGCAGCCTCTGCAACTTGGTCCATGGTAGTTCCATTATAGCCAAAGTTTGAAAAAGTTTTTATAGCAGCTTCAAATATAACCTTTTTTGTTTTATTCATTTTTATCACTCCAAATTATAATATAAGAAACCAAAGTTAAATCCTAATTTACAAAAGCTACTCTTAATTCCTTGAAGGTTTTAGTAATAATTAGTGTAAAACTCATCTTTGAAATCTTATAGACATAAAATCCTATATTATAATACCACAGTTTTAATTTTAATACTACCTAGTATAATTTTTTTTAATTATCTATAAATTTACAACTATTCTCCAATCTTTAATAATCTAGTAGAAGAAAAACTAATAGCTATTGCTCCAAGTGGCGCTGTAATTAAAATTGATAACACTGCTATAGCTAATATAATTTCTCCTGAAGCTACCCCTAAAGATAGTGGAATTGCTCCTATAGCTGCTTGCACCGTGGCCTTTGGAAGGTAGGCAATAATACAAAACACCCTTTCTCTCCAATTTAACTTTGTTCCTACTAGGGAAATTAAAACCCCTATACTTCTTCCTATAAGTCCAATAAGAATAACTGCTATACCTACTACCCCTGCATTAATGGCTACACCTATGTTAACCTGTGCACCTACCAATACAAACAAAAGTATTTCTGCAAAAATCCATATTTTATTTAGCTTCAAGCCTAGCCTTTTCCCTACTTGTGGCATTTTTTCTAAAATTATAAATCCTATAGTCATAACTCCTAAAAGTCCTGCAATTTCAATTTTATTTTTTAATAAATTTTCTAAAGCAGTGAGTAAGATGGAAGCACCTATGATGAGTAATACCTTTTTAGTATCTCTTATATGATACTTTTTAAATACCCTAACCATAAAGAACCCTATAACAGCTCCTGCTCCAATACCTAGTACAATAGAAATTGGAATTCCAAGTAACTTTATCCCAATGTTTACATGACTTCCACTGTATAAACCTAAAAAAGTACTAAATATCGTAATTGCAAACACATCATCAATTGACGCTCCTGCTAAAATTAATGTTGGTATTCCCTTATTAGTTCCTATTCTTCGCTCCATAAAACTTAACATTTGTGGCACTACCACTGCTGGAGATACAGCTGCAAGGATAAAGCCTAATATTCCTCCTTGAATAAATGTAAATCCTAGAAACTTTATTGAAGCAAAAGCAATAAAAAATCCTTCTACAAGTCCAGGAATACAACTCATTTTAATTGCTGTTTTTCCTACCTTATTTAAATCTTCCCTACTAATTCCAATACCTGCTCTTAATAAAATGATTATAAGTGCAATTTTACGAAAATCAGCAGAAGCACTTAAAAGTGATGGTTCCAGTAAATTAAACCCATAGGGCCCTAGTATAACCCCTAAAATTAACATTCCTAAAAGTCCTGGTAGTTTCATCTTTGTAAAAATTAAATTAGCTAAAAGTCCTAACATTATTATAATTCCTAAACTCGTTGCCATGTTTTATCTCCCCTCTTGTCTTTAATATTAATTAATTAAAATTTCCTTTTTGTAAAGTTCCTTCTTCATTAAACGCAAAAAATCCTACAGGTATACCGTAAAATATCACCTGTAGGAGTCATTAGCATAAGGCATCTTCAAAAAATAAATAAGTTAGTAAAGTGACTCATTATTTATCTTCAGATACAATGCGGTTTTGGTGAACTCCATCACCTTTTAACTTGTAATTCGATTTTACTACACTGAAAATAAATTGTCTATACATAGAGTTAAACAACTTTCCAATAGGTAGTAATTAAAATGTTAAAGTTATTTTTTTATATGAACCTAATTAAAAATATTATATAATCATATTATATAATGTCAATGAGGAGTGAAACCAATGATCTTTGCTTCAAAAAAAGAATATAGAGAAGAAGTTCTAACTAGGCGTTCAGATACTTCCAATGAAATTAGAGAACAATGGAATGAAATTATTTTTAATAAATTAATCAGTAGCGATTACTATAAAAAGTCCTCTGTGATTTTTACCTTTGTATCCTTTAAGGATGAAGTGGATACCCACAGGTTTATTGAATATGCCTTAAAGGATGACAAGAAAATTTGTGTACCTAAAGTTCCTTCCAAAAAGCAGGGCATGGAAGTTTATTTTATAAATAGCTTTGAGGATTTAAAAAAAGGTTACTTTGACATTCTCGAACCTTTGGAAGGCTGTATTAAAGCCTCTGCAGAGGAAATTGATTTTATCCTAATGCCAGGAGTTGCTTTTGATAAACAAGGGAATAGAATTGGCTATGGCGCTGGTTTTTATGATAGGTTTCTTTCTCAGCTTAAAAGGCAGGTTCCTAAAATTGCACTGGCATATGATTTTCAACTTTATGAAAAAGTGCCAACGGATGAGTTTGATGTTAGAATTGATGGGGTTATTACAGAGACGGATATTATAACTTTTTAAAGTTATAATAGTAAGCACCTATCCACATATCTTATGAAAATTACTCACAACTTGTTGAGTTTATAGTTACTAAAATAATTTTTCACCTAAACTGAAACTTTTCTATTGAAAAAACGTTCACAGACCAAAATAAAATGCACCCTATAGGGTAGACAATTAAAAAAGTCTAACCTATAGGTTTTTTTCTTTACAATCATTACTCTTATAATTTACCTACTAGTAATTCTTGAATTTCCCTTGCCATTGCCCAAACATTACAATCTTGGTTAGCAAGTACTATAACTGTTGCATCCACAGATGGATAGTAATTAAATTTACAAGCTACTCCTGAATTTACTCCATCCTTGGTAATTAATAGTATGTCATCTTCAGCTTTTCTGAAGATGAATTCAAAACCATAACCCATTTTAACAGTGGCTTTTTCATATTCTCTATAAACCTCCTTTGGTGTAAATAGATCCCCAGTTAATTCCCTTGATAAAACTTCCCCATTATAAAGCTTACGGATAAACACATCTAAATCTTCAACTGTTGTGAAAGCCCCTCCATCTGGAGATCCTATCGGTGGATAAGAATATATATTTTTTCTCCACTCAATGAATTCATCCTTGTCATCACAAACCATAGCATAGCCTTCTGCTACCTTTTCATTAATGCCATCCATACTGTAAAACCCTGAGTTTGCCATTCCTATTTTTTCAAAAACTTCCTCTTTTATATAATCTCTATATTTCTTTCCTGTAACTTTTTCTATAACTAAGCCAAGAAGTATAAATGCCACATTATTATACCTACAGCCTTCCCCTGGGGCAAAATTAGGTGCTTTGTGAATAAATTGAGGTAAAAAATCAACTAGTTCTCTTATGGAATAGTTTGGTTTAACCTTCCAAATATCCTCATAGCTTTCTCCTGCTTCTTCATCTGCATCATCACCAATTCCTGAGGTGTGAGTCAACAGCTGATAAATAGTAACTTCCTTTGAAATTGATGTGTCCTTTATATCTAGTATTTCTAAAACTTTATCTTCAAAGTTTAAAACACCTTTTTCAATTAATAGTAGTACTCCAACTGTGGTAAATAATTTAGTTACAGAAGCAGTATCAAACTTTGTATCCACTGTATTTTTTATTTTCCATCCCTTATGGGCATATCCATATGCACCACTAAATAATATATCATTGGCTTTTTTGACTAGTATTGCTCCTGAAAAATCTTTCTCAACTGCATACCTTTCAACTATTTGTTTAATTCTTTCTTCAACTTTCATTATATATCCCTCCATGTTGTTGCTACTTGAAAAATGCATACCTTTAAAATCACTTTCAAGCTTCATATCTTTTATCCTACTTCTTATACATCATGTATGTTTACTATCTATAATGGATTTTTAAATCTACTACTTCTGCTTACCCTAGAAGATAAGAAGATATAGTGTTTCTTCAGATTTCAGCCACTTTGCCTACTTAACATAGGTGACTCTCCAGGGACATACCTCTGTAATGCCTATTTTTTTATAAACCTCACGAGCTATTGGATTATTATAAAATAAGTATGGGTACTTTCCTTCTTTTAATATCATTTCAAAGAGTCCTACTAAAGCTTCGCTGCCATAGCCTTTGTTTCTATGTTTAGGATTAGTTACAACCCCTATGACTATAGCACTTTTCTCTCCTTCCCTAACCGTTGAACAGGAAGAAACCATTTCCCCATTAATGGATAAATAAGCAGTACGGTCAGTGGTGTCTTTAAGTCTATTAATCTCCGCTTCAATATATTCTCTTTTATCACTTGGAAGTACGTCCGTGTATTCCTCTGTTGACATAAGCAAGTCATATTGCATTGCAACTTCCTTTTCTGTTTTAATAATACCTATTGGTAAATCCTCATATCTTCTTTTAGCTTTAATATTTTTTATAACTCCCATATAAGATATGGTATCTTCTTCAACCTTCACATAAGGTAAAAACTTTTTCATAAGATCACCTGGACCTGATAGTTTTGAAAAGGTTAATTTCCACAATACATCTTCATAAACATCAATACTTCTATCCTCTGGCAGTAGTAAGTTACGTTGTTAAAGTTATTTAATAATATAGATTTCAATACACCTTCTTCATACTCTCCAAACACACGAAAGCCTTCTCTTCTATAATTATTTCTTACTAAATCTTCGACAATGAAATAATAATTTGTGATTTCCTCCCCAAAGAGATCCACAACCTCTTCATGATTTTTACTTGTTAATTCTACAATCCCCATATTTTTATCCCCTTATATACTTTTTTAGTATCTTAATTCCTCAAACCAATATAGCTTAATATTTTATTCCTTTTCTAATTCTTCTAATACTTTCTTTCCACTTAAGTTATTAGAATTTAATTCTACTGATTTTTTATAATTTTCTAGGGCTTTTCTCTTATCTCCATGAGCTAAATACATTTCCCCTAAACTATCATAAAGATTTGAAGCCTCTGGAAACTCTATAATACCTATTTCTAATATTTCTATTGCTTCTTTAATTGCCTTTGCTGCTAAAAGTCCATAAGCTATAGAATTAAAGCCTCTTTCACTACTAAGATATGTTTCTATAGACTGTTCTTTTATTAAGTAATATTCTTTTAATGCTCCCTGGTAGCCTTGTTCAATAATTAACCTTGTTATATGCTGTGGAAGAGAAGTTTTTACTCTTTCAGGTTTAAGCCCCACAACCACATCCATAAGTGCAGTAGTTAAGCTATTCATTGACATATAATCTGAATTTGACATAACTACTAAGGCTGAATTATTCTCAGGGAAAAGTATTAAATTACTCAAGTATCCAGTATCACCACCACTATGTGATTTAACTTTATGTCCTTTATGCTCTCCTAAAAACCACGAAAGTCCAACCTTTGTAGTATGACCTTCCCAGCCAGTAACTGCTTGCTCTCTCCAAAGTTCTAAATAACTTTCCTTTTCTAAAATCCTTTTCCCGTTAAACTCTCCGTAATTCATGTTTGCAATAGCATAATTACACATTTCCAATACATTTGAACAAAGAGTGGAACTTGGTCCATGACAGCGGTTATAAGGATAGATTTTACTAACTTTAGGTCCAAAGCCTCCTTCAATTCCCAAAACATGAGGAGTTGTTATTAATTCCCTTGAAACTAGTGGCTTATTAAAATCACTTTCCTTCATATCTAAAACATCTAAAATGTTCTTTTTCATGTAATCTTCAAAGGACACCCCTGAAATCTTTGCAATAACATCTCCTAGTATTTCAAAAGCAATGTTACTGTAGGCAAACTTTTCTCCTGGATTCCACATAAGGGCTTTATCCTTTTGTGCTCTAACATATCTCTCTAAAGACCCTTCATCATATTGAGGCTTATCCCACTCATAATCTGGTTCATCTGGCATTCCAGATATGTGATTTAACAATTGTCTTATAGTTATTTCCTTATATCTTTCATCTTGAAGCTTAAAGTATGGTAAATAATCCACCAAAGGTGCATCTAGGTTTATTTTTCCCCTTTGAACTAACTGCATTATTCCAATGGCTACAAAGGTTTTTGATACTGATGCCATGTGGAAAAGTGACTTTTCTGTAACTAGCTCCTTTGTTTCCACATTTTTAACACCAAAGCCCTTTGTGTAAATCACTTCATTCTTATAAACTACCCCTATTGCTAACCCTGGAATTGTCTCATTGTCCATGAAATCCTTTATAACTTTATCTAAGTTTTCTACAATCTTGTTTTTACTTTCCATGATAGTTCCCCCTATTTACTATTTTATTTATTTTCTCCTTATATTTTTTACATCTTATTTTTCCATAGATTATATAAGTATCAACCTCATTCTGTGGAGCGACTTTGGAAGAGGGTTAACTCCTACCTAAAGAAGATAAGAGAATTTTCCTTCCAGAATGTCTTTAAATGATATTATTACCTAAAAGAAATTTAAATCCATTTGCTAATTCCATATCAAGATCCATATAAGTATGTGAACCCAAAAACTCCTGATACTTATAGGTATATCCTTTATCTTCTAACAATTTTGCAAATTCCTTGTTTGCATTATAATGAATCTGTGCATCTTTTTCATACTCTCCAAAAGTCATATAAAAGTCTAATGGTAACTTTTCAGCCTGTTGGTACATTTCTATGATTTCACCCTTTTGGTTTTCTCCTTCTTTAGAAGTCCAATACATTGCTCCTGATTGGCAAAATACTTTTCCAAATATATCTGGATATTTTACCCCTATAAATGAAGCATTAAGTCCCCCATAACTAAAGCCACCAATAAGTGTGTTTTCAGCCTTCCTAGTTACATTGTAATTTTCATATATGAATGGTAATAACTCTTTCGCTACAAGGTCTGAAAACTTCTGACAGCAGGTAAGCTCTGTATCCCTATCTACTGCTTCAATAAAGGCAACACATACTGGTGAAATTTCCTCTTTGGAAATTAAGTTGTCAAGAATTGTTGTGATTTTTGTTACGTGAACATAGTGCCACCCATCAGTAAATATAGCTAATGGACATGGGCTAGAACTTTTATCATAACCTGCTGGTGTATACATCCATATTCTTCTTTTATTGTTTAAAATGCTACTTTCAAACTCCTCAATAACTGCTACTTTCCCCTTGGTTACCTGTGGTTCTTCAACTGTCCAACTATTTTCTTTGAAATCTGGCAATGCTATATAAGACTCTTCCTTACATATTAAGTAAGGTTCAGAATCCTTGTCATAGTCTAGGCACACATATTTTTGTGGATTTAGAGGATCTATGACAAAATTGAACTCACTCCAATCCTGGTTATCTTCACCATTGAGTACAAAAATATATACTGCATGAGCCCCTTTATTTACTTTCCATGATCTAAAGTGCAGGTCAGTGCCCTCCATCTTATAGAATTTTGTAAAATCAGGATCCATGCCAAAAATCTCACCAATAACTCTAATGTTGTCTATGGGCTCTACCTCTCTCCAAAGTAAAGTAACTAGGCAATTTTCATTATCCCCTTCTATTTTTTCTATAAGAGGTGCACCTTTTTCTTTAACTTCCTCCCAAAATAACTGAAGTGATTCTTCTTTATTAACTTTTATATCCTCATATAATTTTCTTAACCTTGAACTCTCTACTTTTACAGTATTCATTTTAATTCCCCCTATCTTAAAAAAATTATTTCCCTAAATTCATATGGGTACAACTTCTTCCCCTATAGCCATACACCACCACTTTCACAAAAAAATTAAGGATGCAGATGAACAACTCTTCATCTACACCCTTTTTTATTTATACAAACTTAATGCATGGTAAATAAACTTATTCCATAAACTCATATTATAAATTCACAGGTGAAATATACTTTAATAAAATCTATGGGTAACCTAAAAGTATAGCATGTTCTATAACTTATAAGTTTACATCTTAGTCTATTTAGCCCTTAAAATCCATAGCTTTACATAAACTATACCACAGTTTACATGATAAGTTTAGAAATCATTGCATTAAAAATATATAATAAAAAGCTGTGATGCGAACCAACACAGCTCCAATTTCAATTATTTTGAAGTAAGCTATAGTAAAATAGTAATAAATTTAGGTTATATCATTGAGTGAGTTACCTTTTATACTTTTAAATGATATTTGAAAATTAAAACCTATAGTATTTATTGTTAAAACTATAATTCACTTTAATATACTGAAAATCAAGGAATTGTAATTGATGTTGTTCATCCTTATAACTAAAATCTTAAATCCATAGCAAATAAACCTATTTTAAAATAAGGTTAAAAATATACTGCTATAAATTTTATATGATTTTAAAAATTACTAGAATAATAACATCATAATCATTACTTTCCCTCTCTTTCACTTCCAATAATTTAATTATATTGATTATATTACCACAAGTCAATATAATTAAACTTACTTTTTTAAATATTCAGTTCTTTTAGCTCATGTGTCATTCTACTAAAATCATCAACTAAACAACTTAATAAAAAAAACAGCAATATAGTTAATTTACATAACTTATTGCTGCTCTTTGCTATATGTTTAAGGTCTTGTTTTATCCTTATCTTTATTCTTTTCTTCTGACTTTTTAGCATCTTCCTTGGCTTTCTCTTGAGCCTTTTTAGACTCTTCTTTTGCCTTCTCTTCTGCTTTTTTAACTTCTTCTTTAGCTTTCTTTTCTGCTTCCCTAGCTTTTTCGGCCTCTTTTTTTGCTTCTTCTCTTTCCTTCTCTTGAGATGCCTTATATTCTTCTTTTGCTTCCTTTTCTATATTTTTAACTTCATCTTTAATTTTAGTTTCGTCCTTAGCCTTCTCTTCTACTTTTGTTTCCTCTGTATTTGTTGCTTCTTCGCCTTGTAAAGCTTTTTCTTCTACTTTTTCTATTCTTTCATTTGCCTGTTCAACCTGCTTCATACCTGACTTAATGTAGTTTTCCGCTTGTTCAACTAGCTGCTTTACTTCTTCTTTTGCAGCCTCAGCAAGATCCTTTAACTCTTCAAGCTCATTTTTTAAAGCTTCTGCAGCCTTTACCTTTTCTTCCGCTAATCTAATTGCTTCAGCATCTCCACTTTTTCTTGCAGCTTGTAGTTCTGCCTGCGCTAGTTTAAATTGTTCCTTCGCATCAAAGAAAGCTGTTTTTGCTGCATAAAATCCATTAATAGCTGTAATTGTTTTATCTTGCTCATTCAGTGCATTTTCTATAGCTGCTTTGGACTCCTCTGGAGCTTTTTCAAGAATTGATTTTAGTATTTCTTCACTTTTACTATAGGCTTCATTAAGAGTTTCAAGGGTCTTCACAGCTTCATCTTTAGCTTCAATTGCATTATTTATATGCTGTGCTGCTGCAGCTAATGTCTCCATATAATCAGTTGCTGCTTCATTTGCAAGCTCATCTTCACCTTCGCTAATCATTACTGCTGCCTCTGCTGCTCTTTCTGTAGCTAATTTTGCTTGAAGAGCTGCTAACTTTTCTTCGCTTTGGGTAATTGCAATTTGAAGGTTTTCTAGGGCAACTTCTAATCTATAAAATATAGAAGTTGGCAATACTCCTGCTGAATCTTCAATTTCTTCTTCATTTACTGGGGCAGGGGTTTGTGTAGCTTGTCCATTTATAGGTATAGACTCTTGCTCTTCTGTAGCTACCTTAGTTTCCGGTGTAGTTGTTTCCGTAACAACTGCATTTAAAGGTTCAGTAGTTTCTGTTTGTGTAACTACTTCATTACTAGATTGCTCATTAGTATTTATATTTGTAGCTTCACTTGCATACACCTTACCCCCTATACTCGTTACGTAAGTTGCTAGTAATAATGCGACTATTTTCTTTTTCATTTCAAATCCTCCACATATTAATTTTTATTGTACTTTATTGATATAAATATACGGATATATAGCTTCAGTTTGTGGGGTAATTATTAGAAAAATTTACTTAAATTAAAATTTTTATAATATTTAAACATAATAATTAAAAAAATCCCTCCTCACACTAGTTATTCAACTATCCCTGTGTAAAGAGGAATTAATTTAATACAGCTTTCGATTAAATTTTAATTAAAGCTATAAATAATGTTTTTTATGAAAATTAAAATATACTAACTAAGTCAGCTACTTCTTCAAGGATATAATCATAATTTGTAACTTCTCCGAATCCATAACTAGCATACACAAAAGGAATATTTGCCAGTGCTGCTCCATCACAATCTCCCTGAGTATCTCCTACATACACTGAAGCTTTCAGGTTATTTCTCTCTATAATCTTTTTTATATTTTCTCCTTTTACAAGTCCAGTGTTGCCAGCACACTCAATATCTTTAAAATACTTGCCCATATTGTGGTATTCTAAAAAAGTTTCTATATATCCACACTGACAATTGCTTACTATAAATAAAGAATACTTTTGTGATAAGACTTTTAAAGTATCCTCAAGGTTAGGATAAAGTGTCCCACCTTCCTTAAGAAGTAATTCCTTTTCTTCCTTACAGCAAAGCTCCATAATACCTTCTGTAGTTGACTCATCTACATGTGGAAGTAGTTTCCTTCCAATATCCTTAATTAAAAGCCCCATGGTGCCTTGTAGTTCTTTTAAGGTTATTGGTTCTCTAAATTGTCCATTAGTTGAAACCACCTTGTTCCAAGCCTTCATGATTACTTCAGTGGAATCCCATAGTGTTCCGTCTAAATCAAAAATAATTGAATCAATATTCATTGCTCTTTCTCCTCATTAACTTATATTAATAACTACTACTTCTTAAATTATCTTTATCCTTTGTTTCTTTAACCCTACTTAATTTATTTAAATTATACTTGAATAAACAGGGGCAATCCCTTCTAAATATTCACTATCTTACTATATAGTATCACATAACTTAAACTATTATTTAGGATTTTACTTATAAAAAAATGTTGTATCTATTAACTAATCTAAAAACATATGTAGTTAGTATTTTTTTATTTAACACTTTTATGTGATAGCATTGCTAAAACAGTTAAATTCCCTTTCTCTATTTTGCAATTAAAAACTTTAAATATTTCACTTAATTCCATTTTTAAAATTCGATTTTTATAAACCAGTTTCACTAAAGCTAAATATTCTCACAAATCAAATGAGTTTTTCATATAAGATTAAAAGGTAATAATAACTTCATATGAAATTTAAAACTGCAATTCCTGCATCTTTTTCGAGAAAACAAGAGCAACTCTTATATAATTAAAGCTATAATTGTGCCACTACCAATTGTCACTTAAAACTGTCTTTATAAGCCATAAACTGAAATTGAATATACCTTAACAACTGTATATAATAGCATCTATGTAATTTAACTTTTAGGTTTTTATATAGATTGAGGTGATTGAAATGCTTAAAGCATTAAAAGCTTTATTAATAGGTAAAGCATTAAAAACTGAAGAATTAAGTCATGAAAAGTTTAACGTACTATGGGGACTCCCTATACTCTCAAGCGATGCTATATCTTCTGTAGCTTATGCTGGGGAAGAAATATTGTGGGTGTTAGTGCCGATATTAGGACTAGCAGCTTATAAGAATATGTTCTATGCTGCATTAGCAATTGTACTTCTATTATTTATATTAGTATTTTCTTACATGCAAACAATAAATAGCTACCCAAATGGTGGTGGTTCTTATATAGTCTCAAAGGATAATCTAGGAACTGTTCCTTCTTTAGTTGCAGCGTCAGCTTTAACTATTGACTATATACTTACTGTTGCAGTTAGCACTAGTGCTGGTTCATCAGCCATAACTTCAGCATTCCCATCACTGCTACCCTATAAAGTTTTAATAACTCTATTTTTTATTGTTATTTTAACTATTGGTAATTTAAGAGGTATCAAAGATTCTTCTAAACTTTTTGGTATTCCAACTTATTTATTTATTTTTACTATCCTAATCATGATAGTAACCGGACTTATAAAAACTCTTGTGTTTGGAGTAACACCTTCAAGTGTCATTGATATTCCACAAGCTACTGGAAATATCACTCTTTTACTATTTTTAAGAGCCTTTGCTTCTGGATGTACAGCTTTAACAGGAGTTGAAGCTGTTAGTGATGGAATTCCTAACTTTAAGGCGCCAGCACAAAAGAGAGCAAAAACTGTTTTAATTTTACTTTCTTTAATAGTTCTTATGATTTTTGGTGGGTTATCTTATCTAGCTACCTTATATAAGGCTATACCAAATCATGAGGTTACAGTTATTGCTCAAATTGCTATGCAAGTCTTTGGTAAGGGTTCAATTATGTTTATGGTGGTTCAATTTACTACTGCCTTAATTCTAATTATGGCAGCCAATACGGCTTTTGCAGATTTTCCACTACTACTTTCCTTTATAGCTAGAGATGGCTTTTTACCAAGACAACTATCAAAGCGCGGAAGTAGGCTTAGCTTTTCTAACGGAATAATTCTTTTAGCATTAGCTTCTTCTTTTCTAGTTATAGGTTTTCACGGAAATACACATTTGCTAATGCCTCTATATGCTATTGGAGTGTTTATTTCCTTCACTTTATCTCAGTTTGGAATGTTTAGAAGATGGACAACATCCAAATCTGAAGGTTGGAAACACAAGGCAGTAATCAATGGAACTGGTGCTTTAATTACAGCTATTACAGCTACAATAATTGGTTCAACTAAGTTTTTTCATGGAGCATGGATAGTTTTTATCCTAATACCTTTATTTGTACTTATAATGTACAGAGTAAAACTCCATTATAACAGCGTAGCAGAGCAATTACGTATTGATAGCTTGCCACCTTGTTTAAACAATAAACCAATAGAAAACTATGTAGTAGTTCCAGTGGATACCTTTAATAAAGCTTTTATAAAGTCATTAAACTATGGAAAAACTATTAGTGATCATATAGAGGCTTATCACATCTCCATTGATGATGAAAAAACCGAAAAACTACAGGATAAATTTAAAACGGCTAATTTAAATAAC
Source organism: Clostridium sp. UBA4548 (assembly GCF_002387895.1). Classification (GTDB taxonomy): domain Bacteria; phylum Bacillota; class Clostridia; order Clostridiales; family Clostridiaceae; genus Clostridium_J. The sequence continues at coordinate 42,608 of NZ_DGLI01000012.1, forward strand.
CTGCTTGTTATAGAAAAATCTCCTTATAGAGTTTTGACAAGCACACTATTTAAGCATATTTGTGCCTTAGAAAAACAACTAGGAAAAAATACTATGATTACTGTAGTACTACCCCAGTTTGTAGTAGATAAATGGTGGCATCAACTGCTTCATAATCAAACTTCCCTATTTATAAAGGCTAGGCTCCTTAAAAAACGTAATATAGCTATGGTAACAATACCTTACTTAATTGATGAGTAATGATAATTAGTAAAAAAAGACTCAAGGTTTTATCCTTGAGTCTTTCTTTCATAATAAACTATATTAATTTTTGAAGAAATTAAATGTTTATATGGTATTTAATTTTCATGGGTTCAGCTCAGTAGCTAAAAAGCATTCATACCCGGGTTTAATTCTTGTAACTATGCAGTCTCATCTATGTTTTTAATAACAACTGGAGTAGTAATGTCTTTTTTAGCCTTTGTAGATGCTAAACTTGCAACATTCACTAAGTCATTTAGAAATACAAATATTTCTTCAACCTCTTTAAACTTCATTCTACCTCCTGTAATCCCCACTGCAGCTGAAACAGGAATATTATTGAAAAAAGGATATTCCTCTATAGTTTTTACTATGTTCTCAGCTAATAGTTTACAATCATTTGAAGAGTTAGATGATACTATGGCAAACTCATCTCCAGCGTACCTACATAAATAACTATCATCTTCTAGACAATTCTTTAGTATATCTGCTACGCCTTTTAATATCATGTCACCAACTATATGGCCATACTTTTTATCAATGCATCCGAAATTATTTAGGTCTAAAAAAATTATTGTAGCATTCTTTCCTTGTCTTATAAAATTAAAGGCATGATAAAACATATATTCTTTCTTATACAGTCCAGTAAGCGAATCTAAATGTTTTCCTAATTCAATATCCAAAATTGATCTTGTTACATACCCTATAACCTGACCTTCTTTTTCTACTAGTACAATACTAACTTTTTTGTTGTAATCGAAGATTTGCTTTACTTCCCATATGCACATATCATAATTAACTACTATATATTTATGAGACATTACATCTTCTGCTATTCTATTTGGGTGGGCGCCAACTAATTCATCTTTTGTAATTACACCTACCATTATATATTCATCATAAACAGTAAAGCATTCTATAGATTCTTGATGAAAAATGTCCTGAATTTTTTTAGTTCCATTCAACACATCAATCTTCATTAATTTTTTTTCTATTATATCAAAAACCTTTTTTATCATAAGTCGATTGATTTGATAACATTAAGAGTTATATTTACTTGAGCTCTTATAATCATTGACTCGTTAGCAATAATGCCTCCTTCTTCCATAATTATAGGAACAAGTGTATCTTGTGATAACATATTTAGTAAAGATTTTCTTACAACAATGGCTTCAATAAATTCATGTTCAACTTTAATTATCTCATATTGCTCTGGTGAAAGTACATCTACCATCCTTCTTACTGCTTCTGGTCCTATAGGTGCTCTATTGCCAACTAGTAGTACATCCTGCATTGGCGGCATTTCAAATTCTGAAAATCTCATATTTATTTCTGCTTTTTTGCTGCCCTCTATTCTATTACCCATAAACCTCTCACCTCCCATAACACTAAGTAATATATTATCATATTTTGTCTAATTTTTCTATTATATGCAAAATTTTTGTATAAAATACTGGTTACTTATACAATATATTGCATTAATGGATAAAATTTTAACCTTTTATTAAAAAATTATAAGTTAATCTGATTGATAATTTTATAATGAAATTACTTAAATATGCAAAAATGAAAAACTCAAGGTTCTATCCTTGAGTCTTTTTAACTTAATCAGTTTTATAATTTTACTTTATTCTTTTTCTTGAATCTATTTGCAAAACCTATGGAAAATAAAGTTATTATAAATATTCCAAAACTTATATCTATAATTCTTTGCTCAGGTTTCTGTAAGTAGTTATAGATTGGGTACTTAGTTCCATAGATAGCACATGCACTAAAAAATAACATGTTGATTAAATATATCTGTTTCTTATTTTTTGCATATTGATACCCATTGTACAAAATTAAAACAATTAGGATAACCATTAGTCCTATATCCATAGTACTGTTCACCTCTTCCCTTTTAATATTCTCTTAATACCCTTAGAAATTTCAATTGATACTATATTTAAATTGTAACATAATCCATATACATTATAAATATAATTTTACTATTTTTACATATAATGTATTGATTTAAATTATGTATGACTTACATTTCTAAAGTTTAAATTATATATTGAGAAAGAGAAAAATCTTTTCAGTAAATAATATTATTTAACTTGAAATACCTCCAAATCCCTAGGAATACGAACTCCTGAAAAAATTGATGATATTTCATTTAGTACTACTTCTTCAGTCTTGCTAAGCAATATAGGCATTAGATAAGGATTTTTAATATTAGCATCCCGTACTATTGTTGCGGCCTGTTCTGCAGCAATATGAACCCCATCAATAACTGCAAAATCAGCATCTGAAACTTTACTTACAATTTTTTCTCGTGCCTTATCGTCTGGTAAAGCCATATCCCCTAATAATACAAGCTTTTTGTCATCAAACTGAAAGCAATAACCCAAAGAGGACTCCGTATGATAAGTTTTGAATGTAGAACACACATATGAATCCCTTTTTATAATTTGTTCCTCCTTTAATTCCACATATTCAATACGAGAACTACTTTTAAGCATAAACAGTTTTACTATGGTCCTAAGGATTAATATTACCTCCTTAGGACCATAAACTGTAATAATTTTTTCTTTATATTTATTAAGCAACAAAGCCAACACTCCACCCACACCATAAATATGATCTATGTGTTCATGTGTAAGAAAAATTGAACTTACTTTGGATAAATCAGCATTTGATTTTAAAAGTTGATACTGGATTCCTTCTCCACAATCCACAAGCACAGAAGTATCTCCAAATTCTAAAAGAATTCCCTGACAACTTCTTTCCTTGGTTGGAATGCTTCCAGTAGCAAGAAATATACCTTTAATCATTTTTTCTCCCCCAGTTACCTAACTAAGCTCTATTAGTTATGTTAGGAGTTTTAATTAATCATCACCATAATCTTCCCCATTAATTGTTTGTTTTTATGTCACTCCACAAAGATCACAGGTTACTTAGCTATTCACCTATAAATTGAATTGCATGAAAGATATAAATAGTTTATTTCTTTCTACAAATCAATAATCCATGATTACTAATTCCTAACAGGCTTTTTTCTCTGCTCATAGTTACACTATAGTCATTCCATAATTTATAATTTTCATCACTGAGCTCATTAATAGAATTTCTTAATAAAGAGCTTATACCATCAGTAGCTACATGATCTATAATATCAACATTAAACCTCCCCATAAACTCCTCCATTTCTGTAGGAGTTGTAAAAAAGCCTACGGTGTAAAAACATTGGTCCCCACCTTCTTTACAATATCCCTTACTCAATATTTCTTCCACAAAAGTAGAACTAAAATATTCTCTTTGGTAAGCCATTACCACATGAACTATATAGTGCTTATTAATATATGCAATTGCTAAAGTTCCACCTGGTTTTAATGATCTTAAAGATTCCTCAATACATTTTATTCTTTGCTCTTCATTTGTAAGATGATACATTGGTCCAAGACAAGTTACTACATCAAAAGTTTCCGATTCATATCTGCTTAAATCAGTAGCATCCACTACAGCAGTTAATATGTCCAATTTAGAATTCCTTGCTTTAATTTTTTCCTCAATAATATCTACATGTTTTGGTGTTAAGTCTGTGGCAACTACGGTATTTCCTCTTTCCCCATAATAAAAGGAATAAGCACCCGTCCCTGCACCTAGTTCAAGAATCTTATGGCCTTTAGAAATATACTGATTTAAAACAGTTGTTGTAACATGAAACTCAATTTTCCTTGAACTATCCAAAACTAGTCTATTATCCTCATCATACCTATCGTAAAAACTTATAACATCTCCCATATTCTCTTTCCCCCATTTTTTACAAATATATTAACAGAACTATTAAATTCCTGTGCTAGATTACACCTCTTTATTTATGCATTATTTAATTTTGTATTTTCATTTTCTATGGATTGCACTACTTCCCTAGTGCAAAATATAATGTTTTTTAAAAATTCCAAAAACTGTACTCTCACCTTCTCATAGATTATTAATTTTTAACTTATAGTTATTGTATTCCACATAATGTATTATTTTCCTCCTTTTATAACAAAAACCTACATAATTCCTTTTAATGTAAATAAAAAGTCGTGGCTCATTAACCACGGCTTTTTTAACTTACTATTTTCATAAAATAACTGAGAAAGAAACTTCCTTCTTTTCATTTTAGTTTTTTAATGTATATATGATTTATTATTTAATATTCAGCATGATATAAGTTAATCTAAATAAAATCTTAACTATAAATTTACAAATCTTATTAGAGCATTTATAAATAGAAATTACTTTGAAATTTTTGCTGAATCTGATACAACCACTTTTTCTGGTAGAAGAAATTGAACGTATCTAAGTAAAACATACAATACTATGATAACTCCCACTACCTCTTGAAACTTTATTAGATATTGTAAAAAGCCAATGCCTTGGCCAGACTTATTTAAAAACCCATTAGTTAACTTCATTGCAATACCACTTATTATAAGTGGAAATGTAAACCCAGAATAACTTGGATAGAATTTTAATTTTAAAAGGCTAAACATTTTAACAATAACTACTACGTACATGAAAATTGATAATACCATTAAAAACCAAACCAATGCCATAGTTTTAGTTTGAAAAGAATTCATATACCCAGCTAATAATAAACTTGCTGGTGCTGCAAATATAGCAAGGGTAGGTAAAGTTGGTTCTGGCATTTCTTTAACTTTTAAAACCCTATAAATAACTATTGGTAAAAGTACTAAATAAGTTATAAATCCAAACCAAAAGGATAATTTGCCTACAGTTGCCATACCATATGCGGGGCCAGTTACACTGGCTACCACTATACCTACATAAACTATGAACCAAGATGGAAATACTTGTTTAACTTTAAAACTTAGTACAAATTTCTTTGTAAACCATAAAATTAATATAACATGTATTGCTAATCCTATAATCCATACAACAAAAGCAAATTGTAGAGCATAAGGTTTAACATAAGTTGATAATATCATGATAGCCATTGAAAAAGTCGGAAATACACTTCCAACCACTGGATTATCTATGGCTTCTGCTACCCCCTTAGGATACTTTATCATCTTTGCGAGGATTAAAATAAGTAGTATTGCTGATATTAGTCCAAATATATTACGATATACTTCTCCATAGGATTGTACAAGGTTGCCTGTAGCTGCCAATCCTAGCATTAGTCCCACTATTGGAACTGGACATTTTTTTAAAACTTGACCCATTAAAGCCTTCCCCCTATAATAAAAGTTTTCAAAGTTTTCATAAACTCCGTCAATAGTATAACATATGTAATTGCTATTATTTTATTGTTTTTTCTGATAGATAACCTTCCAATCATAGGATTTGTCTATTTGTATCCTTAAGTCTTATAAATTATAATTACAGATGTATGAGTTTAAGATAATTTTAAAAGTGGGGGAATAAATAATGGATTTAATAAATACAAAAGACTTTACAAAAGAAGAAATCCTTGAAAAAGTTCAAGCTAATGCAGAGGAGCTTTTCAGAAGCGGTACATTTTTTTGTAGTGAAGCAGTAGTACAAACTATCAACGAATTATTAGGTAAACCTTATGATGAGAATATAGTTAAATTAGCTAGCGGTTTTCCAATAGGAATGGGTAAAGCTGGATGTCTATGTGGAGCAGTTTCAGGTGGTCAAATGGCTTTAGGTATGGTATATGGTAGAGTTCAAGGAGAGCCTATGCAAGCCAAAATGTTTGAAAAAGCTAAAGGTCTTCATGATTACATAAAAACTGAGTATAAATCAACTTGCTGTAGAGTAATCACAAAAGAATGGGCTGGCGATAACTTTGCAAGTCCTGAAAGAAAGAGACATTGTATTGCAATCACTGGAAGAGTTGCTAGATGGATTGCTAATGAACTTATAGAAGATGGACAAATCCAAGTAAAATAAAATTACAACATAAAGTCTACAAATATCATAACCTCCAAAGATTTATAAAAATTAAATCTTTGGAGGTTTTTTTAATTTCATATTTAAATTTTAGAATATGCCGTTGCGTCATATTCTAAATGGATTTATATAACACTATATTTATTATTAAATATTTTAACTTTTATACCCTTCAACAAATGTAATTAACAATACACTCTGTTACGCTTATATAAAAGGTTTTATACTAGTCCTCATCACTAATAAGTATATCAATCATCTTATCTGTATTATTAATAAAACTCTTCATTAGCTGATAGTGTTCTGTGTCTTCATATTCTCTCACTTCTATATTATCTTTAATTTCATATATAATTGAATCAGGATAAGCCATTATAATTGGAGAATGGGTTGTAATAATAAATTGAGATTTTTCTTCTACTAATTTATGTATCCTTGATATCATAGCCATCTGTCTTGCAGGAGATAGTGCTGCCTCTGGCTCGTCTAGAATGTACAAACCCTTGCTACCAAATCTATTCATAAGAACTGAAAAAAAGGACTCTCCATGGGATTGGTTATGAAGAGACTTTCCTCCATAAGAAGAAATCAGTCCCGGCACTTCTCTATCAAGTTCATCAATATTAGTTGCAAGATTATAGAAACTCTCCGCCCTTAGAAAGAATCCATTTTCAGGCTTTTTTACCCCTTTAATTAACTTTATATTATTATATAATTCTGAATGGGTATCCATAGATGCGAAGTTAAAATTAATGGTTCCCCCTTCTGGATTGAATCCATAGGCAGTGGCTACAGCCTCTAAAATAGTGGACTTTCCTGTTCCATTTTCCCCTACAATAAAAGTAACTTTAGGATGAAACTCTAACCTTGTTAGATTCTTTATTACTGGTAAACAGTAAGGGTACCTTGAAAAGGATTCTACATTATCTCTTTTAAGTTCAACACTTCTTAAAAATTGATTACGCTTCAATGTGCTTATATCCATATTTATAACTCCTAATATATTATTTGTACAACATTCTTAATTATAACATATTAAAATTTCAATTAACTTCTCATGTGTCTTTACCTTGTCTACTGCTTTACAAAACGCTATAGGTTATTTTTTATATATAATACATGATTTATTTACAATAAAAACCTACCTGTCAGTTTTCTTTACGTTGCTCTCTTCCTTAGGAATGTGCCAAAGAAAATATTTTTTTGTATATTGTCTTGTATCAATAGTCATTAGTTCTCCATCTTTTTCAAAACTAAAGGTTGAACCCATTTGTTCCTTAAAAGTCCATCCTTTTTCCTTCATAAATTCTTTCATAACTTTATAGCTTTCTACATCTGATTTAACTTCTGAAATGTATCTATCAGGTGTATTAGAGTATTTCACGTATTTGGCATTGCTAAATTCAAGCTTTATTATGGATGATATCAAAGGTATCGGATTTCCTTCTTGGAATATAACCCTTCCATAAACCCCTAGAATAAATCCTAATACAGAGAAAATTACTATAATAGTAGTAATAACCGTACAAATTTTACTTTTTATTTTTTTCATCAGTTTAATTTCACTGATATCTGAAATATCTTTATTATTTTGGCATTCATGTGGTAGTTCCATTATCATATCATCATATAAATCCTTACATAGCTCACATTTATTTAGATGTTCTTCTATTAATTCATTGCTACCTTCACTTGTCAGGTTATCGATATATAATGGCAGTAAGTCTCCTATTACATCACATTTTATAGCCATTTTACTTCCTCCCCTCTTAAAATTTCCTGAAGTTTTTGTTTTCCCCTGAAGAAGGTAATCCTTGCCCAGTTCTCACTTTGTGATAAAATTACCCCTATTTCTTTAAAACTTAGTTCATTTAAACCTCTAAGAATAACCACTTGTTTATAGGGCTCTTTCAACTTCATAATTAAGCTACGCAAAAGTTTTTCTTCCTCCTTCTTTTCTAAAATCATTTCAGGGGTTTTGTAATTTATTGCATATTCACCCTTCTCACTAAATTCTTCACTCTTAGTGTAAGGATTCTTTTTAATATATTTATAATGTACATGCTTTGCTATTTGATATAACCAGGTTTTTACTTTCGATTTACCTTGAAATAGATGAATGGATTTAAAAGCCTGAAAAAAGGTTTCTTGCACTAACTCCTCGGCTAAGGAACTATCATTTGTTAGATAGAATAGATATTTAAATATTTCCTTTGAATGAAGTTTGTACAATGCATCAAATTCCTTCAATTCTTCTCCCCCTTCCAAATCATTAGTCTCTAAAATTTTAGTTTCGTTACAATTTTTATGATAATTTTATAAATAAATTAGCTTTATTCCACTATAAGTATAAATTTGAATATATTACACATGCTAATTTTATAGTATTTTAAAATTTATATTATAAAAATTCTATTGGAGGTATTTATTATGAGCTTAACACTATCGCAAAAAGAAAGAATGTTATTAGAGGACCAAAAAACACATGAACAAATTTGTATTGAAAAATATTCAAACTATGCAAATCAAGCTACAGATCCTCAGTTAAAAGAAATATTTAATACTAATGGTAATGCTGAGAAAACTCATCTTAATAGCATTAATCAACTATTGAATGGTACGATTCCACAAATGAACCAACAACAAAATCAAAACTCTCAGCAAAGTCAAAGTTCTCAACAAAATACAGGAAACCAAAGTTCAAATCAAGTTATGAATAATACTCAATCAAATGGAATTAATTTAACTGATTCTGATATGTGTACAGATTTATTAATGACAGAAAAATATGTATCAGGAGCATATAATACTGCTATTTTTGAATTTAGAGATCCTCAGGTTCGTGATGTATTAAATCACATACAAAAAGAAGAGCAACAACATGGTGAAGCCATATTTAAATATATGGAAAGTAAAGGAATGTACAAAGTACAATAGTGCCACTTCACTTGAATATTTATCAAATTTAGACCACCTGTAAAACTAGTGTTTTTCTAAAGTAAACGAGTGTGTAAATAAGTCTG
>NZ_DGLI01000025.1 GCF_002387895.1 Clostridium sp. UBA4548
TATTAAGCTTTTAAACTCAACTTTTAAAGTTGAGAAGGAAAAATAATAACAAACAATGTAAAAAAAGTTGCGTGCATGAACCATGTACACAACTTTTAATTATAACCAATTGTTGAATTTATGTCTTTACAGACAATACAAGATTAATAGAGCAAAAATGTGCCAACATATCTTTATGTTGGCACATTCTTTTATACTCTTTTTCTTCCAAATATCAAGTCAATTAGGAAAATTACAACTGCAGCTATTAATAAAATATGAATAGCTGTACCAAAGAAATTAAAGAAAAATCCAATTAACCAAAATGCGAAAACTATTCCACCTAGCCATCTTAGAAATCCCATAAAAATACCTCCTTATCTCAACCCTTCAGATTTTGCATGGATAAAAATTAATATAAATTTAAGGGTATTTATAGTATTTACAGTTAAGTATTTTTTATTCTATTTCAGTAAGTTGATTCCAATAGCGGCTAGGCATCATACGTTTTTGAAGCTTAGTGTTTGTTCGTTCTTTAATGGTAGTGGAGTCAAAATAAGTTCTCCAAAGATCAGCATATAGGTTGTCTTTGTTGTGGTTTAACAAATTCTTACCATCACTATTTGTGAAGTCTCCAATTATCCATTTGCCATTAGTGCTAAATATAGCAATTTGTCTTTTAATATCGTGTATAATAAAATGTTGATTTTTAAATCTACTTGAAAAGTGTGAACCAATAAGTGGAAGAATATTATGATCAGGTTCAATAGAGCTATAATAAAAATTTTCTTGAAGATTTTTAAAACGTATAAACCCCAAGAATCGGTGACTTTCTAATGAAACCTTTCTACTTATTTTTAAAACTTCTATAACAATGTCATTGTGTAAGTGGGAATCCAATTCTTTCTTTAGTTTAAATCCCAGGACAATAAACTTATAAAGCAGGGTATAGATATCTTCATAAGAACTTAAAGTACAGTTATATATGTGAATAAGAGAAGCTTTAGAAAAATCTTTTTTTATAGCAGTATTAACTTTATTACTTTTCAACTCATCTGTATCTATGTTGATAAATTCGTCAATTAAATTTAAGGAACTATCATAATTATCTCTAGAAATTATTTTAGTTGGTTTGTGACTATAATAGCTATCATATATAGCTGTAAGAAATCCTTCAAAGGAACCATCAAAAACATAAATTATCATACCATCACCTACAAATTATATTTCTCCTATAAGAGCACTTAATTTATCCTTTGTTGATACCACTGCAGGAAGGGCAGTAAATAAAGAAAGTTGTTCATAATCATTCTGAAGAGGAGAAGGGGAAATAATTGCTTTATGAATGAGTTTACTTTCAATTTTTTCTTTTTCAAAGTTAACATCTCCATAATATTTCCCTCTACAGGTTATAAAGTATTGTGCTCTTTTCATAACTACGCCTAATTTTTTAATATCATTAAAGTTTAAAAACTGAACTTTCCTTGTAATAACAATTCTTTTAGCTGAACGAACTCCAATACCAGGAACTCTTAAGAGTTTCTCATAGGAAGCTGTATTAATCTCTACTGGAAAATCATTTAAATTATTTAAGGCATAACTAGTTTTAGGGTCTAAATCTTCATGAAAGTTGGGTGAGTGTTCATTAAGTAATTCATCAGCACTAAAGCCATAATACCGTAAAAGCCAATCAGCTTGATATAACCTATTCTCTCTTACAAGTGGTGGATGCTTGATGGTAGGTAAATTTTTATTAGTATTAATAGGTACATAGGCTGAATAGTACACTCTTTTAAGAGAAAATTTATTATATAACCCCTCAGAAAGCTTTAAAATATTGTAATCAGTATCAGCAGTAGCACCCACAATAAGTTGAGTGCTTTGTCCGCCAGGTACAAAAAGGGGGGCTTTCTTAAAGACTTTATGATTATCTAGGGAGGTAGATATCTCTTTATTTATAAGAGACATTGGTTTTATAATACTCTCCTTAGATTTTTGTGGTGCAAGAAGCTTTAAACCTTGAGATGATGGAAGTTCAATATTTACACTCATCCTATCAGCATATAGGCCAGCCTCCTTAATTAAATAGTCATCTGCACCAGGAATTGCTTTTACATGTATGTATCCATTAAATTTATGATTAAGTCTAAGGGACTTTAAGATTTTCACTAATAGTTCCATGGTATAATTAGGATTTTTAAAAACTGCTGAACTTAAAAATAAACCTTCAATATAGTTTCGCTTATAAAAATTCATTGTTAAGTCTACCACTTCTTCTGGTGAAAAAGCAGCTCTTTCAACATCATTATTAAGCCTGTTTATACAGTAAGCACAGTCATAGATACAATAATTAGTTAAAAGAATTTTAAGAAGAGATATACATCTGCCATCAGGAGTGAAACTATGGCAAATACCACTAGAATGAGAATTGCCTATTCCATTGTTAGTGTTTTTTCTCTTACTTCCGCTTGAAGAGCAGGAAACATCATATTTGGCAGCATCAGATAAAATTCTTAGCTTTTCAATTAATTCCATAATATTAACCTCGTAAATTAATTTAATAAGTATATTATAGCACAAATGTTCGTATAACACTACAAAATGTAAGTTTTTTAGTGCTATTTAATCTTTAGAGCAAATTACTTATAGTCATCAAAAAACTACAGCTTATCTTACAAGCTATTAATTAATCCTTAGGATGATTTAAATATATGACTTTAAATAAATAAGATAAAAAACTGAAAATCACTTACAGATTATCTATAAGTTAATTTTAAATACATACCTAGTAGTTTCTATTCAGTTTTAAAGTTTTTTCTAAAAATCCTCTTTGAAGGTAGTTGAAGAAAATACATTATCATTGAAGCAAGGGATATGAGAACCATAATTAAAAGCCAAGCAGCTTTAATTTCTGTTAAAGCTATAAATTTACCCATAATTGCAGGACCTACAGCTCTACCTGCTCCAGTAATTAAGGGAAGCACAGCATTAAACCTGCCTCTATGACTAATAGGAGTTTGACTTATAATAAAGATAGACTGATTAGTATAAACTAAGATTTCCCCAATACTCCATATTACTGAAGAAACTATGAATAATATTGGTGTAGCTACAAAATAAAGCATGCCAAAGCCGATAAAATACATCACTCCCCCTAAAGTTATGTTCACAAGAGGAGGAAATCTTTTAGTGATGGTAGTAACAAAGGTAGTTAAAGTAACTACTACAATAGAGTTAACTGTAATTACATATCCGAAAACCTTAGAACCAGCATTCCCAAAGAGTTCAGAGGTTTGAAGTGGAATAACAAATAAGCACTGAGCATGGGTAAAAGAAAAAATTATACAGGTTAAGGAAAAAGCAATGAGGATTGGTCTAGATAGAAATGCCTTAATAAATCCAGAGTCCGTTGCTTTTTCATTTTCATCTAAGTCTAAATCTAAGCTAGAACTATGCAGTTCTCCTTTCTTATAAGTCTCGTCAATGAAGACCTGAACTAAGGTCACAGATATTATTATTGCTATGATGTTTCCAATAAAAATGTATCTTATATATTCATTAAATAAATATCCTGCTAATACTGCTCCAATGGCAGTACCTACATTAGATCCAATGTATAGAAGAGAGAAAACCTCATTTCTATTTTTCTTTGAAGTGAAATCAGAAATAAGAGCTATATAACCAGGTTCTGTAACTGCACCAAAAAATATAAATCCAAAAATAAAGTAAGCAGAATATATGGAGTAAGGATTTATAACACAAGGTATAAAACATAGGGCAGCAGCTAGCTGACTTAAAATAACTAAGTATTTCCTACCGTGGTGATCTGCAATTCTACCACCAATTAGAGAACCAGGAATATAAAATCCTGCACCAATCATAATTAGAAAACCAACCTTATCAGGAGGAAAGTTTAAACCTTTAGTAAGATATAAGGTCAAAAAGGGGATAACAAAATTTCCTAGCTTAGTAATCATATTAGTAATAAACAGCATATAAACCCCTCTAGGAAGATTAGAATATTGAAGAAGAAACTCTTTATATTTTTTCATAGTAAATACCTCTAATTTCATAACAATTTGAACCTTTAAGAAAATTATTTCGCTTTATACCTCTGTGAAATTTCAAAATTAATCATATATTTAATTAAAAAAGTGTAAAATAAAATAAAAGATTATAAATAGGTTTAATAATCACTATATTATATTGTATAATATTTTTAGAATAATATACAAATCTGGAGGAAACCATGAAAAATAAGGTATATATAGCAAATCCAATTCCTAAATATGTTGAAGAATATATAGGTAAATATTGTGAATACCAAATATGGAATGGAGATTCGAAAATCACAAGAGATAAACTATTAGAAAATGTTAAGGATGTTGATGGATTAATAGTATTTGGTCATAAAATTGATGAAGAACTATTAAGTGCAGCACCTAAGCTAAAGGTTGTGAGCAATTTATCAGTTGGCTATGATAATTTTAATATTGAAGAAATGAAAAAAAGGGGAGTTGTAGGAACTAACACTCCTTATGTGTTAGATGATACAGTGGCAGACTTAATTTTTGCACTTATCTTAGCTACATCAAGAAGAGTAGTTGAATTAGACAAATATGTAAGACAAGGTAACTGGGAGAAGGACATTGAAAAAACTCATTTTGGATTAGATGTCCATGGAGCTACCCTTGGGATCATAGGCATGGGAAATATAGGTGAAGCAGTGGCTACAAGGGGTAAATTTGGGTTTGGCATGGATATTCTTTACCATAACAGAACTAGAAAACCTCAAGCAGAAAAAGAACTTGGAGCAAAATATTGTTCCTTAGAGGAAGTTTTAAGAAAGTCAGATTTTATCGTGCTGATGACTCCTTTAACCGAAGATACCAAAGAACTTATTGGTTATAAGGAATTTGATATGATGAAGGAAACTGCCATTTTTATAAATGGATCTAGAGGCCAAACTGTTAATGAAGAAGCTTTAATTAATGCTTTAAGTAACAAAAAAATCTTTGGCGCTGGTCTTGATGTGTTTTACAAGGAGCCTGTAGATGTAAATAATCCACTATTAAAGATGGATAATGTGGTGGTATTACCTCATATTGGATCTGCCACTGGTAAAACCCGTGATGAGATGGCAATGTTAGCAGCAGAAAACATGGTTAAAGCACTTAAGGGTGAAATGCCGCCAACTATGGTTAAGGAATTTAAAAAATAGTAGATACTATTGGGAATTAAAAAAATATAAGTAAAACAAGAATATAAAGAGGCTAAAACGCTTAATTCTATGTAATAAGTGTTTTAGCCTTTTAAAATCAAATTTTTAAGATTAAATAAGGTGATAAAATAATGAAAAAACCTTAGCCTATTTCTATCCCCGCCATCTTCATTAGATAAATTGCATTTCGAGTATCACTTACCCCTTGTCGTAACTTATAATCAAAGAAGATTTTATTATCTTTATAGTATTCCTTAAAGTGATAATTTTTCACTTTAGGATTATCCTTATAAAGATCCCCTAACTCTAGGTCATGGGTGGACACCATACCCAAGGTGCTTTTTTTGCTCAGTTGATTGATTAGTATCTTTGCACCAGTATGTCTATCAATAGAGTTAGTTCCTTTAAAAATTTCATCTAATAAAAAGAATACCTTTTCTCCCTTGTTAGTGAAATCAATAAGAGTCTTTATTCTTAATATTTCAGCATAGAAGGAAGAGATACTTTCTTCTAAATTATCGCTGGTTCTCATGCAAGTTAAAATAGTTAGCTTGCTACAGGTAAAATTATTAGCTCTAACTTTAGCTCCTACATAAGCTAAAACTAAGTTGATTCCAAGAGTTCTTAGCATTGTACTTTTTCCAGCCATGTTGGAGCCTGTAATAAGAGCTATGCTATGATTATGATCTATGGTAATAGTATTCGACACTGAACCTTTCCCAAGAAGTGGATGACCTAGGTTTTCAGCTTTAATTATTAGTTCTCTTTCTTCAAAGGTAGGAACACACCAGTTAGGATTATCTCTGTTTATATTGCTTAAGCTTATAAGGGCTTCAAATTCCCCTATGATTTCTATCATAGCTTTAAGGTTTTTCCCGTATAGTTTTTTAAATTTTTCTAGCTCATAACAAATCCTGTAATCCCATAGGAATAGGATATTTAAGGGAAAGTAAAACATATTATTTCTATCAGAGATTTTACCTACAATACTATTTAATTGATTAATTATATAAGTGGTAGATTTATCACTATTAACCTTAAGTTTTTTTTGAAGATGATTTAAATAATGACTTTTAAACTTAGTTTTTTCTATATAGGATATCATATTAGAATAACCTTCTATATCCTCTTTGTACTTAAACACTTTGTGTAAGGAAGTGTTTATATTTTTAATGTTAATAAGCAAAAGAAGTATACTTATGGCAATGGATAACTTAGCTAGAGTAAAGGTGAATCCACTTAAGAGAAAAGGAAGTAATAGAGAGGAAATAATTAAGGTTGTTATAAAAGTGCTGAAAGGTTTAATATAGGGGTTGAGAAATCTTTCGTCAATTTCTAAGCTCCACCTAATCAAATCATCAGGACTGGCAAATTCTTTATCCTTAATCATTCCTTCAGACAAAAGACCTTGGCAAAAATGAAGTGCTTTGCTTAGTTCTTCAATAGCCTCTTGTCTACTTTTAGTCTCAGCTATGGTGAAGCTTATCTTGCCACAAAGCTCATCACTAAATCTTTTTTTTCCAAGTGGTGTTATAGCTGAAGATATTCTTTGAAATAATGAGTTTTTGCCTAGTATATCCAAATCCTCGCTGTACATTGGAGCTTCCTCTCTTAAGTCGCTCCCATCATAAAAGTCTTTGAAATTACCAGTAACTCTTTTAATAGCAGTTTCATTAAGACTTATAAGGTTATTAACTTTTAATAAGAACTTTTTAATTAAACTGTGTTTTTTTGAAATATAGAAAAACCCTAGGATAAAAACTGCTATAGAAAAAAGAGTTAAATTGTAGTTTGATATCTTATATGAAAATATAAAAACTATAATGCACAGTAAAAAGTATAGAAGCCTTATGCCACTGTAAAAGTTACTTAATTGTGTTTTAGTCTTTTTGATTTTAATAAATTTATTAAGCCTATTTTCATAGATCCTATTACTAGATTTTAAAACTGAACTCATAAATTCCCTCCAATTTCATTTTTAATTATTAGTCACATTTAAAGGTAACTACATGGTAGTTGTTAATTTTATGATAAAGAAAGTGGAACAATAAACCTTAATTTATAAACTTATCCTTAAAATCAGATTTATAGTAGTGAAGTCTAATGAACATAAATTTAACTTTCTATCCTTTCATTGCTTTATATTAAAAACCTTAACTTTAAACTGCACTATTAATGATATATATTAGGCATTTTCACAAAATAAATAAGACAGTATCCTCATCTATTTTGTGTTATACTTCACATCTTTCACTTGTTATTTATTTTCAGATTCCTTACTTCATATTATTATACAACACATTAATAAGAAAATGTAAGTAAATGTATATTTAACTGCAAAAATTGTATATACTTCAAAATGTAGAGAGAAATTTGACACAGTACTTATTAGGATATAAAATAAATAAGTTAGAAGTTATTGATATTTATAATAGTATTTTTGGATAGTTTAATTGTTGGAGGAATAAGCATGGCAAATACCGTTGAATATAAAGAATTGAAAGGTAATTATGTACTTGTAGATGTAAGAAGTCCAGGAGAGTATAAGGATTCTACAATTAATGGTGCAATTAATATACCCTTATTTGATGATGAGGAAAGAGCTAGCATCGGAACAATATATACAAGAGAAAGTACTGAAAAGGCAAAAAAAATTGGGGTAGACATTGTTGCTAAAAAGTTGCCAGAAATATACGATAGGGTAAATCAATTAGAAAAACAATATAATAAGGTAGTATTATTTTGTGCTCGTGGTGGAATGAGAAGTGGATCCATTGCAGAACTCTTAGGAGCTCTTGGTTCAAGGGTTGAGAGAATTAAAGATGGATATAAGGGCTACAGAGCTTTTATTACTGAAGAGCTACCAGAACTAAATCATAAGGTAGAATATGTAGTACTTCATGGCAATACTGGGGTTGGAAAAACTGAAATTTTGAAAAAACTGAGAGACCATGGATATAATGTCCTTGATTTAGAGGGATGTGCAAACCATAGGGGTTCTTTATTAGGATCTGTGGGACTTGGAGAAACTACTTCTCAAAAACAATTTGAATCTAATGTTTATGAGGAGTTAAATGGAGTTAAAGGAAAGTATGTATTTGTAGAAGCTGAAAGTAGAAGGATAGGTAGGGTAGTTATACCAGAATATATCCATAATAAAATGAAAGAAGGCATCCATGTATTTGTAGATGCTGACATTGAATTTAGAAAAGACATTATTGTAAAAGAATATACCAAGATGGAAAATTGCAAAGAGGAAATTTGTGAAGCTCTTTTAAAGTTAAAAAAACATATTAGTGAAAAGAATATAGAAGAGTACTGTGAGAAAGTAAGGCAAGAAGAGTATGATGAAGTAGTTAAAGAGTTAATGGTAAAATATTATGATCCTCTTTATATGCATAGCTCTGATAAGTATGACTATGATTTTAAACTAATGGTTAGTAATATTGAAGAAGCTGCAAAAGCTTTAGAAAGTTTTATAGATAAGCATTCTGAACAGGATAAAGAAGCCTGTGTTGCCTGTACAGAATAACTAAAAAATAAAAAACAGAACGCTTGTTTCTGTTTTTTATTTTTTTCTCTTTACTATCTTCAAATTAAATTATAAAATAAGGTTTGTAACTCTATTTTTAGGAGGAATATTATGCAAGGTAATGAAAATAAAAACTCAAGCTATGAAGTGACAGATTTAACTTCTCTTGAAAAGCTAGAACCAGTAAGAGTTAGACCAGGAATGTACATAGGTTCTACAGGAAGCAAAGGTCTTCACCATTGCATTTGGGAAATTTTAGATAATGCCATTGATGAACTTACAAATGGCTATGGAGATAAAGCAGAAATAATTTTAAATAAAGATAAAACTGTAACAGTTATAGACAATGGAAGAGGAATACCAACAGGAATTCACCCTATTAAGAAAAAATCTGGGGTAGAGATGGTTTACACAGAACTTCACACTGGTGGTAAATTTAATAACTCTAATTATAAAACCTCAGGAGGACTTCATGGTGTTGGAGCTGCCGTAGTTAATGCTCTATCTTCATGGCTTGAAGTAGAGGTTTATCAAAAGGGAAACATTTTTAAGCAAAGATTTGAGCATGCCTATGATAAGGAATTAAAAAGAAAAATGCCAGGAACTCCTGTGACACCACTTGAAGTTATTGGTAATACAAGGAAAACAGGGACAAAGGTAACTTTTCATCCTGATAGTGAAGTTTTTAGTAACGTAGATTTTAAATTTGAAATTATAGACCAAAGGCTTCAAGAGTTAGCTTTTCAAAACAAAGGAATTACCTTAGTTTTAAAGGACTTAAGAAAAAGTGAAGCAGTTGAAAAAAACTATTATTCAGAAAGAGGGCTTTTAGATTTTATAGACTATCTTAATGAAAGTAAGACCGTACTTCATAAGGAGCCAGTTTTATTTGGTGGAGAAAGAGAAGTTAATGGAATAAAAGTTGAAGGAGAAATTTGCGTTCAATTTACTGATTCTACCACTGAAAATATTGCAAGCTATGTAAATAATATACCAACTACAGAATCAGGGACTCATGAAACTGGGTTTAAAACAGGAATGACTAGAGCTTTTAAAGAGTGGAGTAAGAAACTAAATCTTATTAAAGAAAAAGATAAGGAGTTCGAGGGTGACGATTTAAGAGAGGGAATGACTGCTATAGTTAAAGTTAAAATCAGTAATCCTATGTTTGAAGGTCAAACTAAAACAAAGCTTGGTAATGTGGAAGCCTACTCTATGATGAATGAACTTTGTTATATTAAATTTGGTGAATGGATAGAAGATAATAAGGATATTGCTACAGTTCTTATAAATAATGCTCTTTCTGCTGCAGCTAGAAGAGATAAAATAAAAAAAATAAATGAAGCGGAAAGAAAAAAAATAGGAAATGGTACGGCACCACTAGCAGGGAAAATAGCAGTATGTACTCTAAAGAATCCTGAATTTACTGAGTTTATTGTGGTTGAGGGAGATTCTGCAGGAGGCTCTGCAAAACAAGCTAGGGATAGAAGATTTCAGACTATAATGCCTTCTAAAGGTAAGATAATGAATACAGAAAAGCAAAAACTTGAAAATGTACTAGCTAGTGAAGAACTTAAAATATTTAATGCTGCTATTGGAACGGGTGTACTTGATAATTACAAAGAAGAAGAACTTAAATACGGAAAGATAATAATAATGAGTGATGCAGATGTAGATGGCTACCATATTAGGACTCTATGGATGACTTATATTTATAGATATATGAGATCTTTAATTCAAAATGGTCACTTATATATGGCACTTCCTCCACTTTATAAAGTGTACAAAACTACTAAAAATGGAGAGATAGCTAGGTATGCTTACAGTGATGAAGAATTAGAAGCAGTAAAAAAGGAAATTGGTAAAGGGGCTCTCATTCAAAGATATAAAGGACTTGGAGAGATGAACCCAGAACAACTTTGGCAAACCACTTTAAATCCAGAAACAAGAACTCTCCAAAGGGTAACAATTGAGGATGCTGCAAAGGCAGAGAAAATGATATCTCTGCTTATGGGAGATGTGGTAGAACCAAGAAAAAATTATATGTACAAATATGCTGAGTTTTAGGAGGGAAAAAAATGGCTAAAAAAAAGGACAATATACCTGTTGATAATAATATAATTAATGTTTCTATTGATGAAGCTATGCCGGATAACTACCTTCCTTATGCTGTGGAAGTATCAAAGGATAGAGCTCTTCCAGATGTGAGAGATGGAATGAAGCCAGTTCATAGAAGAATTCTTTATGGAGCCTATATGCTTAAGGCCTTTCCAGATAAACCATATTATAAGTCAGCCAGAATTGTTGGGGATATTCTTGGTAAGTACCATCCTCATGGAGACACTTCTGTTTATGATGCCATGGTAATTTTAGCTCAAGATTTTAGTACAAGAAAGCCCCTTATTGATGGACATGGTAACTGGGGAAGTATAGATGGGGATAGCGCAGCAGCTATGCGTTATACCGAGGCGAGATTGTCTAATATTGCATTAGAAATGCTAAGGGATATTGATAAGGATGTAGTGGATATGGTAAATAACTACTCTGACTCAGAAAAAGAACCCTCAGTACTGCCCTCTAGATACCCTAATCTTCTTGTAAATGGAGCCTTTGGTATTGCAGTAGGACTAGCTACTAACATTCCTCCCCATAACTTAGGAGAAGTTATTGATGCTTCACTTGCATTAGCAGATAATCCAGAAATAACTACAAAGGAGTTAATGAATTATATAAAGGGACCAGACCTTCCAACTGGTGGAATACTAATTGGAAAAAACTCGATGATTTCTGCTTACGAAACTGGGGAAGGAAAAGTAACCTTAAGAGCTAAAACAAACATTGAAACTTTAGAAAATGGAAGACTTGGTATAGTTATAACTGAGTTTCCTTATAGAAAAAACAAAGCAAAACTTCTTCAAGCAATTTCTGATATGACTGGAGATAAAAAACACGCAAAGGCTTTAGAAACCATAGCAGATATCAGAGATGAATCCGATCGAAATGGAATAAGAGCAGTTATTGAATTTAAGAAAAGTGCAAATGAAGATGGTGTAAATAAGGTTTTAAAATACTTATATAAAAGAACTGAGCTTCAATGTAATATATCTTTTAATATGGTGGCTTTAGCTAATGGAAAGCCCAGAACAATGGGGCTTAAAGCCTTACTTCATTATTATGTAGAACATCAAAAAGAAATAGTTACTAGAAGAACAAAAAAAGAACTGGAAACTGCTGAAAAAAGGTTCCATATTGTTCAAGGTTTTATTAAAGCTATTGACATTTTGGATGAAATTTTAGCTACTATAAGAGGATCTAAGTCTAAAAAAGATGCAAATACTAATTTAATAAACGAATTTGGATTTAGTGAACTTCAAGCTGAAGCCATTCTTGAAATGATGCTATATAGATTAACAGGGCTGGAGATAAATGTATTTCAAAAGGAGTATAAAGAGCTTGAAACAACTATTAAAAAGTTAAATAAAATTTTAGAAAGCGAAAAAGAACTTCTAAAGGTTATTAAAAAGGAAATGCTCCAAATTAAAGAAAGCTATGATGATCCAAGAAGAACTGCTATTGTAGAGGATGATAGTGAAGCTAAAATTGAATTAGAGGAGCTTATTATAGAAGAAGATGTAGTAATAACCTTATCAAATGAAGGGTATATCAAAAGAACTCCTTTAAAGTCCTTTAATCGAACTTCACAAAATGTTGAAGATATTGATCATAGGGAAGGAGATTTCAATAAGTTTTTAATCGAAGGAAACACCAAGGATACTATAATTTTCTTTACTAGCAAAGGGAATATGTATCAAGCAAAGGGTGTGAATATTCCGGAGTTTAAATGGAAAGAAAGAGGGGAAAGGATAGATACAATATTCAAAGGTTTAGATTTAGCTGAAGAAAATATTATTTCAGCCTACTCTATAGAATCCTTTGAGTTAAGTAGAGATATATTATTTTTCACTTCTAAGGGATTAATTAAGAAAACAGAATTAAGTAGGTTTAACACTAACTATAGTAAGCTTTTAGGAATTAAGCTAAAGGAAGATGAAACTCTGGTAAAGGCAGATTTAGTCACAAGTGATAGAGAAGGTAAGTTTATTAATGTTAATACTCGAAAGGGGTTAAACTTCACTACTGAGGAACCAGAACTTCAGTCTTTAGACAGAACTGTAATTGGAAAGCAATTATTTAAGCTAGTAAGCCAGGATGAAGTTATTAGTATTGAGTATGTAGAGGAGTTTAATTATAGAGAGTTTTACGTTACTTTAAATGGAAAAGGTATTTTAAGGTGCAGCAATAGAAAAAGCAATGAAAAGCTCATAACTATAGCAACTTCCACAAGTGATTTATTATTCTTTACTACAAAAGGAAATGTGCATAAAATTAAAGCTAATTTGATTCAAAATATTGATAAAAAAGGTGTAGATATTCATGAAATTTTAGAGAATTTCCATAAAGAAGATCCTATAGTTAGTATGATTTCAGTTATAAACTATAGAGAAACAGAAGGATTTTATTTTGTTACTTCTAAGGGAATGGTGAAAAAGACAAGTAGTACCGAGTTTAGCAGCGATTTTGATTACGGAGTAGCTTGCAAGTTAAAGGGTAGTGAGGATAAGGTAATTTCTGTTTATTTAGAAGAAAATCGTAGTGATTTAGTAGTAGTAACAAAGAAAGCAATGTGTATAAGATTTGCAAGTACCACAGTAAATCCAATGGGAAGAAATGCAGCTGGAGTAACTGCCATCAGCTTAAAAGATGATGACGAAGTTTTATTTGGAGCACTGATAGCCAGTGAAATACCAGTAAATTCGAACTCTTTAAAGGATTTATGCATAGATAAATATGAAGGTACTTTAAGATTAAATACTATAAAGGGTGAAGAGAAAACTTTGGAAATAAGTCATATACCTGTTCAAAACAGAGCAGGAAGAGGAAAGAATGTTATGTTATTCTCAAATGATGACTGTGTTGAACAAGTTGAAATCATATAGAAAGTAGAGTTTGAGTATGAAAAGGGTTATATTAGAAAATGGAATAAAAGTCTTATATGAAAGTATTCCTGGGAATATTACATCCTTTACCATAGGATTAGAGGCGGGGGCTAATGTAGAGCAAGAGGGTGAACTAGGTCTTGCCCATACGGTAGAGCATCTAGTTTTTAAGGGAACAAAAACCAGATCAGAAAAAGAAATAAATAATATATGCGATGAGGTTTTTGGCTTTCACAATGCAATGACAAACTATCCCTACGTTGTATATTATGGAACTTGCTTAAATGAGGATTTTAATACTGCCTTTGAGATTTATAGTGATATCATTACAAATCCAGCCTTTAGAGAAGAAGGGTTTAAAGAGGAAATTCAGGTTATTATTGAGGAACTTAAGGAGTGGAGTGAGGATTTATCTCAGCATTGTGAAGATTTATTATTCTTTAATGCTTTTAAAGAGAGAAGAATTAAAGAACTAATAATTGGGAAAGAATCTATGCTTAGAAGTTTTACTTTAGAAGATGTTAGAGGGTTTTATAACAAATATTACACTCCAAATAACACCGTAATTTCTGTAGTAACTTCTTTGGATTGTGAAGAAGTAATTAAACAGATTGAGGAAAGATTTGCTTCTTGGAGAAAAATAGAAATGCAATTTAATGAAGAAGCTAAGAATGTGGAAGTTTATGATAGAACTTATCAGCCTCAAAGTAGTGAGGCTATAGAAAAGTCTAAAGAAAAAGAGCTTAAACCACTTTATGAAAATCCAAATGAAGGAATATATTTTAAAAAGAGCTCAAATCTTAGTGGAGCTAAAATTCAGTATATTTTTCCTATACACTATTTAACCGAAGAGGAAGTAACCCTTTTAAGGATTTTTAATGAAGTTTTTGGAGAAGGTACTAGCTGCCTTTTATATGATGAAATAAGAACAAACAGAGGCCTTGTATATGATATAGGTGGAAAGATAAAAAATGAAAAGGGCATTAAGCTCTATACAATAACTTTAGGAACTTCTAAGGAAAATGTAGAAATTGCCATAAGCTTAATTAATGAAAAGCTTTCTGAGATTAAAGAAGCTAAAGAATTATTTACTGAAGAGAGAGTTAAAAAGTTAGCTAAGTCACAAAAATTAAAGAGAACTTTAAATCTAGAGAAATCTATAGTGTTATCAATGAATTTAGCAGTTTATGAAATTATGTATAATAACTGTGAGAAATTATTACGAGAATTTGAATTTGAAATTCTACCAAAAGGGGAAGAAATTTTGAGGGTAGCAAAAAAAGCCTTGGTTAGTCCAGCAGTTCAAATTGTTATATCAGAGTAGAATGTTTTAATAAATCTATTGACAAAGAATGTTAAACATTATAAAATATTTTAAACAATTAAAAACCATGATGAGAAGAGTAAATAGCCAAATTTTTCTACAGAGAGCTTCTGTTGCTGAGAGGAAGTGAAAAGTTATCTATTGAAAAAAGCCTCGGAGTTGTGCATTGAACCTTAACTTAGTTAAGTGGATGATGTAACGGGAGCTCCCGTTATAGAGCTAGAGTATAATCTTTTTATCAAAGCCGTACTTGAAAAGGTTAATATGGTGACATGTTAACGAACTGGGGTGGTACCACGAAGTAAGTAGCTCTCGTCCCCAAGACTTAAGTCTTGGGGGTGGGAGTTTTTTTATTTTCAATTTTACAAACTAAAAGGTTTTAAGGAGAATTTTAGCAATTTGAAAGGTGGTATCATAGATGTACAATAGCTATGAAGAGTTAAATAATTTAAGAAATATAATGGAAGATAGTAATGAGTTTATGGTTGAAAGAATCAAAAAAGTAAATGGAATGGTGGAAAAAGGTATAAATCCTTATCCATATTCTTTTAATGCCACAACTCATAGCAGCTTTATACTAGATAATTTTGAAAATCTAGGTAGTGATGAGGAGTTTGTATTAGCAGGAAGAATAATGCTTTTAAGAAGAATGGGAAAGGTAACCTTTCTAAACCTACAAGACCAAAGTGGACAAATACAAGTATATTTTCATGAAGGTTCTCTAGGTATTGAAATTTATGAAATATTAAAGCTTGTAGATGTAGGTGATATTATTGGGGTTTCAGGTACCGTTTTTAGAACAAAAACGGATGAAATTACTATTAAGGCAAAGACTATTACTGTTTTATCAAAATCTATTAGACCCTTGCCTGAAAAGTATCATGGAATACAAGATATGGATTTAAGGCAGAGACATCGTTCACTAGATATGATTATGAATGATGAGGTTAGAGAAAGGTTTATTAAAAGATCTAAAGCTATGTTTGCTCTTAGAGAGTATATGGATAGCCTAGGTTTCATGGAAATGGAAACACCAATTTTAGATACAAAATATGGTGGAGGAGAGGCTAAGCCTTTCATCACTAATGTAAATGCACTAGGCTGTGAAGTTTTCATGAATGTTTCACCAGAGCTTTATTTAAAGAGACTTATGGTAGGAGGTATTGAAAGAGTTTATACCCTTGGTAGATCTTTCAGAAATGAAGGTATAGATAGAACCCATTACCCAGAATTTTCACTTTTTGAGTGCTATATGGCCTACGCTGATTACAGAGATATGATGAGGCTTATGGAAAATATCTATGAACACACTTTCACAAAAGTAAATGGAACCACTAAGGCATCCTATGATGGAGTAGAAATCGATTTTAAAGCCCCTTGGAAAAAAGAAAGAATGTGTGATCTAGTTAAAAAAGAGATTAATTTTGATGTTGAAAACAGCTCTAAGGAAGAGATAATTCAATGTATTAATTCAAATGGCCTGCTTAATGAAGCTATAATAGAAGGATTTGTGGTAGAAGAAGCTTCAAAAGGAGAATTGATTATGATATTATTTGAAAAGTATTGTGAAGAAAAATTAATAGAACCAACTTTTGTAATTGATTTTCCAATTGAATCTTCTCCTTTATGCAAAGTCCACAGAGAAAACCCAGAATTAATTGAAAGGTTTGAACCCTATGCCTTTGGAGTAGAGCTTGGTAATGCGTATTCAGAGTTAAATGATCCATTAAGACAAAGAATACTTCTTCATGAACAAGCTGAAAAACTTAGAGCAGGATTAGAGACAGCCAGTCCAATGGATGAAGAATTTGCAGTGGCAATTGATGTAGGTATGCCACCAGCAGGAGGCTTAGGTATTGGAATTGATAGAATGGTAATGTTTTTAACAGGTGCAAATTCTATAAAAGATGTTATTGCATTTCCACTTGTGAAGAGATAGTTAGCATTTTGTTTATGAGATAAGTATTATGATTAAATCACAGTAGGTATTTAATATTGATTTTTCAGCTGAGTGTAGTAGTAATAAATATAAAAAACGCACTATATATTGTGGTGAAAGTTATAGATTATTGGTGATAGTTAATTTTGTTGGATTATCATATTATCATGAATTTTATAGGAAACTCTAAAAATTAAGAAGTTACTAATAGGATTATTGGTTTTCATTAGCAGCTTTACAAAAATAAAAATGCCAAGGATAATAGAGGAACTAGTTCTCTACTTATCCTTGGCATTTTTTATATTAATTATTAAGTTTTAATATTAATACAACCATTTATATAATTGTTAATGAAATTATCAGACGAAAGCAATTAGATTATAAGGCTTCATAATAATTTTTAATTAATAATGAGTCATTTTCTAGTATTGGACTTTCGCAAATGATGCAGCCTTTAACATTGAAGTTTTTAAAAGCTTCTATGCAAGCTCTATAGTTAAAATCACTTTCTTCAAAAGGAAGATGATTTTTCTCTCCTTTAGCACCGTAATTTATACCAGACATATGTACATGTAAATCCTCTAAAGCCTCCATACCTAAATTATCTCCTACATAGGATAGAATTCTAGCAAAATCATCATAACTTTTTAAGGCTCCATTATACCTTGCATGCAAATGGGAAAAATCTATGCAAAGTTTAACATTGGGAACTCTTTTACAAAGCTCTACCAATTCCTCAAGAGAACCGAACTGGGTACCCTTGCCGGTGGTTTCAAGCCTATAATCTACTCCTAAGTATGGAAGTTTTCTTAAATTTTCTTCAATAGTATTAAAGGTTTCTTCTTTGGAATCTTTAAGATAAAAGCCCGGATGAAAAATTAAGCTTCTACCACCAACCTTTGATAGACCTTCTGCTCCTTTTATTATCCGTTCAAGAGATTGAAGTTGCTTTTCCTCTTCATCAGCATTGAGATTTATAAAATAGGAACCGTGGGCAGAAAGATAGAATGAATTATCCTCTTTAGCTTTTAAAACCTCGTTTTTATTCTTATCAGTTATATTAACAGAACGTACAAAAGGAAGTTCCATAGCATCTAGTCCTAAGTTTTTTAAATAAGGTATTCCAGTTTTATAAACAAATTTAGTATTTTCATTACCCAGGGGAAGCCCAGAAATACCAAATAATAATCTATCCATAGTAAATCACCTCTACAATTATTTTATCGTGAACAAAAGTTATAATTAATCTATCTATGAGATTAATTTAGTTTCTTAAGACCTATGATTAGGAATAAAATAAATTTTAATTTTGTAAGCTTATAGTCATGAAAGTAAGTGAGAAATAGCGCTGAAATAGAAAGGGAAAACATGACTACAGAAAGTATAACACAACTTAGTGCTATTAACAAAATAGGTTTCTATGCAAAGGTTAAACTACTTTATCTACTTAGAGGTTAGGGAATTGATTTATAAAGATTCAAAAAACCGTGTTACTATGTATTTGAGATTTTAAATGAAAATTTAAATTTCTATCTGATAAAATCACATAGGTACCCATAGTAAAAGTCTAAGTTTTTGGCATTAATAACCGAATAGTCGATTGAGGTATTTACATTAAGTTTTGCACAGATGCTGCAAATGCATAAAAAAGTCCCTTGACAGATGAATGTTCATTAGTTAAAAAATAGGCCTTTAGTGAATTCCATAAATTCACTTGCGAATTAAGAGTTGGTGAGTTTACTGGTAATTTTATAAAAGGTTAGTTATCTTTGAGTTCATTAGTGTATTTTGAGTTTTAGGATTTAAATACCTTAGTGGTATGTTTTTTGACTGTTGTTAAGATATCTTAATATATTTAAATACAACTACTCTAGTTTCATCGCGAGTTTTCAAGTGCTTTTCATAGAGCTATTCTTATTTAAGTTTACCATAAAAGGATTCCATAGGAGCAGTATCTCAGAAACTATCACAAAATACAGCTTTTTATAAAAATCTGATAGTCACAAGAGTCAGTAATAGAATCTTTTATGTTTTTTATTATTATGGTAAAATTCTTGTTAAGCTCTATCATATTCTTTTCACCTAGCATTGCTAGCTTGACATATTAATTATAGGTTATCTAAATTAGTAGTTTTTTTATTCGATAATGTTAATGGTTAATATATACTAGAACAGTGAGTGAGTTAAATATAAATCCTTATATCTAAACTAGACAAATACAAAATTTGTAGTAATTATAAAGTGAAAGGAAGAAGCAGAATGTTAAATAATTCAACGATATTAATAACAGGAGGTACCGGATCATTTGGAAAAGAATTTACCAAAATGATTTTAAGTGAATATAATCCTAAAAAGATAATAATATACTCAAGAGACGAATTTAAACAAGATTTAATGAGAAAAGAATTTTCAGCTAAATATCCAGATAAATTTAATAAGTTACGGTTCTTCATAGGTGATGTTAGAGATTTAGATAGATTATATAGAGCCTTTGATGGAGTTGATTATGTTATCCATGCAGCAGCAATGAAACAAGTACCAGCTTGTGAATATAATCCTTTCGAAGCCATAAAAACAAATATACATGGAGCACAAAATGTTATTGATGCTGCAATTGATAGAAACGTCAAAAAGGTTGTTGCATTATCTACAGATAAAGCTGTAAATCCAATAAATTTATATGGTGGCACAAAGTTAGTTTCAGATAAATTGTTTATTTCTGCAAATGCTTACGCAGCAGATAAGGGAACTATATTTTCAGTAGTGAGATATGGAAATGTGGCAGGAAGTAGAGGTTCAGTAATACCATTTTTCAGTTCATTAATTGAACAAGGGCACAAAGAGCTACCAATTACTGATGTGAATATGACAAGATTTTGGATCTCACTAGAAGAAGGTGTAAATTTAGTTCTTAAGGCACTTGGAGAGGCAAAAGGTGGAGAAACCTATATATCTAAAATACCATCTTTTAGAATATCAGATTTAGCAAAGGCTATGCTTAATGATGTTAAAATAAATGAAATTGGTATTAGAGAAGGAGAAAAATTACATGAAGTAATGATAACAAGGGATGATTCAAGAACAACTTACGAATATGAAAAGCACTATATAATATATCCTCATTTTGAGTGGTGGAACTTTAAAACTCATTTTACAGAAGGTGGAAAAGTTATACAAAATGGATATGAATATAATTCTGGAAATAATAATGAATGGTTAACGGTTGAAGATTTAAGGAGAGAGATGTATAGATTAGGATTATACGATGCCTACAAAAATAGTAATTTATCTGAAGTGGTTATAACTAAATAATTATAAGGAGTAAATATTATGAATAATTTAGCAATAAATGGTGGAATACCTGTTAGAAATAGTTTGTTACCATATGGGAAACAAACTATTGATGAAGATGATATAAATTCAGTAGTAGAAACTCTAAAAAGTGATTATTTAACTACAGGACCAAATGTGGCAAAGTTTGAAAGAGTTGTTGCTAATTATGTAGGTGCAAAGTATGCAGTTGCTGTTTCTAATGGGACAGCAGCATTACATATGGCTTGTCATGCAGCTGGGATAAGAGAAGGAGATGAAGTTATAGTTTCTGCAATTACTTTTGCTGCTTCAGCAAATTGTGTTTTATACTGTGGGGGAACTCCAGTATTTGCCGATATAAATCCAAAAACATATAACATAGATAGTGATGATATAGAACGTAAGGTAACAGATAGAACAAAAGCAATAATAGCTGTGGATTTAACAGGACAACCAGTTGATATGGATAGAATAGTAGAAATAGCTGAAAAATATAATTTAATAGTGATTGAAGATGGAGCGCATTCTTTAGGAAGTGAGTACAAGTCTAAAAAGGTAGGTACTCAAGCACATATGACCGAATTTAGTTTTCATCCTGTAAAGACAATAACCACAGGTGAAGGTGGAGTTGTAGTAACTAACGATGTAGAACTATATAATAAGATGATACTTTTTAGGTCTCACGGAATAACAAGAGATTTAAATCTAATGACAAAAAATGAAGGACCATGGTATTATGAACAGCTTGATTTGGGCTACAATTATAGAATAACAGATATTCAATGTGCATTAGGTACCAATCAAATGAAAAAGGTTGATGAGTTTATTAATAGAAGAAAAGATATAGTTAAAGTATATAATAGTGTATTTAAGAATTTAGATGGAGTTATTATTCCATTTGAGCCCTCTTATTCAAACTCAGGTCACCATATTTACATTTTACAATTAGAATTAGAAAAGCTCTCATGCTCAAGAAAAGAAATTTTTGAAGCTTTAAGAAGTGAGAATATAGGGGTGAATGTTCATTATTTACCAGTTTACCTACATCCATATTATAAAAAACTAGGTTATGAGAGAGGTCTTTGCCCAAATGCAGAATACATATATGAGAGAATAATAACGCTTCCGCTATTCCCAACAATGACAGAACAAGATATAAATGATGTTATAACAGCTGTAAAGAAAGTTATTAATTATTTTAGAAAGTAGGGAACAAGGTGAAAGTTGTATGTATAATCCAAGCAAGAACAGGTTCGTCTAGATTGCCAGGGAAAGTTTTAAAGCAAATATGTGGCAAATCGGTTTTAGAGCATGATATAGATAGACTAAAAAATGTTAAAAATATAAATGAAATAGTTATAGCTACTACTAGTAAAAAACAAGATGATCCCATTGTAGAGGAAGCAAATAGACTTGGAATCAAATATTTTAGAGGTTCAGAGGATGATGTTTTATCAAGATATTACTTTGCAGCAAAAGAAAATGATGCTGATATTGTTGTGAGAGTTACTAGTGATTGTCCTTTGATTGATCATTGTGTAACTGAAAATATTATACAATTTTTTATAGACAGAGCTGATGAATATGACTATGTTAGCAATACAATAGATAGAACATTTCCTAGAGGGTTGGATACAGAAGTGTTTAGTTATAAAGCTCTTGAAAAATCCTTCCTTAACGCTCAGAACTCTAGAGAGAGGGAACATGTAACGCCTTATATTTGGGGTAATCCATCTGAATTTAAAATTTTTCAGTATAAAAATGATAAGAGTTATTCAGACTATCGATGGACACTAGATACACAAGAAGATTATGAACTAATAACATTTATATATGAAAGATTATATGAAATAAATCCAGACTTTAATATGAATGATATACTGTGTTTATATGAAAAATATAGTGAATTACAATACTTTAATTCTCACATACAGCAGAAGCAATTTTAAAAGTAGGAGATTTTTATATGAATACATTTTCAAATACTGATTACGGAACTCTTAGAGAGGTTGATGAAAGAGATTGTGACCTTCTTTATCAGTGGACAAATGATATGGAAGTTAGGCGTAATTCTTTTTCCACAAGTAGGATTAAATACGAAGACCATGTAAGATGGTTTAGAAGTAAGCTAAATGACAAAGCTTGTTGTATGTTTATACTAACCATAGATAATCATGATGTTGGTCTTATACGAATAGATATAGTAAATGGTAATGGAATAATAAGTTATAGTATATGTAGTAATTTTAGAGAAAGAGGCTACGGCTTTAAGATAATCAAATTGCTAGAACATAAAATAGAAAAACAGCATATGAAACTAAAGCAGTTACACGCAGAAGTAAAACATAATAACATTGCTTCACAAAAAATATTTAAAAAATTAGGATATGAAGAGAAAGTAATCAGGGATAAACTTTTTTATAAAAAAACATTATAAGGAGGCGCCTATGAATGAGATAAGTATAAACGGAAAATCAATATCGGGAGATACCACTTGTTACATAATTGCAGAGATGTCAGCAAATCACAATGGAAGCTTTGAAAATGCAGTAGAACTTATAAAGCAATGCGCTGAAGCTGGGGTAAATGCTATTAAGCTTCAAACGTATACCGCTGACACTATAACAATAGACTGCGATAATAAACATTTTCAAATAAGCCAAGGGACACTATGGGACGGTAAGACATTATATGATTTATACAAGGAGGCATATACTCCTTGGGAATGGCAACCAAAACTAAAAGAAATTGCTGAAGAATATGGGTTAGCATGTTTTTCATCTCCATTTGACAAATCATCAGTAGATTTTTTAGAAGATATGAATGTAGAGTGTTATAAGATAGCTTCTTTTGAGATAACTGATATACCTTTAATAGAATATATAGCTTCCAAAAACAAGCCAATCATAATTTCTACAGGAGTTGCAACTTTAAGTGATATTGAAAATGCCGTAAATGCATGTAAAAAGGCTGGCAATGATAAAATTATTTTATTAAAGTGCACAAGTGCCTATCCAGCACCGTATGAGGAAATGAATTTAAGAATGATAAAAAGTTTATCAGAAACATTTGGTGTAGTCAGTGGACTTTCTGATCATAGTTTAGGCATAGAAATACCAATTGCAGCAGTAGCATTAGGTGCTAAAGTTATTGAAAAGCATGTTACATTAAATAGAGCTGATGGAGGTCCTGATGCAGCATTTTCTCTTGAACCTAATGAGCTAAAAGACATGGTAACAGCAATTAGAAATACTGAAAAAGCATTAGGTATAGTTAATTATAATCTAAGTGAGAAATCTAAAACAAACAGAGAATTTGCAAGATCTCTATTTGTTGTTAAGGATATTAAAGCAGGGGAATCCTTTACAGAAGAGAATGTTAGATCTATAAGACCATCGTATGGGTTACACCCCAAATATTTAGATGAGATAATTGGCAAAATATCAAAAGAGGATTTACAAAAAGGTACTCCACTTAGTTGGGATTTTATTGAGTAAGGAGGAGATACTATGAAGATAATTTTTAGAGTTGATGGTGGCACCAATATTGGAATGGGGCATATTATGAGAGCATTAGTTTTAGCGAGAGAACTCGCTAAAACTAATGAAGTTTTTTTTGTATGTAGAACTTCAAAAGTAAATAAAAGTAAATATATTGATGGTATTGAAAAAATAAAGCAAGAGATGTTTAAAGTAATTCAAGTTTCGGAAGAAAATCTCTTAAATGAATTAATTGAAATTGAGGCAGATATGCTTATTACGGATAGTTATGATGTGGATGAAAAATATTTTCAAATAACAAAGTGCTTTTTTAGCAAAACAGTCTATATTGATGATATGAACTTATACAAATTTGATGTGAATTTTATTATTAATCAAAATCTAGGTGCCGATAGGTTTAGGTATAATACTAATAAAGATTGCAGACTTTTATTAGGTAGCAATTTTACTATGCTAAGAGAAGAATTTAGAGATGCTCCTCAAAAAAAAATTAATAAAGAAGTTAAAAATATACTCATAACTATGGGTGGCGCAGATCCTAACAGAGTAACTGATTATATACTTAAATCTTTACATAATAAAGATTATAACTTTCATGTAATAATTGGATCAGCCTTCAATAGCAAGGAGGACTTGAGAACAAAATATGAAAACTTTGATAATATAAATCTGTATGAAAATCC
Organism: Clostridium sp. UBA4548; assembly: GCF_002387895.1. Lineage (GTDB taxonomy): Bacteria > Bacillota > Clostridia > Clostridiales > Clostridiaceae > Clostridium_J. Next base: position 24,488 of record NZ_DGLI01000025.1, read on the forward strand.
AATAATGAGCGAAGTAATGGGCATATGTGATGTAGCTATATCATCGTGTAGCAGTACTGTATATGAATTAGCTTCCATAGGAATACCAACAATTGGAGTTGTAACTGTTCAAAATCAAGAGGCTATAGCAGAGGTAATGAATGAATATGGTATATTAGTTAATGTAGGATGGTACTATGATATAAGTGTTCGTGGACTTATTAAAGCATTTGATAATATTACAAATCAGTTTCAAGCTAGAAAAGAAATGGTAGATAGACAGAAAATGCATATTAATAAGAAAGGTGTATTCAATATAGTTAAAGAACTACTGGACATATATTAATATAATAATGTTTATAGACTTTCAAGTGATGTATTGGTAGATTAGTTAACTAAATTATCCACCATAAGAGAAAGGAAATACCTAATAAAGTTTCTTCACAATAAGCATCCTCAAAGATTATTTTAGTTTCCAGATTAATTGGCTTGAAAAGAAATCGATTTAATTGAAAGAATCACTACAGAAAGTATAACACAACTTAGTGTTATTAACAAAATAGGTTTCTATGAAAAGGTTTATGATTTTATTTATGAAAATTTATTAGAGATTTTTTTACTATAAAAAAATTACATCTTGTGCAACAGGGGAGTTTTCGTGTTATTATGTATAGGAAAGTACACTAGAAAGTAATGTGATTTTATACCTGCCAAGGCGATTATTAGTAATAGGAATAATGGATATAAAAAGTATTACTTTAGAGTTTGTAGCATATGAAAGCTAAAAAGTTAAGAAGGTGACAAGATGAACACTATATGGAGAGAAAAACCCTGCTCAATTGAACTTATAAAACAGCTCTGTGTAAAAACTAATATCAGTCCTATAACCCTAAGGGTTTTATATAATAGAGGAATAGATACAGAAGAAAAACTAAAAAAGTTTTTTAAAGGCTCCTTAAGGGATTTGCATAACCCATTTTTCATGAAAGACATGGAAAAGGGGGTAAATATAGTAAAACAAGCCATAGGAAAGGGAGAAAAAATTATTATATACGGGGATTATGACGCAGATGGTGTTACCAGTACTGTGGTTTTGTATAAAGGTCTAACAAAAGCAGGGGCAAAAGTTAATTATTACATACCTGATAGAGAACAAGAAGGCTATGGAATGAACTTAGATAGAATTGAGGAATTATATAAAGAAGGCTATAATTTAATTTTAACCTGTGACAATGGTATTTCTGCTGTTAATGAAGTTAGAAGAGTTAAAGAACTGGGAATGAAAATTGTTATAACTGACCATCATGAACTGCCTTTTATTGAAGGTGAGGACAATAGAACAGTGGTAATGCCTGAAGCAGATGCCATAATCAATCCTAAAAGACCAGACTGTGAATATCCTTTCAAGTTTTTATGTGGGGCTGGAATAGCTTTTAAATTTGTAGCCGCCCTATATGATGTTATGAATATAAAGGGAGAGAAAGCTCTGGAACTTTTAGAATTTGCAGGAATGGGTACTATTTGTGATGTGGTAGATTTAGTAGATGAAAATAGGATTATTGCTAGGGAAGCATTGAGGCTTTTAACAGCCTCTAAGAATAAAGGAATAAAGGCTTTAAAAGAAGTGATAGGAATTAAAGAAACAGTAAGTTGTTACCATGTTGGTTTTAACATCGGACCATGTATTAATGCCACAGGAAGGCTTGAAACTGCAAGTTTATCTGTAGATTTATTATTGTGTGAAGATGACAATGAAGCCAAGGCTATTGCAACTAGAATTCATACTCTTAATAAGGAAAGACAAGACTTAACTAACACTAGCGTAGAAGAGGTTTGTGAAATCATCGATAACTCTTCAATAAAAAATAATAAGGTTATAGTTGTTTATAAAAAGGATATGCATGAAAGTATTGCAGGAATTGTAGCTGGTAGAATAAGAGAGAGATATAATGTGCCAACTATTATATTAACAGAAGGTAAAGAAAGACCAAAAGGTTCAGGCAGATCCATAGAAGGCTATAATATGTTTGAAGAGATTCTAAAGTGTAAGGATTTGCTTTTCAAATTTGGTGGACATCCTATGGCGGCAGGGCTTTCTTTAGATGAAGATAAAATAGAAGAGTTTTCACAAAGGCTAAATGAAAATTGTAAGCTATCCTCTCAAGATTTAATTCCAGTGGTACCTGTAGATTCTCAGTTATCTCTTCAATATATTAATTATGAAGTAGTAAAAGAATTTAAAGAATTAGGTCCTTTTGGAAAAGGCAATCCATCACCAGTGCTCATGGCAAAAAAAATTAAAATTAAATACATTAAATTTTTAGGAAATGAAAATCAACATGTAAAACTTTTATGTTATATTCCCAATACCCCTAAAACTATTGAGGGTCTTTACTTTAGTAAGGGAGAGGAAATGAGAGAATTACTTGAGCACTACTTTGGACAGGGGTATATGAATTATATAAATACACCTGGTGATTTATACCTGGACTTATTATTTGAACCAGATATAAATGAGTTTAATGGGCAACGGAATCTTCAACTCAAATTAAAAGATGTTAAAATTTCAAGATAAATACATTTTCAACTTGGAAGCTTATAAGAATCTAGAGGAGATATTTGCACAGGGTTAATAGTAATTTATAGTACAAAGTATATTTCATCCTTTACAACACATAATAACATGGAAAATATTATTAAATATATGGAGGAGTGTTATTATGCCACTATCAAGAAATTCAAAACAAAACCTTGAAAAATCTGTTGGAGACATGCAAAATGCTCAAAGTTTTTTTACTGGTGATTACGAATATTTAATTACTGATAAAAAAGAAAATAAATTTGAAAATCAAAATAACAATTTAGAAAGAAACTTAGGAAGTAATAAAAAATAAAACATTGGCAAGGGAATTTCCCTTGCCAATGTTTTTATATTATAGATTTCTTTCGTAAGCTTCAACCATTTTCTTAACCATTTGTCCGCCTATTGATCCTGCTTCTCTAGAAGTTAGGTCACCATTGTAACCTTCTTTTAAATTAACTCCTACTTCACGTGCAGCTTCCATTTTAAATCTGTTTAATCCTTCTTTAGCTTCTGGAACTAAAACTCTATTTCTGCTTGACATATTGAATTCCTCCTTTTAAATAAAGTTTCAAATGAACTTTATTAATATAATTTAGTAACCATTGTCAAAGTTGAACGGAGCCTTAAAACTATAGATTTCTTTCGTAAGCTTCAACCATTTTCTTAACCATTTGTCCGCCGATAGAACCAGCTTCTCTAGAAGTTAAATCACCATTGTAGCCTTCTTTTAAGTTAACTCCTACTTCTTGTGCAGCTTCCATTTTAAATCTGTTTAATCCTTCTCTAGCCTCTGGAACTAATACTCTGTTTCTGTTTGACATATTAAATTCCTCCTTTTTAGTTAAGATTTTTATGAAGTTTTAAATATATAATTTTATTACTTAATTCTCTGAAAAGTCTTCTAACTATTCGTAAAAAGTACTTACTTTGTAAGTTGCTCTTCAGTGGAACATTTTAAGAATTTAAGAGAATTATAAGTAATAAGAATTACCAAAGTTAAGAGTAAGTGTTTTACTATAAACAGCTATTGGTTAAAGGTTTTGTTTGTTTTGCTGTTTATAATATTATTTTGTCCACTAAGTCTTTTTATATGTGAGAAAATTTATTCCAGTATAGGTTAAATAATGAACAATTTCATTTTGTTAAGTAACTTTCAAAGCAAATTTAGATCAAACAAAGGTATCTTTATGAAGAAAATGTGACTGTTACGCTAAAACAATTTTTATAGACAGAGCAATAGTTACTTATATAAGATAGCAAACTTGAAGTTTCCAAAATGTTGTTAAAACTGTAGAATTAAGTTTAATTAAAAACTTCCCTAGAAATAATTAAATACGAGCTGAATGTAAAAGAACTTACGCATATTTTACTCAAGGAAATCATTAATATAATTAAGTTATCTATTTTAAAAGTACTAATTAAATTAATAATCCTAAATTAAATTACTTTAAGTGGAGTAAATACTATGTATTCTTAAATGGTTGTATTTATTTCTTTATATATTTAAATCAATATACAGTAGATGTCTAAAAAATATGGAGTTTAATTTACATGTGAATAGAATTAGTGCTACTTATTATAAAAAATTCTCTTTTGCATAAAAAATAATAGGGATACACAGAAAGTGCATCCCTATTTGGACATTAGCTTTTAAGAAACTTTACTTATAATTTAAATCATTTTATATAAATTTTCATGGTATATAGAATAAAATTAATTATAAATGTTGTTTATTAAAAGATACTATATTAAATTATAGGTTTCTTTCGTAAGCTTCAACCATTCTTTTAACCATTTGTCCGCCTACTGATCCAGCTTCTCTAGAAGTTAAGTCACCATTGTAGCCTTGTTTTAAATTAACTCCTACTTCTTGTGCAGCTTCCATTTTAAATCTGTTTAATCCTTCTTTAGCTTCAGGAACTAATGCTCTGTTATTTCTGTTTGACATTGTGAACTCCTCCTTTGATTAAGCCTGGTAAGTATTATACTTACTCATTGGGCTTACATATTAGAATTAAACTAATTGAATTTTAGACTATAGGTTTCTTTCGTAAGCTTCAACCATTCTTTTAACCATTTGTCCGCCTACTGAACCATTTTCTCTAGCTGTTAGGTCTCCATTATAGCCTTGTTTTAAATTAACTCCTACCTCTTTTGCTGCTTCCATTTTAAATCTGTTAAGTCCTTCTTTAGCTTCTGGAACTAATGCTCTATTATTTCTGTTTGCCATCTTGAATCCCTCCTTTTCATTTGGTACTATTATTTTGACCCTTTATTTTAAAATTATTTTATAAAATTAGTGGAACTTATGGAATTTATTGCACCTTAATATAAATTTTAGTTTATTTTAACTCGCTATTTTAGTAACTTTAAATTAAAGTTAAGTATATAATATAACTGAAAGATTTAACATAGTAATGAGGGTATTATTATAATAAAGATAATAGAATTAGTTTTGTTAGATAATAAAGTAATATTCTTATTATTTCAGGAGGTTTCAAAAGTGAATAAAAAGAAAATCATAATGACTGGTGGAGGAAGCGCTGGACATGTAACACCAAACATTGCATTAATGCCAGCATTAAAAGAACTTGGGTATGAAATCCAATATATTGGAACTGAAAGTGGTATAGAGAGAAGTATTATCCAAGAAGAAAACATAAAATATCATATTATATCTAGCGGAAAGCTTAGAAGATATTTTGATATAAAAAATTTCACAGACCCTTTTAAGGTTATCAAAGGTGTTTTTGATGCAAAAAAAATACTAAAAGAGGAAAACCCAGATATAGTTTTTTCTAAGGGTGGCTTTGTATCTGTACCAGTAGTCCTTGGAGCTTTTTTAAATAAGATTCCGGTGATTATACATGAGTCAGATATAACCCCTGGACTTGCAAATAAGATTGCAATGCCCTATGCTACAAAGATATGTGTTACCTTTCCTGAGGCCTTAAATCATGTGAATAAAAAGAAATCAGTGCTTACAGGTTCTCCAATCAGAAAAGAATTACTTGAGGGCAGCAAAATAAAAGGAAAGAGTCTATGTGGTTTTAAGGATGATAAACCTGTTATATTTATAATGGGTGGTAGTTTAGGCGCTAGAGCCATAAATGACATGGTGAGGGATGGGTTAAAGGAATTGTTAAAGACCTTTAATATAATTCATATTTGTGGAAAAGGGAATATAGAGGAAGCGCTTAATAATAAATCAGGGTATGCTCAATTTGAATATGTAAAAGATGAGTTACCACATTTAATGGCAGCTGCGGATTTAGTAATATCTAGAGCAGGGGCTAATTCAATTTTCGAATTGTTAGCTCTTAAAAAGCCAAGTTTGTTAATTCCGCTAACAGCAAAAGCAAGCCGTGGAGATCAAATTTTAAATGCTGAGTCTTTTGATAGACAAGGTTTTAGTATGGTGGCTGATGAAGAACAGTTAAATTCTAATATATTAATAGATAAGGTAAATGAACTTTATAAGAATAAGGATAAATATATTGGATATATGGCTAAGAGCCAAACCAGGGATAGTATAAATAAAATAATAACTTTAATAGAAGAAAATAGAAAGCCTAGAGAAAAGTAATTTCTCTAGGCTTTTCCTTTTAAGGAGATTATAGTCATGTTAATTACTTTGATGTAGATAGAGTAATTGCAATTAAAATAGTTATAATCAAAGACAGGATGATGATATTTCATAGAATATGAAGAGGATTTCACTAGAAGAATAAACCTAAAATATAGGAAATCAAAGTCAAGACTTAACCCATGGATAAAACCTGCTTTGGTTCCCTTAATGCCTTTTGAAGATGAATGAAATTCATCATGAATAAATTAATCTTTGGTTAAGGAAGTTTATGTAAATATAGGCTTTTTAAAATAAAAAACTTATATTTTGGGTATTAATATTAGATACACCAAATCAAAGGAGGAAATGGATTGAAAATTAAATTTTTTGGAGCTACAGAAAGTGTTACTGGGTCTTGTCACTTGTTAAATATAGATGAATATAATATATTGCTAGACTGTGGACTATATCAAGGTAGTGATGGAAAAGAAAATAGAAATAGCCAGTTGGGATTTAATGCAGAGGATATTGATTTAGTAATTTTATCTCATGCTCATATGGATCATAGTGGAAGAATCCCTCTGCTTTTTAAAGAAGGCTTTAAAGGAAGGGTAATTTGTACTAAAGGCACAGCAGATTTAAGTAATATTATGTTGATTGATTGTGCTCATATTCAAGTTACAGATGCAAATTGGAAAAGTAAAAAGAGAGAAGAAAAGGGATTAGAACCAATAGTTCCACTTTATGATATAAAGGATGCAGAGGAAAGTTTAAAACATTTTGAAGGCTACGATTATGATGAAGAAATCTCAATACTTCCCAATATAAAGCTGACCTTTAGAGATGCAGGACATCTTTTAGGCTCTGCTATATGTGAAATTTTAATCAATGAAATGGAAGAAACTGAAAGAAGAGTAGTTTATAGTGGGGATATTGGCAATGTTAATTTACCAATTCTTAAGGATCCAACTCCAGTTTCACAAGGAGATATTGTTATCATGGAAACAACTTATGGCAATAAAGAGCATAAGGCTGTGGAGGAAAATCTACACCAACTAGTAGAAATAGTAAAGGAAACCTTTGAACAGGGAGGAAACGTAATAATACCTTCCTTTTCCGTTGGAAGAACCCAAGAAATAATATATGGATTAAATAAATATGTGGAACAAGGAGAGCTTACACATTGTAAGGTGTATGTTGATAGCCCACTCGCTAAGGATACCACTAAAGTCTTTGAAAAGTATGAAGAATACTTTGATTGTGAGGCAAAAAGTTTAATTAATATGGGAGATAATCCATTAAAATTTAAGGGGTTATACTTTACAGAAAGTACAGAGGAATCAGTGGCTTTGAAGGATATTAAGGAGGGAGTAGTAATTATTGCAGCAAGTGGAATGTGTGAAGGTGGAAGAGTTGTTCATCATTTAAAAAATAATTTAGAAAGAGAAGAGTGCACTGTGGTATTTGTGGGATATCAATCTGAGGGTACCTTAGGTAAAAAAATTTTGAATGGAGAAAGTAAAGTAAAAATATTTGGAGAAGAAATTCAGGTGAAAGCAAAAATATATAATCTTGAAGGACTATCTGGTCATGGAGATAAAAAGGTATTGCATAACTGGTTAAAAGGTTTTAAAAACAAGCCAAATACAGTGTTTCTAGTACATGGTGAAGGTGATAGCATAAATTCCTTCAATAGAGAAATAACTTCAAAAGGCTATAAATCAATAATTCCCAAAAAAAATCAGGAGTTTACTATATGAAAATAATTAAAAACTTAACAAGCCTCAGTGCCTAAATTTATAATTTTAGGGTTGAAATTTAATTTATTTGAGTTATAATTTTATTGTAAAGCTATGTTAATCTTTGGTAATATATAAAAACTAAAGATTTTATAGAATATATTGCAATTACCAGTAATATTCTAAAAGTTGTTACTGTTTTAACAATTGCAATAAATCATACAAGTTAGTAAATGTTTTATAGAAAGAGGGTTGCTTGTAATGAGAAAAATGAAAACAATGGATGGAAATACCGCTGCAGCACACGTGGCTTATGCCTATACAGATGTAGCAGCTATATATCCAATAACTCCATCATCACCTATGGCTGAACACTGTGATGAGTGGGCAGCACAAGGAAGAAAGAACATTTTCGGACAAACTGTGAAAATGATGGAAATGCAATCAGAAGCAGGAGCAGCAGGGGCAGTTCATGGTTCACTTCAAGCTGGAGCCTTAACTACTACTTTTACCGCTTCTCAAGGATTATTATTAATGATTCCAAATATGTATAAAATGGCTGGAGAGTTACTTCCAGGAGTTTTACATGTAAGCGCTAGAGCATTAGCTGCTCAAGCTTTATCAATATTCGGAGATCATCAAGACGTAATGGCAGCTAGACAAACTGGATTTGCTCTTTTAGCAAATAACAGTGTTCAAGAGGTTATGGACTTGGCTCCAGTAGCTCACCTTGCTGCAATTGAAGGAAGAATTCCTTTCTTAAACTTCTTTGATGGTTTTAGAACTTCCCATGAAACTCAAAAAATAGAAGCTTGGGATTACGAAACTTTAGAAAAATTTTTAAATAAAGAAGCTGTTGAAAGATTTAGAAATAATGCTCTAAGTCCTGAACATCCAGTAACTAGAGGAACAGCACAAAATCCAGACATATACTTCCAAGCTAGAGAAGCATCAAATCCATTCTACAACGCAATTCCGGAAGTAGTAGAAAAGTACATGGACATGATAAATAAAGAAATAGGTACTGACTACCACCTATTCAACTATTATGGCGCACCAGATGCTGACAGAGTAATCGTTGCTATGGGATCAGTTTGTGATGTTATAGAAGAAACTATAGATTATTTAACAGCTAATGGAGAAAAAGTAGGATTATTGAAAGTTCGTTTATTTAGACCATTCTCACTTGCTCACTTCTTTAAGCACATGCCAGCAACAGTTAAAAAAGTAGCAGTGCTTGATAGAACAAAAGAGCCAGGTTCAGCTGGAGAACCATTATATCAAGATATAAGAAATGCTTATTATGATAGAGAAGAAAGACCAGTAATAATTGGTGGAAGATATGGACTTGGATCAAAAGATACAACTCCATCACAAATAGTTACTGTGTTTGATCACTTAAAAGAAGCTAATCTTAAAAATGGATTCACAATTGGTATAGAAGATGATGTTACTAATACATCACTTGCAATAACAAGAACTATCCAAACTACTGCAGAAGGAACAATTGAATGCAAATTCTGGGGATTAGGATCAGATGGTACTGTAGGAGCAAATAAGAGTGCTATAAAAATCATAGGAGATCATACAAACATGTATGCTCAAGCATACTTTGATTATGACTCTAAAAAATCAGGTGGAATAACAGTTTCTCACTTAAGATTTGGTAAAGAGCCAATTAAATCTCCTTACCTAATTAACCATGCTAATTATGTAGGATGTCATAATCAATCTTACGTTTATAAATATGATGTATTAGCTGGAATAAAAGATAATGGTACATTCCTACTAAACTGTATGTGGGATGCAGATGGTTTAGAGAAAAACTTACCAGCTACTATGAAGAGATATATAGCAAATCACAATATTAACTTCTACACAATAGATGCTGTTAAAATTGCAGAGGAAGTTGGTCTAGGTGGAAGAATTAACATGGTTTGTCAATCTGCATTCTTCAAACTTGCTGATATAATACCAGTAGAAGATGCTGTTAAATACTTAAAAGATGCAGTTGTAACTTCTTATGGTAAAAAAGGTGAGAAAATTGTTGCTATGAACCATGCTGCAATAGATGCAGGAATTAACTCTGTGGTTAAAGTAAATATTCCAGAAAGCTGGAAGAATGCTACAGACGAAAACTTAGAAGTTAAAAAAGAAAAACCTGAATTTATTAAAAACATTGTTGAAGTTATGAATAGACAAGAAGGAAATAGCCTTCCAGTAAGTGCTTTCCTTGGTATAGAAGATGGTACTTTTGAACATGGAACAGCTGCTTTTGAAAAGAGAGAAATAGCTGTTAATGTTCCAGAATGGCAACCAGAAAACTGTATCCAATGTAACCAATGTTCTTATGTATGTCCACATGCAGTAATAAGACCATTCATTGGAACAGAAGAAGATTACAAAAATGCTCCAGAAGGCTTAGTTCACCAAGCAGCTAAAGGCGGAAAAGCGATGGAAGGTTTAAGATTCCATATTGGAGTATCGGTTCAAGACTGTACTGGTTGTGGAAACTGTGCTCAAGTTTGCCCAGCTAAGCAAAAAGCTTTAGTTATGAAGTCATTAGATTCTCAAAGAAATCAAATACCAAACTGGGAATTTAGCTTAACCTTACCAAAGAGAGAAAACCCAATGAATGTTTCTTCGGTAAAAGGAAGCCAATTTGAAACACCACTTCTTGAGTTCTCAGGTGCTTGTGCTGGTTGTGGAGAAACTCCATATGTAAAACTTATAACTCAATTATTTGGAGATAGAATGATGATAGCTAATGCTACAGGTTGTTCTTCAATCTGGGGAGCTAGTGCACCAGCAACTCCATACACTAAGAATGAATGTGGAAAAGGTCCATCATGGGCTAACTCATTATTCGAAGATAATGCTGAGTTTGGACTAGGAATGTACCTAGGAGTAAATCAATTAAGAGACAAATTAGCATTATTAGTAGAAGAAGCACTTACTGAAGGCGTAAATGAAGAATTAAAAGCTGCATTTACAACTTGGTTAGAAAACAAAGATAATGGTGATGGTTCTAAAGTTGCAACTAAAGCATTATTACCATTACTAGAAGCAGCTAAAAATACTTCAGCAACTCTTGCTGAGATTTATAAAAATAAAGATTACTTCATTAAGAGATCTCAATGGATCTTTGGTGGAGACGGTTGGGCTTATGACATCGGATACGGTGGACTTGACCATGTGCTAGCTAGTGGAGAAGATGTTAATGTATTAGTTATGGATACAGAGGTTTATTCAAACACTGGTGGACAGTCTTCAAAAGCTACTCCAACTGCAGCTATAGCTAAGTTTGCTGCTGCTGGTAAGAGAACTAAGAAGAAAGATTTAGGAATGATGGCTATGAGCTATGGATATGTTTATGTAGCTCAAATATCAATGGGAGCTGATCAAAACCAGACTCTTAAAGCTATAAGAGAAGCTGAGGCTTATAATGGACCATCATTAATCATTGCTTATGCTCCATGTATCAACCATGGAATTAAGAATGGTATGGGATGTACTCAGTTAGAAGCTAAGAGAGCAGTTGAAAGTGGATACTGGGGAATGTACAGATTTAATCCAGATCTTAAAGAGCAAGGAAAGAATCCGTTCTCGTTAGACTCTAAAGCTCCAACTGCATCCTTCAGAGATTACTTATTAGGAGAAGTAAGATATGCTTCTCTTGCTAAAATGTTCCCTGAAGCTGCTGAGGCATTATTTGAAAAAACAGAAAAAGATGCAATGGACAGATTAGAAAGTTACAGAAAACTTGCAGCAGAGCAATAAATTTTAAGAGGTAGCATATTTGCTACCTCTTTATTTTTTAAAAAGAAATTTGAATTTTAAAAGTTACAATTAATATAAATGTAAAACTATGAAAATCTACAGTATTACTAATTAACTTTGTTAGGGTAGATTTTCTCCAAAATTGTTTTCTAAAATGAACTTGTTCTTTATTTAAAAGAATAAGTTAATGCCAAATTTTATATACATATCACAGAAAATTAGAATAATAATTTAAAACTAATTAAAAAAGTATAAATAATTAAAGGGATTTTGAGAAATTATAAGGTGTATGAAGCAATAAAGGTGAATTTTTAGATGAATATATAAAAATTACCAAAATATAATATAAAAGTACTTTTAATATTTGTAAATTCAGGGTACAATTAAAACATACTACTTAAGGAGGTAATTGATATGGAAGAAAATAAAAATGGTTGTTGCTGTGGTGGAAATCATGAGCATGAGCATAAACATAATCATGGAGAAGGAGATTGTGGATGCGGCTGTCATGATCATGAACATGAAGCATTAATAGTTGATTTAGAGGATGAAAACGGCAATACTATTCAATGTGAAATAGTTGATGGATTCCTTTTTGAAGAAAATGAATATGCTTTAGTGCAAAATCCAGAAGATGGTTCAATATATTTATTTAAAGTTGTTGGAGATGAGGAAGTTGGAGAGCTTGTAGTTCCTGAAGATGAAGAGTATGAAGCTGCAAGAGCATACTATGAACAGTTAATAGAGAGTGAAGCTGAAGGTAATTAGTCACACTAAATTTGTTCAGTGAGAGTCGTTGGATTTCAGCGACTCTTTTCTATATTTATTAAAGGTGGTACTTACAAATGGAAAAATTGGCTATTTTTGACATAGATTTTACTTTAACCAAAAAGGAAACTTCAATAGAATTATATAAGTATATGCTAAAGAAAGATCCAAAACTTATTAAACACCTTCCTAAGCATTTAATAACTTTACTTCTTTACGGAATGAAATTTTATGATGAAAAGAAAAGCAAGGAAGCATTTTTAAGATTTTTGGATGGGGTTGAAGAAAAAGAAGTTCAAAGAATTGTTAAGGATTTTTATAGAGAAAAATTAAGCACAATTATTTATGAAGATGCCATTAAAATGATAAAGAAGCTAAAAAATGAAGGATATAAAATATATTTAATTTCTGCTTCAGGAGAATTTTATTTAAATGAACTCTATAACATAAAAGAAGTGGATAAGATAATTGGAACAAGATTTAAAGTTGAAAATGGTGTATTTAAATCTCTTATGGAAGGTGCTAATTGCAAAGGTGAAGAAAAAATTAAAAGGTTAATGGAAGAACTAAAAAAAGACAATGTAGAAGTTGATTTTAAAAGTTCCTACATGTTCTCTGATTCCTTAGCGGACTTGCCACTATTAAATTTAGTTGGAAAAGGTTACTTAATTAACTATAAAGGAAAACATGATTTAGAAATATTAAGATGGAAATAGCAATGCATTTATAACATATATATGATGATTTAAAAAGGAAGTGCAATTATGAGTGAATGTATAAGTAAAGTGTTTATTTATAATGGAGAGGTAATGCCTGTTGATGAATTTGAAACTCTATATCCTAAATCTGAAAAACTTTTATATGAAGTAATCAGGATTATTCATGGAAAACCGCTGTTTTTAAAGGAACACTTAGAAAGACTTAAAAACTCTATTGACTTTTCAGGAGTTAAAGGAGATTTTCTCGAGAAGGACATAAGACAGAATATTCTAAAGTTAATTGAAGAAAACTCCATAGAACAAGGAAATATAAAATTAATATTAGATGAGAACAATACCTTGATTTATTCTGTTAAACACAGCTACCCAAGTGAAGAAATGTATGGTACTGGAGTTAAAACTATACTTTATTTCGGTGAGCGAGAAAATCCAAATGCTAAAGTTATAAACAAAAGTTTCAGGCAAGTAATAGATGAAAAGTTGAAAGAAACTAATAGTTATGAAGCTATCCTTGTGAATAAGGATGGGTATATAACTGAAGGAAGCAAAAGCAATATTTTTATGATAAGAGAAAATCATGTTTTCACTGCACCGATAAAGGCAGTTCTTCCAGGGATCACAAGAGAAATGATAATTAAGGCTTGCGAAAGCATTGGATTAGTTGTTATAGAGAAAAATATACACTATAAGGATTTAATAGAATTAGATGGTTTATTTTTATCAGGTACATCTCCAAAGGTATTGCCAATAAATGAAGTTCAAGGGGAGAAATTTAATTCCGCTAATAATAAGGCTATAAGAAAAATAATGCATAAATTTCATGAGTTAATCTTAGAAGACTTAATTGAATTTAATAAGTTTTTATAAAAAACGTAAAGTAGAGATGAAAATTGACGATAATTATATATATAAGTATAATTATGGAAGTTTACTGTGTTTAAATACATAACTTTTTAAAGAGAAAGTATGGTTATATATTAAATTATGTAAATTAATTTCATTTAGTCTGATAATTTATTTTTGCTTTATGATTCATGAAATATATTTTAGGAGGGATCATGGGTAATGGGGTATGATTTTCAAGGTAAAAATTTAGAAGATTGTTTAGAACAAGCTAGTAATCAGTTGGGGATACCTAGAAATGAATTGAACTATAAAGTTATTAATGATAAAAAGAGTATTTTCAAAAGATCTTTCAGCATTACTGTGTATGTTGAATTAGAAGAAGATAAAGATACATATTACAGTATTGAAGAAACTTTAGAAGAAAAAAAAGATGAAGTCCAAGAAGAAGATACTAATGTATTTGAAAGTGGAGTTGGAACTGTTGCAGTACAGGGGGGGCAACTTATAATAAAGGATGCTGATGCTGATTCTACAGTGGAAAAACCAACGGTTTTGAAGGGGAAAGGTGTTAATTTAAGAGTAGATGGTAATGATGTTGCAGGTAGGGTTCCGGTAACAAACAAAAGTGAAATTGAAATAGAATTTGAAAATCAACAAGGAAAACGTGAAATAAATATCTCAATATCAGAAGATAAAATGGAGTGTTATATTTCTTTGAAATATACTCCAGAAAGAATTTATGGACTTCAGGATGTTAAAGAAAATACAAAAATAGTGTTAAATTCAGTACTCATTAAGGAGAAGTATCCGCCATTATATAATGAGGATGACATTATTACTGTATTGAAAAGTAAAGGTGTTAATTATGGGTATTGCTCAGATAATATAAAAGCTTGCAGTAACTCAAAAGATGTAGATAATGTGCTAGTTGCTAAGGGAAAACCATCAATACCAGCAAAAGATGATGTTGTTGAGATTTGTTTTAAGCAACATGCTACTAATGAGTTTGACTTAGATGAGTCCGGAAATGTAGATTTTAAATCTATTGGAAATATATCGAGTGTAAAAAAAGGTGATTGTCTTTGTAAAAAAAGCATTGGACACGATGGTATTCCTGGCATGAATGTTTTTGGACAAGTTATTCCTAGCAAAAAAAGAAAAATTAAGGATATAGTTGCTAAAGAGGGGTGTGAGCTAGTAGATAATAATGTCATCATAGCTACTATGGATGGTAAGCCACAGGTTAAAGGAAATCTCTTTTCAGTACACAATGTCCATAAAATAATGAGTGATGTAGATATCAAAACAGGTAACATTCATTTTATTGGTGATGTTATAGTTTACGGCGATGTTAAAGAGGGAATGAATATTGAAGCAGGAAATTCTTTGTTTATTAATTCTAATGTATTCAGAGCTGTTTTAAAGGCTGGAAGTGATGTTGAAGTGAAGGGAAATATAATTTCATCTTCTATAGTTGCAGGAAGCGGTTATGTTGAGGTACTTAAGTATAGCGAATCATTAAAAGCTTTAGCTAATACTTTGCATGAATTTAGTAATATTATTCACCAGGTTAAACATAATAAATTCGCAACGCAAAATATATCAGATAGTTCTTTAATGAAAAATATAGTAGATAGTAAGTTTAGAACGTTTAAAAATGATGTTAACACAACTTTAAAATATATGTATATTTTAAAGGACACACAAAACAAAGCTTTCAGAATGATAAGTGAAAAATTATCAGATGCTTATTTCACAAGGATTAATGATTATAAGGAAATAAAACACATTGAAGAATTAATTAATGAAAAATTAGAGGCAATGAGTGGTTATGGTGAAGTTTTGTCTAACATAATTCTCAATTATGCACAAGATTCAAATATTGAATGTTCAGGTGACGTAATAATTACTGGTAAAGGTGTATACAAGTCTTGTATAACATCTATGAATGAACTTATATTTTCGGGAAATGAAAATAGTACTGCAAGGGGTGGTATGCTAAGAGCAAAAGAGAAAATTGAAGCAAAGATAGTAGGGGCACCTACAGGTGTTGGCACTACACTTGCAGTATCGAAAGAAGGACATGTATATTGTAGTATTGCTCACTTAAATACAAAAATTATAATTGGAGAAAAAGAAACAGTATTAGATGAATCCTATAGAAATTTACATGCATACTTAAATAAGGATTCTGAATTAGTGGTTGATAAATTTAAATTATAGGGGGGACATAACGTGGCTAAAGAATTAAAGCTACTTGTATTTAACATAGGTGAACAATTTTTTGCAGGAGACATCATGGAAATTGAAAGAATTCTCACTTATGAACCACCAACAAAACTTCCAGATTCACCTGAGTTTTTAGAAGGAGTTATTAATTACGAGGGTAGCATACTTCCAATAATTAGTTTGGCTAGAAGATTTAATGTAAGCCCTAACTCTAATAGTGATATAAAGAAAAACTGCATTATTGTAACTAGGTATAATAAAAAGACTATAGGTATAATTGTAGATGCAGTAAATGAAGTGAAGTCCACTGTAGAAGACGCCATTGAAGAAGCTCCGGAGATATCTTCTAGCATCTCAAAGAGATATATAAAGGGTTTAGTAAAAGCAGAAGATAAAATTATTATATTACTACAGCTAAGCAATGTATTATCAGATGAAGAAAAAGAAAGTATTTAAGAACTTGGTGAAAGTATGGATTATATGGAAATAAAAGTAGGAATTGCAGACTTAAAAGTAGCTAGGGCTCCTGACCGCCTAATAACAATAGGGTTAGGTTCTTGTGTAGGAATAGTTCTATTTGATAGAACCTCAGGAATTGGTGGGTTAGCACATATCATGTTGCCAGATAGTAAGAAGTTCTCGAAAGTAATTAATGATATAAAATTTGCAGATTTAGCTATACCTATTCTTGTAAATAAGATGAAGGAAATGGGAGCAAATGCAAGAAATTTGAGAGCGAAAATTGCTGGTGGTGCTTCTATGTTTAATTTCTCAGATAGTAAGATAAATATGGACATAGGTGAAAGAAATAGTAAGGCTGTTAAAGAAATTTTGGGATTTTTTAGTATACCGTTAGAAAGTGAAGATGTTGGTGGAACAAAAGGAAGAACGATTACCTTTGATACCATGACTGGTGCACTATATGTGAGAACCGTAGGTGAGGGAACAAAAACAATATAATTTACACTAAATGGAGTGATTATATGATTAATAAAATTACAGTAATGGTTGCAGATGATTCAGCATTGATGAGAAGAATGATTTCTGATATGGTTAACATGGAAAATGATATGGAAGTCATTGATATTGCAAGAGATGGTGAGGAATTATTAAATAAACTAAGAATTAGAGTTCCTGATATAGTAACCCTTGATGTAGAGATGCCAAGACTTAATGGCATTGGAGCATTAAAAAAAATTATTGAGGCTAAAATTCCAGTAAAGGTAATTATGCTTAGTAGCCTAACAAAGGATGGAGCTGAGATTACGATTGAGTCTCTCCAAACAGGGGCTGTAGATTTTGTTCAAAAACCAGGTGGTTCTATATCTTTAGATATAAATAAGGTAAGAGAAGAATTAATAAGTAAAATAAGAATAGCTAAAGGTGTAAGAAAAACTGCTGGTGGAACAAATATTCCATCAAAATCCCAAGATGGTGCTAAACCACTAGGAAACTCAAGAAAAAAGATTGGTGAAGATCCAGTAATCTCTCGTAAATTTAAAAGTGAGACTTACAATGATTTTGCCAATAGCACAAATAAAAAGAAAACTATTAGCAAAGTCATTGGGAAGGTTGAGGCTGTGGTAATTGGAGCTTCTACAGGAGGACCCAAAGCGCTTTATGAAGTAATTACAAAACTTCCGGAAAATCTTGGGGTACCTGTGCTCGTTGTTCAGCATATGCCAGTAGGGTTCACTAAAGCATTTGCAGAAAGACTTGATAAGTTTAGTAAGTTGAAAGTTCTTGAAGCTACTCATGGACTAAAGGTTGAAAAAAATATAATATATGTAGCACCAGGCGGAAGTCATATGGAAGTTGCAGATGATAAAACTATAAGACTTACACAAGAACCAGCAATATGGGGAGTAAGGCCAGCTGTAGATAAGTTGTTTATTTCTGCAGCAAAAGTTTTTAATGGGAAACTTCTTGGAGTAGTGCTTACTGGAATGGGCAAAGATGGATCAAATGGTGTGGTGGAAATTAAAAATCATGGAGGATACAATATATCTGAAGATGAATCCACCTGTACAATTTATGGTATGCCAAAGGCTGCTTATGAAACTAACAAGGTTGATGAGGTAATACCTTTATATAATATTACCGAAAGAATTGTAAATGTAGTTGTAGAAAGGTAAAGTGAAATATGGACTTGAAATATTTTGAACAATGGGTATTAAAGGAGTTTAGTATAGATTTATCTGCATACAAGTCTAATCAGCTACATAGAAGAATATTGACTCTGATGTCAAGAGTTGGAGCGAAGTCAGTAGATGATTATATATCAATGTTAAAAAAAAGTAGTGAGCAAAGGCAAAAATTCCTTGATTACATCACCATAAATGTTACTGAATTTTACAGAAATCCAGAAATATTTAAAGAGCTAGATAGTTTTATTAAGGGAAGCTTAAACCATAGTAGACCTTTAAAAATATGGAGTGCCGCTTGTTCAATTGGAGCTGAACCCTATTCAATAGCAATGATGTTAAAAGAAATGTCACCTTCAGTAAGACATAAAATAATAGCAACTGATATTGACAATACAATATTACAAAGGGCAAAAGAGGGACTGTACATAGAGGTGGATGTCAAAAATGTTCCAGGTTATCAATTAGATAAGTATTTTATTAAGAAAGATAGTAAATATCTTATCAAAAATGAAATAAAGGAAATGGTTAGTTTCAAAAAGCATGATTTAATATTGGATAACTATGAATGTAACTTTGATATTATCATTTGCAGAAATGTAGTTATTTATTTTAATAATGAAGTAAAAGAAAAAATGTATGAAAAATTTAGTAATTCTTTAAATAAAGGTGGATTGTTTTTCATAGGTGCAACTGAGAGCATTTATAATTATAAAAAGTACAATTTTGAAAAGCTTTCAACATTTATCTATAAGAAGATTTAAGGAGGGTCAAAATGGATACTTCTCAATATCTTTCCATGTTCCTTGAAGAATCAAGTGACAATTTACAAACTTTAAATGAATGTCTACTTGCACTTGAAAATGAACCGAGAGATATGGAAAAATTAAATGAAATCTTTAGAGTTGCCCATACTATAAAGGGAATGGCAGCAACTATGGGATATAGCAAAATGGCTGAACTTACTCATAAGATGGAGGACGTGCTTTCTAACTTTAGACAAGGAAAGGTGGAAGTTACTCATAAGGTAGTAACAGTGCTTTTCAAATGCTTAGACACATTAGAAGCTATGGTTGACAGTATAACTCAAGGTGAAGATGGTGATATAGCTATAGAAGAGATTGTTAGTCATTTAGAGGGGGTAGCAAATGGAACTGAGGATGGAATAGAAATCTCTGTGGTAAAAGAGAATGTGATTGAAGATGTTATAGTTGATGGTACATCAGGGCTATATGGAATAGAGTTAAATGAGTATGAACTGAATATTATAAAACAAGCGAAACACTCGAATACTAATGCTTATCATATCCATATTACCTTAGATAAGGGAACAATTTTAAAATCTGCAAGAACTTTTGTGTTATTCCAGACTCTCGAAAAAAATGGAGAAATAATAAAATCTCTTCCAACTCTTGAAGATCTGGAAACAGAAAACTTTGACTTAGATATAGATTTAATTTATTTGTCTTCAAAAACTCTTTTAGAAATAGAGAAAGATATAAAAGGAATATCTGAAATAGATAAGGTGCAGATTTTTTCTCTAAATAATGATTCTAAGATTCAAGAAAATAGTGAAGAAGTTCAAATAGAGTTAAATGAATATGAACTGAATATTCTAAAACAAGCAAAACATTCAGATGTTAGTGCTTATCATATTCATATTACCTTAGATGAAGGAACAATTTTGAAATCTGCAAGAACTTTTGTTTTATTCCAAGCATTAGAGCAAAATGGGGAAATAATAAAATCAATTCCAGCTCTTGAAGATTTGGAAGCAGAAAACTTTGATTTAGATATAGATTTGATTTATTTGTCTTCTAAAACACTTAAAGAGATTGAAAAAGGGATAAGAGGTATATCAGAAATAAGTATAGTTCAGGTCTTTTCGCTAAATGATAGTTTTATGACTATAGGAAGTAAAGCGGAAGGTATATCAGCTTCAGAATGCGCTGCTTCTGTGGACGAATTAAGTTCGAAAGAAATAATAAAAGAAAAAGGCTCACAACCTAAAGCTGAAAAAAAAGATTTAGTAAAAGAAAAAAATAAAAACAAGCCAGTTGAACAGGTATCACAAAATGGACAAGATAAGAAGGTTAAGGCAAAAGGTATTGGTCAGTCTGTCAGGGTTGATTTAGATAGATTGGATAAGTTTATGAATATGGTTTCTGAGTTAGTAATTCATAGAACTAGATTAGAACAGATTAGTTCGAACCATAAAATAGCAGAACTTAACGAAACTTTAGAGCAGGTGGCTAGAACTACTACAGATTTACAAGATTTGGTGATGAAGATAAGAATGTTACCTTTGGATGTCGTATTTAATAGATTTCCAAGGATGATTAGAGACTTATCATTAGAACTAGGAAAAGAAATTGAGTTAGTAATTCAGGGTCAGGATACAGAGTTAGATAGAACAGTTATAGAAGAGATTGGAGAACCATTAATCCATCTTTTAAGAAATGCTGCAGACCATGGTATTGAAACTGTTGAGGAAAGAAAAGCAAAAGGTAAAGAATCAGTAGGTAAAATTAAATTAATTGCTTATTCAGAAGGAACAAAAGCTGTAATTAAAGTAGAAGACGATGGCAAGGGTTTAGATATTAGCAAGATTAAGGCTAAGGCTGAAAAAAATGGGATAAGTACTGAGGGTATGAGTGAAGCAGATATCAAAAACTTAATTTTTGCTCAAGGATTTAGTACTAATGAAGTAGTTACTGACATTTCAGGTAGAGGAGTTGGAATGGATGTTGTAAAGACAAAAATCTCTTCTCTAGGTGGAACAGTAGATGCCATAAGTGAAATGGGAAAAGGTACAAGTTTTATAATAAGATTACCTTTGACACTTCAAATAATTCAAGCTTTGTTAGTTAAAGTGGGAACAGAAACCATGGCTATTTCTTTAGGCTTTATTGATAGAGTAATAGAGTATAAAGAAGAAAATATAAGAAAAAGTAATAACAAAGAAGTTGTTTTATACAATGGTAATGTAATTAGCGTTATTAGAGTTAATAACAAGCTAAATATTGATTCTGTGGATCAAGGCAAAAAATATATAATTCTTGTTAAAGTTGGAGAACGTGAAATGGGTCTGGTAGTTGATTCATTACTTGGGCAACAAGAAATTGTTATAAAACCTTTTGGTAAAACTCTTAAATCAACTAAGGAATATATAGGTGCTACAATCTTAGGAGATGGATTAGTTACTTTAATTCTTGATGTAGCTGCACTAATTTAGGGGGGTGTGGCATTGAGTTATCTTGAATTTAATGATATTCAAATTGATGCCTTAAAGGAGGTTGGGAATATTGGTATTGGGAATGCAGCTACTGCCATGTCCCAACTCTTAGGGCGAAAAATACAAATAACTGTTCCAAAAGTTAATGTGATAAAACTTGAAGATGTTTTTTCAAGGATTGATGGAGAAGAAATAGTTTATGCTGTAATTGCACGAGTTTTAGGCGATACTCCTGGAAATATGCTATTTGTATTTGATAAAAAAACCATATTTAAAATAGTTGAATCTTTAGTAGGGGAAATGGGAGAAGAATTAAATGAGGTAGGTTATTCTGTTTTAGGGGAGATGGGGAATATTATTTTCACAACTTATATGAATGCTATAGGAAAACTAACAAATTTATCACTATTTCCTTCAGTTCCTGCTGTTACTAAAGATATGCTGTGTGCTATATTATCCACTACTTTTATTGAAGCTGGGCAGTATAGTGATAATGTTTTAGACATAGAAACAGATTTTGTTCAAGAAAAGGAAGAACTTAGAGGGAATTTTTACTTTATTCCCATGCCGGGTTCTTTAGAGAAAATACTAGAATCCTTAGGATTAAATTAATGGAGGTATAATAATGGCTAAAGTATTAATTGTAGATGATGCAACTTTTATGAGAATGATGATTAAGGATATATTGGAGAAAAATGGCTTCGAAGTAGTTGGTGAAGCTGGTGATGGTGCTAAAGCAGTAGAAATGTATAAGGCTGAAAAGCCAGATGTGGTAACTATGGATATAACAATGCCAGAAATGGATGGAATTGAAGCAGTAAAGGCTATAAGAGAATTTGACCCAGCGGCAAAAGTTATAATGTGCAGTGCAATGGGACAACAAAGTATGGTAATGGATGCTATAAGAGCTGGAGCAAAGGATTTTATAGTTAAGCCATTCCAAGCCGATAGAGTTCTAGAAGCTATAAAAAAAGTAATAGGATAGGGGGGGATAAAGTGCAAGTTGTTGTTTTTGATATTGGCAATGAACAGTTTGCAGTAGAAACCAGTAAAGTACAAAGTATTAATGATTTAATGGAAATTACAAAAGTTCCAAAAGCACAAAATTATATAAAAGGACTTATTAATTTAAGAGGAAATATAATAACAATATTAGATATTAATTTGCTTTTAGGTATGATAAATACCGATGCGAGGAATGATAATATTATAATTTTGAAACTTGAAGAGGAGTTAGTAGGAATTACTGTAGATGCTGTTGATGAAGTAATAGAATTTGATGAAGAAAAACTGGAGAAAATTTATAATGATATGGATAAACCCTATAATAAAGGGATAATTAACTTAAAAGAAAGAATAATAACATTAATAGATTTTGATAAATTACTACAATAAAACTTAAGTGTAGAAATGAGGTAGGGTATGGCAGAAGTTTTATCACAAAACGAAATAGATGCTCTTTTATCTGCCTTGTCTTCTGGTGATATAGAAGCTGATGAACTTCAGGGTGGAGAGGAAAAGGTTAAGGTTAAATACTATGACTTTAAACGTCCTCAAAAATTTTCAAAAGATCATATAAGAACGTTAGAGTTAGTTCACGACAACTATGCTAGAATAATAACAAATTATTTAACAGCTCAGCTTAGGGCTAATGTTAAAGTAAAGGTTGAAAGTGTACAACAAATTACTTATGAGGAGTTCATTCACTCTATACCAAATACAACTGTTCTTACTTTGTTCAAGATGCCGCCATTAAATGGACAAATTCTGTTAGAAACTAATGAAGAATTTGTTTTAAGAGTTTTTGATGTGTTAGCAGGTGGCAAGGGTCTTAAAAAACCTAAATTAAAAGAACTTACAGACATAGAGAAAAATCTTATCAGACATATAAATGAAGGATTAATATCAAATTTAAAGCTTGCATGGGAAGATGTTATTGAGGTACACCCAGAGGTAGAAACTGTAGAAACTAATCCAGCATTAAATCAAACTCTTGCTCCTAATGAACCAGTTGCATTAATTACTTTCACGGTAGAAATGTTTGGTACTAATATATTTATAAATATTTGTATACCATTTTTAAGCCTTGAAAAGGTACTAGATAAATTAGTAGTGCAATATTGGTTTAGTGAAGGTGATGATGAATTACAAAGGGAGTCTAGAGAAAAGTTAAACAGAAATATTAGAAAAGTAAGTATAGAGCTAAGTGCTATGTTAGGAAATACTAGTATTACAGTGGGTGACTTTTTAAATTTAGAAATTGGTGATGTAATAGCTTTAGATAACAAATATGAAGATCCTATTGAGATTTATGTTGAGGAACAGTTAACATATATGGCAAAGCCAGGATTACATGGCAAAAACAAAGCAATTCAAATTTTAGACTATATAGATAAGGATGTGGAGAATTATGAGTAATGGATTTCTTTCCCAAGAAGAAATAGATTCCTTGCTAAACGGTGGAGGTGGGGAACAAGCACCTATGGAAGTAGAGCGACTCTCAGACTTAGAAAAAGATTTACTAGGCGAGGTAGGGAATATTTCCATGGGCTCGGCGGCTACAGCTCTGTCAACCATAGTAGGGCAAAAGGTGAATATTACCACACCAACTATTAGTATTACTACGATGGAAGTTTTGAAAAGTACTTTTGAAACTCCAAATGTACTTTTAGATGTTAAATTCACTAGTGGAATTTCAGGTGGTAATTTATTAATAATGAAAATTACTGATGCTGCAGTAATTGCAAATTTAATGATGGGTGGAAATGGTGAAGTTGAATCAAGGCTAGAACTTTCAGAACTTGAAATAAGTGCTGTTCAAGAGGCCATGAATCAAATGATAGGTTCTGCAGCAACTTCAATGGCTACAATGTTTAATAGGGAGGTAAATATTTCTCCTCCGCATTCAGCTATTATTGATGAGACTACAACCCCTGTTTCAGAAGATATAGACGAGCATGATGAAATTATTGCTATATCATTTAAAATGACTATCGGCACATTAATCGATAGTAATATACTTCAAATACTTCCATTAAATACAGGGAAAAAAATAGTTTCAATAATGATGGGTACAGAAGATCAAGAAAGTACTGCACCAACTCAACCTGATGTTAATCATAATAGTATTACAAGTGATATGATGAATAGTGATTATAACACTGAAGTCGCTTACACCCATAAGGGTCCTGAGATTAATCAGAATCCAGTTCAAGTTAAGCAAGCGGCGTTCCAAACATTAAATGAAGTGGCGGTAAATAATATGCCTAAAAATATTGATTTAATTTTAGATGTGCCTTTAGATGTATCTGTAGAACTAGGAAGGACTAAAAAGAATATTAGAGATATTTTAGCATTATCCGCTGGCTCGTTGATTGAGTTAAACAAACTAGCTGAAGAACCTGTAGATATTTATATCAATGGCAAGAAAATAGCCTACGGTGAAGTTGTAGTTATTGATGAAAATTTTGGTGTTAAAATTACTGGTATTATTAGCGGAGAAGAGAGAATTAGAACTTTATCTAAATAATTATTTCATTTCAGAATTAAATTTTAGATTGATATTTTATAGCAATTTTTGATAAAACCCTAAACTTTACTGCTTAATATACGAATATAGAAATATATCAAATTAAGTTAAGTAATGAATAAAAGATATTTTGTTCAACTTCTTTGGAAGGAATAATAGGTTTTGACAAAGTTTATTTTTAGAAAAAAAGTTAGTTCAAAGAAAAATAACCATTCCTTCCAAAATGTTGTTAAGTGGGGGAGAATTTATGAAAATTAACAATACTAATAATATGAACAATATAAAGTACATTAATAATTACAAAGCAAATGAAGAAAAATCTAAGAATACTTCAAAATCACAAAATGGTGACAAGTGTGAGATTTCTTCTATAGGGAAGGTTTTAAACCACTTTTCTATAGAAGAAAACAATTTAGGTATTAAAGATAATAAAGATGTAGAAATTATAAAGAAACAGATAGCTCAAGGTAAATATAAGGTGGACACAAGAGCACTAGCAGAAAAGTTAATGTCTCATATGAAAGGAAAAATCTAATTTATGATTTGGGACTTGAAGGTTGTTTTAAAGGAAGAAGTTAATATTGTTAAAGATTTACTTGACCTCCTTGAAAAGCAGCACAGCTACTTAGTTAATCAGGAGGTTTTTAATCTTGATGGTATAATACCAAAAATTGAAGATGTCAGCAAAATGTTGGCTAAGGAAGAAACTAAAAGAAGAGTTCTTACTGAAAATAGGAATATGTCATCTATAATTTTAGAGTTCAAGGAAGATGAAGAATTAAACAGTTTGTACAACTGCTTACTTACTTTATTAGAAGAGATAAAAACTCAAAAATTTAGTAATGACTTGATAATAAAACAAACTCTTAGTTATACAAATTCCATGCTTAACATGTTAAAACCAAGAAATGAAAATAACACCTATAATGGGTATGGGAAGTTTAAAAAATAGGGGGGAATTATGTCAGGATTATTTCAAACGTTAAATGTTTCAAAAGGAGCAATGTTTGCTCAACAACATAATATAAATGTAACAAGTCATAATATAGCAAATGTAAGTACTCCAGGATTTTCAAGACAACACTTAGTGTTGCAAACAGGAAGACCACAAACAATAATTGGTGCAGGACAAGTAGGAACTGGCGTGGTAGTTAATGAAGTACTAAGAACAAGAAATACTTTCCTTGATTATCAGATAAGAAAAGAGTCAAGCTACCTAGGAAATTTTGATGTAAGAGAACAATATCTTACTGAAATTGAAGGTATTTTAAATGAACCTTCGGATACAGGACTTTCAAAGTTGCTCTCTGATTATTATAATGCTTGGCATATTGTTGCAGGTAGTCCTGAGAAAACAGACTCAAGAGCTGTTTTAGCACAAAAATCCAAAGCTCTTACAGATGAGCTGAATCACACCTATAAAAAACTGACAGATGTAAAGATAAATGCTCAAGAAGAGATTGAGCATAATATTTATCAAACAAATACAATACTTGAACAAATAAATATTGTTAATAAGGAAATAAAAACTGTTACTGTGGCAGGAAACAACCCAAATGACTTACTTGATAAAAGAGATTTGCTTTTAGATGAACTAAGTTCTAAATTTGAATTTTCAAAAAAAGATATAGCATTAAATGGTATAAAGTTATGGCCAACAGGCACTAACTATGATGATAAGTTTATGCTGGTTGAAAATCAAGATATTGACGAAATTTTCAAGTTGCAGTATGTAACAACAGTTGGAAATGAACCATCTAGTTTTCCAGGAACAGTAGACATTATTTACAGAAATAAGGATGGGGTAGATATAACTAAATCTATAGTTGTAGATGAACAACAATATAAGGATTTAGCTGAGTCTCATACCATATGGATTGATGAAAAGGGAGAGCCAGTTTCTGATGTGGATAAGATGATTTTCAGGCCTGACTCAGGTAAATTTGGTGGATTAATGTCTGTTCATACTGATGCAGATAAGTATATTGGAGAGTTAAATAAGCTAGCAAAAGCTATAGCTTATTCTACTAATGCAATTCATAACGAAGGATATGATGATACTAATTCCTTTTTTATTGATAAATCTGTTGCAGTAGCGGATAAAAACACAAAATTCGACGGAATAACTGCTGAAAACATTACAGTAAATGATGATATATTAAAGAATCCTATGTTAATACATACAGCTGCAGATAGCAAAAGTGGTAGTACACACAATGAGAGAGCTATTGCATTAGCTCAATTAAGAGATTTTGCAATGGATATTACAAAGATGGATGGTAAGTATCAATATAGTAAGTTTATGACTGATCACATTGATACAAGTACTGTTATTCCGACTAAAAAGTCAATTGTAGGTGGAGCTAAAGTAGAAAGTTATTTTAAAACCACGGTAAGTGAGCTAGGAGTCGAAGGACAAAGAGCACAAAGAATTGTAAAAAACCAAGGAGAGCTACTGGAGGGACTAGTTACAAGAAGAGCTTCGGTTTCGGGAGTATCTATGGATGAGGAAACTGTTAATTTAATCCAGTTTCAACACGCATATCAAGCTAATGCTAAAATGATATCAACAGTTGATGAACTTTTAGATGTTGTTATTAATGGTCTTAAAAGGTAGTAAGAGGTGAAATAATGAGAATAACAAATAGCATGTTATCAACTAGCTTTCTAGGTGATATGAACAGAAATTTAGGTAATATGAGTAAGCTTCAAAAACAATTAACATCTGGAAAAGAATTTTCTAGACCTTCCGATGACCCTTTTAGAGTGGCGCGTTCCATGCAAATGTACAGTGAGATATATACTAATGAACAGTACAATTCAAATATAAAGGACACTCTTAATTGGATGGATACTACAGATACTGCACTAACTCAATCTACAGAATGCTTAAATAGAATTCGGGAGCTAATGAATACCGCAGGGAATGCTTCCTACGGTAGTACACAGCTTACGGCTATTAAGGATGAAATAAATGAAAGAGTGGCAGAGTTTGCCCAAATTATGAATAGTACTTTTGATGGTAAGTATATTTTTGGAGGGGCTCAAGGTACGTCAAAACCTGTAGATGTAACAGTAAGTGGTGGTGTGAACTCAATAAAAATAAATGCTTTAAATGAAGCAAATATAAATAAAAAATTAGAAGTGGAAATTTCTGCTGGTGTAACGGTAGAATATAATGTAAATGCTGCAGAGGTGTTCAACTTTGGAGGAACAACTAATGATTTGCCAGCTTTGTTTAATGATATTTTATCCCACTTAAGCAATTCAGCAGACCGGGATAAGATTATAGGTGTAGACTTAGAAAAAATAGATCAAGCGATTAACAACGTACTTACAGTAAGTGCGAAAAATGGTACTATTCAAAATAGAATGGAAAACGCAAAAAGCTTAAATGAGGCGCAAAATTTCAATATGGTGGAGATACTTTCTGATAATGAAGATGTAGATTATGTAGAAAAAACCATGCAGTTTGCTACAGTACAAACAGTATATATGGCTTCTTTGCAAACCAGTGCAAAGGTACTGCAACCAACTCTTCTCGAGTTTTTAAGATAATGGAGATAAATTTATGAAGCTTACAAGCAAGTATCACGAAACAATAAATTATGAAGAAAAAGAAATCATAACCTTTGAAAATGGCATTTTCGGTTTTGAAAGTCTTAGAAATTTTATAATTATACCTGTAGAAGGAAATGAATTGTTTAGTATTTTACATTCAATAGAAGATGACAGTGTTGAAATAGTTATAGTATCCCCTTTCGATTTTAAAAATGATTATGAATTTAAATTAAGTAATCAGTGTATTGAAAAGTTAAACATTAAAGAGGAAAAGGATGTTTTAGTTTATACTACAGCTACCCTAAACTCAGATATAAATAAAATTACAACTAATCTTAAAGCTCCTATAATAATTAATGTATGTAATAATTTAGCCATGCAGATAATAATTGATAATGAAAAGTACAAAATAAAAGAACCACTTTTTAAGGAGTGATACAAGTGTTAGTTGTAAGTAGGAAAAAGGGAGAATCAATACTTGTTGGTGATGATATTGAAATCACCGTAGTTAAGGCTGAGAATGGTACAGTTCGCCTTGCAATTGAGGCTCCAAAATCCGTTTCAATACTTAGAAAAGAATTAAGAGATGAAATAACTCTAGAGAATAAGAATGCAGTTTTAGTTGACAACTCAATTCTAAGGGGATTAAAGAAATAGATATGAGGTGCAAAGATGGGGATTAGTGAAATTTATGTAGGAAGAGCTATAGAAGTTGATAACTATAGTTTAGTAAGTAAAAATGAACAAAAAGTAGAGTTGGAAAATAATCGTAACAATGAATTTGAATTTATAGGAACCAAAGATTATACAGATGAGGATGTTGAGTCTGCTGTAAGATACATTAATAGATTTTTTGGAGATAGTCATGCTATATTAAGATATGAAAGGCATGAAAAGTCAAATATTATGGTATTAAAATTAGTGGACGAAGAAACGCAAGAAGTTTTAAAAGAAATTCCACCAGAAAAGATAATTGATATGGTGAATAGAATTTGCGAACTAGTAGGATTGGCAGTTGATAAAAAAGCATAATTGCTTTAAGCTGAAAGGAAAGATGTGAGAATGTTAGCTTCTAATAATGGTTACAATGCTTATAAAAATAATAGTATTAATTTCGCATCTAAAGAACAGTTATTCTTAATGCTTTTAGATGGTGCAGTAAAATTTTCTAAGATAGGTAGTCAGGCTATAGCAGACAAAGAAATTACAAAAGCCCATGAAAACATTATTAAGACACAAAATATATTTTACGAATTAATGGCAACCTTAGATACTTCTAGTGGCGAACCTTGGCTAAATGATTTATTTAACATTTATGACTTTATAACTAGAAGACTAATTGATGCCAATATTAAAAAGGATTTAAAAATAATGGATGAGATAATTCCACTGATAGAGGATATTAGAGACACTTGGAATGAGGCCTATAGATTATCTAAAAGTGGAAAATAATTATGGTGGTGATATATTATGGATAAAATTAGATTTGGGGGAATGGCTACGGGGTTAGACACTGATACTATGGTTAAGCAAATGATGCAACCCTATAGAATGAAAGTAGATAAGTTTAAACAAGATAAACAAGTGTTACAATGGAAACAAGATATTTACAGAGACATTATTAAGGATATAAGAGATTTGAAAAGTTCTTTTTTTGATAATGCAAAACCTGAAAATAACCTATTGTCAATTAAAAATTATTCTGCATATAGTGTGACAAATAAAGATTCTCTAGTTGCTAATATCTCATCATCTACAACAGGAGTACTAGAAGGTACCTATACAGTAGATGTTAAGAATTTAGCGGAATCAGGTAAAATTACAGGTAACGTGATTAATAATGCTACCAGAGGAACAAAACTATCCGAGGCTACTGTGTTAGGAACTATCAATGCTACTGATAGTATAAAAATAACTGTAAATGGAGGTACTCCAATAGAAATTGTAGTGGGAGATACCAACATGACGTTGCAGCAATTTGCTGACAAAATATCCACAGAAACTAAAGGCGCAGCAGTAGCGAGATTTAGTGAACTTACAGGACAATTTACAATAGAAACAAAAACAACAGGGGATAATGCTAGCATCTCTGTTGAAAATGGAATTGGTTCTTTACTAACAAATTTAAAAATAAACACATTAAGTGATTCTGGAATTAATGGATCTGTTGCCATAACAGACCCATCAGGAGCAACTAAATTACTTTCAAAAGAAAGTAATGATTTTAATATTGATGGTGTTTCTTATTCACTTAAAGGAAAAGGAGTTTCTACTGCAAGTGTGACAGCTGATAGTGACAAAACCTTTGATAAAATTGTGAGCTTTATAAATAAATATAATGAGTTAGTGGATAAAGTTACTAAAAAAACTGAGGAAAAAAGACAATATTCCTATTCACCTTTAACTGAAGATCAGAAAAAAGACATGAAAGAGGATGAAATCAAAAAGTGGGAAGAAAAGGCTCAAGAGGGTCTAATTAAAGGAGATAGTAGTTTAAAAGCTATGCTTTCTGAGTTGCGACTTGCATTTACAGATGCTGTGGAAGGTGCAGGAATAAGTCTTAAAGAAATAGGATTTTCTACATCTAAAGATACTACACAAAGAGGCAAAATATTCCTAAATGATAATTTGACACCCGAAGATGCTAAGAAGAAGTTTTCAGAGGTAATGAAGACTAAAGGTAGTGAAGTTGTTAATTTATTTACAAAAGATGGTGTAGATATAAAGAATAAAGGAATAGTAAGAAGATTAGATTCTATAGTAGAAAAATATACTTCACCTTTTGGAGAAAAGGGTGTTCTTATAAAAAAAGCTGGTTTAAAAGGGAATAGTACAGAGAATAGCAATATATTAACAGATCAAATGAAGGAAAAAGACAAAATAATACTAAACCTAGAGAAAAATTTAGCAGCAAGAGAAAATGCCTATTATTTAAGATTTGCTCAATTAGAAAAAGCTATGAATAATATGAATTCACAGTCTGCATGGCTAGCACAACAACTAGGCGGCGGGGCTCAGTAGGTGGATATACTAGACGAGAGAGGTTCCATGACAAATTTATTCGAAGCATTAAAAGGATTTCAAGACTTAACTAAAACAATAATACATGATTTAAGAGAAGATGAAGTGGACAAGCTTTTAGATTTAATAGAGGAAAGGCAGCAAATTATTAAAGTTATACAGAAACTTCAGTATAATACAAATGATTTTGAATTGTACTGTAAGAACTTTAATATTATGGAATTGGAACAAGAAGCTGTCTTTTTAATTCAAGATAAGATGAAATGGACTCAAAATGAGATTAAAAAAGTTCAATCTGCTAAAAGTGCCAATAATGACTATAATAGGGAGTTTTACAAAAATATAAAATTATTTGACAAACAAGTGTAAAAATTTCCATATTTGCTATAAAGCATTGTATTTATGTTTCGATAAATGTAATATAGTTGTTAGCTTAAATTACTTATAGTCGAAAAATAAAAAAAGTTTTCAAAATACTATAAAGTAATAATAGTAAGAAACGATTATAAAAATATAACCAATAATTACTAAGTTTTAAGAGTCAAAGACTTTTAAATATATAACAGTGCAAAAGGAATTGCACTTTAAATTCAAGGAGGGTATATAAAATGATAATCAATCACAATCTTAATGCTATGAATGCACACAGAAACATGTCTGCTAACAATGTTAATTCAGGAAAATCTATGGAGAAATTAAGCTCAGGGTTAAGAATAAACAGAGCTGGAGACGATGCTGCAGGACTTTCAATTTCTGAAAAAATGAGAGGACAAATCAGAGGATTAGATCAAGCTTCAAGAAACTCTCAAGATGGTATTTCAATGATTCAAACTGCTGAGGGTGCTTTAAATGAAGTTCACTCAATTCTTCAAAGAATGAGAGAACTTGCAGTGCAAGGAGCAAACGATACAAACGTTACAATTGATAGAAGTTCAATAGCTTCTGAATTAACTGCACTAAATAGTGAAATTACAAGAATTAAAGACAATACTACATTTAACACTAAAAAATTATTAGATGCATCTGCAGATGTAGTTAAAATTCATGTTGGTGCTGACGCAGGCCAGGTTATGGAGTTAGATTTTAAAACTGCAGGAATAGACTTAGGTGATGTTGTGGATAATACAGCAGTTGCTGCAGGTAAAGTTGAAGTTGAGACAAGTGATAAAGCATCTACAGCAATTACAGCTATCCAAAAAGAAATTGATAGCGTATCATCTGGTAGATCTGCTCTTGGAGCATGGCAAAACAGATTAGAGCACACAATCAACAACTTAAACAACTCTTCAGAAAACTTACAAGCTGCTGAGTCAAGAATAAGAGATGTAGATATGGCTAAAGAAATGATGAGTTTCTCTAAAAATAATATATTATCTCAAGCTGCTCAAGCAATGCTTGCACAAGCTAACCAAGCACCACAAGGAGTTCTTCAATTATTAAGATAATTTGGTGCAATAGAAAGGCTAGAGAACTCTCTAGCCTTTTTATTATCAAATTTCTTTTTAGTTAAAGGAGGGTGGTATTATGATTATTAATCATAACTTGCGTGCAATGCAAGCTCATAGAAGTGGCAAGGAAAAAAATGTAAACATAGGTAAGTCAGCTGAAAAACTTTCGTCAGGATTAAGAATAAACAGGGCTTCAGATGATGCAGCAGGTCTGTCTATATCAGAAAAAATGAGAGGCCAGATAAGAGGACTTGGACAAGCTTCTCGAAATGCCCAAGATGCAATTTCTCTAACTGATGTAACAGAAGGGGCATTGAATGAAATTCAAGCATCTCTTCATAGGCTTAGAGAACTAGAAGTTCAAAGATGCAATGATACTAATGTTACTATAGATAGGGAAGCTATTGAAAAAGAGATGAGTGAAATTTTATCAAATATTAACCAGATTGCTGAAATTACATCCTTCAATGGCATGAAATTATTAAATGGTTCAATACCAGAAGTAACTGTTCAAGTAGGAGCAGATGAAAATCAGTTAATGAAGATTAAATTTAGTGCAGATAAGGACTTTACAATACCTTTCGGATTAGATTTACCTGAATCTAGTATGTTGGCACCATATGGTACTCCAGGATTAAATAAGTTAGACATACCTAGAGTAGACAAAGCTCTTGAAAAGGTTTCTTCCCAAAGGGGAGATTTAGGAGCTACGAGAAATGCACTTGAGCATGCTATAAATAATTTGAATAATGGACAAGAAAATACACAAGCAGCAGAGTCAAGAATAAGAGATGTGGATATGGCAAAAGAGATGATGATATTATCAAAGGAAAATATTCTAATGCAATCATCACAAGCCATGCTAGCTCAAGCTAATCAAGCACCACAAAGGATTCTTGACCTTTTAAAATAATTTTGTTTAAGGGCAAAGCTATAGAAATGTAGTGACGCAAAGCCGTGGGTCTTCATTAAGTTATAAAACTAATAAGATTGCCAGGTTGCTATTAATTTAAGTAATAGTACACTGCTATTACTTTTTTTTATAAATATTTTATTAGGAGGGAAATGTTATGAAATCAAAAAAAGGACTTTCTTCTTTTTTAGTACTGCTTTACATGGTTACATTTATACTACCGACAAACATTGTTAAAGCAGCTACTGAGTATGTTTCTGTTACTAAAACAGTGAATGTTACTCAAATGACTAACGAAGAAGAAGCAGAAGTTACACTATCAATTAAAGGAACACCGCCAGTAGATGTGGTAAAGCCAAATGATGTTGTATTGATAATTGATAAGTCAGGAAGTATGGGTACAGAAAAGATGGAAGCTGCTAAAAGTGCAGCAAAATCTTTTATTGATTTAATGGATATGACTAAGCATCAGGTAGGTCTTGTGGATTTTAGTGATAATGCCTATGCTACACCATTAACCACTGATGTAACGGGCGTAAAAAATCGTATCAGCAATTTATCTGCAGGTGGAGGTACTCAAACCGGAGTAGCTATAAGATCAGCAATAAATGTTTTATCTAACCATAGACCTGAGGCGCAGCCAGTTATTGTTATTTTAACAGATGGTGCTGCTAGTAATACTCAGGATGCATTAAATGCTGCACAACAAGCTAAGGATTTAGGGATAGTATTTTATACTATAGCATTACTAGGGTCTACTGATAATCCAGATACAAATCAGTGGAATACTCTTCTTAAAAACATGGCAACTACTGAGCATCATCATCACTTCGTGCTAGGATCACAGGGATTAGATGCAATATATAAAGCCATAGTACAAGAGATAGGTATTGCAAGTGCGTATAATGTAATTGTTAAAGATACAATTGCACCAAATTTCGAACTAGTTCCAGGTTCAGCAGATGGAAATATTCCTAAACCAACAATAAATGGTAATGAATTAACTTGGAACTTCTTAGAATTAAAGCAAGATACCTTAAATTTTACTTATAAAATAAGGCATAAGTCGGGACAACCTATGGGAACTATACCAGTAGGCACAAATACTACAGTATCCTATAGCGATTTCGCTGGAGCAAAAAGAGAATTTACAGTTACTTCACCTTCTATTACAGTTAAATATCCTGCACCAATAATTACTTCTATTGAAGCCGATAATGGAGAAATAGCTGGAGGAAATGAGGTAATAATTAGAGGAGATAAATTCCGTCAAGGAGCTACAGTTCATTTCGGAGGCAAGTTAGCTACTAATGTGACAGTTGTAAATTCCAACGAAATTAGAGCAACGGTTCCAGCTAGCACTGTTGGAATCGTAGCTGTAAAGGTTACAAATGATGATAGTCAGTTTGCAACAACTAGCTATAGATACTGGGCTAGTCCAGTAATTACAAAGATTAACCCTAACAATGGACCTCTAGAAGGAGGCAATATTGTTGCTATAGAAGGAAATTACTTTGCTAGTGGAATTAAAGTTTTCTTTGGTACAGTTGAAGCACGTGCTACTTATAAGAATCCAATGCTAGTCTATGCTTATGTTCCTCAAGGTGTTACTCCAGGAACGGTAGACCTAACATTAACAAATGTAGACGGAACTACAATAACTAGACCAAGTGCATATACTTACAATGGGAACCCTACACCGGCAATTACATCTATAACGCCTAATTCAGGAGAGTTAAAGGGTGGAAATGTAGTTACAATCGCAGGTTCAAATTTAGAAAAAGTTAGTTCAGTGAAGTTTGGAGAAATCGAGGGAACTAGCTTAACCATCATAGATGGAAATACTATAAAGGTAACAATTCCTGCTGCTACTGCAGCTTCGGTTGTTGACGTAACTGTAGTTAATGCAGATGGTCAAACGGCTAAGCTATCTTCAGCATACACGTATGTTGAACCACCAAAACCATTAGCACCTACAATTATTTCACTTACACCTAATGAAGGACAGTTAGTCGGTGGAGAATATGTGTATATAAGTGGAACTAACTTTCAAAGTGGTCTTACTGCTAAACTAGGCGGTGTTCAAGTACCTATTGCAACTTATTATGATTCTACTAAGTTTAGAATAAAAATACCGGCTGGTACTGTAGCAGGTGCAGTAGATTTAGAAGTAATAAATCCTGATGGACAAGCTACGATATTGCCAGGAGCATATACTTATTTAGCGCCACCACCACCACCAGCACCCAATATTACAAGTTTATCACAAACTCAAGGATTAATAACTGGTGGAGAATATTTATATGTTTATGGAACGGGATTCCAAAATACCCTTGCTGTTAAGCTAGGTGGTGTTGAAGTACCTGTTGCAACTTATTATGATTCTACTAAATTTAGAATAAAAATACCAGCAACTACTATAGAAGGTGCTGTGGATTTAGAGGTTATAAACCCAGATGGACAGGCTACAAGGTTACCTGGAGCGTATACTTATTTAGCACTCCCACCAGCACCAGCACCAACAATTACAAGTCTATCACAAACCACTGGACTTA
The DNA here is from genome assembly GCF_002387895.1 of Clostridium sp. UBA4548. Taxonomy (GTDB): domain Bacteria; phylum Bacillota; class Clostridia; order Clostridiales; family Clostridiaceae; genus Clostridium_J. The sequence continues at coordinate 61,106 of NZ_DGLI01000025.1, forward strand.
CAATTGGTGGAGAATATGTATATGTTAACGGAACTGGTTTCCAACCAAATCTTACTGTAAAGTTAGGTGGTGTTGAGATACCGGTAGCTACTTATTATAGTAATATAAAATTTAGGATAAAAATGCCACAAACTACTACAGCAGGCCCAGTAGACTTAGAGATAATAAATCCAGACGGGCTAAGTGTTATGCTTCCAGCTGCATATACTTACACGTTGCCAGTACCAACTATAACTAGTTTATCGGCAAATACTGGTTCTTATAGTGGAGGATATTCAAATTTCATTAGTGGATCATTTTTTGATCCAAACGCAAAGGTATATATAAATGGTATTGAGGTAAACTCATATTTTAGTACTACAAATCAAATTAAAATATTATCGATGCCTTCTGCTGAGTCATTAGGATTACCTATTCAGGGAGGTACTGTTGATGTAGAAGTAAGAAATCCAAGTGGAATTACTGCAACTACAACTTTTACTTATCAGGCTAAGCCTTCAATTCCAGTTCCAGTTATTACGAAAACAGTAGTTACAGGTAGTAGCGTATCAGCGGGACCTATAACGGGTGGAACATACCTCTATTTTTATGGTACTGGTTTTGCTGCTAACATGAAGTTAAGAATATATAACCCATCAGGTACTGTAATACATGAAAGTATATTAACTAATTTTTATAATGCTACTTATGCAAGACAAAAGATGCCAGCAGTTTCAAGTTCAGGTATCTATAAGTTGACTTTGGTTAATTCAGAAGGCATTGAAAGTAATGCAATGTTTTATGAATATAAATAGATTTTAGTTATTGGCCTCTCACATAGCTGTGGGAGGTTTTTTTATTAAGGGATTAAAGAATTTTATATATTTTACGATAAAATTAATAAATGCAAAAACTAACTTGTATTTTATTATGAACCTTAATTAAAGTATGTTAAAATAGAATACAATAACAGGATAGTTATGAAATCTATAAATAACCTTTAATTTTATAGCAAAACAAAGGAGCGTAAATATATGAAAAAAAAACAAGAATTATTAGAAACTAGCCAGCAATTTATTATTGAAATCCTTAAAGATATTGATGATATAAGTAACTTATTATTAAAAGATAAAGAAGAAGAAGCGTTAAATGCAATTGCAAGTTTAACACAAGGGTTGGACGATCTAATGCAAGCTGTATCATTAACCGTAGATAAACAAAATAGTAAAATAAATATTGAAGATATGATGGAAAAGTTACATGAAATGTTTGAAGCGATTCAGCGAAGTGACTTTGTATTATTAGGAGATATATTAAATTATGAAATTAATCTAATTCTTAAAATTTGGCACCTTGAGATAATTTCTATTCTTGGAAAAAGTGTTTTGTAAAATAGAGGAGTTATAAGAATTATGGGTAATAAAAGTAATAGTAGACTTATTAAAATAGTAAATGGGAAAGATGATACTAAGACAATCACTGTTGATAGTGTTTTTTTACATAGTAAATATAATCCAACTGGTGAGGCAGATGCTTACATTAAAAGCAATGAAAATATTTATATCAATGAAGAAAAGGTTGTTGTATACGGAATAGGTTGTGGATACCACATTAAATCACTATTGGAAAATACTGATTTAAATTGTAAGATTATAATATTTGACTTTGATAAAGAGGTGTTTAATATATCTAAGTCAAATGGGTTCCTAGATGAAATTATCTCAAATCCAAGAGTTCAGATATTTATCGGATATAATTATGAAAATTTAGATAACTTATCAAAAGTCTTAAGTTATTGTAAGGATATTTTAATCTGGAAACCTTCTTTAAAAGTTTTGCCAGAAGAATATAGTAATATAAAAACTATTATTAAAGACTTTGAAATAGGTAAGTTAGCTGTGAAAAAGTATTCACATATGGCACAAGATAATTACTTAAAAAATCTAAGAGTACAATATATCAAAATAGATAAATTTATTGAGGACAACAGTATAAAAAATAAACCTATAATACTAGTGGCTGCAGGTCCATCATTGGAAATAGTAGTTAATGATTTAAAACGACTTTATGGAAAGGTTAGAATTTTTGCTGTAGGAAGAGCATTAAAATACCTAATGAAAAATGGAATTAAGCCAGACATGATTTGCATTATAGATCCTCAAGATATAGTTTATTTTGATCAATTAAAAGATTTTGAAAATCTCGCAATACCACTATGTTTTTTAAGCACAGCTTGTAACTTGGCAGTTAAAACATATACTGGCCCTAAGTATATGTTCTATAATGAAGAACGTGAAGGAACGATAAAAATAAATACAGGAAGATCAGTTGCAACTGCAGTTTTAGATATTGCTATTAAGACAAGAGCTAATCCAATTATTTTTGTAGGTCAAGATTTGGCTTACTTAAATAATAAAACCCACTCAGGATTAGCTACTGATGAAGGAATTAATAAGGTGAATTTTAAAACTGTTTTAGGAATGAATGGCGAACAATTGGCAACAACAGAAGGATTACTAAGTTTTAAGCGGTGGATCGAAAGGACAATACAACAAAATCCTAGCGTTACTTTTGTTAACTGTAGTAAAGGTGCTAAAATTATAGGTACAGTTGAAAAAGATATTTCTGATCTCATAAACACACTAATATAAAAGAGACTAAAATGCGTTTTGGAAGCTATAAATAACATAAGTTAGGTATGAGAAGCTTAAAGAAGAAATTGTTTTGAAATTACTTTTTAGTGTATAAGGCTTATTTGTAAGTCGGGTTATTCTAATATTAACTTTATATTTAGTATAAAAAATAGTAGTTAAAGTTAATTTGGGTTAAGTGATTTATAAAATAAACGAATATAATAATTGAGGTGAGAATATGAATAAACTTTTAGTCCCTGAGTTCTTATTGAATTTTAGTTGTATAGGTTCGCAATGTGAAGATACTTGCTGTCAAGAATGGGGCATTGATATTGATAAAAATACATATTATACCTATAAAAAATCTAAAAATATGCTATTAAATGAAAAATTTAATAGTAACATAGAGTTAAATAACAAAAGTACTAATGAATCAAATTATGCAAAGATTATTTTAGACGTAAATAAAATGTGTGCTTTTTTAAATAATGACAAGCTCTGTTCAATTCATAGTGAATTAGGGCATGATGCACTTTGTTATACTTGTAAAATTTATCCTAGAATTTTTAATAGAGTTGGCGATTCTTATGAGGAATCATTGTTTTTGTCGTGTCCAGAAGTGGCAAGAGTAGCCTTATTAAATAGAGATAAAATGAGTTTTACAGAAATTGATATGAATCTTACTTTTCAAGCATTTATAACTAATCAAGCAGTAAAGAATGAAGATATATTTTGGTTAGTAAGAGAGTTTATCATAGATTTACTACAAAATAGAAACTTTCATCTTTGGGAAAGACTAGCAATATTAGGAGTTTTTATCGAACAATGTTCAGGCCAAATTAATGAGCAAAATAAAAATGCCTTAGTTTCTACAATTAATTCTTTTAGCATGATATTAAGTATAAATGATGTACATAGCATTCTAAATAGCTATAAAAAAGACAGTAAAAATCAATTTAATTTTACTGTGATGATTGATAGTCTGAGAGGACGCAGTATTCAAAATGAAGTATTTAAGTCTTTTATGAAAGACTTTTATGAGGGGATGACAGAAGAAGCCGATACTGGGTTAACTAACTCAATTAAGTATAATGAAAATTATGAATGCTATTATAAAGAGTTTGTTAAAAATCATGAATATATCTTAGAAAATTATTTAGTCCATTATGTTTTTACAAAGCTATTTCCTTTTTCTAATAAGCATAATTTGTTTGATGAATATTGCATATTAGCATTTAATTATATTTTAATAAAAACTTATTTAATTGGAATTAGTGGGAAATATAAAAGGATTGATGAAAATTTAGCTATAAAGCTAATACATTCCTATGAAAGAGCTTACAATCATGGAGATAAAATTATTGAGATAGCATATGATGAATTAAAACAAAAAGGAACAGTAACATTAGAAAATATGATATTACTTTTAAAAGATTAGAATAGTGTTACATAATAAATTCCAGTATGATCATTATAACTTTTGTTTATTATACAGTTAAAATAGGCATAAACTGAATTTTGAGTTTAAGGTCAATAATAAAATAAATATAAAATTTAAATTAACAGGGGGAGAGCAAATGAGATTATATCATAATATGGCTTCTGTAGATGTTTATAGAAGATATAAAGATAATTTAGTAGATCAAAGTAGAGCTTTTGGCAGGATAAGTTCAGGACTTAAGGTTCAAAATTACAAAGATAATCCAAATGCTATGGCAAAAGGAAAGAAATTAGAATTGCAAGTTAGAGGACTTCAAATGGCATCAAGAAATATTCAAGATGGAATGAGTCTTTTGCAGGTGGCTGATGGAGGAATGCAAATTATTGAAGATAGCCTTCAAAGAATAAGAGAATTAACTGTTCAAGCTGGCGGAATGAACGATGCTAAGGATAAAAACTCTATAGAGATTGAAATTAATGAATTACGTAAGCACATAGATGATACTGCTAATAGAACTGGGATGAATGGGATAAACCTACTAGCAAGCGGGAATAATGGTAAATCAATTAAACTTTTAGCAGGAAGCTATGCTGGTGATGAAGTGGAATTGCCTTTATGTGATTTAACTTCAGTAGGATTGGGTATTGATGGAGGCAAAATTAATATTACTACTAACGCAGATATAGATAACACACTTAACAATCTTGATGAGGCCATAGATAATATTAATAGATATAGAAGTAAGCATGGAGGAATAGCCAATAGGCTTGAAAGTACTTACAACTATACTGGTAAGGTATCTTTAAAGGCGGAAAGTGCAGTTGCTACGATTACTGGCGCTGATATAGCTGTAGAAATGATGGAGCTTTCAAAAGCTTCTTTGTTAGTGAATACTGGATTCTCTATTATGTCACAAACAAACAAAATGCCTCAAGATGTTCTTAGAATTTTAGAGAATATTCGAAGTTATTAGATGAATTTCTAAAAAAAGAGTTAGCTAAAAGTTGACTGAAAGGTTAACTTTCTAGCTAGCTTTTTTTAGTTGTAAACAATATATGAACAAAGCAAACTTATTCAAATAACAGCACAAGGATAAATATGTATTATAAAAATTACTCAAACAACTTCTCTAGATAAACTAAAAGATAGTTATGTCGAAGAAACGAGTTGAATGATTAATTAATTATGAAATGATTTTAATTAAATTAAAAAAATATAATAAAATATAATTTCGCGCAAAATTATATTTTACATAATGAAAAAAAGAGGGGGAATTTGTTTTTTTTTGCTTAAAATAGTTTAAAAAAAATTATAAATAAATGACGGAGAATTAATTAAAATTTGAAATTTAATTAATATTTATGCAGAATAATGCGCATAAATATGCAATAAACTAAAAAACAATTAACATTACTGGGTAAATATTCATAAAAATTGTATTTGAATAAAGTATTAATTTATATTAAAATAAAATAAGAAAAATAGCCGCAAAAAACGAAAAAAAATTCTAAAATAGGATAAAATTTTCATTTTGTGTAAAATAAAAGAAGGAAAAAACAATAAAATGTCTAATATTAATAAACTGTGGGGTGATGTAATGAGTAATGATATTAATTCAATTAGCAAAAGTACATATGACTTAGTCAAAAAGTCAATGAATTACACTGTTACAGCTAATAAAGCAATTGCAAATAACATAGCAAATGTTAATACTAAAAACTATAAAAGGTATTATGTGCCATTTGAAGACGTGTTAAGTAGTGCTAAGGATAAAACTACTGTTGTAACTACTAATAGTAAGCATATTTCAAATTCTTCTCAAGGTCCTAATATAAAAAAAGATACCAGTACTTCTATGAGAGAAGATGGGAATAATGTTGATATTGAAAGTGAAATGACAAGTCAAGCGGCTAATTCAATGATGTATGAGTCATTAGTTAGGATTATAAATGGAAAAATCACTTCAACTAGAAGTGTTATTCAGGGAGGAGGACGTTAATAATGGAAGCTTTTAGAGGACTTAGAATTAGCGCTAGCGGGCTTTCAGCAGAAAGGCTTAGGTTAGATACTATAGCATCTAATATAGCAAATGCATCTACAACAAGAGGAAAGGATGGACAACCTTATATTAGAAAAATTGCAACTTTTCAAGAAAATATGAAATCACAGTTTAATAAGGCTACTGGAAAAGTAGAAGGAAAGAATTTAGGTGTTAAAGCAGTAGGGGTTGAAAATGATAAGTCGCCACTAAGAAAGATGTATGACCCAAGTCATCCTGATGCTGATGATGAAGGTTATGTTAACATGCCAAATGTAAATGTACTGAACGAAATGGTAGACTTAATTGCTGCAACTAGAGCATATGAAGCAAATATTAATACAATGAATGCCCACAAAAGTATGTTTATTAAAACATTAGAAATAGGAAGATAGGAGTTAGGTTATGGTAATTAATAAATATACCCCTAATATGAGGGTGTTTCAGCAAGATCTAATTGATATACATAAGGAAGGACAGGTTGAGGAACAACAAGGCCAATCTTTTAGTCAAGTTTTGAGAGGCGAGCTTAGCAAGGTTAATAATAAGCAAATAGAATCAGAAAATACTGTACAGGGATATATAAAAGGCGAGAAGGATATTCATGAAGTTATGGTTGCCACTGAAGAAGCAAAATTATCTTTAGAGTTAGCTATACAAATAAGAAATAAGCTAATAAATGTATATGAGGAATTTAATAAAATGCAGGTATAGTAGGAGGTGAAATTTTTGAACAAGCTATCAGACACGATAAAAGGTGCTGTTACCAAATGGAAAGAACTGAGCAAGTCTAGAAAGGTAGCTTATTCTATCATTACTACTGTAGCACTTTTAGTTATTGGCATTCTAATTTATGTAAATGTTAATCCAAAGTATGTAGTGTTATTTTCTGATTTGAATTCACAAGATTCAGGAGCTATCATTGCTGGGCTAGATAGTAAAAAGGTAAGCTATAAAGTAGAAGGGGATTCAATAATGGTTCCCAAAAGTCAGGTTGATAAACTGAGAATGGAACTATTATCTGAAGTTTCCTTGTCAGAAGGAAGTCGTGGATTTGAACTTTTTGATAATGGAAAGGTAGCACCAACTGACTCAGAAGCTAAGATAATGTATCAAAGAGCATTATCAGGAGAATTGGAAAGAACTATTAAGTCTTTTGATGCTATTGAGTGGGCAAAGGTAAATTTAGTTCTTCCAGATAACTCTGCTTTTGTAACAAAACCTTCCCCAGCTACAGCGTCAGTTACATTAAAGTTGGTTAAGGGTAAGCAATTAGGTGAAGAACAAGTTAAAGCAATTGTTTCTTTGGTTTCAGGAAGTGTGGAAAACTTACCTAAGGAAAATGTAACAATAGTATCGGATGATTTCAAATTGTTAACTGAGGGGATTTTTGATAAAGATAAGGATAACTATACAGTATCCTCCGATAAGCAGTTACAAACAAAGAAAACAATTGAGGATGAATATCAGAAAAAAATATTAAATATATTAGAGCCTATTTACAAGGATGGTATTAGAGTATCGATAAATGCTAAGGTTAATTTTGATGCGAAAAAGCAGGAGAATACTATTTATGAAGAAGGACCGATAGTTAGTGAGCATGAAGTTAGTAATGAAACTTCTACAGGAGGAAATACTTCAGGAAGTACTGTTGACAATAATTTAACTAATGTTCAAAATGCTACAAATGGTAATGAAAAAACTATAAACAAAGAAACTACCAAAAATTATGAACCAACTAAGAAGAACGAGACTGTAGTTTCAGCTCCAGGTCAAGTGGAAAGAGTTACGGCATCAATTGTAGTTAATGGTCAGATCGATGCACAAACTCGTATGTCAATAACAAACCTTGTCAGTGAGGCTATTGGATTTGATGAAAAAAGAGGAGATAACATCTCTGTTGAAAGTTTATCCTTCAATTCAGAAGCAAAGGATTTAGCTCAGAAAAGTTTAGATGAAATGAAATCTGAAGAAGCTAAGGCTAAAAGAAATAAGCTTATTGCTTTAGGAGTTGGTGGCGGAGCGGCACTTATATTATTAATTGTTATTTTGTCATCTATGAGAAGAAGAAGTAAAGCTAAAGATGATATAGAAGATTTTGAGGGTATTGATATGGTAATTGGAGAAACTATAACACCAAAGCCACAAGAAAGCTTTGAATCGTTAAATTTAGAAACAGAAACTCAAAAAGATCATATAATTAAAGAGGTAAAAAAATATGCTGAACAAAAGCCGGAACAAGTTGCAGATATAATAAAATCTTGGCTTGCAGAGGAGGAAGGGAGATAATTAATGTCTAAAACTGAGAAATTAACAGGAATACAAAAGGCTGCTATACTATTTATCACCTTAGGTCCAGAAGCTTCCTCTGGTATTATTAAGCGGTTACCTGAAAGAGAAATTCAAAAAATTACCTATGAAATTGCTAATATGAATACTGTCAAGTCTGATGAACGCCATATGATTTTAGATGAATTTATGGAGATGAACAAGGCTAAGGATTATATAATTGAAGGTGGTATAGAGTATGCAAGAAGTCTTCTTTCAAAGGCTTTAGGAACTCAAAGGGCCGGTGAGATTTTAGAGAGGGTTAGTGAATACTCACAACAATACAGGCCATTTTCAATTGCAAGAAAAGCAGATGCAACTCAACTTATAAATGTAATTGTAAATGAACACCCTCAAACTATAGCGCTAATACTTTGTCATCTTCAGCCAGATAAAGCTGGACAAATTTTATCTGCACTTCCTACAGATTTGCAAAGTGAAGTTGCATTTAGGATAGCTACTATGAGTAATGTTTACCCTCTTCTTGTAAAGGAAATAGAAGCAGTGCTTAATAGTAAACTTTCAAATGTTATAAGCTCTGAAAATAATGTGGTAGGTGGATTACAATCACTTGTAAATATCTTAAACCAAGTAGATAGAGGAACAGAGAAAAACATTACAGAGGGATTGGAAAGAGAAGATTCAGAACTTGCTGAAAAGGTTAAACAATCTATGTTTGTATTTGAGGACATTATTACTCTTGACGATATTGCTATTCAAAGAATTTTACGTGAAGTGGATTCAAAGGAATTATGCTTGGCTCTTAAAGGTTCATCTGAACAAGTTATGGAAGTTATCATGAGAAACCAATCTAAGAGAGCTGCTGCGACATTGAAGGAAGACATGGAGTTCTTAGGACCTGTAAGACTTGTAGAAGTTGAAAAGGCGCAACAAAAAATTGTTGGACTAATTAGAAGGTTAGAAGAAGCCGGAGAGATTACAGTTTCAAGAGGTGGACAAGATGCAATCGTCTTATAAAGTTATAAAGAAAAATTGTGCTGTTAATGAAGGAAATGAAGAAATTAAAGCAGATTTTATAATGCCAAAGGAAGTAGAATCTCATAGGGTTGAAACCAATACCGAATCAAACTCTTATGAAAAAATAGCCGCAGGTATCATTGGAAATGCGCAACGTGAAAGCAAAAGCATCATATATAAAGCTTATGAATCAGCTAAAATTATTGAAAATGATGCAAAAGAACAGGGATTTAAAAAAGGTTATGACGAAGGTCAAAATGTTGGTTATCTGGAAGGCTATGAAAAGGGTTTAAATGAGGGTAAAATTCAGGGAGATGAAATAATTAAGAATGCAAAGTTCATGCTATTTCAAGCTAGAGAAGAGTATAACGAATTTATAAAGGAGAAGGAGCAACAGTTTAGAAATCTAATAATTAGCACTGTTGAGACTATTCTTAAAAGAGAAGTTAATTACCCAGAAGCATTAAATGAACTAATATTTGAAACTTTAGAGGAAGAAAAGCAAGAGAAGACTTTTATAATTAAGTGTAATACTAATCACTATCCTGCAATTCAAGGGGAGATTTTAAGTTTTAAAAATAAGTTAGCTTTTAGGGGAGAGATTTTTGTTATAGAAGATTCACTACTTGATGATGGAACAATCATCATTGAGAAAGATAGAGGAAGTACTACATTAAGCATAGAGTACAGCATGAAAAAGCTTAAGGAAATTTTAATGGAACAAAATTAAGCAATAACCATAAAATTTTAACATTTGTGTTTTGTAAAAATTGGTATTAAGGAAATAGGTGAAGTAATGATAGCCTTAAATTTTGATAAATTATCTCATAATATTGAAAATACTAGTTTTAAGTATGTTGAAGGTAAGGTCACCAATGTTATAGGACTTACTATAGAAGTTGAAGGCATTAGAGCTTTCGTTGGGGAAGTTTGTATCATATATAACGAAAGAAACAAGCCTATAATTTCAGAGGTTGTTGGATTTAAATCAGATAATATCATTCTGATGCCTCTAGGAAATTTGGTTGGGATTTCACCAGGATGCAGAGTTGTTCCAAGTGGGAAACAGCTTAGTGTTAAATGTACAGATGAGTTGTTAGGAAAAGTTCTAGATGGTATTGGGAATCCACTAAACAAGGACAAGATTAATAGGTATTCGTCTTATCCAATTGAGGCTATGCCTCCAGACCCTCTTAGGAGAAGAAGAATACAAGATGTGCTTTCAACTGGAGTTCGGGCAATTGATTCGTTCTTGACCTGTGGAGAAGGACAAAGAATTGGTATTTTCGCTGGATCAGGGGTTGGGAAGAGTACAACTTTAGGAATGATTGCAAGAGAGGCTAAAGCAGATGTAAATGTTATAGCCCTTATTGGTGAGAGAGGTAGAGAAGTCTTAGAATTTATTGAAAATGATCTTGGTGATGAAGGATTGAAAAGAAGTGTTGTAGTATGTGCTACATCTGATCAACCTGCATTAGTAAGATTAAAAGGTGCTTTTACAGCTACAGCTATTGCTGAGTATTTTCGTGATAAAGGATTAAAGGTTATATTAATGATGGACTCTGTTACTCGTTTTGCAATGGCTCAGAGAGAAATTGGACTAGCTATTGGAGAACCACCAGCAACAAAAGGATATACACCTTCAGTGTTTGCTATGCTTCCTAAACTCTTAGAAAGAAGTGGGATGTCTGACAAGGGGTCGATAACAGCCTTTTATACAGTGTTGGTAGATGGAGATGACTTTAATGAGCCTATAGCTGATGCAGTTAGAGGTATTTTAGATGGTCATATTGTACTATCACGTGATTTAGCTGCTAAAAACCATTATCCAGCTATTGATATATTAAGAAGTATCTCAAGGCTTATGCCTCAAATAACAGAGCAAGAACATCAAAAGTCTGCTGCTTTAGTTAGAGATTTATTAGCAGCTTATAAGGATTCTGAGGACTTGATAAATTTAGGAGCTTATGTAAAAGGTACAAATAAAAGAGTTGATATGGCAATTGAGCATATAAGTTTAATTAATGAATTTTTAAAGCAAGATATTAATGAGCATACGAATTTTGAGGAAAGTTTAGATAGACTTCTAAATATGTTTTCATATTAAATTTTGAGGAGAAGTTTCTATGGCAAATGGGTACAGTTTCAAACTGCAAAAACTTTTAGAAATTAGAGAAGCAAAAGAAGAAAAAACGAAAGTATTGTTTATGCAAGCAAATCAAGAAAAGCAATTGGTGCAAAGACAATTAGATAATTTAGAAGATAGTTACTCAAAGTATTCTGATATGGATATAACTTCTTCAACTTATGAAAGAAAGATACAGCAAAATTATTTAAATTTATTGCATCACACTATTGAAGCTACTGTTGTAACTTTGGATGAAAAAATCAATGAGCTAGAAGAAAAAAGAGCAGATTTAATAGAGGCTCAAGTTCAAAGGAAAACTGTTGAAATTTTAAAAGAAAAACAAAAAAAAGCGTTTTTAGCTGAGCAAGATAGAATTGAACAACTTCAAAATGATGAATTTTCCCTTTATGGGTTTATAAGACAAAACAGGAGGTGAGTTAGTGGATATTTCTAACTTAGAATTAAGTAATCAAACTTCGATATCCATTAAAAATAAAAACTCAAACCAGTGTATAAGTAAAGGTGTAAGTGAAAATAAGTTTGCAAGTTTTTTAAAAACTGATAAGTCAAGGAAAAATAATGACTCTACAGCAAGAACAAACTCAACTAAAGATGAAGCAAACCATCTTGAAAAGTCTTTTAAAGATAAAAAAGTTGAAAATGATACAACTAGTAGTACGCAGAAGAGCAAAAATAAGCATAATGATAATTGCACCAAATTGGATGAATCACACAAAGAAGAAGATTCTTCTGATGAATTAGATAGTTTATCAGAAAAGCATGTTATTAATGAAGAAACATTAGCAAATATACTTAATCTATTTGGATTAGATTTAGAACAAATAATAGCAATGCTTAAGAAAAGTTCTAATGCAAATGAAGAGATTAAAAATATGCTAAAACTTATGAATTTAGAAATAAAAAGCAAAAATCCTGCTGAAGCAGAAAATATGATGAATATGCTTACACAACTAATAGGAAAAGATGGTAAGGAAAGTATTCCGAGCACTTTACTTAACATCATACCATCAAGAATTATCAATGAACTTATGGGTGAAAATAACACTAATAATTCTACAGTTGGTAAGGAAGTAATCGGTGATACTAGTAACAATCCTATAGAAACTGAAATCCATAACAAATTATTGGAAAGCATCTTAGCGAAGTTAAAAGGCAGTAAAAATGAGGATTTCAATGTATATAATGGAAAAGTACGTGATGGACTTTTTGATACTAATGGCACTCACTATAATATATTCGAAGAAGTAGAACACAAAACTGGGGTAGAGACTAATAAAAATTTACAAGAAGCTTCTTCAGTAAAAGAAAGTGACTTACTTAAAAAGTTTATAGAAGGAAATAAATCAGATTCAAAGGTTGATAGGGTTGCCAACTTTATGAACTTTCTAGGTGATGGTAACTCTCAACTGAACAAATTAGATGCAAATAGTAAAGTTCCAGTGTACATTTCTAAAAGTACCTTTAGTGAGGATATAGTTAAGGCAGTAAAATTCATGGACTTAAATGGAATCAAAGATTTAAGTGTTAAAATTTATCCTAAGGAACTTGGTGAGGTATTTATATCTGTAACTATGGAAAATGGTGCATTAAAAGCAGCAATAAAGGCAACTAGTAAGGAAGCAGTTGAAATGTTAAGCCTAGGTCTTAGAGATATAAATGAAAAGATTAATCAAGATAATAGTAAAATCCAATCTGTAGATATAAGTTTATATAATGAGGATACTACTTTTTTTTCAAGTGGTAATCTAAACCAAAATCAACAACAGCAACATGAATCTGAGAAATTTATGAAAAAAAACAACATACAACAAGATATGTTCCTTGAAGAAGAAATTATAACGGAACAAGCAATTCATGAGAATGCTGTTAACTTGTTAATATAAGTAATAATTTATTAATGGAGGTTTATATGGAAGTTTCAACTAAAAATGCAGCCCAAATCTATAAAACTACTGAAAGGGGCACACCTATAGTTAAACCAGGTGAGGATATGAACAAAAACACTTTTCTTAAAATTTTATCTGCTGAGATGTCAAATCAAGATCCAACGAAACCACAGGATACTACAGCTTATATAACTCAGTTATCACAGTTTGCATCCTTGGAGCAAATGTCAACCCTAAATAGTACCATGAGATTGACTGGAGCACAAAATTTAAATGGTAAATTTGTTGCTTTAGATGTATTTAATGGACAAGGTGTCCAAGAATCTGGAGTAGTAAAGTCTGTATTTAAAAGGGGAAATGAAGTGTTTATTACTGTGGATAATGGTAGCGGTAAACTGGTAGAGTATGGTTATGATCAGGTTAGTGATATTTTAAATATAGAAGATGGAAGCAAGGACAATATAAACTTTATAAATACTTCTGCATTAATTGGTAAAACAGTTGATATTCAAGATGCAAATGGTAAGGTACAAGGAGTTGTTAAGGAAGTTTATAGGGATGTTAATGGAATTATGGTAAAACTTGATGTAAATGGTAAGATAAATGACTATCCATATGGATACATAACTAATATAAGATAATTTTATTTTACATAACTTTGGTAAATCTGCAGAGTGAAAATGATTCAACTAATATTATGTATAATTTAGTATTTAAACGAGATTAAAAAATTAAAAAAATTAATTAATTTAAAGTAAAGTGGGGGAATAAACCATGTTAAACTCAATGTATTCAGGTATATCAGGATTAAATGCAAATCAGAGAAAGTTGGATGTAATTGGTAATAATATAGCAAACTCTGGAACTACTGCATTTAAAGCTTCATCAGTGACTTTTCAAGACAGTATGTATCAAATGATAAAAAATTCTTCCAGTCCTAGTTTGAATTTAGGAGGTACTAATCCTTCTCAAGTAGGACTTGGAGTTTCGGTGCAAAGTATAAATGTAAATACCAACCAAGGTAGTTTACAGCCAACAGGAAGACCACTTGATTTGGCTGTAGATCAAAAAGGATATTTTGTAGTTGCTAAGGGACCAGCTGAAGGTGCAGATGGTAAAATAACAGTAGATCCTAAAGCCCATACAATGAGTTCTAGTATGCAGACTAGCTTCACTAGAGATGGAGCTTTCAAGTTAGACCCATATGGTAATTTACTAAACTCTAATGGATATAGAGTTATGGGTTATGCGGTAAAGGATGCAACGAATACAGCGCCATTATATGATGGCAATGCAGTATATGACGACAAATTCAAATTTGTTAATCCTGATGATAAGGATTTTAAGGCTGTAGGAACAGAATTAGTTTCTTTAAGAATTCCAGATTCAGTTCAAGCCAAGGTGAAAGATTCAGCAGGAAATCTAGTTGATATGGACATAAAAATTCAAAGTTACTCAATTGAAAAAGATGGAATTATAACTGCTGTTCTTGCAGACGGTAGTAGGACAGCACTTGGCCAAGTAGCTATGGTATCTTTTAATAATGAAAGTGGACTTAAACAACTAGGACAAAATATGTATTCTTCATCATCTAACTCAGGAGAGCCGGTGCTAAGATCAGGAAAAGGTTCAGATAAGGTTGATGATAATAGTAAAGCTTATGGGGATATAGTTCAAGGTGCACTTGAAATGTCAAATACAGACTTAGCTGTACAATTCACTGATATGATAGTTGCTAGCCGTTCTTTCCAAGCATGTAGTAAGGTTATTAGCACTGGAGATGAGATACTTCAAGAATTAGTTAATTTAAAAAGATAATAAATTAGGAAGCAAGCTCTAATAAGTTGCATTACCATTAGTAGTGCGTACTCATATAGTTTGAATGTTAACTTTAGAAGTTGAGCTTGCTTCTTATACAATTTGTTACTTATAAGCTTATGCAAAAAAATGTTAGTGCTGGTATTAAAATTCATCTTGTATATTTTAAAATCTTTTGGGAGGAAAATTATGATTGAAGTTAGCACTTTAACAGGAACTACATTTATATTAAACTGCGAACATATTGAAAAAATTGAACATATACCAGAGACTGTAATCACTCTAATTAATGGAAAGAAGTACCTGGTAAAAGAAGATGTTGAAGAAGTAATTAATAGGGTAATAAAGTATAAAAATAAGATCTTTAACCTGCATGTTTAGGAGGATATGACGTGAAAAAGAATGATTTTTTAACTATAATAGGGTTTATAGCAGCTTCTGCTCTTATTATTATTGGAATGAAGAGTAATGCTGGATACCTTGTTTTTTGGGATCCTCTGTCAATTTATATCACTGTTGGAGGAGCAATCGGAACTCTATTAATGGCTTATCCAATGAGTGAATTTAAAAGACTTGGAAAAGTTATTATACAAGTTATGAAAGAACAAGAGTTATCTAAATTTGAAACTATTAGCTTGTTTACTAATTTGTCAAGAAAAGCAAGGAGAGAGGGATTACTTTCTTTAGAGGATGAAATATCTCAAATCCAAAATGAGTTTATTAAGAAAGCCATGAATATGGTAGTTGATGGAATTGAGCCAGAGTCAATAAGGGAAATTATGACTTTGGAGATCAATGAAATGGAAAAGCGTCATAATGATGCAGCAGCGGTATTTAAAACATTGGGTGCATATGCTCCTGCAATGGGGATGTTAGGAACTTTGATTGGATTAATTCAAATGCTTGCTGATTTGACAGACTCTTCAAATTTGGCAAAAGGTATGGGAAAGGCGCTTATAACTACTTTTTACGGGTCTATTGTAGCAAATGTTATTGCACTACCTATAGCTGCGAAGTTAGAATATAGAAGTGCTCAAGAAATTGGGACTAGACAAATGATTATTGAGGGAGTTTTAGCAATTCAATCAGGGGTTAACCCTAGAATTATTGAGGATAAGTTGGTAGCATACCTATCACCAGATGAAAGAAAAAAATACTATACTGTAGCTGTTAATAGTGAAGGAGTGGCAGAGAATGGCTAAGAAGGAGATTAAAACAGATGCCTGGCTTGCCACTTATTCAGATACAGTAACACTGCTTTTAACCTTCTTTGTTCTTTTATACTCGTTCTCTACTGTAGATGCACAAAAGTTTAAACAAATTTCTAATTCTTTTCAAAGTATATTTACGGGTAAAGCTGATGACTCTATGCTAGAGTTTAATATTGCAAGTGGAGAAGTACCAGTGGTGGGTACCACTGATCCAATAACAGAAGCAGCTAAAGAGAATCAGGAACAAAAACTGTATGAAGATATTAAAGCTTTTATAAAGGAAAATAATCTGGAAAATGATGTTAATATTTATGAGAATTACAAGGGTATTAATATTGAATTAAAAGAAGCTATTATTTTTGATACTGGTAAATCAGATTTGCGGAGTGATAGTCTTGGTGTATTAGAAAAGGTTAATGAAATGATTAATGAAGTAACTAGTAATGTAATCATAGAAGGACATACAGATAATAAGCCTATAAGTACTGCACAATACCCTAGTAACTGGCATTTATCCTCTGCTAGAGCTTTAAGTGTACTAGATTATTTTTTAGTTACTAAGGGACAAAAAAACCCTGAAAGATTTTCAGCTCAAGCTTATGGAGAGTTTAATCCTATTATTTCCAATGATACTCCAGAACATAGAGCAATGAATCGAAGAGTAAATATAATTATTGTATCAAATAAAAAAGCGTTGAAAAAGGAGTAGTAAAATGGCTGCAGAAAATAAAGTTAAAAAAGACATTAAAGAAAAAAAAGGCTCTAAGGTTATTTTAATAGTAATAGGAGCAGTTGTTGGACTAATATTAGTTGGGGTTGTTGCTTTTGGGGCGTATTACTTTGCAGCTAAGAGTATTAAACCAGCATCAAGTGCCATGGAAAATAGTGTTTCTATTGAGAATGATAGCAATGGAGAAGTAGTTACTTTTGAGTTAGATGAGTTTTTGATAAACTTAGCTGATGAAGGAAAGCCTAGATATTTAAAAACTAAAATTTTCATTGGATATACTAATAATAAAGAGCTAGTAGCTGAACTTACTACTAAAAAGCCTATCATAAGAGATACTGTTAATAATGTTTTAAGAATTAAAAAGAGCTCTGACTTATCAGTTCAGGGAGATGAGGCAATTAAAAAGGAGTTAGCTGATAAAATAAATGATCAATTGACTAAAGGTAAGATAGGCAATGTTTATTTCTCCGAAATTTTAATTCAATAGGTGGAAAAATGAATGGAAATTTTTGGGTTACTTTATTTAAAATTTTGGTATTTTTTCCATTTATTATTGCTTTAATTTTAATTGTTGGGAAAGTGGGTAGCAAACTAAATCTAGGAACGACTAATAGGTTTATGAAGATCCTAGAGAGGCTACCTCTTTCAAAAGAAAACTCATTGCTTATTATAAAAGTTGGCGACAAAGCTTATTTAGTTAGTAACTCAATTGGTAAAATTGAAATATTAAGGCAACTAGAACCATCAGAGATTGAGAAAATAAGAGAGATTAACACTTTAAACTTGCAGCAATTCAATAAGGGCATAGAAGGAATTAAAATGGATTCTTTTAAATTATCAAAAATAGTATCAAAATTAAATTTAAAAAAATCAGATGATGATCAAATTACTAAGGACTAGAGGAAAGTGATTTATGAAAAAAAGAAGTTATAAACCTATTATATTTTTGAGTGTTTTGTTAATTTTTATTTTGATGAAAGAAAATATTGCTTATGCTGCAAACAACACTATTCCTATACCTAATGTAGATATATCCTTCAATGAACCATCTACACCAGTTGAATATGTGGATAATATAAAATTACTATTGATATTAACTGTTCTTACAGTATTACCTTCAATACTAATTATGACAACTGGATTTGTAAGAATAGTGACAGTTTTATCATTTTTAAAGAATGCAATTGGTGCCCAACAATCAATTCCAAGACAAGTAACAATTGGACTAGCATTATTTTTAACTTTCTTTGTAATGGCACCAACCTTTAATACAATAACAACAGAAGCTGTAACTCCTTATTTAAATGGGGAAATCACAACAGAAGTAGCGATGGATAAAGGAGTTAAACCACTAAAGGACTTTATGCTAAAACAGACAAGAGTTAAGGATTTAAAGCTATTTTTGGAGGCAGGAAAGCTGGAGGACACTGTCAAAATAGAAGAAGGGGAAGGTGGAATTCAAACTCCAAACTATGAAGAGGTTCCTGTTCATGTTATATTACCAGCCTTTGTTATTAGTGAATTAAGAACAGCTTTTGAAATCGGATTTATGCTGTTTATCCCTTTTTTAATCATTGATATTGTAGCATCTAGTGTTCTTATGTCCATGGGGATGTTCATGCTACCACCAGCAATGATTTCTTTACCTTTTAAATTATTGCTTTTTATATTAGTTGATGGATGGAATTTAATTAGTCAGTCTTTAATTTTAAGTTTTAAATGATGAGGTGAGAATATGTCAGATACAATGGTTGTTGCTCTATTAAAGGATATGATTAAGGTAGCACTTATGATTTCAGGACCAATTTTAATTACTGCTACTGTAGTAGGACTTATAATCAGCATTTTTCAGGCCACTACTCAAATACAGGAGCAAACATTAACCTTTGTTCCTAAAATTCTGGCAGTGGCTGTAGTAGGACTTTTAACAGCTAGTTGGATGGGAAATCAGTTGATTAGTTTTACTAAGCAAATTTTCACAATAATTTCGAATATTGGAGCTTAGGTGGGATAAATTTGATTGACTTAACATTATTTGTAGTTTTTTTCATGGTATTTTTGAGATTCACTTCGTTAATATTTTCAGTGCAAGCATTTTTCCCAAGTGACACTCCAGCACTTTTGAAGATTGGTTTATCAATGGTGATTTCCATAGTAATTACACCTTTTTTGGATTCTAGTTCTGTCGTTAGTATAAATAGTATGATGGGAATTATACCAATTGCTTTTAAAGAGATTATTGTAGGTCTTTCCATGGGGTTTGTTATCAATTTAATATTCTCTATGGCGCAAATGGCAGGTCAAATGATGGATTTTTCTATTGGTTTTTCAATGATGACATTATTTGACCCAATTGCCAGCGAAAACTTATCTGTTATGGGAAGACTTTTATATTGGATTTCACTAATTGTTTTTATTCTAGTTGATGGACACTTGATTGTAATTAAGGCTCTAATAGATAGTTTTAATGTGGTAGCATTAGGAAGCTTTACATTTTTGACTCAGCACTCAACATATATGATTCATCTTATTTTTGAGTTCTTTATTATAGGTGTTAAAATAGCAATACCTATAATATTAATATTGCTAATTACAGAAATAGTCCTTGGCTTAGTTTCAAGGGTAATGCCTCAGCTTAACGTTATGATTATGGGGATGCCTATTAAACTTTTAGTTGGTCTTTCCGCTTTTGGGTTATTAATTCCTATGATTATGAAGGTTGTAGTTACAAACATTGGAAGGCTAGATCATATATTTACACAGTACTTTAACATTTTACCTTTCCTTGTAATGTTCGTTGCTAGTGATAGCGGGGAAAAGACAGAAGAAGCAACCCCTAAAAAGAAAAAGGATGCTAAAGAAAAAGGTCAAGTTATCAAAAGTAAAGAGTTAACCTCTGCTATAGTGTTATTAACGACTACCATTGTTATTTTAATAGTTAGTGAATTTGCAGTTAATAAATTAAAGGAAACCATTATATTGTATTTGCATTACTATCCTAATTTCGTACTAAATAACCAAAGCTTTAAGGGTATTTTAATAAATTCTTTTATAAGAATTATGATGATCTTTTTACCTATTGCTATTCCGATAATGATAATTGGAGTTGTTGCTAATGTAGCACAGACTGGAAAGGTATTAACTACAGAAACTTTAAAGCCTAAACTTGAAAAAATAAACCCCATTAGTGGCTTTAAAAGAATGTTCTCTATAAAAGCACTTGTGGATTTAATAAAGAATATAATTATTGTAACTATTGTTGGGTATGTGGGTTATGGCTTTGTAAAAGATAATTATTACTCAATAATAAATTATAATAATTTCAAAGTTGATGTTATAGTTACTGAGGTTTCAAAGCTTATAATAAGTATCTTTTCTAAGGTTTCAATGGTATTAATAGCTATCGGAGTGATGGATTATGTTTACCAGAGATACCAGTACAACAAAGATTTAAAGATGACTAAACAAGAAGTCAAGGAAGAATTCAAGCAGCAAGAAGGTGATCCCTTAGTAAAATCTAAAATTAGACAAAAACAAAGGGATATGGCAATGAGACGAATGATGCAATCAATACCCGATGCTACAGTAGTTATTACTAACCCTACTCATATTGCAATAGCATTGAAGTATGAGGAAAATAGTGGTAAGGCACCAATTGTTGTTGCAAAAGGTAGTGATAATATTGCAGTTAAAATAAAAGAAATTGCTATAGAGAATAAAGTTCCAATTATTGAAAATAAACCCCTTGCAAGATTAATGTTTAGTAAGGTAGAGCTGGATGAAGAAGTACCTTATGACATGTATCAAGCAGTAGCAGAAATTCTTGTTTTAGTGGTAAAGGCATCTTCAAAAAAATAAAATATTGATTATACATGATTAATAAAGAAATAATAAAGAAGGATGATAGATTTGGCAGAGTATGGAGCTTTTAAAATTAAAAATAACTTAGATGTTGTGGTTGCTTTTGGAGTAATTCTTATTGTACTTATGATAATTATTCCATTACCGCCAGCAATACTAGATTTTTTCTTTGCAATAAACATATCAATATCAGTGGTAATATTGCTTATTTCAATGTTTACTACTCATGTACTACAGTTATCTGTATTTCCAACATTGTTGCTAGTTACAACTTTATTCAGATTGGCATTAAATGTATCTTCTACGAGACTCATATTATCACAAGCTAATGCCGGTAAAATAGTTCAAGCCTTTGGTGAATTCGTTATTGGTGGTAACTATGCAGTAGGAATAATAATTTTCTTGATTATTATAATTATTCAGTTTATTGTTATAACTAATGGAGCGGGTAGAGTTTCTGAGGTTAGTGCAAGATTTACTCTTGATGCAATGCCAGGTAAACAAATGAGTATCGATGCAGATCTGAATGCTGGCATGATAAGCGAAGAGCAAGCTAGAGAAAGAAGAAAGAATCTCCAATTAGAAGCTGATTTTTATGGAGCTATGGATGGAGCATCAAAGTTTGTTAAAGGTGATGCCATTGCTGGAATTATTGTAACTATTATAAATATAATAGGTGGGATAATTATCGGTGTATTAATGATGGATATGGGGGCTGCAGAAGCAGCAGCCACATATACTAAATTAACTATTGGAGATGGATTGGTAGCACAAATACCTGCACTACTAATTTCAACTGCTTCTGGTATATTGGTTACTCGTTCAGGAAGTGATGAGAATTTAGGAACTCAAGTTACATCACAGCTGACTGCTTTTCCAATTGTTATTGCAATATCTTCTTTTGTGCTATTTATCTTTGCATTAATTCCTGGAATGCCAACTTTAATTTTCTTATTACTTTCAGCAGCTACAGGTTATAGTTCATATTTATTGTATAAAGAAGAGAAGGCTAAAGTGGTATCTACTATGGAATTGCAGGAAAAAGAAATCATTGAAACTGAAAGTCGTGAGCCAGAAAGTGTAATGAATTTAATAACAGTAGAACCCCTAGAAATAGAAATTGGTTATGGACTAATTCCGTTAGCGGATGAATCATCAGGCGGAGATCTTCTTCAAAGAATTTCCTCTGTAAGACGTCAATGTGCTATTGAGATGGGAATTGTAGTACAGCCTATTAGAATTAGAGATAATTTGCAGTTAAAAACAAATGAATACATAATAAAAATTAGAGGAACTGTAATAGCAAGATCAGAATTAATGCCAAATATGTTACTTTGTATGGATCCAAGCAATGAGGAAATTCCAATGGCTGGAATAAGAACAGTAGAGCCAACTTTCGGGATTGAGGCGCTTTGGATTAATAAAGATCAAAGAGAAGAAGCAGAGATAAAGGGACTAACTGTTGTAGATTCAACAACAGTTATGGTGACACACCTAACTGAGACTATTAAATCTCATAGTCATGAACTCCTTGGTCGTCAAGAAACAAAACTTATTATTGATTCAGTTAAGGAAAAGTATAGTACAGTAGTTGAAGAGTTAATTCCAGAGTTGATGACAATTGGTGAAATTCAAAAGGTACTTCAAAATTTGTTAAGAGAGAAGGTTTCAATAAAAGATATGGTCTCAATACTTGAATGCCTCGCGGATAATTCGAGAAACACCAAAGATATTGAGATTCTTACTGAGTATGTAAGGTTTTCTCTTGGTAGAAATATCTGTAATGAATTAGTAGATGAAAATAATGTTATCACCGTTTTAACTTTATCGCCAGAAATTGAAAATATTATTGGAAGCAACATTCAAAAATCGATGCAAGGATCTTTTCCAGCTGTGGACCCTGAAGTAACAACTGAAATACTGAATTCAATTAGAGATGGATTGAATAGAACTTATTTTCCAAATAATACACCTGTAATTTTAGTTTCACCAAGAATAAGACCTGCTTTTAGAAAACTTATTGAAATGGTATTTCCAAATATGACCGTACTTTCACTTAATGAAATACCAAATGATATGGAGATAAGAACTGAAGGAGTTGTGGAACTACAATGATAATAAAACGCTACTTTGCAAGGAATATGAGAGAAGCACTAAATAAAATTAGAGAAGATTTAGGGAAAGATGCGGTTATCATTAGCCAGAGAAGGATAAAAAAACCAGGACTTAAGGGCTTTTTTTCACCTAAAGTCTTTGAAGTTACTGCAGCTATTGATTCAAAGGAAAATGTTGAGAAAGAAAAAAATCAGTCAGCTAATAATAAAAATGATAACTCGCAGATAATACTTAAAGAAATGGAAGAAATGAAATCATTAATGAATTCATTTATGGAAAATAGTGGTAATGTTTCAAATAGTGATTTTAAGCATAAGCATAGAGTTGATACTTTGCTTAAAGATTTGGATATTTCAGACGAGGTTGTGGAGAATATCTTAAATCAATTAATCATAAGTGATGATGAAGCGGAAGTTAAAAGCTCACTAATACAATTAATTAGTGACTTTGTCAATGTTGAAACTCCTACTATGGAAGGAGTCATTGCATTAATTGGTCCTACTGGAGTTGGAAAGACTACTACAATAGCAAAGTTAGCTGGTAAACTTGCACTTATAGAGAAGAAGAAAGTTGGTCTTATAACTGTAGATACGTACAGAATTGGAGCGATAGAGCAGTTAAGAACATATGCAGAGATAATGTCAATACCTTTCAAAGTAGTGTTTTCTGCAGAGGATATGGAGATTGCCATTGAAAGTATGAAAGATTGTGATGTGGTATTAATTGATACAACAGGTAGAAGTAGTAAGAATGCTATGCAGATATCTGAACTTAGGCGATTTATAAATAAATCCAAGGCTAGAAAAGTACATTTAGTTATTAGTGCTACAACAAAAAATAGAGATGTAAATATCATAACAGAGGGGTATAGCACAATAGACTATGATTATGTAATTATTACTAAGTTAGATGAAACTGGCACTTATGGTTCTATTTTAAATATTGTTCATAATTCAGAAACTCCTATTAGCTTTATAACTACGGGACAAAATGTTCCAGAAGATATAAAGACCCCAACTAAGAGTGAGATTGTAGATTTAATATTAGGAGAAAAGAGCATATGTTAGATCAAGCAGCAAAATTGAGACAAATGGCAGAACAGTATGTTATAAAGGAAAAAAAAATAGATATTGAAACTAAGGTTTTAACTATAACCTCTGGAAAAGGCGGGGTTGGGAAAAGTAATATTGTGGTAAATTTGGGGATTGCACTCCAAAAACTTGGAAAAAAAGTTATGATTTTTGATGCTGATTTAGGTATGGGAAATGACGACGTTCTGATTGGGTGTATTCCTAAGTATAGTGTGTTTGATATTATTTTTAATGAAAAGGAAATAAATGAAGTTTTAGTAGAGGGGCCACATGGAATTAAACTGCTTCCAGGCGGATCTGGCATTTCCAAAGTAGATGATCTAACTGAAGTACAAAGAATGAACTTTTTAAAGAAACTAGAAAATATTGAAGGTTATGATTACATATTAATTGATACTGGAGCAGGTATAAACAGAAGTGTTCTGGGCTTTATCGCTTGTAGTGATGAATTTCTTGTTATTTCTACACCAGAACCTACATCTCTGACTGATGCATACAGCTTATTAAAAGCAGTGAATCATTTTAAAATAAAAACATCAGCAAAAATTATAGTAAATCGAGTGATTGATGAAAAAGAAGGCAACTGCACTTTTAATAAGCTTAACAATGCTGCAGAAAGGTTTTTAAATATAAAATTATATCATTTGGGCAATGTATCTGATGATTCTAAAGTGACTCAGGCAGTTAGAAAGCAGACACCTTTAGTATTATCTTATCCGAGTACTGATTTTACTAAAGACATCAATAAAATTGCAAATGATTTACAAGGTATTAATTGTAGGATGACTACTAGTGGAGTTCAAGAACTATTTAAAAGAATTTTTAAAGTATTTTCTTAGGGAGGCAAAATGAGTACAATATCTTTTCAGGTTAATAAGAAGTTAGAAATAATATGTAATAATGGAGCTATAACAAAAAGTCTGATCCAAGAAGTAAATGATAGGTTTTTATATATCAGTGTCCCCATGGGTGGAGGTCTTTACTATCCACTGAATCAGGATGATTTAATAGAGGGATATTATGCTGATGAAAAAGGAAATATATATAAATTTAAATCACATGTAATTGGAAGGAAATATGAGAATATTCCACTGATTGCAATCAGTATGCCTACAGAATTTTATAAGGTACAAAGAAGAAATTACGTCAGAATTAGCTACATAACTGAAGTTAATTATGTTGTTTTAAAGAATTATAATGAGAAAGTAGATAAAAATGCTTTAGAAGAAGAGTTTTGCAAGGGATATTCTTTAGATTTGAGTGGCGGAGGAATTAAGATTAAAATTTCATCAAAAGTAGAACCACAAGATATTCTAATGGTAAATTTACCAATTGGTAATAGGCAATATTTAGTTAAGTGCAAAGTTAAAAGAGTGGAAAAGGATGTAGATAATAATTCCTATATTTGTGGCCTTTCCTATGAAGAGATTGACGATAGTACTAGAGAACAAATTATAGGGTTTATTTTCAGATTTATGAGAAAAAACATTAGATCTAAATAGGAGGAATAAAGATGTCTGTAGCATGCCATGTAGACGTAAAAACAGAAATTGTTAAGAAGTACCTACCACTAGTAAAATACATAGCTTCAAAAATTATAATTGGTAAGACGAAATATTTTGAGTTTGAGGATTTGGTAAGTTATGGTATACTGGGACTTATGGATGCTATAAGCAAGTTTGATGAAGATAAAGGAATGAAGTTTTCAACTTATGCATCTATAAGGATAAAGGGAGCTATTATCGATGAATTAAGAAAAAATAGTCCTATTCCTAAAAGATCTATGGATAAGCTTAATAGATATAATGAGGCTATAGAAACACTTCGTAATAAATTGCTTAGAGAACCTACTAATACTGAAATTGCAAATGAATTACAAATTACAAAAGAAGAAGTAGCACAAGTTGAAGGGTATATAAATTATATTTCAATGGTCTCGTTGGATTCGCTACTATTTAGTGATGAAGATGATGTTGCATTGTTAAATTCTATTGAAGATGTTAATAGTCCAAGTCCACAAAAAACTCTTGAAGATATAGAGATGAAAGAATATTTATATAAGGCTCTAGATGCATTGAGAGAGAAGGATAAACTAATACTAAATCTGTATTATTTTGAGGGGTTAACTTTAAAGCAAATTGGAGAAGTTTTAGGGGTGTCTGAGTCTAGAGTATGTCAATTACATAGCAAAGCAATTATTAACTTAAAAAATGCAATACACAAGCTTAAATACGATTTGAATTCTTAGAAATAGGGTGGATACATGTATATTTTATTAATTTTCATTGGAGTTTCCTTAGTAATTTTAAATGCAAAAGCTATAAAAAAGGAAAAAAAATCTTTTAAGTCAACTTTTGACACTGCATCTGCCAATATGGAGGATGTCGATTTAATGTTGCTTGAAGTAAGGAGAGAATTTGCAGAAACAATCACAGAATTACAACGTGAAATTTTAGATTTGAAGGACATAGTGGAGAAATTACTCAAAATAGATACTGAGGACATATTAGAACAAAATGTAAAAGATAGTAAAGATGTAGAAATTAATAAATTGAATAAAATAAATAATAAAATTGAAAATTTTCATAATAGTAGTGCACAAGAATTCGGAGTAAGTTATAATAAAGAGAATGATAAAATAATTAGTAGTAATTTAATAGAGAAAAACTCACCAAATATTAAATATGAAATGGATAATGAGGTTGTTTTAGATGGACATGTTAAGGATACATTAGCAAGTGGTAATCTAAAAATTGAAGATGTGAAAAACTTATTTAATGAAGGGCTAACTTTAGATGAAATTGCATCTAGGCTTAATATAGGAAAGGGTGAAGTCCTATTAATAAAGGAATTATATTTAAGATAAAGGCATGTTTTGAATTTTTAAGTGATAAGAAGATTTTGCTTGGTATAGGCATTGGAATATTAATTGGTACTTTTTTTACTGCTTATAATGGAATTAATTACAGTTTAAGTGAAGGACAAGTTGAGATTAGAGCTAGAAAAATGGGGATGAAATATCCCGAAGAAATTAGGGTAATTATTAAGGATGAGGTGAAATAATGATAAGAGGATTGTATACTGCTACTTCAGGACTCATAACAAGCGAGGCAAAACAGAATGTCATTATGAATAATATTGCTAATGCTAATACTTCAGGTTATAAGTCAGAAAATATCTCAATAAGAAGTTTTGATGAAGTAATGATATCTAATAGAGATAGATTACAGGGAAGTAGAAATGTTCGTAATAATATTGGATATTTGAGTAATGGTGCTGAGATTAATGAAAGAAATACTAACTTTTCACAAGGTTTAGTTAAAGGAACTGGTATAAGCACTGATTTTGCCATTGAAGGAGAAGGTTTTTTTGTAGTTCAAAGAAGTGAAGATAATGGAGTACAAAATTACTACACAAGGGACGGACACTTTAACATTGACGGGAATGGCTATTTAGTTACAGTTAATGGAGATAGAGTTATGGGATATAACAACGGACGGTTAGAACCTTTGTATGTAGGTCGTGGAGATATTGAATCCAGTAAAAATGGTACTATTTCTGTGGATGGGATAACAAGAGGTCAAGTTGCAGTAGTTAATTTTGAAAAAGTAAACAATAATTATGAAAACTTGAATAAAGTCAGTGATAATCTGTACAAAGGAGAAAATCCAGTTATGGCTACTAAATACTCAATTAATCAAAGATCATTGGAAACTGCCAATGTAGATATGATTAAGGAAATGTCAGATATGATGGCTGTAATGAGAAACTTTGAAAGTGATACTAAGGTTTTAAAGGCACTGGATGAAACTTTAGGTAAGGCAGTAAATGAAATTGGAACAGTAAGATAGGTTAAGGAGTGAAAATATGTATACACTTTTGTACACTAATAGAAGTTCAATGATGGCACAACAAAATAAGTTGGATGCTATTTCCAATAATATAGCTAATGTAAATACTGTAGGATATAAAAAAGTAAATGTTCAATTCCAGGATTTATTTAATAACTCTTTACAAAGGCTAGGATATCCAACAACAGAAGGGGCAACTAATCTTTATGCTGGAAGTGGAGTTAAGAGTACAATTGCTCTTAGACAGTTCACCCAAGGAAGTTTTAAGGAGACAGGAACTAATACTGATTTGGCAATTGATGGACAAGGATTCTTTAAGGTTTATAAGCAGGATGGTACTGCTGCGTATACAAGAAATGGAAACTTTAAACTTGATTCACAAGGTACTTTAGTGGATAATAATGGTTATAGGTTAAGTGTTGTTAATGAGTTAGGAAATGAGTTAAATGCTTCTGGAGAATTAAAACTTAAAGAAGGTAGTTTTGATATAGATAAGGATGGAAGCTTAATGGTTAAGACTGGTGAGAATTTCATTAGAGTAGGCGAAGTAAGAACTTATGATTCTGTAGGTGGAGATGGATTACTTTCTACCGGAGAAAGTTTGTTTATTCCACGAGAAAACGTTGATATGGTTGAAGTGCAGGATAGAAACATACTTAAAGGTTATTTGGAGAATTCTAATGTGGACATAGGTCAAGAGATGACCGATATGATAGTAACTCAAAGGGCTTTTCAGTTAAGTTCTTCAGGATTAAAAACCGTAGATGAAATGTGGCATATGGTGAATAATTTAAGATAGTGATTATATTTAATTAAGTATATATATTACCTTATTAGTTTTAATGGTATTACCTTGTGTGAAATTGTTACCATTTCAAAGTAGATAAATCCTAGTAAGAAAACTTAATAAATAATACATAAATTTTATAATATAAACTCATATATAGGTTTTTAATCCTTATATGGGTTTTTTATTTGCAGTTTTTCTTACGTATCAATTGAGTTGGGTGAAAAAATATATCTTTATAATATATATTTTTAAATACAATAAGAAATAAATGTCTATTAAAATTATATAGCACTGTTGTTAGATTTAGTTATAAAGAAGAGAGAAGTATTTAAAAACCCTTTAGTAATTACTCTAAGGCATAAGATTTTTTACATTCTAAAGAATTTATTAATCACATATAATAGGGTATAAAAACTTAACAACTCAAACAAAGGAGTCTTTAAGAATCAGTGCAATTTGAAAAGTTTATATACTAGAATTATTAGCGGGGAGGAAAGCTATGGGAGTGGGGTACCTTTTTGGATGTTTAATTAGTATAGTGCTATGGAGAGTGGATAGGCATTTTATATTTGAAAATTTCAATAGGTTTTTAATAGCAAAACTCAATAGAAAAGCAATTTGTAATTTAGTTTATTTGATTGTTATTCCATTAATAGGTATGGTGATAACTTTAATTAACAATAAAGAATTAGAAAATCTAATTGTAGCGTTTATAGTTATTGAAATTAGTAGTAGTGAAAGAAAAACCCTTATAAATAAGGTAGGGGATAAAAGACACTTTTATGATGCCTTATCAATAATATCAAGATCTTTAGTTTGTGGATTCATGGCACCAATAATTTATATAATGCTGGTAGGTAATATTGGAGGTATAGTTTATACTCTGATTTACTATGTTAGCTTTCATAGCAATATATATAAAACACTAAATAATGTATTGAATATTATCCCATGTATAATAGCACTAATAATACTCTACATTATATATGTGCCAAGAAATAAAACCTTTAAGATCAGCTTTAGAGGAGATTTCCTTAGTAATATTTTTCATGATCCCCTGTTAAATGTTTATATCATGGCAGCTTATATTGAAGCTGTTAATTTTTACTATTATATTGAGAGAAAAAATGTGCATTATTTAAAAAGTTATGGAACTTATACTAATAAAATTGATGATATAGTTGTAAAGGACTATTTATCCTTAATATATAGTATATGCTTTGTTATATTTATAGCATTTTGGATTTACCAAGCAGAAATAATTAGCTTTATAATAAAGCAGTGAATGTCCTGAAGGATTTTCACTGCTTTGTGTTAATTTTATTACTTAGATTGATTAATTACCTCAGTAATTGGCGGAATAACTTGTTTTTTTCTAGAAACAATTCCATCTAAGAAAACAGTATCGTTCTTTGACTTAACATTAAAGGCTCTATAGAACAGTTCTTTATGTTCTCCAGCAGCAATAAACAATGAGCTACTACTAAATATGTCTGTAATCATTAAAAGCATTATATCGAAGCCATTTGAGGAAGCCTTTCTATTCATAAGAGCTTTTAAATCTTCAATCATTGGATTAAACCCTTCAATATAAGTGGTAGTTACTTGAGAAACTCCAACTTTATA
Source organism: Clostridium sp. UBA4548 (assembly GCF_002387895.1). Taxonomy (GTDB): domain Bacteria; phylum Bacillota; class Clostridia; order Clostridiales; family Clostridiaceae; genus Clostridium_J. Next base: position 91,631 of record NZ_DGLI01000025.1, read on the forward strand.
ATTATTAATGGCGAAGGTTTTAAAATCTTGATATAGAATTTCTTTAGCAGTTTTGCCTTCAAGAGAAGTTCCGGCTTTAAACATTTCTTTAGCAAAATCTTCTATATTTAAGTTGGCAATTTCAGCCAATCTCTTAAGGGTTATTTCATCAACTAAGGTAGCTGTAGGAGACTTTAATAATAAAGTATCTGATATAATTGCAGCACACAAAAGTCCTGCAATTTGCTTGCTTGGTCTAATACCATTTTCAAAGAATATTGATGCTACAATAGTTGAAGTACTTCCAACAGGCTCATTTCTAAAATAAATTGGTAGTCCAGTTTGAATGTCTGCAATTCTATGATGATCAAGGATTTCCAAAACCTCTGCCTCTTCAAGTCCAGCAACAGATTGAGCTTTTTCATTATGATCAACTAAAATAACCTTTTTTCTATTTTGTGTAATTAAGTGATATCTAGAAATACTACCGATTACCTTACCACTTTCATCTAAAACAGGATAACTTCTATACCTAGTTTCAAGCATAATATCTTTAATATCTTCTATAAAATCATTGGTATCAAAGGATATTACATTATTTTTAGTCATTACAAAGCTGATTGGAATACTTTGTGGGATAAGACGTGCAGCAGTAAAGGAGTCATAAGGAGTTGTTATTACAGAGCAACCTTTTTCCTTAGCTATGTCTATAGTAGTATTAGATGGGACGCTACTACCACAAATTATCATTAGTTTTGCCTGCTTTTCTATAATAAACTTTTGAGTATCCTCTCTATCACCACAAATTACAATATCTCCTGCTTCTATTATAGTTTTATCATAGTCAGGTGCCATGGTGGAAACTACTACTTTACCTGTAAGATTTAGTGTTTCTTCAGATAAATATACAATCTTTCCAGAAAGAGTTTCAAGGATATTATTTATAGTAGTATTACTCTTAGCTAGGATATAGTTATCCCAAATATCTAGATAACTAGAGGCTAAGTTTGAAACGGAAACTATTCCCCATAGTCTATCGTTTGAATCAATGACAGGTAAGGTTTTGATGTTATTTTTTTTCATTATGGACCAAGCCATTTTCAATGATATGTCTGGAGCAATAGGTGCCACAGTATCAATATCTAAATCTGCAACTTGAGTTTTTACAGTTTGAACTAATTGAGGTGGTTCCACACCAAAATAATTTAATATAAATGCAGTTTCTCTATTTATTTCTCCAAGTCTAATGGGAACTGCAGGAATTTTTTGAGTTTTATTTTTGAACTCAGCATAGGCTATTGCAGAGCAAATAGAATCTGAATCAGGATTTCTATGACCTGTAATATATATAGTATTTTTCATTTGCATGCCTCCTTGTTTATTAATTCCAAGTTATATACATAGTATTTTATAGTGTAATTATTACCATGTCAATGAAACTATTGATACTAACATGATTTCCAGGTGATATGAACAGTTTTTAACTCTCAATAAACAAGTATTTCTAAAAAATTATTGCATGTTATTGGGTTCCTTATGCAAAGGTTAATTTGTTCGTGATGAATTTCATTTATCATGAATAAGCAAATCTTCAAAACGCCTTAAGGGAACCAATATAGGATACATATATAAGTTAAGTGTTGAATTTAGGTTCCTACATGACACAAGGGATATAAATTAATCTCATAGCTTTGTCCTTCATAGAATTTCTTTGGGTAATTTCTCTTAAGGAATATACTAAGAAGCTAGTACATATATTTTATGGAAAGGCATCTATTTGGCCATGCATAAGAACTGATATATAAGATGCTAAATTTTATAAAAAGGGGGAAAAAGTGTGAGAGCTAAAGAATACAGAGGACTTACTAGTGATGAAGTTGAAAGAAAGTTAAAAGAACATGGGCTTAATGTGTTAGCAAACAAAGAAAAAATTTCAGCTATGAAGATTTTTCTTTCACAGTTTAATGATTTAATTATATGGATATTAATTGCTGCTACATTAATCTCAGGAATAATGGGGGACAAGGCTGATGCAATAACAATCCTTATCATTGTATTTATGAATGCAATTCTTGGCTTTGTTCAGGAGTTTAAAACTGAAAAATCTTTAGAGGCTTTAAAAGAGCTTGCATCTCCTACAGCAAAGGTAATTAGAAATGGTAAAATTGAGATAATCAACTCCATTTATCTAGTACCAGGGGATTTAATAGTTTTAGAAAGTGGAGATAGAGTTCCAGCAGATTGTATATTAGTAGAGGATAACAATGTAATGGTAGATGAATCCTTACTAACAGGAGAGTCAGTAGGGGTTTTTAAAAGTAGTGAAGATGATAATTGCCATATGTACATGGGGACTATAGTGCTTACGGGAAAAGGAAAGGCAAAGGTTTATTCTACAGGAATGAATACTGAAATGGGTAGAATAGCTGATATGCTTGGTAATATTGAGGATGAAGCTTCACCATTAAAGGAAAGATTGAATTCTCTTGGTAGAATACTTGTGGTACTATGCCTATCAATTTGTGCCTTGGTAACTATTTTAGGTATATGGCGTGGGCAAAATGCCTATGAAATGTTTTTGTCTGGAGTTAGTTTGGCTGTAGCAGCAATTCCAGAAGGGCTATCAGCTATTGTTACAGTAGCATTAGCTCTTGGTGTTTCTAGAATGTTAAGCAGAAATGCCTTAGTTAGAAAACTTCCTGCAGTTGAAACTCTAGGTTGTACTTCTGTAATTTGTAGTGATAAAACAGGAACTTTGACTGAAAATAAAATGACTGTGAAAGCTCTACTTTATGATGGTAAAATTCATAATATAGATGGTGAAAAACACTGTGAAAATGATATGCTAAAAAAAATATTTACTTATTGTAATGACTGTAATTATGATTTTACTAATAGCGCTGTAGAGAAGGCATTAATGGGAGACCCAACAGAAACAGCACTAATTAAAGCCTTCTTCAATAAAACTAGAGATATAGAAAAGTTTGTAGCCTCTGCTGAAAGAGTTTATGATATACAATTTAATTCTACAAGAAAAATGATGACTGTTATTATGAAGGACAGTAGAGATAAAGAAATCTGCTATGTTAAGGGTGCGCCTGAAAGAGTACTAGAAAAATGTTCTCATATTTTAATAAATGGAAGAGTTGAAACCCTAACACCAGCTTACAGAAAGAGTGTGGAAAAATTTATAGATGACATGTCCTTTAGAGCACTTCGCTGCATCGCAGGGGCCTATAAAGAAAATCATTTAGTAAAGAGTGAAAGGGTGGAAAGTGATTTAATTTTTGTTGGGGTTGCAGGAATCATCGATCCACCAAGAAAAGAAGTTAAGGATGCAGTTTTAGAGTGCAAAATTGCTGGTATTAAGCCAGTAATGATTACTGGAGATCATAAAAACACTGCCTTTGCAATTGGGAAGGAACTAGATATATGTTCTGATGCCTCAGAAGTTATAACTGGAGCCGAGCTGGATAACCTAAGTGATAAAGAGTTAAATAATAGTATAGATAAATATAGAATTTTTGCTAGGGTAAGCCCTAAGCATAAGTTAAGAATAGTTAAAGCCTTTAAAGCTAAAAATAAAATTGTAGCTATGACTGGTGATGGGGTAAATGACGCTCCAGCAGTTAAGGAAGCTGACATTGGAATAGCTATGGGGGTATCAGGTACAGATGTGACCAAAGAAGCCGCATCAATGATTCTTTTAGATGATAACTTTGCAACTATAGTAGCAGCAGTTGAAGAGGGAAGAGTGATTTATGATAATATTAGGAAGTTTATAAGGTATTTGTTATCTTGTAACCTTGGAGAAGTGTTAACTATGTTTTTAGCATCTCTCTTCTATTTAGAAGTACCTCTTTTACCAATTCAAATATTATTCGTAAATTTGGTAACAGATGGACTTCCAGCTATTGCTTTAGGTGTAGATCCAGCAGATAAGAATATTATGTATGAAAGACCAAGAGATAAGAATGAAGGTGTATTCTCAAGGGGATTGAAAGAGAAGATTTTATTAAGAGGTTCATTAATAGGAATATGTACAGTACTTGCATTTTTAGTTGGCAAATACTATAGGTTTAACTTGGAAACCTGTAGAACCTTAGCTCTTGGAACTTTAATTTGCTCTCAATTAATTCATGTATTTGAATGTAGAAGTGAAAAACTATCTTTATTCGAAATAAATCCATTTAGCAATATGTACTTATTAGGGGCAGTGACTATTTCCATAGGAGCTTTAGTTTCTATTATGTATGTACCAACTTTCCAAGGAATATTCCATACCTCAGCAATCAACTTTGGACAATGGATGATAATTGTGTTCTTCTCGGGAATAATTTCCTTAATTAATAGTGTTTATATATTACTAAGTCATAAGCATTAAAATATTTAAATAAAAAATAAGCAAATTAAGTTTATATTAAACTTAATTTGCTTATTTTCATTATTTGAATCTTCTATCAGCTCTTACTCTTTGAGTTTTTAGGCCACCTTCTACTGGAACTAAATCCTTTTTAGTGGTTAGATTCATAACATTCATAATTGAAATAAACTCTTTTACATCTTTGTTTTTCTTCTTCTTTCTATCAGGCTTTAATCCTTGAACCACCAAGGAATGTCCTTGTTTTATTTCAACAAACTCAGGTTTCTTAAACCATCTTCTTTTTTTGTAAATGCAAGTAGCAACTGCCTTACTGTTTTCTTGTTTTAATACTAAAGTAACTGTAATCCAATTGATAATTCCTAAAAAACTTTTCTCTTCAGACTTTATAGAAAGGACTCTTCCTTGAAGCTGAGTTAATCTGTCTCCATACTTTTTTAACCAATTACTAGTATAACTTTCTGATAATTTTTCTTTAAATCCCATATTAATGACTCCTTTTCATGAAGAATATAAACTTATAATTACTTAAAGTATATGTTTATTTATTAATATTATTATGATAACAAAAATATTATATAATAACCACATTATTATAACAAGTTTATATGAAAGTTTCAAAGTTTACTATAGAAAAACTTTCAATTTTATAAAATTTTTATATTTTTGTTCCAAAATAAGGTTTTAAAGAATATTAATATAATAAATGATTTTGAAGGAGGAGAGTATGTATAAAGAATTAACTCCCAAAGACATAATTTATGATTTTAATATTAATAGAGTCTCTACGTCAGGGGAAAAGTGGATGTTACCTCAGTATTTAGAGGCATATAAAAAGATAAAAACAGCTCTTCAGATAGATAATGATGGATATAATATTTATTTAGTAGATGATTATTCTAAAGATAGAATTAAACATATAACTGAGTATGTAAAAAATATCTTTAAAGATAATAAAGCACCAGATGATATTTGTTATGTAGTAAAGGATGATGATAAGCAACCAATACCAATTATACTATCAAATGGCCTTGGAAATAAATTCAAAGCTGCATTAGAAGAGTTACAAGGGTTATATGCTGAGTACACTTTCCAGTTTTATAACGATTCAGAGAACAAAGAAAAAGATTCTTTGGTTGATAAAATTCAAAAGAAAAGAAATGAAATAATAAATAGTTTAGTTGAAGTTTCCAAAAGTAGTGGCTTTGATATAAAGAGTAATAATGGCGGATTTACCTTTATTCCACTAAGTGAAGGTAGGGAGATGACAGAAGAAGAGTATGAAGATTTAGATATGGACGAAAAAGATGCAATGATCAGCAAGGTAAATGAACTTAAGGCTAAGGCAAAAGATATACTAGAACAACTAAAGAACATGGAAGCTAATGAATTAAAGAAGATAAAAGAAATAATGCTCATGTATTTAAATGATCAGATAGAAAGTAAAAAAGAGAATTTTAGAGAATTACTAGTAGAAAATACAGAAGCAGTAGAATATTTAGAATATGTATGTGGAACTATAGAAAATAATTTGGTAGAAAACTATAGTATTAATTATGATGATGACGAAGAAAAAATTAATGAAATTATTTATAAGTACATGATAAATGTGATTGTGGATAATAGTGAAAATAAAACTCCGCCTGTTATATTTGAAGAAGACCCAAATGTTACAAATCTTTTAGGTAATATAGAGTATGAAAATCATAATAATGTATATGTTTCAGATGTGTCCTTGATTAAGGCTGGAAGCCTAATTAAGGCTAATGGGGGATGTCTGATAATTAGGGTTAACAATCTTCTAAGTAATTTACAATCTTATTATTATCTAAAAAAAGTACTTATGACAGAAAAAGTTGATTTGGATTACAATAAGGGTTATTTTGAACTTTTAGCTCTCAGTGGATTAAAACCTAAGCCTATTGAAGTTAAGCAGAAGGTAATTTTAATAGGAGATTATGAAACCTATGATTTACTTTATACTCATGATGAGGATTTTAGAAAGATTTTTAAGATGAGAACAGAATATAAAACAATTATGGAAATAGATGAAAGTATAAAAGGCTCTCTAGTAAGTGAAATAAATAGGTTCTCTCTTCAAAATAATATTAAGCCCCTTAGCCATGAAGCAATAAAAGAGATTGCTAAAGTGCTTTCAAGAAAGGCTGAAAATAAAAATAAAATTTTCTTTGATGATTATGATTTAACTAATTTAATTATATTAGCCAATGATAGGGTTTTAGAGAAAGGAAAAGAAACTATTGAGGCTGATGACATTATTCATATTGCATATGAAAGAGAGCTTATAGAAGAAGAAATATTAAAAACCTATAAAGAGAAGAAGATGCTTATTAGTATAAGCGGTAGTAGAGTAGGGCAAATTAATGGATTGTCAGTTATAGATACAGGTTACGCAAGTTTTGGTAAACCACTAAAAATTACTTGTACCTGTTATAAAGGGGATGGCCATATTATCGACACTCAAAGAGAATCAAATTTGAGTGGAAGAATCCATAATAAGGCTATAAGTATTTTAAGAGGATTCATGAGCTCACTTAATGGGGGGTATAGAAAGCTACCTGTTGACTTTCATATAAGTTTTGAACAATTATACGGCATGGTTGATGGGGATAGCGCATCAGTGGCTGAGGTAGTTTGCATGATATCTTCTTTAACTAAACTACCCATAAAGCAAAATATTGCGGTAACTGGTTCTATAAATCAGTTTGGTGAAGTTCAGCCAATTGGTGGTGTCAATGAGAAAATAGAAGGATTTTTTAGGGTTTGTAAAGAACTTAGCACTATAGAAGATAAAGGTGTGTTAATACCTATTTCAAATAAGGAAGACTTGGTGCTTTGTAAGGAAGTTGAAGATGCTATTATAGACGGAAAATTTAAGCTTTATACTATGGAGAATATAGATGATGCCTTACAAGTGTTAATTGATTATAAGGATATTAATTTAGAGAAGATACTAAAGGTTATAGAAAAAGAATGTAAAAAATATATTGAAAAGCCTAAGCCCACAAAAGTTACAGAGAGAAAAATCAAAGATGAAAAAACAATTTAATCATGGACCTGTCAGGAAGTATTAGTTGCAAAAATTAATTATTAACTAAAATGTTTCTAAATAAAAAAAGGGGGATATCCCCCTTTTTTATACATTAAATCTAAAATTAACTACATCTCCATCTTGCATGATGTATTCTTTACCCTCTAATCTATAACAGCCCTTTTCTTTTGCCGCTGATTCAGAACCACATTCCACTAACTTATCAAAGGAAACAATTTCTGCTCTAATAAATCCTCTTTCAATGTCGCTATGAATTTTTCCAGCAGCTTCAGGAGCTTTAGTTCCCATTTTAATTGTCCAAGCTCTTACTTCTTGAACACCAGCAGTTAGAAAGCTCATTAGACCTAAAAGAGAGTAACTTTCTCTTATTAACTGATCTAGTCCTGATTCAGTTAGTCCATATTCACTAAGTAAATCTTTTTTCTCTTCATCAGTTAAAGTAGAAAGCTCTTCTTCAAGTTTTGCACAAACAATTATAACTCCAGAGTTTTCAGAACTAGCATGGGCTTTAACTTTCTCTACTAGATCATTTTCTAAGTTACCGGACATTAGGTCCTCTTCACTTATATTACAAGCGTAAAGTACTGGTTTTGAGGTAATTAGAAATAAACTTTTTACAAAAGTATTTTCATCATCTGTAAACTCTAGGGTTCTTACAGGCTTGTTATCTTCTAGATGTTTCTTTATTTTTTCCATTATTTCATATTCAGCTTTTGCAACTTTATCTCCAGAACGAACTAACTTTAGAGATTTTTCCATTCTTCTGTCTAACACCTCAAGATCAGAGAAGATAAGCTCTAAATTGATAGTTTCGATATCTCTAATTGGGGATACTGAGCCTTCAACGTGAACCACATTATCATCATGAAAGCACCTAACTACATGGACAATAGAAGATACCTCCCTAATGTGTGATAAGAATTTATTTCCAAGGCCTTCACCTTTGCTTGCACCTTTAACAAGACCTGCAATATCATAAAATTCTATAGCAGTATGAACTTTTTTCTTTGAATTATAAATTTCCTTAAGTACATCAAGACGTTTATCTGGTACACTAACTACACCTACATTGGGTTCAATTGTACAAAAGGGATAGTTCGCTGATTCAGCACCAGCTTGAGTAATAGCATTAAATAGAGTACTTTTACCAACATTGGGTAATCCAACAATTCCTAGTTTCATAAATATTCTTTCCTTTCAATGATAATACATGATATAGGTTATAAGTGAAAGCTAACTAAGAGTTTCACCTTAAAAGCCTATAAATAACATATTATGAGTAAATAATATTATTCTTTACATATTATATTTTCCAAAATTATTCTTTTAAATTATACTCTACAAATTAATTTATTTCAACAACAGTAAAAAATAGAAATTTTATTGTATAATATAATTAGACTAAAAATGAATAAAAAATTGCAAAAATGGGGTATATAAATAAAAATATGATGTAATAAATAAACCCTGTGTGTTACAGTATTTTACAGTATTTGTAAATGAAAAGGCTGTTGAAATTTAAATTATAAAATCACAAAAAAAAGCAATAATTCCTTCACATTTTTGAAGGAATTTTTAGGTAGGCATAGAATAATATGATAGGTAATAACCTATTATACATTTATTTTAAAGTTTTATGAAATAAATTTGTAAAAATGTTAAAAATATACACAGATCTATTCGTAGAAGGAGAAGATGAACATGGAGTTTAAGCATATTTCAATAATGCTTCAGGAATGTATTGAAGGTTTAAATATTAAACCAGATGGAATATATGTTGATTGCACCCTAGGTGGAGCAGGACATTCTTTAGAGATTTTAAAGAAACTGTCTAGAAAGGGTAAGTTAATTGGTATTGATCAAGATTTAGATGCACTTAGTGCAGCTAAAGAAAGATTGAAAGATTATGAAAACGTAATTTTTGTTCATAATAATTTTTATAATATTGAAGATATCCTTGAAGAACTTAATATTGAAAAAGTAGATGGAATTCTTATGGATTTAGGAGTTTCTTCTTATCAATTAGATGAAGGAGAAAGGGGCTTTAGCTATATGCAGGATGCTCCTTTAGATATGAGAATGAATAGGGAAAGTCCCTTTTCTGCATACAATGTTGTAAACGAGTATAGTTTAGAAGAATTACATGATGTTATAAAAAGCTTCGGAGAAGAAAAGTTTGCTAAAAAAATTGCCACTATAATTGTAGATAGGAGAAAGAAAAAGCCTATAGAAACTACTTTTGAGCTAGTAGATATAATTAAAGCTTCAATACCTGCAAGATTCAGGCAAGAGGGCGGGCACCCAGCAAAAAGAACCTTCCAAGCAATTAGGATTGAAGTAAATAAAGAGTTACATATTTTAGATAGAGCTATTACCAACAGTATTGAAGCTCTTAATTCTAAAGGAAGAATTGCCATTATTACATTCCACTCATTAGAAGATAGAATAGTGAAAAATAAGTATAAGGACCTTCAAGATCCTTGTAACTGTCCCAAGGAACTACCGATGTGTGTTTGTAAAAAAACTCCAATAATTAATATTATTACTAAGAAACCTATTGAGGCATCAGAAGAAGAGTTGAAGGTTAATTCAAGGAGTAAAAGTGCTAAGCTAAGAATAGCTGAGAAAATTTAGTTCTAAAAACGGTATGGGGGTCGTAAAATGTTATTAGAGAATGAGCGTAATTCAATACAAGGAAATACGGTGCTAGCACCAACTACAACTACTTTACCTAAGGAAAAGGTAAAAGTTAAAGAGCAGGTCAAAAAGAAAACTGAAGATAAAAGAAAAAGGTTAATAAAGGCACTAAAGTTTGCAGGAACTTTAGGGTGTTCTTTTGCAATTGCATTTACTATACTTTTTAGATATAGCTCAATTTATTCAACACAAAAAAAACTTATTGCAGTTAATAGTCAAATTAGTAGTTTAGCTGAAGAAAATGAAAGTTTAAAAGTGCAATTATTAAAATTTAATAATATTAGTTACATTGAAGAAGTAGCTACGAAAGAATTAAAAATGGTAAGACCTGTGGCAGGAAGTGCAGTGTTTTGTAATTTAAAAGCTATTGAATTACCCCGTGAAGAAAAAAAAGCAGAAAATTCATCTAAGAAATTACTAAGCAAGGTAAAGGATTTCTTATTTTAATTTTAGTTATTGGGGGAGTATAGGTGGCAAAAAAAGAATTTAGAGACAAAGTTATAATGAAAAAAAGAATGCTTTATGCTCTTATTTTAGTATTCATGATTTTTATTGGACTTAGTGTTAGAATCAGTTACATTATGTTCGTAAAAGGTGATACATATAAGGCTAGAGCAACACAACAATGGACAAGTGATGTTAAGATTAATGCAAAACGTGGAAGAATTTTAGATAGAAATGAGAAGGAACTAGCAGTTAGTGCTAATGTTTATAGGGTAGATTTAGATCTTAATGCCCTTAGGAAATGTCTTGAGGATCAAAAGTTATCTATGGAAACTATAGCCCCTAAAATTGCAGAAATTGTTCAAATGGATTCTGCAAAGGTATTAGATATATTAACTAGACCGCTACCTAATGGAAAACTTAGAGGGGCAGCAATTTTAAAGAGAAGAATTGAAAAGGATATGGCAGATGGAATTAAAAAATATTCTGAAGATAATTCTCTTCGTGGCCTTGTAATATCACCTGATACTAAGAGGTACTATCCTAATGGTAGTTTTGCAGCTCATATTTTAGGACATACCAACTCCGACGGGGAAGGATTGACAGGCACTGAGCTTCAGTATAACAAATACCTTGCTGGAGTACCAGGTATAAAGATAGCTGAGACAGATCAAAAGAGTGAAGATTTACCTTATAAGATTTCTGAATACACAGAGCCAGTAGATGGAAGAGACGTGGTCTTAACCATCGATGAAAATATTCAATATTTTGCCGAAAAAGCTGCTTCACAAGCTTTAAAGGATAATGATGCAAAGGCAGTGTCTGTAATTGTAATGGATCCTAAGAATGGGGAAATACTAGCAATGGTTAATAAACCTGATTATGATCCAAACAATCCATGGCCAGAAGGGCTAAGCGATGATGAAACACAAAAAACTTGGAGGAATAGAGCTGTTAGTGATGCCTATGAGCCTGGGTCCATTTTCAAAGTAGTAACGGCTACAGCAGCAATTGAAAAAGGAGTTTTAAAAGAAGGAGAAACCTTTAACTGTAGAGGTGGACTAACCATTGGGGGAAGAACAATTCACTGTTGGAAAACTATAGGTCATGGTCCCTTAGATTTTGAAGGTATTATTAAAAATTCCTGTAATGTTGGCTTTATGATATTAGCAGAAAGAATGAAAAAAGAATCATTGAATGAATATATATATAAATATGGCTTTGGCAAGAAAACAGGGATAGATTTGCCAGGTGAAGCTAAAGGAATTGTCAAACCAACTGAACAAATATCAGTAACTGACTTAGCGACGATCTCCTTTGGACAAAGCAACACTGTTTCTGCTATTCAGTACATGCAGGCTTTTAACAGTATTGCAAATGGAGGAACTTTGATAACTCCACATTTAATGAAGGAAGTAATACATTATGATGGAGACAACAATAGAATAATAGATGCTACTTTTTCAAACTATAATAAGAGGGCAGAAATTAAACCAGAAACTATGGAAAGAATGAGAGGTCATCTAGAAGCTACAGTTTCTAGTGGAGGTGCCTCTAAGACTTATATACCTGGATATCATATAGCTGGGAAGACAGGTACAGCACAGAAGGTAGATCCTGTGAACGGGGGATATGCTCAAGGAAAATATATATCTTCATTTGCAGGAATGGCTCCAGCAAATGATCCTAAAGTCACTGTGTTTATATCTATAGATGAACCAAATCCATCTTTATATTATGCTGGACAAATTGCAGCACCAGTTGGAAAAGTCTTATTTAATGATATATTTAACTATTATGCATTAAAGCCAGACGCAAGTTCAGAGGACATTCAAAAGAGCTTAAAGAAAGATGTGGTTATACCAGAAATTAGAGGGCAAAAGAAGGCTGATGCTACTAAAGGTTTAAAGGATAATGGGTTGGGGTATAGAATTGAAGGTGATGGAGAATATGTAGTTGATATTAGTCCAAAGCCAGGCTATATGGTTAAAGAAGGAAGCGAAATAATTCTCTATACTGGTAAACAATCAGACACTGATAGCACTGTAGTAATACCAGATTTAATGGGTTCCACACCTGAGGCTGTAAGAGAACTTCTGGGAAATCTTGGGCTTAAGGCAGAGTTTGTTGGAGAAGGTGTTGTAGGACAACAAAGTATTGAAGCAGGACAACATGTAAAGAAGGGTACTGTTATAACTTGCCACTTACAAGTTATTGCGGATTAATTCTAAGCAAAAGGTAGTTTGTTGCATACTATAGTGATTTAGTGTATAAATATAATATGATAAAGTATAGTTCACCGGTAGCCTACAGCTTTGCTGTGCTACCGGATTTCCCTTGTTAAAACATATTTTGGAGTAAGGAATTTATCATGATATTTAATGATGTTTTGGAAGGATAATTCGCCCATACCTCTAATGTGGGAGGCTGTGATAAAAAATAAATTTCCGTAGGAGTCAAATCTTCTTCCAAAGCTGCTCTACAAAATGAACTTGTTCATTATTAAATCTTATTCAACAATAATTAAGTTATTTATGTTTAGATAAAGTTATAAAGGAGTGAAAAAATGCAGATTAAAAATCTTTTAGAAAATATAGAGTATAGTATGTTATCAGGAAAAGAAGATATACACGTAAATAGTATTCAATATGATAGCAGAAAAGTTAAAGAAAGAGACATGTTTTTTGCTATCGAAGGATTTAATTTAGATGGCCACAAATTTATAAATAAAGCTATAGAAAATGGTTCAAGAGTTATTGTTATTCAAAAACCTGTGGAACAAGTTGAAGGGATAACTTATATTATGGTGGATGATAGCAGGAAAGCATTAGCTATAGCAGCAGCAAACTTTTATGGAAATCCCAGCAAAAAGATGAAAATCATAGGAATTACAGGGACTAATGGAAAAACTACGTCAGCCTTTATGCTTAAAGCTATATTAGAAGAAAAAGGATATAAAGTAGGATTAATAGGAACTATAGCTAATTATATTGGTAGTGTAGAAATACATACAGATAAAACTACACCTGAATCTCTAGAGTTACAGAAGTTATTTAATGAAATGGTTGAGAAAAAGGTGGATTATTGTGTTATGGAAGTTTCTTCTCACTCTTTAGAACTACATAGAGTTCATGGAATAGAATTTTCAGAAGGAATTTTTACAAACCTTACAAGAGATCACTTAGATTTTCATAAAACCTTTGAAAATTACTTTAATGCAAAATCTAAATTATTTACTATGAGCAATAAATCTATAGTGAATATAGATGATTCTTACGGCGAAAGAATAGTGGAACAAGTTAAAAGTAATATAACTACTTATTCTTTGGAAAAGCCTAGTGATTTAAAAGGGTATAACTTAAAGCTACATTCAAGAGGCATCGAGTTCACCTTAAATAATAGAAATGAAGAAGTAGTAATTAAACTGTCTATTCCAGGGACTTACAATGTTTATAATGCCTTAGGGTGTATTGGAGCTGCTTTAAATGAAGGCATAGATATCTATACTATTAAAAGTGCTTTAGAAAAGGTAACCGTTCCAGGAAGATGTGAAATAGTTACATTAAATAATCACTTAGGGTTTGACGTTATAGTTGATTATTCTCATACTCCAGATAGCTTAGAAAATATACTTAAAAATGTAAGAGAGTTTACTCTAGGAAGGCTTATCTGCATATTTGGATGCGGCGGAGATAGAGATAGAACCAAAAGACCTATTATGGGTGAAATAGGTACAGAATTAAGTGATTTTGCAATAATTACTTCTGATAACCCTAGAACTGAAGAGCCTAATAGCATTTTAAAGGAAATTCAAGCAGGAGTTAAGAAAAATAATTATGAACTAATTGAAAATAGAAAAGAAGCTATAAAAAGGGCCATGTCTTTAGCAAAAAAAGGTGACATAATTGTGATAGCTGGTAAAGGACATGAAACTTATCAAATACTAAAGGATAAAACTATTGACTTTGATGAAAGAAAAGTTGTAGCAGATATTATAAAGGAGCTGGAGTTATAGATGGAAACCATAACTTTAAAAGATGTAGTTAAAGGTGTTAAAGGTGAAGTGTTGAAAGAAGGGAAAACTACCCAATTTAATAGGGTTTCGATAGATAGCAGAAAGGTATGTGCTGGAGATATATTTTTTGCTTTAGTTGGAGAAAATTTTGATGGTCATAGTTACATAGATATGGCTATAAAATCTGGAGCGCACCTTTGTATAGTTCATAAGAAAAATTTAAACTTAAGTGGTTATGCTGAAGAGGTTTCAATTATATATGTAGAGGATACAAGGACAGCACTATTAGATTTAGCTGAACATTATAGAGAAAAACTCAAATTAAAGGTTATAGGCATCACTGGATCCACAGGGAAAACTTCCACAAAGGACTTAGTTGCTGCAGCTTTGAGCGAAAAATATAAGGTGTTTAAGACTAAAGGGAACTTTAATAATGAGGTCGGACTACCACTAATGGTATTTTCCTTAGATAATAGCTATGATGTTGCAATCTTAGAAATGGGCATGAGTAGCTTAGGTGAAATAGAGAGACTTGCAAAAGTTGCAAAGCCTGATATAGGAATAATAACTAATATAGGTTTATCGCATATAGAAAATTTAAAAACTAGGGACAATATTTTAAAGGCTAAAATGGAAATAACTTCATTCTTCAATGAAAAAAATGTGCTCATAATCAATGGAGACAATGATATGCTTCATAATTTACAAGCACAGGGTTATAAAATAATAAAAATAGGATTAGAAAATGATTATAATTTCGTTGGAAGCAGAATAATTATAGATAATGACCATATTAAATTTAATGTAATTGAGAATGGAAAAGAAACAGAAAGCTCAATAGAGGTTGGAGTTCCAGGTAAGCATAACGTATTAAATTCCTTGCTTGCCATAGCTGTGGCTAGGGAGCTAGGGTTGACATATGATGAGATTTCCATAGGAATAAGGAAGTTAGAATTTACTTCTATGAGATTAGACATTATAAACTGTGGCAACTATATAATTATAAATGATGCTTACAATGCTAGTCCAGACTCTATGGAAGCAGCCTTAGAAGTTCTTAAAAACTATGAGGGCAAAAGAAAAATTGCAGTACTTGGTACTATGAAAGAGTTAGGAAATGAGGCCTATAATTCTCATGAAAGAGTAGGAAGTTATGCGAAAAAGTGTAATGTTGATTTATTGCTAACTGCAGGAGAATTCAATGAAGCTTTTAAAAGTGGATTTGGGGATGGAAACCTTGTGTCCTTCCACACTGGAGAAGAATTATTAGATTTTTTATCTACCACTATTGAAGATGGAGATGTAATTTTGGTAAAGGCATCTAGAACCATGAAATTTGAACATATTGTTAGTGGGATACAAAGGACAACTGTTTAGGGAGGGGTAGAGTATGAGTAAAGTTGTATATTCAGTGCTAGTTGCTTTTTTAGTCGCACTTTTAATTGCACCATTTCTTATTCCAATGCTGCATAAATTTAAGTTTGGTCAAAACATTAGAGATGAAGGCCCAGAAAGCCATAAGAAGAAGCAAGGAACTCCTACAATGGGAGGCATAATTTTTATTATTGCAACGTGTATAACCATGATTGTAATTGTTAGAAACCCAAAAGATGAGGCTATGATTGCATTATACTCATTAGTGGCTTTTGGAATAATTGGACTTTTAGATGATGCATTAAAAATTATAAAAAAGAAAAATGAAGGACTAAAAAGTTACCAAAAAATGATTCTACTTGTATTAACTTCAGGTTTCTTAGGATATTTTGCATCAAATAAAATTGGCACTGATATAATGATACCATTTTTCACGTCAAAGACTTTTGATTTAGGGGTATTTTTTATACCATGTATAATAATTTATTTCGCTGCAACTACTAATGCAGTTAATTTAACAGATGGACTCGATGGATTAGCTAGTTCTATTACATTGTTAGTAATGACTTTCTTCGCACTTGTAAGTTTTGGTATGGGGTATTACACTCTATCCATATTTTGTGGGATTTTAGCTGGTTCCCTTTTAGGCTTTTTAAGATATAATTCTTATCCAGCACAAATATTTATGGGGGATACAGGGTCACTAGCATTAGGTGGGGCTGTAGGTGCTATAGCTATGATATTAAAATTAGAACTCCTAGTTGTAATAGTTGGAGGAATATACGTAGTAGAAACACTTTCTGTAATTATTCAAGTTATATCTTTTAAGCTTACAGGAAAAAGAGTGTTTAAAATGAGTCCTCTTCATCATCATTTTGAACTAAGCGGATGGCATGAGAGTAAGATCGTAGCAGTTTTTTCTATTATTACAGTAGTTTTATGTTTGATAGGATTTCTATCAATAACACATTAAAATACTATAGGGGGATTGAATATGAAGAAACCCAAAATGAAATTGGGAGAAGTAGATTTTATACTTTTTGCGACAATTTTAATGCTAGTTACTGTTGGGGTAGTAATGGTTTATAGTGCTAGTTCATATTTTGCAGCCTTCAAATATGAGGATGCAGAATATTTCCTTTGGAGACAGCTACTCTGGGCTGGTATAGGGCTTGGAGCTATGATATTTACATTAAATACTGATTATCATAAATTCAAAAGATATACTAGAGTATTAATCATTTTTACCTTTATTGCATTATGTTTAGTTTTTGCATTTCCACCAGTAAATGGAGCACAAAGATGGATAAGGCTAGGCCCTGCTTCTTTTCAGCCTTCAGAAATCACAAAGTATGTAGTTGTTCTATATATTGCTAAGAGTATTGAAGCAAAAGGTGAGAGAATTAAGTTGTTTTTCAAGGGAGTCATACCACATCTTGCTTTTGCAGGTTTCTTCGCAGGAATGGTAATCCTTGAGAAAAATCTTAGTATTGCTACAGTTATAATGCTAGTTACTGTGGCTATGCTCTTTATAGGAGGCACAAAGTTTTCCTATATAGCGGAAATGGGATTGGGGTTAGTTGGATTAGTTGTGGCTGCAATAATACTGGAACCCTATAGGATGAGGAGAATTACAGGTTTTTTAGATCCATGGTCGGATTCTCAAGTTACAGGGTATCAACTAGTACAATCGTTGTTAGCTTTAGGATCAGGTGGGCTTACAGGGGTAGGAATAGGACAGTCTAGGCAGAAATGTTTCTATATACCAGAGCCGCATAACGATTTTATATTCTCAGTTATTGGAGAGGAGCTTGGATTTATTGGTTGTATGTTTATTGTAATTTTATTTGTGATTTTTCTTTGGAGAGGTATTATGGCTGCAGCTAAGGCCAAAGATGTCTACGGAGCTCTATTAGCAACAGGGATAACTGCTGTTGTAATACTACAAAGTCTAATTAATATTGCAGTAGTTACAGGGTCAATGCCAGTTACAGGTGTACCTCTTCCATTTATTAGCTATGGAGGGTCATCTCTGGTTATAAATATGATGTTTATGGGAATTCTTCTTAATATAACAAGACAAAACAATAGTAATATTTAATTTAAAGAATATGAATAGTAGAAGATCTACGAAGGTATTAAACCATACTTTAAACATATTCAGGATTCCTGTAAATAAAAAGTGACTTGCTTATATAGTAAGTCACTTTTTTTAATTATTTAGGTAATTTATAATGAATTTAATTCTAATTAGTGGTATTATTGTATGTGTAAATGTATTAGTTTTATTGAGAGTCTTATGGTGGTGAGGAAATGACGAATAATAAAAATAAAAAAGAATATGGAAAATATATTCTTGAAAATAAACAAGCAATATTAAATAAAAAGAAAAAGATAAGAGTTATTAGACGGAGTATCATAGCCATGGTGATAATGGTTGCTGTATTGCTTACTTTAAGTTTTAACTTAGAGTATTTTAATATTAGTGAAATTCAGGTGTCAGGTAACAGCACTTTGAATTCAGAAGAAATAATGAAGCTTTCTGAATTAAGTAATGGTAGCAATATTTTTAAATTCAAGTCCAGTACTGTAAAAACTAAAATTTTAAGAAATCCATATGTATTAGGTGTAAAGGTTAAAAGGTCGCTGCCCAATAAAGTAGAACTTGAAGTTGCTGAGAGAAAGGCAATGTTTTATATAGCATACAATGAAGAATTCTATATAATTGACAGTAATGCAATTGTACTAGAAAGAAGAGACAGTATTGAGGGTATGACATTAGCAAAGATAGAAGGAATTGATTTATCTACTGCAAAAATAGGTGATGTTATTCCACTAGATAGTGAGGAAAAAAAGAAAGCTATAATGGAACTTTGTGATTTTGTTTATAATAACAATGCAGCTGGTACCAATGTAGTTTCCTCTATTCAGTTAAATGAGCTTGTAGATATAAAAGTTTTAATAGGTAATGCTGAGGTGAAACTGGGGACCACTGAGAATATGAAAGATAAACTTTCTAAAGCATTTAGCATTTTAAACGATGAACAGTTTAAAGGGTTTAAAGGCTACGTGGATGTAAGTTTTAACGGTAACCCAGTAATTTATAAACAGGAATAGGAGGTTAGTACATTGAAGAAGTTTATTTACCAGTTAATTATAGGACTAATTTTTTTATTGTTTGGATTTATGGTAACTTCTCAATTAAATATGCGTGAGAAGCAGAAGGTTGTGGCAGAAAATAAGCAAAGCCCAGAAATCCTTGTTGAGAATGAGCAACTTAAAAAGCAAAAGGATGAATTGGAGAAAAAAGTTAATGAGCTTATAGAGAAGTCACAAAACTATGAAAATGCAGCTGCTGGGAAAACTGATGAAAGTAATTTATTAGTGCAAGAACTTCAAGAAACTAGGCTAAGAGCTGGTCTTACTGATGTAAAAGGTCCAGGAGTTATTATTTATATAACTCCTAAAGCAAATTTATTTGCTGCTCCAGCAAATCGACAACCAATTATTGATTTTGATTTACTAGGGATTGTGAATGAACTAAATGCTGCAGGGGCCGAAGCAGTTTCTATTAATGATATACGACTAACCAATAGAGGCGGAATTAGAACTGCAGGAAATGGTATTATCATAAATAATGAGAGAATTTCGCCGCAGAAAAGAGTAACTATAAAAGCTATAGGGAAGAAGAAAGATTTAGAAAATGCTACGAATTTTCCAGGAACTATCTCTGTAGATCTTAAAAACAGCTGTGAAGTGTCAATAGAATCTAGCGATGAAGTAGTAATAAAAAAAGGACAAGATGCCTTAAAGTATGAATATGTTAAAGAGGTTGAAAAATAGGGGTGATTAAATGGTTGCATTTGTTGGACTTATTCTTGGGATTGTTTTAGGTGTTGTTTGGAATGTAAATATTCCTTTAAAATTTTCTCCCTATATATCTGTAGCGATATTTGCTTGCATAGATTCCATCTTTGGAGCAATTAGATCAAGTTTGAATAAAGATTTTAGACCAGATATATTTGTTTCAGGATTTTTTGGTAATGCTGTACTAGCAGCTTTAATGGTTTATTTAGGTGATAAGCTAGGTATTCCAATTTATATAGCAGCAATTATTGTGTTCGGACAAAGGGTTTTCACTAATTTTGCAATAATAAGAAGACTACTTATGGAACGTTCAAAGTTTCGTCATTGAGGTGATTAAATGCAAACTAATGAAGCAAGTATTTTTTTGTTTATAGCTTCAATTATCATTGGACTTTTAATTGCAATGAACATGAATTTAGGAAAAGGTAGTAAACTACTTGATGTAGAAGAATATGAGGTAGCTTACAATGAAAGAATTAAGCTTCAAGGAGAAATTTATAATCTCCAAGAGCAATATTTAGAGTTAACAGATAAAGTAAACGACTTTGAAATGAATTCAAAAAGCAATAAGGACATTTTAGGGGATATTACAGAAGAACTTAAAAAAAATAGAATTGTTTTAGGAAAAGTCCCTGTTAAGGGAGAAGGAGTTAAAATTACACTCAGCGATGCTCCAGAGGTTATGTTTGGTGGAAATTATACTAGTGGTATGTTAGTTCATGACACCGATTTAGTAATGGTTATTAATGATTTAAGAAGTGCTGGCGCCGAGGCTATTGCAATAAATGACCAGAGAATTGTTTTTAATTCTTCAGGAATTTGCTGGGGTCCTTCTATAAGATTTGATGGAGTTAACGTAATAGGACCTTTTTATATTACTGCTATAGGAAATAAGGATGTACTAAAAAGTTTCTTAGATACTCAGAAAAATCAGGTAAAGGAATTAAAGACAAGAAAGTGTTATGTTGAAGTGGAAACTTCCTCAGAAATTGTAATTCCTGCCTATAATGGCAGTACTGAAAATAAGTATATATTGCCATATAAGGAAAAATAAAAATAAATTATTACCAAATAATTAAAATAATTTAAAAATTTATTAATTATTGAAGGAATTTCATAGGTTATGAAGAATACTAGGAATAGTACTATTGTAACCTAGGATAACCTAAAGCTATAAGCAGATAATTGGGTATGCAAGGAGGAGTAAAGTTGTCAATTGAAGAAAATTATTTAGATATTTTAAAGCAAATTCCAAAGGATGTAACTTTATTAGCTGTATCCAAAACTAGGAGTGTGGAAGAAATCCTTGAAGCTTATAATGCAGGAGCTAGAGAGTTTGGAGAAAACAAGGTTCAAGAATTAAGTGAAAAGTTTGATGAACTACCAAAAGATATTAAATGGCACTTGATAGGTCACCTTCAAAGAAATAAGGTTAAATACTTAGTAGATAAGGTTCATTTAATACATTCACTTGATAGTATTAAATTATTAGAGGAAATTGAAAAGCAGTTTTCAGCCAAAAACAAAATTGCAAATGTTCTTATTCAAATCAATATTGGAAAAGAAG
Organism: Clostridium sp. UBA4548; assembly: GCF_002387895.1. GTDB lineage: Bacteria > Bacillota > Clostridia > Clostridiales > Clostridiaceae > Clostridium_J. The sequence continues at coordinate 113,028 of NZ_DGLI01000025.1, forward strand.
CAACAAAGACAGGAGTATACATAGAAAGTTTGCGAGATTTAATTAATGCTTGTGAACAGTGCACTTCTGTTAAAGTAAGAGGCCTTATGGCCACAATTCCAATTGGAACTGAAGAGAGCTGCAGGCAATACTTCAATGAAATGAAAAAAGTTTATGGAAATTTAAGTACTGAGACCTTTAAGAATATTACTATGGAAGTTTTATCTATTGGAATGACTGGAGATTATAAGATTGCCATAGAAGAAGGATCAACCTTGATTCGATTGGGTGAAGGTATTTTTGGAAAAAGAAATTATAATAAATAATTTTTGGGAGGATAAATTATGGAGAACAAGTTTATGAAAGGCTTAGGAAGAATTATTGGATTTGATGAAGAAGATTATGAAGATGAAGAAGTGTTAGAAAAAGAAGAAGGCCAAGATGAAACAGAAGATACCAATGAACTTGAAATTGAGCCTTTTATGGCAAATATGAAAAAACAAAGTAAGATTGTAAATATTCATACGGCTTCAACAGCAAAAGTTGTAATTAGCAAACCAATGAATTACGATGAAGGTACTGCTATAGTTGATAACCTTAAAAATAGAAGAATTGTGATTGTAAATGTAACTGGTGTTGAACAAAAGGTTGGTCATAAAATCCTTGATTTTCTTATAGGTGCAATTTATGCCTTAGAAGGTGGATTGCAGCAAGTTGAAAAAGGTGTTTTCATTTTAACTCCATCTAATGTAGAAGTTACTAGTGAGCTAAAAAACGAATTAACTAATAAAGGAATTTTTAGTTGGTCAAAATAGGAGGCTTAAATGGCTGAAAGGATAGTTAATATTTTATTTGAAGTATTAAAAATGGCAATATTGTTAGAAGTAATTCTTTCATGGGTTCCAAGTGGCAGAAATTCTAAGGTTTGGTCTACAGTAAGATCTTTTACTGCACCTATTATGGAACCTAGTGAAAAAATTAATGATAAATTATTTTCAAGTTTACCAATAGATTTATCACCAATAATTGCATATTTTATAGCTTCTGTTGTTCAAAGCATTATTTTAAAGATAATGGGAATTATATAAAAAGGTGTTATTTATGGAAAAAGTGACGTTTGTCAATTCCTTTAGCGAATATGATAAAAACTATATGTCAAACATCTACGACAATATAGTATTATGTAAAAAAACACATAGTACAGTTTTTACAAAGGAATTCCTTATTCCTTACATTTACAATAAGCTTAGTAATATGAGTAATGAGCTAGGGGTAAAGGTATATTGTTATGGTGTTTATGAAGACAGTGAAAGAAAAATGGTGGCTTTTGATTTGTATGAAAAACCGGAGGAATTTCCTGTTGATTTAATTAAAATTGCAAATAAGTCAAAGTTTAGAAATTTAAGTCATAAGGATTATCTTGGTTCATTAATGGCATTGGGACTCAAAAGAGAAGTTTTTGGGGATTTAGTGGTGGAAGATAATCATTGTTATGTACCAACAGTAAGGGACATAACAAATTACATATTAGGAACTTTAGAAACTATTGGACATTGTCCCTGTGAGTTGGAGATTTTAAAGAATAATCCTGAAAGTATTCCTATGGTTAAGTTTCAAGAAAAAGTTATTATATTCACTTCACTCAGATTAGATAATATAGTTAGTGGTATATGCAATTTATCAAGAAATGAAAGCAATTCTTTAATTGGTGGTGGATTTGTGATGATAAATCACATAACTGTTAGTAAGAAAGATAAGCTTGTAAAACCACAAGATATTATTACTATAAGAGGTCATGGAAAATATAGGGTTCAAGATATAATTGGTGAGACTCACAAGAGTCGTTTAAAAGTACTAATAAGAAAATATACATAATATAGGGGTGATTAACATGAGAATAACTTCGATGGATATTAATAACAAAGAATTCAAAAGAACTATGAGAGGTTATAGTGCTGATGAAGTAGATGAGTACTTAGAAAAGATAGCTGAAGACTATGAAGCTATCTATAAGGAAAATACTACATTAAAAGAAAAAATCAGTGTTTTTCAAGATAAATTAGATCATTATACTAAGATTGAAAGTACAATTCAAAGCACCTTATTACTTGCACAAAATGCTGCTGAACAAGCAAAATTAAGTGCACAAACAGAGGCAGAGTTGATTGTTAGAAATGCTAACGATAGTGCTAAAAGAATAATGGATAAAGCTCATGGAGATGTGCTTACAGTAACTGATGAATTTGAAAGAACAAAGCAAGAATTTGCGAAATTCAGAAGTAAGTTTAGAAACTTTATGTTGAGCCAAATGGAAATGTTCGAAGCACTAGAAAAGGATTTTGATAAAAATTATAATATTTCAACTGTAATTGAAGAAAACAATAACAATGAAGTACTAAGCGCCAATCTAAGTAATAAAAAGATAAAAGAAATAGAAAAATTTGATTATAATACTTCAGAATTCGAAGAAATAAAGAGTTTTTTCGCCGCAGAGCAAAATTAGTGAGAAGTATAAAATCTCACAAGATTAATTACTAATTAAATCTCACTCTTAGAGTGAGATTTTTAATTTTAAAAAGATATAAAGTTGTAGAATTACTTGCTATTTAACGAGATTTTGGAAGGATAATTCTTTCCTCCTCATCAGGTGGGAGTCCATGTTAAAAATTAAACTTTGCCTTAACAAAGATGACTTTGTTAAGGCGAATCGCCTTCCAAAGTCACTCTATAAAATGAATTTGTTTATTATTTAACTACTTATGCGGATAATTTTTCTTAAAGAAAGGTAACAATAAGAATATGATGGCAATGAATTACTATAGAAAATTAATTTAATTCTTTTCAGTGTAAACAATTAATAATTATAGTCTTATTTCTGAAGGAGTATAAAGTGATTTTTATAGTTGAGGAGATAAAAATATGAAAGAGATAGACATTTCTGGTGGTTCCTATACCTATAAAGTTTATATAGATGAAAGCACAAGCAATTTTAATAATGCATTAAAAAAAAATGATATTCAAATTAATAATAAGTTTTTTATTATAACAGATCATCAAGTTCATTCTATATACAGAGATAGGATAGATGAACTCTTTGAAGAAGTAAATTATAAAGTATTAGCTATACCTTCAGGAGAGAATAATAAAAATTTTAATACCATAGAGAGTATATACAAATTTTTAATGGAAAACTCCTGTGATAGAAGCAGTACTTTAGTGGCTTTTGGGGGAGGAATAGTAGGAGATTTAGTTGGATATGTAGCTGCTACATATATGAGAGGAATGAAGTACATAAGTATTCCTACTACTATTATATCTATGGTAGATAGTTCAGTAGGAGGAAAGGTTGGTTATAACTTTGAAAATATAAAAAATGTCATTGGAACTTTTTATACGCCTATTTTTGTTTTTATATCTATAGATTTTTTAAGAACTCTACCCAACAATGAGTTTATTAATGGTATTGCAGAAGTGATAAAATATGGGATAATTAAAGAAAACCAATTATTATATTATTTAGAACATAATCTGGAAAATATTTTAAATCTAGATAAAGATAAATTGCTTTATATTATTGAAAAATCCTTAAGGATAAAACATGAAGTAGTATCTGTAGATTTCAAAGATAAAGACTATAGAAATATATTAAATTTTGGTCATACAATCGGCCATGGCATTGAAATAGTATCAAATCATGACATAGCACATGGATATGCAGTTGCCTTAGGTATGTTAGTAGAATTGAAACTATCCCAATACAAGTTAAACTTTAAGAAAGAAGACTATGATTACATATATTACCTTATAAATAGCATAGGATTCCCAACAAAGTACAAAGTTGACAATATGGATTTGTTTATGTATGCTATAAAGCATGATAAGAAAACAGAGAACAATCAAATAAAATTTTCATTAATTGAAGAAATAGGGACATCTAAAACTGGAATAGTTATAGATGAAAGTCTTATACAAAAAGCAATGGAAGATAGTATTGAAAGGAGATATTTATGAAATTTGGAATAATTGGAGCCATGGAAGAGGAAGTAGCATCATTAATAGAGGAAATGGAAGTAAGTAGTAAAATAGCAAAAGCTAAAATGGTTTTCCATAGTGGAATTATATATAATAAGGAAGTTGTTATAGTAACAAGTGGCATTGGGAAAGTTAATGCTGCAGTATGTGCTCAAATTTTAGTAGATAAATTTGATGTAGATTACATAATTAATGTTGGAATTGCTGGAGGAGTGGGAGAAAAAATTTATCCAGGTGATATAGTTATTGCAAATAGCCTAGTTCAGCATGACGTTGATACATCAGCATTTGGGGATAAATTAGGTCAAATCCCAAGAATGGATGCCTATGATTTTAAGTGTAGTGATCTTTTAATTAGTCATGGTAAAATTGCTTGTAGTTCAATAGAAAATGTAAATACTTTTGTGGGAAGAATTGTATCTGGAGATCAATTTATTGCCAATAGTGAAAAAATAAAATGGTTAAACAAAGAGTTTAATGCTTTAGCTTGCGAGATGGAAGGTGCAAGTATAGCTCATGTAGCATATCTGAACGATGTGCCTTTCCTTATAATAAGATCCATATCAGATAATGCAAATAATGGAGCTCATATGGACTATGAGAAGTTTAAACCGATTGCAGTTAAAAATTCTAATATTATTTTGAGAAGTATGTTAAAGTCGATGTAGGTGATATTTAATGAAAAACTTACTGGTAGATAATAATAGTGGGCCTAAAATAATGGTTAAAGTTAGGGATGTAATTATTGGTGGTGATAAACCAGTTTTTATATCAGGGCCCTGTTCGGTAGAAAGTTATGATAAAATGAAGGAAATAGCTAGAGAGTTAAAGAATATTGGAGTACATATTTTAAGAGGCGGCGCTTTTAAACCAAGAACTTCACCTTATGATTTTCAGGGATTACACCTAGAAGGAATTAAAATTCTTCATCAGGTAGGAAAAGAGTATGATCTTCCTATAGTCACTGAGATAATGGATGCACGAGATATTGAGAAGTGTATTCCTTATATAGACATGATACAAGTTGGTTCAAGAAATATGTATAACTATACTCTTTTAAAGGAATTAGGAAAGTACCCTCTTCCAATATTATTAAAAAGAGGTATTAGCGCTACGGTATCAGAGTGGTTATATGCGGCAGAGTATATTATGAGTAGTGGAAATTCCCAAGTTGTACTATGTGAACGTGGAATCAGAACTTTTGAAACTTATACAAGGAATACTTTAGATTTAAATTCTGTTGCTGTAATTAAAGAAAATTATAGGCTGCCTATAATAGTTGATCCTAGCCACGGTACTGGAAAGAGGGAATTAGTTCAGTCTATGAGTTTAGCAGCTTTAGCTTGTGGAGCAAATGGACTTATGATTGAAAGTCATGTTTGTCCTGATAATGCTGTATCCGATGCAAGACAAACAGTGAACATGGAAACCTTAAGAAACATAGTTAATAAGGGGAAAAATCTTAGTAATCTATTAGAGTTATCATAGATTATAACTATGCAAATATTTGCTGAGAGATCCTATATAAATTTCTGACACTAAGTATATACTTAATTGATAGCAGTAGAAGTTTATGGTTTCAGGTTAAAGCTAAATTTTGTATTAATATAGTTTTAACTAAGGATACTTAGATAAACTACATGATAATTTAAAATAAAGTTAAGTATTTCAAGTACTTGAGAGAGAAAATACTTAACTTTTTCTGTAGTATATCTATTGGGAAACAAAGTCAAGACATAACTTACACATTACTCCTATCTTGGTTTATTTAAGTCTTTGATGAATAAATTAATCTTTGATTAAGGAAACCTATAGGACGGAGGATGCTAAAGGTTATAGACATATTGAGGTAAATTATGAAAGCGATTTTAAAAGGATGCAAATCAAATTGTAATATAGAAATAACAATTCCAGGAGATAAATCAATTTCACATAGGTCCTTAATAATTGGGGCTATTCCTGAAGGTTCTTATGCTATAAGAAATTTTTCTAATAGTGAAGACTGTAGAACTACTATGGAAGTTATGAAAGTTTTAGGAGTTTCCATTGTTTCACGTGAAAACCAAATAATGGTAAACTCTCCTGGGATTCATAGATTCAATAAGAATGTTGGAATGTTGGATTGTGGAAATTCTGGAACCACAGCAAGACTTATTAGCGGACTAATTTGTGGTGGAAACATTGTTGCAACTCTTATTGGGGATGAGTCTTTGAGTAAAAGACCTATGAAAAGGGTAGTTGATCCATTGACATCAATGGGTGGAAAAGTTAAAAGCTTTAAAGGCACACTTCCAATAAAATTCATAAGTAATCAGGGGTTATCTGCTATAGAGTATGAAATGCCAGTGCCATCAGCACAAGTAAAATCTGCGATTTTAATTGGAGGTTTTTTAGCTAAAGGTAAAACTAAGGTGATAGAAAAGATTTCAACAAGAAATCATACAGAAAATCTTTTTAAGTATTTAGGAGCTAAGGTAACACAAAAAGGAAGGGAAATTTCTATTGAGAACTCTTCTATACAAGCTAAGGATATTTTTGTACCAGGAGACCCATCTTCGGCTTCTTTTTTAGTTTGTGCTGCTCTTTTAGGGGATAATATAAAACTTACTATAAAAGATCTGCTTTTGAATGAGGGTAGGAAAAGTTACTTAAATATATTAATAGCAATGGGTGGAAAAATTGAAGTAATATCTAAAGGTATTGTCAATAATGAACCTATAGGTGATATTATTGTTTATAGTAGTAAACTTAAGGGGATTAAGATACAGCATGATCTTGTACCAAGCATTATAGATGAAATTCCTGTACTTAGTGTAGTTGCAGCCTTTGCAGAAGGCACTACAGTTTTTGAAGGTGTAGAGGAACTAAAGTTTAAGGAAAGTAATAGAATTTCTGGCATAGTTAGAAATTTAAAAGTAATTGATATTGAAGCGATATATAATGATAAGAATTTGATTATTAAGGGTTCAAATAATGTGGCTGAAAAATTGGAAGAAAAAAATGTAGAAATAGAAACAGATAATGACCATAGAATTGCCATGGCTTTCTCCCTCTTACCAATGAAATTAAAAACTGCAATTACAATTGATAACTGGAAGTGTACGGAAATTTCTTTTCCAAAGGCCACAACTTATTTTAGTAAATTTATTAATTTCATCAAATAATGTAATAAAAATTTCAGTAAGGTAGAAAATAAGTAAGGTAGATAGTATAACCTTTATTTAAGGAGTTGATATTATGGATAATACTAAGCTTAACTACTTTAGGGAAAAATTATTAGATGAAAAGAAAGATGTTAATAATTTATTAGAACAAATGAGTGATAATGATACAATTACACCTTTAGTAGAAAGAAACACAGAACTTTCATATTATGATAATCATGGAGCTGACAATGGCGGAGAGCTAAACGATTTACTGAGAGGCCTTGCTTTAGAAGGAAATGAAAAGTCTATAATTGGAAAGATAGACAGAGCTCTTAGGGATATAGAAAATGGAGATTATGGGGTATGTAAGGTATGTGGCAAAAAAATACCAGAAGAGAGATTGGAATTTATTCCTTATGCAGAACATTGCGTTAGCTGTCAAAATAGCATAAATAACGCTATTCCAGAAGATATTTCTGATGCGGCAAGACCTGTAGAGGAAGAGGTAATAGGAAGACCTTTCAGATTAGATAAAGATAGTAGAGATTACACTGGTTTTGATATAGAGGATAGCTATCAAGCGGTTGCCATTTATAATGATAGTGATGGGTTCTATGACACTTTTGAGGACGATGATGTTGAGCACCGTTATGTAGATCCTATGGATTTAATTAGTAATGATCAATATAAACGACAGCTTCCAGATTAGTGGTTAATATTTCTGACAGCTAAAAGCTGTCAGAAATTTATTGTGATTATAGGGGGATAATTATGTTATTAGAAGTAGTTATTATAGTTTTAGGACTATTATTAGACAGAATAAGTAAGCTATGGGCTTTATCAACGTTAAAAGATAGCTTAGGTATAACGATAATTAAGAACTTTTTTGCCTTTGAGTACTTGGAAAACAGAGGTGCAGCTTTTGGAATCCTTCAAAATAAGTTATGGTTATTGGTAGTGATTACAATACTAGTGGCTTCTGGCATGATATTTTATTTAATAAAATTCAAACCTAGTTCAAAGCTTCTTAGAATTTCAATAGCTATGATAGTTTCAGGTGCTATTGGTAATCTTATAGACAGGATATACTATAATTTTGTGGTAGACTTTATTTTAGTTCATTATAAAGAGGCGTATTATTTTCCTACTTTTAATGTAGCAGATATACTTGTTAGTGTAGGAACCTTCTTTTTAATAATTTGTATATTAAAGGACGAGATTTAATGAGTGTTGAAAAATTTGTAGCAAGTGATTTAGAAAAAAATAAAAGAGTTGATTTATTTTTAAGCGAAAAGCTTGAAAATATGTCAAGGTCTTATATTCAAGGAATTATAGAAAAAGAAAGTGTTAAAGTTAATGGGAAGATTATAAAGAGCAATTATAAATTAAGAACCAATGATGAGATATTGGTTGAAATACCAAATCCCATAGAGCTAGAAATAATAGGGGAGAATATTCCCATAGATGTAGTTTATGAAGATAGTGATGTAATAGTGGTAAATAAACCTAAAGATATGGTTGTTCACCCTGCCCCAGGTAATTATACGGGAACTTTAGTAAATGCACTTTTATATCATTGCTCTGACTTATCAGGAATCAACGGCGTCATAAGACCTGGAATAGTCCATAGAATTGATAAAGATACTACTGGAATACTAGTTATTGCAAAAAATGATAATGCTCACAATAAATTGGCTGAACAATTTAAAAATCATAGCATGACTAGAACATATTATGCTTTGGTAGAAGGAAACATAAAAGAGGATGAAGGAACTGTAAACGCACCAATTGACCGTCACCCTGTAGACAGAGTGAAAATGGCAGTTGTAAAAGATGGAAGAGATGCTGTTACTCATTATAAGGTTCTGGAGCGTTTTGGACAATACACATTAGTTAAGTGTAATTTGGAAACGGGAAGAACACATCAAATTAGAGTTCATATGGCATACATTGGACATCCTTTAGTAGGTGATAATGTTTATGGTTACAAGAAACAAAAATTTAATCTTCGTGGACAAGTGCTTCATGCTAAAGAGCTAGGATTCAATCATCCTACAAGTGGTGAGTATGTTCACTTTGATTCTGATCTTCCAGAATACTTTGAAGCAATACTACAAAATTTAAGAAATAGAAAATAAAATATTAAAATTATAAAGGTTTTATAATAAAAGCAATAAGATTTAGGAGTTGTAATAAATATGGAATTAAAATCTGTTTTATTAGATGATAAAGCTATAAAAAGGACTTTGACTAGAATTTCTCACGAAATCATTGAGAAGAACAAAGGTGTTGAAAATTTAGTTCTTGTTGGGATAAAGAGCAGAGGTGTTCCTCTTGCAAATAGAATTGCAGATTTGATAGAACAATTTGAGGGGAAAAAGTTAGAAGTAGGGTCAGTGGACATCACCTTATACCGAGATGATTTAACAACCTTGGGAGAACAGCCTACACTGAATAGTAAAGAAATTGGAATAGATATTAAAGGAAAGAAGATTATACTAGTTGATGATGTACTGTATACTGGACGTACAGTTAGAGCAGCAATTGATGCTATAATTGATATTGGAAGGCCCGAAATGATTCAGCTAGCAGTACTGGTAGATAGAGGGCATAGAGAGTTACCAATAAGAGCAGATTATGTAGGCAAAAATATTCCTACATCAAGAAAAGAAGTCATATCTGTTAAGTTGGAAGAATTTGATGGAGAAGATTTAGTGAATATATTTGAAAATCATTAGGAGATTAAATTATGTATGATATAATTGCAACTACAACTTTTGGGCTAGAAGCTATAACAGCTAAAGAAATAAAAGCTTTGGGATATGAAGACATTATAGTGGAGAATGGTAGGGTAACCTTTCAGGGAGATGAAATGGATATTGCTATTTGTAATATTCATCTTAGAACTGCAGAAAGAGTTTTTATTAAGATGGCAGAATTTAAAGCTACTACTTTTGAGGAATTATTTCAAGGTACTAAAGCAGTAAATTGGGAAGAACTTATACCCATAGATGGTAAAATGCATGTCATTGGAAAATCAGTTAAGTCTCAGCTACATAGTGTTCCGGATTGTCAAGGTATAGTTAAGAAGGCTATTGTAGAAAAAATGAAAGAAAAGTATAATACATCTTGGTTCACTGAGGAAGGACCAGTGTATAAAATTGAAGTTGGGATTTTGAAAGATATAGTGACTCTTTCAGTTGATACTTCAGGAGTTGGATTACATAAAAGAGGTTATAGAGAAAATGCTGGTGAGGCTCCTTTAAAAGAAACTCTTGCTGCAGCTTTAGTACTTTTAACAAAGTTTGATGGTTCAAGACAGCTTATTGATCCATTTTGTGGCTCAGGAACTATAGCCATAGAAGCTGCAATGATTGCTAAAAATATAGCTCCAGGATTAAACAGAACCTTTGTAAGTGAAACTTGGCCTACAATGGATAAGGAACTATGGAAACAGGTTAGACAGGGGGCAAAAGCTGCTGTAAATAGCAAAGATTTTAAAATCCAGGGATCGGACATAGACGGAAGAGTACTAAGAACTGCAATTAATAATGCAGAGAAAGCTGGAGTAAGCAACTATGTGAACTTTCAAAAGCTTCCAATGCAAAGTGTAAGTTCAAAAAAGAAAAATGGATTAATTATTACTAATCCTCCTTATGGTGAAAGATTAGGAGAATTAGAAGAAATAAAAGTTCTTTATAAGGAATTTTCAACCATGTACTCAAATCTTATGGACTGGTCTTGCTACATACTAACATCATTCGAAGAGTTTGAAAAAACTTTTGGTAAAAAAGCAGATAAAAATAGAAAGTTATATAATGGTAGAATTCAATGTTATTACTATCAATATAATGTTAAATAAGTGATAAAAGAAGAACAACTGAATTTCATTAAGGAGTTTAGTTGTTTTTTATTGAAAGCAGATTAAAAAAATAATTGGTAAATTAAAGCATTAAATATTTGTGAAGGGTATTGCTAATATAGTATAATAGATTCATGAGAGTTGAGAGGAGTATGAGGGGGAATATTATGTTATCATATGCTTTAAAAAAATACTTTAAGGGGTTTCACAATTTCTTACCTTTTTTAGTAATTAATTTAGTTTTAAATTTGATCAGTCTTAAAATATTTGATTTGCAATTTGGGGGAAGCTCACTAATGAGAGCAATTAACTTAGGCGAAGAAATAGATTGGAATACTATCGCTTCTGACCCAAAATCCCAAGGGTTAACTATTACGATTTTTGTGGTTATTGGGTTAATGATACTCATAGGTCCAATACTCAATAGCTATATAACTTTAGTTATAAAAAAGTTGATAGACAAAGAGGATATAAATCATGGACATATTCTTAAGGAAAGTTTTAAATTTTACTTTCCTTATTTGGGAGTTATGCTAGCGATTTTTCTTATGATATTAGGTTTGGCAATCGTTACAGGTATAGTTGCAGTGTTGATACCTGTTTTAGGTATAATTGGTGCTATTGCAGGGGGGATATTTATTATATATCTGGCAGTAACATATACACCAAGCGTTTCGTACCTAATTTATTATAACAGCACAATTTCAGAAGCACTTCACTATGGAAAAGAAGTAGGAAAAAAATATTTTTGGAGGATTTTTGGGTTTTTATTAATTGTAAATATAGTAAATAAAATAGTCAGTCTTCCAGACTCATCAAACATAATGGCTTATATAATTGCAACTTTATTAACCTTAGCAATAAATATATTAAATACAACTTATATGGTTACTCTTTGCAAAGGGTATAAAAATCCTGAAATAGAATATGATAATGATTGCCAATAAAGGGTTATAGTAATACTTTTCAAGCAATATAAAACAAATAGCCTTNNAAGGCTATTTGTTTTATATTGTTAAATTGTATTTAAATTAAGGTCTTTAGGTGTTACGTAAATAGTTTTATTTGTATAATAAATAACCATTCCAGGCTTTGCCCCGGAAGCTTTACGAACATTTCTAATTTCTGTATAATCTACAGGAACATTGGAAGAATTTTTAGCTTTGCTATAAAAGGCAGCCAAGGTAGCTGCTTCTAGCAAGGTCGATTCAGGAATATCTCCATTATTTTTAATTATAACGTGAGAACCAGGTATGTTCTTGGTGTGAAACCATATATCATTTTTATTTGCAAATTTTAAGGTTAAATAATCATTTTGGATATTATTTTTGCCTACATATATTTCAATACCATCAGAGGAAATGAAATGTAGTGGCTTTGAAGGCTTTGCTCTTTTATCCTTTATAGATTTTTTAAAAGCCACATATCCAGTTTCCATAAGTTCATTCCTAATATCTTGTATTTCAGTATAATTGTCAGCATTTAAAATATGAGATAATACAGATTGAAGATATTGTTCCTCTTCTTCTGCTAATTTAATTTGAATATTAGCGTTTTCTTCAGATTTCTTTAACTTATTGTATTTCTTAAAATAAGCCTGTGCATTTTCAGAAGGAGATTTGTTTTCCTTAAGAGGAATTTCAATATATTCTTCGGTATCACTATAATAATTTAAAAGAGTTGCACTTTTATCTCCCTTTTTTATACTATAAATATTTGAAGTAATTAGCTCACCGTAAAGATTCAGCATTGGCATTTCTTCACATTCCTTTAAGGTTTGTTTAAGGATATTAATTTTTTTTGTTATCCTATCTAAGTTGTTAGTTACTATTTTCTGAAGATCTGCGCTTCTAGCATTTAGTCTATCTGACTTATCCTTTTCATGGTAATAATCCTCTATGAGCTCACTAGGAAAATCAAATTCTTTATAGTTGAATCCTTTATCAATAAGATTAGTTAATTTTAAGCAATGAAAGTCTTTTAGAATTCCATCATTGCTATAAGACCCCATATTAAAGGCATTTTCTTTAATACTGCTAAGACAATTATTAGTAAAACTAAAGAGTTCCTCTAAATTATCTTTAGAAACAGGGATATTATTAACCTCAGCTCTATAACAAAGTTCTTTAGAAAGAGGTGTACTAATACCAGTTATGATTGTACTAAATAATTTGCTATCTAATGATGCCTCAGCATACTTTTTATTAATTATCTCAATAAATTGGTCTTTTCTGAAAGAGAAAGCATTTAGTTTATCCGATTTGGGAGGATAAATATATTCCATTCCTGGGTAAAGAACTCTGTAACTATTTATATCAGCAGATAAATGCTTTATGCAATCCATAATTTGATTATCTCTTTTTCTAACCAGCGAAATATTACTGTGTCTCCCCATTATCTCTATGATTAAACTATAAACACTATCAAAACCTAGATCATCAGTGCTTTCAAAATCCATAATCAAGATTCTATCACTTTCAACTTGTGTTACATTTACTAATGTAGCAGTATTTAAATATTTTCTTAAAACCATACAGAACATTGGTGGTTGCATAGGGTTTTCTTTAGAATCCTTTGTAAAGCTAACTCTAGCATAATTAGAGCTTGCACTTATTAATAATTTCTTGTTTTTTCTGTTTACTTTAAAGCTTAAAATAATTTCATCTTTTTCAGGCTGATTAATTTTATCTACTCTGCAATTTAAAATTTCATCTTTAATTTCCTTAATTAAGCTATAAAGATATATTCCATCTAGTGCCATATATATCATCCTTTCTAACAGGTAACTAACAGTAGTATATATAGTATAACATTATAGGTAAATATTGAGAATAGTATACCACCATAAATAATAATTTCTCATATACATATAATATGGTAATATTAGTGTATAATATTAAGTTTTGAGGTGGTATCATGAAGTCATTAAAATTTACAAAAATGCATGGAGCAGGTAATAATTTTATTGTTTTTGAAGATATGAATAATAAATTTGAAGATTTAAACACATTAGCTAAAGATTTATGTGATGGAGCCTTTGGGGTAGGTGGTGATGGGATACTAGTAGTTAAAAAAAGCAATACTGCAGACATAGACATGGTGATAATTAATGCAGATGGTTCCTATGCTGCAATGTGTGGAAATGGTATAAGATGTTTTGCTAAGTATGTTTATGAAAAGGGCATTGTTTCAAAAGAGGTAATGAATATTGGGACTGGTGACGGCATTAAAATTGCAAGGTTAGCTGTAGAACAAGGAATAGTTAAAGAAGTAACTATAGATATGGGAATGCCTACTTTTCAGCCAAAAGAAATTCCTGCCTTTGTAGAGGAACCTATAATCAATAAATCTATACGAATTAAAGAAAAGGATTATGTGATTAGTACAATGTTAATGGGAGTACCTCATACTGTAATTATAGACAAATTAGATAATTACGAAGTAGAAGAAGGTAGATTAATAGAAAAATTAGATGTTTTTCCAAAGGGTACTAATGTAAACTTTTGTGAAGTAATAAATAAAAATGAGATAAAAGTTAAAACTTGGGAAAGAGGAGCAGGAGCTACACTAGCTTGTGGAACTGGAGCTTGTGCTTCTGTGGTAGCTTGCAATAACCTTGGTTTAGTGGAGCGAAAGGTAAAAGTTTATATCCCAGGTGGAGTTTTAAATATTGAAGTAACGAATAATGGAATAATGATGACAGGGCCTGCAGTGACAGTTTTTGAAGGAGAAACACTATAGTAAATATATAAATGTAAACATAAATTTAGTAAATTTACTATTCAAGAATTTAAAGTCGCTTAAATTAAAAGTAAATATAAATTTAGTTGAAGGAAGGGATTGTAAAGTTTGCAGTCTCTTTTTGTTACCCATAAAAATCAAATCATTGGTATTCATCTGAAATCTAGATGTCAGGCTTCTTAGAGAAATTACAATGAATTTAAGTAACTCACATTAATTACAAAATAACATTAAACAGTTAATAATTTATTTACAAACTTTAGGTTTATTATAAAAATATAAGGACAAACTTTAAAACAGTTAAATATATTATTCTAATAAATGTTAATTATGTTTAAAAAGGGCTTTTTAGAAGGGAAATGGAGAGGGAGTTGGAAGATATAAACTTTTATTTAGATTTAGATAATGAAAAAATTAATGAAGAAGCAATAAAGTGTTTAACTAAGGAATGTTGTGAGAAGTATATAATATTTCCTTACAAGATTCAGGAAAACATTTTATTCTTAGCTACAACAAGGCCACTGGACAAAAGTGAGGTTAATAAGTTGAGATTCAAGGTAAAAAAAGAGATAAATTATTTTATAGCTGATAAATCACAAATTATTAATTTTATAAACTATTATTACGAAAAGGATTATACAAATAAAGTCTTGCAGGAGCTTAAATGCGAAAAAATTTCAAGTAAAAATAGTAGTGAAGAGGAAAAAGATAAAACAAAGCTATTAAGTGGACCTGTTATAAACCTTGTGGATTCTATTATTTTTAATGGTGTAGCTAAGGGTGCAAGTGATATACATATAGAACCATTTAAAAATAATGTTTTTGTAAGGTTTAGAGTTGATGGAGAATTAGAAGAGTTTAATGTGTATCCAAAATCTATATACGATGCTGTAACTACAAGAATTAAAATTATTTCACGGATGAATATTACGATAAAATACTCACCACAAGATGGAAAATTTTCTAAAGTAATTAATGAAAATGAATATGACTTTAGGGTATCTTCCCTTCCAACTATAAATGGAGAAAAGTTTGTTATAAGAGTTTTGCATAGAAATGATACAGCTCTAACCCTCAGTAATTTAGGGTTTACACTAAAAGGCTGCAATATATTAGAGGGGTTATTAAAAAATAGACAAGGGCTTATTTTAATTACTGGACCAACAGGCAGTGGTAAAACTACCACACTATACTCAATGCTAAAAGAAATTAATACTGTTAATAGAAACTTAGTTACTGTTGAAGAACCAGTGGAATATCATTTAGAAGGTATAAATCAAGTTCAGGTAAATAATCTAAGTGGATTAACTTTTGCAAATACATTAAGGACAATTTTAAGACAAGATCCTGATGTAATTATGGTTGGTGAGATAATTGATGAGGCAACTGCTGAAACAGCAATTCGCGCCGCTCTAACAGGACACTTAGTACTAACAACACTTCATACAAATGATGCAGCAAGCACCATAAACAGGTTAGTTGATATGAGTATACCAACATATCTTATCAGCGACTCGATATTAGCAGTGATTGCACAACGCTTAGCAAGAAGAATATGTAATTATTGCAAAGAAAGTTATAAACCCAATAGTAGTGAAAGGCTAATTTTAAATTTAAATGAGAAACAACAGCTTCATAGGGGGGCAGGGTGCGTAAAATGCAATGGAACAGGATATAAAGGAAGAATAGTGGCCTATGAAATTATGTTAATTAATGAAAATCATAGAAGAATTATTTGTGGTAGTCACAGTAGTGAAGACTTACGAAAATACTCTATTAATAATGGAATGATACCTCTAAGAGATTACTTTAGACAGTTAGTTACCAATGGAGATACAACAGTTGAAGAATACTTAGGTAATCTCCAAGAATTTAACCTCAAGCAGTTTTTGGAGGCAAACTATGCAGTATAAATATGTGGCTACAAATATAGAGGGTAACTATGTTAGAGGGAATAAAAATGCCAAAAATCCTGAAGAACTAATTAAATTATTAAAAGGGGAAAAGCTATTTTGTATAAGTTATAGGAAAACTATGGAACTTGACCTCATGAGCTTCACTAAAGGAACTTCTCACAAGGATATAGCCTTATTTTGCAAATATATGAGCACTTCTTTAAAAGGTGGCATGAATATTTGTGACATATTAAATTTAATATGTTATCAATTCAAGAACAAAAGATTATCTAAAGGTCTAAATAATATTAAAGAAAACATTCAAATAGGAAATACTTTTTCAGAGACCTTAGAGAAATTTCCCAGGGTATTTCCTCCATTCTTCAGAGAGATGGTTTATATAGGAGAAGAAAGTGGAAATTTACAAGAAATTTTTTATAACATGGAGAATTACTATAGTTCAAATTATAAAAGAACTAAAAAACTAATTAGCTCCTTAATTTATCCAGCATTTACATTTTTTTTAACTATAGTTATTACCTTCTTTATGATTACCCAAATCTTGCCTAAATTTATGATACATATTATTAATCTTAAAGGAGAACTTCCTGCTATCACAAGATTTTATTTAAGTATAGGAGACTTTTTAAATAAGTATGGAATGATATTTATATTAGTAGTAATTTTAGCTTTTATTGGAGCTTATTATGCACTGAAAAAATTATACATAAAGGATTTTTCCTTCATACTTGTGAAATTTCCATTCATCAGTTCTATATACAAAAAAGTATTTTATGCTAGGTTTAGTTATTCTATGTACATGCTACTTAGAAGTGGCATAGATGTTATATTAGCTTTAAATATGATTATAAAATGTGAGAGAAAACAATTTTTCAGCGAAAGGATAAAGAAAGCTTCAAAAGCCATTGAAGAAGGAAAATCCATTTATGAAGCGTTTAATTCTACAGGTATTTTCCCTAAGTTTTTTATTTCAATGGTTCATATAGGTGAAGAAAATGGTACTTTAGATAATATGTTAAATACAGCAAATGAGATTTTTGAACAGGACTTAAGTGGAGCTCTAGAAAGATTATCTGTACTTATTGAACCAATACTGATCTTAATCCTTGGAGGAATTGTAGGTACTATTGTACTTGCTATAATGATACCCATGATTAAGTTATCTACAGGGGGAATTTAAGAGTGAAAAAAGGATTTACGCTAATTGAGCTTATAATAACAATTTCATTAATTTCTATTATAGTAACAGCTTCCTTAATATCATTGAAAGGATTTAAGGAATTTAAGGATAATTGTGAAATGGACTATACAGTAAACTATATAATAGAGTTTATTAATAGTGCAAAATGTTTTTCAAGGAGTAAGGGTACCTCGTCAATTATTGTAATAAATGAAGAAGAAAGTGACATACAACTATATTTCAATAGAAGAATGCTTAAAAATTTTAAATTACCCAATAATATAAAAATTAACAGCAATAACGATGACATAGAAATAAGTAGTTTAGGAAAAATTCGTAGTGGTGAGGCGTGTACTATTACCTTAACAAATAGAAGAACAAATGATGATGCACAAATAACTTTAAAGGTAGGAACAGGATATGTCAGTGAAAAAAAGTAAGGGTTTTACACTAATAGAAGTTATAGTGAGCATAAGTATCATTGCTATAGTTTTAATTACTATAATATCTTCTGAAATGTTGACTTTAAAACTAAAAAATCAACAAGAAGTTAAGGATAAAGGCATAATGATTTTAGAAGCTACTAATAAAATAGTGACAAATAATTTATCTTATGGGGAAGTTTTAAATAATTTTGGCAATAATGTAAGATATATTACAAGTTCAAATACCAATATTGACCTAATTAAAAAAAGTAATATTATAAGTCTTTGCACCACAAGTTCAGAACTATCATACCCTTATATGAAAATAAGTGGAGAAAAGGATAAGGATTTTGATGTAATAAAAGTGGTATTGAACTATGTAATTAATAAAAATGAGGATCTAACCTATGTATTTTATAAAGGGAAATATTAAAAAGAATCAGGGCTTTACTCTTATTGAGGTTATAATTTCAATATGTCTTATAACACTAGTGTTTTCACTTCTATTACCAACTTTTTCTGTTCATAGTAACACCTATAATTATCTTTCAAATTACGTTAAAAGTGATATTGCAATAAAAGAAGCTCTGGGATTTATACAGCAGGAAATCCTAGAAAATAGCGAAGAAATAGAAATTAAAGATAATGAAGTACATATTAAAAAAGGACTTAGTGCTAGTGAAACTAACCACAAGCTATATTTTAAAACTGTTAGAAAAGTTGTTTTTCAAGGCTCGGTTATATATGTGTATTTTAAGAATCAAAGCAATGATTTTAGCTTTACACCCCAACCACTATTGTATGAGGTAGAAACTTTCAATGTGGAAGAAAACTTCGGTGTAATTTTTATAAAAATAAAGACTAAGGATGGAAATACTGGTGAAAAAGTTTTTAGTAGAAGTTAACAAGAAAAAGATGAAGCATAAAGGCAGTGTGTTGGTGCTAACATTAATTATTACAAATATAATATTAATGTTCTGCTTATATATAATTGTGAGAGTAGAGAATTTAGTGGTATACAGTGAAAATTTGGCTAGTTATGTGTTGAAAGAAGATAAGAATTTGAAACAAAGAGAGTATGTTTTAACACAACTTAACAACTTGGTCATGACAAATATAGAGGGAATCACAAGGCAGAGTAATACTATCATAGGTATAGATGAATTCTTCAAGGTATATAACAATAATGCCATAGTAACTTATGAAAATTGTATTGCTAAATATAACAGTGCTAAAAAGGAATTCTTAATAGAGACTTTAATTCAAGATGGCTCATCTGTACAAAGTGTGCTTACAGAGAAATTCTATATAGATATTAGTGAGGGAAAACTTAAATACAACTTTTTAAAATTATAAAAAGGAAGGAGAGATTAATATTAGTTCAAATTATTTGCTACAAATAAGTAACGATGCAGTTAGAGCTGTGCCTTTTAGGAAAAATCCTATAATAAGGAATGCAAAACTTTTTAATGAAGCTTTTGTAGATAGAGATTTTTTTATAAGGGTAAAAAACAGAAAACTTACAATAGTTATTGAAGGAGAAGAAATATATATTGAACCTATTACTATTCCGAAGGTAAGAAATTTTCGCATTTATGACTTAGTAAAGAATGAACTAGTCTATAAATTTGACAATATTGATAATATTATATTTCACTATAAGGTTATTGGAGAAAGCGATAAATGTATTAATGTTATAGTATATTGTGCTAATATAGAAAATTATCATATGCTAAAAAAGGAAAGCTATAAGGGTGGTACTTTTACAAAAATTAATTTATTGCAAAATTATCTTCTTAATTATCTTTCTAAAATGATTAATGAAAAAGACTATTATATTGCCTTTAAATACAACAGGTATATTTATTTTTTATTAGTAAGCAAAAACAATTTAATTGCAAATAGGGTTATGAAATTTGATAAAACTTTGAGCACCTACACAGAGGATTTTAAAGATTTTTTAGAGGAGTACAAAGAAGAATATAGTTATATAAATAAAATTTACACCCTAGAAATAGGTTTATCAAATATAGAGTTAGATAATTTTATTGTTACAAAACTAAAGGCAGTAAATAATAGAGAGTTTTTAAATTATATAATTTTAAAGGGGTAAAACATGCGTAAAGATTATATTCCGAATTGGTATATAGAAAAAATTGAAAAAAAAGAAATAAAATATTATAAGTCTTTAACCTTTTCACTTATTTTTATAGTTTTAATTATGGCTGGTTACGCTATGAAAAATATTAGTACATATAATAGTTTGATGTTTGAAAGTAGTAATAAGTTAAATACAAAAAAGGATATTGCTCAAGATGCTGTAGAAAAAAATATAGATATTAACACATTGAAGTATCTTCAAGAGAATATTATTAATAATTCAATAAATCTTGATAAAATAACTATTGATAAGAATACTATTTCAATGATAATTGATGTGAAGGATATGAATGACTATTTAGTTAATATAAAACATTTGGAAGCTAACAGTGACATAATCTATGTATCAAATATAATGGAAAAAGAAAAGCAAAAGTTTTTTGAAGTAAAGGTGAATATTAGAAATGAAAAATATTAAGTATAAAGTAGTAATAATCCTATTAAGTTTTTTATGTATAGCTACCTGTATAACTAATAATAGTTATGAAAGAAAAATTCGTAACTATTATTTACAAGTTAATAATGTTACTGTAGATGCAAAACCTAAAAAAAGGTATACTTTGTACGATGCATTAAATATACTTAATAAATATGATTCTTTAGAAATTCAGAAAATAAACTTAGAGGGAAACAATGAATGTGATATACAAATTAAGTATTGTGGGGACTTTAAAACTTCTTTAGATACTATAGAAGAAATATGCAATATTGAGGAAGTTAGTAAAATAGAAAATATAACAATAAACACGAAGGATAATACTGCTATTTTTAATGTGAAATTTTTACTAATGAAGTAATAGTTAAAAAAATTATAGTTTCTTGAATAGTTTCCTAGTATTGAGTAGAATATATTTAGGAAACTATACAAATGTACATAGGAGATAAGATGAAGGAAAATATAATATTAGTAGGACTAAGCACCTGTGGAAAAACTACTCTAGGAAAAGAAGTTAGTAAAAGGTTAAAAGTAAATTTTATAGATTGTGATAATGTAATAGAACATAAAGAAGGTAAGTGCATAAGTGAAATATTTAAAGTTTCGGGGGAAAACTATTTCAGACAATTGGAAAAGGAATTAATAAGTAGTTTTTTTCAATTACAATCTACTGTTATTAGTACAGGAGGGGGAATGCCTATATACAACAATAATATGGAGTTGTTAAAAAAAATAGGCGTTGTTATATTTTTAAATACCCCAATTGATACACTGATTAGTAGAAATTTAAAAATAAATAATAGACCCCTTATAATAGGAAATACAGCAGAAAAAATAAAGAATATGTATAATCATAGAGTGGATATATATAGAAAGGCTCATTATACTTTAGACACTAGCAATCTAAATATAGAGCAATCTGTGGATGCTATAATTAATTTAGTAAAAACCCATATGAATTTGCAGTATATAAAATAATATATTTGCAAATAGTGTTGAGTTTTGGTAAAATAATTTTGTTAGCGAAAAAAAGAATGTGGATACTTATGAAAAATATAGTATTTTTGGATTCTTATGTACATAGCTAATAAAAGAGTTGACAAAAAATTAACATGAAATAAGGTTTGGTATTAATTTATTTTAATAGGTTATAATAAATGTAACTAACAACGCAATTATACAGGAGGTAACACTGATGATATCAGCAGGAGATTTAAGAAAAGGAACAACTTTTGAAGAGGGTGGACAAGTTTATACTGTAATAGACTTTTTACATGTTAAACCAGGTAAAGGAGCTGCTTTCGTAAGAACTAAATTAAGAAATGCGGTAACTGGTGGGGTTACTGAAACAACTTTTAACCCAACAGCTAAATTACAAGAAGCAGTTATTGAAAGAAAAGAAATGCAATACTTATATTCTGATGGAGAATTATACTACTTCATGGATCAAGAAACTTATGAGCAAATTCCACTTAACTATGAAAAAGTTGAAGAAGCAATTAAGTTCTTAAAAGAAAATATGTATGCTGTTATTAAGTTTTACAAAGGAGAGGCTTTCTCTGTTGAAGCGCCAAACTTTGTTGAATTAGTTATAACTCACACAGAACCAGGAGCAAAAGGAAACTCTACTTCAAACGTTATGAAGCCAGCTACAGTTGAAACTGGTGCAATAGTTCCAGTTCCACTATTCGTAAATGAAGGTGAAACAATTAGAATAGACACAAGAACAGGTGAATATATGGAAAGAGTTTAACTCTTTCATAAAAAGCTAATCGAATTAATTCGATTAGCTTTTTTTCTTTTTGTAATAATAGCATCATTTTTTATGACCTTAGGAAAGAAAACTCTCTCAGCCTCTTCAGATGAGAGCCTTGTGCTAAAAATTAAACTTTATTGTATCAAAGATAACTTTGTTGAGTTAAATCTCCTTTCAAAGCCACTTTGAAAAATGAACTTGTATTATTTAAAAGGGTTTATATTTTTAAAAATAAATTTATATTTTGGTAATAATTGCAGTAGTTACTTAATAACAATTAAGTAAGAAAGGATGATGCTTATGTTAACTAAAGATATATCGGATATATTACCAAACACAATAAAAAATGAAATTCAACGATGCGATAAATTGGACAAGATTCAAGAAATTAGAGTAAAAGTGAATAAACCCTTGTTTTTAGTTTGTGACAACAAGGAATTAAAATTAAATTATAGTTCAACTCTTGAAGATGTAAAGATTATTCTTCAAAGAATGAGCAATTATTCTATTTATGCATTTGAGGATGAAATAAAACAGGGGTATATTACTATCCAAGGTGGACATAGAGTTGGACTGTGTGGAAGCTGTGTTTTGGATAAAAACTCTATTAAAACAATTAAAAATATAGCATCTATAAATATCAGAGTAGCAAGAGAGGTAATAGGTTGTGGAGATAGGATAATACCCTATATTACAAAGGATAATAGAATTCTTAATACTATTATAATTTCTCCACCCAAATGCGGTAAGACTACAATTTTAAGAGATTTAGCAAGATTAATTTCTTATGGAGTTCCTAAGCTTAATTTGTCAGGTAAGAATGTTTCAGTAATTGACGAAAGAAGTGAAATTGGAGCTTGCTTTAGGGGGATACCTCAAATGGATATTGGTATAAGAACAGATATTTTAGATGGATGCCCTAAAAGTGAAGGCATAATCATGGCTATTAGAAGTATGGCTCCACAAGTAGTTATTTGTGATGAAATAGGAACTTATAAGGATATGGAAAGCATTATTTTAGCATTAAATTCAGGAGTGAATCTAATTACTACCATACATGGATTTGATGTTGATGACCTTTATAGAAGACCAGTATTTAAAGAAGTAATGGAAAATAAAGTTTTTGATAAAGCAGTGGTTTTAAGTAATAGAAGGGGTATTGCCACCATAGAATATATATATGATTTTACTAAAGGTGAGAAAGTAAGGGGGGAGAGTTATTGATAAAAATACTGGGAATACTTTTGATTTTAATTTCTTCAACTGTAGTTGGATTTATGTATGGAGAAGGAATGAAGAAAAGAGTTAAGGATTTGAATGAGCTTTTAAGAGGCGTGTATATATTAAAAAATGAAATTAATTACATGCATTCCTTACTACCAGAAGCTCTTATGAAGGTGTCAGAAAAGTGTACAGGTATTATTAAAAAAATATTTGTTGATGCATCAACAATACTTCTAAGTAATGAAGAAGTAGATGTATATACAAGCTTTAAGAAGTCTATTGACATAAATAAATCTAATATAAATCTTACTAAAGAAGATTTAAGTATTTTTTTAGACCTAACTAAGAGTTTAGGAGAACTAGATGTAGACGGGCATAACGATATATTCAGTTTAGTAACTGAAAATTTAAACA
Organism: Clostridium sp. UBA4548; assembly: GCF_002387895.1. Lineage (GTDB taxonomy): Bacteria > Bacillota > Clostridia > Clostridiales > Clostridiaceae > Clostridium_J. Next base: position 137,299 of record NZ_DGLI01000025.1, read on the forward strand.
AAGCAATAATTGGAGCAGAGAGTAATTTAGAAAAAAGCATTAAGATGTATAGATATCTTGGGTTTTCCTTTGGGGCCATGATTGCAATAGTTTTAATTTAGGAGGGGTAATATGTTAGACATGAGTACAATTTTTAAAATAGCTATAGTGGGAATTGTAATGATAATTCTTGAAAAAGTTTTAAATAGTGGAGGCAAATCAGAATATGCTGTCATAAGCAATTTAGCAGGAGTAATAATTATATTGATGCTTGTAATTAGCTTGATTAGCAAGCTATTTAACTCAGTTCAAACACTATTTTATTTTTAGGAGGGTACTATGGAAATAATTAAAGTAGTTACCTTTGCTCTAGTTGCACTTATAATTGTCATGGTGGTTAAGAATGAAAGAAATGACATAGCGGTGTTCTTAAGTTTGGTTGCTGGAATAATGATTTTTATCTTTATGATTAGTAAGCTCACTATAGTGATAAACTTTTTACAAAGTTTATCCAACAAGGCAAATATAGACGTGGTTTATTTAGATACAGTTTTTAAAGTCCTTGGTATTGCATATTTGTCTTCCTTTTGTAGTGAGGTATGTAAAGATGCTGGTGAAGGTAGTATTGCAGCTAAGGTAGAGTTTGCTGGAAAGATATTAATATTAACCTTAGCCATACCTATACTAATGGCTGTAATGAGAAGTATATTAAAAATAATGTAGAGGTATATTATGAAAAAAATATTATTAATTCTGATGATGATTTTATGGATACCCTTAAATGTCCAGGCCTCGGAGGAAATAAAAATTGACCAGGAACAAATGAATAAAGTTAATGGATTATATAATTATATTTCTAACATGCAAAATGAATATGATTTATTAAGAGATATGTCGCCAAAAGAATTTGTTGAAGCGTACATGAAAAATGGACAAGGATCTTTACAGGAAAAGAAAATCACTAAAATAGCACTAAGTTATATTTTTAAAGAAGTAGTAGCCTCTTTTAAAATAATTGGGGGACTTATTATCATTGCAGTAGTATGCGCCCTTCTAAATAACTTACAAAGTGCATTTAGCAATGAAAGTTTGTCTAATATTGCATATTTTGCGTGCTTTGCAGTGATGATTACTATAATAGCTAAGGGGTTTTATGTGGGGGTAGATTTAGTTCATGATGTAATTTTAGATATAAGCAATTTTATGGCAGCCTTAATGCCGGTTTTAATTGCACTTCTTGCCAGTGTTGGTAGTTTTACGGAAGCTATCGTTATGGATCCTATAATAATGGCAGCCTGTAGCATAGGTGCAAATTTATATTCTACTATTATTATACCCATTATTTGCATGAGTTTTGTACTAGAGTTTGTAAATAATATTTCAGATGGATATAACATTGATAAACTCACGGCTTTATTAAGAAAATGTGCCCTGTGGTCTCAAGGAATAATTCTTACGATCTTTGTAGGAATAATAACTATAAGAGGAATAACTTCAAGTAGTTTAGATTTGGTAACTACGAAGACAGCAAAGTATGCAGTGGATAGCTTCATTCCAGTAGTTGGAAAAACCTTGTCTGATGCTTTTGCTACAGTAGCTAGCTACACAATGCTACTTAAGAGTTCTGTAAGTGTATTAGGGGTACTAGTGTTAATTGGAATTGTGTTAGTTCCAATAATAAAAATAGTTACTATGGCATTTATGTACAAGCTAACTGCGGCATTATTACAACCCGTAAGTGATAAAAAGGTTACTGCTGTAATTGATTCTGCTGGAAGTTCCTTAATTCTTTTGGGATCATGTTTAATAAGTGTGACTATAATGTTCTTTATTATGATAACTATAATTGCAACTACTGGAAAAGGCTTAATACTAGCATAAAACTTTGTAAAAGCAGGTGGTATTATGATTGAAGCATTAAAAACCTGGATAATAACAATTTGCACTGCAGTGTTTTTTACAACTGCAGTACAAATGATACTTCCAGAAGGATCATTAAAAAAATATTCTAATTTTGTTTTAGGATTAATAATATTAGTTGTCATGTTAAATCCCATTGTAAAAATATTTAACCCTAATATAAGCATTAATAATTTAATAGAAACCTCATCAGCCTATATCTCAAAAAAAGAATACGAAGGTGATTTTGAGAAGTATAGGGATGCCAATATTAATAATACTCTTAATGCTTTCAAAAACAATTTAGAAAAACAATGCATTAGGGATTTAGAAAAAACTTTTGGAAAAGATAAGTATAAAGCTAAAGTTAATGCACAGTATGATAAAAAGGACAATATATTCCTAATAAATAGCATAGAAATCGGAATAAATGATGGTTCTGTTGAAAGGGTTAAAAACGTTGAAATAGGCAAGGAAAGTGTTACAGTAGACAGTCCAGATAAAGTGGATAATAAAAAAGCTACGGAAATAAAAGATTATATTAGTTCTAAATATGATATATCCAAAAATAAAATTTATATATACAGAGCAAATTCTGTATACAAAATAAATTAAAACTCATGATTAAAAAGGGGGGAATTTAAATGTTAGAGGAGCTAAAAAATAAGATAACCAGGATACTTAAAGGGGAAGTTAAATTAGTAGAACCTTCGCCAGAAAAACAAGCTGATGATAAAAAAACACCAAAAAACAAAGGGAAAAACTTTATGACAAATATGATGATTTTATTCTTATCAGGAGTACTTTTAGTAATTGTTAGCAGTATATTTAAGCCAGAAATTTTACCTACAGATGAAAACAAATCCAAGGATAAGGCTGTTCAGACAAGTAGCGATGGAATAAACTCACCTACCACAGAAAACTCTTATAAGGAAAAGGTGCAAAATGAGTTAATATCTACTTTAGAACATATTGATGGAGTTGGCAGTGTTCGTGTAATGATTTACTTTGAGGGAGGAGAGGAGCAAATTCCTGCATTTAACACTAACGATTCTACCAGCACTACAGATGAAAAGGATCCTTCAGGAGGGACTAGAAAAATTACACAGGACAATGGAGGGAATACCGTAGTAATGACAAATGAGGGAGACAATCAACAACCCTTTATCCTAAAAAAATATAATCCTAAGATTACTGGAATATGTGTTGTGGCTGAAGGGGCAAGTGATAAGGTTACTGAGCTTAGAGTTCGTCAGGCGGTAACTATACTATTTGGACTGCCAGAAAATAAAGTTCAGGTATATCCTATGAAAAAGTAGCATATAATGTGTTAGAAATAAAAATTTGGGGGGAATAAAAATGAATAAAAAACAAACTATAATTATTTCTGTACTTTTAGTATTAATCGTGTTTGCTGGTTATCTTGCAACACAAGTAAATGGTCCACTTTATGTAACTGATGATCAATTTGTAGGTGAAACTGCAAAAACTTCAACAAAGAGCAATTTTTTCACTGAAGCTGCCTTAAAGCGTGATCAGGATCAAGCTAAAGCTATTCAAAGTTTAAAGAGCTTACTTGATGATGCTAATGTTCCAGCAGAGCAAAAAGCACAAGTTTCAATTGAATATAAAGATTTAGCTCTACAAACTGAAAAAGAAGGCGAAATTGAGTTAACACTTAAAGCTCAAGGTTATGAAGAAGCTTTATGTACACTAGACAAAGAAAAAGCTACAGTATTTGTTAAATCAGAAAAAGAATTAAGTGACCAACAAGTAAGACAAATTAAAGACGTAGTAATGAGTAAATCTAACATAAAAAATATAGAAATTAAGGTTGCTCAATAACATTTGTAAAATTATTCTTAATCTGATATAATGACCTTAGTAACTTTTACCTAATTAAAATAAGGGGGTACTGATATGGAAGAAAATATTTATAATGAACAAGAAGTTGGAATTGTAAAAATTTCAGATGAAGTAGTAAGTGTAATAGCAGGATTAGCAGCAGCTGAAGTAGAAGGTATTGCAGGCATGAGTGCTAGCATAGTTGGTGAAATTAGTCAAATCTTTACTGGTAAGAAAAATGTGTCCAAAGGCGTTAAAGTAAGTGTAGAAAACAACAATGCAATTATTGATTTATATACAGTAGTTGAGTATGGAGTTAGAATACCTGAGCTTGCGCAAAAGGTTCAAACCAATGTAAAGAAGACAGTGGAAACTATGACTGGTTTGACTGTATCAGGTGTTAACATTTATATTCAAAATGTTATACTCCCAAAATCAGATAAAGAAGAGGCAATAGATTAATAAATAAACACCCTCTGAATTCAGAGGGTGTTTCCATGTTTTCATTTTTATTTTCTTCGTAGCTAAAAATCTGTAAAAGTATATGTAAGTCTGTAATTTAAATGAAAATATGGTTAAGATATTATATAGATTACTTTTTAGGTAAAAATATAAAAGCATATACTTGTAAGTAAAAGTTATAATACAATATAGTTATCTACAAAAAAAGAAAATTTTAAGTTTAATTTTATATAAACAACATTTATAATGTTAATACACAGTTTAGATATCATAATATACGGAGGTACAACATGAATAGAAGAAAATCAAGAGAAATAGCAACGCAGTTATTATTTGAAATGTCAATCAATAAGGAAGATTATAGTTTTATTATACATAATTTTAAAGAGAATTCTGATTTAGAGTTACAAGATATAGATTTTCAGTACATAGAGAGAATTCTAAGAGGATTCCAAGTTAATGGTAAAGAAATAGATTCTACCATAGAAAAGTATTTGGTTAAGTGGAAACTAGAAAGATTGCCTAAAATGAACTTAGCAATTTTAAGAATGGCAACTTGTGAGATATTATTTGAAGAAGATATTCCAGAGAGGGTATCAGTAAATGAAGCTATAGAACTTGCTAAGACCTATGGTGATGACAATGCTCCATCCTTCATTAATGCAGTTTTAAACAATCTTGTTAAGAAATAGTTAGGTGTAAGTATGGGAATAAAATTAAGTGGTACAGAAATCGCAAAAAGATTTAGAGCAGAAATAAAAGAAACAATAAGTAGGGAAAAGAATACAGGTAAGAGAGCTCCTTTTTTAGCATCTATAATCATTGGAGAAGATGGAGGCTCTTTATCTTATATTAAAAATCAAATTAAGGTTAGTGAAGAACTGGGAATTAACTACGAAGTATTAAGATTTTCAAAGAACGTGGACGAAAGTGAAATAATAAAGGAAATTATGGAGCTTAATAATAGTGATAAAGTGGACGGAATAATACTACAACTTCCCTTACCTAGCACACTAGACGAAGGCAGGATAACTGAAAGTATATCCTACAAAAAAGACGTGGATAGTTTAACAAATGTGAATATTGGTAAGTTTTACAAAGGAGAAGAGAGTTTCATACCTTGTACAGCAAGAAGTGTACTACAACTAATAAAAAGCAGTTGTGATGAATTAAAGGGAAAAAAAGCAGTGGTTGTGGGAAGAAGTAACATTGTTGGAAAACCAACTTCATACTTATTATTAAATGAACATTGTACAGTAACTATATGTCATTCTAATACTAAAGACTTAAAAACTATTTGTAAAAGTGCAGACATATTAGTCACTGCTTTAGGAATTCCTAACTTTATTACTAGGGAATATATAAAAGATGAAGCTATTGTTATTGATGTTGGGACTACATTAGTAGACGGTAAAATAAGAGGAGATGTAGACTTTGACGATGTAATTGAAATAGCAGCTTGTGTAAGTCCTGTTCCAGGTGGAGTAGGAGCAATGACAACAACTATGTTAATGAAAAATACCTGCGAGGCGTGGTTAAAAAATGTATGCAAAGATACTTACAGTTACAGCAGTAAATAATTATATAAAAAAAATAATAGATAGTGACTTCATACTTAATAACTCCAATGTAAAAGGTGAGTTATCAAATGTAAAAATACATAGTAGTGGACACATTTATTTTTCACTAAAAGATGGATTTAGTAAAATTAATTGTGTTATGTTTAAAAGCAATGCAGTTAGCTTAAATTTCCTTCCTAAGGAAGGAATGAAAGTTATAGTTTCTGGTAAAGTGTCTGTATATGAAAAAGAAGGAAGTTATCAGTTGTATTGTAATTCAATGCAGCTAGAAGGTGAAGGGGAATTATTTATTGCCTTTCAGAAACTAAAAACAGCCCTTGATGAGGAAGGGTTGTTTGACTTTTCAAGAAAAAAGACCTTACCTGTATTTCCAAGAAGAATTGGCATAATTACCTCACCTACAGGTGCAGCGGTAAGAGATATTATTAATGTATCAAAAAGAAGAAATAAGAATTGTAATCTTTTGATATACCCTTCTCTAGTTCAAGGTATTGGAGCTATTGATGAAATAGTGAAGGGCATAGAGACTTTAAATGCAATGACAGATATTGATGTGATTATTTTAGCAAGAGGAGGGGGCTCTATTGAAGAATTATGGGCCTTCAATGAAGAAAAGGTGGCTAGGGCCATAGCAAAATCTAAAAAGCCAATAGTTACTGGGATTGGACATGATACTGATTTTACTATTGCAGATTTTGTAAGTGACAAAAGAGGTGCAACACCATCTCAAGCAGCAGAAATAGTTGTAAGTAATTATGAAGAAATGGCTTATAAGCTAAACAGCTATAAGCATAGAATAGCATCTTCAATGGAAAAAACTATACAAAGGGAATATACAAATTTAGGTATAAATCTAAGGACTTTAAAGTTATATAGTCCTTATAATTATATTGTAAATCAGTATGATAAACTAGAAAACCTTAAAAACAAATTAAGTTTTAATATGAAAATCTTAGTTAATAATAAAAATAATAAGTTAAGTAGTATTGAGAACATTTTAAATTTACACAACCCCCTGGCTATACTTAATAAAGGGTATAGTATAATTCAAGATGGAGATAAAAAAACTATTTCATCTTTAGAAGCACTAAAACAAGAAGCTAAGGTTACAGTTAGATTAAAGGATGGTAATGCCTTGTTTAATATTCAATATTTGGAGGAACAAGATGGCTAAGAAAAAGGAAAGTTATGAAGAAAAGATGCAAAGGTTAGAAGGAATAGTAACTCAAATGGAGAGTAGCGAATTGACCTTGGATGAATCTATTACAAATTATGAAGAAGGCATAAAACTATACAGAGAACTATATAAACTACTAGAAGAAGCTGAAGGAAAAATAAAACTTCTTAGTGATAAGGGAGAAGTTGACTTTATAGAAGAATAAATTATTATAAAGAGGGAAAAAGATGAATTTTAATGGTTATAAACATGAAATAGAAAAGTGGATAGAAAATTATTTTGCTAGTAAACCTAAAAACCATCAAACATATTTTGAGCCAATGAACTATAGTTTAAGTATCGGGGGAAAAAGGATCAGACCAATGCTCATGGTACTTACCTATAATATGTATAATAGAAAGATGGAAGGAGTACTTCCTTTTGCTGCTGCAATGGAGATGATACATACTTATTCTCTTATACATGACGATTTGCCCTGTATGGATGATGATGACTTAAGAAGAGGAAAGCCGACAAATCATAAGGTGTTTGGAGAAGCTATGGCTACTTTGGCTGGTGATGGCCTTTTAAATGAAGCTATGATAATTATGTTTCACCAATGTATGGATGGAGATTTAAAGAAAATAAAAGCAGGAAACATTATTTCAAAAGCAGCTGGTGCAGAAGGTATGATCAAAGGTCAAATTATAGATATAAATAGTGAAGGAAAAGAAATTAGTGAAGATACATTATTAGAAATGCACAGAAATAAAACAGGTGCGCTTATTAAAGCTTCTATTTTAGCAGGAGCTGCTCTAGGGGATGCCTCCGAGGACCATCTTAAAATTCTAGGTGAGTTTGGAGAAAAGTTAGGTTTAGCCTTTCAAGTTAAAGATGATATATTAGATGTAGAAGGAAATTTAGAAACTCTAGGAAAAACTCAAAGTGATTTAAATAATCATAAGACTAATTTTATCACTATGTATGGATTAGATAAATGCAAAGATATATGCAAAAATCTAACTGAAGAATGTTATGAATTGCTAAGTAAAATAGAAAAGAATACAGAAGAATTAAAATCCATAACAAAGTTTTTATTAGAGAGACAATATTAGTTATAGTGTGAATATTTTTTAAGTACAAGGTTTATTCATGTTGTGCTATAATTTGTTCTAAAGGCGGTGACCATAAATATAATGGGAAAATATTTAGAAAGTTATAATGACTTCAATGAAATTAAAAATATGAATATAAAGGAACTTAACTTGTTTGCCGAAGAGATTAGAGAGTTTTTGATAGAAAAGGTTTCTAAAACAGGTGGGCATCTAGCATCAAATCTAGGTGTGGTAGAATTGACATTGAGCTTATATAATGTGTTTAATTTTGATAAAGATAAACTTATTTGGGACGTAGGTCATCAATCCTATGTACATAAGATACTTACTGGAAGAAAAGACCAGTTCGAAACCTTAAGGACTTTTGGAGGTTTAAGTGGGTTTCCTAAGAAAGAGGAAAGTAAGTATGATATGTTTGACACAGGACACAGTAGCACCTCCATTTCTGCAGCAGTAGGAATGGCGAGAGCAAGAGATCTTCACGGCGATAAGTATGATGTTGTTGCTGTGATTGGGGATGGTGCTTTGACCGGTGGAATGGCTCTTGAGGCATTAAATGATGTAGGATATAATAAATCAAAAATGACTATTATTCTTAATGATAATCAAATGTCTATATCCAAAAATGTAGGAGGACTTTCTACATATTTAAGTGAATTAAGAATGGGAACCATATACAATAGATTTAAGAATGATTTTAATTCAACCATAGAAAAAATACCAGGTGTAGGAAAAGGAGTAGTAAACTCCATTAATAAAATTAAAGATTCCTTAAAGCAGCTAGTAGTACCAGGTATGCTTTTTGAAGATATGGGAATAAAGTACTATGGACCTATTGATGGTCATAACATTAAAGAACTAAGCAAAGCTTTTAAGAATGCTCAAAAAGTTCAGGGACCTGTGTTAATACATGTAATTACAACAAAAGGAAAGGGCTATAAGTATGCTGAAAAGTTCCCACATAAGTTTCATGGAGTTGGACCCTTTGATTGTGATAGTGGAGAATTTAGTTCATCAGGAAACAAGTCTTATTCTTCAGTTTTCGGAACTTCTTTAATTCAAGCAGCAGAGGTTAATAAGAATGTTGTTGCCATAACGGCAGCAATGCCAGAAGGAACAGGCTTAGATGGTTTTGCTAAGAAGTATCCAAAAAGATTTTTTGATGTAGGAATTGCAGAACAACATGCAGTAACTATGGCAGCAGGGATGGCGGCTCAAGGGTTAAGACCTGTATTTGCAGTATACTCTACATTTTTACAAAGAGCATACGATCAAATCTTACATGATGTGGCTATACAAAAGCTCCCTGTTATTTTTGCAATTGATAGAGCGGGAATTGTAGGGCAAGATGGTGAAACTCACCAAGGGATTTTTGATCTTTCCTATCTAAGTCATATGCCTAATATGACTATAATGAGCCCTAAGTGTACTGACGAAATGAAAACTATGATTAATTTTGCATTAACTCAAAATTATCCAATTGCCATAAGATATCCTAGAGGGGGCGATGGCTGCAATATTCACTTATCTCCTATGACTACTTTTAAAAAGGGAAAGTGGGAAGTTGTCACTGAAAAGCAAGGGAAAGTTGCAATAATTGCTACTGGAAAAATGGTGCAAAATGCTGTGATTGTTAAGGAAAAACTTCAAAGAGTAGGCATTGAGTGTACTGTAGTAAATGCTTGTTTTATTAAGCCTATTGATAAAAACTTAATTCAGCAGTTTATTGATGAAGGATTTTCATTTGTAACTATTGAAGATAATGTAATAACTGGAGGACTTGGAAGCTTAGTTTTACAATTTATTTCTACTAAAAGCTCAAAAACTAAGGTTTTGAATCTTGGATTTAAGGATGAATTTGTTCCTCATGGCAATGTAGACATATTATATAAAATTTATAATCTAGATGTAGATGGCATATATAGTAGCATTTTAAATATGTTATAGACTAAGGAGAAGCTATGATTGAGGAAAGAATAAGACTTGATGTGCTAGTTTCAGATAAAAAATTAGTACCATCAAGGGAAAAGGCTCGAGAGTATATATTAAGTGGAATAATTTATGTGGATGGGAAATTAGAGAAAAAATGTGGCAGAAAAGTAAACTTAGATGCTAGTATAGAAATAAAAGGCGAAATCTTACCCTATGTAAGTAGGGGGGGACTTAAGCTTGAAAAAGCTATAAAAAAATTTAATATAAACCTTGAGAATAAGGTTTGTTTAGATATTGGTGCATCTACTGGAGGGTTCACTGATTGCATGCTTAAATTTGGAGCTAAAAAAGTTTATGCTATAGATGTAGGTAGTGAACAATTAGCGCATGAATTAAAAGAAGATTCTAGAGTAGTTTCAATGGAAAACACTAACATACGAAATGTAACTAAAGAGCAAATTAGTGAGCTATGTAATTTTGCATCCATAGATGTTTCTTTTATTTCTTTGGATAAAGTAATTCCAAGTGTACTAAATTTAATTAGCCAAGATGGTTCTATTGTGGCATTGGTCAAACCTCAATTTGAGGCAGGAGTTGGAAAGGTAAATAAAAAGGGTGTAGTTAAGGGTAAAAATATACATATGGAAGTATTATATAAAGTGATTACTTTTCTAAAGGAAAACAGTTTAAAGATAATAGGGTTAGACTACTCTGGTATTAAAGGTCCAAATGGAAACATTGAGTATCTAATATATTTTACAAAGGATAATAGCTATATAGGAGAATTCAATACCAATAGTATTTCTGATGTAGTATTTAAGTCACATGAAATACTAAATTCGGAGGATATATGAGAAAAATAGGTATAAATATAAATTCTAATAAAGATGAAGATGGGGAAATATTAAAATATGTATGTAGTGTAGTACAGAAAAATTTTCCGGAAAGTGAGTTATTTATATATAAGGATTCTATACAGCTCCATGAAGAGTTTAGCAAGGGGTTAGATGTAGTCATAGCTCTTGGTGGAGATGGTACCATATTACGAGTAGCTAGAGCATTAGAAAAATATGAAGTACCAATACTAGGTGTTAATATTGGTCATTTGGGATTCTTGGCTAGTGTAGAAATGTCTGAATTTGAAGATGCTATAAAAAATCTTAAAGCTGAAAAATTTCATTTAGAAAATAGGATGATGATAAAGTGCACTTTGCCAAAAAGAGATGATGAAAAGTATTATATTGCTCTAAATGATATTGTAATAAGTAGAGGAACTTTATCTAGAGTTGTGAATTATGATATTTATATTGATGGTAGTTTTTATGCTAAATACAAAGCTGATGGATTAATAATATCTACACCTACAGGTTCTACTGCTTACTCGCTTTCAGCAGGAGGTCCTGTTATTTATCCAACTTTAGATGTAATAACACTTACGCCAGTATGTCCAATTTCCTTTGGAATTAAAACTATAATTCTAGATTCACGTAATAAGATAAGCATTAAGATTAAAGCAAATCATGAAAGTGTGTATTTAACCTCTGATGGACAAAAACTTCTACAGCTTAATAATGACGAAGAAGTTTTTGTTGAAGTACTTTCAAGAAAATGTAAACTCATTAAGTTTGATAACTATGATTATTTTAATATATTAAGAAAAAAAATAATATTAAGATCTAGAGATTGTGAAGGAGACAATTTATGAAAGAACAACGTCATGAGAAGATTTTAGAAATAATTAAAAGCATAGAAATTGAGACCCAAGAAGAGCTGGCAGAAGAACTTAAAAGTAGAGGTATAAATGTAACTCAAGCTACAGTATCTAGAGACATAAAGGAACTAAACCTAATTAAAATACTTTCACATAATGGAAAATATAAATATGCTCAAGTAGCTCAAAACAGAAATGCTAACATCAGCGCATTAGCTACAATTTTTTCTAATACAGCCATTTCAGTTGAGAGAGTGGATAAGATTTTAATAGTAAAAACTATTTCCGCTTCGGCATCACTAGCAGCTGAGGCAATTGATTCATTTAACCTAGAAGGAATTGCAGGCACATTAGCAGGGGATAATACAATTTTTATTGCTGTTAGAACTGACGAGAAGGCAGAGGAATTGCTTCAAGAAATAAAGAAAATGATTAATGAATAGGATGGTAATTAATGCTATTACAATTAAATATTAATAATTTTGCACTTATTGAAAGTTTATCAATAGATTTTCAACAAGGTTTTAATGTTCTTTCAGGGGAAACAGGAGCAGGTAAATCTATACTTATAGATGCTATAAACTTTGTTTTAGGAGGAAAATTCAATAAAAGCCTTATTAGAACTGGTGAAGATAAAACTGTTGTAGAAGCTGTCTTTTCAATAGAGAATATAAAAACAAAACTTGTATTAGATGATCTAGATATTCCCTACGAGGACTTAGTAATTTTAAGTAGAGAAAGCTTTCAATCAGGAAAAACAGTGGCTAAGGTCAATGGAAAAACCATGCTTTTAGCCAAAATTAAAGCTATTAGTGAAACTTTGTTAGATATTCATGGGCAACATGAAAATCAAAATCTTTTAGACAATAATAATCATATCAAATATATAGACTCCTTTGGAGAAAATAAGTTAAAGAAGGTCTTAGAAGAGTATAAAAAAAATTATGAAAAATTATCTGAAATAGAAAGCAAAATAAATGAACTTCAAGGAAGTGAAGGAGAAAAAGAAAAAAATATAGATTTTCTTAAATATCAGATTGAAGAGATAAATAACATTAATCCCAAGGTTGGAGAAGATGTAGAACTAGAAGAAAAATTTTCCTTACTTTCTAATGCAGAAAGAATTGAAAAAAGTTTGAGCATTTCTTATAAAGTATTAAAAGATAGTGATGAAGGAAATACTTCTATTATTGATTCCTTAAACTATGTTATAAGAGAACTAAAGAGTATACAAAAACATAAAGAAGATATTAAAAAAATTTCTGAGGCTCTAGAAAATACTTACTATTTAATAGAACAAAACATTGATGAAATCAGAATGTTGAAAGATAGTATTTATTATGATGAAGGGGAATTAGAATATATAAATTCAAGAATATATCAACTTTCTCTTTGTAAGAAGAAATATGGAAGTACAATTGAGGAGGTTTTAAACTATAAAGATAAAATACAAAGTAAATATGATGAACTAATTAATAGTACTGCTATAGTTGAAAAGCTGCAAAAGGAAAAGAAGGAACTTATGTCTACCATGAAGGCGATAGCTTCGGATATTCACAATATAAGATGCGGCATTAGTGAAGAGCTGGAAAGCCTTGTAAAGAGAGAATTAGATTATGTAGGACTTGATAAAAGTACTTTTAAAATAAATGTAATAGAAACTGATAACCTAATGTCTAATGGAAGTGATAAAGTACACTTTACTATATCAACTAATCCAGGACAACCTTTAGAACCATTAGAAGAAATTGTTTCTGGTGGAGAGCTATCAAGAATAATGTTAGCTCTAAAAACTGTATTTGTAGATAAGGATGAAATTCCTTCAGTTATATTCGATGAGATTGACACAGGAATAAGCGGAAGAATTGCTCAAAGAGTTGCTGAAAAAATGTTTTTAATATCAAAAAAACATCAGGTATTTTGTGTGACGCATTTGCCACAAATTGCTACTATGGCAGATACAAATTACCTAATTGAAAAGCAATGGACTTCTGACACAACTTTTACTAAAGTAAAGAGACTAGGTAAAGAAGAGGTTGAGTTTGAAATTGCCAGAATGATTGGCGGAAGTGAAGTTACTAGACTAACCATTGAGAATGCTAAAGAAATGCTTGATTTAGCTTTTCTTGCAAAAGGCAAAATTAAAGAATAATATTATGAATAACATACATAAAAAATTCAAATAATGTTAAAATATAACTATGAGTTGATAGCTTTTATCGATTCATAGTTTTTTTATTATATAGAATGAAATAAAGAAACTACACTAATAATAAATTTGCTTTTGCCTTCTCTTTCATATAAGTTGCTTTAAGTTTATTTAGTAATTTAGGCATACTATTGCAACTTACATATGTCACATTAATAGATTAAAGTATTATACTATACTATAAAATTAAATTATTAATTCTAAATTCTAAATAATTCTAGATTGGAACTTTTTTGGCTATTATTGAAATATAATGACAACATAAATTTTTAAAAAATGGGGCAATTTAAAGTTAGTATAGAAAACTTATGGGAGGTATAGCATGATGAAAAAAGGTAAAAATATTTTGTGCTGGATATTAATACCGCTGATGTTATTCATCTTTGGTAATTTTAATTTTATAAAGCTTACTTCTATAAATATTGGAGTTCAGAAGTTTGGTAAAGCAGTCACTGCACAATATAGTAAAGATAAAAACTTTTTAACTGCTTCTCAGAGCAGTTTTAACAATGAAAATAAGCCATATGCTAAAGCTTCCGATATTATGCTTTATCCTGGAGGTCAGCCTGTAGGAATTAAATTAAGTACGAAAGGAGCCCTTGTAATTGCCCTTTCTGATATTGAAACTGCAGAGAGAAAGATTCAAAGTCCTGCCGCTGTATCAGGAATTCAAATTGGAGATAGTGTCACAGAAATAAATGGAACGGCAATCAAAAGTTCAGAGGATATTTCTACTTTAGTAAACAGGTCAAATGGAAAAGAAATTAATATAACAATTAATAGAAAGGGAGAAGCAATAAATGTAAAAGTAACTCCAGTTCTAAGCAAAAACGATGAAAAATTTAAAATTGGATTATGGGTTAGGGACTCTACGGCAGGAGTTGGAACATTAACTTTTTATGATCCTAAAACAAAAGGGTTTGCTGCTTTAGGTCATCCAATAACTGATGTGGATACTGGAAATATAATGTCTGTTGAAAATGGAGAAGTAATTGCTTCTAATATTGTATCTGTTAGAAAAGGTGCAAAAGGGAATCCAGGAGAACTCAGGGGAATTTTCATTAATGAGCAACAATCCTTAGGAATCATAAACAATAACACTGAATGCGGTATTTTTGGTAAAGGTAATGATAGTTTAATTAATGAGAAGTTTAATAAACCTATGAAAGTAGCTCTAAAAAGTGAAGTTAAGGTAGGCAAGGCACAAATTTTAACTACTGTTGAAGGTAATGAACCTAAGCTTTATGATATAGTAATAGAAAAATTGCTTCCTCAAGAATCAGCAGGCTCTAAAAGCATGATTATAAAAATTGTAGATCCAGAATGCATTGATAAGACTGGTGGAATTGTACAGGGAATGAGTGGAAGCCCAATAATTCAGAATAACAAAATTGTTGGAGCTGTAACCCATGTTTTAATCAATAAACCAGATACTGGATATGGAATTTACATGGATTGGATGTTAAAAGATGCAGAAATTTTAAAAAATAGCTATGAATAATTCAGAAAACATTGTAAAATAAAAGGTGTTGATTATTCTTGAATAATCTAACATCTTTTATTGTTCTATTTTAATATTGATCTTCTAAAAAAATATTTTTATATAAAAATAATTTTTTTACTGTTTTTAGAAGGATTTATTATAGTTTTGTCGAATTTGTTTATATGAGAAAATGGTAATTTTTAGTAGAAGGGGAGTAATTGAATGGACCAAAATTGTATTAACGTACTAATAGCCGATGATAATAAGGAGTTTTGCAATATTTTAAATGATTATCTTTTAAGTCAAAAAGATATCAATGTAGTAGCAATTGCTAAAGATGGTATTGAGGCTTTAAAATTAATTGGGGAAAAAAGACCGGATTTAATTGTTTTAGATATAATTATGCCACATTTAGATGGATTAGGGGTTTTAGAAAAATTAAACACAATGAATTTAAGCCCTATGCCAAGAATAATAGTGTTGTCTGCAGTAGGACAAGATAAAATAACACAAAGAGCTATAACCTTAGGTGCAGACTACTATGTAGTAAAACCTTTTGATATGGATGTGTTTACTAAGAGAATAAGACAAATGTTTAATAACACAATATCAAGTGATGAAGAAAAGAGATCTGTAGTAGTAAATGATATGTCTGACATTAAGATTAGATCTAATAACGAGCCAATGAATTTAGAGGCAGAAATCACAAGTATTATACATGAAATTGGTGTTCCAGCACATATTAAAGGATATATGTACTTAAGGGAAGCAATAACTTTAGTTGTTAATGATATTGAACTTTTATCTGCGGTAACAAAAGAGTTATATCCAAGTATTGCAAAAAGATATAATACTACTGCAAGTAGAGTTGAGAGAGCTATAAGACATGCTATAGAAGTAGCATGGAGTCGTGGTCAAGTAGACACAATTAACAAGTTATTTGGGTATACTATACACAATGACAAAGGCAAGCCAACTAACTCAGAATTTATTGCTATGGTTGCTGACAAACTAAGATTAAAAAACAAAGTAAGCTAGAGAGTTTAGTGGAATTAAAGGTTTAAGTGGTATGAAAGCTGTAGGACTAAACCAACTGATGATATTTTAAACCATAGATGTAATTAAATTAAAATTGAATATAAGTAAGAATATAGATGCCTTTTATTATTTAAAGTAATTAAAAATAATAAAAGGCATTTTAGTTAACCACGTTTTAGAAGCTTCAGGTCTACCAAGGTATTTATGGGCTGCTTAATAGCCTTACAGCTCCCAGGACTAGGTAAATTGCTTTGGTGTAACAAATGCAGTTTGGACACAAAGATACCTTTGTTCAGTTAAAACCTCCTTTCAAAGCCGAGCTATAAAATGAACTTGTCCATTATTTGAAAATTTATAGGTATATTTCCATTATTATTGTCATAGATATGAACTAATTCATAGTTAAAAACTAAGGGGGAAATATTTATGACAATTAGAAACCTTATAGATAACTTTAATAAACATTTTAGAGAGAATTTTTGGATGTACTTATTGACTATTCTGTTTTTATGTACAGGGGTGATTTTAGGTATTTATAGTGTAAAATATATGAGCAATAACGACAAGAGTAGCTTAATTAATTATGTAACATCTCTAAGTAAATCAAGCACACTAGAAGGCATAAATAATAAGGCAATATTTTTTGAGGCAGTAAAAAGTAATCTTCCAATAATTATTGGATATTGGTTTTTAGGACTAACTATAGTTGGTATACCTGTTATATTAGTTTTAAGCATATTTAAAGGTTTCTCCATAGGTTTTACTATAAGTTTTTTTGTATATAGTTTAAAAGATAGAGGTCTTTTGTTAGCAGTGTTAGGGGTTGTACCACAAAATATTATATACATTCCATGTGTAATTTTTGCATCAGTTCTATCTATTCAATTTTCCTTAAATATGTTAAAGGAAAAATTAAATAAAAATTATAAAGGATATAAAGGAAATAGTATTGCTAGCTATACCTTATCTTTTATATGTATTATGGCAATTATGACAGTTGGATTTTTATTGGAAGCTTTCGTGACACCATCACTAATTAGATTTGCATTAAAAGGCGTAGGCGTTTAATTATATGACAAGTGATGTAAAGAAGTTCTTGATTTCTTATTTTGAGTCTTTACTAATTTTAATAATTATGGGTATAATATTACCATACTTAGTAGATAGCTTCCTGGATTTTATAACTCGTGATTCTAATATCTATCAAAATAGCATTCTTGTTTCAAAAACTATTAACAAACAATTAGAAATATTGTATAATTATGTTTATACTTTTAAAGTACTAATAAGATAGGTAATTTATATAGAATGCCATAGAGATATTTAATTCTATTTTATATCGTGTTTTATATAAGTTTCCTCAAATTATCTTGCAATGTAGAAATATTATTGCAACTTATATATAATGATAAATTAATTAAGCTTTGCCTTTATAATTTATCATTACAATGATTTATTACTATTAAGTAAATCATTATATAAAATTTTAGTTATGTAATAGGAGTTTAGATATAAAGACCTATTACAGGAAATCTTAAAATTTATAAATATTTAGTTAACCTTAAAGAAGTGCCACTATTATCTCTATAAAATTAGTTCTATACCTAGAACGTTTTAATAGTTTAATAGATAGGCACATCATTTATTTATTAATATATATTTTTGTACATGCTATCAGGGATTTATTAGAAATAGATAGAACAAAATAAAGCTATTGCATAGATATATATAATTATATCTTACATTGTCTTTTATATAAGTTTCCCAACATTATCTTACAATGTAAAATAATATTGAAACTTATATAAATAAAAACTAATAAAAAAGTCACAAAACTCTAAGAAAATCTATATAATATTTTTACTTGGTATGCAAAACTAAAATGAAGAGAATATTAATATTAAATAGTATTAAGTAAGAAGGAAGGAAGATAATATGAATAGAAAGGTTACTTTGATTGTTCTAGATAGTGTAGGCATTGGAGCCTTGCCAGATGCAAAGTCATATGGTGATGAGGGAAGCAATACTCTAGGAAATATTGCAAAGGCAGTAAAAGGTTTTTCTTTACCCAATTTAGAAGCTATGGGATTGGGAAATATAGATGGTATGGTTGGTTTTGATAAAAATAACAATCCATCAGGTTCCTATGGAAAATGTGCTGAGTTATCAAAAGGTAAGGATACCATTACTGGACATTGGGAAATTGCAGGGGTTATTTTAGAAACACCTTTAAATACTTATCCTGAAGGTTTCCCAAGAGAGATAATTGAGGAGTTTGAGAGTAAGATTGGAAGAAAAACTCTAGGCAATGTAGTAGCATCAGGTACTGCTATTATTGAAGACCTTGGTGAAGAGCATATGAGAACTGGATACCCTATAATATATACTTCAGCAGATAGTGTATTTCAAATTGCAGCTCATGAAGAAATAATTCCAATTCCTGAGTTATACAAGATGTGTGAAATAGCTAGAGAAATGCTTGTAGGAGATAAAATGGTGGGTAGAGTAATTGCTAGACCATTTTTAGGTACAAATAAAGGAGACTTCACAAGAACTTCTAATAGACATGATTATGCTATAGAGCCTTTTAACAAAACTATGATGGAATATATTAGTGAAGCTAACCAAAGTGTTATGGCAGTTGGAAAAATAAAGGATATTTTTACTGGTAAAGGGGTTACTGATTCTATAACCATTAAAAATAATATGGATGGTGTTGATAAAACACTAGAATTTATGAAAAATGATAAAACGGGATTAATATTTTCTAACTTAGTTGATTTCGATATGAAATTTGGACATAGAAACGATGTTGAAGGCTATGCAAATGCTCTAGTAGAATTTGATAACCGACTTCCCGAAATAATAGAGGCTTTAGGGCAAGAGGATATACTCATCATAACAGCAGATCATGGTTGTGACCCAACAACTGAAAGTACAGACCACTCAAGAGAGTATATACCTGTTCTTGTATATGGAAAGAATATTAAACAAAATATTAATATTGGAACTCGTCAGTGTTTCAGTGATATAGGAAAAACTATACTAGAATTGCTAAATGTTGAAAATGAATTAGTAGGAAAAAGTTTTGCAGATATGATAAAATAATAATTTACAAAGGATTTTAGGAGGATAATTATGGATTTAAGCATGATAAAAGAAAGTGTTGAATATGTAAAAAGCAAATTAAACTTTGAACCTGAAATAGGTGTAATACTAGGATCAGGTCTTGGCGATATGGCGGATACTTTAGAGGAAAGAACTGTTATTAAATATTCAGAAGTACCTAATTTACCAGTATCTACAGTACATGGTCATGCTGGTCAATTTGTAGTTGGAAGATTAGGAGATAAAAAAGTTATAATGATGCAAGGAAGATTCCATTATTATGAAGGTCATAAAATGAATTTACTTGCACTACCAATATATATAATGAAGTATATTGGAGTTAAGTCATTAATAGTTACTAATGCGTGTGGTGGTGCTAACACTGATTTCGTTCCAGGAGATTTAATGATTATTAATGATCACATTAACTTTGCAGGAACTAATCCTCTAATAGGAAAGAATGATGAGGAGATTGGACCAAGATTCCCAGATATGTCAGCTCCATACGATAGAGAATATATGAAGCTTGCAAAAGAAGTTGGAAACTCATTAAATATAGATCTTAAACAAGGAACTTATATGATGTTTACAGGTCCAACTTACGAGACACCAGCTGAAGTTAGAATGGCTAGAATATTAGGAGCAGATGCAGTTGGAATGTCTACAGTTCCAGAAGTTATTGCTGCAAGACATTGTGGTTTAAGAGTACTTGGAATATCATGTATTACAAACATGGCAGCAGGAATACTAGATCAGCCATTAAATCATGAAGAAGTTATTGAAACTTCTACAAGAGTAAAAAGCAAGTTTATTTCTTTAGTAAATGATATCATAGAAAAAATGTAACTATATAATTATACATATTCCTTCTCCTTTGAGAAGGAATATGTGTTTAGGCACATAACTTTAGTTTATAGGGAGGTTTTTATCATGGATTTATTAAAAAGAATAGAAGAAGCAAAAGCCTTTATTCTTAGTAAGCACAGCGAAAAAATTCAGGCTGCCATAATACTTGGAAGTGGATTAGGTGGAATTGTAAAGGATATTGAAAATCAAAAGGTTATCAAATACTCTGATATTCCAGGTTTTCCAGAATCCACTGTAAAGGGCCATGCTGGAGAAATTATAATAGGTGAATTATGTGGAAAAACAGTTCTTGCAATGAATGGTAGATTCCATTACTATGAGGGCTATGATATGCAAACTGTAACTTTTCCAGTGAGAGTTATTAAAGCCTTAGGCATTGAGAATATAATTATTACAAATGCTGCTGGAGGAATGAATCCAATTTTTGAACCAGGAGATTTAATGATAATTACAGATCATATTAATATGATGGGAGCTAATCCTTTAATAGGAGTAAATTATGAAGAACTAGGACCAAGATTTCCTGACATGTCTTCAGCCTATAATAAACAATTAATAGCATTAGCCTTAAGCAGTGCAAAAGCCTTAGATATAAAGGTACAGCAAGGTGTTTACTGCCCTGTTTCAGGACCAACTTATGAAACTGCAGCAGAACTTAAGATGTTAAGATTAATTGGTGGAGATGCGGTTGGAATGTCTACTGTTCCAGAAGTTATTGTTGCTAACCACATGTCAATGAAAGTTTTAGGAATTTCTTGTATAACAGATATGGCAATTGGAGATAGCTTAGAACCACTTGATCACTCAAGAGTGGTGGAAACAGCAAATAAGGCAATGGCTAAATTTATATCCCTAGTAAAAGAAATAATAGAAAAAATGTAGGATTTGTTTTTTAATTAGATATATTTAGGCAAAAATTTCATTCAACTTATAATATAAAAGAAGGTTGGATTATTTAATTATGTATGTTTAGATAGGAGGTGGATGTTTTTAGATTTTCTAAAAACAATTACTATGAGAATGTATGATTTAATTTTAAAAAAGAGAAATGGCAAGGAATTAACAACAGAAGAAATAAACTATTTCATAGAACAATATACTAAGGGTAAAATTCCAGATTATCAGGTATCGGCTTTATTAATGTCAATTTACTTTCAAAAAATGAATGGAAGAGAAACTGCAGATTTAACTATGGCAATGGTTAATTCTGGAGATATTCTTAACTTAAGTGAAATTAATGGAATTAAAGTTGATAAGCATAGTACTGGGGGAGTAGGTGACACTACAACTTTAGTGTTAGGACCTATGGTTGCTGCGTTAGGTGTACCAGTAGCTAAGATGTCTGGTAGAGGGCTTGGACATACAGGCGGGACTATAGATAAGCTTGAATCTTTTAAAGGTTTCTCAGTTGAAATGCCAAGGGAGAAATTTATAAATAACGTAAATAACATAAAAATTGCTGTTGGTGGTCAAACAGGTGAATTAGCACCAGCAGATAAAAAACTTTATGCTCTTAGAGATGTTACTGGAACTGTTGATAATGTTTCCCTTATAGCTTCAAGTATAATGAGCAAAAAAATTGCAGCAGGGGCAGATTGCATAGTTTTAGATGTTAAAGTTGGTGAAGGTGCATTCATGAAGACACCAGAAGCTGCTCAGGAGTTGGCAACTGAAATGGTGAGCATCGGAACTAATGTAGGAAGAAAAACCGTAGCTATAATTTCAGATATGGATCAACCTTTAGGTCTTGGCATTGGTAATGCCTTAGAGGTTGAAGAAGCTATAAACACCTTAAAGGGAAATGGACCTAAAGACTTAGTAGAACTTTGCTTAACTCTCGGAAGCTACATGGTTACTTTAGCTGGTGCAGCAGAAAATGTTGAGGAAGCAAGAACTAAACTTGAGGAAACTATAACCTCAGGAACTGCAATAGCTAAATTAAAAGAATTTGTTAAAGCTCAAGGTGGAGATACCGCTTGTATTGATGATACAAATTTACTTCCTAAAGCAAAATACATAATTCCTGTATTAGCAGATAAAGATGGAGTTGTTGAAAAAATACATGCAGAAAGTATTGGATTAATTGCAATGGAACTTGGTGCAGGAAGAGCAACTAAGGAAAGTGTAATTGATTTAGCAGTGGGAATTGTTCTTAATAAGAAAAGAGGAGAACAGGTAATTAAGGGCGATGTAATAGCTTATATACACAGCAATGATGAGAATAACATTGAAAAAGCTAAGAAGGATATTTTAAATAACTATGTAATTTCTCCAAATTATGTAGATAATATTCCTCTTATACATCATATTGTAGATTAGTTGAAAAGTCAGATTTTTTAAATCTGACTTTTTATATTTTTGGATAATATGTGAGGCTTTAGGTAAAAATAATTCTATAAAAAATTAAATGGAGGTAAGCTATGAAAAAGAAAAGTGCAATATTTAGTTTATTACTATCAATGATATTTTCACTACAACTTTTTGTGGTGCCTGTAAAGGCTTTTGAACCTAAGGCAAAGGAAAATGCTCCTAGTACAAACTCAGTAGGTTTTGAGCCAGATGCTAGGTCAGCACTATTAATAGAACCAACTTCAGGAAAAGTTCTTTATGAAAAAAATTCAAAGGAAAAATTTGCGCCTGCTTCAGTAACAAAGATAATGACAATGCTATTAGCTATGGAAGCCATAGATAGTGGCAAAGTTAAACTAACTGATAAAATTGTTTGTAGTGAAAAAGTTAAATCTATGGGTGGAAGTAGTATGATTCTTGATACTGGTGAAGTTAGGACAGTAGAAGAAATTTTAAAAGGTATCGCAATAGCATCTGGAAATGATGCAGCAGTTGCTATGGCAGAATTTTTAGAGGGTAGTGAAGAAGCTTTTGTTGTTAAAATGAATGAAAAAGCTAAAGCACTAGGTATGAATGATACAAACTTTAAAAATTGTACTGGGTTAAGTGCAGATGGACACTTGTCTACTGCTAATGACATTGCACTAATGTCTATGGAATTACTTAAACATCCAACAATACTAAAATACTCATCAATTTATATGGAAACAATAAGTGATGGTAGAAAATCTCCTATAGAGCTTGTTAACCATAACAAGTTAGTAAGATTCTACAAGGGTTGTGATGGACTTAAAACAGGCTTCACTCAAGAGGCAATGTACTGTATTTCAGCTACAGCAATGAGAAATGATGTAAGGATGCTAGCTGTTATAATGGGAGCTCCAAGTTATAAACAAAGAAATGCAGATGCTAGCAAACTTATGGATTATGGCTTTGCTAAGTTTGAAAGCAAGAATATTATTGCCAAGGACTCAGAAGTTGAAAAAGTTCCTTTAGATAAAAAAGGTGAAAAATTCTATATAGCTAAGGCTAAAGATGATGTTAAAGTAACTATTGAAAGAGGAACAGAGGATCAAATAAATAAAAAAGTTACTATAGATCCAAACTTAAAGGGTATTAAAGAGGGAGATATAGTAGGCTATTGTGAAATATATGTAGGAGATAAGTTAATTAAGAAAATAGAACTATATAGTGATAGAGAAGTAAAACAATCTCAGTTCTTAAATAACATGAAAAATATTCTTACAGAAATTTTCGATAATGCTATATAGTCCATAAATATATGGAGAGTACAATAATACCTTTAAAAAACTTTCAATCAGTTCTATAAAAAAATGCAAAATTGAAACTAGATTTAAAGAAAGTTTCATTGATGTACCTTTATAACTAATATATAAAAGAATAGTTTAACTTAATGAATATTTAAAACTCCTAGGCTTGAAAAACTAGGAGTTTTGTTTTGTGAAAAAGCGGTGTTTTTTATAGATTTTTTAACAACCTAAATAAAATAAATTCAAAGAAGACAGAATTAAAGATTTCAAAAGGTTGTTAAAGTAATATATTGCTACTGGTTAGATTTAGGGTGAATTTTATAAAAAAATAAGTTATAATAAAATGAAACTTTAATATAGGCTTTTCATATCAAAGCTTAATGTATGGTGTACAAGAGCCTTCAGGAAACTTAGTTTAGTTAACCCTTCAGGTGTTTTCTAACTTTAATTATCAATATAAAAACTTAATCATGCATATATTAAAGAAATTTATCTAAATTAGGGAGTTTAATATGTCACTTAGTATTAAAATAACAAATTTTGAAGGGCCATTTGATTTACTATTACATTTAATTAAAAAAAATGAAATGGATATATATAATATTAAGATTTTAGAAATTACAAATCAGTATTTAGATTATTTAAAAGAAATGAAACATATGGACTTGGATATAACCTCTGAATTTATTGTTATTGCAGCTACTTTAATAGAAATTAAATCTAAAATTTTATTACCTAAGCCTAAAGTCGAAAATGAAGAAGAAAATGAAGTGGATGCAACAAAAGAGTTAATAGACAAGATATTATTATATAAAAAATTTAAAGTAGCTGCGGAATTTCTCCTTGAAAGAGAAAAAGAGACAGGTATAATGTTTAGCAAAAAACCTGAGATTATTGAAGAAAAAAATCACAAAGAAACCACAGCGGATTTACTGAAAAATATTACTATGTTAGATTTGTATAATCTATACAATGAGTTAATGAATATCTATTTAAGCAAAATTAACACAGAAGCAACCATTGAAGATAAAATCAAAATGGAAGTTTATAAAATAGAGGATAAGATGGATGAGCTTAAAAATATTATGAATATAAATCCTAAGGTTCATTTTACCAACATTATAATGAGCTACAAGAGTAAAACAGAAGTTATAGTAACCTTTTTGGCACTATTAGAACTAATTAAATTAAAAAATGTAAAAGTAATTCAAGAGGGTAATTTTAAAGATATTTACATAGAAAGGATTGAATAGCATGGATGAATTTAATTTAGAGCAATTAGAAATTGAAGACACTTCCTATAAGAATGTTTATTATTCAATAATAGAATCCTTATTATTTACGAGTGGAGATCCATTACATATTAATACTATAGCTTCAATTATTGAGGGATCCATTGAATTTACTGAAAAGCTTATGGGTGACCTAACAAAAACTTTTGAGGAAGATAAAAGTAGAGGAGTAAGGATAATCAATACCAATAGCGAATATCAAATGGTTACTAAGCCAGCAAATAGTGAACATATACAAAAACTTTTAAAAACTAATATAAGACAATCCTTATCAAGAGCAGCTTTAGAAACACTTGCTATAATTGCCTACAAACAACCAATCACTAGGGTTGAAATAGAAGAGATTAGAGGAGTAAAAAGTGATAGAGCAATAACTACTCTTGTTGAAAAAAGTTTAATAAAAGAGATTGGTAAAAAGGAAGTAGTAGGAAGACCAAATTTGTATAGTACCACAGATGAATTCTTGAAACACTTTAATTTTAATAATTTAGATCAACTACCATCCTTAGAAGACTTTGTAAAAGATATTGACATAGATGATGAAACTCTTTAGCTCTTAAAAGATAATTGAGGATACAATTAAAAGACTGCATTAAAACAGTCTTTTAATTGTATTTATAGTGTTATTCAGCTGGATCACATGGGTTAAAAGGTACTGTTCCCTTTGAAGGATCTTTTACAATGGTTTCGTCACAGCATTCTTTATCACTCTCGTTATCTTTATCCTTCTTAAACATATCTTTAAACATATCCATAAGTTGAGGGATTGTGTCAACAATTTTGTCATAAGTACTATGCTGATCTACTGGAAGCATTCTTATTGAGTCGCCTCTTACAACTAAGAAACCTACTGGTCTAATTGATATACCTGCTCCTGAACCCCCACCAAAAGGGTGTCTGTTAGCCTTTTCAACTTCTCTTGTGTTTTCAAATTCTGTTCCTCCTGAGGCAAAGCCAAAAGAAACCTTTGAGATAGGAATTATTACTGTTCCGTCGTAGGCGGTGACAGGTTCACCTACCACTGTATTTACATCAATCATATCCTTAATGCTTTCCATTGTGCTTTTCATTAAATTTTCTATTGGATGATTATCCATTTTGAACTTCCTCCTTATATTTGGCCTTAGGTACTTTTAATTTTCTTGACCCAAATTTTAAATTGTAGATAATAATAATGCATATATAGATAAGTTTTGCAAAATTAATGAAAATTATACTATTTATTTCAAAATTAAAGTAAAAATTGTTATATGTGGGTTTTATTTCTGATTTAAAATCCTTTAAATTAAAAAATAAGCTTAAGCCGCTAGAAATAAAACTGGTAAATTGATGCAATAAACCGTATAAAATGGCTGTATGAGCGGCATCTTCTAGAGCATAATTAATATTAAATTTTACTTTAAGGGATAACTTAAATTTGTTTTTTCTTAATATAGTTATGATTTTTCTAGCATTATGTGGATTTACCAAATCTTTATGTATAATATCCTCTTCAATTTTTTCACTAGTTTTAATTGAGGCTTTTTTTATCTTTTTCTTTATTCTTCTAGTTATATTAAATTCTTTTCCATAAATTTTTATGTGAGCTTTTTTACCAGAATAATTCAGTGTTATTTTGAGAGGAATAGGTAACAATAATATTGTTAATATAATAAATAAAATTACAAGCAAAGTTTTCAAAATTAGCCCTCCAAAAATTTTATATTTAATATTATATCCACTAAAGTATGGTATATACAAAATTGGTAATTTTATCATGTTAAATTTAATGTAAGGAGTGAAATTATGAAAAATAAATTTTTAAAGTTTTACTCAGTGCTTACTATGGTGTTTTTATTAACTAGTTTTTCAATTGAAGTTTATAGTAAGCCTTTGCGAGTTAATGCAGTAGCAGCTATTGCTATTGATGGTAATACTGGTATAGTTTTATTTGACCAAAATAGCCATAAAGTTATTCCAATGGCTAGTACCACTAAAATCATAACTTGTTTAGTAGCACTGAAATACGGTGATTTAGAACAGAAGTTTGAAATATCTAAAAATGCGGCTTCAATTAGAGGTTCCAAGGTGGGATACAAAAGTGGGGAAAAGGTTTCTTTAAAGGAATTGCTATATGGTTTAATGCTAAAATCTGGAAATGACTGTGCTATTGCAATTGCAGAAGGACTCAGCGGATCTATTGAAAATTTTTGCAAACTCATGAATGAGTATGCACTTGAAATTGGTCTTATGGATAGCCATTTTGAGTCACCTCATGGATTAGATAGTATGTATCATTATTCCTCAGCTTATGATTTAGCTCTTGCAACCATGAAGGCTAAAGAAATAAAAGAGTTTAATGATATTGTTTCAGCAAAGTTAGTTGATGGTGTAGAAAATGGATTTACCAGAAGTTTTCAAAATATAAATAAAATCTTATACCAAGTTCCAGAAGCTAATGGTGTTAAGACTGGATATACAGGAAATGCAGGGAAGTGCTTAGTAAGTTCTATTAAATACGAAAATAGTGATATTATCATTGTAACTTTAAATTGTAATAATAGATGGGAAGAAACAAAAAGAATTTATGATTTTGTAAAGGAAAACTATAATTTTCAAAAGATAGTTTCCAAAGATGAAGTTTTAGGTGAAGTTTGTGTTAAGAACGAAAAAAATAAAGTAGATCTTATTAGCCCAAAAGATATTGTAGTTCCAGTTAGAAAAAATCAAGTTATAAGTAAAGAGATACAAATTCCTAAGAAGCCTTTAAAGAAATTTATAAAACAAGGGGATAATATAGGGATGTTACTAGTTACTAGTGAAAAGGAAGTCCTTATGAAGTATCCCTTAAGGGCTAAAGATAGCTTTGAAAGTAAAAGTATAGTTGAATATATTAAAGAGGTTTTTTAACATAAATATATAAAAGTTGTAACAGTATTCCTACATTACTAAATAAATTAAAAGCAAGCTGTATGAAAGAGAATGCAAAAGTAGGCTTATTATTAGTGTAGTTTCTTTATTCCATTCTATATATTAAATAATGAACAAGTTCATTTTCTTAACAACTTTTGAAGAAAATTTAGACTAAACAAATAGATATTTATGAATAAACTGCGTTTCTGAACAAACATCAATTTGTTGCGCCAAAGCAACTTATCTAGACTGAGTAATTGCCACTTAAGAAGGTGCAGACTTAAAGTTTCTAAAATGTTGTTAAAATTTATTTATTAAGGTAGTTTAAAGAATAGGTATTTACTTCAATAGTTATAAATATGAAGGAAAAATAAGCTGGTGACAAGGAATTGTCAACAGCTTATTTTTATTATATAGGAAACTCAACTTTTTTGCGTCAAAAAGTTCATGGAAGCCTAGAAACACTAGGGTTCAACATGGATGCAAAAATATGCAAGTAGCCACTACTATTTAAAAGGCTGTGTGAATACACGCTTTTGTTCTTTAAAATTTTAATGGTATAAGTTTACAATGTATAAGAGTTTTAAAGAATTATATGGACTATTTTTAAAAAAATAAAACACTGGCCCTGTCAATAGAGTTAAATTCATAAGAGTTAATAAGAAATATAGGCTACTAGGATAGGTTTTTATTTAACTTGTTTCTAAAGCTTAGGGTTAATCTTAAGGTAGTTTTATGTAAAGGGTAAGATTTTATTTAGGATACTAAAGCCCATAACTATAATAGTCTAGGTTAACTATTGGTTTGCAGTAACATTTATAAGGAACTTAAATATTCTAATAGTATAGTAAGCTAGGAGGGCTAAGCATGAGTTATGAACCATATAATTGCATAGATTGTGGCAGTGAATATTGTCCGTGTCATCTAGCTGAGTCAGGTAATTGTATTTTGTGCTCTCATTTAGATGGTAAGGACTTTTGTGACTGTTGTAATTGGAACGGAGTTTGCATCTATCAAGAGTTTGTTCAAAATAATTTCAAGGCGAAGGCAGGAAGAAAGTATCAATGCTGTAAAATCCTTAGTAAAGAAAAAATAGAAGACAAAATGTTAACTTTTAAAATAAAGGTTAGTGACAAGTTGATAAGTGACTTAGTAAATCCAGGTTCCTTTGTATTTGTAAGAAGACCAGATTGTGGATCTACCTTCGATACTCCTATATGCGTTATGAACTGTGATACCGCAGAGGAAACTATTACCCTAACTATGGAGATAAAAGGGGTAAAAACTAAAGCCTTAGATGAATTAGAGGTTGGACAAAATATATTTGTGAAAGGTCCATTTTGGAACGGAATATTAGGACTTAAAGCCCTTTTAGAAACAAAGAACAAGGTTTGTTTACTTATTGCAAGGGGAATAGGTCAAGCTCCTATGGTACCAGTAATCGAAAAATTAAAACAAAATGGTAATGAAATAATAGTGATTGTTGATAAAAAGCCCTTTGAGAATATTTTTATTCAGGATATCTTGAAGCACAACGATTGTCAGGTATTAGAATGCAATACTTTACTTCAAGGTGGAATTTTAAGCCCCGAGTGTAGAAAGCTTCTTTGGGAAATTATTTCAATTAAAGATATATCATTAGTTCACTGTGATGGAGCAGATATTCTTAATTATCAAGTAATGAAGATTGTAGAATCATTAAATAAAAAAATTCACTTTTCTTGCTGTAACAATGAGAAAATGTGCTGTGGTGAAGGCGTATGTGGGTGCTGCACAATTATGAACAATGATGAAAAGTTAAGAAGACTTTGTAAAATGCAAACTGACCCTAAATATGTATTTGAAGGGAGGAGACTATTTTGAAGGTAGTAGTAATTGGCGGAGGATGGGCTGGTTGTGGTGCTGCCATAACAGCTAGAAAAGCAGGGGCCGAAGTAATATTAATAGAAAAGACTGACTTATTACTTGGAGTAGGTAATGTAGGCGGAATCATGAGAAATAACGGCAGATACACTGCAGCTGAAGAACTTATAGCTCTTGGAGCAGGAGATTTAATAAATATTACAGATGCCACTACAAGACATAAAAATGTGGATTTTCCTGGACATGAACATGCCTGGTTATATGATGTAAATAAAATTGAGCCTGCAGTTAGAAGACACTTATTAAATTTAGGAATAAAATTAAATATGGTTACCAGGGTAGTAGATGTAGAAAGATATGACAATAAAATAAAAGGTGTGTATTTATCAGATGGAACCTTTGTAGAAGGAGAGGTATTTGTTGAAACCACAGGATCCACAGGACCAATGGGAAACTGCTTAAGGTATGGCAATGGATGCTCGATGTGTGTGTTAAGATGTCCTGCTTTTGGACCAAGAATAAGTGTAAGTTATAGAGCTGGCATTGAAGATATAAAAGGTGAAAGAGATGAAGATACTTATGGAGCTTTCAGTGGTTCCTGTAAACTAGCTAAGGAAACTTTATCACAGGAAATTATAAAAGAATTAGACGAAAAGGGTGTAGTAGTTTTAAAAGTTCCACAGGAGGACATAAACTTAGATAAGCTAAAACAAAAGGTATGTCAGCAATATGCACTTAAAGAGTTCGCTGAAAATATAGTACTACTAGATACAGGACATGCAAAACTTATGACTTCCTATTATCCCTTAGAAAAGCTTAGAAAAATTCCAGGTCTTGAGGATGCTAAGTTTGTAGACCCATACGCTGGTGGAAAGGGAAACTCTATAAGGTACCTATCAGTAGCTCCAAGAACCGACGACTTAAGAGTAGTAGGACTAGATAATCTATTCTGCGGAGGAGAAAAAAGTGGCTTGTTCGTTGGACACACAGAAGCCATTGCAACAGGCTCTCTAGCTGGTTATAATGCAGTGAGAAGTCAACTAGGAATGCCACTACTCATATTACCAAGACTTCTTGTCATTGGAGATATAATTGCTTATGCCAATGAAAAAGTAATGACCAAAGAAGGCAGAAGAAACAGATACACCTTTGCAGGAGCAGAATATTTCCAAAGGATGAAGGATTTAGGATTATACACTTTAGATAGTGAAGAAATCAAAAACAGAGTGAAAAAAGTAAACTTAGATAATATATTTAATCAAAAGTTAATATAAGAACTTAAAGGAGCAGAAATGTTAGGAGTTTCTGCTCCTTTAGGTTTTTAGGGAAAGAAGCTGGTGGAAATATGGGATAACTAAGGATACATTTCTATAAAGAGGTATGTAATTTGTAAGGGAAGAATTAAGCTAATTTAATAGAAATCCTATGAAACACGCATAAACACTATATATTGTTATAAATATTTAAAGATAACCATAAGTATTGTGGTGTTAGTATAATTTTATAGACACAGTAGGTAGAAATAGAAGGGTGACAGAAACATATATAAAAAATCAATTACAAGAAGGTATTGCTGGTGAACAAATAAGTTAAAGATAATTTATTGCCCACTTTACTGGTGGGGTTGACTTAATGTCTAAAGATTTTTTATGAATTATTGAGAATAGATACAATGACAAATGGAAAGTCCTGTGGAGATAAAGTAGACTTTGAAACAAATAGTACAGATAATGTATATTATACTTATGACAGTGCTGGTAAGCTCGTGTCTATGAATATAAGCACAAAATTTTCTGGAACTACTTGGTAACTCCTACAGAATACTTCTATGTAAGAAATGCCCAAGGTGATATAATTGAATTAATAGATAAGGCAGGAACTCAAGTGGTATCTTACACCTATGACTCATGGGGTAAGTTAATATCTATAAAGGATGCTACTGGTGCGAATATAACAAACAATACAACCCATGTAGGATATAAGAATCCTTATAGATATAGAGGATATAGGTATGATACCGAGACTGGATTGTATTATTTGCAGAGTAGATACTATAATCCAGAGTGGGGAAGATTTATTAATGCTGATGGTATTATAGGACAAACTGAAGAACTTCTTGGACATAATATGTTTGCTTATACAAAAAATAATCCTGTTAGAATGAGTGATAGAAATGGATTTAGACCTGTGTACACTATGCGTGAAGAGACAGAGGAAATGTATAATAACTTCTCTGAAAAAAGTATAGATAAATTACTTACTGAAGTGTTTTGCACTGCGGTAAAATATATAGCGGTTTCACAATTAGCGCAAGTACAGGGAGTGCTAATGGCATGGGATGCAGAAATTACATGGTTATATGAGAATACGGTTGCTAGGCCAAAAGGAATACTGCCAAAGCGTCTACCAGATGAGGATATAAAAAAATGAAGTAGAGGTAATTATACTAGTAAAGAGCAATTGCTAAAATAAATAGTGGTACAGATGATTAAAAATTACTCTAAAAGTAATTATAGTATAAACTGTGAGTTTAGGAGATGAAAATTATGTATAAAACTATTTCAGTAATATGTATTCTTCTTTTATTTATAGTAGCAATGTTAACTAATTTTTCTTTATTATCTAATTCTTTTAGTACAGTACTGATAGTGTTATTAATGATAGCATATTTTATTGGGATTGTGTTCATAAAGTTTGATTTATTTAATAAGGTGATTAGTAAATACAAAAGAAGAAAAAAGTCAACTAATGAGGAAGAGTGTCAAGTTCACTCTTTGAGTATGTAAATTAAAACTACAGATTATAGGTGAAAAGTAATTTATGTGCAAAATTATACTAACGCCAAAGTATGGGATTAATTAATCCTGCCGTAGGTGAAATCTTGGAATATAATGACAACAAAATATCGTTATTTATAGGCAGCAAGGTAAGTGTGGAATTACAGGAAAGACTCTTGTAATAAAAAAAATCGAGGGACATAATTTGATTAAGAAAATGAATTCACCTACAGAGTGGACAAGTAGAAAGGTAGTTTTTTATGGCAAATATACCAGTATTGATATATGTATTTACGGTGTATGTGATAAAATAAAGCAATATTTAGTGGAATCAAATGGATTATTTGATTGGAAGTATCCAGATAGTCCAGATGATGTATCCCTTTTTAAGAGTAAGAATTGCTAGTTTTATGGAGTTTCACATGAAGGGTGTGCATATATACTTACGGAAGAGTCAGGAATACAGTTCAAAGTGTGTGAATTATATGATGACAATGTAAATTTATTTCATGATAAATAAATTTGCAAAATTGTATTAAAGAAATAGGTTATATTTTAAATTTCACCTAGAAAGTATAGTTTATTATAATGATTTAATAATGGAAATAGTGTATGAATAGCAGATTTATAATAGCTGCAACATAAAACTGAATGGGATATTCAATCATTTATACCAAAGTAGGAGGGATAATATGTCATATGATTTAAAACTATTAGTCATTAAGCAAGAGACGTTATATCATACTGATTTTCAATCTTCAATACAACTTAAGAATGAAATTGAAGATGAATTTTATAGATATAGAGAGCTTTGGCCTTTCATGATGGGTACTGATGGTGCATTGTATTCTATGGTAAAAGAAAGTAATGGTTTATTTAATGCTTACACCATTTGCGATTCTGATTTTGAGAAAGATGAGAGAGATATTGAGATGCCGTATTGGATAAAGGATGAGGATGTGAAATATGATTTAACACCTCTAATCATAAGGAGAGAATATCGAGAAGATTTTGAGAAAATAGTTAGAAATTTAATTAACACCTCCCAAACAAAAACAATAATGATATTGGCAAATTATCAAAGCAATAATAAAGAAATAGTTTGTGGAACAGTATCTTTCACGGAATACTTAAAATTATTAGATGAAGGTAAAATATTATTTAATATATGCTATATAATACGAGATTAAAAATTTAAAAACTAAAAGACCAACGAGCAATAGTTTTGGTGGTCTACTTTTATGAATTTGAGGTAGGAGTTATGAAAAAAATAACATTTAAAAATATTATGAAGGAATATGCTAATAAGTTTGATTTCGATGGAATTATTGATTTAGCAGTTTTAATTTTATTCTCAAGTTTTATTATATATCGTGTTTATGGAGGGACTTTTAGCTATACAGCAACTTCTTTAACTTTTTTGATAGTTTCTGTAGCAATGAAAGTATTTAGCAAGAAATATAAACCAAGTAAAATAATTAATTATACACCATTGATATTAATATTTACTGGAGCTGCGATTATAATAACTATATTTTTATTTCGACCTCAATATACACTAAAAGATGCTCGTGAGATTGTAATAAAAGATGCTAAATCAAGGATAACAAATACAATTGAGGTTAATCAGTCATATAAACAAAAAAACAAGTGCATGCAAATTACTTTGTCAAATATGATGATGTGATTAGGATAGAATATAATGAAAAGTTTTACGAGTATGTATTTGATCCGATATCAGGCCAATACTCTGTCAGAACATTCGATATGTCATTGTTGGCGATGGTAAAAAAACTAAACTAGGTATTTTAAAAGTTGATGATGCTGAATTTGCTGTTCCAAGGGTTATGGATTCATGGACGAATATGGGACTACCTGAAGGAATAATTAATAGATTTGCTGAAGGAAAAAATTTAAAAGTCCAGGATTAGGTTCATCAAAGTACAGCTATTAAATGGAAATTATTTTGGTGGATATACCTATAAAACAGATGATTAACATAGTTTATATTAATTCGTTACAAAGAAATTACCATAATTTTTGTAATTGGATATAATTAGGGTTAAGGGGTAAGACAACACTATATTTTATTGGAATCAAATTAATTGCTATAAATGGAAGAAGATATGAATAAGTGTAAAAACTGTAATGTATCAATGGAACAAGGCTTTGCTATTATAAATGATAATCTTCATGGATGGTTAAAAATAGCTAAACAACAAAAGGGCTTTGAAAAATTAGAAAACAAAATTTATGTTGAGATTTGTCCTCAATGTGAACAAATAAAACTATACTCAAAAAATAGAAGTTAATTAATGTTTTTCTTAAATCATGTTTTATTCATAGAATTATGATTAATTTAAAATTATAAAACTATGAGGGTTATGTAGCATCAACATATTATTTGTACTAGTGAATAAAGCTTATATAAGCAATATAAAACACTGTGAAGAGCTTACTTTCTAATATAGTGGATAAACAAAAGAGTCATAAATCAAGATAAGTAGCAATTTGAAGGGGGATAATTTATGGAGATAGTTAAGTTTAATTTAAAGGATAAAAATGAATTACTAGAGTTAGATAAAGAGTGTTTTGGAGCAGATAGTTGGGATAATGAATTATGGCAAACAATTTTAGGGGATTTAGAACATAATATTATTTACTTAGTAAAACAAAATACTGAATTAATTGCATACTTAATGATATACAACTGGGGAAAAGAAAAAAATTACGTTAAAATTACTAATATAGGAACTAAAAGTTCTTTTAGAGGACAAAAATTAGCTCATAAATTATTTGAAACAATGATAAATGAGATGAAAAAAGAAGGAATGAAGGATTTTAGAGGAGAGACAAGAGTTACAAACTATCCAATGCAAAAAGTATTTAGTGATTTTGATTTCAGAAATGTAGAAATTTTTAAGGGATATTATGATAACCCTACTGAAGATGCATTGAGATATCATTTAAGTATATAAATGTGTAATAAATTTCTAATTTAAAGAGTTGGAGTATTTGGTTTTAACTTTCCCATGTTTCTCAAATATCCACTTAATGGCATCCTATTAATATAATGGGTTCCGTATATAGACTCGACTAATGAGAACATTTAAGCAACCACTAAGAAAAAGATATCCAAGCATCTGAAGCGCTAGGACACTTTTTCTCAGTGGCTTATTTTTATGTATCGTAAAACTTAAACTCAACTAATAGGTAGAAAATTCCTAGCTATAGCTTTCATCAGCTTTAAGTCTTAGTTGTAAATTGTCTTTGATTTAATTTTTATGAAAGCAGTGAAAATATATGGATATTATCACAGTAACTATATGGTAAAATAGTATTAAAGAGGAAATGCACAAGGGTTTATTTAAGGTCAAACTAGTAGAATATTCTTCAATAACAAATTTAACTTAGGGGAGGAGCAAAATGAGAAAATGGGTTATATTTATTTTTCTATTATCAGCAGTGCTCATTTTATAGGGATGTAATTCAAGTGTAGATAATTCCTCTAATTCTTCAGAAGTTACAAAAAATAAGGATAAAAAGATAGAGGTATTTCTCCCAAAATTATCGGATACTTACAGCTCTGTATATGAGCATTGGAATGAGTTAAATCTTGATAAAATTATCCTTATGGATAAACCGATTTTAGAATCTAGCGATATTGAAGCTATGGATGATAATAAATTAAAGACAAAAAAGAATTTTATAATAGTTAATGGGACTGGCTTAGAAAATCCATTAATATATAGTGATAAAAGGGATGGAGTTTTAAAATTTGAATACAAGGGAGAAGAATATAAAATTGAGAGCAAATCACCTGAGTTATTCTATAATTACACTATTTACGATATATGTGTAGTAAAAAAAGGTGATAATATTTTTTTTGTTAAGCAAAGGGATTTTAAGAGGGAAAAAGATATTGGTGGTAATGAGATTCCAGGAAGAGAGTACAAGAAGGGGATAATCGGAATACCATATGTCATTGTTGTCGATGGTAAAAAAACTGAACTAGGTATTTTAAAGGTTGATGATGCTGAATTTGCTGTTCCAAGGGCTATGGATTCATGGGCCTATATGAGACTACCTGAAGGAATAATTAATAGGGTTGCTGAAGGAAAAAATTTAAAAGTTCAGGACTAGGTTCATCAAGGTACAGCCATTAAATGAAAATCATTTTGCTTTGTATACCTATAAACTAAATCATTAACATAGTTACGTTAATTCGTTACAAAGAAGTAACCATAATTTTTGTAAGTGAGTGTAATTAGTGGTAAGGGTTAAGAGAACATTGTATATTATTGTGTCATATGAGTAAGTTGTTGTGAATTATATATATTTTTTTAGAGGTTAACCATATAAATTATTATAAGGATGTAAATTTAAAGGGGGAATATTTATGACTATTTTAACAATACTTTTTTCATACATTATATTTACTGTACTATTTAGTAAATTTGGAAAACCTATTGAAGTATATATAAGTAAGTTTAATCTAAAAAAAATAACTAAATGTATTATTCTAATAGGAGCTATGTGTTTATGGGATTTATTAAGAGACTATTTAAACTTAAATGATATTCTATTTGGAGTTGTTGTGGGATTAATAATGGCAATAAGTGGAACTGTATTGAATGTTTTTAAAGATATTCAATAGTTATATAATCAGGACACACTTTTCTTAACAAGCGACTTAATTACAGTATTAAAATGTTTTAAGCTTAGTATAAATAGTTGTAGCTTTCTTGGAATTTTCATATCTTAGAATAAGAAACTACAATATTAGAAATAGCTAGTAATCTAGCACATCACTAATTCTTTGCAAAACAAAAAGAAGGTAGCAATGTACCTTCTAAACTAAAACTGATCATATGTATTTTTAGTTGTTTCAACTACTGCAGCAGATTCCTTTAGTAAATATGCTAACAAGAGATATTTGCACAGAATTTGTTATTAATAATGATATTAAATATTAAGTTTAGAAACTGATTTTGCATTGGACAAATTTACTAACGCAAAGTTATAGTAAAGTTTCATCACTAAATTTGCACGTGACAAATTGACCTGTGCAAATTTTTTGCTATAAATGGATCATGTAGAATCGAAGTATATATATTGCTACATTTAAGTTACTTTCTTTCTAGAAAACTCCAAATAACCTTTATTGTAAAAAATAGCTTGGCAGCTAATATAAAGAAAGGTAATGATAAATACTATTAAGGATAACTACAGAAAGAAGTGAAGTAAGATGAAGAAGGTATTTATAATTTTATGTACAGTAATTTCTATATCATGGTTTCCTACAAGTGTTAGAGCACTTACTTTAAAACCAACCATTGATGTGAAACAAGGAATTCCTTATAAATATACCCCAGAAGAAGGATCAGTTGAAGAATTATATAAAGATATTATTGTAGTACTCATTGAACCATACATTACAGAGGAAATTTCTAAGCAATATGGTATGCTTCTTCAATATGACTTGTCATCTATAGAATTTTTAGAAATAGAAAGATCAGAGTATCGTTCTTTCAATTTCTTAATTAAACTTCAAGTAGACCCCTTTTTGGGAGCACACAATACAGTTGGACTTGATGAAATAGTAATAAAAATAGGAGAAAATAATCCTAAAGTTATAAGCTTTAAACATATAAAAAGCTTTCCACTACCACCACAATTAGAGGAGTACTATAAAGATCTAAAATTGTAAATAGGACTAACAAGTTATAAATTCAAATGAGTCTATACCTATATGTCCTTATTGTGAAAAACAAATGACCACCATAGAAAAAAATAATGAACTATTGGATGTGAATGTTATATATTTGTGCCTTCATTGTAAAAAGGTTTTAGGTATAGGATGTCAATAGTTAATAAAAATTTTCTTGAATTGTGGTATAGGAGTAAATCAAGGCGAAGCAAAGTATTTGGGGGGGATTTAAGTGAAAATAAGAGAATATATAGATACTGATAATTCTCAATGGGTAAGGTGTAGGATTCTATCCTTTTTAGATAGTGCATATTTTGATAATGTACTGCGTGAAAAAGAACACTATAAAAATCCTTCTGTTGAGTTAGTGGCAGAGATTGATGATAAAATTATAGGTTTAATAGATGTAGAATATGAGATTGAAAAAGGAACAGTTTGTTATAGTTCAAATGAATTAGGTGGCGTTATATGGCATATAGCAGTTTTACCCGAATTTAGAAACTTAGGCGTTGCAACCTTGTTGCTAAATGAAGCAATAAATAGGCTGAAAAGCAAAGGTATAAAGAAACTTGAAGCATGGACAAGAGATGATAAATGGGTAAATCATTGGTATAAAAATAGAGGATTTAGCTGGAAGGAATCTTACCTCCATGTTTATGCTGAAGGTGATGAATGCGATATAAGTGCACAATCTAAAATTAATAAATTATTTATATGTAGTAGTTTTGCTCATTACATAGGTAAAGATAAAGATACTATTAAAAAAGCATTCAAAAGGGTGCATGAGTGTAACTTATATGAGTTAACATTGACAAAGTAGTTCAGAGTCTTCTTAAGAAGTAACTTAATTACAGTATTTGAATGTTTTAAAACTTAGTATACTTACTAAAAGATAAAGCCACTAAGAAAACATCAAGGAGCTACAAGCTCTAGAGGCGTTTTCTCAGTGGTTATTTTTATGTGTCATGAAATTTTATCCCAACTAATAAGTAGGCAATTAACAGCTAAAGCTTTCAGTACGGTGAAGTCTTAGATTTTAATTGCCTTGCTTTAAATTGAGTAAAGCATATAAAATAAAACTTTTGATAGCTAGCATTAAAAATTTGAAGAAACATATTATTAATATAAGTTTAAGGTTAACTTTAAAAAGAGATGTAGGAGGTTTTTAATGCTGTTATTTGATGAATACCCTAAAGAAGTAAGTATACCCAGTGAGAAAATGCCTGATGGTAAGGTTATAAATGAAATCTTTGAACTAACTTATACAGCTATGACTACTATAATTCCGTCTGATACTTCAAAGGATGAAGATTTTAATTTGTGGTATGAAAACTTTAAGTTAAGGTTAAAAAGTGGTACAAGATACATTTTGATGAGTAATGATAATATTTTAAAGGGCTATTTAGCATATAGCTTACACTATGAAAATAATTCCATATGTATAGAAGACTTAATTATTAATCCTAAATATCAAGGGGATGGGTTTACAGTAGCACGGTTGATATGCTATTTTTTAATGAAAGTAGAAGGTGAAAATTTAAATAACATTTACACTTATACAAGTAAATTAAATACAAGAATGCAAGGCATTCTGGATAAAGTAGGATTTTCTATAGAGGAATACAACAGTAAAAATATTAAGTATAGAATCCATAAAGAATTAATTACTAATAGATGCTCAAAATTAATTTCTCATTTTCATAAGAAGAACAATTATAACTTTTAAAATATATTTAAAGGGGTTCTTTGATACAAAAGCTTTTATAGAGAACAACAGTAAATATAATTTTATTATTTGGATAGGAATAGTTAAAGAAAGAGAAATAGTTTATGAGAGTTAAGATTGAAATTAAGAGGTAGAATTATGAGTGAAGTATCAATTATAAAAATTACTGATGAAGATATAAATAAGCAGCTAATTAAGCAATTATCCCAGGTGCTAACTTATTCAGAGCCAGAGAATTTTAAAGAGTGTGAGAAGTGGTGGGAACAGTGGTTTTCTGACAAGATACCAGGAGATAAGCTCACAATAATAGCTAAAGAGGAAAATAATATTATAGGGGTTACAAGGTTCTGGAGGACACCATTTTGTAATAATAAATGGCTCATTGAAGGACTTGAGGTAACACCTCCCAAAAGAAGAAAAGGTGTAGGAAAAGCAATTGTTATAG
Organism: Clostridium sp. UBA4548; assembly: GCF_002387895.1. Taxonomy (GTDB): domain Bacteria; phylum Bacillota; class Clostridia; order Clostridiales; family Clostridiaceae; genus Clostridium_J. The sequence continues at coordinate 178,008 of NZ_DGLI01000025.1, forward strand.
AAGGCATACGCATTTTGAGGGGTATAACTAATGAAAAGATATTTGCTAACATTGCTAGTGAAAACAATGAATCTAAAAGACTACATGAAGGGCTTGGATTTGAAAAAATTAGCAGTGGCTCACTGAATAGTTACGGAGAGTATAGAAATCATATAGATGAATATGTCCTAGAAGTATAGTTACCAATGATTAAATGGTATTAAGTAGATTGTGAAAAGTATGATTGTAAATCATCTGGTAACTATAGAATGCAGAATTTAAAGTATAATGATTTAATAGGTTGCTGCTTAGTCTATTTTCACATATTTTAAAGTTATTACAATATAATTTACTAAAAGTATGTTAAAGATGGTGATTTAATGGTTAAAAGAAAAGCTCAAATAAATTAGGTCGTCTTATCTAAGATTGCAAATAAAAAATACAAATAAAGTAAATTATATGCTATAATACCAGTTGTGAATTATTACAAAATATATAGAAATCAGTGAGGAAATGAACAATGGATAAGATTTTAATTACTGGAGGTAAAGGTTTTTTTGCATCGAGATTTAATGAATATTATAAGGATAAGTATGATATCATTTCCTTATCAAAGGAAGAACTTAATATAGCAGATGAAAAAAAAGTTATATCAAAAATTAAAGAAGTTAATCCAAAGTTTATAGTTCATACTGCGGCTATTGCGGATACACAGGTTTGTGAAAAAAATCCTGAGTATTCTTTTGAAATAAATGTAACAGGAAGTAAAAATATTGCAAAAGCTTCAGATTTAGTAAGAGCTAATTTAATCCATATAAGTTCTGAGCAAGTTTACAACGGGAACTTAGAGGAAGGTCCATATGACGAAAATACAATACCTGTTCCAGATACTGTATATGGAAAGCAAAAGCTTCTTGGGGAACAAGAGGTCAGCAAAATTACAGAAGACGCATGGATTTTAAGATTTAATTGGTTATTTAGTTTTCCAGAAAAGTGTGGTAGGGTAAATGCTAATATTATATGGAATATTACTCGTGCACTATTAAATGGGGAAAAGATGAGAGTTCCCTCAAATGAGTATAGGGGAATGACTTATATATATGATTTGCTTAAAAACTTCAATAAAATATTTGAAATACCTTTTGGAATTTACAATACTGGCAGTGAAAGTAATCTAAGCACTTATGATGTAGCAAAAATTATTTTAGAAGAGATGGATTTATCACATAAAGTTAACCACATATTAATAAAGGACGAAGAAAGATATAAAGAAAGAAAAAGAGACTTAAGAATATCAAATTTAAAACTTAAAAATAATGGCATTGTTTTTTTAGATACTGAAGAAGCTGTTAAAAGATGTATTAAAGATTTTGGATTTAGAGTTTAAGTAATAAGAAAATCTAATTAGCAATGGGGTCACATTACTTAGTAAAACGGTAGTATAATCATAAGTAAGCATACAACCTACTACAATTAGAGACGCAAAATTTTTATTAAGTGTCAATCCAAAGATTAAGTTAAGACTATGGAAGGTTAACGCCTGCAATTTTGCAGGCGTTAACTTTTGAGGAAGAATAAGTTAAATTGCTTCTTTTTTAACCATATTGTGAGTTAGATCTTTTCTTCTGTACACACTTAGGATTAGCCCCACTATAGTCATATTAATGAGTAACTGGGAACCACCAAAGCTCATAAAAGGAAGACTAATACCCATGATAGGAGCAATTCCAAAATTCATTGCAATGTTAAGTAAAAACTCTGTAGTTAAAATTGCTATAAAGCCAGAAACTATGAGCTTTCCGTAAGAATTTTTAGTAACCTTTGCTACACTTATTATTTTTAGTAGGAAAATTATAATTAGTGTAATTATAGCCACGGCGGCAATCCAACCAAAGGTATAGACTATATAAGTAAAAACGAAATCGGTATGAAGTTCAGGAATAGTCTTTGGTTCCATAGTGAAACCATTTCCAAAGGCTCCTGCACTTTCTACGGTTTTCTTTAGTTGAAGATAAATCCAACCACTATTAGTTGGGTCACTAGCAGGATCTAAGAATATTGTAAATCTTCTTAATCTATAAGGTTCAAATAAAGTATAGATAAAAATACTAAAAACTGGTGATATTATACAAAAAAGTACTTGGGATATCTTGGCCTTAGACATAAACATTAAGGTTATGCAAGCAATAAAATATAAAAAACTGTAGGTAGTAGTGGCTGTGAGTGTGAGATAACCAGGAATTATAGTTATGAGTAAACCAGGAACTATAATTAGACCTAGAGCTTTTAAAAATCCTACAAGATTATTCCAATCCCAGCCTTCAAATATTCCCGCAAGAGAAACCACTAAAAATAATAAACAAAAGGGCATTAAATCAATGGTTAAAAATCCTATATAAAAATAGTAATGGCCATTAACAGGAACATTAAAAAATAGTTGTAGAATTAAAACCACTAATGTACCGATGTAAATTTTCTTTGAATAGGGTAAAATTCTTCTGTAATCAAAGAAGTATAATCTTGTGATTAAACCAATTCCTAGGATATAAAATATAAGGTTCTTCTGAAACATTTTTATATAATCAGCTTCAGCCACAGCTCCTTTGCTTTGGATAAAGTACATGGTGACAAGTCCAAAGAGGGAAAAGCATAGTAGAGGTATTATAACACCCCATCCAATTTTTGCTTTATGAGTTTTATTTAACTGTGTTCCTATTAAACTTGGGTCCCCCATATGTGAGAGTGCCTTTTCAGTTGCCTCTTCCTCAGACAATCCAGAGTTTACGAAATCTTCTTTGAGAGTTTCAATATGATCTTGTAATTCTAGGTTTATATCATAGTGAACATCCTTGTTTTTTATAAGCATGCAAACTTTATTTATATAATCCTTAACCTTATTATTTTCCATAATCAATAGCAACCTCCTCCCATAAAATTTTATCTACAGCACCAGAAAATAGGGACCATTCCTGTTTTTTCTCTTTCATATGAAGGTTCCCTTTTTCGGTAATTTTATAGTATTTACGTTTCCTACCTCCTTCACTTTCACTCCAATAGGACTCGATCATAGCTTCTCCTTCAAGAGCATGGAGTATAGGGTACAAGGTCCCTTCCTTAAAACTGAAAACTCCATTAGATTTAAGATCAATAACCTTTATAATTTCGTAACCATACATGGGCCTGCTGTTAAGCAAGCTCAAAACAAGGGTAGTAGTACTTCCTTTTAATAGTTCTTTACTGATTTTCATAGTTTACCTCCTTTATACCTAGACATTATATGCATCGTTTATCTAGGTATAATTTTAAGTACATATTTACCATATGTCAATAGTTTATGAAAAATTTTTAACTAGTAAATAAATATGGTTCGCCCCCTGGGGTTATTAATATAATTTGTTTTGTTATAAGGCAAAATAGCAAAACGCACATGAAAGTTAGAAAGCTCTATTTGTGAGAAGTTGCTAATGAAGCTACTATTATGTTAAGTCTTTAGTGCAAATTGGGTTTTACTTTTACTCCGCGGAAGCCGAAGTGATAGATATATTGTTGCAGTAATTATATGGTAAAATGCAAATGAAAGATTAGTAAAGAAGAGTTTACTTAAAGTCAAACTAGTAAATTAATGTGACTATGACACGAGAGAGGCATAATCTTTTTATACGAGTCCTATAAACTAATTAGTTTGTAGGGAAAGTTACCTATGAAAGATAGAAAAAAGAGTCTCTATCAGATTTGATAGAGACTCTAATTGTAATTTAAATACCTTGCTTTGCAGATGTAACTGATACCTCTACCACTCTAGATAAAAATGAGAATTTTTCTTTCATCATTTGAAATTCTGGACCAGATGTTAGATATTTTGCAGTTCCTTCAACTACAAAGCCAGTTCCTTGATAATCTTTGTAGCCTAATACTTCTTTGCTACCTAAAGTCATCTTAATTTTATTATTTACATTTACATTTTTTTCTGTCTTACGGAATCCATATGCAGGAATTAAAATCCTTTCATCATCAGTAACTACTAAATAAGAGTTCCAAGTATTTGCAATATGTGGTTCAGTGGAATCTCCCCATGATATTACAGTTACTACACCTTCATGTTTTAATACATCATAAAATTTTTCTGTAAGCATTCTATATTTCCTCCTAAGTATTAAATAATATATAAAAGAACTAGATACTATATCTGTGGTAATTTAAACAATATATACAAGGATTATGTAAACAATAGATAGTATATATAATATATATTGCAGATACATGTTATCTACGATTATTATATATACGCTATACTTAAAAGTCAAGAATAAATAAGCATATTATAGATAAATATTATCTATAATATTATTCAGTAGATATTGACTTATAAAAGATAATGAGGTATTCTGTCGGAAGATTATATTATTATGTAAGGGGATGAGTTTATTGCAATTTTCTATAGGAGTAGAGTATGCATTGCATTGTTTATTATATATGGTAGATATTCCAACAGGAAAATCTGTAGGAATTAAAGATTTAGCAACATATCAAGGTGTGTCAGAGACATACTTATCAAAAGTATATACAAAGTTGAGAAAATCGGGAATTGTTAAGTCAATCCCAGGTGTTAACGGCGGGTATGCCTTAGCACGTAGTCCTGAAAACATTACGTTTTGGGATATAGTTGAAGCAGTAGAAGGAACTTCTCCTTTATTTCAATGTGCAGAGATAAGGCAAAATGAGTTATTATTAGATAAGAATAATTTACCTGATACACATACAAAATGTCCTTGTTTAATTAAAGTTGTAATGTTAGAAGCAGAAGAACAAATGAGACAATATTTAAGAAACAAGACTTTACAATGGTTACATGAACAGTTAAATAATAAGATTCCTGAAAAAGACAGAAAGGCAACAATTCAGTGGTTTAATAGTATTAAGCAAAAACAAGTTTAATACATTTTATGATAAATTATACATTAAAAGATGCTTCTTAATTAGGTCGAAACATTCTTAAAAAGCAACTTATTTACATTATTTGAATGCTTTAAAGTTTAATATACTTACTAAAAGATAAAGTCACTAAGAAAACATGAAGGAGCTCCAAGCTCTGGAAGAGTTTTCTCAGGGGCTTATTTTCATACCTCATAAAATATAAAACCATCTAATCTGTAAACTATTTTGGATTAAAGCTTGCTCTACGTTCAGGTATTAATCCAAAATAGTCTTTTAAATTAAAACCTAGGTTGAAATAAATATCTATATGGATTTTCATAAATCATTGCATAGCCTATATTTCATAGAATTTTATAGCCAATAAGTCGAAAAAATCCATATAAATATGATACTAAAGATGTTGAACTTTATAATAGAGTTGAAATAGGTGAACTAAAGGATGGCTGGTACTTAGTTTATTACAATAGTAAGATAAGTTGATATGTATCAACAAAGTATATAAAGAAAATACAGACTAAAATAATTTATAGGTAGCTAGATGGTGATAGCTGATCTAAGAGTCCTAAACAAAATACAACGTAATTAACTAAAATAATGTGTCGAAGTAGGTAAAATAATGTTGATAAACAATTATTAAATTGATGTAAATTGATTTACTGATAATTAATACAAAATAATTGCGTAGACATGTTGCTTTACATGGAATTATGTTGTAAAATATGTATAAATAAAACAAAAGGGGGAGAAAATATGAAAAAAAGCAATTTTAAGTCCATTTTGACAAGAATATGTCTACTATTTACCGTTTGTTTACTAGTTTCATTTAATCCAGTTAAAGCTGAAGCAGCTACAGTAACTGGACAAGATATAGTAACCGAAGCAAAGAAGTATTTGGGTGTACCTTATCAGTGGGGCGGAAATGGTCCAAGCACTTTTGACTGTTCTGGCTATACAAAATATGTATATGGTCAATTTGGAATTAATCTACCTAGAGTAGCTTCTGATCAAGCGTCATCAGGAACATCAGTAGCACAAGGGAATCTGCAGCCAGGAGATTTGGTATTTTGGGGCAGTCCTGCTTATCACGTTGGAATATATATTGGAAATAACCAATATATTCATGCACCACAAGATAATGATGTAGTAAAGATTTCTACATTATCAACATATACTTCAGCTCGTAGAATAATAAAAAAAACAGGCTGGGTGTTATCAAATGGTACTTACTACTATTATAATGCAGATGGTTCATTAAAGACTGGTTGGTTACTTGAAAATAACCAATGGTACTGGTTAAATAATGATGCAAGCAAAGGATCACTTGGAGCTGCTGCAACCCAATGGCGTTATATCGACGGGTATTGGTATTGGTTTAATGACGATGCAAGCAAAGGATCATTATGTAAAATGATGACTGGATGGTTAAATGTCAATGGTGACTGGTACTACTTAAATGATGATACTGCTAAATACGGCGGTCCATATGGTGGTATGTTAATTGGCGATTACACAATAGGAAATAAGCTATATCATTTTAATGAGTATGGAAGATGTACAAATCCATATTAAATAGTAAAAAGGTAGTCTCTAGATAACTAGGGACTACCTTCTTTTATGTTTAAACAGTGATTTTACCAGTTGTTTGTTTTTAAGCGCCGATATAAGATGAAAATGCAGAATTTAAGACTTAAGTTAAGGAAGTAGTCATAGCTAGTGGCAGTATAACTTTGCTTGTGGTAATTATTGTAAGTCTATATTTTTCGAAACATTTTCCTATGTGGCCAAGTCAAGTTATAAATTAACGTCATCATGAATTTAAAGGCGTTTTTTGCTTTATAATGAAACCTAATCAATATAGCTTACATAGTATAATAATAGAGAATTTTATTCGGAGGAAAATATGGAAAAGTATGAAATGTGCTGTCCACTTACGGTAAACACTACTAGAGTTTGTGGTGAAAATTCTATTGATACTGCCTTGGAAATCTACAAAATCGCCTTTAGCGATATGGAACCAAATGTAGTGATTTTGGTAAATAAAAACCAAATTTTTGATGGAATAGCAGCAACTCCACTAGTTCACTTTCCAATTAATGCGCCAATTTTATTCACTGATGGAAATAAGATTAACAAAGAAGTTTTGACTGAAATAAAAAAACTAGACCATGAAAGTCACATGGGGATTCAGGTTATATTAGTTGGTAATATATGCAAGGAAGTGAAAGAAGACTTAGATTACATGGGAATATGCACACATCATATAACTGGGTGCAATCATTATGAGACGGCTTGCGAAGTATTGAAGGCAAGACATATGTTTGAAAATATACTTATCATGTCTGGAGAAGATTATTCAGAGGGGATTGCTTCAACTTATTGGTCTGCTCACCATGGAGATCCCATTTTATTCGTAAAGAAAAACACCATACCTAGGTGTACCTTAGAAGCTATAAAGAAACATGGAGATGTGAACCTGTACATTGTAGGGTCTACTAACACTGTATCAAAAGAAGTTGAAAAGGCCTTGGAGAGACTAGATTGTGTTAATAATGTAAAAAGAATTTCTGGAGACTCACCTTATAGCATTGCAGTAAATTTTGCAGCTTATAAGGATTGTAAAACAGAGTTTGGATGGGGAAGAAACTACAAAGATGGTCATGCTTTTACCTTTGGAACTCTAAATCATCCAATGGAAATTATTGCTGGTGTAGTTTTTGCACATATGGGCAAGCATACACCATTACTTTTAATCAAAAAAGATTGTATTCCTGAAATAGTTGAAAAATATATAAAAGCTGTTAAGTTTTCACCTAAAGAAACGCCGAAACCACCATTTATGCATGGATTTATCCTTGGAGATGTGGAGCAAATCTCTTATTGTACTCAAGTAGAAATAAATAAATTTCTTTCTATTGACCATCATATAATGGAAGTTGAAATGAAAAAAATGATGATGAAAATGAAAGAAGAACATGAAATGGATCACAAACATCATGAAGACCACGAGATTATTCATCATTTTATGAAAGTGATGATGACAAAGATGAACATGGGTATGGAAGGTATGGAGCAGATGGAACACATGAATCATATGTGCCACAAAGACCATGAGGAAGATATGCATCATCTTATGACAAAGCACCATCATCATAAAAATAGCAATAAACTAAAAGGTTGTCATGAGGATATGAAACATTATTGTTAGTATAAAATAACTAAGATAGATTAAGTATTAATGTGATTGAGAATAAGATTTTACTATCCATTGATGAAGGGCAAAGCTTTGAAAGAATTACTAAGGGGTAAACCTTATTTAGCTTTCAATTCTAAGAACTATACACATATTTTATGATTTTATAGTAATAAACCAGCCACTAGTAAATATATTTAAGGAGCTAGGAAGCTCTGGCAAAGATTTCTCAGTGGCTTGTTTTTATGTATCATAAAAATTAAACTTAACTAATCTGTAGACTATTTTGGATTAAAGCTTTCTCTACGTTCAAGTCTTAATCTCAAATAACCCTTTAATTTATAGGTTAAGTTGAAATAAATACACCTAGAAGTTTTAATAAAATCATTACAAAATTTAATTAATTATTAGTGTAATAGGATCTAGGAAAAAACAATAGTTGAATAATAATTTTAGGGATAGTTATTAGAAATACTTTAATTGTGCTTCAGCTTAAAATACAATTAAAGTAAGTACTTGAAGAACTAAGAGATATAAGGGGTAGTAATAAATTTATTACCATGTAACCCTGAACTATCACCTCTATTAAGTGAAGAAATCAAAGATGAAGCTACAGATTAATCTTTAACATAATATGTAGTTCCTTTTCAGAAGTAAGTAGAATTTGTTAATATAGCTAGTATTATTGAAGTTGAACTTAATTCTTAGTCTTTAATATCTTTTATTGAAGAATTTCTTAAATACGTTGTAACGAAATAGAGAAATCAACCACTTATTGTATAGGAGGTGGAATAATGGATGATATAGAACAGATTTACCTAAGCTATGCTCAAACTGTTTATAAATACTTATTTTACTTAACTGGTGATGAGCATCTTTCTGAAGAGTTAACACAAGAAACTTTTTATCAAGCATCGAAGACTATAAATGACTTTAGGGGAGAGTGCAAGGTTTCTGTATGGCTATGCCAAATAGCTAAGTACTTATGGTACAAGCAGCTAGAAAAACAGAGTAAAATAACAAATATACAGTATGAAGAAGCATTGCTTAATTTTCCATCCAAGCAAAATGTTGAAAATGATGTTCTTAAAAACAGCGATAAAATTGAATTATTTCGGATGATAAATACTTTAGATGTTAAGAGTAAGGAAGTAGTTTATCTAAGGTTAACTGGAGAGTTAAGTTTTGCTGAGATAGGGGATATTCTAAATCAAAGTGAAACTTGGGCTAGAGTTACTTTTTATCGTGCTAAGAAAAAATTATTGAAAGGGAGGTTAGCGTGATGCAAGATTTAAATTGCGAGATTATAGAAGATTTATTACCAAGCTACATTGAAAATTTAACAAATGATTTTACCAATAAATCAATAAAAAATCACCTTAATAAATGTAAGGAATGTGAAGAAACCTTTAAGCTATTAAGTGAAGAACTTAAGTGCAATGAACCGAAAGAGGTTAAGAATTTTCAAAGCTTTTTAAGAAAGGTTAAAATAAAAAACATAATTTTAGGGTCTATTTTAGCAATTATATTTTTCTTTATAGCTATTAATGTGTATGAACAACTATTTATTATTCACGGTACACCAGTTAAAAGTAATGAGGTAAACATAAGTGAGGTCGCTGAATTTAGTGATGGACGCATTCAGTGTCGTATTACTGTAAATGGTGATTACATTATCGGTGGGGCTTCAGTAAGTCCAGTTATGGGGACTTCAGATAGTATTATACAGCTAAAAACAACAATTGTTAGTCAAAAATCAAAGGACGATTCACTAACTTCAAAAGGTATTTGCTTTGATCAAAGTTTTGTTATTAATCTTGATGATACAGTTTTTAAAGAAACTAATGCAATATATTTTCAAGGAAAAGATGAGAGTGATAGAGTGCTGATTTGGAAAAAAGGTATGAGTATACCTAAGGCTAATGAGGATTTAGAATTAGAGTATCGTATTAAAAATGGAGAAGTTGAATCGAATTAATTTATTTTTAAGTTATACTATGAGTATTCCTATATTATTTATGATTAAAGATGTAATGAGTTTTAAAAGAATATTTGTTTTATAGAATGATGTGTGCCCATTATAGCATAAAGTTAAAATAGTTAAAATGTATTTATGAGATTTCATTTATATAAAAGCTCTTATAAAGAGCAACAGTAAATTTATTTAAGGATAAAAGTAATTTATATCTACAGGTATATTATTACAGTAATTATATGGTAAAATGAATTGATATTATGGACTATTATTTAGTGAATTGTAATTGTTAAATATATGGAATAAATGGGGGGAGATTTTGTGGAGAAATCGCTAATAAAGAGCAGAATAATTTTGAAATTAGAGGAGGATATTAAACAAGGAAATAATAATGCTTTGGAAGAGTTTTGGGGTAATATAGAAAAAAATGGTGCACCTTTAATAGAAGAACTATCAGGAGATTTAGAAAATGACTTAGTAACATTCATTTATAGAGCAGATGAAGAAGTTGGAAATGTTATATTTATACCTCCAATAGGATGGGAAAAGTTCTTAGAATATAAAATGGAAAAATTATTAAATACAAATTTATGGTATATTACATGTAAAATAAAGAATAATCTACGCTTTGATTATACTATTTCTGTAAATGATTCACTTATTGATAGTGATAAGGGGTGGGAAACGAGAGAAAATAATTTAGTATACGATAGACTTAATAAGAATTTTTTGGTTTTAAGTGGAGAAGATGGCGAAGAAGAAAAGGTTTCTTATGTTGTAATGCCTAAGGCAGAAGAACACTTCTGGGTGAAAGAAAGGATACATATTTTTAAAGGAAATATAGAGGAATATAACTTTCATAGTGACAAGTTAGAAAAAGATCGTAGAATTAGAATCTATACACCACATGGGTATAAAAAAACTAATAAACCATATAAGTTTCTAATTTTAACTGATGGTGATGAGTATTTAAGTCTGCTTTCAGCAAAAAACGTATTGGATAACTTAATTGAAGACAAAAGGATATCACCAATAGTTGTATTATTTATTGATTCAACTGATACAAGATATGAGGAATTATCTTGTAGTGATGATTTTACAGATATTATTGCCAGTGAATTAACTCCATGGTTTAGAAAAAATCACAATATCTCATCTGAACCTAAAGATGGAATAATTGGAGGTCTTAGTTTAGGTGGACTTACTGCGACATATTTAGGTCTAAAACATTCAGAGGTTTTTGGAAATGTACTTTCACAATCAGGATCATTTTGGTACAAGCCAAAAGAATTTAAGGAATATCAAAGCGCTTGTTGGATGAGTACTGAATTTAATAAAATAGAGAAGTTACCCCTTAAATTTTACTTGAATGTCGGAATTCTTGAACCAAAAGATAATATGATTGGTGTTAATAAAAAATTAAGAGATGTACTAGAATCAAAGGGATACGAAGTCAAATATGAAGAATTTAATAGTGGGCATGATTATTTATGCTGGGGAGAAACTCTGGCAAACGGTCTGATTGCATTAATTGGTGATAATAATTAATGCATGGTAATAACTAAAAACTATATGTATGTGTAAGTAGTTGCCTAACTTATTTCTATGTTTTTATATGGTATACTAATTGAACTATGCATACTGTTAGATTTTAGATTGTTGAAGAAGATATAGTTATTAATGGTAGCTAGTAATTGAATAAGGAAAAAGAAAATATAGCAGAGAAGTATATAGCTATAAACGTCATGCGAATAAGTACATTTAGTTGTAAATAGAAAAAAGAGTATAAAAATAACTTATAATATTAAGTTTATCAAATGAGCCACTAGGAAATATATTCAAGGAGCTTCAAGCTCTGGAGAAGTTTTCTTAGTGGCTTATTCTAGATTTTTATTTATGTTTAGTATGAAAGTCATATAAAATAACTTTAGGTGTTTTTCATTTTATTGTAACGAAATAGTAATTGTTGGTACTAATAGATGTAAGGAAGTTGAAGGGAGGGAGCCTATGAAGGAGTTTGATGAGTTGTACAAGCTTTATAGTGAAGGAGTTTATAAATATTTAGTTTACTTAACTGGAAACCTATCTGTTGCAGAAGAGCTCCTTCAAGAGACTTTTTTTCAAGCTTTTAAAAACATAAGTAAATTTAAAGGGGAAAGTAAAATCTCTACTTGGCTCTACGGCATAGCAAGGAATACCTATCTAAAAAATTACAATAGAGAGAAGAAGTATAATTTATGCCATATTGATGAATTAAATAATCATATAAGCTTTGAGGAACCTTTAGATTCTAATTATGAGAAAAAAGAAACTCTTAGAGAAATCTTTTGTGAAATTAATAAGTTAGATCTTGAGTGTAAACAAGTAGTACTTTTAAGAATTAGTGGGGACTTAAGTTTTAAGGATATTGGAGAAATCCTAGGTAAAAGCGAAAGTTGGGCAAGAGTAACTTTTCATAGAACAAAGATAAAGTTGAGAAAGGAGATAGAGCTGTGATCAAAGATATTAACTGTGGAATTATCAAGGATTTATTAGCTTTATACGTAGATGGATTAACCTGTAAGGAAAGTAATGAACTTATTGAAAATCACATTTCACATTGTGCTCAGTGCAATAAATATTTAGAAGAATTAAAAGATGATGGTATTGAATTAAGCAATGCTGCTGAATTAAAGGAGATGCCAGTTTTAGAGAGAGATAACAAGATAATAAAAAGCATTAAGTATAAACTACTGAATATAAGAATTATCTCAGTTGTTTTTGGAGCATTGCTAGCTTTGTTTCTCTTACAGGGAGAAAGGGCTTTTCAATCCATTTTAATTTATCCTTTGTTAGGGGTGGCAACTTATGGGGTTGTAAAAAGAATTTGGTTACCACCAGTTATAGTCACAGTTATTTATTTTTTAGGAAGTGTGATTTTCCTGCAAGAGGGAATACCAATATTAATTTTGGCATTTTTGCATGGCGCTCTTACTCTAGCAGGAACAATTATTGGCTATTGTATTAAAAAAATATGGTTTTACAAATAAGAGGTGGGGTAGTGATGAAAAAGGTATTTATTTTTATACTAGTTGGGTTAATTGGGTTAGTAGGATTTATCTATAATGAATTTAACGGCAATCCAATTAGTAAGTATTTTGTTAAGAAAGAAATTCAGAGTTATCTTTCAACTAACTATGGTGACAAAAATTTGGACATCGTAAAAATTCAATATAATAGCAGAATTAAGAACTATAATACAACTGTGAAATTAAAAAAGGAAGGAATTGAATATTCTATTGAAAAGTTAGAGGATGGCAGTTATTATGATGGCTATTACAATGCTGAGATAATTAACCCTAGGTTTTCAAGGAGAATGGGTGAGGAATTAAGGGGATTTATATATAAAGATTTAAAGGATAAAGTTTCTGATATAAGTAATATAGCTGTAAAATTTGAAATAAAGGGTGGAAAATACCCAATGAACATGGAATATACTAAAGAAATAGAGGAAAAGCCTGAAATTATAATTGAACTTCAAGGCAGTGGAATAACCCAAAAAGAGTTTTTAGATAGGACATTTTTAATTAAGGAACATATTATAAGTGAAGGGTATAAACCTAGAGGAGTTCACTTTAGATTTAATAAAGTGGGGGAGAATGCTGGTTTAATTTATTCTATGAAGCTAGAAGAGAACCAGCTTAATCTTAGTAGAGAGCAGTTTAATAGTGTTAATGCTCATTATGATGAAAGATTAAAAGAGGAGCTAAAAAAGCGTATAGCTAAGAATACTCTTTTACGAGGAGCTTACATCCTCAGTGGTTTTTTAATTACATTAGCTGTGGGGTTGTTTATAAGCTTTTTCGAAAAGAGAAGAAGTACAAATCAGTTAAACAATTGAATTTGCAAATAATTTAGTGGGTAGAAGGTATTTATACTCATTATATACAGAGCAAAAAAAGTGAACTTAGATAATATATTTAATGAAAAGTTGATATAAGAACTTAAAGGAGCAAAATATTAAGAGTTTTGCTCTTTTAAATTTTGATTTTATATGACGATAACTTATGATTAATCTTTACATATATTTCTTTAATCTATTGTAAATTCACTTTCAATTTCTACCTCTCATATTCTCATAAGCATAATAAGCAAAATAATTGAATTTTATTCAAGTTAATATTATATACTTTTCAAGTAATTTTGATATTTATACATTGTCATAGCGTCATTCAAATTAATATATTAACATTATAAGTAAGATATGCATTTGAAACAGCTGTAGCAACTGCTTACTTGCATTGAAGATAAGGACAGGCAATGCAAACAATAAAATATTCACTAGAGAGTACACTAGATCTAGAAATTTAAGTGATGTAAAGTTAAGCTAATCTTACTAATTATTTCAAATAATGCTTATTGCAATAAATTCATGAGTATGAATTTAAATATAAAAACAGCAAAGAGGGATTTTATGGTTATTATTATTTATTCAGTGCTCTTAAGTTTTTTTATATCTTTATTTACTGGTTGGCTTATTATTCCGCTTTTTAAGAGGCTTAAACTTGGACAGAACATAAGAAAAGAAGGGCCACAGAGTCATATTAAAAAATCTGGTACACCTACATTTGGAGGTATTATATTTGCCTTTTCAACTATAACTACAATGTTACTTTATTCAAGGCAATATACTAATGAAGTTAAGGTTGTAATATATGCAATTATAGCTTTTGGTTCTATAGGTTTAATTGATGACTATTTAAAGAAAATACATAAAGATAATGAAGGGTTAACTCCACCACAAAAGATCATCCTATTACTTTTTGTATCAAGTATTTTTGCTTTTTATGCTTATGGTGATGCCACAATTGGATCATCAATTGTAATTCCTTTCACAAAAAAAGTACTTAATCTAAAAATACTTTATATTCCCTTTATCATATTTTATTATGTAGCCACAACTAATGCAGTAAATTTAACTGATGGTTTAGACGGACTTGCAACTTCAGTAACCTTACTTATAATGACATTTTTTACGACATTGAGTTTTAGCATGGGATATTATTCCTTATCAGTATTTTGTGGTGCCTTGTCAGGAGCCTTGTTAGGGTTCTTAAGATATAATTCATATCCAGCCAAAATAATTATGGGCGATACGGGATCCCTAGCTTTAGGTGGAGCTATAGCAACCATAGCTATAATACTTAAAAACCCTTTAATAATCGCTATTGTTGGAGCAATTTATATTATAGAAACCTTATCAGTAATAATACAAACCATATCCTTTAAATTGTTTAGAAAACGTGTATTTAAGATGGCACCAATTCATCACTCCTTTGAATTAAACGGTTGGCATGAAGCCAAGATAGTTACCTTAGCATCAATTGTAACAACAATTTTATGCCTTATAGCATTTTTATCATATTAAATTTTAAAATATAAAATAAGGGACATGATAAGTATAGGTTAGAAGTTCGAAGACAACTTTTCTTGGTGGATTATTTTAATACTCATAGAATTTAAAACAAATAATAGATAGACAATTTATAGCTAAGCTTTTAATATGTACAGGCATTAGTTATTGATTGTCTTTTTTTATTTTAAGAGAAAGTAATCAAAGTTATAGATATATTATTACAGGGTTATATGGCGATTTTGAAAAGATCGCATAGTGGGTTATAGTAGATTATGATGACTAAATAGCTTTCTTGGGCATAGAGGAGAGAATTGTATACATTGGAATGTATCACAGTTTAAATTTAACTAACCTAAGCCACTGGATTGATACTTATAGTTAAAGCAGAAGTAGAATTGAAACAGGATTGCCAATAGTAGTTAAAACACAAGTAAAAAATGAAGGCAAGCATACAGGCACTCATAAGTAGATTTTTACAGTATTCGAAGGAGAAATATTAGTATAAGCTTACTTGGTATGATTGAGAAAGAAGTTGTAATTGAATAGGATTTAAGCTGACCGCTAATTAAGGAATTTAAATTTTTAATTACAGGTCTTTTTGCTTCTAAAAAGTTAGTAATTTTTATTTTGTAGTGACAGTCAGTGTCATTAATCCAGTTTATAATAGAGACATAACTTACACAATGTAAGTATATAAGTTAGGGAAAAAAGAGGAATTATGCGATAAATGTAGAAAAACAAACAAGTTATATTTTCTAAAGGAGTAAAATTTTTCATATGGAGAGATTTAAAGCAGAAGCATTGTTATATATTTATAATAGGCTACTTGAAGGTAAAATAGTTAGAAAGAATGACATAGTAGACAAATTTAATATTAATGAAAGAACTTTTTATAGATATATACAAGATATTAAAAAGTTTGTTGAAAATCCTGATGGTGAGTTAATCGGCGAGAAAGTCATAGCTGATAAAGCAAAAGGAGGATATATTCTTAAAGGCAATCATGAGAAAAATCTTAATGAAAAGGAAGTTTTAGCTATATCTAAAGTTCTTCTAGAAAGTAGAGGTTTTATAAAGACTGAGCTAAGAGATATGTTAGACAAGCTTCTTGATAATTGTATTAGCGAAGATAAGGATAATATTAAAAGAATTATTGGAAATGAATTAGTTAACTATACTCCACCAAAACATAGTAAGGAGCTTTTAGATAAGTTATGGCAAATAAGCAATGCTATAAAAGAACAGAAAATATTGAGTATTGGATATTATAAAATGGGTACTGATGGGGAATTACAAGAAGAAGTTTCTAAAAGAAATATTTACCCACAAGGCTTGCTATTTTCAGAGTATTATTTTTATCTCATAGCTTTTATTGAAGGAAAAAGCTATGAATATCCTGCTATTTATAGGGTAGATAGAATTAGAGATCTAGTTTCCACTGATAAAAACTATAAAGTAGATTATAGTAAAAGATTTCAAGATGGTGAGTTTAGAAAGTTAATTCAATTCATGCAAACAGGAGAACTAGAAAGAGTTAAGTTTAAGTTTACGGGTAGATCCATTGAAGCAGTTTTGGATAGGCTGCCTAATGCTGAAATAATAAAGGAAGAACAAGGAGAATACCTAGTAGAGGCAAAATCATTTGGGAAAGGTATAAAAATGTGGTTACTCAGCCAGGGGGATTCTGTAGAAGTTATTGGCTCTGATAAATTTAGGAAAGAAATGGTGGAAACTATTGAAAGAATTAGAAGAGTATATACATGATTTAAAATTTACAGAAAAAATGTTATTTATAAGAAAGCAAGAATTATAAATAAGAATTTACATTTAAATAATATATTTAGTGTTTGACTGATGGTAATTATATACTAGGAGGTAAATATGGGATTTAAAGATTGGATAAAATACGATTTAATGTGGGGCATAGAGGATAAGCTTTTTGATGCTAAAGTCAAAGTTATAGGTGTTGCAGATATATTTAAGGAAGCATCTGTAGAAGCTAAGGAGGGAATTGTCCAGACAGGCAAAGAATTTGTTGATTTAATGGGGGAAGGAGTAGAGCAGTTAACTGGACAGGATAAGATTAATGAAGCAAATATAATTTATGATAAGCAAGTAAAAAAATATGAGTTAAGTATAGAAAGATATAACAATACAGCAAAAAGAGTAGAAGAATCTATTAATTCTAACATATCAAGAATAAATGATTTTAAAGTAAGGATATTTGAAGAAATATTACCTAGGTTTGTGAATATAGCAAATAAGATAGATGATGTAAGTATAAAATCAAAATTTGATATGAATAAGAATATTAGTATTAAAGAACTTAAAAGTGAGTATCTTCCATGTAGAAGTGTTGTTGTTAATCAATTAAGTAAAATGAATATTACTTTTTCAGTTTTTATTTCTCCAGCATATACAATTTTGAAGATGAGAAAAAATGCAAAAGAATCATTGCAAAGTGCATATGAATTTGAGAAAAAAGTTAATTTAGAGGTTGAGAAAATATTTGCAGAAAGCAGTAGAATCGAAATTGTTTCTTGTTCATTGAATAATATTGGTACATATTTTGAAGATATGAATGATATCACCTTAAAGTTAATTGAGAGATTTGAAGAAAAGTTTGAGAATTTAGACAAAAATAACTTATCCTTATATAGAAGAGATGGATCAAAGAAATTAGATTTAGAGTTATTGCCAGAAGATATTAGAAATTATTATGATGCATGTTTAAATTGTTGTATTGTGTTGAAAGAAATGGCAATGAAATCTTATATAAAAAATAATCAAATAGTAACTTCAGAAGTTGAAAGACTAAATAACAAGTGCTATAAATTCAAGCGTATGCGTATGGGAATGGGGGCTTAGGAATGAATGATAAAAAATGGATTGAGGTATTAAAAAATTGTTCGCCACTAGATATGCCGGAAACTGTACAAGCTTTGGAATTTTATAATAAACAATCTGCAGAAAAGTTAATGGATGAGATTAGCGAGGAGTTCTGTGGCAAGGAAGGAGTAATAAAAGGTTTTGTTGCTCCTGCTATTATTTCTATTATTGACTCACTTTCAATTGAAACTAATATAAAATATTTTAAGAATCTTAGTAGGTGCGGACTTACCGCAGAAAGAATAGCATTAGAGTTTAGTGACTTTTCATATGAAAAGTTTGGATATGCAGGTTGTTCAGAACTATCAGCTGATTTAGAATTTACAAGCAATAGAACATATAATGAAAATGTTAGAAGAAAGATAGATAATACATCTTATAGAGAAAAGGAAAAGGAAAAGCGATTTAAAGACAAGCAATATATCCATTCTGATTATACAAATAGACGCATATATGAAAATGAAAATCAAGCAAACAGAAAAGGTTCAAACGATATAAATAGCAGAGTTACTGAAGTTGATCATATTAAGCCTTTAAAGGAAATTTTCGATGATTTAAAAGATAATATTGCTTTGGATGATAAAGATATTAGGGAAATAGCAAATATTAATGAGAACCTAGCGTATTCTGAAAGAAATATAAATAGAAGTAAAAGAGATGACACTAATACAGAATTCGTAAATTCAAATAAAGCTAAAGCAAAGACATTAGATGATAAAACTAAAGAAACAATGTTGAATTTAGAGAAGATAGCTGTTAATGCATTAGAAAGGAAGCAAAATGAGGTAGTTGTTAGGAATATAAAAAATGCTGAGAAGAGGAAGGAAATAACAAGTAAAATTGCAACTAAGAGTTTTAAAGACAATGGGAAATACGCAGTAGGTGGTATTTCAGCAGATATTTTAATTTGTTTTATGAAAGCAAGTTTCTATGAAATAACTGATTCTATTAGAAATGGAATTAAGCATAACACAAATACAGTTACAAATACCTCAGCATTTGCTTATAGAATTAAAAGGATTGGAAAGTTTATTTTAAGTAGATTAAAGGGTATTGTATCCAATAGCATTTTTGAGTTTACAAAGAATTTAATCATAAGTATTATAAAAGGTTTAATAAATTTATTTGCAGGTGTAATAGCATCTATTGCAAAGATAGTAGTTAAAGGAATAAATTCTATAATTAGAGCAATAAAGATTCTATCATTACCTGAGAGCGAAATAAGTTGGCAAATGAAAGCTGACTCAATAGTAAAATTAATATCTTCAACAGTTATATTATGCTGTGGGGATTTAGTAGAAGGGTTCATAAACAAGGTACCCTTTCTAAATAATTACATAAAGATTGTAAAGCCGATAATAATGGGAGTGTTAGTAGCTTTAGTTGGATATCTTATAGATAAAATGGACTTATTTAATGTTAAAAAGACTCAAAGATTTGAAAGAATTAAAGAAGTCTTTAACTTAAGAATTAAAGAGATTCACGAAAATACAACAGAGTTTGTTGAGTTAACTATAAGTTTACTAGAAGAGCAAGTCAATATATTTAAGGATATCAAGAGTGAATTACAAAAAGCATTGGATAATGATGATAGTTATAAAGTGTTAGCCAATTCCATTAAAATTAAAGAAATCTTTAATATCGACAGTGATAGTTGTATAAAAAATGGTAACAGAAATTCTAGCAGAAGATTAATACAGTTTTAAAGTGAAAAATAAGGTTAAACTAGGAATTTATTTAATAGTGTTGAACCAGAGTAATTACTAGATTATTCTTTGCCAAGGAGTGATATTCAAATTAGTTTCCCTTAAAAATAGAAAGCTGTAAAAGTATGTTTAGTATTTTTAATAATAATGAAAAGTCAGAGGATAGCTTTGATATATAGTTTGACTTAGTAGGGTGGGGAAGATCTTAAGAAATTTAATATAAAAGGGAGAAAAGAAGGAATTTAATTAGGGTGTAGAACTCATTGATAGAGGGGAATGAGTAATAGGGAAAAATCATATAGCAGCATAATATATTAGCTTGATATAAATGTTATAATTTGTGTATGTGGATATTTAAATAGAATTGCTCATGAGATTTTGGATATGTGGAGGGTAGATATGATATTTAAAGATTTTGGAAATAAGGATAAGCCAGTAATGATTTTTCTTCATGGTGGTGGACTGTCCTGGTGGTCATTAAAACCGCAAATTGAAGCACTAAAAAAGGATTATTTTATCATTACACCCATCATTGACGGACACGGTGATGATTGCAATAGCACTTTTGTAAGCATAGAAAAATCAGCAGAAGGGGTTATTGAGTATATAAAGAATAATTGTAATGGAAAAGTTTTTTCAGTTTGTGGTCTTTCCATTGGTGCTCAAATTGTTGTAGAAATATTATCGCGAGAAGCTGATATCACAGAGCATGCAGTTATAGAAAGTGCTTTAGTTTATCCGATGAAGATGGCAACTAAATTAACTGTGCCAATGTACAATTTGTGTTATGGGTTAATTAAAAAAAGATGGTATGCAAAATTGCAGGCTAAAACATTAAATGTTCCTGAAGAATTATTTGAAGCCTATTACATGGACAGTTCACGAATGACAAAAGAATCCCTAATCAATATTGCAAAAAGTAATGGTGATTATTCATTGCCTTCAACATTAGGTAATACCAAAGCAAAAACATTAATACTGGTTGGAGAGAAGGAACTGTCAGTTATGAAAAAGTCTGCAAAACTACTTCACCACACTATAAAAGGCAGTTTTTTAAAAGTCATTGAGAAGAGTGGTCATGGAGAGATTAGTTTAATTCATACAGATAGTTACCTTGACTTATTAGAAGGTTTCTTTGCAAATGCTATAAATTAATGGAACTCCCTTGGAGTTCCATTAAAACTCTTATATTATGAACCCTTTTTTTAGAAGAGCCTTAAGTTAATAAAATGAAATACTTATCTAAACTAAGTGTTTTTAGTGGTTGCTTGAAAACTCTTTTTATATTTTAGCTCTTTAACAAAGCTATAAGCATAAGTGCTTATGATTCCCCCAAGTATCCCTGCTATAATTGCAAACAACAGAGTTTTTGCAACTACTATTGGGTCATTAAAAGCAAAAGGTGTAAAGAATCCAGGTATAGATGAGGCTGTTCCAGGAGCATCTACTTTGATTTTAAAAAGTACAGCTATAATTCCAGCTAAACCTCCACCTATAAAACTTGCAGTATATAAGGGTCCTGAATTTTTAGTAACTAAGTCAGCTTGGGTTAATGGTTCAAGCATTAAGGAAACTAATTTAGACTTATCTTTTATTCCAATTTTTAAGAACATCATACCATTAGCAAAAGCACCACCTACGCAAGCTATACAACCAATTCCCATAGGAAGTCCCTTTAAACTTAACATTGCAGTTAGAGCCATTGAACTAAGTGGAGATGTGCTTATTACAGTTATAATTCCGCCAAGCACAAAACCCATAAATATTGGGGACATAGTTGTAGCATTCACAATGGTAACGCCAATTTCTGTAAGGGCCTTAGTTACTATTGGATTTACTAATGCTGCTATAAGTCTTGCTAAAGGCACAAATAATAACAATATAGAAATCAACTTTAAAGTATCATTTAATTTATTCTTTAGCTTGTCATATACTATGGCTAATAAATAGCCTGCTACAAATCCAGGTAATATTCCAAAGCCAAACACCGCAGCACCAGTAGCGGCAGCCACATCAAACTCAACATCCATTTTTAACATTACAAGTATTGCGCAAATAATTCCTGCTACACTACCAGCGGCTTTCCCTATTTCTACAGCGAAAGCAATGCCTACAGCATCACCTAAAATATATTTATAAATAGCTTCTACCAGAAAGGTTGCTACAGCAGCTCCTGCTAAGCCAGTCATGGCTTTTTCACCCTTATAAGCCTTTGTGCTAAACAGATAAAACATTACTAATACAAGCATTAACGTAAATAAACCTTTTAAAACTTCCATCTTTAACTCCTCCTCATTTTAATTTAAGCATTTAAAGATTTAGAAAGTTATCAATTTATGCTGAGCTCTTACATAAATAGTTCCTAAATATCTAAGAAAATGCTTTGTTTTTCAGGGTCATTTGTATAATTATTAAATAATGAACAAGTTCATTTTGTAGAGCAACTTTAAAAGTAAATTTTAAAAATATATGAAATTTGTTATACTAAATTACCTTGTTAAGGTCTAGAAATTTGAAGGCTGTTTAGCAGCATTTTGTAGAAGATGACAGAGCTAGAACTTCTAGGAAGTTGTTTAATACAAACTATAGATTTAGGATTTGAAAGCATAAAAAGACAGAGAAAAAGGTATTATAAAAAAATTACCCTTTTCTCTGTCTTTTTATCTGAAAGATTTTACGGTACAAACCGTATTACTTCTTCGATGCTACAAATTGTAGTCTCTCCAGAGTTGTATCAAGAAACTGTAATTTACCTGAGAGTTTCAAAGTAATTCGGATCAGTTACTTCTTTCTCCTACGGTGTCAAGCGACTTTTCAGTACTCCATCATCTACATATATATTGATTTATAGTATTATTTTACCATATGAATTTGCTGAACACTAATAGAAATTATTAATTAAACCTAATATAACCATTTGCTACTTCAATGATTTCATGTTTTGGGGGAAGTATGTTGAGAATATATATTTTGTATTTATATGTTAATAATTCGCTTTAAAATTAAAGGATTCGATATAAGATCTAGGAGTATGAATAGATTTAAGTAGCTACTAAGAAAAAGTATCCAAGCAACTAAAATGCTAGGACATTCTTTCTCAGTGGTTTACTCTAACTCATAATAAGATTCAAACTCTCCAAAATGAGTGTGAAAATATATTTAACTCTAACTACCTTTTGACGTGATATACTTAAATAAGATAATTTTATAATATATTTGGAGGTTTGGGAAAATGAACATAAGAAAATTTATAGAGATTATGGCTGTTGCAGAAAATCTTAAAAATAATACAAGACATTCATGGACTTCTTCTAATCGTCATGAAAGTGTAGCAGAGCACAGCTGGCGATTATCTTTAATGGCATACTTTGTAAAGGATGAATTTCCTAAGGTTGATATCAATAAAGTAATATTAATGTGTATTTTTCATGACTTAGGTGAAGCAGTGACAGGGGACATACCTGCATTTTACAAAACTGAAAGCCATGAGATTGTTGAGGATAGAGCGGTTCAACAGCTGCTTGAGAATATACCAGAGCCCTATAAAAAAGAACTTACTATGCTATTTTTAGAAATGCATGAGCAAAAAACTTTAGAAGCCAAAATTTATAAGGCACTGGATAAGATGGAGGCAATAATGCAACATAATGAGGCCAGTATATCAACATGGTTACCTCTTGAGTATGAATTAAACCTTACCTATGGAAAAAAAGAAGTAGAATTCTCAAAGTATATGAAAGAATTGAAACAAGCTATAAATGAAGATACTATAAATAAAATACAGAATTCAAAAGAATCAGTATCATAAACATATGAAGATCTATAGCTGGAGTGATGCATTTTAGTTGTAATTGACACCTTAGCTAATTCTCTTAGAGCGTTAGGTAGATGGTATGAAGCCAAGTAAATAATTAAGGCTAATTTAATGAAAAACTTCTAAAACCAGCACAAGCATTAAGAATTCTTATGTTTTTTTATTCTTAACAATATTAATTGTTATAAATACTTAAAGATTGCCATAAATATTGTTATCTTTAAATATTTTTGACTTAATTAGATTAGTAGCGTAAATTAAAAGATATAATCACTATGAAAACTTTAGCTGAGTTTTCATAGTGATTTTTTATGGAATTTTATAAATAAAATCATCTATGCTCCATGATTTATTTATAGATAGAGAAAATAAAAGATAATTTCTAGTAAGAATGAGTATGAATAAAAAATTTGCTAAATTTATATAAAAAGTTTTGACAAATATAAGCAAGTAGCATATACTGAATATATAAACATATGAACAAGTAAACATATATTCAGTTGAGGTGATATTGGATGGAAAATAATAAAGAAATAATTGATACCTGTAATTGCAATGTTATTCACGAAGATGTTGTAAAAAGAGTTAAAGAAACAATTCCACAAGAGGAAACTTTATATGACTTAGCAGATTTGTTTAAAACTTTTGGGGATAGTACAAGAATAAAAATTATATGTGCATTATTCCAATCGGAAATGTGCGTATGTGATATAGCTGCTTTACTTTGCATGAATCAATCAGCTATTTCACATCAGTTAAGGGTTCTTAAACAAGCTAGGTTAGTTAAGTATAGAAAAGAAGGAAAGGTTGTTTATTATTCCTTAGATGATGATCATGTTAAAGGTATATTTGATCAAGGTTTAGCTCATTTAAAAGAGAAATAAATAGATTTGGGGGGAGTAAGAAATGAGTAATAATAAGATTTCAAAGCCTAATGTAAAAGATAATAAACCAACACAGATAAAATTAGAGTCAAGCACAATGAAGCCAAAAACAATAATGCAGTTAAATACAGTGCAAAAGAAGCCAGTTACAAAGATTAAGAAACAATTCATCTTAGAAGGATTAGATTGTGCCAACTGCGCATCAAAAATAGAAACTAAACTAAATAGTATGGATGGAATTGCTAGTGCTTCAGTTAATTTTGTAACTAAGACTTTGACTATGGAACTAGAAGAAATAACTAAGGTTAATGAGCTAGTTGCTGCATCTATTGAAACAATAAATAAAATTGAATCCCATGTAGTTGTAAAAGAAAAAGTTTCAGGAAAATCAAATAAATTGGTGATAATGTTAGAAGGTTTATGTTGTGCAAACTGTGCAGCAAAAATTGAAAAGGAAGCTGGAAATATTCCTGATGTTAACAGTGTAATTGTTGACTTTGTTGCTCAAAAACTTATTATGGAAGTTGAGAGCAATGCAGATAAAGATAGTATTGTAGAAGAAGTTAAGAAAATTGTTAAAAAAATTGAGCCTGATGTAAAGGTATATGTTTTAGAGGGAAATGGAAATAAAAAGCACAAGGATTCACATGGCCATGAACATGGACATGACCATAGCCATGAAAGTAATAAGAGTGAATTTATAAGACTTGGAGTTGGAGCTTCAATTTTTGCAGTTGCTTCAATGTTTAATTTTAGTTTTTATACAGAGCTAATACTTTATTTAATAAGTTATTTACTTGTTGGTGGAGAAGTTGTGCTTAGAGCTCTTAAGAATATTAGAGGAGGTCAAGTTTTTGATGAAAACTTCCTCATGAGTATAGCAACCATTGGAGCTTTTGCAATTGGTGAGTTTCCAGAAGGAGTAGCTGTTATGCTCTTCTATCAATTAGGTGAAATATTCCAAGGTATGGCTGTTAATCGTTCTAGAAAATCTATAGCAGCTTTAATGGATATAAGACCCGATTTTGCTAACCTGAAAATTGGTGAGGATATTAAAAAGGTATCCCCAGAAGAAGTTAATGTAGGTGATATAATAGTTGTAAAACCAGGAGAAAAAGTTCCTCTAGATGGTAAAGTAATTGAAGGTAACTCTATGGTAGACACTTCTGCTTTAACTGGTGAATCAGTTCCAAGAGAAATAGGTATTGGAGATAATGTACTAGGTGGAGTTATTAATAAAAATGGTCTTTTAACTATAGAAGTAGAAAAAGAATTTGGAGATTCTACTATTGCTAAAATCCTTGATTTAGTCCAAAATGCAAGTAGTAAAAAGGCTCCTACTGAAAACTTTATAACTAAGTTTGCTAGATATTATACACCAATTGTAGTTTTCTCTGCTTTAGCCTTAGCAATACTACCACCACTTCTTATAAGTGGAGCAACATTTTCAGAGTGGATATATAGAGCCTTAGCCTTCCTAGTTGTATCTTGCCCTTGTGCTTTAGTAGTATCTATTCCACTAGGTTTCTTTGGAGGTATTGGTGGGGCTTCAAAAAATGGTATTCTAGTTAAAGGTGGTAACTATCTTGAAGCTTTAAACAACGTTGAGTTAGTTGTATTTGACAAAACAGGAACCCTTACAAAAGGAGTATTTAAGGTAACTGATATACAGCCACAAGGAAATGTTACAAAGGATGAGCTTCTAACTTATGCAGCTTATGCAGAAAGTTATTCTAACCATCCAATAGCAACTTCGATTTTAAAGGCATATGGTATGGATATAGCTAAAGAATCAATTGAGAATTATGAAGAAATATCTGGCCATGGTGTAAAAGTTTCTGTTTTAGGAAAAGAAATCTTTGCAGGTAATCATAAACTGATGATTAGAGAAAATATAGAATATGCACAGATAGAAACTATAGGCACTGTAGTTCATGTAGCTATCAATAAAGAATATGCTGGGTATATTGTAATATCTGATGAAGTTAAAGAAGATTCAGCAGAAGCTATAAAAGCTTTAAAGGCAAGTGGAGTTAGAAAAACTGTTATGCTAACTGGGGATAATAAAACTGTTGGAACTAAAGTTGCCAAAGAATTAGGGCTAGATCAGGTTTATTCAGAATTATTACCAGACCAAAAAGTTGAAAAAGTAGAACTTTTAGATAAAGAAAAGTCTTCTAAGGGTAAGTTAATATTTGTTGGTGATGGAATAAATGATGCTCCAGTTTTAGCTAGAGCTGATATAGGTATTGCAATGGGTGGTGTTGGTTCAGATGCTGCAATTGAAGCCGCTGATGTAGTTATTATGACTGATGAGCCTTCCAAAATTGCAACCGCTATAAGAATAGCTAAGAAAACAAGAACAATAGTAATGCAAAATATAATCTTTGCCTTAGGAATTAAAGCAATAATACTAGTTCTTGTAGCTTTTGGAGTGGGGACTATGTGGGAAGCTGTATTTGGTGATGTTGGTGTTACACTAATTGCAGTATTAAATTCTATGAGAGCAATGAAAACAGAAAAATAACTAAAAACTATGCAGCCATAATTTATGGCTGCATAACTTTTATGGGGGTGTATCTATGGACAACTTGAGCAATAAGAAAATATATAAGAAATGGGCTAAAATATATGATAAGTTTTTTGGAAGTAGTATATTTAATAGTCAAAGAAAATTAGAAATTAATCTTTTAACATTAAATCCAGAAGATAAGATTTTATTTATAGGTGTAGGAACAGGTGAGGATCTTAAGTTTTTGCCTAAGGGAGTACAAGTTACTGGAATAGATATAACTGAGGAAATGCTAGAAGTTGCAAGGAAAAAGGTTGATGTTCTTAATTTAGAGAAGGTTAATATATTGAATATGGATGCAATGAATTTAAGCTTTCAGGATAAAGAATTCGATTACGTTATTTTAAATCTAATTTTATCTGTAGTTCCAGATGGTAATAAGTGTTTAAAAGAAGCTTACAGAGTATTAAAGCCAAATGGAAAAATTGCAATATTTGATAAGTTTGCTGGTGAGGGACAAAGAGAAAGTGTAGTAAAAGCCTTGTTGAATAAATTAACTAAATCCCTTGGAACCGATATAAATAGAAAGTTTTCACAAATAGCAGTGGGCATAAACTTAAAAGTTGTTGAGGAAAGAAAGAGTATATTTGGAGGCCTGTACAAGATTATGATACTAAAAAAAGCTGATTAGATTATATTGTTAATCCCAATTGAACCTAATATATGATATAAATTTATTTAAATTATAAATAAATACAAGAAGTAAAACCTACATTTAATTTTGAAGAAGAAATTTTCATAACTTTATCCATAAAGAGGTTGTCTCAAAGCAGAGTTTTGAGACAACCCATTTAACTTTTTTTATATACTATTTTCCAAGAAAAGAAATCATCAAAATTCCCACAATCATTCCTAAAACATTACCTACTGTTGAGAGCTTACCTTTCCAAATTTCCCTTGAGCTTGGTAAAGTCTCTCGATAAATAATATAAAGTATCATTCCACCAGCAAGGGCAAGGCTAAAACAGATAACCAGAGGTGAGAGAGTCCCTAACAATGTACCTAGTACTGACCCCAATCCCATAGGCAAAGAGGTAATCAGTGAAAAGGCTAGAAGAATGGCGGTATTGGATTTATACTCTCTAAGAAGTATGCCTAATGTTAAACCTTCAGGAATTCCATGAATTACTAATGCTAAAGCAAGATGAAAACCTTTTGTAGAATTACTGCAAAATAGAGAGCCAAAGGCTATACCCCCAGGAATATTATGAATACCAATTCCAATAGCCATTAACATAGCAGCTTTAAAATATCTATGATTTATTCGTGAAGAGGTATGTTCATGATTATGTTCTAATTCGCTATCAAGTAATACAGAAATGATAAGTCCGAATGTAATACCTATTATACCAATATATACACTTCCAACTTCAAAGGACTCTGGTAATAGATCAAAGCATACAATTGCTAGCATTAGTCCACCAACAAACCCTAGTAATGTACCTTTAAATCTTTTGCCACGTTTCTTTACAAAAGACGAAAGTAACATTCCAGTAAGTAAACCAATAAGTGAAATGACAAAACCTAATATCCCCATAGTAAGTGTTGAGATGAAAATGTTATTCATATATACTCCTAAGAATTAATACATAAGTATTTTATGAGTAGTATAGCAACTATATGACTGAATAATAGATATTAACATGAGTTGCAATAAAGATACAGACAATAATCTAGTTGAAGTAACAAACGACTTTGGATTGCTATATTTTTTATTACAGTATCAAGTACTATTGTATTAGTAGAAGATATTTATGATAATAGGAACTTAATTTGCTTCTACAGAAGAGCATAATCATGAGCATAGCCATACAGCTATAACTCATGAACATAGTCACGATGATGGCCATCATAATCATTTTCATGATAAAACTATTGTAGGAAAGCATAGTCATGCCCATACTCATGAGGAACATATTTATTCACATAAGCACTTATTGGATATTCACCATAGTCATGCTCATTAAAATAGTATTAAAATACTTAGGTTATTTATCTCGAAATTATTATTCTGGAAAGTATAGTATAACTTCACCAAAAGGTCTATATGCACTTAAGATAAATGAAAATGAAAAAGTAGACTATCAAATTTTTTAATTCTATTAAGTCTCTTTATGTTAGTATACTTTATGTCTTGATTATGAGATGAAAGCCGGTTAGTTTACATTATGCAACTTTAACCGGCTTTTGTTTTGCCAATAATATTGAAATATGGATTTATAATGGACTACTAGGTAATCTCTACCTAAAAGACAGTGAAGCAAGCTCAAGATTATTTTTCTTTATTAGTCAGTCTATATTCATCTCTTAATGGCCAAAATAATTTAAATTGTAATTTTTCAACTTCTCTCTTTTGCTTATAGCTAACCCTAAGGGTAACATTGTCAGGAATATCTATTCCTGATGGAACATTCTTTAATAATGAGTTAATATGTTTATTTACTTTAAGATTTGTTATTTCGTCAAAAACGTTGTCTAGCATAACATCATAGTTACCACTCATATCTTTAACCACTTCATAAAGTTCTTCTTTATTGGCATATTCATATGAATCTCCAGACCCAATCCACTCCATAAGAGCAGATCTACTAAATCTCCATTCCCTGCCTATTTTTCTAGCTGGTATATGCTCTTCTCTTAATAATTTTATCAACGTTCTTTCTCCCACACCTAAAAAATCGCAGGCCTGTTCCAAATTTAAAATATCATTATCCATCTTCCGCCGCTCCTTTGACATAGAGAATAATTTTTTTTGATTATTTAATTTAAATTATACGATAATTAATATTCTTGGTCAACTTAATAAGTAGCAAGATAGCATTATAGTGTAATTATAATGGTGTTTAATGTGCATATAATTGTATTTTAATGTAATTGGTAGTATTATTGTTAAAAGGGGGGGGATTGCTATGTCAAAACTAAAAATTGAACCTATGAAACAACCAGATAAAATTTTAAACTATTGGAAGAAAGAAAAGTTTTTGGTAACCTGCATTATAGTATTTGGAATAGCTAGTAATACTTCAATGATTCTAGGTCCTATATATCAAGGTAAACTTATAGATTCTATTGCAGAGGGTAATAGCTTATCATCAGTAGTATTAGTTGCTACTTTGTATGCTATGCTCATTGGAATTACTCAGCTGTTTCGTTATTTTAAGCGTTTTTATATAAGACGTTTTGCAAATAGCACAAGTTCAACTATGAGGTTTATGATATACAATAATATAATGAGCAAAAGTACTTCAGAGCTTGATAATGAAAACACTGGTAACCTTATGACAAGAGTAATTTCTGATGTGGATTTATGTGTTGAAGGAATGCGAAAGTTTACAACCGAAGTTTTCGATACTGGTGTGCTTATGATATCCTATCTAATATCAATGCTTTTTTATGATGTGAAAATAACTATGCTTTCTATTATCTTTGTTCCAGTTGCTATGGCAATTGCTGAAAAATTAAAAAGTGTTATTTACAAGTACGCTAGGGAGTATCGAAAGAAAAGCAGCGATATTGCAGATGTTACTTATGATATGATTGAAAATTCCATGCTTTATCGTGTCACTGGTATGGAAGTTAAAAATAGAGCTCGGTATAATGAGGAACTGGAGGATTTAAAGAACAAAGCTATAAAGGCCAGTATATTGGAAAACTCTATGCAGCCTATTTATAACGTTATAGCAATGCTTGGAATAATTATGGTTATTTACCTTGGAGGTACAAAGGTTATTAGAGGAGGCTGGACTGTAGGAAGCTTTTCTACTTATATTGCCATGTTTACAGCTATGGCTACTAAGGCAAGTAAAGCAGCAAAGCTCTTTAATTCCGTTCAAAAGTCTCAGATTTCTTGGAAACGTATTGAACCATATCTTTCAGACTACAAAACTAAGGATAGTTCTTCTAGTATAGATAATAGGGATACCATGTTATCAGTGGAGGGCCTTAGTTTTTCTTATGGTGAAGGCCGTGAAAATATAATCGAGAATATAAGCTTTAAAGCTAAGAAGGGTGAAATTATAGGTATAACTGGATCAATTGCTTCAGGTAAATCTACACTTGGATTATCCCTTTTAGGATTATATCCTTATTTAGGTAGTATTAAAGTTGATGGCAGAGAACTTAATGATTACTCCCAGTATGAGCGAAGCCAAATGATTTCTTATTTAGGGCATAAGCCACAGTTACTTTCTGATTCAATATACAACAATATAACCATGGGCAGTAGCAAAGAAATCTCAGATGTTTTAAAGGATGTTTGCTTTGATACAGATTTGGATGCAATGCAAAAGGGGCAAGATACCTTGGTTGGAAACAGTGGAATAAAATTAAGCGGGGGTCAGCAGGCAAGAATAGCTCTTGCTAGAGCACTTATTAATAAGAATAAAATTATAATATTAGATGACCCTTTTTCAGCAGTTGACATGAAGACAGAAGAAAAAATTATTGAAAACTTAAGAAGCAATTATAAAGACAGTTTGATTATTTTAATTTCTCACCGTTTAGCTATCTTCAATAGGATAAATAGAATAATCTTATTAAAAAATGATACAACCGCTGATATGGGCACACATGAAGAGCTCATGAAAAAATCTGATGTTTATGCCACAATATATAATTTGCAATGTACAGAGGGGGGAGACTATGAAGAGCAATACTTTGATAAAGCAGTCAATGAGTAAAGTAATTAAAAATAATATGAAGCTAAGTGTATTATTACTAGTTGCCATTTGTGGTGTTGTAGTTACAACCTTAATTCCGCCACAGATTTTAAAATATATAGTAGACAACAACCTTGTACCCAAAAACAACGATAAATTACTTGTATTAGCTATTTCTTATATTGTAATAATACTTTTTATAGGAATTTTTGATTTCGTAAAAGAGGCTATTCTTACAATAATGGGACAAAAAATAACTGAAGAGATAAAAATAGAAATGATGGAAAAACTTGAAAAGGTAAATGCAATGTTCTTTTCCTCAAACAGCTCTGGAGCAGTGGTTTCAAGATTTACAAATGATGTTGATGCAATTAGTTCACTGTTTACTAATGGTATAGTTGGAATGATGGTTGACGGCTTTAAGCTTATAGGCATTGTAATTTCAATCTGGATGTTCAGTAGTAGGATTGGATTTGTAACAATATTACTTCTGCCAGCTATTTATGGTATTACGCGGTTTTTTCAAAAGAGGATGCTTAAAGCACAGTTAGAGAATCGAATACTTATAGGTAAGGTAAACAATCATATATCGGAAAGTATAAAAAATATACAGATGATTAAATCCTACAGCAAAGAAAAGTATATGGAAGAGAACTATAAGACACATTTACTTGATAATTATAAAACTGTAGATAAAGTTAATTTTTATGATTCAGTTTACTCACCTTTGATTCAGTTAATTCGTGCAGTTGTTATAGCTTTCATTGTAGTGTTGTCTTCTAGTCAGCTAAATTTTTTGGGCATATCCCTTGGTATGGTTGCAGCAACAATAGAATTAATATCTAACCTGTTTGCACCAATTGAAAACCTTGGTATGGAGCTTCAGAATATTCAGCAGGCCATATCAGGTATTAAAAGGGTAAATGATTTTTATAGTGAACCTGAAGATGAGATTAAGAAAGATGAACTGAAGTCAGAAGATATTATTCAAAATCGTGGAGATGTGAGATTATCTTTTAACCATATTTCCTTTCAATATGAAGAAGGCACTAATATTCTTCAAGATATTAACCTTAGATTAAAACCAAATGAGAAGGTTACTTTTGTAGGAAGGACAGGAGTAGGCAAAACAACATTATTTAAACTTATAATGGGACTTTTAAGGCCAACAAAGGGCAGTATTACTATAAATGGAATAGATGTTTATGAGATATCAAACTCAGAAAAACGTAAGCTTTTTGGGTATGTTGATCAAAACTTTCATGTAATTAAGGGTACTGTGGCAGACCAGATAAGCTTAAAGGATGAAAGTATTTCAAGGGAGCAAATAGAAAAAGCTCTGGATTTTGTAGGACTTAAAGAATATGTAGAATCACTGGAAAAGGGCGTGGATACTAAAGTAGTCAATGATACACTTTTTTCACAAGGACAAAAGCAACTTTTGGCTATAGCCAGGGCTATTGTAACAAATCCACCTATTCTTTTATTAGATGAGATTACGGCAAACCTTGATTCTATCACAGAAGAAAGAATAGTATCTGTACTTGGCAAAGCAAGTGAGGCCCATACCATACTGTCTATATCTCACCGTTTGTCCTCCATGATTGTTAGTGACACTGTTGTTATATTAGAACATGGCAGAGTTAAAAATGCGGGTTCCCCTGAAGTACTTCTTGAAAGTGATGATTGGTACCGCAGTCATATTGCACTTGAGAAACTCACATGGAGTTAATTCATAAGTATACCACAGCCCCTTGAACAAAAAATAATATTAGAATAGGTATCTTAATTATTTGCCAGTAATAATAAACACAGAGTTTGTAGTGGAGATAGAAAAGGAGAGAGAGGGGAATTTTAGGCTTAGGTGAAAACTCTCACTCTAACATTGGCAAACAGCTAAAAACACATTAGATTTTAAGGAACAAGCGTTAACTTCTTAACATAGTATATATTAGGGAGTAAAGTCTCTAATAAAAGTAAAAGGTGACAAATATGAAAAATTTAGAACCTATTAACAATACTTCAATAGATTATTTTCAAGGTATACAAGAAAAATTACAAGCTTTGTCTGTTAATACCTGTACAGGCAATGAAACTGTATTATTAATCCAAGATAATCTTTCTTGGGGATTTAGTTCTATGACTGATGAACTCCAAGCACAAGGAGTAAATTTTTGCACCATAAGTTCAGATCAAATTGGCTCTATTGATTTATCTAGGTTTAAAGAAATAATAATTCCTTCTGCACAATTTCAGCCTTACTATTCAAATATAATGCCAAATGGAGCAATTCTACCTTCCATTGAAGATTTTGTAAGAAGTGGTGGTATATTATCTGCAAATTTAGCTTGGGTTCAATATTATTCTACTGTTGCTACCTTTGTAGGTGGACTTAAGTACCAAGTAAGATACACTGAAAACAATAATATAGCAAATAGCACCCACCCAATAATTACTGCAGCACTTCCTTGCTTTGGTGGTAATTGTGGACAAATCATAGATCAGGGTTATAGAAATGATTTAGATGGCTGGAGTGCATCATCCCATGGATATTTTACTAATTTGCCAGTAGGAACTGTAGTAATTCTTACTGATGAAAATAATAACACAGTTATGATAGAATATCCTTATGGTAGAGGCAGAGTCATAGTAACCTTTACAACTCCAGAATGGGATTATTACTTTGGTGGAAGGAAACTATTAGCAAATGAACTTGCTTATCAAAGTTATCTAGTAAGACGAGGATCTAGAGGACTTCTTGTTGAAGTAGAATAAAGTGTTATGTCCGAGACTATATAAAACAAACCTACTGATTATTAAAAAATCAACTTCTGAAGATGGAATAAGTTTATATAAAAGTATCTAGAGAGTTTATGGTTAGAACTGAAATATTCTTTATCTCCCTCAGACATTAGGTTTGAGGGGTTTTTACATGTAATTATGGTATAATATGGTTTAGCTAATTATGTAGTAGAAAGATAATTTATGAAAATATTAATTTTTTAGTTCAAACTTATGACTATATGTAAAAGATACTCCTTATATGGATAGAACTTTAATATCTTTTTGGTTTGTTAATTATATAGGTTTGAATTAAGAGAGTGGAGGTGTGACTACGTCCCTTGAAATAATCCGTAACGATATAACAAAAGTTCACGCTGATGCAATAGTGAATAGATGATGAGAAAGCATTGTTATGTAAAAACAATCTAATCCAACATATAGAAGATTTCATAAATTACTAAATTACTCATGATGAGTACTATGAACTTTCAGAAAGATGTTATTCAGAGTATGGAGACTTATTAAAAAAAATGTTATCCCGATTTTAATCAAAAATTTATGGAAGTAGTTCCAGAAGCTTGTTTATACTATATTGATGAGCCTGAGTTAGATGATAATAGTAGAGAGATATTTAGAAACATAATTAACAATTTATATAAAACATTGATTGAACTGTAATTAAACTTTATCTCGACTCATTATCCAAATTCAGTGATGAACACTGAATTTAATTGTAGTAAGTTATTATAAAAAGGTAAGCCCCCTGAAATTTTAGCTAACTTGTGGTAAAGTATAGTTAATTGGAAAGAAAGTCCTATACATTAATTATCTCAATTGTTAAGCTAGATTAAGCAGAAAACAATAGCTATTTTATTAATGAAATACAATTAGAAATAAGAATTTTTGTGATTTTTGGAGTGAGATATATGGCAGTTAAAACAAATGTAATGAGATTATTAGATAAAGCGAAAGTAGAGTATAAAAGTCATTGTTATGCAAATACAAATGCTGTTAGTGGCCTTGAGGTTGCAAAGGTTTTGAATCAGAATCCCAAACAAGTGTTCAAAACACTGGTAACTGTAAGTGAAACTAATAAATATTATGTATTCCTAGTTCCTGCGGCAGATGAATTAGATTTTAAAAAAGCTGCTAATAGTGTTAGCGAGAAAGCAGTTAAAATGATTAAATCAAAGGATTTGCTGGAGATTACAGGATATATACACGGGGGATGCTCACCTGTTGGCATGAAAAAGAGTTTTGTAACTACCCTTGATGAATCAGCAGGTAACTTTGAAACCATCATATTTAGTGCTGGGAAAATTGGATATCAAGTAGAGGTAAGCCTTGAAGAATTGAGAAAGGTTATTACCTTTAGTTTATCAGACCTTATTCAATGAGGGTAGAGAATAAGGTTTATGAAATATAAAGTATTTCGTTGATTTACCACTCTGCTTATGCTAAATAAGAATAAATTAATTTGACTATTAAATATCTAGTCAAGATGAAAGGTCGGTAAAAATCCTTGTATTAGGTATTTAAATGATATTAAGATAGGTGATAGGAAATTTCATTATTATAAACTTGATAAAAAGGAACTGTAAGGTAATAGCAACTACTTTAAAAAAGCCTACGTTATGCACGTTACTGAGAATCGTATCATAAGTAGCGGCGATTTTTAGTAGATAAGTGATAACTACAGAGGTTACATTTGATAACCTTGTAACTTAGAACCTCGGATTTTAAGTAAAAAACAATTAGGAATTGTTTTTTACATATTTAATAATCTTTTGGCATGCTATAATTTATTATGAAATGTAAATTTAATTGGGGGGATAGAAATGAACAAATGTAAATTCAAATCAATTACAGTTGATGATATACCTGCAATGGCTGATTTGCTAATAGAAAGACAAAATCTTGAGAGTAAGGTATATCCATTTCTTAAAAATAGCTGTCTTAACATAAAGTATATTACAGATATGTTTGAGGATTTGTTCGTTAATAGTAAAGTGATAGGGATAGGGGCATTTTTTAATGAGGAACTAGTAGGTTATATAATAGGAGAGATAAAGATTGATAGTAGAAGAGGTAGGTATGCATGGGTACCCTATGAGGGAATGGCAATTAGAATGGGTCAATCATCTGAACTTGTAAGAAATCTCTATGCAAAGGTATCAGTTATTTGGCTTGAACAAGGTTGTTTCAATCAATATACTTTAGTACCCCTTGGAAGCCAAGAGTACTATGAGGCCTTCCTTAGATTAAGCTTCTCTATTCAGCAAGTACACTCCATAATGAACATGGAAGAGTACAAGCCTTTTGAAAATGTAGCTGATATAGATATTAGACTTGCCAATAAAACGGATGGTGAAGCTATGGGCAGTATGTCCAAAATAATCCAGTACTATCAAAGTTCGTCACCAACTTTTGAACCTTTATTACCTGAAGTTGTAGCACAAATAAAAGCAGGTTATAAGGGCATAGTAGAGGATGATGATGCAACGGTTCTCATTGCAACTAAGGACATGAAAGAAGTAGGATTCCAAGTATATGGGACTATTAATTCAGGGTTGATATCACCCGATGATGGTATAGAGCTAAGTATTGCGGGTACTTATCCTTCTGAAATGGGAAGTGGAATCGGTAAAAAATTAATGAATGAAGGCTATAAGATTATGAAAGAAAAGGGATATAACAATATAATTACAGATTGGAGAATAACTAATCTTGCTTCTTCCACATTTTGGCCCAAATGTGGATTTAGACCCATAGCTTACAGAATGTTTAGATGTATAGACAATAATGTAGCATGGGCAAACTGTTACAACCCAAGTATTAAGCAGTTGTAGGGAATTCAGTTAAGGCATTTTATCATTTGTCGCTGTTACACAGAGCTATGGATGATAGTCACATCAGTTAGATTTAGCTAGTGTTCATTGTAGGAGAAGAATAAAATAGGAGCAAACAATGGAACTAATTTAGGGACTTTCGGAGGGCTAAAATGAGGTATATAGAAGATAAAGATTTTAAATATAAAGATGAACTGATAAAAAAATTAAAAGATTATAATTTAAAACATACTGGCGAAAAAGATTCATCAACGGAATATTTTTATGCTATCGATGGTGAAAAACTAGTTGGAAGTGTATATGTAAATTATTCTTGGGATTGGGTAAGTATTGGTAGTATGT
This sequence comes from Clostridium sp. UBA4548, assembly GCF_002387895.1. Taxonomy (GTDB): domain Bacteria; phylum Bacillota; class Clostridia; order Clostridiales; family Clostridiaceae; genus Clostridium_J. Next base: position 215,980 of record NZ_DGLI01000025.1, read on the forward strand.
TTTATGAGAATGTTCATGTTTTAAAAAAGCTGATTTCAGAAGTTAGTCATTATTATAAAAATAAAGCAATAGGCATGAAATTATATACAGAAGTTGAATCTAGAGTAGAAGATTTTAAATCAATTGGTTTTCATATTGGAGGAATTACAAAGGGAACACCAACAACAACTAGATATTTCTATTTGAAGAATATTGATTTTGATATAAAAAGTAATTCACAGACAGAAGTTATAGTTGTCACTGAAAAGGTAGATAAATATAATTCTATTTTATTAAATCAAATAGAGAAGTTTAATAGAGATAATAATATTTATCCAATGGAAGAAAGAAATATAATGTTTGTCGCATTAGATAATGATAAATTTGTTGGAGGAGTTCATGGGAGCATTACTGAAGATTCAATGTATATAGGTTGGCTTGTAGTTGATGAAGCATATAAAGGAAATGGAATTGGTAAAAATCTTATGTGTAAAATAGAGGAAAAAGCAAAAGAGATAAATGTCTATAGCATTAATTTAGGTACAGTAGAGTTTCAAGCAAAAAAATTCTACGAGAAATTAGGATACAAGGTAGTTTTTGTAAAAGACAATGATCCAAAAGGCTATAAATCATATAGTATGTTAAAAAAGATATCGTTAGTTTAAAAATTAATGATCTTATGTATACTGAGATATTCCTTCGGAGTGATTAAAAGAACTTCATATAACAGCAAGGTTTAGTAGATTTTAGACCCTAAGTTTATTAGAAAATTTAAGCAGCCACTAAGAAAATTCTCCAAGGAGCTAGTATCCTATGGAGTAATGTTATCAGTAGCTGTTTTTCTGTGTCTTAAAATTAAAATTCAGTTAATAAATAGACAATTTATAGCTAAAGCTTTTAAGGCTTAGATACAAGTTATCTTTGGTTTAAAATTTACGAAGGTAATGAAAGGGTTACAGGTATATTATTACAGTAATTATATAACAAAATGGAGTTAACTGGATAGTGCATTATAGTTAAATAGGACATACTAATCAATTGTCAGCTAAAGAAATATTATCCTATATCAAGGATGGTAACATGAGTAAAAATAAGATATCCCAAAATTAGTTTTGTGTAACTGTGGGGAATGAGATGTTAGATGAAAATTTTTCAGAGAGGGTCAAAGTATTCATTTTACTTAACAATATAATTTGATAAAGACGAATTTGTTGTATTACACCCAAGTTAAATCGATTACTTATGATATGATGAATCGTATCATAAGTAAATGAGGTTTTTTGATAATATGAACTTGGAGAAGGATAAAGATATATATATTAAATAGTAAAAAACATTAATTCCATAATAAAACTATAAAAAAGGTAGAAGTAGCTAAACACAATATGAGTTAACATCATATTATATAAAGTGGAAAATTACTATGGAGAATGATATATGAAACAAAATGAAATAACTTTAAATAACTCTACAAATTACAATATAATGGAGGATAATTTTAGGCATGGACATCATGGCTGGCATTCTTATTGTCATCCATTTTTATATGAATATTGCTATCATATAAATGATGAAATGATACAAGAACCTTATTATAAATCTCGAAGTAATAAGTTACGCCTTGTTATAAATTTTGATAATGAAAAAGAGTTACCTGACAACTTTCGCAAAACTATTGATTTAGCTAATTTTAAAGATAATAAAGTTATAAACTTAAATGGATTAGCTAATTTAAACGCATCTGCTAGTTCTCAGTTTTCTGAAAATGGTCTTGTGTTTCTTAAACAGTCCATAGGTCATGCTATGCCAATAATTATAGTTGACTTAAGGCAAGAATCACATGGATTCATCAACGGTGTAGCGATAAGTTGGGTAGATAACCATAACAAGGCCAATAAAGGCTTGACTAAAGAAGCCGTTTTAACTGATGAAAATACAAGATTACAAGGCATCTTATTAAACAAGCCAATATATATTGGTGATATAACATTAATACCTAAAAAACTTGAAAATGAAAAAAGGTTAGTTCAAAGCTATGATATGTCATATATGCGCATACCTGTAACAGATAATGAAATACCTAATAATGACATGGTTGATTATTTTATAAAATTCGTTAATTCATTGCTTCCAAATACCTGGCTACATTTTCATTGCAAAGCTGGGGTAGGAAGAACAACTACTTTTATTGTAATGTATGATATGATGAAAAACGCTAAAAATGTCAGTCTCCAAGATATAATGAATAGGCAGGTCTTACTAGGCGGAAAGAATCTACTTAGGGATGAGCAGCTCTTGATGAATCGTTCCGAACGAAGAGCTAAATTAATAAGACGTTTTTATAGGTATTGTGTTGAAAATGATGACAATTTTAAAACTACATGGTCTCAATGGATTAGGCAAAATAGAAATTAAACATTACCATATAAAGTTTTAAAACATATAAATGAATATAAATAAATGTGACTGAATTAAATAAGAAGGTGGTTGGTAAAAGCCTTCGCATTGACTAAAATAACTTCATCTAACAGCGAGGTTTACGGTTCAACTACGCTACACCCAAATTCATTGGTCAAGAGTTAGTAGATTTTAAACCCTAAGTTTATAAGAAAATTTAAGCAGCCACTAAGAAAATTCTCCAAGGAGCTAGTATCTTTTGGAGTAATGTTCTCAGTGGCTGTTTTTCTGTGTCTTAAAATTAAAATTCAATTAATAAAGATACACTTACAGCTAAAGATTTCAAGATTTTCAAGTCTTAGATGCAGATTACCTTTGATTTAAATTTTAGGAATACTATGGATAATTGAAGGTATATTATTACAGTAATTATATGGTAGAATAAGTATAATACTTCGTTGTAGTAAAATTAAACGAACTATAAAGAGAGGTGAAATAGTGATTATCCGTTTAGCCCAAATTAATGATGAAGAAAAAATTTCTTGGTTGATAGCATAGTTTAGAGTGGAATTAAAACAATTTAAAGGTATTATATCAACACTTAAAATAGATCAGGCAAAGGAAGAATTTAAAGAATATATAGAGGCAAAGTATCCAATTTTTGTCGCGGAAAATGATGATAAAGAACTATTAGGTTATTTAGTTTGTAGAATTGATGGTGGTGCGGTTTGGGCAGAATCTCTATTTGTCTCAGATAGTGCAAGGAGAAATGGAATAGCCTCGAAACTATATAAGGAGGCAGAAAAAATTGCATTTGAATTGGGTGGCGATACAGTTTTTAACTGGGTACATCCTAATAATGATAAGATAATAACATTTTTATCTAAAATGGGATATGATGTTTTAAACCTTATTGAAATAAGAAAGCCTTGGAAAAATGAGATATTAACTCAAAAAATATGTGTTGGAAATCATGAGTATAACTATTAATTTTTAATTCGAACTCTTCTTAAATTGTGTACTAAGAGTAAAGTAATGAGAAACATAAAATTTATATTTTCTAAGGGGGTTATATTATGAAATGCAAGATGTGTGAACATCAAAAGAATATTATAAATGATCCATATTTTATTATGGAACTTGAAACAGGATATGTTATCTTAGGATGGTTTCAGAGATTCAAGGGATATACAGTTTTTAACTGCAAAGAACATGGCCCAGAATTACATAATTTAGAACATGATTTTAAAATTAAAAACCTTGAAGAAATGTCCATAGTTGCAGAAGCTGTTTCCAATGTGTTTAAGCCAGATAAAATGAATTATGAGCTCCTTGGAAATGGCTGCCCTCATATTCATTGGCATTTATACCCCAGAGTGAAGGGAGATACTCCTATAGTAAGCTCGGTTTATCAACTACCTAATAGCGAATTGTTTGATGAAGCTAAAAGACCAAGTGAGGAAGTAAGAAAAGATTATATAAATAAAATTAAGAATGAAATTGAAAGATTGCTGGCATTATAAGCATAATCTATAATTGGGGAATCTAGGGTTCTTCTCGTTAAATTTCTAAAAATAAAATTAAATAATTATTATGGGTGCCGTATTACTCAACAATGAATTCTACGGCTTTTAGTATCACAATTTTATTGAAAAGTAACTTAATTGCAGTATTTAAATGCTTTAAAGCTTAATATACTTACTGCAAGGTAAAGCCGCTAAGAAAAGTCCTTAAGGAGCATCATATTAAGCTCTGGAGGAGTTTTCTCAGTGGCTTATTTTTATGTGGCATAAAATTTAAATTTAGCTAATAGGTAGACAAGTAATAGCTAAAGCTTTCACTTTAGCGAAGGCTTAGAGGTAAAATGTTTATAAATTTATTTTAGGAGCAAGGAACCTAATGCTATAGGTATATTATTACAGTAATAATATGGTAGAATAGAATTATAAAGATAGTAGTCTATAGTAAAAAATAGCGAATCAAATAGTAGTTTAAAGGGAGGAATAGGATGAAAAAATTGTTAGGATTCCTATTTATTATCATAGTTATAATTGTTGCTATTCTATTTGGGTTTTATGCTTGTTTTGCTGTAGGTATGATTCATACAGACAGTGCTCAACCAATAACAACGAACTATAGTAAGGAATATAAAACTAACTTTAAAAAAGATTTTCCGTACATTCAAGATATAGACATTTATTATCAGCAAGGCAGAATTAATTTTAATTTTACAGTAAGTCCTCAAATGTCTTTAGAAGAATGTAAACACGTGGTTAAGAAGACTAAAGATGTACTTCAGGATAGAACTGTCACTGAGTCTTTCTTAAAAGGACATAATGAACAAAATGCAATTACCATATGCTTTGATAGTAAAAAAGACATTTATTCATTCAAATGTTCGTATTTTATTCCTACTCCCGATACCACAGATAATCCTAATGCATCTTTAATTAATAATTATAAGATATGGTATCTAACTATTAATAATCAACCGAGTGTACAAATTGAATTCTAAATTTTTAGTGAACAATATTCTTCTATTACGAAGCAATGTGAAGAAAAAGATTGGAGGCAATTTATGGACATAAAGTATCCAGACTATAGTAATTCAATTGTGAATTTATCTTGCTCAGTGCTGAAACATTACGGAGCTGAAAACCACCATGAAACTTTAGAAATATTTGATAACTATTTAAAGAAAAATTATAAAAATGTTGTAGTCATATTATTAGATGGATTAGGCATAAATGCATTAGAAAACCATCTTGATAAAGGAAGCTTTCTTAGAAGGAATCTTGTGACAGAAATATCTACAGTGTTTCCTCCTACTACAACTGCTGCAACAACGTCTATTGAAAGTGGCTTAACACCTATGGAACATGGATGGCTTGGTTGGAGTTTATACTTTAGCGAAATAGATAAGATTGTTAATGTTTTTATTAATAAGGTAGAAAATAGCGGGGAAGAAGCTGCTGATTATCATGTGGCTGGAAAAATAATTCCTTATAAAAATATATATAGTATTATCAATGAAACTGGTAATGCCACTGCTTATAGTGTGTCACCCTTTGGCACCAATAAAGTTTCGTCACACATTGAAATGTTCGAAGAGGTAGAAAGACTTTGTAATCTTTCTGGAGACAAGTATATCTATGCATACTTTCCCCAGCCAGACGCAGCTATGCATGAATATGGTTGCTATAGCAGTGAAGTAACTTCATGGGTGAAAGAATTAAATGAAGGGGTAGAAAAAATGTGCCAGAGGCTAAAGGATACTATTGTTATTGTAACCGCAGACCATGGGCATATTAATTTGAATTACAAGTTTGTTAGCGATTATCCTCAGCTTATAAAGATGCTAGTAAGACCAATTTCCATTGAAAGTAGAGCCACCTGTTTTTATGTAAAAGAAGAGCATAGACAGCAGTTTAAAGAGGAGTTTTACAAAGCCTTTGGCAATGATTTTTTATTATTTTCAAAAGCGGAAGTCATAGAAGGAAATTTATTTGGAGAGGGTCAAGCCCATAGGAAATTTGAGGAGTTTATTGGAGATTTTTTGGCAGTTGCCATTGGGGACAAAGGCATTGCCTACAGCCCTAAATCCAAACAGTTCCTATCAAATCATGCAGGAATGACTAAGCAGGAGATGATGGTCCCATTTATTGTGTTTGAGAGTTGAGTCTGAAATGAAGAAAATTGACTGTAAATTTTCTTGGTAGCGTCGTAAAGGAGGATTATTAACATGAATTACTTGATCAAAAATGTTTTATCTAAACAAGAACTTGAAAAGACCTTTGATTTCTTTAAAATGATTTTTATAGGTATGCCTGTTGTGGATAATCCAGAATATTCCCTTGAAAAATGGGAAGAACGGATGAAAAATCACAGTGATTTGATGCTTTATGCAAGCTTAGATAGCGAAATAATAGGTATTGTTTTTGGTAAAATTAATGATAACTACAGTATTACAATAGGTCCGGTGGCTGTGCACGAAAATTATAGGGGTGTTGGAATAGCAAAAAAGATGATCCTTATGCTTGAGGAACGGGCAAACCATTATGACATTCATTCTATCAGTCTTGGTGCGGTTGAATCTGCCGAAAGATTTTATAGCAAACTTGGGTATACAGGTTCATTGTTAATACAATCTCAAATCCATAGCATAGAGCAACTGCTTTCATTAAACAATAAATATATGGTTGAATTTACAAATATCTACCACGGCAAAGTTAGTCAGGTGTGCTTGGAATTGACCAAGCCAGACAGAGATTTACAGAAAGAATATGAGGCTACTTTTCCTGGTTGCTATACCCAAATGATGTATTGGAAAAATATTAAAACTATAAGTTAAACACATATAAACTAAGAGTATTTCGGTGTGACAAAATCGTCCGATTTTTTATTGGTAGCCTTTTGAAAGGTGATGCTAAATGAAAGTGTTTATTGACAAGATACAGGCATATTAGTACAGTGATTTTATGGTAAAATAGACTTGCAATATATTGATGATGTATAAATGAAATGCAAAAGGAATTACATCTACAATAAGTATTATCCAAGATTTAGTTAGTTCACAATTTATTTGAATTATGACGTAAAAATGCCGTAAAATTCATTACTGAATAATACGGCATTTAGAAAATTATTTGGTTTTAATTTTAGTCGTTAAATAAGAAATGTATGATAGAACTAAATCTAAAATTATTTTATATGAACTCTACAAATTGGAATTTATATACTCGTAATAGACAACACGATTCACTTTTTTGTTTTTATGTGTAATATAAGAGATAATATCAAAAATATTGCAGTTGAAGGTAAAAACAATATGCTGTGAATTAAAGCATCAAGTTCAGCCCCAGTAGAAGCATATGGGCTATACTCTTGAACATTGTAAATATAAAATATACCTCCCAAATAACACATTAATAGTACCATTCCAATTCCAAATAAGATTTTTGCTTTAATACCTTTATTAATTTTAGAACTCATTTAGTAACCTCCTACATAAAAAGTATAATTCTTGATAAAATCTAATGGATAAATTACTATTTACTATGTTGTTTTGCATTTTTCATATGTCACATTAAATTACAACTAGGAATTAACTCATAAGAAAAGTGTATCATACTAACCATTATATTGCATTAATTTCCAATATGCTTCCGCTAACTTTTATTATTAATACCGTATTATTCCGTTTTCAAAGGACATTATTCGTATTATCGATTTTTATAGTTATGTCGCTTAATTATTAAAGTATGTCTTAACCATAGAATTATGATTAATTTAAATATAAAAAAGTATGAAGGTTATGTAGTTTTGCATAGCTTTTTTACTAATTAATAAAGAATATTCGAAAAAGTAATGAAAAGGTACAGGTATATTATTACAGTAATTTTATGGTAGAATAGAAGTAATATTATATTGATTTATACAAACAAGACACTCAAATTTACTTTGGTTAGTAGTGGCCAAGCTTTTGAGAATTCAACGTATATTCCCCAACCAGGTCCAGTCTTGATAAGGGAGGGAATGTCTTGCGGGCTATACGTTGGCAGAGCAAGTAGTTCATAAATTTAGATTCAGAAAAAGGAGAAGAAAATGATAAAATTAAATACTTTTGGAAAAGAAATAAAGGGTGATTTTAGAGAAAGAAATAGAGCTGCTGGTATTGTACTAAATGGTAAAAAAGAAATAATTCTAATGAATTTAACAAACATGTATTTTCATATGTTACCAGGTGGTGGAATGGATGGAAATGAAAATATGGAGGAAGCTTTGTATCGAGAGTTAAAAGAGGAAACAGGTGCAAATGTTCAAATTATTAGTGAGTTAGGGATAGTTGTTGAAAATTTAGAACAAAGGAAAATGAAGCAAATCACATATTTTTATCTTACAAAAGTAGTTGGCGAAATTCAAGAGCCTAATTTCATGCCAGATGAATTGGAGCAAGGGTACCAGGTGGAATGGTATTCCATAGATGATGCTATAAAAATCCTTGAGGAAGAAAACGAGTATGAAGAGTACATAAAACAAAGAGAGTTAGATGCAATAAAAGAAGCAAAAAAATACTTACAGGAAAATGATTTATAATTTTAACTTCGTCCCTCCCTTCGTTTCGTACTGAAAACCTAGGTGGCAAACACCTCATAGGAAGAAGGACTCTGCGACTGCTGTTCAGAAATAGAGATTATTTTTATTAGAGGAGATGTAAGTTATGAAAAAACAAAATGATTATTTTTCAGAATATATCAAAATCAATGGAATAGAACAATACTTGTTACATCACACCATCAGTGCTGAACTTCCTGTTCTTTTGTTTTTACATGGGGGTCCAGGAATGGCAGAGTCAACATTCGCATATGCTTTTCAAAAAGAATTATCAAGTTTTTTTAATATTGTTCATTGGGACCAGAGAGGTGCGGGAAAAACATTAACTAAAGCTAAAAGAAATAGTAACTATCCTTCTTGCGAAGAATTAATAGATGATTTATTTCAAATAGTTACTTACTTGAAAAAGAAATATAAGAAAGAAAAGATTGTTATTTTAGGTCATTCTTGGGGAAGTGTATTGGGAACATTATTTGTGCTGAAATATCCTCAAGAGGTATTATACTACATCGGTGCAGGATAAGTAATAGATATAGTGGAGAATGAAAAGATTGGTTACGAAAAGGTAAAGGAATTAATAATAAAGGCGGGCAATAAAAAGGATTTAGGCTGCCTAGAAAAAATAGGGGTTTATCCCGAAAAAAATTACGAGAAACCTATGATAAAGAAATTACAAAGAGTTAGAATATTGCAAGGAAAGTATAAGGTTGGAATGAATTTTATTCCTATAATAAAAACATTAATTAAAAGCCCACTTTTTAGGTTATCAGATATTACAAGTTTATTTAAAGGTATGAATAATAATAAAAAACTTTGGGAATTTTTATTTTCCCATAGTTTATATGAGGAAAGTCGTGATTATAGAATACCTGTTTTTTATATTCTTGGAGACAGAGATTTTCAAGCCCCGCATACAATAGCAAGTGGTTATTTCGATTCAATTAATGCACCAAACAAAAAAATGTTTATTATAAAAGAAGCTGGTCACTTTATGATGCTTGATCAACCGAAACTGTTTACTAATGCTTTGGCTGATATTTCCAGACTATGAGTAAATACTAAGATTATAAAGTATAAATAAGAGGTAATTAAGCTGCATTCTTCTATAGTACCTTATGGAATAAGCTACTATTTATTTTGAAGAATAAATGTTAAAAGATGTATAGTTATACATAATGAAATGAGGGATAAGGATATGGTAGATAAAGCATTTAGTATGTTCCCTGAAATAAATACAGAAAGATTAAATCTGAGACAGATAAAACAGGAAGATAGGGAAAGTATATATGAAATTTTAAGCAATTTTGAAGTTATAAAATATGATACATTTGAATTGTTTACAAATATGAAGCAGGCTGAGGATATGATTAATTGGTTCGATGAGGCTTTCAAGCAAAACCAAGCCATATTTTGGGGGATTTCTTTTAAAAGTAGCTCTGAAATTATTGGATTTTGCAAATGTGAGATTGAAATCCCAAAAGTAAGAGCAGATTTTGGTTATGATTTGAATCCTAAGCATTGGAATAAAGGTATTATCACTGAAGCATTAAGTGCAATAATGAATTTTACATTTAATGCACTTGATGTTAATAGAATTGAAGCCACAGTATCTACAGAAAATATAGCTTCAATTAAAGTTCTTAAAAAGTTAGGGTTTACTCAGGAAGGTATTTTAAGAGAGCGTAGTTATTTGAGAGGAAGTTACCATGATATGATAATGTTTTCTATTTTGAAAAATGAGTATTTGAGTGCTACATAATAGAGTACTCTGTAAAAGAAGTGTTTCATATGAGTGAGAACAATCTAAGGTAATTTAAGGAATATTTTTATTATGAAAAGCTAGATAAACTCTAATTTCTAGAGTTGAAGTAACATAATTTTAGTTTTAGCTTTTTATCATCTTTCAAATACCTATTTAATTCATCATGTAATATGAAAGGTTCAATATGAACCCTAGGTTTATGAGAAAGTTTAAATAGTCACTAAGAAAAAGATATCCAAGCATATAGTAAAACACTACGAAGTAAAGATTTTTTATGTAATGGGAAGGTGATTTTAATGGAAATTAGACAAGCTGATGAAAGAGTTTTATTAAATTTATGGCAAGAAACAGAGAAAAGTATGGAACCAACTACCCGTTTTTTTATGACAACATTAAAAATGGAAATGCAGAATTTTGGACATGTAATGACGATAATCAAATTGTTGGAGAAATATATGTATTTAAAAAATTATCGGACAATGAATTTGCCGATGGAATACATAGGGCATACTTATGTGCTTTCAGAATAATTAAGGAACTGAGAGGTCAAGGGCTTGGTACGAAACTACTTACTACAGTTTTAGAACATATAAAGAATATGGGGTTTGAAATAGCAACTATTGGAGTTGATGAAACCGAAACAGATAATATACGTTTATATAAGAGAATAGGGTTTACAGAAAAAATAAAGGATTCTTTTGTTGACCCTTGTAATTTAGATGAAAATCAGATGCCAAATTCATGTGAGAAGTTTTGGCTATTACGAAAAAACTTATAGATACAGACTGTTCTTAAAGGATAACCTAATTACAGCATTTGAATACTTTAAAGATTAATAAACTTACTGAAAGAAAAAATAGGACTTTTATAAAAGTCAAATTGTAAAAATAAAACGAATTAATAATTCTTTATAAAGGAGGAAGAAAAAATGTTAAACCATAAGGGAACGCAGCCTATAGAGACCGAAAGGATTTTATTACGCAGATTTAAGCTGAGTGATGCAGTGTATATGTTTAATAATTGGGCCAATGATTGTGAAATTTATAGATTTTTCACAAGAAGCCCCCATAGCCACCTGAGTCAAACAGAGCAAATTATTAACGAGTGGGTTAATGCATATTCAAACGATGATTGCTACAATTGGGCAATTGAATTAAAAGAGATTGGTGAAATAATTGGTCAAATTTCAGTAGTGCATTTAAGTGAAAAGTACTCCCTATGTGAAGTTGGGTTTACCGTAGGTAGGTCGTTTTGGAGCAAAGGCATTGGGACAGAAACCCTGAAAGCTGTTATTAATTATTTATTGAAGGAAATTGGTATTAACAGAATAGAAGGGAAACATAATGTTCTGAATTTCCCATCAGGTAAGGTAATGGAAAAATCAGGGATGACTTTTGAGGGTACTATGCGACAGGCGGATATCAATAGGTCAGGGGAATTTAGTGATCTTGCATTATATTCAATATTAAAGACTGATTTAGCTATATAGTATGAAGAAATTAATTAGTTCCAAATTTTCTTAATTGATGAACAGCAGTAATTTTTATGAACCAACTAAAGTAATTTGATTAGAGGTTAATGTTATGAAAGATATAATTTTTGTAACCAGTAATAAAGGAAAGATTGCCACAGCACAAAATGATTTAAAAAATATCAGAGTATTACCATATGATGCTGAGTTAATTGAACCAAGAAGTGATGATATTAGAGAAATAGCAGAGCAAAAGGTATATCAGGCATATGAAATTGTCAATAAACCTTGTATATCATTGGATTCTGGTTTTTTTATCAAGGAGTTAAAAGGTTTTCCTAAGGCTTATGTAAATCATGCTTTAGATACAATAGGCATAGAGGGGATACTTAAACTAATGAAGGGCATAGATGATCGGTACTGTGAATTCAGGTCATGTTTAGCGTACTATGATGGAAGTGTTGTAAAGTTTTTTGAGAGTAAATCTCCTGGGAGACTTTCTCTAACTGTTAAAGGTATGGATAATAAAAACAAATGGTCTGATTTATGGTATATATTTATTCCTGATAAATTTCAAAAGACTTTAGCAGAGTTTGATGAAGATGATTTTGAAACTTATAACAAAACAAAGGAAGACTCGTGCATTAAGAAGTTTGGAGCATGGTACGATTTAAGCTAAGTATTTTAGTTAGGAATGTTCAGTTATTACCTATAGTAGTAATAAAACACCAACTTTACATCAAGGAGAGTGAGGAAATGGCAAGAGGAATTATTATTTTTGGTGCAGCAGGTTCTGGAAAAACAACCTTAGGAAAATTGGTTGCAGAAAGGCTCCGCTTTCCATATTTTGATATAGACGATTACATTTGGAGAAAAGATACAGTTAAACCTTTTACAGTTATGTATACCTATGAGGAAAAAGTTAACAGACTTACGACAGATATAACAAAGGGAACTCATTTTGTCATGGCAGGCTCCATGGATAGCTTTAATAAGCCATTTGTTCCATTATTTGATTTAGCAATACATATTACCGCTTCAATAGATACTAGAATTACCCGAATTAATAAAAGGGAATTTGAAATACATGGAGATAGAATTACGGAAGGTGGCGATATGTATGAAGGACATTGCTGTTTTCTTGATAACTCAGCAAGATATGATACCGATGGTTCTCCCTCTATGAGTACCCATACACAATTGGCTGATTCCTTACCTTGTAAAGTACTGCTATTAAATGGAGAAGAGGACTTAGATAAGAATGTTGAGATAATAGTCCATGAATATATAAAGTTAAATAGACAAACTGTCAAGGGCACAGATAGGTAGTCAAAAATCACAGGTTTATTATTACAGTAATTATATGGAAATAAGTATAATAGTTTGTTGTAGTAGGATAAAGAGAAACAAACTTTTATGGTACAAGGGAGAGCTTTTGAAATGGAGTTTTTGATCAACAAGTTGAACAATGAAGATATTTCTAAAAAAATATATATTATTGGGGTTGATGGCTTAGGTGGAGCAGGTAAAAGTACACTTGTTAATTCCTTAAAGTTGCAATTGCAAAGTGAAAACTATTATTCTGATGTGTTACATATTGATGATTTTATTCATCCAAAACGTATTAGATATGATTTGTCTAAAGAAGAATGGCATTGCTATTATAATGTACAGTGGAGATATGATTATTTAGTGAAAGAAATTTTGTCTTCTATAAAAAATGGTGAAATAATTGATAAACAAATAGAAATATATGATAAAGAAAATGATAGATATATTACACAGAGAGTCAACTTAGTTCATGGCTCTGTATTAATATTAGAAGGAATATTTTTGCAAAGAAAAGAACTAAAACCCTATTTAGATTTTATAATTTATCTTGATGTACCACGGGAAGTTAGACTAAATAGAGTTTTAGAAAGAGATGGATATATGGGTGGATTGGAAGATATAAAATGCAAATATGAAAAACGATACTTCCCAGCAGAAGAAAAATATATATTAGAATATTCCCCCATTGAAACTGCGGATTTTGTATTAAAGAATAGTTAAATCAATATAAATAGTAATTTGTAGGTGATTTTATGAATATCCAATGGTCAGATTTAATTAAAAAAATGCAATTACAAATAAATAAAAAAGATGCTTTTGATGAAGGGATTTATACATTATTAGAGTTAAGAAAAGAATTGATGAAACAAATAATGGGCTTTAAGGAATTATTGAATAGAGAAGATTTTAATGCGATGCCTTTTATTAATGTAAAAGGATATCATAATAAAACAATTGCCTATTCTTTGTATCATATTTTTAGGATAGAAGATATAGTGTCCAATTCATTGATTAAAAAACGAGAGCAAATATTTTTTAAAGATAACTATGGTGAAAGAATGAAGGCTCACATTATAACAACTGGTAATGAACTGGTCAAACAAGAAATTTCAATATTTTCATCAAAACTAAATTTGGATGAATTATATCAATATATTAGGGATGTTGACGTTTCGACAACACATTTATTAAAAGAACTTTCATATGAGGATTTAAAAATAAAAATGACTGAACAAGATAAGGAATTACTTAAGTTATTGGATGTAGTTAGTAATGATGATAACGCTATTTGGCTAATTGATTATTGGTGTGATAAAAATATTCAGGGATTAATTCAAATGCCATTTTCAAGGCATTGGATAATGCATATCGAAGCCAGTAATCGTATTAAAAATAAAATATATAAAAGCTAACAAATTCCAGTTTCTAGAGTTGAAGCAATACAACTTTAGTTTTTACGTAAGTAATGAAAAGATATAGATGCATTATTACAGTAAATATGTAGTAAGATAGTGTGAATCAAACATATATAATAATTCTAAGTAAGGAGAGGTGGCGAAATTAATGACATTTATTTATTTAATGAACAATAAGAAACCATTAAATAGTGAAATTATAAAGAAGCATGTGGGGTATTTAAAAGAATTAAAATCACAAGGGAAACTTATGCTCTGTGGACCTTTCACGGATTATCCTGGCGGTATGGTGATTTTCTTAGCAGAAGATTTAAATGAAGCAACTAAAATTGCAGAGACTGACCCATTCATTGCATTGGGGTTCAAATCATATGAAGTTAGAACAATAGAACTGGCAAATGAGGAAAACAATTATTTGCTTTAATCTTGGAAGAAAAGCATTGTCTTAAGTTTGTACTCTTCTTAAAGTATGTCTTAACCATAGAGTTATGATTAAGTTAAATAAATAAAAGTATGAAGGTTATATGGTTTCTGCATAGCCTTTTTACTAAAAATAAAGCATATTGGAGAAAGTTATGAAAGGTCACAGGTATATTATTACAGTAATTATATGGTAGAATGGAATTAATTAGATAGTATGTTATAGTAATTTAAGGCGAATTAAATGGAGGATATTATGGTAGGAAAGTATAAAGTAATAACTTTGTGCGGGAGTACGAGGTTTAAAGATGAGTTCTTGAAAGTACAAAAACAATTAACTCTAGAAGGGAATATAGTTATTTCAGTAGGATTGTTTGGACATGCTGATGGTGAGTTTGAAAATTTCATCACTCCTAAAATTAAAGTAATGCTTGACGATATACATAAAAGAAAAATCGATATGTCTGATGAAATTTATGTGATTAACAAAAACGGATATATAGGTGAAAGTACAAAAGGTGAAATAGAATACGCTATAAAGACTGGAAAAGGGGTTGATTATTTAGAGTGCCGTAATGCTTACTCTGTTTCACAATATGATAATTAAGCGACGTAACTAATCAAATTTAGAGTAGTAATTGGGAAATTCCATTTGGGCAAAGTGAAATTGATACGATGATAAATCAAGCCAAAGAGATTCTTGAGTGGTATGATAATATGCAAAATCCTGTTCCTACTTGGTATAAGAGTTACATAAAATGAGTATAAAGAGAAGTCGATAAACTCTAATTTCTAGGGAGATGGCAATATTAATTAAATTGTGCCTGGGAGGAAAAAATATGGATTATGATTCAATTAGAAACCAGTTGACATATTGAATAAATTATGAAGGGAGCGATGATGAATATAGAAAAAATAATGATAGAGACTGTATATTGACTGGAGGAAATTTATATGCTGATACATTATTTTCATTATGGCTTCCACTTAGATATACACTAAATTATTTTGATTGCGATAAATGGATTGAATGGAAAGAATACGAAGAAAAATCTCTTAAACCTCATGCTAGAAACTTAAAAAAACATAATGATTGTCTTAAGGATATCAGTGATAACATCTCTATCTTTTTACCTGAAACTGAATTAACAAATATGCTGTCTGCCTTATTCAAATTAGGAATAGAAAGAGCAAATGTTATGATATTGCCATACAGAAAATGGAATAACCTTCGAGGTGGAACTCCTTATTTTGATTATATGCCACATTTTTTATATGATTTGCTGAATACAAATAATGAATATTTTCTTGATGCTTTGAAAAAATGGATTAGTGACGAACATTTAGAAATGTTTTTTGAAGGTAATATAGTATCAAAAGAGAATATTAGAGATTTGGCTGGTACAGGTAAAGTAACTAGTCATAGACCGAATAATATAAATTTACAATTATTAATTAGAAATTATATTGAAATTTTAGATAGAAGAAGTGGATATTATTAATTGTTACAAATTCCAATTTCTAGAGTTGAAGTAATACAATTTTAGTCTTTTGAATCTTTCAAATATATATTTAGTTGCTTCATAAAGTATAAAGGGTTGAATATAAACCCTTTGTTTATGAGAAAGTTTAAGTAGCCACTAAGAAAAGTGACCAAGGAGTTATTAAGCTCTGTAGTAATTTTCTCAGTGGCTTATTTTTATATGTTTTAAAGTTTAAACTAAACTAATAAGTAGGCATCCTAACTAAAGCTTACACCACATTTAGGTCACAATTGGAAATTGTCTTCGACTTAATTTTATGCAAGTAATGAAAAGTTACAGGTATATTATTACAGTAATTTTGTGGTAAAATGTAATTGCTAGAGTGATATAAAAGTTTAATCTAAAGTCAAACTAATATAAAAATGTGAACTACAGATTATTTATATAATATACAAACAAAACGATACAAGTCTGTCTTGTATTGACATAAATATCTTAAATGTAAAGGAGTTGATTTTATGAATATGCTATACAACAAAATGTGGAGGGTGACCATAGTGTAGCCCTCCTAAAACTTGGAGGAAATTATGGTTAATATTAAATTAGATAGTGTTGATTTCAGCTTAAAAGAAGAGCACAATTTTTCATGGCTTAAATCATTTGGCAAAGTTTTTGCTGTCTTTGCCCAAAATGATTCAGGGAATATAAGTTTTGGTGTTGATAATGGGGAAGAAAAGTATTTTATTAAGGTGGCAGGCTTAAAAACAATAGAATCCATACGGACACAGCAAGAAGCAATGCTGCCTTAAAAGCGGCAATGCCTATATATGAGGATATCAATCACAAAAATTTGATAAAACTCGTCAAGCATTATACTCTTGGTGAGATTTATATTGCTGTATTCAAGTGGGTTGACGGCGATTGCTTATTCGACCATTGGAATTTTGAGAAGTATTACAAGAATCCACAGATTGTCCCCCCTGCAAAGTGCTTCAAGCAACTACCGATTTCCAAACGAATTGAATCAGCAGATGTGTTGTTTTCGTTTTTGGATACAGTTTCTAAAAACGGATATGTTGCCGTGGACTTCTATGACGGTAGCATAATGTATGATTTTTTAAGAGATACTACGACAATTTGCGATATTGACTTCTTTAGGAAAAAGCCAACATTCAATGATATGGGTGTAGATTACTGGGGGACAAAGAGGTTAAAGTCACCGGAAGAATATGTTTATGGTGCTGTTATTGATGAAGCTACAAATGTATTTGCACTTGGAGCGTTGCTATTTGACAGTTTTTTCGGTAACTATACAGATGCTGAAGTAAGACAGCGATATAAAATGAACGCATTTACACCTTGCTCTTTTGAGAACTGGGAATTAAGCAAAGGGTGCTATGATGTTGCACTAAAATCTGTCGCTATAGAAAGGTCTGAACGGTATGCATCGATAAAGGAATTTTATACTGCTTGGAATGTAGCTCTATTCGCTCCCTGATGGAAAAAATAACTCCATTTGGTCGGAGTGAAGTTGATACCATGATAAATCAAGCAAAAGAAGTTCTTAAGTGGTATTATAATATGCAAAATCCTATTCCTACGTGGTATAAGGATTACATAAAATGAGTGTAAAAAAGAAGTCGATAAACTCTAATTTGGAGGTAAATCATGAAAAAATGGTATGATGAGGAGTACAAATTTGAAATTGAGGTAACTGGGTTTCTTCGCAGTGACCATACAGAGCGGTACTGCCGAAACGGCGAGGAAGTTGGGGATAAGTATACCTGCACCTATGGCTGTCCCGTAAATATAGATGGGCAGGGTATCTGTTCCAAGGTTATGATGATTATGTTCCCAATCATGGAGTCGGTCAGAAGTGGCGGAGATTTAGTAAACATAGGTGGCAATGATAAATATAGCAAGGATATTGTATGCCCGGATGGCTGCGTCATG
The DNA here is from genome assembly GCF_002387895.1 of Clostridium sp. UBA4548. Taxonomy (GTDB): domain Bacteria; phylum Bacillota; class Clostridia; order Clostridiales; family Clostridiaceae; genus Clostridium_J. The sequence goes on from NZ_DGLI01000025.1 coordinate 234,307, forward strand.
TTCAGGTTGACGGCAAAGAAACTTCACAATGAGAATTTTTATAAGGGAAAGTTTTTTGATTAGTTTTGATTTTTATTGTGCTCATTTTCAAGATAACTAAAATATATAAATTCCAATTTCTTTAGTTGAAGTAATATAACTTCAGTTTTAGCTTTTTATAAAGATGATAATGTTTGAAAAGCTATGTTTAGTTAAGTGAGTTATCTTACGAAGTTAAGATGAATTATTTTAAATAAAAGGGTAGGGAAAAATATGGAGATTAAAAAGATATTCGATGAATTTTCTAGTGCATTTGTTAAAAAAATTGATAATGACTATTTTATAAGAATACAACTTGAATTCTTGGATATTGAAGGAAATAATATCTGGCAGATTGATATTAAAGATAAAAAAATTAGCATCTATAATGATGAAAAACTTGTTCCTGAAGAGACCTTCACTTTAACAGTTGATACTCTTGAAAAATTATATAGGAATGAAATGTCTCCTCTAACGGCATTTGCCAATGAACGAAATAAAGATGGTGTGATGTGTTCGCTAATTGATCTTAAATATAAAAAACAGGATAAATTTATAAGGGTAAATGATGAAATACCAGAAGAGAAGTTGAAGTTTATCAATAGATTACATAGATTTCATGACTTCTTCAGCAAAGAATATCCTAGTAAAATTCTTGTGAAACATGAGAATTGCGTAAAGTTGCATAATGTAAAGGGAATTGGCTTATTTTTAGACTTTGAAAAAGGAATTCGTCATGCTTTCTTTTCAATAGAAGCAAATGAATGCTTAACACAACCCGCAATTGAGTTTAGGGTTTTTGTCTTGAATGGGAAAGGAATCTTGAGGACTGGCAATGAAGTTTATCCTATTGAAAAATATGAGTACTATCACATTAAACCGTCCAATAATGTGTATTTCGAAAATGAACATGATGAAGCTTTAGATATATTATATATTTAAAAAAAGAATCTGATAATTATATGTAGGTTATAGATTTTTAAAGTAATTTTAGTATCTTATTTTGTATGATTTATTCTTTAAATATGTCTTAATCGTATCATATAGAACTTGTGTAATAATTAGTTGTAGTAAATCATTACGTTTTTTAACTAATGGGAGGATAAAAGAGGGATTTTAAATTATCACTGTAAGTGAAGGTTAGAGTTAGCAAAGAAAATTTGCGAAAAGATAAGGAGTGTGGCAGGTACAAAAGGTATAAGAGTAATAATTGTTGGCGGTTCAGTTACAAGAGGTTATGAAGATGAATATTCAGATATTGAAATACCTATATTTTGGGCATTTGCAGGGGTAGCTTTAATTAAAACATTTACAGTTTGCTTATCCTGGGGATTTGGGGAATTATATCACAGAATATATGGAGTTATTCAGGGAAGTTATGAAATGTTTGTTATACCAGGTGTTTTAACTACATTAGGGTTATTATTCTTTATACTTTATATTGGAAGCTTAAAAATAAAAAACAAGTGAGAGTTGGACTCAATATTATTGTATGGTGAAGAGGAATATATTTAAAGATAAATAGGAATTTGAGGGAGAGTAAAAAGTGGATATAGCAGTCTTTTCAGATGTTCATGGTAATTACATTGCATTAAAGCGTTGCCTTGAATATGCACTTTCATGTAACATTAATACGTTTTTCTTTTTGGGTGATTATGTTGGTGAGTTAGCGTATCCTGAAAGAACAATGAAAATACTATATGAGGTTAATGAAAAATATAAATGTGTCTTTGTTAAGGGAAATAAGGAAGATTACTGGCTAAAATATCGTGCTGTTGGTGAAAAAGGCTGGGAAGACAAAAATTCTGCCAGTGGTTCATTACTATATACGTACCAATCACTTACATCTAAAGATTTGGAATTTTTTGCACAGTTGCAACCAGTGCAAGAGATAACCGTAGATGATAGGACAGTAATAACTATTTGTCATGGTTCACCCTATAACATAAATGATAAGATGTTGCCAGATGATAATAAGACTATGGAAATTATGAATAGTGTAAAAACATCAATTGTCTTATGTGGTCATTCACATATACAAAGTAAGATTGTACATAACGAGAAATGTGTTCTAAATCCTGGCGCCGTTGGTGTACCTCTTTTTAGTGAAGGAAAGACACAGTTTTTGATATTGCATGGAAATTGTGAGGGATGGTCAGAGGAATTTATCAGTCTTGAGTATGATGTTGATAGTGTAATCCGTGATATGCATGAAGTTAAGCTTGATGAACACGCACCTTACTGGAATGTGTTAACTAAAAATATATTGTGTGGAGGTAATACATCCCATGGTAAAGTTTTATCAAGAGCTATGGAGTTATGTAGAGAAGAAACTGGTAATTGTGTGTGGCCAGATATTCCTGAAAGGTGTTGGAAACAGGCTGTAAATGAATTAATAGGCTTATAAATAATAGACTACTTATTGAAATTAATAGTTAGATTATAATAAGAGTTTTGGATTTCTAATCACTGACAAACTCTAATTTCTAGAGTTGAAGTAAAAAACTTTAGTTTTTATGTAAGTAATAAAAGACGTAGGCATATTATTACAGTATTTTTGTGGTGAAATAGACTTACTAGGAAGATATAAGAATTTTATCTAAAGTGAAGCTAGTAGGCTATAACGACGTAAGTAAAATAGGAAGTACAAATGAGTCGCGGGTAGTAAAATAACTATTTTAATTTGGAGGGTATTATGAATTTAGAAGAGCTTAGTCCGAAAAGTAGATTTAGTAATCGAGTAGAGAATTATGCAAAATACAGGCCTGATTATCCTAAAGAAATAGTAAGTTTCTTAAGAAAAACAATTGGATTAACTGAAAAACATATTATAGCTGATATTGGGTCAGGTACAGGGATTTCATCAAAAATATTTTTGGATAACGGAAATCAGGTATACGGCATAGAGCCTAATAGAGAAATGCGGGAAGCTGGAGAAAAATATCTAAGTAATTATACTAATTTTCACTCAATAGAAGCATCCTCCGAAGACACAAAATTAGAATGTGAATCAATAGATATGATTATTTCAGGACAAGCATTTCATTGGTTTGAACCAGAAGCAACAAGAAAAGAGTTTTTAAGGATATTAAAGCCTAATGGATACGTAGTTTTATTTAGCAACAGAAGGAAATCTAGTAATAATGAATTTATGAGCAATTATGCAGAACTGATTTCAAAATATGCACAAGAAGAGTTTAGTAAATCTTTAAATACAGATAAGTCTTATTTCTTTGATTTAAAACTAATTCACCAGATAATATTCCCTAACCCTCAAGTATTTGACTTAGAAAGACTAAAAGGATAGTTAGTTTCTTATTGGTATATTCCAAATGAAGGAGACCCTAAATTTAGTAGTATGATTACTGAATTTGAGAACTTATTTGATAAGAATAATAATAATGGATTATTGAACTTTGATTATGAAACTGTAGTGTATTACTGCAAAATGAAGTGAACTTGCGCTACTAATCTAAGAGATCAACAGTAGAATCTTATAGCTTCAATATAAACAGTAATTTGATGTATAGGTTATTTACATAATCTTTTAGACAAGACAAAACATAGCACAAAAAGTCGGGAATCACCATTTGAAAAGAGATAAGATATATATACAGACAGGGGGGAATGATTATGAGGTGGCTTGAAGGAATTGGTGAAGCTATTAATTATATTGAGGAGAATATTACTGAAGAAATTTCAATAGACTATATTGCAAAAAAAGCATTTATGTCTCCGTTCTACTTTCAAAAGGGATTTGGAATGCTTTGTGGTTTTACCATTGGAGAGTATATCAGACAACGCAGGCTTACCCTTGCCGGCAGTGAGCTTGTTTCCACAAATGAAAAAGTCATTGATATTGCACTGAAGTATGGCTACGACTCACCAGATAGTTTCACAAAAGCTTTCATCCGATTTCATGGCGTCACACCTACTGCTGTTCGAAAAGATGGAGCAATGATTAAATCTTTTGCTCCGCTGAAAATCAAATTTTCATTGGAAGGTGGTTATATTATGGATTACAAAATTGTTGAAAAAGACTCGTTCACTATTATGGGGGCATCAAAGGTATTCAAATACGATAATGCAAATGCAAAAGTTCCACAGTTTTGGACAGAACATTATGAGACAGGAAATGGAGATTTTGTATGTGGAATGTATGGAGTAAGCATAGATGAGAGTATGGGTTCAGATGAGTTTGAATATTTAATTGCAGATAATTACAATCCATCTATAGAAATACCTAATGGCTTTATTACAAAGATTATTCCTAAACACACCTGGGCAGTTTTTGCTTGTAAGGGCCCAATGCCGAAAGCTATGCAAGATGGGAACAAAAAAATCTTTTCAGAATGGTTACCTAATTGTAAGGATTATGAAATTGCGGCAGGTTACAATATTGAAATGTACACCAATATAGCTGATTATCCTCAAGGTAACCAAGATGAAAACTACTACAGCGAAATTTGGATTCCTGTTAAGAAAAAATAACTATTTAAAACAGCATAGTTCGGAGTTCATTAAATATTTCAACTTATATAGATAAAGTAAGATATTTTAGTTTTATCGGATCTTTCAAATATCTATTTAATTGCGTCATAAAGTATAAAAGGTTGAATATAAACCCTAGGTTTAAGAGGAAGTTTAAGTAGCCACTAAGAAAAGTACCCAAGGAGTTATTAAGCTCTGTAGTAATTTTCTCAGTGGCTTATTTTTATATGTCTTAAAGTTTAAACTCAACTAATAGGTAACCAATTTTTAGCTAAGACTTAAAGCCTTCACCACCTTTAAATCTTAGCTGCAAATTGTCTTTGACTTAATTTTTATGCAAGTAATAAAAAGGTACAGGTATATTATTACAGTAATTATATGGTAGAATAAAGTTAATTAGATAGTATGTCATAGTATTAAATGTGAACCTATCAAGGTAATAAATATACATAATTATATATAGGAGACAATGATGATTATATAAGTTTCAATTATTTGAATTTATAAAAAGGGGGATATACTTATGCTTAAAAACGTACCAACAGAAGAGGAATTGAATCAATTAATGGAAGAGGATGTATTTAAAACTTGGTGTGTTATCAATAACTTCATTAAGGATAATTACGATATGGATATGCTATGGGATAATGGCGGGAAAACAGGTGTTTTTGAATTAAAATATCGTAAGAGTGGAAAAACATTTTGTGCGTTGTATCCAAGAGAAAAAGGTATGAGAGTTTTAATTATATTGGGAAAGAATGAACGAGAAAAATTTGAAACTTTAAGGAAAGACTTCTCCGAATATATAAATAATTTCTATGATAATACTCGCCAGTATCATGATGGGAAATGGTTATATTTAGATATAATAAATAACACAGTAAGCGCAGATATAGAAAGATTATTATTTATAAAGAAAAAACCAAATAGAAAGAGAGCGTAATTTTCATGAATATAACAAGATGTGGATATTGTTGCGACTTATGTAAAGCATTTGAACCAAATATAAAAGAAAATGACCAGAGAAAAGAACTTTCAAAAGCATGGAAGGATTATTATGACCTTGATATTTTAGCAGAAAATATACATTGTAATGGATGTAGATGTGAAAAAGAAAATCGAAAACTTATTGATACCAATTGTCCTGTAAGAAAATGTGTTATAGAAGAAAATTTAAATCATTGTGGGGAATGTAACAAATATCCTTGTGCCACTTTTAATCAAAGGCAGGGACTTTCAGCAAATGAAGCAAAAGAAAAATTAAGAGAAAACTATGATGCTTCTAAATATAATGAGTATTTACTTGCTTATGATAATAAATCAAGAATTGACGAGTATAAGAAAAGTAAATTTTAATATGGAAATCGTCAGTTTAGGTAGAACTTTATTTCGGACTTTTCTTAAATCATGTCTTAATCGTATAATTTAGAACTTGTATAATAATTCATTGTAGTAAATTATTATGTATTTTAATTAATGGGGGGTATAATGGGGAATTTAAATTATCACTGTAAGTGGAGGTTAGAGTTAGCAAAGAAAATTTGTGAAAAGATAAGGAGCGTGGAAGGTACAAAAGGTATAAGAGCAATAATTGTTGGCGGTTCAGTTGCAAGAGGTTATGCTGATGAATATTCAGATATTGAAATACCTATATTTTGGGAAGAACTTCCAAATGAGAATCTTCGAAAACTTATAGTAAAAGAATTAAAGGCAGAATTTTTTTATCCATATGATCATGAAGCAAGAGAGGATAATATCATTTTAAATGAGCTTAGAATTGATTTATGGCACATTACTCTTGAACAAGAAGAACAAGTTATAAAAGCTGTAATTGAAGACTTTGAAATTGATTTTGGAAGTAGTAATGCAATAGATACCATAAGAACTTGTATACCTATATTTGGAGAAGATAAAATAAATTCTTGGAAGACTAGAGCAAAAGAATATCCAAAACAAATTGCAATAAGTAGCATTAATAAAGCCCTACAATCCATAGATAGCACACAGGTTGAACTTTTGATACAAAGAGAGAATTCAACATTATTGTTTGAACATATTGCTAATCTCCAAAAAAACATATTTATAATACTACTTGCCTTAAATAAAGAATATTTTCCAACTTTTAAATGGATGTATAAATCACTTGAAGGTTTTAAAATCAAACCTAATAATGCTCAACAAAGATTTAGAGATGTTTTTAATTATTCTTTAAAGGAAGCATTTGAAAACACCTTGGCTATTATGGTTGAAACCCTTGATATGATTAATAAGATATATCCAGAAGTTAATACAAATATAGTGTTAAGCAAACTAAAATCCCCTCGAAAACCCCACCTTTACCCTATAGATATTTAAGTTTTAGAAAGAGTTGAGATAAAGTAATTTGAAAATAGGGTTACAAATATAGAATATTTTTTCTATTCTTTATATGTATCTGGGAAGAGATTAATCATAGTTAAGTTAATACAGAACAATGTTATAGCAGAATTTAATTGAAGGGTTAATGAGTAAGTTTTATCAATTACTAGACTGGTTATGAGAGAAGGGAGTTAATATAGGTATGAAAAGAACAGTATACTTTCTTGAAGGATTACCTGGCACTGGAAAATCAACTATTGCCAAGTGGCTAGAAGAAAAAACTGGCGCAAAATGTATTTTAGAAAGTGACTTAAATTACCCTAATGATTTATGTAATGTAGTAGGTATTCCATTAGATGTTTATAATAAAATTTCTTGTGAATTTCCTATCATAGACGATTTTATTGAGCAACATGGCATGTATATATATGTAAATATTGAAGAGGTAAGAAACTGTTTTCCAAATGAACATAAATTATTGAGTATATTATCTGAATGGGATATTGGGGATGAATTTAATCCACATATGACACTTTCACATTATATTCCATGTACTTTAGAGTTTTTTAATAATCGTTTTACTCAATTAGATGAAAATTATCATAGCATAATATTTGATAGTGTGTGGCTTCAAAACCCCATAAATGAACTTCTTTCAAGAAATGCAGATAGTGAAACTATAATAAAATATTGTTCTTCACTTGCTGAAATGTTGAAAAAGTTTAGCCTTTACTGTATCTACTTAAAACGAGATTGTGCTGATAAAACAATTAAATTTGCTAGTTATACAAAAGGAGAACAATGGACAGCTCGCGTTACTGATTTGTTCACTAAGACACCTTATGGAATTACTCATAAATTAAAAGGATTTGATGGCTTAATCAAATATTTCTCAGAAAGAGCTGAAATTGAAGAAGAAATCTTATCACGTAGGATTATAAAGTGTTTACAATATACTGTTGATGAAAGTAATTGGGATAAAGTGAAAGAATTAATATGGGAAGATTTGAAGAATAATAGAATTATTTAAAATTATACCACTATAAAATAATGCAAAGTAACCTTAAAATATGTCTTAATCATAGAAATATAATTAATTTAAACTTGCAAAAGTATAAGGGTTATGTGGGTTTTACATAGTTTTTTTACCTATATATAGAGCAGATCTAAGCTGCTTAATATACTCTAAAAACTGTCATTTTACTCTTAGAGAGAAATAGAAGGATCATATAGTTAAAGATAAATAGGAATTTGAATTGTAAATTATTTATATTACTGGAGGTAAATGAATGGATATTGAGATACGCAAGTTAATACCAGAGCTTGCAGAAGATTACGTGCATTTTTTTGACACTACGCCACACGATAACAATGTGGATGAGCATAAATGCTATTGTGTGTGTTGGTGTAATGATGATTATGAGGGAAAAGATTTTTCAACAGTAGAGAAAAGAAGAGAATGTGCCTTACAATATGTTAAAGGCAATAACATTCAAGGTTATCTTGTTTATAGTGGTGATACGGTTGTTGGATGGTGCAACGCAAATGCGAAATCAGATTGTTTGAAATGCGCTAGTTGGCGAAGATTTATGGATTATGTACCTTTAGAGCAATCTAACACAGGCATAAAGGTGAAATCCATATTTTGTTTCGTGATTGCGCCGGAGATGAAAAGAAAAGGCATTGCCACACTTCTATTGGAACGTGTGTGTAAGGAGGCGGTTCAGGATGGATTTGACTTTGTGGAGGCATACCCATACAAAGAATCTAGTTATCAATCATCAGATTTTGGCGGCCATTTTGAGATGTATAAAAAAAGTGGATTTAATGTGTCTTTTGAGACTGAACAAGGGCTTGTCATGAGGAAGCGGTTAAAGTAGTACTTTTCAAAATAAGCAATATATTAAGCTGACAAATTCCAATTTATAGAGTTAATTATTGGGGGGGATAAAGGGTGAAAGACGGTAGAGAACACACTATTAGAAGAATTATTGGATTATTAGTTTTTCTTCAGTTATTATTATTTGGAATAAAACAATGTCTTTTTATTTTTTTCAAAAGAACTGATTATTTTGACAGTATAGCATCTATGTTTGCCATGATAATTATTATAGTTTTATTTATAATTTTCACAAGAAAACAGAATGTAGCACTTTCAATATTTCCTGAAAAATTTGGTGTATTTTATAAACTTGCTACCATTGTTGTGGTAGTTCTATTTATTACCACTCCGTCTAATTTTACTGGTGGATCTCAAGCAATAACCTTACTTGTTTACAGTAGTATCGTGACACCAATTTTTGAAGAGTTGATATTCCGAGGGTATGTTTGGAATAAACTTAATACAATATTATCAAAAGAATGGAAAACATATATTGTTTCAACAATACTATTTGCATTGTGGCATATCGGTTATAGTAGTGCTATTGCCTTTCGTGTGGAAAGTGGACTTGTAAATGCTATGATATGGAAAGTAATAACAGGTTTGTGCTTTGGAATTATTTTAGGGGCTATTCGATTAAAAACTAAAAACAGTTACTCAACAATATTGTTGCATGGAGTCCTAAATATATTTGGTAGATAAACATTACATTCCGGATTTGAAGTTAAATTATTATTTATGGGGGTACTGTATTGTATGGAAATGATTGATATTTATGACGAATTAGGCCAAAAGTGTGGTAAGACCGAGGAAAAATACGAGACTCATAGAAAAGGACTTATTCATAAAGGTGTTTGTGTATGGATTATTAATTCTAATGATGAGATACTATTACAAACTCGAAATAGTCAAGTTATGTTCCCAAATATGATGGATATTTCGTTTTCAGGACATATCCAAGCTGGTGAAACATCTTTAGAAGCAGCTATACGAGAAGGAAAAGAAGAACTTGGCATTGATTTAGAAATGGATAAACTCCAGTATCTTTTTTCGAGTCGAGAGTATGGTGAGGTTGATGGATATATTGAAAATGAAATAGATGATGTGTTCCTTTATAGAACGGATATTCTTTTAGAGGAGTATTCTTTCTGCGATAATGAAGTGAAAGAGGTATCCTATGTTTCACTTGAGAAATTCAAAATAATGGTAGAAACACATTCCACAATGCTTATGCCTTACAAAACACATTATATTTTTTTACTAACAGCATTGGGTAGGTGGTAAATTTAGTCGATTATATGGACTTGATTTCGTGCTTACCATGACAAATTCCAATTTCTAAAGTTGAAGTAATACAACTTTAGTTTTTATGTAAGTAATTAAAAGACATAGGCATATTATTTCAGCAATTATATGGGGAAAAAAATTGTTTTAAAAGTAGCTGTAGTAAATTAATCAAAGTTAGTTAGGAGGATTGTTATGGGGAAAATTGTAACTGTTGGAGGGGTAAATCCAGCATCATCACTGGACTTGATTGATAAGGAAATTATAAAGCTTACTAATAAAAAGTATCCCAAAATACTTTATGTTCCTACAGCGGGTGGAGACAACCTAGGTTATTGTGATTTTTACAGAGGAATATATGAAGGACGTTTTGGCTGTGAAATGGACGTGCTTTTTTTAATCAACGAAACACCCACAGAAAAAGAAATCCGAGAAAAAGTATTTTCATCAGATATTATATATGTAGGTGGAGGTTTACATGATGGACTTGAAGTCAGAGATTTCTGAAATTATTGATATTAAAGCTGATGATATACCAGCTTCAATTGAATATAGTATAATAGAATCCATAAAAGAAGCTGGGTATGAGAGACAGCTTATTGAGTATAACTCCAATGGAGATACAGTCATTGCCTTTCTTTTAATTCCCGAAGTTCTTAATAATAATCCTGCAATACTAATAAATCACCAGCATAACAGCGAACGTCATTTAGGGAAAAGTGAGGTATGCGGATTAGCTGGTAATCCCTTGCAGGCTTTTGGACCAGAGTTAGCGAGAAAGGGATTTGTTGTTTTAGCACCTGACTCGATATGCTTTGAAGAGAGACGGAAAAATGCGCAGGGGATAGTACCTCTACCAGGTGATGAGGATTTTTTTCAACATTTAAATGAAATGTGTTACCGTATCTTAAAGGGTGATAATCTTATGAAAAAAGTACTGCTTGACGCTATGAATGGAGTAACTTTACTGTCTGAACTTACTTTTACTGATAATAAAAAAATTGGCGCACTGGGGCATTCTTATGGTGGAAATACCGTGCTATTCCTGTCTGCATTAGATGAACGGATTTGTTTTAGCTGTGCAAGTGGAAGCGCATGCACCTATGAGAACCGAATGCTAAATGATGTAGGTATTGAACTGGCAAGCGTGATTCCGGGTTTCAACAAAAACTATGATATATTTGATTTAGTACACTGTATTGCTCCAAGGCCGTTATTGATTGTCTCTGCGGATGAAGACAAATACTCGAAGGATGCAGACTTTATTGTTGAAGAAGCTCGTCCATCATATGCAAAATATGGGGCTGATAATAAATTATGTCATAAGAGATATAATGGTGGACATGGACTGACAAAAGAGAGGTTTGATTACATCATCGAATGGTTGTGTATAAGTGCCGAATACACCGCATTATAAGCGTTATATGAAGATATTTTACTTCACCTTCTTCTTAAGATATGTCTTAATCATAGAATTATGATTAACTTAAACCTACAAAAACATGAAGGGTATGTAGTTTTACATAATCTTTCTACCAATAAATAAAGCGTATTTAAGCTTTCTGATATACGCTTTAAGACTTGAGCTTTTAATCTAATAGAGGAACAGAAGAATTGTATAATTAAAGGTAAATAGCAACGTAAAGGGGTGGATTGTGTTTTGAAGAAATACCTTTATCATGGCTCTGATTATTCTGGAATTACAGAATTGGAAGCTCGTTCTAAACTCTATAATACCGATAAAAAAGTAGTATATTTGACAGATAATATTCCCTATGCATTGTATTATATTTGGGATGAAAAACACAACGGCTATAGTGGGAAACATGTTACAGGTTGGATTAAGAATGGAGTTGCATATTATGAAGAGCAATTTCCTGATCAATTAAAAACTTTCTATAAAGGAGTTTCTGGCTATCTCTATTGCATTTCCAAGAATTCTGGTATTCAATCCGTTGAAAACAGAGAATGTCTGTATTATAGTTTGAAAAATACCGTTATAGCTAAAGTTGATTATATTTCTGATGTATATGAAGAACTTTTGAAATATGAAGCATCAGGTAAGTTTAAGGTGTTACGATACAACGAACAATCGAAAAAGCGTCAAGACGAACTAATTGATTTGATTGCAATAAGTATTGTTAAGTCAGACTTTTTCAAGGACAATGAAGCCAAGGCACAGTTTATGAAAAAATATTTTGTTAAGGCATGGGAGAAGGCTCTTAAGTAGCAATAAATTTCAATTTTCAGTTGAGAGTATAAATTCCAATTTCTAGAGTTGAAGTAAGATAATTTTAGTTTTTGGATCTTTCAAATATCTATTTAGTTGCATCCTATAATATGAAGAGTTCAATACAAGCCCTAGGTTTATGAAAAATTTAAGTAGTCACTAAGAAAAGTACCCAAGGAGTTATTAAGCTATGGTGCAATTTTCTCAGTGGCTTATTTTCATGCCACTAAAAGTTTAAACTCAACTAATAGGTAGGCATTCATAGCTGAAGCTTATACGACCTTTAAATCGCAATTGGAATTTGGTTTTGACTAAATTTTTATGTAAGTAATGAAAAGGTACAGGTATATTATTACAGTAATTTTGTGGTAAAATTAACTTACTAGAGTTATATAAGAATTTAATATAAAGTCAAACTAGTAGATTATGCAAAATACATTAAGGAGGATTATTATGGGGATTTCTGTTGATGAACTTTTTACATTGAGTGAATTAGATGCACAAGCAATATTTTGTGGGGTTAAGTATCCTTGGGAAGTTCTTGCAATTATTAATACTTTTATTTTTGAATATGCAAAAACTTTGCCTAATGATTTTGAAAGAATAGAGGAATTTATATGGGTTGGCAAAGGCACTACTATTGAAAAAAGTGCTCTGATAAAAGGTCCTGCGATAATTGGTTATAATTGTGAAATCAGACATTCTGCTTATATTAGAGGAAATGTTATCATTGGTAATGATGTTATTGTTGGAAACTCAACTGAAATTAAAAATTCAATTTTGTTTAACAAAGTGCAGGTTCCACATTATAATTATGTTAGTGATTCAGTATTAGGGTATAAATCCCATTTAGGGGCTGGTGCAATAACCTCTAATTTAAAGTCTAATGGAACATTGGTAAAAGTAAAATATGGTACAGATATTATTGAAACTGGTTTAAGAAAATTTGGCGCAATTTTAGGTGATTCATCGGAAGTAGGATGTAATGCAGTTTTAAACCCAGGGACAATATTAGGTAAAGATAGTATCGTTTATCCATTATGTTCTGTGAGGGGTTATATTTCAGAGAATAGTATTTTGAAAAGTAGTGGTGAAATTGTAGAGAGAAAACGAAGTTAAGTAATTAGAATATTTGTCCAGGATTTCGTTTCCAGAAGTAAGTTTTACAGTATTTCACTTAACTACATTCTTAAAGTATGTCTTAACCATAGAATTATGATTAATTTAAATATATAAAGTATGAAGGTTATGTAGTTTCTACATAACCTTTTTACTAAAAATAAAGCATATTGGAGAAAGTTATGAAAAGGTATAGGTATATTATTACAGTAATTATATGGTAGAATTGAAATGATTAGATAGTGTACTGATATAATTAAAAGTGAATTTATTATAAATCAAATAAGGAGGGAAATGAGAATTTGTAGACAGTGGAACACACATAATTTTATAATACGAAAGGCTGATAACGATGATGTTGAAATTTTAAATCGTATCTGTTCTTCTTGGGAAGATAAAATCATTGTTGAGGGTGAGGGATTCCCGCAAGGCTACATAGAAAATTGCATTAATAATGGTGATTTACCACCTATTAAAGGAGCAGATATATCCAACTATTATTTTATGGTAATACAAAGAATAAATGGTGAAATAATAGGTTTTTTTGATTTGTATCATGGTTATCCAAATAATGAAACTATCTGGATAAGCATTTTTATGATTGATAAAAATTCTCAAGGAAACTCTTGTGGTGAAGAGGTAATTAAATCGATTTGTGATGAATGTAAAAAACAGGGGTGGAAATCAATTGGACTAAGTGTTTATTTGAAAAATTGGAAAGGACTCCGCTTTTGGACAAACAATGGGTTTGATAAAATAATAGGGGTTTTTGGAGATAAAAAATATAGTGAAAAAACGTTTTCAATTATTGGGCTTCAGAAGGAACTAAATTAATTCCTAAATTCCAATGTACCAATCAGATTAAATAAGTAATATTCAAATATGATATAGTAAATGAAATTCTTAAATACAACTTTAATTTTAATGTACGTAATGAAAAGACATAGGAATATTATTGCAATAATTATATGGTAAAATAAAATTAGTATAATAGTCATTGCAGTAAAAAGCGCTAAATAAGGTTATTTATTATTTGGAGGATAAAAATGCGTACAGAACAAGAAATGTTTGATTTAATTATAAATATTGCAAAGAATGATGATAGAATTCGTGCAGTTTTCATGAATGGTTCAAGAATAAACCCCAATGCTAAAAAAGATATTTTTCAGGATTATGATATTGAATATGTTGTTAAGGAAACAAAGTCTTTTCGTGAAGACAAAAGTTGGATTGATAAATTTGGTGAACGGTTATATATGCAATATCCAGAAGGTAATTCGCTTTATCCAAGTGATGTGGAAAATTGCTATGCTTGGCTTATGCAGTTTACAGATGGAAATCGTCTCGATTTAACTATATGTACATTAACGCAGGCACTTAAAGATATTAGAAATGATAAACTTTGTAAAATACTACTGGATAAAGACAACTGTTTACCATATATACCAGAGGCAACAGATGAAACTCATTGGGTAAAGAAACCGACAGAGTGTCAATTCATGGATGCATGTAATGAATTTTGGTGGTGTCTTAATAATGTTGCTAAGGGTTTATGGAGAGAAGAAGTACCATGTGTAATGGACATGCTAAATCATGCTGTACGTCCGATGTTACTACTATTATTAGGATGGAAAATTGGATATGATACGAATTTTACAGTTAGTATTGGAAAATCAGGAAAGTACATGTATAGATGGCTAAAAGAGAGCGAATGGAATGCATTTTTGAAAACTTATCCTTCTGGAGTTGTAAAAGATATTTGGGAATCAGTATTTATTATGTGTGATTTATTTAATGATATAGCAAAAGAAGTATCCTTTATCATGAACATTAAATATAACGAAGTTGAGGCAAATAACAGCTTGAAGTTTTTAAAAGATGTTTTCGTATTACCTAAAGATGCTGAAAAAATATATTAGTAAGTAGTATAAGGTATTCGTTATGTAAGTAAATTTGCTTAGTAATCTTCTTAAGATATGTCTTAATCATAGAAATATAATTAATTTAAACCTACAAAAATATGAAGGGTATGTAGTTTATACATAATCTTTCTACCAATAAATAAAGCGTCTTAAAGCTTTCTGATATAAGCTTTAAGACTTGATCTCCTAACCTAAGAGAGCAACAAAAAAATAATATAGTTAAAGATCAATAGTAATTTACTTAGAAGAAGATTAAAGTATTTATATTTAACAAGGAGGTTATTATGAAAGAGTTTATAGTAGATAATAAAATCAGGTATCATGATTTTCCAGGTAAAGATACCCCAATATTATTTATTCATGGTTTAGGCTGCGCTGGATCTTTTGATTATCCTGAAGTCGCAGCACAAACTGAGTTAATTGAACACAGACGAATATTAATAGATTTACTTGGCAGTGGCTTTAGTGATAAACCTGATAATTACTTATATACCATAAAAGAACATGCAGACTATCTGTATAGTTTTATACAAGAGCAAAAACTTCATAAGTTTATTATTTTTGCGCATAGTTTAGGCGGGCCTATTGCACTTGAACTTGCAGATAAATGCAGAGAGCAGGTTGAAACAATAATTCTTAGTGAAGCTAATTTAGATAAAAGCAGTGTAGGCTCATGTAGTTATGAATTTGGAACTTGTGATGAAGAAGATTTCGTAAGTGGGGTATTTGATGAAACTGTTAATTCGAATTCAATTGAAAATTCTATGTGGTCAGCTACATTATCAGTTTGTTCTTCAATAGCAATTAGCAGAATTTCAAAGTCTGCAGTTGCTGGCGGTGACCCATCGTGGCGTGACATATTATATTCATTACAATGTAAAAGGACTTTTATTTTTGGTGAAAAATCTTTACCAGATGACGATAAAATTGAGTTGGAAAGACAAAGAATAAATATTGAAATTGTCAAATCAGCAGGACATTCTATGGCTTGGGAAAATCCAAAGGGATTAGCAGAAGCAATAAAAAAAGGCATCCTTTATGCACGAGAATTATAGATGTTATAAAAAAGGATAAATTCCAATTTGTAAAGTAAAGTATTATTTTTAGCTTTATCTTTTCAATTTCCAGTCAGGCAGATTACCTATTACAAAGAAAGAAGTGGTTAAATGGAAGGTATTAAAATCGACTCATTATTGCCATTCGGCGGTTATAATTGGCGCGTCCTTGACATTCAAAACAATAAGGCTTTGATTATAACCGAAGATATTATAGATCAACGCCCTTACCATGATGCCTATAAAGATATAACATGGGCTGACTGCGCCTTAAGAAAATATCTTAATGGTGAATTTTACGACAAATTTAACGAAACTGATAAATCAAGAATAAATCCTGTAATAAATAAAAATCTTGATAATCAGTGGTATGGTTCAAAGGGCGGAGCAGATACGCAAGATAACGTATTTTTATTAAGCCTTGAGGAAGTGTGCAAATATTTCGGTGATAGCAGTGCAAAACTGCAAAACCCAGGGAAAAATCAAAGATATTGGTTTGAAAGAAAAGATGAAAACAACAGTAAGCGAATAGCAAGACTTCTGGGTAAAGAAGGGAGTTGGTGGTGGTGGCTTCGGTCGCCGGGTCGCGTTAATTTAAAAGCCGTGTACATCTTCGGGACTGACGGTAATATAGGTATCCAAGGCAACAATATATTGAAAGGCAACATCAGCGATGGCAAATGTACAGGCGGTGTACGTCCCGCTTTGTGGTTGAAGCTATAAATGTGAAATTTCCATATGAAATAATCCGCAAAAGGGTAAAACAAAAGGGGAGAGGGGTATCAATATGGAACTTGTTAAACCAAAGGTGTTTTATGTATTCTCAATATTATATATTATTTTTATTTCTATAATATCAATATATCTTAATGGCTTTGTAGAATTTGATCCAAGCAATTACAAAATGTTACTTATAGCTATTATTTTATGGCTGCTTTTATATATACCAATTCCAATATCTGTGATGAAAGCTAAATATGAAATAAGTGAATTCGGTTTTAAGATCACAAAAGCATTGCTAATATCTTTGCCCATATTTTTAATATTTATTTTACCAAAGGCAAACTATGACATATCAATAAACACATTTTACTGGGCAATATTAATTTCTTTTGCAAGGGTAGGAGAAGAAGTATTCTATAGAGGGTTTGTTTATACTTTATGTTTAAAGTTATTTAAACATAAAAATACACCTTGGAACTGGGCTATAGTTTTATCAAGTTTATTATTTGCCATGATGCATACTCAATATGACCTTGGTATAATGGTGAGCACTTTTATTTTAGCTATCTTCCTAGGATTATTAAGGCATATCACGGATTCAATATTAATTCCAATTATAATTCATTGTGCCTTAGCTGGTGGCATATTGACTATACTACTGGGAATATTTATATATTTTACATTTGTACTAATAGCATTCTTAAGAAAAGAAAAAGTATTTGAGTTAGTAAAATCAAGCTAAAACTTCAATTTGTAATTCAAAGAGAATTTATTATAAACTAAATCAGGAGGGAAAAAGAGAAGTTTAGTATAAATGGGCTTAAAAAACAAAAGACATTCTTTTTCAAGCCCATTTATAGAAATAGTTTTATTATTTTAACAGTTTACTATAAAGGGAGCATATCATTTCCATAGAGTTAACATGCTTTTTCTACAGTCTATACTGTTAGAAAATATCTACAAGCTTACAACTTTCCCATTTAAAATGGCAATTTACTATATAATATAATCTTCCTTTAAAAGACCATTTTTCAGCTTCTTAAGCATATTATTCCTTCTAGTAATTGCTGTTATATAAGAAATACCCTTACGGTGAGAATATTGTTTTAAAGAATGCTTTTCAAAATAAACAAACTTTATAAGTTCCAGTTCATCTCTAGTTAGATTTTTCAGTACCGCTTTTAATGTTTTATTAAGAGAAGCTTTATAGATTTCATTTTCAACAAAGTCCATATCATAAGATAAAACATGGTCTAGATTATTATCTAAAATCAAGGTTTTAGGACCTTCTCTATTGTCTCTTCTTTTGGAAATTCTAATTAAGTTATTTATGGAGTTTTTTATTGCATTGGTGGCATAGGCTACAAATCTATGCTTGCTCAGATCATAAACTCTTACACATTTAAACAGGGTTTGGTAGCATTCGTTCTTAAGATCCTCAAACTCAAAGCCATTTACATAAGATTTTTTACATAGGTTTAAAATAAAGGGTTTAAAGTCTTCCACTAGCTCTTCTTTAGCTTTTTCATTACCAGTTTTTGAAAGTAGCACTAGGCTCTCGATTTTTGAAAAGTTCATTTTTATTCTCCTTTCTATATGAAATTTATTTTCTAGTGGAATATTTCTTTACTGAGGAGGTTTACAATTTCATATCTATTCATCATAATACATGCACAGGGGGAGATGATACTGAGATTCTTTGCTATCTTGAGGAAAGGGGAGAAAACTTTGCATGGGCTATTCTTCCAGAATTGTGGAACTTGGATTTAGAAATGTTGGGGTGAAATATAGAGAGAATTTATATGCGCTTAATAAAACTAAAATGTCTGCAATACTGTTTGAATGTGCTTTTGTGATAATGAAATTGATATAAAAGGCTATAATCCAGAAGCTATGGTTGAAGTTATATTTATAGGAATTTGCAAATTATTAGATGTTAGTATTAAGTATGAAGAGGATAATCCAAAGGAAAAAGTTAAAGATGGGGGGATTTGATTTCAAAGTCCTTAGGAAAACAAACTTGTTCAGTTGTTATTAAATTTCATTTATAAGGTGAGCAGTAGGTCATAGAAGAAATAGTTTAATTTAAACTTTCTTCATGGTCTTTTTTATTTTATAGGTGAAAGCGTTGAAAATCTTTGGTGGATAGGCTACCTAAGAATTTGAAGCAAGAAGTAATCTAGTGGGATATGAGGGAGTGATATGTATTTCTTTACATATAATTATAAAGTAAAAACATGGAAGTTGCAAACCTAAGGTTTTAATTGTTTGAGTCAAGTTAAAGTT